>NZ_JAHKJW010000018.1 GCF_019710745.1 Streptomyces beigongshangae
GGCCGGCGCGGCCGGCGCGACCGGGTGCGTCCTGGCGTCGTGGTGGGCGGGGATCCTGCCGCCGCTCGCCGTGGAGGCACTGGGCCTGCCGGCGCGCGCGGGCGCCGGGCTCGGCGGCCCCCAGTGGGCGGCGCTCGCCGGGTGCGGGGCACTGGGCCTGTTCGGGTTCGGCGGGCTGGCGCGCGGGCGCACCGGACGGGCCTGGGTGCTCGGGCTCTTCGGCCGCTACCGGGGCACCGTCCGGCGCACCGGGCTGATGTGGGTGAACCCGCTGCTGCTGCGCCGCCGGATCGACGTACGGCTGCGGCACTGGCGCAGTGAGGCGCTGCCCGCGGTCGACGCGAACGGGGTCGCGCTGCGCGTCGTCGTCCTCGTCGTCTGGCGGGTGCGGGACACCGCCCGCGCCGCGCTCGGCGTCGAGGACCACCAGCGGTATCTGCGCGAGTGCGTGGAGGCGGCGCTCGCCCGGGTGCTCGCCCGGCTGCCCGCCGACGTCGGGCCGAACGCGCTGACCGGGCGGCCCGCGCCGGCCGCCCCGAGGGGCGTCGAACCGGCCACCCTGCGCAACACGGAGGCCGTCAGCGACGAGCTGACCCGTCTGGTGGCCGCCGACGCGGCGGCGGTCGGCCTCCAGGTGTTCTCGGCGCAGCCGCTCGGCGTGGAGTACGCGCCCGAGATCGCCGCCGTGATGCAGCGCCGCCGGATCGCGGCGCTGGACGCCCAGCACCGCGACACGGTCCTCACCTCCGTCGTCGACTCCGTCGAGGACACGGTGACCCGGCTGACCGTGCGCGGCCTCGTCGAGTTGGACGACTACGAGCGCAAAGCCCTGGTCAAGGATCTGACGGTGGCGTTCTATACGGGGCATGGAGATCGCTGACCACCGCACCCCCGTCGAAGTCCCGCGCACCCTCGCCGAGCTCGCCTCCGGCGCCTGGAGCCTGACCGAGGACACCCCGCGTGCCGTACTGGGGCTGGCGGGCCCGCCCGGCGCCGGCAAGTCGACCCTCGCCCGCGCGCTGGTCGCGCACCTCGGCGAGGGCGCCGCCTATCTGCCGCTCGACGGCTTCCACCTCTCCAACGCCCAGCTGGAACGCCTCGGCCTGACCGCCCGCAAGGGCTCCGAGCCGAGCTTCGACGTGTGGGGGTACGTCGACCTGCTGCGCCGGGTGCTGGACGAGACGGTCCACGACATCTATGTACCGGACTACGACCGCACCCTCGACGAGCCCGTCGCCGCCCGGCACGTGGTGCCCCCGGCCACCCGGCTCGTCGTCACGGAGGGGAACTACCTGGCCTGTGATCTGCCGGGGTGGCGGGACGCGTACGTGCTCATGGGGGAGTGCTGGTACGTGGCGGCACCCGGGGACGTGCGGCAGCGGAGGCTGCTGGAGCGGCACGTGACGGGCGGGAGGAACGAGCGGGAGGCGCGGGACTGGGTCGCGACCAACGACGACCCCAACGGGGAGCTGGTGGAGAGCTCGCGGGACCGGTGCCACCGCGTCCTCACCACGACGGGGATGGACTCGTCCTTCTTTGGTTTTGATATGGACACATCCAAGACGCGGCAATAATCTGATACTTGGTCTAGACCTGATTCGTCGAACCTGAGTCACCGAAAACCCGAGTCATCGAACCCGAACCACCACCCCACGCATCGCGATGCACGCGCACGGCGCACGGCTCACGGAACTTCCCCCACGTTCTCCAGGAGCGGCAGCATGCGAGAGACTTCCCCACCCCGTAAGCGGCTGAAGTGGTACGCCACCGCCGTCGGACTCGCCACCACCGGAGCGTTCGTGCTCTCCAGCGGCGGGGCCACCGGCCACGGCTACACCGACCTCCCCATCAGCCGGCAGAAGGTCTGCCAGAACGGCACCGTGGCCAACTGCGGTTCCATCCAGTGGGAGCCCCAGAGCGTCGAGGGCCCCAAGGGCTTCCCGGCGGCCGGGCCCGCCGACGGCCGTATCTGCTCCGGCAACCACACGGAGTTCGGCGCGCTCGACAAGGCGACGACCCCCTCGGGCGGTGCCTGGCCCACGACCAGGGTCAGCGGCGGGCAGAGCTACACCTTCCGCTGGCAGTTCACGGCACGGCACTCCACGACCGACTTCAAGTACTACATCACCAAGAACGGCTGGAACCAGAACGCGCCGCTGAGCCGGTCCGCGCTGGACACCGCCCCGTTCCTGACCGTGCCCTACAGCGGTCAGCCCCCGGCGACGCTCTCGCACAACGGAACCCTGCCGTCCGGCAAGAGCGGGCACCACGTCATCCTCGCGGTGTGGACGATCGCCGACACGGGCAACGCGTTCTACGCCTGCTCGGACGTCACCTTCTGACGTCACCCTCCGGTTCTGACGTCACCTTCCGGCCCTTTCCGAGTCCCCGTCGGAACGGGCAACGCGAAAGGCCCCCGCTCCCGCGAGGGCCTTTCGTGCCGTGCGCCGCCAGGGACTCGAACCCCGGACCCGCTGATTAAGAGTCAGCTGCTCTAACCAACTGAGCTAGCGGCGCGTGACTCCCGCCCTCCGCTCTCGCGGCTGGCGACAAAGAAAATACTACCTGGTCCGCGGGGGTGCTCCGCACCATCCGCGCGTGCCGCCGCGGGCCGGGCGGCGGATCAGATCACGAGGGAGAGCAGCACCGGTGCCGCGCCCCGGTTCAGCGTGTCGGCCGCCTCGCGCAGCCGGTGGGCGTGTTCCAGGGGCAGGGAGAGGGCGAGGCAGCCCACGGCCGACCCGGCCGTGACGGGGACCGCCGCGCAGACCGTGCCGACCGCGTACTCCTGGAGGTCGAGCACGGGCACGGTGGGGGCCTGGGCGTCGAGCCGGGACAGGAGCACCCGCTCGTTCGTGATGGTGCGCGAGGTGAGCCGGGCCATCCGGTGGCGGGAGAGGTGGTCGCGTCGGCCGTTGAGGTCCAGCTGGCCGAGCAGGCTCTTGCCGATCGCGCTGGCGTGGGCCGAGGAGCGGAAGTCCACCCACTCGTTGACCGCCGGGGTGGCGGGGCCGTCCGCGCACTGGGTGACGTGGATCTCGCCGTCCACGTACCGGCTCATGTAGACGGCGGCGCCGAGCGAGTCGCGCAGCCGGTCGAGGTTGCGCTGGAGCTGGGTGCGCAGGGCCTCCTCCCGGTCGTGCGCGGAGCCCAGCCGGTCGAAGGCGTCCCCGGTGACGTAGGCCCCGTCCGAGAGCTGTTCGACGTACCCCTCCCGGCGCAGCATCCGCAGGAGGGAGGGGAGGCGCTCGGTGCCGAGGCCGGTGTGGCGGGCGAGCTCGGCGTCCGTGACACCGGTGGTGTGCCGGGCCACGGTCTCCAGGACGCGCAGGGCGTCCTGGGCGGAGTGGCGCGGCGCGGTCGACTCGCTGTTCAGCGCCACGGTGGTCCCCCTGCGCTCTGCGGTCCGGCGTGCGTGTCGACACGGCGCGCATCGACCCGCACATCAACGCGGCCCGGACGACCGGGCCCCTTCCACGATAGCCGCCGGGGCGGCCGCGAGGAGGGGGAGTCGGCGAGATTGGTGGCGCGTTCCCGCCCTTCGGCCCGGGAAGCCGTGCCGTCCCGCGATGTGGGCCGTACCGCGCCGCCTGGGTACTCGTGCCGTACCGCCGTACACCCGCGTCGGCGGAAGAACAGAAAGGCTGGGCATGACGGCACTCGGATTCCTGTCCCCGGGCCATTCGGCCGAGGACGACTACCCGCGCATCGAGCAGCTCCTCGGCAGCGACGTCCGCCTCCAGGTCGTCCGTGTCACGGACGAACCGCGGGGGACGGACCGGGCCGACCGGCTCGGGGCCGGCGTCGAGGAGCTGCGCCTGGCCGGTGCCGAGGCGGTGGTCTGGACCGCCACCGACGACGGCTCCACGTACGGCCAGGAGGCACCCGACCAGGTCCGCGCGCTGGCCCTGGTGGCGGGGGTACCGGCGTCCTCCATGCCCTTCGCCTTCCTCCATGCCGTACGCGAGCTGGGGGTGACGCGGGTGGCGATCGGCTCCACGGGTGCGGACGAGGTGACCGCGCTGTTCGCGTCGTTCCTGCGGGGCGCGGGGCTGGAGGTGGTGTCCGTACGGGGCGCCGGCCTCGTCCCGGGTGCCGGGGCGGACGCGTGGGGGGAGGCGGAGGTGCTGGCGCTGGCGCGCGCGGCGGACCACGACGGGGCGGAGGCGGTGCTGCTGCCGGACACCTCGCTGCACACGGCCTCCTGGGTCCCGGCCCTGGAGAAGGAGCTGGGCAAGCCGGTCCTCACCGCGAGCCAGGTCTCGGTGTGGGAGGGACTGCGGCTCGCCGACCGCAGGGTGCACGCACCGGAGCTGGGCGCACTCTTCACGAAGGAGCCACCCGTCCAGGCGTGAGGACCTCCCCGCGCCCCTGTCCTGCAGGGGCGCGGGGAACCGCGCGACCGGCCCCCGCGCACCCGCGGACGAACCTCTCGGGCGGCGACGGCAGGCGGCGGAATAACCGGAGCCCACCTCCTGTTGAGGATCGCGGACAACGCGAGCACCAACAGGAGGAACCCCGTGCCGGTACCGGCCCACCCGACCAGCGAGCCCGACGAGATCCGAGGCGAGGCGCGGGGCACCGCTCCCGTACCCCTCTCCGTCCTGGACCTGGTCACCGTCGGCGCGGGGCACACCGCGACCGAGGCCCTGCGGACCGGCGTGGAGCTGTCCCGCCTCGCGGAGGCCCGCGGCTTCCACCGCTACTGGGTGGCCGAGCACCACTCCATGCCGGGCGTGGCCTCCTCCTCGCCGGCCGTGATCCTGGCCCACCTGGCCGCCCACACGACCCGTATCCGGCTGGGCTCGGGCGGTGTGATGCTGCCGAACCACGCCCCCCTGGTCATAGCGGAGCAGTTCGGCACGCTGGAGGCGCTGGCCCCCGGGCGCGTCGACCTCGGCCTCGGCCGGGCACCGGGCACGGACGGCGCCACCGCCGCGGCCCTGCGCCGCACGGAGCGGCTGAACGAGGGCGCCGACGACTTCCCCCAGCAGCTCGCGGAGCTGACCCGTTTCCTGGACGACGACTTCCCGGACGGCCACCCGTACGCCCGCATCCACGCGGTCCCCGGCCCGGTCCAGGCGAACTCGCCCGGCGGCGTCCAGTCCCCGCACCGCCCCCCGGTCTGGCTGCTCGGCTCCTCCGGTTTCAGCGCGCGCCTCGCCGGCGTCCTGGGCCTGCCCTTCGCCTTCGCGCACCACTTCTCGGCCCAGAACACCATTCCGGCGCTCGACCTCTACCGGGAGTCGTTCCGCCCCTCGGCCCTGCTCGACGCGCCCTACGCCCTGATCGGCGTCTCCGCGCTCGCGGCGGACGACGAGAAGGAGGCCCGCCGCCAGATCATGGCCGCCGCGCTGAACATGGTCCGGCTGCGCACCGGCCGCCCCGGCCTGGTGCCCACCCCGGAGGAGGCGGAGGCGTACGCGTTCAGCCCGATGGAGCGGGAGTTCATCGACTCCTGGAACGCGAACGTCCTTCACGGCACCGCCGACGAGGTCCGCTCCGGTCTCGACGACCTCCAAAAGCGCACCGGCGCCGACGAGCTGATGCTCACGGCCAACGCCCACAGCGGAGCCGTACGCGTGCGCTCGTACGAACTGATCGCGGACGCCTACGGACTGCCCACGACGCCCCCGGCCTGAGCACGACCCCGGGCCGGAGGGCAGACCCGGACCGCAGGGTGCCGTGGCCGGAACCTACGGGCGGGCCGCGGTCAGGAGTGCGGAGATACGATCCGGCGACACCGGACGGGAGTACAGCCATCCCTGGCCGGTGTCGCAGCCGATGCGCCGCAGCCGGGTCGCCTGGCCCGCCGTCTCCACGCACTCGGCGGTGACGGTCAGACCGAGCCGGTGCGCGAGCTGGATCATCGCCTCGACGACGACCTCGTCGGCCGGGTTGGGCGGCGCGGCGCCGTCACCGTCCTCGCCGCCCTCGTGGTCCCCGCTCCCGTGCTCCCCGTTCTCGTACTGGAAGCCGCGTACGAACGATCCGTCCAGCTTCAGCACCGACACCGGCAGCCGGCTCAGATAGGCGAGGTTGGAGTAGCCCGTGCCGAAGTCGTCGATGGCGATGCCCACGCCCATGTCGCTGAGCGCCTGCAGCGCCTGGAGCGGCCGGCCCGCGGAGCCCATCACCGCGGACTCGGTGAGCTCCAGCTGGAGGAGGTGCGGCGCGAGCCCGGTCTCCGAGAGGATCGCCGCCACGTCGGACACCAGGTCGGAGTCCCAGACCTGCCGCACCGCCACGTTCACACTGACGAAGATCGGCTCCGCGTCCGGGTGGTCCAGCTGCCACCGGCGGGCCTGGCGGCAGGCGGTGGCCAGCACCCAGCGGCCGAGCTGCACGATCGACCCGTCCTCCTCCGCCAGTCCGATGAACCGATTCGGCGTCAGTGTGCCGAACTGAGGATGATTCCATCGCACCAATGCCTCGACGCCGCGCAGCAACCCGTCCTCCATGCACACCAGCGGCTGGTACTCCAGGGTGAACTCCCCGCGCTCGACGGCGGGACGCAGGGTGGAGGAGAGTGCCTGGCGGGTCATGCGGTGGGCGTTGCGCTCCGGGTCGAAGAGCGTCCAGCGGGACCTGCCGTCGGCCTTCGCCCAGTACAGCGTCGTGTCGGCGGCCTGCATCAGTCCGGTCGCGGTGGTGCCGGCCGCGTGCCGCTCCACGACACCGATCGACGCCGAGACCGAGAGCCGCTGCCCGGACAGGTCGAAGGGCACCTGGAGGGACTTCAGCACGGAGTCGGCGAGGTCCGCGAGCTGCTCCGTACCCGTCGAGTCCTCGACCAGCAGCGCGAACTCGTCGCCGCCGAGCCGGGCGACCAGCGGGGTGGCGGTCCTCGCGTACCCGGCCTCGTTCGCGCAGCGCGTCAGCCGCTCGGCGACGGCCGCGAGCAGCCGGTCGCCGATGCGGTGGCCGAGCGTGTCGTTGACCGCCTTGAACCCGTCGAGGTCCAGGTAGCAGAGGCCGATGCGGCCGGTGCCGGACTCCTCGTACGCCTCCGCCTCCAGCGCGGCCGACAGCCGCTCGAAGAAGAGGGTGCGGTTGGGCAGCCGGGTCACCGGGTCGTGCATCTGCAGGTGGCGCAGCCGGGCCTGCAGCTCGCGGCGCCCGCTGATGTCGGAGACCGAGACCAGCACGGCCCGCTCCTCCTCGGGCAGCGGGCTCACCGTCACCTGCGCCCAGAGCGAGTGGCCGTCGGGGTGCTTGAGGCGCCGGGTGCAGCGGAGCCTGGCCTGCCGGCCGCGCAGCACCTCGCGGTAGGCGTGCCAGGTCCGCACGTCCGAGGCGAGGTCCACCAGGTCGGCGGCGATCCGGCCGACGAGACCGCTCCCGTCGGCCGCCGTGCCGAGCAGCGCGGCCATCGTGTCGTTGGCCGTGACGACCCGGCCCTCGCGGTCCACGACGGCCATCGCGAGGGGGGACGCGGCGAAGGTGGCTCGAAAGGTACGGGCGCCGACGTCCGTGTCCGCCGCCGCGGCCGCCTCCGCTTGTGGCGCGGGCGCGACCGGGACGGGGGAGAGCCGGGCCGGCAGCCCCGCCGCCAGACCGACGGGGAACTCGGTCGAGAGGCCGACCGGAAGGCCGGCCGATAGATCGACGGGGGGATCGATCAGGGGGTCTACCAGCGGCTCGACCCGCCGGGCCCGTTCCTCCAGGGAAGGGGTCCCGGCGCGTGGAGAAGTTGAAATATCACTTTCTGTGACGGCCGACCGAACGAGGTCTGCCGTGGGCGCCGGCCCATCGGACGTTCCGCTCACCGTTCGCTCCCGCTGTGCACTCGTTCGTCGTACAGGTCTCGTCGGGGGTCGGCCGGTGGTGGACGGCCGCTCCAGCCGTGTCCGCGCAGGAAAGTGTGCCGATCATAGAGGCTGGCCGTTGGCCCTTCCAGCTACTGCCCAGTGTCCCGGACCGGCACCCTTTTCTGACAGATCGTTTCTGCCCGCACCTGGACGCGTTCCTCCACCGACCGATCACTTGTGACGTTCCGTGAGTGTGCGAAGCGTCTGAGCGTCCTGGCGCCCCCCATGTGCTCCCCGATGTTCTCGATCGGATGTCGGCATCCTCACCCCTTTGGTTTAGATAAACAGGGCTTAACCGAACAAAACAGCACAGGCTGGGTGCGGTATCCCGAATTCCGCATCCGGAGGTCGACGTGCCGCGTCTGCTCCCCCCCGAGGGGCTCGCCCGTGGCGGAGGCCGGCCCCGTCGGCACGCTCGTGGACACCGCGCGTCCGGAGGGCGGTACGAAGAGTCGTACGGGAGGTGGTGGTACGGGGGGTGGTGGTGCGGGGGACGGTGCGGCTCGTGCTCCGGGTGGCGAACCGGGTGGCGAACCGGGTGGCGGGGGCCCGCGGCGGTGTTCACCTCCATGGCGGCGCTCGCCGCCACCTCCCTGGCCGGGCCCTCGGTCGCCGTGCCGCTCTCGATGCCGTGCGCCCTGCAGCGGACCGCGGCGCACCACTCCGAGGGCCTGGACAGCTGGAACGGGGCCTATCCGCGGCCCACCCGCCGTCTCGACGCGGTGATGGTCTTCCTCTCCTTCCCGGACGCGGAGCCGCTGACCGGCCCCGCCGAGCTGGCGGCCGACCACTTCCCGGCCACCAGCCGCTTCTTCGAACGGGCCTCGTACGGGAAGTTCCGGCTGCGCCCGCACCCGCTCCGCGAGTGGATCCGGATGCCGCGGGCCTCGACCGCGTACGCCATACGGCGCGACTGGGACGCGGCGGCGCGCTCCTCGTACCTGCGGGACGCCCTCGCGGTGGCGGACCGCCGGGTCGACTTCTCGCGCTACGACGTCGTCTACTTCGTCGCCGATCCGGACGCCCCCGGGGTCGACTCGGACGCGACGAAGGTGGTGAACATGGAGGTGCCGCTGCGGGCCGACGGGAAGGACATCCACCGGATCGTCACGGTGTTCGAGAAGCATCCGCCCGACCGGCTGGTCCTGGCCCACGAGACCGGCCATGTCTTCGACCTGCCCGACCTCTACCACCGGCCCGCCGACGGCAAGGGCGACTGGGACACGTACGTCGGCGACTGGGACCTCATGGGCAGCCAGTTCGGGCTCGCCCCGGACCTCTTCGGCTGGCACAAGTGGAAGCTGGGGTGGCTGGAGCCGCGCCAGGTGGCGTGCGTGCGGGGCGCGGGCGGCCGGGGCGTGCGGCTGACGCTCGAACCGCTGGCGGCCGGACCCGGGACGACCGCGGCGGGCGCGGAGGCCGCCGGGCACCGGGGTGTGCCGGGGGCCGGTCCCGGCTGGGCGGGGCTCGGGTCGGAGGGCGGGCGGAAACTCGCGGTGGTGCGGACGGCACGGGACCGCGCGCTCGCCTTCGAGGTGCGGGGGCCGGCCGGCAACGACCGGGCGGCCTGTACGCAGGGCGTGCTGGTGTACCGCGTGCGCGGCGGTGCGCAGTCCGGCCGCGGGCCCATCGAGGTCGTCGACGCGCACCCCGGGTCGGGGGACTGCTGGGACGACTCGGTCTACGGGCCGCTCGCGGACGCGCCGGTCGGCATCGGGGAGAGTTTCACCGTGCCGGGCGAGGGCGTACGGATCGAGGTGCACGACCGGACGATCTCGGGGTCGTGGACGGTGACGATCTCCACGGGGCACGGGCGGGGGCGCGCCTGAGGGTGGGTGGGGAACGTGAGAAGCCCCTCGCTTCCGCGAGGGGCTTCTCACCGTCTGTGCGCCGCCAGGGACTCGAACCCCGGACCCGCTGATTAAGAGTCAGCTGCTCTAACCAACTGAGCTAGCGGCGCCTGCTGACGTCGTAGACATTAGCATCCTGATCGGCGGGGAGAGAAATCGATACCGGCGCCGCGGGGGAGGGTGCGGGGAACCGCCGCCGGGCCGCCGACCGGGCCGCACGCACCGCGGCCCAGAGCATGACCTCCGGTCCCGGCAGCCAGGGCTCACGGGTGTCCGGGGCGACGAGCCAGCGGGAGTCGGGGCGGGCGGTGGGGATCGGGGCGGGGACCGTGACCGCGTCGCCGGTGCCGTGGCAGAGGAGCGGCGGGATGGCCCGGCCGCGGTCGGAGGCGCCGCCCGAGCCGCGCGCCTCCCACTCCAGCAGCGAGGGCAGGCGCTGGGCCGTGCCCGGGGCCGCGAACAGGAGCATCCGGCCGCGGTGGGCGGCCACCGGGCCCGTGCCCGGGCCCTCGTCCCACAGCCGGTCCAGCATGAGGCGGCCGAAGACCGCGGGTGTGTTGACGACGTCGAAGACGGAGCCGCAGGCCAGCACCACCGGTGCGGTGGGCCGGTCCTCCCAGAGGACGCGGGTGCTGCGGGGGTACCGGCCCGCGGAGGCGAGCCAGGCGGCCCCTTCCGGGGTGGCCCCGGTGGCCGCCGGGGCTCCGGGGAGGCGGACGGTTTCGTCGAACAGGTCCGGGAGCGTCTCGACGGCACCGTCGCGGGTGCCGAGGGGGACCGTGCGTACCGGGTTCCGATCGCTGCTCATGGCAATCAGGAGTACTCCGGGTGAGCAGGAGGTTCCGCAGGGTCACCGGAATTCGGGACAGGCGGGGCGAGGTGGGGTATCTTGCCTGCCCGGCATATGCCGTAGTCGGTTCCGTGAAGGACGCGCGGCCGGAGGGTGCGGCCGGGCGGAGGGTGCCGCCGGGCGGGCCGGCGGGGGCGCCCCCGCCCCCGCCCCGGCCCGCCCGGAGGAGCCGTTCAGACCGGGTCCGCGTACCCCTCCGCGTCCGCCCCGCGCAGCAGCTCCCGGCCGAACTCGACCATCTTCTTCGCGTAGTCCTCGGTCCACTCGGCCCGCTCGGCGATCGCCGCGGTGGTCAGCCGGTCGAACCGGCGCGGATCGGCGAGCTGCGCGGCGGCCATCGCCTGGAACTCGACGGCCCGGTCGGCCGCCGCGCGGAACGCGTGCGTCAGCTCCGTGGCGCGGGCCAGCAGCGCCCGGGGGTCGTCCATCGACTCCAGGGCGAAGAAGTGCTCCGGGTCGGAGGCGGCCTCCGCGGGCTCGAAGAGCAGGGGCGCGGGGCGCAGCCGCGGCTCGTTCCGTCGCGGCGTGGGCTCCGCCATGACTTCTCCTCCTCGTACGGGGATCGGCCCCTCCTCGTGGACGGGCCACCGTCCATTGTCCCTTGGGCGCGCAAGAGGGCCCGGGGCACCGGCCGGCCGGACCGGAGACACCCCTCACACCCGCCCCCTCAAGCCTCCCCCGTCACCCGGTGCTCGAAGAGGTGCGACAGCACCGCGTGATTCGCCTCCCAGCCGTCCGGGAACTTCACCGTGACCCCCAGCTGGACCGGTTCCGTGGAGGGGTGCTCGTCCAGGAGGTCCGTGACGCCGGCCCGGCAGACGACGATGCAGGCGTGGCGGTGGCGGGAGGCCAGGACGCACAGGCGGCCCGTCTCCAGGTGGAAGGCCGTCGCGTCGGGGCGGCCCGACAGGGGGTGCAGCACGACGGTCACGTCGAACTCGCGCCCCTGCAGCCGGTTCGCCGTGTCCACGGTCACGTCCGGGACGCCCAGGTCGGCGAGCGCCGCGCGGACGGCCGCCGCCTGGTCGCGGTGGGCCGTCCCGACGGCGATCCGGTCGGCCGTCAGGGGAACGGGGTCGGGCGAGCGCTCCGACGTCGCCGCGCCGCCCCGGTCCAGCAGACGGCGTACGACCAGGGCGAGGGCCGAGACCGCCTCCGGGTCCGTACGCGGGGTGTGCCGGGGCGGCAGCTCCAGCAGGCCCCAGCCCGACTCCGCCGCCTCGTCGATGACCCGGTCGGGGCCCGAGCCGTCCGACGCCACGGCGAAGGCGAGCCGCCGGTCCCCGTGCCCCGTGCCGCTGCGGAACGGTGTGAAGGGGTAGAACGCGTCCGAGACCAGCGGCGCCGCCGACGCCGGGAGCCGCCAGGAGACCGGCAGCCGGTGCTGCGGCAGCTCGGGGTTGTGGGCGAGGAGCGTCGTCACGGCCGAGGCCGACGGGTCGTACGACAGCCCCGCCCACTGCTCCGAGCCGACGATCGCGAACGGGTCCAGCTGGCCCGGGTCGCCCACGAACAGCGCCCGCTCGAACAGCCCGGTCACGGCGAGCAGCGCGTCCGAACGCATCTGGTACGCCTCGTCGACGATCGCGTGCCGCCACGGCTCGACCCCCTTGACGTGCGCCCACTTCGCCGCCGTCGAGATGACCACGTCCAGTCCGGCGAGGTCGCCCGCCTTCGCGGACTTGCGCACGTTCGGCAGCCCGTCGAGCGCCTTGTCGTACGGGTCGGAGTCGCTGCTGTGCAGCCGGCCGACGGGCAGGTCCGGGTCCTTCTCGGCGAGCCGCAGCACCAGGTCGTCGACCTGCGCGTTCGTCTGGGCGATGACCATCAGCGGGCGTCCGGCCCCGGCCAGTTCGAGCGCGGCCCGCACGACGAGCGTGGACTTGCCGGCGCCGGGCGGCGAGTCGACCACGACCCCGCGGTGCGCCCCGTGCAGGGTGTCGCGCAGGATCGCGTCGGTGGCGCGGGCGGCCTCGGCGCCCGGGTCGAACACGGTGGTCACAGGATGTCCTCGTCGGTCACGGCGTCGGGCTGCGGGGCGGTGTCGGTCCCGCCGGGCGGTCCGCCGTGCGTCCACGGCGTGTCCTCCGGGTCGGGCAGCTTCGCGCCGCCCCGCTGCTCGTGCTCGAAGAGCGTGAAGCAGAGCAGGTCGCCCTTCTCCGGGACGGACCCCGGCTCGGGTTCCCTGCCGCGGCCCATCCTGTCGAGGACGCGCAGCACGACGAGGGTGCCGCCGGACCCGGACCCGGACCCGGACCCGGGGCCGGACCCCGGCCCGGACGTGGACTCGGGCCCGGGCGGCGATGTGCCCGCGCCGGTCGCGCCGTCCTCCTCGTATCCCACGAACTCGGCCGCCTGCGGCTTCCCGCCGAGGGACCGGTAGACCTTCACGCGCTCGCCGAGGTGCGGGGTGTCGTCGGTGCGGACGGTCACCAGGGGACGCGGGCTCGGCCGCTTCCCCTCGCCGTACGCCATCACGACATCCGTGACCTCGCCCGCGAACGCCTCGCCCGCGAGCCGGCGCCCGGCCATCACCAGCGGGTCGTCGAGGGCCTCCTGCGCCTCCAGCCGGGCCTGTTCGCGCTCGCGCGTGGCGAGTTTGTTCGCCGCCGTGACCGCGTCGTCCCGGCGCGGCTGCGGCGGCTCGCCGGCCAGGACGCGGTCCCGGTGGCCGGTGAACGACCAGCGGTCGCGGGTCCACCGGTCGGCCGCGCGCGGGCCCTCGGGCAGGGCCCGCAGCAGGTCCAGTCCGCGCCACACCGCGTCCCAGGTGGGTCGGGTGCGACTGGCCACCAGCTCGCGGATGTGCCGCTCGGCGGCCGTGAGTTCGCCGAGCCGGTCGTCCGCCTCGACACCGTCCTCGGCGGCCGCGAGCGCCGTACGCGCACGGTCGTAGCGCTCGATGGCGGGGGCGAGCAGCTTGTTGTCGAAGGCGGGATCGGTGGCGGGCCCGGCGGGCGGGCAGACCAGTTGTCCCTCGGCGTCGCGCAGCAGTTCGGCCCGCAGGGCCGCCTCGGCGCCGGACCCGCCGTCCGGCGGGTCGATCCAGGCGAGCAGCGCCCCCAGGTGCTGGTCCTCCAGGGTGGACTGGCCGGTGGCCCAGTGCCGTGACAGCACGTCCGTGAGCGCGAGCAGGAGCGAGGAGCCGGGCACCCGCGCGCGCTCCCCGTAGTGCGTGAACCACCGCCCGAGCAGCGGTACGCGCGGCGGCGCGGGGTGCGGGGCCTCCGGGTCCTGCTCGGCGGTGCGCCGGAAGCGCATGGAACGGCCCAGCAGCCGTACGAGGTCGATGCCGGCGCGGCTCGGCACGATCAACTGCGCCGCCTCCGCGCACAGTTCGACCTCCACCTTGACGCGTTTGCCGGTCTCCGGGTCGGTCTCGCTGCGCTCGGCCGCCTCGACCTCCCGCGCGTGGTCGTCGATGTACGGCAGGACGACGTCCGCGAGTTCGGCGAGGAACGCGAACCTCAGGTCGCGGTCGCGGGGCTGGGGCACGACGAGCAGCCGGGGCTCGTCGCGGTCCGTGCCGACCAGGGCGCCCAGGGGGGCACCGGCCTCCCCCGCGGTGGTGAGCGGTACGAGGACCAGGGGGCGGTCGGAGAGGTGGCGGTGGCGGACCGTGGCGAGGGGCTGGGCCCTGCCGGTGTCCACGGCCTCCAGCCGGGCGAGGGTGGTGATCAGGGACATGTTGTCCCCGATCGGCCGGCGGTCCGCCGCGCGGGCTGTGGTTCGTTGACCGCGGCGGCGCCGTGGCTGGTCGCGCAGTTCCCCGCGCCCCTTGCAGGGTCCCTCGCGGGGGCCGTCGTACGGGTGCCCAGTGCCTCCGCGCGGAGTGCCGCCGCTCTGCGCAGGGCCGCCACCGTCGGGTCGGTCGGGTCGCCCGAGGTGCCCCGGGCCGCCGACAGGACCTCGTCCACCGAGGCCAGGGAGCCGAGTTCGGCGCGCAGGGAGCGGCCCAGCGTGGTCACCGCTCCCCGCGCGCGGGAGCGGGCCCGGCAGTGGAAGGCCAGTTCGCAGGCGGAGAGGCACTCGGGGGCGTACGTCGCGGGGACCGACTCCACCGCGGCCGTCAGTTCGGCGGCGGGCAGGTCGGGGGCGAAGCAGGTGCCCTCGGGGAGGGCGTCGGCGATGTCCTCGACGCGGGTCAGCCGGTCCAGTTGACGACGGGTCACCGAACGCTGCTTGCGGACGTCGACCGCCGACCCGGTGGGCAGGTTGGAGAAGTCCTTCGGGCAGACCAGCAGCACCGTCTGCCGGACCTCGGGCGCGGGGTCCAGCCGGGCCGCGACCCGCTCCAGCGCCAGGACGTACACCGCGGACTGGCGGGCCGCCGCGCCCACCTTGGCCGCGTCCGCCGAACCGTCCAGCATCGGGAAGGACTTGATCTCGACGACCGTCCAGCTCCCGTCCGGGTGCACGACCACCGCGTCCGGCTCAAGGAAGGCGGGGGAGCCCGCCACGTCCAGCGTGAGCAACGGGTGGTCGAGCAGCGTCCAGCCTCCCGTCGCGCCGGCCTCGCGCAGGGCCAGTGCCGTACGGGCCGCGCGCCCCTCGGGGCCGACGGCGGTGAGGTCGGGAACGGCGCCCGCCGCGGGCGGTTCGGCCCCCGGGTCCAGCTTCTCGTGCACGAGCCGCAGCAGTTCCGCGCCGCCGTCGGCCTTGACCCGCGCCTCGAAGGCGTTGCCCCGCATGAACGCGAACTGCGACTGCCCGAAGGCCGACGGCGCGCCGAGCGCGCTCGCCAGCACCGCCTTGTTCACGCCGGCCCCGTCGAGGATCGCGCGCCGCCGGCATCCCGGGTTCGCGGCGAGTGCCGCGAGGGCGCGCGCGTCCAGCGGCTGCGGCGGGACGGTCGCGCCCCGCAGCTCAGCGAGCCGCTGCCGGAGTCTCGTCCCCTGCGCCGGCGGGACTCGGCTCCGGTTCGGCTCCCGGGCCGGCGGGACCCGGGACGGCTGGGACCTTGCGCTGTCGGGGAAGTCGTTCACCCGGCGAAGTCTGGCACTCCGCACTGACAATTGAGGAACTTGTGCCGTACGAGGCGGTTTTCGGGCCCCGGGGCGCGGGTGCGGATGCGGGCGTGGACGTGAGTGCGGGTGCGGATGCGGGCCTGGGGGCGAGCGGGAAGGGACGGATCCCGTACCGCGCCCGGACCGTGTCCGCCAGCCGCAGCACCGGCCGCACGAGCAGGAAGCCGGCGCCCATGACGGCGAAGCCCGCGACCGCGTCGAGGAAGTAGTGGTTGGCGGTGCCCATCACCACGATCGTGGTGATCAGCGGGTAGAGGACCCCCGCGACCTTGGTGAGCCGCGTGCCGCCGTACATCCACAGCATCACGCCGCACCACAGGGCCCAGCCGCAGTGCAGGCTCGGCATCGCCGCGTACTGGTTGGTCATGCCGCCCAGCCCGCGGGGCGCGCTCGCCTCGCCGCCCCACCAGCCGTAGTCGCTGTACTGGGCCATCGTGTCGACGAACCCGTGGCTCGCCGACAGCAGCCGCGGCGGGCAGGTCGGCAGCAGGGTGAAACCGATCAGGCCCAGGAACGTGGACGTCATCAGCCAGGTCCTGGCCGCCCGGTAGCGCACGGCACGGGAGCGGAACAGCCAGATCAGGACGGCGGGCGTCACCATGTAGTGCAGCGAGGCGTACCAGAAGTCGGCCGGGATGCCGAGCCAGGGCTCACGGGTGAACAGGCGGTTCAGCGGGTGCTCGGCGTTGAGGTGGAAGAACTTCTCGATCCGCAGGATCGCCAGGCCGTGGTCGACGGCGTGGGTCACGTCCCCGCGTGCGAGGAGCCGTCCCCCCGAGTACGCCCCGTACACCAACAGGATCAGGGGCAGCTCGGTCCACCAGCGGAGGCGGGTGCGCGGTGCCGCCTCGGTGACTGGTGCATCGGTCCGCAGCATCCGATCCCTCCCCCTCCTGCTCCCCCGGCGGCATTGCCGCGGACCAATGTACGGTCTGTGCGCCTCCTTCGTGGGAGCGCCCCCTGGTGCTCGAAGACGCAGAGATCGGCCGCCGGGTTGCGCCGTGCGCACGTGAGCGATGATGGAGTGCTCCATCCCTCGTTCTTCCGCGGTTCACCGACGACACCGCCCGATCCCCCCGGAAAGGCCCTTTTCATGGCACCGCGCATCCTGCTGGCCCGGCACGGACAGACGGAATGGTCGCTGTCCGGAAAGCACACCGGCAGGACCGACATCCCGCTCCTGGAGGAGGGCAGACACGGCGCGAAGCTGCTGGGCGAGCGCCTGTACCGGGCGCCGCTGGACGGGCTCCCCGGCGTGGAGGTCCGCACCAGTCCGCTCGTGCGCGCGCGTGAGACGTGCGACCTGGCCGGCTTCGGGGACCGGGCGACCACCTGGGACGCGCTCATGGAGTGGGACTACGGGGCGTACGAGGGCATGACCCCCGACGAGATCCGGGCCGACCGCCCCGACTGGCTGATCTGGCGGGACGGGGTGCCCGGCGGCGAGACCCTCGCCGAGGTCTCCGCGCGCGCGGACGAGGTCGTCGGGTGGGCCCGCTCGGAGGAGCGGGACGTGCTGGTCTTCGCCCACGGTCACGTACTGCGCTCGATCGGCGCCCGCTGGCTCGGCCTGGGCCTCGACTTCGCGGCCCGCGTCCGCCTCAGCCCCACGTCCCTCTCGGTCCTCGGGTGGGCCTACGGGGAGCCCGCGATCGAGACCTGGAACGACTGCGGCCACCTGACCGTGTGACCCGGACCGCGCCCCGCTCGGACCGCGCCCCGCTCGGACCGGGACCCGCTCGGGCCGGGCCTCGTGCGGTCCGTGTCCCGCCCGGGCCGTCCGGCTCAGACGGGCCGGGGCAGGGCTCCGTGCCGTTCCAGGAAGTCCGAGACCTCCGGGGCGCGGCGGTGCGGGAGCAGGACCCTGGCCGTTCCCGCCAGCATCGTCCGCACCCGGGACGACTGGACCTCGTCCAGCAGGTCCAGGACGCGCAGCCCGGCCGCCGCGGCCTCGTCGGGGTGCCCGGCGCGGGCCAGGTCGTCGGCGAGCTCGGCGGTGTACAGGGCGAGGTTGCGGGTGAAGTGCGGGTCCTGGAGGCGGACCGCCCGGCGCGCCTGGTGGGCCGCGCGCGGCCAGTCGCCCAGCGCCGACCAGCACTGGGCCTCCAGTCCCGCCAGTTCGGCGTCCCCGTAGAAGCTCATCCACTCCGGATCGGCGTCGCACGGCCCGCGCCCGTACAGGGCCCGCGCCCTCACCAGCGCCTGCTCGCAGCCCGTCCGGTCGGTCAGCCCCGCCCAGCCCCCCGCCTCACGCAGCGCGAGCAACGACAGGAGCCTGGCCGAGCCCAGGGAGCGCGCCGCGTACTGGGCCGCCTGCGCCGCCCGCACCGCCTCACGCGGCCGTCCCGCGTCCCGGGCCAGGAAGGACATGTTGCAGAAGGCGTGCGCCTCCAGGGCCGGGTCCAGGGCGACCCGGGCCGTCGCGAGCGCCTCGGCGTAGTGCGAGCGCGCGTCGTCGAAACGCCCCGAGTCGTGCGCCAGCCAGCCCACGGAGACGGCCAGCTCGCCGGCCCCCGCGTGCAGCCGCTCGGCGGCCGCCCGGCGTGCCGACCCGGCTTCCAGCAGGGCGTACGCGGCCCGCAGCGGGGCCGCCGCCCTGCGGTACAGGCCGTCGGCGCCGTGCCGGTCGTCCAGCAGCCGGATCCTGCGGACGGTCTCCTCCAGCGCTCCGGCCTCGGGCCCTGCCCCGCCCCTCCGGTGCGCGGAACGCGGCGCGGCCTCGGCCGTACCGCGGAACGCGGGCCCCCAGGGGCCCAGGGAGGCCGCCGCCACGGCGGCGGTTCCTCCGCTCATGAATGCGCGACGTCGCACGTCGCTCTCCTCGTGGTTCTGATCGTCGGACCCGTGCGGGTCGCGAGGATCGCTCGGGTCCTGTGGGACGTATGGGTGCTGCGGGACGTGTGGGTCCTGCGGGACGTGCAGGTCGTACGGGATGTGTGGGTCGTACGGGATGTGTGGGTCGTACAGGTCCTGTGCGTCGTGCGCGCCGTGCAGTCCGTGCGGGTCGTGCGGGTCGTGCGTGCAGTGTGTCGTTGCGTCCGGCTCATGGGAACCGTCCGTCTCACGCGGAGTGCGCGGCGGGCTCTCGGTGTGTGCTGCGGGCGCCTGCTCGGCGGTGCGCGCCCCCCGCCCGCGCACCGCCGAACGGGGTACGAAGCCCAGGTCGGTCAGCGTCCGGCCGGGGAACATGTGCAGGAACACCCGCTCGTACGCGTAGTTGGGGCAGCGGATCTCGCCCGCCTCGACCCGCCCGATGTAGCGCGCGTCGCAGCTGACCTGCTCGTCGATCTCCCGGGCCGCCCGCCGCACAGCCGCGGCGAACTCGCCCGGCGAGCGCCTTCCGCGCAGCCGCCGGAAGGCGAGGTTCGGCTGCAGCGGCTGCGGTGGCCGGGGCGACGGGGGCATCGGTGACGACGTCATGGCCGGGTCCTCTCTCGCGAACCGTCGAACCAGGCCGGGAACGGCACGAGTTGACCGTGTGGCCGATCGGGTCGCGCCTGTGTTTCCGGCGGGCACGAACCTACTCGCTGCGAAAAGATCGCCATACTGGATTTAGTTACAAAACGGATATCTCATACCTGTTCTGCCATCAACTGCCATCCTTTGCGGTCGGTTTTCGCCGTAGCCGTCGACGCGATGGAGCGTTGAACCATGTGGTGTGCTCGATCGAGGAGGGTTCCGTGGTGGAGGCCAGGATGGAGACCGGGCGGAGCGTCGGCTGCTGCCTTCCGGGAGAGCCGTGCGGTGGTGAGCGGGGGGGTGCCGGTGCCACCCCCGGGGGCCCGTGCGACCTCGTCACCGTGCCGGCCCGGCAGGGACTGGAGGCCGTCGACATCCTGCGGCGGGGCGCCCCCGCCGAGTCGGTCGGACCGGTCCTGCACGACGGCAGCTGCGACACCCTCGGGTTCCTGGTGCCGCCGGGCACGGCTTCCGCCTGGGACGTCCCGGGCAGCGTCTGCACGCGCACCGGCGGGCGGGGGGCCCGGCCGGCGCCCGAGCCGCCCGTCGAGGGCTCGGACTGGCTGCTGCCGCCGGAGGAGGAGGCGGAACTGGCCACCGACCCCGCGGCGCTGCGGGCGGCGCTGGGGGAGGCGGCGCGGTTGATCGAGGCCGCGGACAACTGCTGTTGAGGCCCGGCGGGGGCCCGGCGGAGCCCTGCGGGGCCCGGCGGGCCCGCCGGGAGGGGCGGGTGCCGGGCGGGCCCGTTCCGCGCGGTCGATAATGGGGAGATGGCCAGGGCGAGGAACAAACGGGCGGGTGACAGGCGTGGCGGGAGCCCGGCCGTCGTCGAGGAGGTGGACGGAGGGCTTGCCGAGCTCCTGCCCGACCGGGAGCGGGCGCGGGGGTGGACCCTGCTCGTCGACGGGGCCCCGCAGTCCCATGTCGACCTCGACGACCCGGCGTACCTGGGCTTCGAGTACCAGCGCCGTCTCGGGCACGTCATCGATCTCGTCGCCCCGCCCGGCAGGCCCGTGCACGCCGTGCACCTCGGCGGCGGCGCGCTCACCCTCGCCCGGTACGTGGCCGCCACCCGCCCCCGCTCCACCCAGCAGGTCGTCGAGCGGGACGCCGCGCTGGTCCGGCTGGTCCGGCGGGAGCTGCCGTGGGACCCGAACGCCCGGATCAGGGTGCGGTCCGCCGACGCGCGCGAAGGGCTCGCCAAGGTGCCGGACGGGTGGGCGGACCTCGTCGTCGCGGACGTGTTCAGCGGGGCGCGTACGCCCGCGCACCTGACGTCCGGCGAGTTCCTCACCGACGTACGCAGGGTCGTCAGGGCCGGTGGCGTGTACGCCGCCAACCTCACCGACGGTCCGCCCCTGGCGCACCTGCGCGGCCAGATCGCCACCGCAGCCGGCGTCTTTCCCGAACTCGCCCTCGTCGCCGACCCGGCGGTCCTGCGGGGTAAACGTTTCGGCAATGCCGTCCTGGTCGCCTCGGACCGTCCGCTGCCCCTCCAGGACCTGACCCGCCGGGCGGCCTCCGACCCCCACTCCGCAAGGGTCGAACACGGCAGACCGCTCCTGGACTTCACCGGCGGGGCGGCCCCGGTGACGGACGCGTCGGCGGTGGCGTCCCCCGCCCCTCCGCCGTCCGCCTTCCGGTAGGGAGCCCAGCAAGGGGGCTCGGTATCAGTAGTCGTTGATCTCCACCCGCGGCGCGGAGTCGTGCCACGTGCAGAACACCGAGACCCGGTCCGCCCCGGCGGAGAACTCCACCCGGATCCACCTCTCGGTCTTCCACACCTGCATCGACCACCCCGACGCGGGCGTCGCGGACACCAGTGACGCCGACGCCGTGCCGAGTTCGAACACGGCCCGGCCGCCCTCGGTGTCGTAGCCGCGCACCTCGCCGGAGGCACCCGCGTTCGGGGTGGGGTCCGCCGGTTTCGAGGGCGACGGGGACGGCGGGGCCGAGGACGGTACGGCCGAGGGCGAACGGCTCGCGCTCGGCTCACGACTCCCCGGCGGAGTAGGTGTCACCCGCGCCGGGGACTCGGGCGGCCGGGCCGTGGAGGAGGCCAGCGGCCTGGATCCCTGCGGGCTTCCGCCGCCCCCGTCCGCCGTGATCGGCAGCGCCCGCGGCGGGTCGTAGGCCGTGCCCGTCATGACCGTGTGCACACCCCACCACGACAGCGTGACCGCCGCGCCCGTGGCGAGCGACCAAGCCAGTACGTGTACGAGTCCTCTGCGCATCGCGGGCCATCCTGCCCCACGAGCCCCGTGCGTGTCGCGCGTGCCCGCGGTCCGGGCAGTTGTCCACAGGCCCCCGACCGGTCTCCCCGTATGGCGTACGGTGCGGCTCATGGCAAGTGTGCTCGTGGTCGAGGACGACCAGTTCGTACGCTCCGCCCTCATCCGCCACCTGACCGAGGCCGCGCACACGGTGCGCAGTGTCGGTACGGCTCTTGAGGCGTTGCGCGAGGTCGCCCATTTCCGTTTCGACGTCGTGATCCTGGATCTCGGCCTGCCCGACCTGGACGGGTCGGAGGCGCTGAAGATGCTGCGCGGCATCACCGACGTGCCCGTGATCGTGGCGACCGCGCGGGACGACGAGACGGAGATCGTCCGGCTGCTGAACGACGGCGCGGACGACTACCTGACCAAGCCGTTCTCGGTCGAGCACCTGTCGGCGCGGATGGCGGCGGTCCTGCGCCGCGCCCGGTCCTCGGCCGGGGAGCCGCCGCCCCCGCCGCAGATCCGGGTCGGCGGTCTCGCCATCGACCCGCTGCGCCGCCAGGCCGAACTGGACGGCGTGCGGCTGGACCTGACCCGCCGCGAGTTCGACCTGCTGGCCTTCCTGGCCGGGCGGCCCGGTGTCGTCGTGGCGCGCAGGGAACTGCTCGCCGAGGTGTGGCAGCAGTCCTACGGGGACGATCAGACCATCGACGTCCATCTGTCCTGGCTGCGGCGGAAGCTGGGCGAGACGGCGGCCCGGCCGCGCTATCTGCACACCCTGCGCGGGGTCGGCGTGAAGCTGGAGCCGCCGGGGCCCGGGGAGACGCCGGGGCCGGGGCGATGAGGTGGGCACTGGTGAAGGTCTGCGTGGCCGTCACCACGATGGTCGTGGTGGCCTTCGCGGTCCCGCTCGGGCTGGTGATCAGGGAGATGGCGCGGGACCGGGCGTTCTCGAACGCCGAGCGGGAGGCCGCCGCCGTCGCCCCCGCGCTCTCGATCACCACCGACCGGGAGGAGCTGGAGCGGGTCGTCGCCTCGGCGGCGTCGGACGCGGGCATGGCCGTGCACATCCCCGCGGGCGACGCCGCGACCGGCAGCGGTGACGCGACCGGTGGCGGCGGCGCCGGCGACGCCGCGGGCGCCGGGCAGAAGCAGCAGGCCGTCGACATCGGGCGGCAGCGCGCCACCGACAAGGACATCGCCGCGACCCGCAGACTGGGCCGGGCCTCCACGGCCGAAGTGCCGGGCGGATCGACGCTGTTGCAGCCCGTCGCGCTGAGCTCGGGCGCGATCGCGGTCGTCGAGGTGTACGTCCCGGAGTCGGAGGTCACCAACGGCGTGGGCACGGCCTGGGCCGTCCTCGCCGGGGTCGGGGCCGCGCTCGTCGTCGGCTCGGTCGCGGTGGCCGACCGGCTCGGGGTCCGGATGGTGCAGCCCGCGCAGCGCCTGGTGGAGAGCGCGCACCAGCTGGGGGAGGGGAAGCTGGGCGCCCGGGTGCCCGAGGAGGGGCCGACCGAGCTGCGGCTGGCGGCGGTCGCCTTCAACTCCATGGCCGACCAGGTCGTGCAACTGCTGGCGAACGAGCGGGAGCTGGCGGCCGACCTCTCGCACCGGCTGCGTACGCCGCTCACCGTGCTGCGGCTGAACGCGGCCTCGCTCGGTGACGGGCCGGCCGCCGAGCAGACCCGGGCCGCGGTCGCCCAGCTGGAGCGCGAGGTCGACACGATCATCCGCACGGCCCGGGACGCCAAGCCGCAGACCGCGGCGGTCGGGGCCGGCGCCGGGTGCGACGCCGCCGAGGTCGTCAGGGAGCGCATGGACTTCTGGTCGGCGCTCGCCGAGGACGAGGGACGCAAGGTGCGGGTGGCCGGGGTCGACCGGCCCGTGCGGATACCGGTGGCCCGCGCCGACCTCGTCGCCGCGCTCGACGCGCTGCTGGGGAACGTGTTCCGGCACACCGCCGAGGGCACGGCCTTCGCGGTCGACGTGCACAACGGCGAGGACGCGGTGATCGTGCTCGTCTCGGACGCGGGCCCGGGGATAGCCGACCCGGAGGCGGCGATGGCCCGCGGCCGCGGGTCCGGCGCCGACGGCTCGACCGGCCTCGGACTCGACATCGTGCGCCGGCTCGCGGAGTCGACGGGCGGGGACGTGCGGATCGGACGGTCCGTCCTGGGCGGGACCGAGGTCAGGATCTGGATCCAGCTGGACGGGCACGAGCCGGAGCGGCGCGGCCACCGCGGCGCGGTGCGCCGGCGCAGACCGGCGGGATCGGACGGGCCGGACGGACCGGGCAGGTCGGGCAGGTCAGGCAGGTCGGGCAGATCAGGCAGGTCTGACAGGTCGGGCGCGAGGTTTAACCGTCCCCGATCCCTTCCTTAAGTGCACCCTAAGATCCGCGGCCGCCGTCCGGATCGGGGGTTTTGCCCGATTCCGGCTCGCTAGCGTGCTGCCCGCACCCCTCCTCGGGTCCTTCCGCGCACAGCGGAGGACCGGGGACCCAGTGAGCAGCGGAAGCAGGCACGCGATGAGCACGCACCGGCGCATGACCAGTGGCAGGAAGAAGGCGGTGGGCGGCGTGGTCGCGGCGGCCGTGGTCGGCGGCGGAGCCCTCGTGTTCTCCGGCACGGCGCAGGCGGCCGGGGTCGGCGCGGCCTACACCAGGACCAGCGACTGGTCGACGGGCTACACCGCGCAGTACGTCGTGACGAACGACACCGCGGGCACCGAGGCGGACTGGACGCTGGAGTTCGACCTGCCGTCCGGCGCGAGGCTCGGCTCGCTGTGGAACGCCGAGTCGGAGGTCAGGGGGCAGCACGTCACCGTGAAGCCGCCGGCCTGGGACAAGGACGGGCTCGCCCGGGGCGAGGCGGTGACCGTCGGCTTCGTGGTGAACGGCTCCGGCGACCCGACCGGCTGTGTCGTCGACGGCACCGGGTGCTCGGTGGACGACGGGGCGACCCCGGAGCCCTCCGGCCGCCCGACGCAGTCCCCGACCTCCGCACCGGACCCGGCGGAACCGACGGCGGCCCCCACGGCCACCCCGACCGCCACGCCCTCCGGGACCACGGGCCCAGGCAGCGGCACCGGCGCCACCGCCCGCTTCGCGCCCTACGTCGACACCTCCCTTCATCCCGCCTTCGACCTGCTCGCCGCAGCCGGGGCCACCGGGGTGAAGGACTACAACCTCGCCTTCGTCACGGACGGCGGCGGCTGCACCCCCAAGTGGGGCGGTGTGACGGAGCTGGCCAGTGACGCGGTCGCCGCGCAGATCGGCGGGCTCCGGGCCGAGGGCGGCGACGTCCGGGTCTCCTTCGGCGGCGCGGCCGGCTCCGAACTCGCGCTGAACTGCTCGTCGGCCGACGCCCTCGCGGCGGCGTACGGCGAGGTCGTGGACGCGTACGACCTGACGAAGGTCGACTTCGACGTGGAGGGCGGCGCGCTCCCGGACAAGGCGGCGAACACCCGCCGGGCGCAGGCGATCGCGAAGCTCCAGGGCGAACACCCCGGCCTGGACGTCTCCTTCACCCTGCCCGTGATGCCCGAGGGCCTCACCCAGGACGGGGTGAGCCTGCTCGCCGACGCCAGGGCGAACGGCGTCGGCATCGACGCGGTCAACATCATGGCGATGGACTACGGGCCGGCCTACAGCGGTGACATGGGCACCTACGCGGAGCAGGCCGCCACCGCGACCCAGGCCCAGCTCAAGGGGGTCCTCGGGCTCTCCGACGCCGACGCCTGGAAGACGGTCGCCGTCACCCCGATGATCGGGGTGAACGACGTGACGACGGAGATCTTCGAGGTGGGCGACGCCACCCAGCTCGTGGAGTTCGCCAGGGCGAAGGGGATCGGCTGGCTCTCCCTGTGGTCCGCCACCCGCGACAAGCAGTGCCCCGGCGGCACCAAGCCCGCCGCCGACGCGACCTGCAGCTCGGTCCTCCAGGACGCCCACGCCTTCTCGAAGGCGTTCGCCGCCTACAAGTAACGAGTAGCCGGCACTCCCCGAACGCCCCCGCAGGAGGTCATGCCCGCGCGGGGGTCGCGCACCCCGGCCGGTCCCCTTCCCCCCACCCGGCCGGGGCGTGCGCAGGTACGCCGCGGGGCGCGGCACTCCCCCCACCGAGGTGCCGCGCCCCACCCCCGCCCCCGCCCGTTTCCCCGAAGGCGGACCTACTCGACCGGGCTGAGCGGCGGCAGCTCCCCGGTCCGGGCCGCCTCGCGGTACCAGAGGGCGCTCGACTTCGGCGTACGGGCCTGGGTCGCGTAGTCCACGTACACGGCACCGAAGCGCTTGCCGTAGCCGTACGCCCATTCGAAGTTGTCCATCAGGGACCAGAGGTAGTAGCCGCGCACGTCCGCGCCGTCGGTGATCGCACGGCGGACCGCGCGCAGGTGCCCGTGCAGGTAGGCGATCCGCTCCGGGTCGTGGACGCGGCCCTCCGGGTCCGGCTTGTCGTCGTAGGCGGCGCCGTTCTCCGTGATGTACAGCGGCAGCCCCGGCACCTCGCGGGTGTAGCGCATGATCAGCTCGTGGAGGCCCGACGGGTCGATCGTCCAGCCCATCTCGGTGCGCTCACCGGGGGTCTGGTGGAAGGCCACGTCGTCCGCGCCCGGCCAGGGGGAGAACGAGCTCGACCCGTGGCCGTCCGCGCGCGGGGCAGGCGCGTCCGCGGGCGCCGCCGCCACCAGCGTCGGCGTGTAGTAGTTGAGCCCGAGCGCGTCCAGCGGCTGCCTGATCAGGGCGAGGTCGCCGTCCCGCACGTACGACCAGTCCGTCACCGAGGCGGTCGCCGCGAGCAGGGTCTGCGGGTAGGCGCCGTGCAGCATCGGGCCGTGGAAGATCCCGTTGGCCAGGTCGTCGATCCGCTGGACCGCCGCCAGGTCGGCGGGGTCCTGGGTCAGCGGCCTGACCACCGAGGAGTTGAGGCTCACCGCGATGTTGTTGCGGGCGGGCATCGCGGCGCGCAGGGCCTTGGTGCCGAGGCCGTGCGCCAGGTTGAGGTGGTGCGCCGCCCGCAGGGACGCCTCCGGGTCGGTGCGGCCGGGGGCGTGCACACCGGAGGCGTATCCCAGGAACGCGCTGCACCACGGCTCGTTCAGCGTGATCCACTGCTCGACGCGGTCGCCGAGCGCCTCGCCGACGATCTGCGCGTACTCGGCGAAGCGCAGCGCCGTGTCACGCTCGGGCCAGCCGCCCGCGTCCTCCAGCTCCTGGGGGAGGTCCCAGTGGTAGAGGGTGATGGCCGGTTTGATGCCGCGGGAGAGCAGCTCGTCGACCAGGCGGCGGTAGAAGTCGAGGCCG
The DNA here is from genome assembly GCF_019710745.1 of Streptomyces beigongshangae. Classification (GTDB taxonomy): domain Bacteria; phylum Actinomycetota; class Actinomycetes; order Streptomycetales; family Streptomycetaceae; genus Streptomyces; species Streptomyces beigongshangae. Next base: position 26,516 of record NZ_JAHKJW010000018.1, read on the forward strand.
CGCTGGACGGCGGGACCGCGGCCGGTCGGCTGCACCCGGGACCAGGACACCGAGAAGCGGTACCCGCCCAGGCCCAGGTCCGCCATCATCGCGACGTCGTCGCGGTAGCGGTGGTAGTGGTCGTTGGCGATGTCACCGGTCTCGCCCTCGGCCGTCTTGCCGGGCGTATGGCTGAAGGTGTCCCAGATCGAGGGCGTGCGACCGTCCTCCCGGACCGCCCCCTCGATCTGGTACGCGGAGGTCGCGGCGCCCCAGAGGAAGGAGGGCGGGAAGGTCACGGGCATTTCGGGCTGCTCAGGCATGGAAGCGCTCCCATGGGAGGAGGAGGTCGTGTGGGACCAGGGACAGGAGGTCAGGAACGGGGCGGAGCGGGGGCGGAGCGGAGGCGGGACGGCGATGGCCCACCCTGTCGGCCGGGCGCGGCGGCCCGCCCCGTCCGGCCCGGCGGCGCGGGAACGGTCCCGCCCGGCCGGGCAACACAAGGATGGCCCCGGCCGGGCGGCGCGGGAACGGTCCCGGCCGGACAACACGCGAACGGTCCCGGCCGGACGGCGTGGAGCGGTCCCGGCCGGGCGGCGCGGGAGCTGCCCCGCCGGGCGCGGGCGGGGCGGGTCAGCCCTTGATCGCGCCCTGCATGATCCCGCCCACGATCTGCTTGCCGAACAGCAGGAAGGCGATGAGCAGCGGCAGTGTGCCGAGGAACGCGCCCGCCATGATCACCGCCTGGTCGGGGACGTAGCCCGTGCCGAGCGAGTTCAGGGCGACCTGCACGGTGGGGTTCTGCTGGTTGAGCGCGATGATCGGCCACAGGAAGTCGTTCCAGGCCATCACGAACGTCAGCAGCCCGAGCACGGCCATCGCCGGCCGTGCCGCCGGGAAGACGACGTGCCACACGATGCGCAGACTGCTCGCGCCGTCGACCCGCGCCGCCTCGATCAGCTCGCTGGGCAGCGCCTGCACCAGGTACTGGCGCATGAAGAACGTACCGAAGGCGCTGACCAGGGTCGGCAGGATGACCGTCTGGAGCTGGTTGGACCAGCCCAGCTCGCTCATCCACAGGTACAGCGGCACGACCGCCAGCTGCGGCGGGATCATCATCGTGCCGATGGTCAGCAGCAGCAGGACGTTGGAGAACCTGAACCGCAGTTTGGCGAAGGCGAACCCGGCGAGCGTGGAGAACACGACCGTGCCGACGGTGATGGTCGTGGCGACGACGGTGCTGTTGACCATCGCGGTGCCGAGACCGCCCTGCTCCCACGCGGCTTCGAGGTTCTTGAACAGGTTCCCGCCGATCCACAGCGGCGGCGGCGTCTCGGCGAGCCGCTGGTTGGTGCGCGAGGCCGCGACCACGGTCCACAGCAGCGGCGCCAGCGAGACGAGGGCGAAGACGGTCAGGACGACGTACGTGAGGGGTCCCGCGTGCAGCTGCTTGCCCGCGCCGAGCACCCGGCGGCGTCCGGAGCCCTCCCGGCCGTCCTTCCCCGGTGCGCCGTCCCGCACCGGGGGCGGCGTCAGTTCACTTGTGGTCATTGGGACTTCCTCAGCCGTCGGGTGATCAGCAGGTTGATCGCGGCGACGAGCAGCAGGATCAGGAACATCGTCCAGGCGATCGCGGACGCCTTGCCGAGGTTGCCGATGATCCAGCCCTGGTCGTACATGTAGAGACCGAGCGTCTGGTACTGGTGCTCGGAGCCGCCCTTGGAGCCGCTGACCCCGCCGAACAGGAGCGGTTCGCCGAACAGCTGCGTCGCGCCGATCGTGGAGACGACCACCGTGAACAGGATCGTCGGCCGCAGCATCGGGATCGTCACGTGGCGGAACTGCTGCCAGCGGCCCGCGCCGTCCAGGGCCGCCGACTCGTACAGGTCCGCGGGGATCGCCTGCATCGCCGCGAGGTAGATCAGGGCGTTGTAGCCGGTCCAGCGCCAGATCACGATCGAGGAGACGGCGAACTGCGAACCCCAGTCGGACTCGCGCCAGTTGACCGGGTCGACCCCGACGAAGTCCAGCAGCCAGTTGATCATGCCGCCGTCCCACGAGTACAGCAGCACGAACACCAGCGTCGCCGCCGCCACCGAGGTGGCGTACGGGGTGAGCATCACGACCCGCCACACGGTCGAGCCGCGCAGCTTGTAGTTGAGCAGGTGGGCGATCCCGAGCGCCATGACCAGCTGCGGCACGGTCGAGATCACACCGATGGTGAAGGTGTTCTCCAGCGCGCCCCAGAAGAAGTCCGAGGACATCAGGTTCTTGTAGTTGTCCAGGCCCACCCAGGTCTGCTGGTCCAGGTTGGACAGCTGCACGTTGTGCAGCGAGTACCAGGCCGTGTATAGCAGCGGGACGAGCCCGAAGGCACCGAAGAAGATGAAGAAGGGGGCGATGAACGCGTACGGCGACGCCTTCATGTCCCAGCGGTACAGCCGGCTGCGCCAGGAGTCGGGACCCGGGGGCGGCGTACCGCGACCTTGAGCACGGCGCGCCGCGCCCGGCTGGGAGCCGGGCGCGGCGTCGGCGCTCGGCGCGGAGTGCGCGAGAGCCTGCTTGGAGCTGGTCACTGGCCGAGCACGTCCTTGATCTCCTTGGTGGCCGCGTCCCAGCCCTGGTCCGGGGTCTTGCCCTTCTGCTCGACCTGGAGGATGCCGATGTCCGAGATGGCGGTGTTGATCGGCTGGTCCTTGACGCCGAAGATCTGCGTCGGGATGGTCTTGGCCGAGTCGGAGAAGATCTGCGTGATCGGCGCGTCGGAGAAGAACGCCGTGGTGGCGGCCTGCGGCTTCAGGCCCGGGTACGCCGACGGGGTCGACGGGAAGCTCGCCTGCTTGGCGAAGACCTTCGCCTGCTGCTCGGGAGCGGTCAGCCACTTCGCGAGCGCGATGGCCTCCTTCTGGTGCTTGCCCGCCGTGGGCACACCGATGAACGAGCCGCCCCAGTTGGCCGCGGTGGGCGCCGCCGCCACGTCCCACTTGCCCTTGCCGGAGTCACCGGACTTCTCCTGGATGTAGCCCAGCATCCACGCGGGGCACGCCACCGTCGCGAAGCCGCCGTTGGCGAATGCCTGGTCCCACGGCTTGTCGAACTGCTTCAGCTTCGCCGACATGTCGCTGGTGGCCACCTCCATCGAGGCGTCCCAGGCCTTCTCCACACCCGGGGACTCGTCCCAGATGATGTTGCCCTCGGCGTCGTAGTAGCGCTGGCTCTCGCCACCGAGCGCCGCGTTGTAGACCGAGGCGGCGGAGTCCACGAACTTGGTGCCCTTGGGCGCCTTCTTCATGTAGTCCTTGCCGACGCCGACGTACTTCGACCAGTCGCCCTTCCACTGCTCGGCGAGCTTGGTGCGGTCCGTCTCCAGACCCGCCTTCTCGAAGAGGTCCTTGCGGTAGCAGATCGCCATCGGGCCGATGTCGGTGCCGAGCGCGATGGTCTTGCCGTCCTTGGTGGTGGCCTGGGCGGTCTTCCACTCCAGCCACTGGGACTTGTCGGCTTCCTTGCCCAGGTCGACGAACTTGGCGCCCTGGGTCTGCACCGCCTCGGCGATGTTGCCGACCTCGATCGCCTGGATGTCGTCGGTACCGGAACCGGCCTGCAGACGGGTGAGGGTCTTGGGCCAGTAGACGTCGGTACGGGTGGTGACGTTCTCCTTGATCGTGATGTCCGGGTTCTGCTTCATGTACTCGTCGTAGAGGCCGGCCTGCTTGTAGCCGAAGACCCCGAACGTGCCGATGGTCAGCGTGGTCTTGCCGCCGCCGCTGCCGCCGTCCGAGTCCGACGACCCGTCGTCCGAGTCCTCGGCGCAGCCGGCGAGCAGCCCCGTCGTCAGCGCGGCCACGGCCGCGAGGGCCATCAGCCTGCGGGACCCTCGGGTACTCGTGCGCATTGCGTCCTCCTGTTGCCTGACGTGCCGACCCCCCGGCCAACTGCGTTGTTGGGCCCGTTAATTCGTGCTGCGGCTCGGGCGGGGAACGTGCGGGATGTGTATGTGTCAGGTACTGTGGGAGCGCTCCCACAGGTGATGTGTTGAAGGTTCGTCGCTCGGCGCGGGGGTGTCAAGGGAGAGGGCGTAGAGATGTGTCTTCAGTTATCGGGCCGTTAACTAAGGACGGCGGAGACCCGGAGCGTAGGTCCGCGACGGTTGCGGGACGGCTTCGGGAAGGCTCCGGATCGGCCTCGGAACACCGTCCGGGCGGATCCCCGGACGGGCCCCGCGGCGCGGGGCCGGGGGAGCGCGGTCGGGGCGCCGGGCCCGTGCGGCCGGGGTTGCCGGGGGAGCGCGGCCGCAGTTGCCTGGGAGGTGCGACCGGGGAGCGGAGGCCCGTCTCCGGCAGTCCGGTCCCGATCACGGCTGTTAGATTCCAGGCCAGAGGCGGTGTTGGCCGTGTCGGACGGGAGGCGGACCATGGCAGTCCACGGAGCGCGGAGCAGGAGCGGCGGACGGCCCACCCTGGAGGAGGTCGCCGCGCGCGCGGGGGTGGGCCGCGGCACGGTCTCCCGGGTGATCAACGGTTCCCCGCGGGTCAGTGACGCCACCCGTGCGGCCGTCGAGGCGGCGGTCGCGGAGCTCGGCTACGTGCCGAACACGGCCGCCCGCGCCCTCGCGGCCAACCGCACCGACGCCATCGCCCTGGTCGTCCCGGAGCCCGAGACCCGCTTCTTCGCCGAGCCGTACTTCTCCGACATGCTGCGGGGCGTGGGCGCGGCGCTCTCCGAGACCGAGCTGCAGCTGCTGCTGATCTTCGCCGGCAGCGACCGGGAGCGGCGCAGGCTGGCCCAGTACCTGGCGGCGCACCGGGTGGACGGGGTCCTGCTGGTCTCGGTGCACGCGGACGACCCGCTCCCCGATCTGCTGTCCCAGCTGGAGATCCCGGCGGTGATCAGCGGTCGCAGGTCGGCGGAGGAGACGCTGCCCTCCGTGGACTCGGATAACTTCGGCGGCGGCCGCTTCGCCGTGGAGCACCTCATCGCCCGGGGCCGCCGCACCATAGCCCACCTGGCCGGACGCCTCGACGTGTTCGGTGCCCAGCGCCGCGTCGACGGCTACCGCGCGGCCCTGCGGGACGCGGGTCGCGAGGTCGACGAGCGCCTGATCGTGCCCGGGGACTTCACCGAGGAGGGCGGCCGCCGCGCGATGGCGGAACTGCTCGCCGTCCGCCCGGACCTGGACGCGGTCTTCGCCGGGTCGGACGTGATGGCGGCCGGCGCCCGGCAGGTCCTGCGCGAGGCGGGCCGCCGCATACCCGGTGACGTGGCCCTCGTCGGGTACGACGACTCGGCGATCGCCCGCCACATGGACCCGCCCCTGACGAGCGTGCGCCAGCCGATAGAGGACATGGGCCGTGCGATGCTCGACCTGCTGGTGGACGAGATCGCGGACCGGCGCCCGGCGGTCTCCCGCGGCCTGGAGCGACGGCAGCTGGTCCTGCCCACGGAGCTGGTGGCACGGGCCTCGTCGTAGGGCCGGGCCGCCCGGCTGAGGGAATGACCGTCGGAAGTCGGGGAACGACTGAGGGCCGAACCGCTTGCGCGGTTCGGCCCTCAGTCCATCAGGGTGAGTGACGGGACTTGAACCCGCGACTTCCTGGACCACAACCAGGTGCTCTACCAGCTGAGCTACACCCACCATGACCGGCATTTCTTCTGGTGGTTCACCACGAGTGGTTCACCGACCGGCCGAGAAAAAGTGTACAGGGTCCGAAGGGGTGCTCGCTCCCGCCTTCCGGCGGGGGTCAGCCCGCGGGCAGGACGTGCTTCGCGGCGATGGCGCGGGCCGTGTCCGAGTCGGGTCCGGGCTGCGGGACGAAGACCGCCTCGCGGTAGTAGCGCAGCTCGGCGATCGACTCGCGGATGTCGGCCAGCGCCCGGTGGTTGCCGTTCTTGTCGGGACTGTTGAAGTACGCCCGGGGGTACCAGCGCCGGGCCAGCTCCTTGACGGAGGAGACGTCGACGATGCGGTAGTGGAGGTAGCCCTCCAGCGTCGGCATGTCCCGCAGGAGGAAACCGCGGTCCGTGCCCACCGAGTTCCCGCACAGCGGGGCCTTGCCCGGCTCCTTGACGTGCTCGCGGATGTAGGCGAGGACCTCCTCCTCGGCGGCGGCCAGCGTCGTGCCCGCGGCCAGCTCGTCGAGCAGCCCGGAGGACGTGTGCATGGCGCGCACCACCTCCGGCATCGTCTCCAGCGCGGCGTCCGGCGGACGGATCACGATGTCCACCCCCTCGCCGAGCACGTTGAGCTCCGAGTCGGTGACCAGCGCGGCCACCTCGATGAGCGCGTCCTCCGACAGCGAGAGACCGGTCATCTCGCAGTCGATCCACACCATGCGATCGTTCATGGGGCCACCCTACGGCCCGTCTCCCCGCCCGGGCAGGCCCGGGACCTCGGCAGTCGTGCCCGCGCCCGGGCCCCGGGGCCGGAAACGGCGCCGGCCCCCGGACCGCGGTGGTCCGGGGGCCGGCGCACCGGCCACGGTGTGGCCGTGCGGTGACCGTGCCGCGCCTACGGCGCGCTCCGCTGGCCCGGCAGGCTGTGCCGCCCGGCCACGTACAGTTCCGCGCCCCCGCGTCCCGGCTCCGCGACGGAGAGGGACGACGCCGCCGCACCGACCGGGTGGGCGGCCGCCGTGCGGCGGGTCTGGAACGGCACGGGCGCCTCCTGCTGGAGCACCGGCGGCGGGGGTGGCGGCGAACCGTCCGGGTCGCTCTGCTTCTCCCCCTGCGGGCGGCGCGCCCGGTACGCGGCGCGGTACGCCGCGGGGGAGGAGCCGAGCTGGCGGCGGAAGTGCCCGCGCAGCGCGACCGGCGAACGGAATCCGCAGCGGCCCGCGACCTCGTCCACCGAGTAGTCGGACGTCTCCAGGAGCCGCTGCGCCTGGAGCACCCGCTGGGTGATCAGCCACTGCAGGGGAGCGCTCCCCGTGAGCGAGCGGAACCGGCGGTCGAACGTACGGCGGCTCATGTACGCGCGTGCCGCCAGCGTCTCCACGTCGAACTGCTCGTGGAGGTGCTCCAGGGCCCAGGCGACGACCTCGGCGAGCGGGTCGGCGCCGATCTCCTCCGGTAAAGACCGGTCGAGGTAGCGCTCCTGGCCGCCGCTGCGCCGGGGTGGTACCACCAGGCGGCGGGCCAGTGCCCCGGCCGCCTCGTTCCCGTGGTCCGTCCGCACGATGTGCAGACAGAGGTCGATGCCGGCCGCGGTGCCCGCCGACGTCAGCACGTCGCCGTCGTCCACGAACAGCTCGCGGGGGTCGACGTGCACCGACGGGTAGCGCTTGGCCAGCGTCGGCGCGTACATCCAGTGGGTCGTCGCGGGACGGCCGTCCAGCAGTCCCGCGGCGGCGAGCACGAAGGCGCCGGTGCACAGCCCGACTATGCGGGCACCCTCCTCATGTGCCCGGCGCAGTGCGTCGAGTGCCTCCTCCGGTGGCGGTGAGGTGATCGACCGCCAGGCGGGCACGACGACGGTGCCCGCCCTGGAGATCGCCTCCAGCCCGTTGGGCGCGGTGAGCTCCAGTCCCCCTGTGGTCCGCAGGGGGCCTTCCTCACCGGCGCACACCAGTAGTCGGTACCGCGGCACGCCGGCGTCCTGGCGGTCGATCCCGAACACCGACAGCGGTATGGAACTCTCGAAGATGGGGCCGCCGCTGAACAGCAGCACCGCGACGATCTCCTTGCGGCGTCGTCCGGAGAGTTTCCGGACTGCGGCTTCCGGCGCGGCAGCGGAGTCGTGGCTCATACTGCTAAGCCCCCCTCGGTGGTCGCGGCACCCTTAACCTTTCGGGTCTGTCGCTCCAACACGTTTCCCCTCGGTCCTGCACGAGTCCCCCGCCGTAAGACGTCAAGATCGAATCTACTGTGTCGCATCGTGCCGAGATGGCCAGTTCGGCACCCGGCAGATTGTCGACATGGCAACTTGGCGTGAAGCATTCGATCACGAAGCGTTGCACTCGTGGGCCGTGCAGGGAAGTGCGCCTCGTCCCAGTGGCCGGTCCCCGTAGGGTGCGAGCACCCCCCCGGACCCTTTCAGTGCAGGTCGAACGGGGGTTGAGGGCAGGTTCGGCCAGGGGATGTACGGGGTGGGCAAGTTGGCTGAAAAGCAGCGGGCCGGTGCGCACAAACCGGTCAGTCAACCGGCGTATTTCCACCAGTGTGACGGCCTCCCCGGCGGTCGCCGCTGCCGGCCCTGCCGTGTCGTACGTGATCGTGCCGCATCTGGTGCGGGCTCCGCGTCCGGGCGCGCAGGGGCACCGTGCCGCGCTCGGACCGGCGCAGCAGGACCCGGCAGGCACCGGTCACGGCGGCGAGGCCGAGGGCGGTGCCGGTCGCACCCGCCAGTGAGGTCCCGTACCCGACGAGGACGACCGGAACCAGGACGCAGCTGAACGCCGCCCAGCGGACCATGTCGGTCACCGTGTCCTGCGCGGCGGGCGGCCTCGCGGCGGGCTTCCTCGTGGCGGGCTTCCTCGTGGCGGGCGTCCCGGAGGGCGGGCGGTGCGCGGTCGAGGGGCGTGCGGGCACGGTGGGCTCCCTGGGCGGTCCCTGGGCGGGGTCGGGGTACCCCGGTTCAACGCGTGGTCCGGTGAGCGGTCACGGGGGGTTTTCGGGTGGCTCCCCGAAAGCCCGCCCGTGACCGCCCGTCCCGGGCGGGGGCCGTGGGGTGCCGGCCGTCCGCCGGTGGGGGCCGGTCGCGCGGTTCCCCGCGCCCCTGACGGGGCGCCCGTGGGAGGTTGAATGCTGTACGTGGCAGGGACCGTTGCGTTGCGGGTGCCCTCTCGTGCATGCTCCCTGGAACCCTCCCGTGCCGAGAGCGGGATCTGGGCCGTGGAGGCGTGGCGCCGTACTCTTGCGGGTATGGGGTTGGGAAGGTGATTCCCGGACACAGCTCCGCCGTTCCTGTCGTCCCATCCAGAGGATCCGAACGCCGAGACACTCATGGCCGGTCACGAATTCGAACCCGCGGACCGCAAGCGCCCCGTCGCCGATCCCACGGCGGCCGAGCCCTTGGCGGCGGAAGAGACGCGTCAGTCCTGCGACCCCGCCTTCAAGCACGGGGTCGTCGTGGGCTTCGACGGCTCGACCTCCAGTGAGCGCGCCCTCGCGTACGCCATCGGCATGGCCTGCCGCTCCGGATCGGGCCTGATCATCGTGCACGTCGCCAACCGGCTGCCCACCACGGTGTGGGCCGGCTGCGAGCCGCCCGTCTTCGTCGACGTGCCGGACCACCGCACCGAGGTGCTCGGCCTTGAGCTGGCCTGCGCGGACTACCTCGCCGAGGTGCCGTGGATCCTCGTCGAGCGCGGCGGCGACATCTGCCACGAGCTCGAAGAGGTGGGGCGGGAGTACGAGGCCGACGCGATCGTCGTCGGCTCGACGCACGGGATCGTCGGACGGATCTTCGGGTCGGTCGCGGGGCGGCTGGCCAGGCGGGCGCAGCGGCCCGTCGTCGTCATTCCCTGAGCCCGCTCCCGCTCCCGGTCCCGTCCCCGGATCCGCTCCCGCCCCCGGCTCCCCGTTGCCCGCCCCCGGGTTCAACTCCCCTTGTGGTGCTGGAAACTACCCGTGCGTAGATGTGTTCGTGTGCCTGTGAAGGGCATATACGGGGCACGGTCCGTCGCCGTTGTCGCGGCGCGCTGCCGACCGGGGCGTGACGGCCGCCGGTCGTGGCAGCCGGCCGGGGTATTGGGCGACCCCGGCACGAGCGGGCCCCCACGTGTCTGGTGGCGACACCTGGGGGCCCGCCCCTCGCCCGCCCTCTGGTGGGAGCGCCCTACTCGACCGTCACGGACTTCGCCAGGTTGCGGGGCTTGTCGATGTCCCTGCCCAGGGCCAGCGCCGTGTGGTAGGCGAGGAGCTGGAGGGGGATGCCCATCAGGATCGGGTCCAGCTCGTCCTCGTTCTTCGGGACGACGATCGTCTGGTCGGCCTTCTCCTGCTCCTCGTGGGCCACGGCGAGGATCCTGCCGCTGCGGGCCTTGATCTCCTCCAGGGCCGCGCGGTTCTTCTCCAGCAGGTCGTCGTCCGGGACGATCGCCACCGTCGGCAGCGCGGGCTCGATCAGCGCCAGCGGGCCGTGCTTCAGCTCCGAGGCGGGGTACGCCTCGGCGTGGATGTACGAGACCTCCTTCAGCTTCAGCGATGCCTCGCGGGCCACCGGGTAGCCGCGCACCCGGCCGATGAAGAGCATCGAGCGCGCCTCGGCGTAGCTCTCGGCGAGCTTCTTGATCTCGTCCTCCTGGCCGAGGATCTCCGTGATCTGGCCGGGCAGCCTGCGCAGGCCCTCGATGATCCGCTTGCCGTCGGACACCGACAGGTCGCGGGTGCGGCCGAGGTGCAGCGCGAGCAGCGCGAAGGCGACCGTGGTGTTGGTGAAGCACTTGGTGGAGACCACGCACACCTCGGGCCCGGCGTGCACGTACATGCCGCCGTCGGCCTCACGGGCGATGGCGGAGCCGACCACGTTCACGATGCCGAGGACCCGGGCGCCCTTGCGCTTCAGCTCCTGGACGGCGGCCAGCACGTCGTACGTCTCGCCGGACTGGGACACCGCCACGTACAGCGTGTCGGGGTCGACGACCGCGTTGCGGTAGCGGAACTCCGAGGCGGGCTCGGCGTCCGCGGGGATCCGGGCCAGCTCCTCTATCATCTGGGCGCCGATCATGCCCGCGTGGTACGAGGTGCCGCAGCCCAGGATCTTCACGCGGCGGATCGTGCGTGCCGCGCGGGCGTCCAGGTTGAGCCCGCCCAGGTGCACGGTCGAGAAGCGGTCGTCGATCCGGCCGCGCAGCACCCGGTCCACCGCCTCGGCCTGCTCGTGGATCTCCTTGTGCATGTACGTGTCGTGGCCGCCCATGTCGTACGAGGCGGCCTCCCACTCCACGGTGGTCGGCTCGGCCGTCGTGCGGGTGCCCTCGGTGGTGTACGTACGGAAGTCGTCGGCCTTCAGCGTGGCCATCTCGCCGTCGTCCAGGGTGACGATCTGGCGGGTGTGGGTGACGAGCGCGGCGATGTCCGAGGCGACGAACATCTCCTTCTCGCCGATGCCGAGGACGACCGGGGAGCCGTTGCGGGCGACCACGATGCGGTCCGCGTGGTCGGCGTGCATCACGGCGATGCCGTACGTGCCCTCGATGACCCGGAGGGTCTCGCGGACCTTGTCCTCCAGCTTCTCAGCCGGGGAGCGGGCGATGAGGTGCGTGAGGACCTCGGTGTCGGTCTCGGAGAGGAACTCGACACCCTCCGCCTCCAGCTTCCTGCGCAGGTCGGAGGCGTTGTCGATGATGCCGTTGTGGACGACGGCGACCTTGTTGTCGGCCGACATGTGCGGGTGGGCGTTCTCGTCGGACGGGGCGCCGTGGGTGGCCCAGCGGGTGTGGGCGATGCCCGTGGTGCCGGCGAAGCGCTTGGGGACACGGGCCTCCAGGTCGCGTACGCGGCCCTTGGCCTTGACCATCTTGAGGCCGGCCGTCTTCGGGGACGTCACGACGAGCCCCGCCGAGTCGTAGCCGCGGTACTCCAGACGCTGGAGACCCTCGAGGAGGAGCGGCGCCACGTCGCGCCTGCCGATGTATCCCACGATTCCGCACATACAGGTGGTTCCTAGCCGTAGACGATGCGGCGCACCTGCCGGAGCGTGAGCTCCGGCGGGGCGACCGCGCGGTATCCGAGGTCCGCCGTGATCCGTTCGAAGATCGCCGAGTTGAGCCAGCCCTGCGCCTGGAGTTCCCGGTGGCGGCGGCGGACGTAGTCCTCGGTCGTCTCGTCGAAGTAGGCGAGCACGTCCTGGACCACCCGCAGTGCCTCGCCCCGGCTGAGGGGCGAGGAACGCGTCAGGTGGTCGACAAGGTCGTCGTGCATCCGTTGATCCTGGAGTACGGGGCGGTCTGTCGCAAGAATCCTGCCCGATATCGGGCAGGGGGCTCGGGTGGAGGGCTGTGGGTGGGGTGTGCGGGGAGCGCTACATCCGCCGCAGGACCGCCTGTTTCGCCAGGGCGAACTCCTCTTCCGTCAGGATGCCCGACTTGTGCAGCTCGCCGAGTTCGCGCAGCCGGCGGAGCAGGGCGTCGTGGTCGGCCCCGTCCCCGGCGGCGGTGAGCTGCTCGGGCGGGGTGTCCCGCGGCGCCGGGGCCGACGGGTGCGGCAGCCGGGCCTGGACCGCCGCCGCGACCAGGGCCATCAGCGGGTCCTTCTTGAAGCCCCACAGCTCCACGGCGTTGGGGTCGTACTTCGGCGGGGCCTTCGTGGGCGCGCCCCGGACCGTGAAGCGCAGATGGCCGTTCTCCAGGCCGGCCGACGGCTGCCACTCCACGGCCTCGATGTCGGCGAGGGCGAGCGTACGGGCGCCCGAGGCCGCCTTGGCCTCCTCCGTCTTCCAGTTCCACTCCAGCCGGACCTGCTCCCCGTCGAAGCTCGCGGTGCCGTCCCCGGCGGAGACCGACAGGGGCACCGCCGGGCCCGGCAGCAGATAGCGGTCGACGGCGGTGGTGGGCACCTCGTCCAGGAGCAGCGCGTTGCGGATCTCGTCCACGAAGTACTCGGCGACGCCGTAGCGGTCCGACTCCACCGTCAGCTGGTAGGGGTCGGCGGAGTCCGTGAGCCGGCCGCCGGTCGCGTGGAGCAGCGGGTCCGCGCCGTCGCGCAGCCGCAGCCGCAGCCGGCCCGCCTTCCTGCCCTGCTCGAACGAGATGCCCGCCAACGCGCCGAGCGGCACCGCGAGTTCACCCAGGGACCTGCGCAGCAGCCCCACGTTCTTGTCGCGGCCCGGCACCAGCCGCAGGGCGTCGCCGTCGAAGGTCCACGTACCGTCCCGCTGGATGATTTCCGCCATGGGGGTGATTCTTCCACCGGCTCTGCGGGAGAGTGGTCTATACCCATTCGAAGGGAGCGCATGTGAGACAGCACAGAACGCCCCGTCTGCTAGGTACGCTGCTGCTCGTGGCAGCCGCCGGTGTCTCCGCGGTCGGCGCGGCACCGTCCGCGCCCGACCGGACCGTCACCCCGCTGAGCCGTGTCGTCCCGGCCCCCGCCTCGGTCGACCCGGGCGGTTCCCCCTACCGGATCACCAGCGGCACGCGCATCCGCGTGTCCCCGTCGGAGGAGGCCCGCCGGGTCGGCTCGTACCTCGCCGGGGTGCTGCGCCCGTCGACCGGCTACCGGCTCCCCGTCACGGACGAGCCGGGCGGCGACGGCATCCGCCTGCGGCTCTCCCGCGCGGACACCGCCGGCCTGGGCGCCGAGGGCTACCGGCTGACCAGCAAAAAGGGCGCCGTCACCATCACGGCCCGGGAGTCCGCCGGACTCTTCCACGGCGTGCAGACCCTGCGCCAGCTCCTGCCCGCCGCCGTCGAGGAGGACTCCCGGCAGCCGGGCCCCTGGCCGGTCGCGGGCGGCACCGTCACCGACACCCCGCGCTACGGCTGGCGCGGCGCCATGCTGGACGTCTCCCGGCACTTCTTCACCGTGGACCAGGTGAAGCGCTACATCGACCAGCTGGCGCTCTACAAGATCAACACGCTGCACCTGCACCTCAGCGACGACCAGGGCTGGCGCATCGCCATCGACTCCTGGCCGCGGCTCGCCCCGTACGGCGGCTCCACGGCGGTCGGCGGCGGTCCCGGCGGCCACTACACCAAGGCCCAGTACAAGGACATCGTCCGGTACGCCGCCTCGCGCCACCTCCAGGTCGTGCCCGAGATCGACATGCCCGGGCACACCAACGCCGCGCTCGCCTCGTACCCGGAGCTGAACTGCGACGGCGTCGCCCCGCCGCTGTACACCGGCACCGAGGTCGGCTTCAGCTCGCTGTGCGTCGACAAGCCGGTGACGTACGACTTCGTGGACGACGTCATCCGCGAACTGGCCGCGATCACCCCGGGCGAGTACCTGCACATCGGCGGCGACGAGGCCCACTCGACGAGCCACGAGGACTACGTGGCCTTCATGGAGAGGGTCCAGCCGGTCGTCGCGAAGTACGGCAAGACCGTGGTGGGCTGGCACCAGCTGACCGGGGCCGTTCCGGCGAAGGGCGCGCTGGCCCAGTACTGGGGCCTGGACGGTACGGGCGCCGCCGAGAAGGAGCAGGTCGCGGCGGCCGCGCGCAACGGCACCGGGCTGATCCTCTCGCCCGCCGACCGCGTCTACCTCGACATGAAGTACACCGCGGACACGCCCCTGGGCCTGAGCTGGGCCGGTCTGGTGGAGGTGCGGCGGTCCTACGACTGGGACCCGGCCGCCTATCTGCCCGGGGCGCCGGCCTCGGCCGTGCGGGGTGTCGAGGCGCCGCTGTGGTCGGAGACCCTGACGACCTCGCCGGACATCGAGTACATGGCGTTCCCGCGCCTGCCCGGGGTGGCCGAGCTCGGCTGGTCGCCCGCCTCGACGCACGACTGGGACGGCTACAAGGTGCGGCTCGCGGCGCAGGCCCCGCGCTGGGACGCGCTGGGCATGAACTACTACCGGTCGCCGCAGGTCCCCTGGCCCACCGGGAAGTAGCAGCCGGTACGGCGGCGGGCGCCCCCTGGGACCGTACCCGGGGGGCGCCCGCCTGTTCACGGGACCGGTGTCCGCGGTGGCTGCGGCGTCGCGGTGTCTGCGGTGTCTACAGCCCGGCGATCGGGTTCTTCAGGGTGCCGACGAGCTGGAGGGCCCCGGCGGGGTCGGAGAGGTCCACCATCTGCTTGTTGTCACGCAGCTGGAGCCGGTTGAGGCAGGACAGCGCGAACTCGGGGGCGAACATGTCGTACTGCCTGAACTTGTCCGCCAGCTCGGGCGCGGCCTCCTGGTACTCCCGTACGCACTCGGCGACCGTCCGCCAGAAGTCGTCCTCCGCCAGGACGCCCTCGCCCGCCAGGTTCGCCGCCAGGAAGCGGAAGAAGCAGTCGAAGACGTCCGTGAAGAGGGACAGCAGCTTCACGTCCTCGGGGACGTCCACGCGCAGCCGCTCGACCGCGGGCGGCAGCACCGCGTCCGGGTCCATGACGGCGATCTCCTCGGCGATGTCCTTGTAGACCGCCCGCTCGACCACCCCGTCCTTGAGGACGAGGATGACGTTCTCGCCGTGCGGCATGAACACCAGGTCGTACGCGTAGAAGCTGTGCAGCAGCGGGGTGAGGTACGCCCGTAGGTAGCGGCGCAGCCATTCCACCGGCGTCAGCCCCGAGCGCTCGATCAGCGCGGCCGCGACCGAGGAGCCCTCGTCGTCCACGTGGACCAGCGAGGCCATGGTGGCCAGGGTCTCGCCGTCCCGCAGCGAGGGGACCGGGGACTCGCGCCACAGGGCGGCGAGCATCTTGCGGTACGGGGAGTAGCGGTCGGTGGCGGCCTCGTACTCCAGGTGCCGGTAGCCGACGGCCGCGCGCTCGCGGATGATCGACAGGCCGGTCGAGCGCAGCAGCGGGTCGTTGTCGACGAGCTGCGCCAGCCAGTCGTTGATGGCCGGCGTCGCCTCCATGTACGCGGCGGACAGGCCGCGCATGAAGCCCATGTTGATGACCGACAGGGCGGTCTTCACGTAGTGCTTCTCCGGCGCGCTCGCGTTGAAGAACGTCCGGATCGACTGCTGGGCCAGGTACTCGTCGTCGCCCTCGCCCAGGCACACCAGGTGCTGCCGGGCGACCTCGGCGGCGAAGGTCACCGTGAGCTTGTTCCACCACTGCCAGGGGTGGACCGGGATGAAGAGGTAGTCCGCCGGGTCGAGACCCCGGTCGCGCAGGACGCCGTGGAAGCGGTCCACGGTCTCCTCGCCCAGCTCGCCGCGGAGGAACGACTCGTACTCGACGCCCACGCCCGCGGTGAACGCGGCCCGCGAGCGGTGCGCGGCCAGCCAGACCAGCCGCACCGGGCTCGCGGTCTCGGGCGCGTACGACAGGTACTCGTGGATGCCGAACCCGAGCCGCCCGTTGTTGGCGACGAAGCAGGGGTGGCCCTCGGTCATCCCCGTCTCGATCTCCTGGAAGCCGCTCCTCGCGAGCTCGGCGGAGGTGGGCCGGGGCTTGGTGAGCTTGTAGCAGGTGCCGGAGAGGGTGGAGGAGATCTCCTCCAGGTAGACCGGCAGCACCTCGTCGCTCAGGCCGAGCGACTTCCTCAGCTCGATGAAGAAGTCCAGCGCGGCGAGCGGGAGCTCACCGCCGTCGCGGTGGCGGGTGATCGACCCGGCGTCGACCTGCCAGTGGTCGAGGGCACGGCGGACGGCGGTGAACCGGTAACTGGTCAGCCCGTCGTCGCTGCGGACGACGTACGCGCCGTCCCCGCCGTCCTCGCCCTCGACGGCTTCCGGTGTGATCAGCCGCTCGTGGGCGAACTCGGCGAGCGCCTTGCGGACGAGCAGGCGCTCGGCCCGGGCCCAGCGGTGGGGGGACAGGTGCGCCACGGCGTCGGACAGGGTCATGCGGAAACTCCTCGGGTGGCCGGGCCGCGCTTCTGCGAGAAGTGCTCACGGGTGCAGAAGGACAGCAGCGCGCGCTTCTCCGGCTTCTCGATCTCGCGCTCGGGGACGAAGCCGACGGCCTCGTTCAGCGCGTGCACCGCCGTGTTGGTCACGTCCGGCTCGACGACGACCCGGCGGGTGCCCGGGTCGGCGAACAGCTCCTCCATCACGGCGGTGATGACGGCCCGGGTGAAGCCGTGCACGGGCCGGTCGGTGGGGGCGACCAGGAAGTGCATGCCGACGTCGCCGGGCTCGGGCTCGTACAGCCCGGCCAGCTCGATGTACCGGGGGTCGTACTTCTCCATCAGGAACGCGGGCCGCCCGTCGTGGAGGCCGAGGTACGCGTGGTGGTGCTCGCTGGCCGCGACGGCCATGTACTCGCGCTCCACGTCCTCCGGTTTCGCGTCCTGCATCATCCAGTACGCCGCCTTGGGGTGGGTGACCCAGGAGTGCAGCAGCCCGGCGTCCTTGAGGGGGTCGAGGGGGCGGAGGGTGAGGGTGCCGACGGTGTCGCCCGTCCCGGCGGTTCCGGTGCGGCTCATACGGCGAACTCCTGGAACGCGATGGACTTCTCCACCGGGTAGTACTCGGTGCCGAGCAGCTCCCGGATGATGGAGGCGTTGCGGTACGGGCCCATGCCGAGGTCCGGTGACGTGATCGAGTGGGTGTGGACGCCGGCGTTCTGCAGGAAGATCCCGCGGCCCGTCGTGTCGATGGAGTAGTTGCGGGCCACGTCGTGGTTGCCCCGCCCGTCGTAGCGGATCCGGTCGCGCACGGGCTCGAGGAACTCCGGCTCCACGTACTTGTAGCCGGTCGCGAGGATCAGGCCCTCGGACTGCAGCTCGTAGTCCTTGCCCTGCTCCTCCTGGCGCAGGCCCAGGGTGTACGTGCCGTTCTCGTACGCCGCCGTGTCGAGCGACGAGTTGGTGAGCAGGCGGGTGGGGACCGGGCCGCCGAGGTTCTTCTGGTAGAGCAGGTCGAAGATGGCGTTGATCAGCTCGCCGTCGATGCCCTTGAACAGGCCCTTCTGCTCGCTCTGGAGGCGGTAGCGGGTCCGCTCGGGCAGCGCGTGGAAGTAGTCGATGTACTCGGGGGAGGTCATCTCCAGCGTGAGCTTGGTGTATTCGAGCGGGAAGAACCGCGGGGAGCGCGTGACCCAGTTCAGCCGGTAGCCGTGGACGTCGATCTCGCTCAGCAGGTCGAAGTAGATCTCGGCGGCGGACTGCCCGCTGCCGACGAGCGTGATCGACTTCTTGGCCTGGAGCTCCCGCTTGTGCTGCCGGTAGCGGGAGTTGTGGATGAAGTCCCCGCCGAGGTCCTGGCACGCCTCGGGGACGTACGGGGGAGTGCCGGTGCCGAGGACCAGGTGCCGGGCGCGGTACGTGTCACCGGCGGTCGTCCGCACGACGTACACCTCGCCCCCGTCGTCGTACGTGACCTCCGCGACCGTCGTGCCGAAGCGGATGCTGGAGAGCTGCGCGGCGGCCCAGCGGCAGTAGTCGTCGTACTCGACGCGCAGCGGGTAGAAGTTCTCGCGGATGTAGAACGAGTACAGGCGTCCCGACTGCTTGAGGTAGTTGAGGAAGGAGTACGGGGACGTCGGGTCGGCCAGGGTCACCAGGTCCGACATGAACGGGGTCTGGAGGTGCGCGCCCTCCAGGAACATCCCGGAGTGCCACTCGAAGTCCGGCTTGGACTCCAGGAAGACACCGTCGAGCTCGTCGATCGGCTCGGTGAGGCAGGCGAGGCCGAGGTTGAAGGGGCCCAGCCCGATGCCGATGAAGTCGTGCGTGCGCACGGCGGAACCGGCGGACTTCGCGGTCGCGGGTTCAGGAAGCGTGGACAAGGGACTCTCCCAGGTACTGCTCGGCGTGGCCGGCGATCAGGTCGAGCACGGCGGAGATGTCGTCCGTCGTGGTCTCGGGGTTGAGCAGGGTGAACTTCAGGAAGTGGCGGCCGGTGACCTTCGTGCCCGCGACCACCGCGTCGCCGGAGGCGAACAGCGCCTTGCGGGCGTACAGGTTGGCGCGGTCGATCTCCGCCGGGTCGGTGACGGCGGCCGGGATGTAGCGGAAGACGAGCGTGGAGAGGGACGGGGCGACCACGACGTCGTAGCGCGGATCGGCGGCCAGCATCCGCCAGCCCTCCTCCGCCAGGTCGCAGACCTCGTCGAAGAGCTCGCCGATGCCGTCGGCGCCCATCACGCGCAGCGTCATCCACAGCTTGAGCGCGTCGAAGCGGCGGGTGGTCTGCAGGGACTTGTCGACCTGGTTGGGGATGCGCTCCTGCACCATGCGCCGCGGGTTGAGGTACTCCGCGTGGTAGGTGGCGTGCCGCAGGGTGGCCGCGTCACGGACCAGGACGGCGGACGAGCTCACCGGCTGGAAGAAGGACTTGTGGTAGTCCACGGTCACGGAGTCGGCGCGCTCGATGCCGTCGATGCGGTGCCGGTTCCTCAGGGAGGTGAGCAGTCCGCAGCCGTACGCGGCGTCCACGTGCATCCAGGCACCGAACTGCTCGCACAGCTCGGCGATCTCGGGCAGCGGGTCGATGGAGCCGAAGTCGGTGGTGCCGGCGGTGGCGACGACGGCCATCGGGACCAGGCCCTCCTGCGCGCAGCGCTCCAGCTCGCGGGCGAGCGCGACCGTCTGCATGCGCTTGTCGTTGCCGGTGGGGACGGTGACGACGGCGTCCGGGCCGAGTCCGAGGAGTTTCGCGGACTTCTTGACGCTGAAGTGGCCGGCCTCGGAGACGAAGATCCGCAGTGTGCCGTACGAGTCGCTCTTGGCCTCCTCCCGGGCGAGCAGCAGCGCCTGGAGGTTGGACTGCGAGCCGCCGGAGGTGAAGACGCCGTCGGCGGCGGGGCCGAGGCCGATGCGCTCGTTGGTCCAGTCGATGAGCCTGCGCTCGATGAGGGTGGCGCCGGCCGACTGGTCCCAGGTGTCGAGGGAGGAGTTGACGGCGGAGAGGACCGCCTCGCCGACGACGGCCGGTATGACCACCGGGCAGTTGAGGTGGGCGAGGTAGCGGGGGTGGTGGAAGTAGACCGCGTCCCGGAGGTAGACGTCCTCCAGTTCGTCGAGCGCCGCGGTGGTGTCGTACAGCGGCCTGTCGAGGTCGATCCGCTCGACGACGGGGGCGAGGGAGTCGACCGTGACACCGGTGAACGGACGGTCGGTGGTGGCGAGTTTGGCCGCCACCCGCTCTATCCCCTCGGTCACGGAGCGGCGGTACCGCTCCGCGGTCGTGTCGTTGAGCAGGTGCGAGCGCATGGGGGAGTCCTCCGGGGGCGGGAGAGGGACGGGCGCGGGGGAGAAGTGGGGGACGAGATTCAACTTAGGTTAGCCTAACCTAAGTTCTCGCATGTGCCCGCCTCATCTGTCACGCTGTGACGCACGCCTCTCCCTGTGTCACGCGGCTTGCGCGCGGAGCTGCTCCTCGCTCAGGCCGCGCCGCCAGTAACCGACGAACGTGACCCGCCCGCGGTCGATCTCTCGCTCACGCACGAGGTGGCGCCGCAGCTCCTTCACGCAGCCGGACTCACCGGCGATCCAGGCGTACGGGGCCTGGGCCTCGGGCAGCCGGGCGGCGCGGATCGCCTCCACCGCGGTGGGGGCGCCCTCGTCGCGCACGAGCCAGGTGATGTCCGCGTCGGCGGCGGTGACGGGCTCGGCGGTGCGGTCGCCCGCGTGCGGAACCTCCAGCCAGACACGGGCCCGTGTCCCGGCCGGCAGGGTCTCCAGGATGGCGGAGGCGGCGGGCAGGGCCGTCTCGTCGGCCCAGATGACCACGAGGTCGGCGTCGGCGGGCGGGCGGAACCGGATCGCGCCGTTGTCGGCGACGGAGGGGCCGAGCAGGACGACACGGTCGCCGGCCCCGGCGGCGGCGGCCCAGCGGGAGGCGGGGCCGGCGGGGGTGGCCCCGGCTTCGGGGCCTGCTTCCGCGCCCGCTTCCGTGCCGTGCAGGACGAAGTCGATGTCGATCTCGGTGGTGACCCCGTGCCGGTCCTGGCGCAGGGCGCGCAGGGTGTACGAGCGCATGACGGCCCGTACGTCCTCGGGGACGTCCAGCCAGGTCTGCCGCCAGCCCTCGCCGAACTCCATCGGCAGGACGGGCTCGCTCTGGCCGGGGCGCGGGAGGAAGAGCGAGAGGCTCTGGTCGAGGCCGTCGGAGGCGAAGGCGCGGAGGTCGGGGCCGGCGAAGGTGACGCGGAGCAGGGAAGGGCTCAGCCGCCTCGTCCGGGTGACCTGGAGGGTGAAGAAACGGTACGGGGTGGCTGTGGCTGTGGCCGTGGCCATGCTGCTCCTTCGCGTGGCGGGTGGGGTCGTGTGTCGACTGCGGCCGGTGGGGGCCGGTCGCGCGGTTCCCCGCGCCCCCGACGGGAAAGGCGCCTGCGGCGGCCCTCCCCCTCAGGGGCGTGATCCCGGGCGACTCGTCAGGCGACCTTCTTGGCCTTCTCGATGGCCTCGGCGAGGTTGTCGAGCATGGGGGTGCACTTGTCGTACGACAGGATCGGCTCGGGGGTGCGGGCGATGACCTGGCCGGCCTTGACCGCGGGCAGCTTCTTCCAGGTCGCCTCGGTGATGTCGGCGGGCTGGATGGTCGCGGTGCGGTCGTCCATGATGATGACGTCGGCCGGGTACTTGTCGACGTTCTCCCAGCTCAGGTTCTCGAACCAGCCGCCGCTCTCCTTCAGGACCTTGGCGGGCGGCTCGACGAGGTTCACGCCGAGGGCCTTGAAGTACTCCAGGTCGACGGAGAGGTTCGAGCCGGAGACGTAGAAGATGTCCTGGCTGGCGGAACCGGCGAGGACCTTGACCTCCGGGCGGGCCTTGGCGGCGGCGCGCAGCCGCTCGGCGGCGGTCTCGAACTTCTTCTTCGCCTCGACCGTCTTCGCGGCCTTCACGTCCGCGCCGAGCGACTCGGCGAGCGCGAGCATGCGCTCCAGCGACTTGGGCAGCTGGCGGTCGTAGACCGAGATGCCGACGCTCGGGGCGAGCTTGAGGATCTTGTCCTTGGACTCCTCGGGGACGTACCAGAGGGTGCCCGCGTCGTCGAACATCGTGGAGAGCAGCACGTCGGGGGCCAGGCCCGCGTACTTCTCGATGTTGAACTGGCCCCACGCGTTGCCGAGGACCGTCACCTTGCTGACGTCCATGTCGCCGGCCTGGACGTCGGCCTTGCCGTCCTTGGTCTTCGTCGGTCCGAAGACCCCCTTGACCTCGATGCCGTAGTCGAACAGGGCGGCGGCGACACCGGTGAAGGCCACGATGTTCGCCGGGGTCTTGTCCAGCTTCACCGTCGTACCGCGGTCGTCCTCGAAGCTCCAGGGACCGGAAGCGGCGGCGCTCCTGGTCGAGTCCGCCGAGCCGCCGCTCTCCGAGTCGTCGTCCCCGCAGGCGGCCAGCACGGCACCGAGGCCGAGGGCCCCGCCGGCGGCGAGGATGCCGCGTCGGGTGAGGTGGTTGACACGGGCGTCGGTCATGGCGTGACTGCTTTCGAACAGGGCGGAGGGCCCACTGGACAAGTGCGAAGGTAGGTTAGCCTAACCTCATAACTTGTGCGGGCGCGGGATCCGCCGAGTCAGGGCAGTCTCACCGTGGTGTGGCCGGTGTGGCCACCCGTGACGCGCAGGAGGTCGAGCTTTCCCGCCTCGCTGCTTCCGGTCGCCGCCGTGTAGGTGACCATGCGCAGGTCGGCGCCGGGGACGAGGAGGACGTCGCAGTCGAGCAGCAGGTCACCGACCTCCGGATGCTGGATCGTCTTCGCGGCGCTCGCGTGCGGGACGGCGGCCGTCCGCGTGGCCCAGTGACGGGCGAAGTCCTCGGACGTCTCCCGCAGTTCCCGTACGAGGCGTTCGAGCCGGGCGTCCGCGGGATAGCGGGAGACGGCGTCCCTGAGGTCGGCGACGATCGACGCCGCGAAGGCGTCCGGTCCGTGCTCGAACCGGACGGGGGACATCAGGGCGCGTGCGGGGCCGTCACCGAAGAGCGCGCGGGCGAGGTTCCGTTCGGCGGCCGGGACGGTGGCGGGATCGCCGTGCAGGGCGCTCCACATGGTGTTCCACCACACCAGGGACCAGTCGGCGGTGAACACGCCGATCGGGACGTCGCCGAGACGCGCGACAAGCCGCTGGACGCCCGGGGGCACGTGGGTGCCGACCGTCCCGTCCTGCGGCGGCAGGAGCCCGGCGCCGCGGTAGAGCTGGTCGCGTTCGGGGCGGGAGAGCTGGAGGGCCCGGGCGAGGGCGCCGACGACCTGGGGCGAGGGGTTCTTCGCGCGTGACTGCTCCAGGCGCAGGACGTAGTCGACGGACAGCCCGGCCAGCTGGGCCAGCTCCTCGCGGCGCAGCCCCGGGGCACGGCGGCCGTCCGTCACGGCGAAGCCGGCGTCGGCCGGGGAGAGACGGTCGCGCCAGGCGCGCAGGAGGGCGGCGAAAGAGGAGGCGGAGGAAGAGGAAGGGGGAGGGGAAGAGGGGGCCATGGGCCCATTGTGGCCGTGCGGCGGGAGATGAGCCTGGGTACTGCCGGTCCTAGTGACGGGGACGGTACTGGCTGGTGGTGGCGCGCGCGGCGAATGTTGACCTGTGCCCGAGCCGGGCGCCACAGCACCACAGGCCGACGACTGAAGGAACCTCCCATGAAGCACACCATCGTGATGACGGGCGCGAGCCGCGGGATCGGCCGCGTCGCCGCGGAGCAGATCCTGCGCCGGTCGCCGGACGTCCATCTCCTCGTGGTCGCCCGCGAGTCCTCCGGTGAGCGGCTGGCCGCGGAACTCGCCGCGGGCGGGCACACGGTCTCGTACGTCCCGGCGGACCTCGGTTCCCTGGAGAGCGTCCGCCGGGCGGCCACCGGGATCCGCGACCGGCTCGACCGCGGTGACCTGCCGCCGCTGCGCGGCTTCGTGGGCAACGCGGGTATCCAGTACACCGACGCGCTCACCGAGGGACCGGACGGGCTGGAGTCGACGTTCACCGTCAACGTCCTCGCCAACCACGTGTTCGTACGGCTGCTCCAGGACCGCTTCGTCACTCCCGCGCGAATCGTGATCACCGCCAGCGACACCCACTTCGGCGACTTCAAGCACAACCTGGGCATGGTGCCGGGCCCGGTCTGGAAGTCCCCGGACGTCCTCGCCCGCACGGGTGCCTTCTCCAAGCCGGCCACCACGGCCGCCGGGCGCACCGCGTACTCGACGAGCAAGCTGGCCGCGATCTACCTGGTCCACGAGTACGCGCGCCGTCTTCCCGCCGGGGTCGACGTGGTCGCCTACAACCCGGGATTCGTCCCCGGTACCGGCCTCGCGCGCAATGCCGACCCCGTCTCCCGGTTCGCGATGCGGCGCGTCATGCCGCTGATGACCCTCACCCCGTTCGCCACCAGCCGCGACGCCGCGGGCCGCTACCTCGCCGATGTCGTCCTGGGCGCGACCGAGGCACCCACCGGCTCGTACGTCGACCGAGCCCGTACGGCCCGCTCGTCGGACGAGTCCTACGACCCGCGCCGCGAGGGCGAGCTCTGGGAGACCGCCGAACGGCTCACCGCGACCGCGCTTCGATGATGGGCGAGGTGGGCGAGGTGGGTGACGGCAGGCCGGCTGCCGTGCCGCATTTACTGTGACGAGAGGGTTGTCCGTTCCCGGTGGCCTGGTGGAATCCTTACCCGCGCCGATCTCCTGCGAGAAATGCAGTTGCGCTTGTGGCTTCTGGTCGTCAGGGTGCGGTGGTGATCGGAACGGAGATCGAGCTCCCCGTGGCGGACGGGGTCCTCTCGGGTGTGGACTTCGGCGGCCACGGTGCGGGGGTGCTGCTTGTCCACGGCAGCGGACACAACGCCGCCGCCTGGGGGGATGTGGCGTCCCGTCTGGTGAGCGGGTGCCATCCGATCGCCATCGACCTGCGTGGCCACGGGCAGACCCGGCTCGACTCCACCGGCCCCGAGCAGTACTGGCGAGACATCGGTGGTGTCGTCACCGCGCTGGGCTGGGACCGCCCCGTGCTGGTGGGCCATTCCACCGGCGGGTACGCGGTGACGGCTGCCACTGCCAGTGGCCTCGTGGAACCGGCCGCCCTCTGCGTCGTGGACGGCGTGGTGCTCGATGACCGTAACGGGTCGCTCGCCGAGCATGCCGCTGTGCGGACCACCGAGGCGGCGGACCGTTTGCGGGCGATGTTCCGCTACGGCTGGGAAACGGACGACGACCAGATGCGTGCCCATGTCGAGCGGTGCGTGCGGGAGGCCGGAGAGGACTGGCTCAACGCCGGAGCGCGGCGCGAACTTGTCGAGGAGGTCACGCGGCGCTCATTCCTGCGCCGCGGCGACCTGTGGGTACGGCGACCGGCCATCGAGGAGATCATGACCGTCACCGCCGTGGAGCCCGACGCGGAAGTCCTCCCGAGCGTCGAGGTGTACGACCGCCTCACCTGTCCGACGACGATCGTGCTGGCCGAGGATGGTTTCCACGCCTCGCGGCGCGACGAAGTGCGTGCCGTCGCCGATGCCGCCCCCGGCCGCCGGCTGATCGAGATCAGCTCGAACCACAACGTCCCCATGACCCGGCCTGCCGACCTCGCCGCGATCATTCTCGACCTGGTGCGAGACCGGCTGCGGCACCGGTCGGGAACGTCGATTGATCCCACCCCACCCCTGCAAGGAGTTGCTGTGGCCGTACGTGAGATATCCGTGGCGGACAAGAGTGCTGGGCCGTACGGCATCACGGCCGGACCTGACGGCGCACTGTGGCTCACCTTCACGCACAGCGGCCGCATCGCGCGCCTCACCCTCGACGGAGAACTCAACGAATACCCCCTGGAGTCGTCCGGGTGCCGCCCTGCGGTCATCACCCCCGGGCCCGACGGAGCGCTGTGGTTCACCCGGTCCCAGGACCACCGGATCGGCCGGATCACCGCCGACGGTGAAACGGAGTCCTTCCCGGTGCCGACGCCCGGCAGCGGGCCCTTCGGGATCACCGCCGGTCCGGACGGTGCGATGTGGTTCACGGAGATGAACACCGACCGGATCGGCCGCATCACCCGCACGGGAGAGATCACCGAATTCGTCCTTCCCTGCACGGGTGCCTATCCCTCGGCGATCACCGCAGGCCCTGATGGGGCTCTGTGGTTCACCCTCAACCAGGCGAACGCGATCGGCCGCATCACTGTCCACGGAGACATCGTCATCCACCCGCTCCCCACCCCGGGCGCCGCACCCGTGGGCATCACCAGCGACGGCGCCGCCCTGTGGTTCGTCGAGATCGCGGCGGGCCGGATCGGCAGGATCTCGGTGGACGGCGCGATCGAGGAGTTCCCGCTCCCCGACCGCACGGCCAGACCCCACGCCATCGTCGCGGCCTCCACCGGGGACTGCTGGTTCACCGAATGGGGAGCCAACAGCATCGGCCACATCACCGGCAGCGGCGAGATCACCGAGTACAGCCTGCCGTCACCGTCGTCCGAGCCGCACGGCATCACCCTGGGCCCCGACGGCGCTCTGTGGGCGGCCCTTGAAACGGGAGGGGTCGCGCGGATCGAACCGTAGCCTCAGGACGAGGAACCGCCCGATCCGGGGTGGGCGGGGGACGGGCAGCAGTGCCGTCCTTCCCCGGTTGCCGCCGACGGCTACGCCTCCGCGAACAGTTCCTCCGTGCTGGTGGCGGTGACGGCCCGGTCGAGCCAGGTGCCGAGGGTCTCCAGGTCGGTGCAGCCGGTGATGCGCTCGCGGGCGGCTTCGGGGACGTCGATCTCACGGAAGGCGAGGAGGCGGAGGACGGCCTCAGCCTGTCCTTCGGCCCGTCCCTTGATGATGCTCTCTTCGATGAGGGTGCCGCTGCCGGGGAAGCGGCTGGTGTACGTGGCCATCAGTTTCCTCCAGTGTGCGCGTGTCCGGGGGTCGTCCAGGCCGATCTCGGTGAATTCCGCCCAGTCCTTCGCGGTATCGCCGCCGATGTCGAGGAGCGCCGTCGCCAGTGTGTCCAGTATGACGGAAAGGGCCGGATCCTTGGCGTGTGTCAGGGTGCAGAGGACGGCGAGGGCGGGGTCCTGTGCCGCCTCGTCCGGGTCGGTGATCGCGGGGAGGTTGTCGGGCCCCAGGACCAGGGGGAAGACGGCGATACTGGTGTGGGCGGGCGGGCCGATGCGGATGGGTTCGGCGGCCCAGGACGCGGTGGACTTGTCCTGGCACAGGACGAGCAGGACCGGGGGCACCTCGTACTTGGCGTACAGGTGTGCGAGGTAGTACGTCCAGCTGTTGAGCTTGTCGGGGTCCCGTCGTCCCTGTATTTCGACGGCGAGCAGATAGCTTCCGCTGTCCGCCGTGTCGATCCGCAGCAGGGTGTCCACACGGCGTTCGAGCGGCTTGATCTCGGTGAGATCGGTGTCCAGGAGCTGGATCGCCGCGGGTTCGGGGAGGGTGATGCCGGCCTTCGGGAGGGCGCGGGCGAACAGCCCGGGATCCTCCCTGAAGATCTGATGCATTGCCTCATGTGCTGAGCTGACCATGTGACACAAAGTAGTGAGATGCGTGCGTTCCGTTGGTCGAATGGCGTGCGTTCAGTCGTACGAGTGGTTTTGCCTCCGGCCTATGCCGATGGTGGCTCGTGGGGTGTGCGCAGGGTGGATATGAGTGCCGCGAGTTGGGGCGGGCCAGTGGTGAGGACGGTTTCTGGCTCGTCGCTCTCGCGGAGGAGGATCGTTCCGGGGAAGGGGGTGGCCAGGTAGACGCAGGAAGAAGCCTCTTCACTGTGGGTGGACTTCTGCCAGGCGAGTTCGGTCTTGGTCATGACGTGGCTTTCGGATGGCTCGCGATGACGCGCAGGGTGGATATGAGTGCCGCGAGTTGGGGCGGGCCGGTGGTGAGGACGGTTTCCGGTTCGTCGCTCTCGCGGAGGAGGATCGTTTTGGGGGACGGGGTGGCCAGGTAGACGCAGGAGGACCCCGTCTCGCTGTGGGTGGACTTCTGCCAGTGGAGGTGGGTCACGGTGCTCCTGGTCAGATGTTCTTGGTGAGGGTGTCGATGAGCTTGCGGGAGGCGGTCGGCTTCAGGGCCGCACGCTCCATACGATCCAGGACGAGCCGGTACGTCTCCAGCTTCCCTGCCGCGTCCACCAGTTCGCCGCCGTGACTGGTGTCCAGGTGGGCGGTGTCGAGGGCGGTCACCGGTCCACTGGCGTAGTCGAGGCCGTGGCCGGCGGTCGGGAACGACGTGCCGTCGAAGGGGATGACGCGCAGGGTGATGTTCGGTTGTCCGCCGACCTCCATGAGGTGACGCAGTTGGGGCCGGGCCACCTCCCGGCCGCCGAACTGCATGCGCAGGGCCGCTTCGTGGATGATCGCCGTGTACGGCACGGGGGTGTCGCGGAACAGGACGGCCTGGCGTTTGACGCGGTAGGAGACGTGGTGCTCGATCTCGTGGGGCCGTAGTGCCGGGACCACCTCGTGGAACAGCGCGCGTGCGTGGTCGGGTGTCTGGAGCAGGCCGGGGATGTTGATGACCTGCGCCACGCGCAGCGCGGTGGCGTGGTGTTCCATCTCGGCCAGGTCCAGCAGGGGGGACGGAAGGATGTCCCGGTACTCCTCCCACCAGCCGCGCGTCCGGTTCGCCGCCATGTCCGCGAGGGCGTCGACCAGGGGTGCGTCCGCACAGTCGTAGATGTGCGCGAGCGTACGTACCCGCTCCCCGCTCACACCGAAGCGGTTGGCCTCGATGTTGCTGATCTGGGCCTGGGTCGTCCCCAGCGAGTGGGCGGCCTGCACCGCGGTCATGCCCGCCCGTTCGCGCAGTCGGCGCAGTTCGGTGCCGATCCGGAGGCGGCGAGCCGTGGGGATGCTCCGTGGTGCCATGTCCTCGCTCCGTTTTCGTACATCTGGCGTAGCGGTCACCCGCACAGGGCTAATACCTGAAGGTTTTGCAGAACTGAGCAAAACCTTCAGGTCCAGCGGCCTACGGTGAGACCCGAACCGCTCGACCGCCCCCCGCCGATGAACCGGAAGCGCACCGCGTACGCGACCCGTGCGCGGCACAGCCACCGGTGGGCCGGAGGGATCCGTCGGGCGGACCGGGTTCCCCCATCGCAGGAGGCGTTCGTGGTCACCGTATCCGCATCCCCTTCGTCATCCCCTCCGTCTCCGCCGGACGGTGAGGCGGACCCCTCGTGGGTGTACGCACTTCACCTGCCCCACGACCCCCGCGTGGTCCGCATCGCCCGCCTCACCCTCCGGGCCGTGCTCACCGGGCACGGGCTGACGCGGCTCCTCGACACCGCCGAACTGCTGGTGTCCGAGCTCGTCACGAACGCCCACAGTCACTCGGCCGGGCCCGCCGCCCTGCGCCTGCGCGGTCTCGCCGGTGGCCGGCTGCGGATGGGGGTCTGGGACACCGATCCGCACATCCCGCCCCCGTTCGACAAGCGCTCATGGCCGCCGCGGCCCGCGTCCGCGCCGGTCGGGGCGGAGGGCGGGCGCGGGCTGTTCCTCGTGTGCCACTTCGCGGACGCGTGGGGCGGGTACTCGCTGGGAGACGACCTCTTCGGGGCCAACGGGAAGCTGCTGTGGTGCGAGTTGGGAGCGCCGGTGACCGAGGGGTCCCCGCGCTGTCGTGAAAGCGTGACACGCTCTGTAACCAGCGAAGGACCGTGGTGATCGCGGCGGTCTCCCGGGACCGCCCCGCTCAGCCCGTCAGGCCCAGTTCCCTCGCGATCAGCATCCGCTGCACCTCGCTCGTGCCCTCGCCGATCTCCAGGATCTTGGAGTCGCGCCACATGCGGGCCACCGGGTACTCGTTCATGAAGCCGTAGCCGCCGTGGATCTGGGTGGCGTCGCGGGCGTTGTCGACCGCGATGGTGGAGGAGTAGAGCTTCGCCACCGCCGCCTCCTTCTTGAAGGGTTCGCCGGCGACCAGGCGGGACGCCGCGTCGCGCCAGGCCAGGCGGGACGTGTGGGCCTTCACCTCCATGTCCGCGAGCTTGAACTGGATCGCCTGGTTCGCGCCGATCGGGCGGCCGAAGGCGTGGCGCTCCTTCGCGTACTTCAGTGACTCGTCCACACACCCCTGGGCCAGACCCGTCGCCAGCGCCGCGATGGCGATCCTGCCCTCGTCCAGGATGCGCAGGAACTGCGCGTAGCCGCGGCCCTCCTCGCCCAGCAGGTTCGCGGCCGGGACGCGGACGTCCGTGAAGGACAGCTCGCGGGTGTCGGAGGCGTTCCAGCCGACCTTCGAGTAGGGGGCGGCGACCGTGAAGCCGGGGGTGCCGGACGGGACGATGATCGAGGAGATCAGGGGGTTCCCGTCGGGCTTGCGGCCGGTGACCGCCGTGACGGTGACCAGGCCCGTGATGTCCGTCCCCGAGTTGGTGATGAAGCACTTGCTGCCGTTGATCACCCATTCGTCGGTCGTCTCGTCCAGGCGGGCCGTCGTACGGGTCGCGCCCGCGTCCGAGCCGCCGTCCGGCTCGGTCAGGCCGAAGGCGCCGAGGACCTCGCCCGAGCAGAGGCGGGGCAGCCACTGCGCCTTCTGCTCCGGCGTCCCGAAGAGGTGGATGGGCATCGCGCCGAGCGAGACCCCCGCCTCCAGGGTGATGGCCACCGAGGAGTCGACGCGCGCGAGTTCTTCGAGGGCGATGCCCAGGGCCAGGTAGTCGCCGCCCATGCCGCCGTACTCCTCCGGGAACGGCAGCCCGAACAGGCCCATGCGGCCCATCTCGCGGACGATCTCGTACGGGAACTCGTGCCGCTCGTAGAAGTCGCCGATCTTCGGTGCCACGACGTCGCGGGCGAACTCGGCCACCGTGCGCCGCAGTTCGTCCAGTTCGGGGGAGAGGCGGTGGTCCAGGGACATGGGGGTCACTCCTTGTGGGAGAGTGCGCGGACGGTGCGGGACGGGCTGGGTCGGCCCAGTTGTCCGGCCATCCACCCGCTGGTGGCGGTGAGGAGGCCGAGGTCGACGCCGGTGTCGATGCCGAGGCCCGTCAGCATCCACACGAGGTCCTCGGTGGCGAGGTTGCCGGTGGCACTCTTGGCGAACGGGCAGCCGCCGAGGCCGCCCGCGGAGGCGTCCACGGTCGTGACGCCGTGCCGGAGCGCGGCCAGGGTGTTGGCGAGTGCCTGGCCGTACGTGTCGTGGAAGTGCACGCCGATCGCGGACACGGGAACGCCCTCCCCGGTGAGCGCGGTGAGGAGTGCGCTCACGTGGCCCGGGGTCGCCACGCCGATCGTGTCGCCCAGGCTCAGCTCGTCGCAGCCCATGTCGAGGAGCGCGCGGCACACCCGTACGACCCGGGCGACCGGGACCGGGCCCTCCCACGGGTCGCCGAAGCACATGGAGAGGTAGCCGCGCACATGGGCGTCCTGGGCCCTGGCCCGCGTCACCACCGGCTCGAACATCGCCAGCGCCTCGTCCACGGTCCGGTTGAGGTTGGCCTTCGCGAAGGACTCCGTGGCGCTGGCGAAGACCGCGACACGGGTCGCGCCGAGGGCCAGGGCGCGGTCCAGGCCCCGTTCGTTCGGTACGAGGACGGGCAGGGCCAGAGCCGTGCCGTTCCGGTCGCGCAGGTCCCGTACGAGGGGGAACAGCTGCTCCGCATCCGCCAGTTGGGGCACCCACCTGGGGTGCACGAAGCTCGTCGCCTCGATGGTGGTGAGGCCCGCGGCGGCGAGGCGGCGGATGAACTCGGCCTTCGTCTCCGTCGGGACGGTCGCCTTCTCGTTCTGGAGCCCGTCGCGGGCGCCGACCTCGTGGATACGGATCCTGGCGGGGAGGCCCTCGGCCGGGAAGGCCATGGGCAGGCCGGGTTCGGGGGTGGTCATGCCTGCTCCTCCCGGTCGTCCCGTGCGGGTGCGACCACGGCCAGCACCTGGTCCATGGCGACCGTCGTGCCGGGGGTGACGTCCAGCGCGGTGACGGTGCCGGCGTGCGGGGCGGCGATGACGTGCTCCATCTTCATCGCCTCCACCACCAGCAGGCTCTGCCCGGCCGTCACCTCGTCCCCCACGGCGGCCTTCACGACGGTCACCGTGCCGGGCATGGGCGCGGTGAGGGCGTCCGCGCCCGCGTGCGCCGCGCCGGTGAGGGAGGCGGCGACGGGGTCGTGGTCCAGCACGTTCCACGCGTCGCCGTCCCGGCCGAGCCAGGTGCCCGAGCGGTGGAAGGTGTGGCGCACGCCGTCGAGGGTGACGGTGACCCGGGCGGGGGTGACCTCGGCGTCCGGCCGGGCCCGCAGAGTGACGGGATCGAGTCCCGGTACGCGCAGGTCGAAGGCGGGTGGCGCCGGTTCGCCGCCGAGGCGCCAGCCGTCCGGCACGGAGAAGGGGTCCGTCCAGCCGTCGGGGCCGGCGGTGGGGGCGAGCGCGTCCAGGCGTACGGCCGCGGCGGCCTCGTACACCTCGGCCGGGACCTCCGCCGGGACCAGCCCCGCCACCTCCCGCTCGACCAGTCCCGTGTCCAGGTCGCCCGCGACCACGGCCGGATGCGCCAGCAGCCTGCGCAGGAAGCCCGCGTTCGTCTGCACCCCCAGCGTCACCGTCTCCGCCAGCGCGGCCCGCAGGCGCCGCAGCGCCGTCGCCCGGTCCGGCCCGTACGCGACGACCTTGGACAGCATCGGGTCGTACAGCGAGCCGACCTCCGTGCCCTCGGTCAGGCCCGAGTCGGTGCGCACGCCGTCGCCCCGGGCACCGCCCCCCTGCGGCTCGTGCAGGCGCAGGACCGTGCCGCCGGACGGCAGGAACCCGCGCGCGGGGTCCTCCGCGCAGATGCGGGCCTCCACCGCGTGCCCCGTGAGCGTGACGTCGTCCTGGGTGAGGCCGAGGCGCTCGCCCGCGGCCACCCGCAGCTGCCACTCCACCAGGTCCAGGCCCGTGACCAGCTCGGTCACCGGGTGCTCGACCTGGAGGCGCGTGTTCATCTCCATGAAGAAGTACGAGGCCGGGTCGTCGCCCGGGACGATGAACTCGACCGTGCCCGCCCCCGAGTAACCGCACGAACGGGCCGCCTGGACGGCCGCCTCGCCCATCGCGGCGCGCGTCCGCTCGTCGAGGAGCACGCTCGGCGCCTCCTCGATGATCTTCTGGTGCCGGCGCTGGAGGGAGCACTCGCGCTCGCCCAGGTGCACCACGTTCCCGTGGCCGTCCGCCAGGACCTGGATCTCGATGTGCCGGGGTCGGTCGACCCACCGCTCGACGAGGAGCGTGTCGTCGCCGAAGGAGGCCCGTGCCTCGCGGCGCGCCGCGGCGATCTCGTCCGCCAGCAGCGCCGCGTCCCGCACCAGGCGCATCCCCTTGCCGCCCCCGCCCGCCGACGGCTTCAGCAGCACCGGCATACCGATGTCCCGCGCGGAGTCGGCCAGCTCGGCGTCCGTGAGCCCGCTGCCCGAGGAGCCCGGCACCACCGGGACCCCCGCCGCCCGCACCGTCTCCTTGGCGCGGATCTTGTCGCCCATGAGGGAGATCGCGTCCGCCGGGGGGCCGATGAAGACCAGGCCCGCGTCCGTGCAGGCGCGGGCGAAGGCGGCGTTCTCCGCGAGGAAGCCGTAGCCCGGGTGCACCGCCCGGGCGCCGGTACGGGCGGCCGCCTCCAGCAGCCGTTCCACCGACAGATAGCTCTCGGCGGCCGGGGGCGGGCCGATCCGTACCGCCGTGTCCGCCTCGCGGACGTGCCGGGCGTCGGCGTCCGCGTCGGAGAAGACGGCCACCGAGCGCACGCCCAGCGACCGCAGCGTCCGGACGACCCGGACGGCGATCTCGCCCCGATTGGCCACCAGTACCGTGTCGAACATCTTCGTGGGTCCCCTCACATCCGGAAGACGCCGAACTGGGGGTCACCCAGCGGGGCGTTCGCACAAGCCGTCAGGGCCAGACCCAGTACCTGCCGGGTCTCCATCGGGTCGATCACGCCGTCGTCCCAGAGCCGGGCCGTCGCGTAGTAGGCGTTGCCCTGGGTCTCGTACTGCGCGCGGATCGGGTCCTTGAACGCCTCTTCCTCCGCCGCCGGCCAGGACTCGCCGCGCCCCTCCAGCTGGTCGCGCTTGACGGTCGCGAGGACCGACGCGGCCTGCTCGCCGCCCATCACGGAGATCTTGGCGTTCGGCCACATCCACAGGAAGCGCGGCGAGTACGCCCGCCCGCACATCGAGTAGTTGCCCGCCCCGTACGAACCGCCGACCACCACCGTCAGCTTCGGTACGCGCGTGCAGGCGACCGCGGTCACCATCTTGGCGCCGTGCTTGGCGATGCCCCCGGCCTCGTACTGCCGGCCCACCATGAACCCGGAGATGTTCTGCAGGAACACCAGCGGGATGCCGCGCTGGTCGCACAGCTCGATGAAGTGGGCGCCCTTCTGGGCGGACTCGGAGAACAGGATGCCGTTGTTGGCGACGATCCCGACCGGGTGCCCGTGGATCCGGGCGAAGCCGGTGACCAGGGTCTGCCCGAACTCGGACTTGAACTCCGCGAAGCGCGAGCCGTCCACCACGCGCGCGACGACCTCGCGCACGTCGTAGGGGGTGCGGGAGTCGACCGGCACCGCGCCGTACAGCCCGGCGGGGTCCACCTTCGGCTCGGCGGCGGACGTGACCGCCCAGGGCAGGGGGCCGCGCTCCGGGAGCGTGGAGACGATCGTGCGGACGATCCGCAGGGCGTGCGCGTCGTCCTCCGCGAGGTGGTCGGTGACCCCGGAGACCCGGGAGTGGACCTCGCCGCCGCCCAGCTCCTCCGCCGTGACGACCTCGCCGGTCGCGGCCTTCACCAGGGGCGGGCCGCCGAGGAAGATCGTGCCCTGGCCGCGCACGATGACGGCCTCGTCGCTCATCGCGGGCACGTACGCCCCGCCGGCCGTGCACGAGCCGAGGACGGCCGCGATCTGGGGGATGCCGGCTCCGGACATCCGGGCCTGGTTGTAGAAGATGCGGCCGAAGTGCTCGCGGTCGGGGAAGACCTCGTCCTGCATCGGGAGGAAGGCGCCGCCCGAGTCCACCAGGTAGACGCAGGGGAGACGATTCTCCAGGGCCACCTCCTGGGCGCGCAGGTGCTTCTTCACCGTCATCGGGTAGTACGTGCCGCCCTTGATCGTGGCGTCGTTGGCGACCACCACGCACTCGCGCCCGGCGACCCGGCCGATGCCGGCGATGACGCCCGCCGCCGGGGCCTGCCCCCCGTACAGCCCGTCGGCCGCCAGCGGGGCCAGCTCCAGGAACGGCGAGCCGGGGTCGAGCAGTGTGTCCACGCGGTCGCGCGGCAGCAGCTTGCCGCGGGCGGTGTGCCGGGTTCGGGCCCGCTCGCCGCCGCCCAGCCGCGCCGAGGCCAGCTTGCGCCGCAGCTCGTCGACGAGCGCGCGGTGTGCCGCCTCGTTGCCCCGAAAGGCCTCCGACGCGGGATCGGCCGCGCTGTGGAGTTCCGGTGCTTCCTGCATCCTGCGGTCCCCTCACGCAACAAGTTAATGAGCGTTAACGCGTTTCGGTCAGGTTAACGAGCGCTAACCGTCCTGTCTAGAATCGTCTCCATGGCCACGAGAACCGACGCCCCCACCCGCCGCGAGCAGATCCTCAAGGAAGCGGCCCGGCTCTTCGCCGAGCGCGGTTTCCACGGGGTCGGCGTCGACGAGATAGGGGCGGCGGTCGGTATCAGCGGCCCCGGTCTGTACCGCCACTTCGCGGGCAAGGACGCGATGCTCGCCGAGCTGCTGGTGGGGATCAGCGAGCAGCTGCTGACCGGCGGCCGGCTCCGGGTGGCGGAGGCCGGGACCGACGGGGACCCCGGGGTGCTCCTCGACTCGCTCATCGAGGGGCACATCGACTTCGCGCTCGACGACCGCCCGCTGATCACCCTGCACGACCGGGAGCTGGACCGCCTCCGGGACGCCGACCGCAAGCTCGTACGGCAGCTGCAGCGCCAGTACGTCGAGCTGTGGGTGTCCGTCGTGCGCGAGCTCCACCCCGCCCTGGCCGAGCCGGGTGCCCGCTCGGCCGTGCACTCCGTCTTCGGGCTCCTGAACTCCACGCCCCACCTGGGGCGGCCCGGATCGCTGCCGGGCCGGACGGACACGGCGGCGCTGCTGCACCGCATGGCGAGGGGCGCCTTCGCGGCGGCGGCGGACGCGGTGGCGCAGGAGGAAGTGGCGAGGGAAGAAGTGGCGAGGGAAGAAGTGATGAAGGAGGGGGTGGCGGTGGAGGGAGTGGCGGCCGGAACCCCTGAAGCGTGACGAGCGTCTCTGGGGGTCGGGGACGCCTGGCCTGGACGATGGTCGTGACCGGCCGGTAACGTGGAACTGAGCAAGCGCTTAGACACGGAATCTTGAGCCAGGCGGAGGTGGGCGCGGTGCGCCGTACGGTGTTCAACGAGGATCACGAGGCGTTCCGGGAGACCCTGCGCGCCTTCATCGAGGCCGAGGTCGTCCCGGTCTACGACGAGTGGTTCGCGGCGGGCCAGGCGCCCCGCGACTTCTACTACAAGCTCGCCGAGCTGGGTGTCTTCGGCATCCGCGTGGACGAGGAGTTCGGCGGCGCCGGCATCGACTCGTACAAGTTCGAGGCCGTGATGTACGAGGAGACCGCCCGCGCGGGCGTGTCCTTCGGCGGCTCCGGTGTGCACGTGCTGCTGGGCCTGCCCTACATCAAGGCGCTCGCCACCGACGAGCAGAAGAAGCGCTTCCTGCCGAAGTTCGTCTCCGGCGAGGAGATGTGGGCGCTGGCGATGACCGAGCCGGGCACCGGCTCCGACCTCGCCGGCATGAAGACCACCGCGAAGCTCTCCGAGGACGGCTCGCACTACGTCCTCAACGGCGCGAAGACCTTCATCACCGGCGGTGTGCACGCCGACCGCGTCATCGTCTGCGCCCGCACCTCCGCGCCCACGGCCGAGGACCGCCGCTTCGGCATCTCCCTCTTCGCCGTGGACACCAAGTCCGAGGGCTACTCGGTGGGCCGCAAGCTCGACAAGCTCGGCCTGAAGACCTCCGACACCGCCGAGCTGGCGTTCGTCGACGTGAAGGTGCCCGCCGAGGACCTCCTCGGCGAGGAGAACAAGGGCTTCCACTACCTCGGCGGCAACCTGCCCTCCGAGCGCTGGGGCATCGCGTTCGGCGCGTACGCCCAGGCCGCGGCCGCCGTCCGCTTCGCTAAGGAGTACGTGCAGGAGCGCACCGTCTTCGGCAAGCCGGTCTCGCACTTCCAGAACACCAAGTTCGAGCTGGCCGCCTGCCAGGCCGAGGTGGACGCCGCCCAGGCCGTCGCCGACCGCGCCCTCGAAGCGCTGGACGCGGGCGAGCTCAGCGCCGCCGAGGCCGCGTCCGCGAAGCTGTTCTGCACCGAGGTCGCGCACCGCGTCATCGACCGCTGCCTCCAGCTGCACGGCGGCTACGGCTTCATGAACGAGTACCCGATCGCCCGCCTGTACGCGGACAACCGCGTCAACCGCATCTACGGCGGCACCAGCGAGATCATGAAGTCGATCATCGCCAAGAACATGGGTCTGTAAGGCCCGGACGTACGGCGGCACGGTAGAACCAGCACATGAGTCAGGCACTCCAGTCCCTGCTCGATCTGCTCGACCTGGAGCGGATCGAGCAGGACATCTTCCGCGGCCAGTCGCGCTTCGCCGTCGTCCCGCGCGTCTTCGGCGGCCAGGTCGCGGCGCAGGCGCTGGTCGCCGCGGGGCGCACGGTCCCCGCGGACCGGCCCGCGCACTCCCTGCACGCCTACTTCCTGCGCGCCGGGGACCCGGGCGCGCCGATCGTCTACACCGTCGACCGCATCCGCGACGGCCGGTCCTTCACGACCCGCCGGGTGGTCGCCGTCCAGCACGGGCAGCCGATCTTCCACCTCTCCGCGTCGTTCCAGACGTACGAGGAGGGCATGGACCACCAGGCCGACATGCCGCCCGCACCCGATCCGGAGACGCTGGAGACCACGGCCGAGATGCTGCCGCGGTACCTGGGCGTGCACGGCGACGGCGGCGGTGACAGCAACAGTGACAGCAGCGGTGACGGCGACGGCGACGGCGACGTGGGGATCGTCCGGCGGATACTGGAGGCCCGGGCCGCCGTCGACCTGCGCTACGTCGACGCACCGCCGTTCGCCAGCGTCGGGCGGCCGCGCGAGCCGCGCTCCCAGGTGTGGTTCCGCACCAACGGCAAGCTCGACGGTGCCATCGACCAGCCGCTGCTGCACGTCTGCCTCGCCACGTACGTCTCCGACATGACGCTCCTCGACTCGGTGCTGCTCGCCCACGGGCGCGGCGGCTGGGTCACCGGGGACGTCGTCGGGGCCTCGCTGGACCACGCGATGTGGTTCCACCGGCCGTTCCGCGCCGACGAGTGGCTGCTGTACGACCAGGAGTCGCCGTCCGCGTCCGGCGGGCGGGGCCTGGGGCAGGCCCGCATCTACACGCGGGACGGGCGGCTCGCGATCACGGTGATCCAGGAGGGCGTGGTCCGCATCCCCCGGTGAGGTGCTTTCAGCCGCCGGTGGTCAGGCCCGCCGCGTCCAGCAGGTACGCCGTCATCGGGTCGTAGTGCCGGGGGCTCGTGACGTGGTCGTCGAGCGGGACGGTCACCTGGACCGTGCCCTCCGCCTCCGCGAGGAACAGGGCCGGGTCGTTGCAGTCCGCGTACCCCATGGAGTCCAGGCCCAGCTGGCCCGCGCAGCCCGCCCAGCCGTGGTCCGCGACGACCAGGTCGGGCAGCGGGCGGCCCTCGCCCTCCAGGCCCCGCAGGATCGCCCGCATCGGCTCGCCCGAGTGGGTGTGCCACAGCGTCGCGCCGTGCTCCAGGACGGCGACGTCGGCGAACTGGAAGACGTAGCCCTCGTCCGTGGTGAGCCCGTCCGGGATGACGACGATCTCGCAGCCGGCGGCGCGCAGGGCGGCGGCGGTGGCGCGGTGCACGTCCAGGAGACCGCCGGGGTGGCCGGTCGCGAACAGCACGCGCTCCCTGCCCTCGGCGGCCTTGCGCAGCCGGCCCGCCATGCGCTCCAGCGCGTCGACCGTCAGCTCGGGGTCGATGGTGTCCTGGCCGTACCGGTACTCCGGGTCGTCGTTCACGCCGCACCGCTCGGCCATGACCGCGAGGACGTCCTGCTCGTCGGTCCAGCGGTCGCCGAGCTCCAGGCCGAGCCAGTAGTTGCGGTCGCCGTTGGCCAGCTTGCGGTAGTGGGAGAGGTTGTTCTCGCGGGGAGTGGCCACCTCGCCCGCGATACGCGTCCGGACGAGGTGGTCGAGGAGGTCGGCGCGGCTGGGGGTCCCGGATATCGGCATACCCCCATTCTGCCGGTGCGTTCAAGTGAGGGGCGCCGGGCGGTGGGCGGTGGGATTCGAGTCACTTTGGGGTTTGGGGGCGATAGGGGGAGTCTTCCGGGTGATGGTCTTTCGGGTGCGGGGGGTGCGGGGGGTGCGGGGGGCGCGGGCCGGTCGCGCGGTTCCCCGCGCCCTTGAGAAGCGGGGCTGTGTCCCTGCTTCCGGGGCGCCGTGTCATGTGTGGTGGAGCGCGAACCACAGGTTCATGCGGACGTCCGGGTCGTCCAGGTCCGCCGCGAGGAGCTTCGCGCAGCGGGCCATCCGCTGGCGGACCGTGTTGCGGTGGACGGAGAGCGCCACCGCCGTACGGTCCCAGCTGCCGTGCAGCGAGAGCCAGGTGCGCAGGGTCTCCGTCAGGGCCGGGTTCGCGGCGATGGGCGCCAGGACCGTACGGGCGTACGCGGCGGCCTCGACCGGCGGGAC
Organism: Streptomyces beigongshangae; assembly: GCF_019710745.1. Classification (GTDB taxonomy): domain Bacteria; phylum Actinomycetota; class Actinomycetes; order Streptomycetales; family Streptomycetaceae; genus Streptomyces; species Streptomyces beigongshangae. The sequence goes on from NZ_JAHKJW010000018.1 coordinate 65,620, forward strand.
CAGCCCGGTGAACCCGCGCGGCTCCCCGTGCCGGACCAGGTCCGCACGGGTCGCCCGCGCCCGGGCCAGGGCGCGGGCGGCCTGCGTGTCCGCGGCCGCCCACTCGCCCGGCGCCACCGGCGCGCTCACCCCGCACGTCCAGCCCGGCTGTGCACCCGGCTGCGCGCCCGGCTCGTTCCGGTCCGCCGGGACGAGGACCCGTACGACCTCGCCGTCCACGTCGACCAGCGGCGACCCCAGCGCCGCTCCGAGCGCCGAGGCGGCGACGGCGTCCGGCGCGGGACCGTCGGGACGCGCGTGCACGACGACCCACAGCTCGCCGCCGTCCAGCAGGGGCGCCACCTCCTCCGGCGCGGCGCCCAGCAGCAGCCGGACGAGCGCCGAGGAACGCGCCGCCCCCGAGCCGCTCCGCTGCTCACCGGTGAGCAGCGAGAGCAGCACCGCGCCGACCGACGCGATCGTGTGGTCGCCCGGGTCCCGGCGGAGCGCCGCCACGCCCAGGACGAAACCCCGGCCGGTACCGAGCGCGTACGCGGCGAGGTGGACACCGGCGACGGTGTCGCTCGCGGAGGAGGGCGCGGGACCGCCGGGGCCGGGAGCGGCGCCGGGACCGCGCCCGCCGTCATCCGCGGGGCGCACCACGGCGGCCAGCCGCGCCAGTGCCGCGTCGGCCTCCGCACTCGCCCCCGCCGCCGCCTCTGCTCCTGCTCCCGGCAGTCGTCCCGCCGAGGCCACCTCCCCGCCGTCCGGTGCGTACAGCACCGCCCGGCCCCCCGTCCGCCGGGCGAGCTGCCGCAGGACCGAGGGGACCGGGTCCGGGCGTGCCGCGGCGGCGGCCAGGCCCTGCTGGGCCTCCGCGACACGGCGCAGCTCGGTGTGGCGGGCCCGTGCCATGAGCTGCCAGACGGCCCGCGCCACGCCCGAGAACGTCGTACGGGGCGGGACCTCCACGAGCGGCAGCCCGTGCCGGTCGCATGCCTCGGCCAGCTCCCGCGGGACCGTGTCGTGCACCGGCGCCACCCCGAACCCGAGCGCGGCGCCCCCCGCCTCGACGATCCGGCCCACATAGACGTCGAAGTACGTACCCGACCCGGCGGTTCCGGGAATGTGCGCCCCCGCCGTGAGGAGCAGCTCCCCGCCGAGCAGGTACGGGTACGGGTCCGCCATCTCCGAGGCGTGCGCCCCGTGGAGCGCCGTCGCCGGGTCGCGCGGACCGGCGGTCTGCCGCAGCCCGAGGTCCTCCCGGGCCAGCAGGGCGGCGAGGGGGACCGGCGGCGTGGGCGGGACGGCGGGGGAGGAGGGGACCGCGGGCGCGGCGGGGTCCGGCATGGTGGACGTTTCCTCCGTCCGGTCCGGCGACAGTGGATGAAACGTACACTTCAGCGCCGCCCTCCGGCCACCTAGCGTCGAAGTGGCCACAGAGCGTGAGACCTCACCATGAAAGAGAGCACCCCTCCATGAGCAGCCCCGAGACGCCCCGCGGGCCCGTCGACTCCTCCCGCATCCCGCGGTACGCGGGCCCGGCGACCTTCGCCCGGCTGCCCCGCCTCGACGAGGTCGGCACCACCGACGTCGCCGTGGTCGGGGTGCCGTTCGACGCGGGTGTCTCGTACCGGCCGGGAGCGCGTTTCGGCGGCAACGCGATCCGCGAGGCGAGCCGTCTGCTGCGGCCGTACAACCCCGCGCAGGACGCCTCGCCGTTCGCCCTCGCGCAGGTCGCGGACGCGGGGGACATCGCCGCGAACCCGTTCGACATCGACGAGGCCGTGGAGACCATCGAGGGCGCCGCGGACGAACTCCTCGGCACCGGCGCCCGGCTGATGACCCTCGGCGGCGACCACACCATCGCACTGCCGCTGCTGCGCGCGGTCGCACGCAGGCACGGCCCGGTCGCGCTGCTGCACTTCGACGCGCACCTCGACACCTGGGACACGTACTTCGGCGCCGAGTACACGCACGGCACCCCGTTCCGGCGGGCCGTCGAGGAGGGCATCCTCGACACCGAGGCGCTCTCGCACGTCGGCACCCGCGGCCCGCTGTACGGCAGGCAGGACCTGACCGACGACGAGAAGATGGGCTTCGGCATCGTCACCTCCGCCGACATCTACCGGCGCGGCGCCGACGAGGTGGCCGAACAGCTGCGGCAGCGCATCGGCGACCGCCCGCTCTACGTCTCCATAGACATCGACTGCCTCGACCCGGCCCACGCGCCCGGCACCGGCACGCCCGAGGCGGGCGGCATGACCTCGCGCGAACTGCTGGAGATCCTGCGCGGCCTCGCCTCCTGCCACCTGGTCTCGGCCGACGTCGTCGAGGTCGCCCCCGCGTACGATCACGCCGAGATCACCTCCGTCGCCGCGTCCCACACGGCGTACGAACTGACCACGATCATGTCCCGCCAGATTGCCGAGGCCCGAACGCAGTGACCCACGACCACGACCTGGTGCTCCGCCCGACCGCCGCGCAGACGGAGGCCGCGCTGAACCCGCCGCCCGGCCGCACCGGCGGAGACCTGGTCGTGGAGACCCTCGCCGGTCTCGGCGCGACCACCGTCTTCGGCCTGCCCGGCCGGCACGCGCTCGCCGTGTTCGACGCGCTGCGCCGCTCCGACCTCGCGTACGTCGGCCTGCGGGCCGAGAACAACGCCGGGTTCGCGGCGGACGCATACGGCCGGATCACCGGCGAGGCGGCCCCGCTGCTCCTGCCGACCGGGCCGGGCGCCCTGACCTCGCTGGCCGCGCTCCAGGAGGCCGCGGCGGCGTCCGCCCCCGTCCTCGCCATCGGCAGCCAGGTCCCGCGCGCGGGGCTCGGCGGCGGTCGGCACGGCCATCTGCACGAGCTGGCCGACCAGCAGGCGTCGTTCAGGGGGGTGGTCAAGTCCGTCCACCCGGTCCGTACGCAGTCGCAGATCCCGTCCGCCCTCGCCGAGGCGTGGGAGTCGGCGCTGACCGCCCCGCACGGCCCGGTGTGGGTGGAGATCCCGCAGGACGTACTGCTCGCCGGGACGGTGCTGCCCGTCGTCACGGCCGTGGACGCAGCGCCGCACGACCTGCCACCGCGCCCCGAGCTGACCGCCGTGGCCGCCGACCTGCTCGCGAGGGCGGCCCGCCCGGTGATCATCGCGGGCGGCGGGGTCGTACGCGCCGACGCGTCGGGCAAGCTGCGGCAGCTCGCCGAGCGGCTGGACGCGCCCGTCGTCACCACCTTCGGCGGCAAGGGCGCCTTCCCCTGGAACCATCGGCTCTCGCTCCAGTCCCGGCTGGCGGACCGGCACGTCACCGACTTCCTGGAGGACGCCGACGTCCTGCTCGTCGTCGGCTCGGGCCTCGGTGAGCTCTCCTCGAACCACCACACGTTCGAACCCCGCGGCCGGGTGATCCAGATCGAGGCCGACCTCGGCAAGCTGGAGTCCAACCACCCGGCCCTCGGCATCCACGCGGACGCCCGCCTCGCCCTGTCGGCGCTCCTGGAGACCCTGCCGGCCACCGGACCCGTACGGGAGGACGCGACCGCCGCCGACCGTGTGCGCACCGTGCTCGGTCCCGCCCGCGAGCGCCTCGACGGGCAGGACCCCACCCTGGAGCAGCGGGTGCTGGCCGCCGTCCGCGAGGCGCTGCCGGACCGGTCGGCCGGCTTCTGGGACATGACGGTCCTCACCCACTGGGCCTGGTCAGGCTTCGACGCGCGCCGCCCCAACACCATGCACTCCGCCCAGGGCGCGGGCGGCCCCGGCTACGCCTTCCCGGCCGCCCTCGGAGGCGCGGTCGCCGACCCCACCCGGCCGGTCCTCGCGGTCTCCGGCGACGGCGGCGCGCTCCGCTCGGTCGCCGAGCTCGCCACGGCCCGGCAGTACGGCCTCGACGTGACCTGGCTCATCGTCGACGACGGCGGCTACGGCGCCCTGCGCGAGTACCTGACGGACGCCTTCGGCGAGTCCGCGCCCGCGGTCACGGACCTCTCCGGCCCGGACTACGTGGCGCTCGCGGAGTCCTTCGGCGTCCCGGGCGTACGGACCACTCCGGAGACCCTCGCCGCCGACCTCGCCGGAGCCCTCGCCACGCCCGGCCCCTCGGTGGTCGTGCTGCCGGTGCGGCTGCGGCTGCCCGTACCGGCGTACCTGGACCGGGCCTGACGGCGGGGCGGCCGCCCCGCCGTCAGGCCCCCGGCCCGGTCGCTCAGCGTCGCTCAGCGTCGCTCAGCGCAGGAACGCCGAGAAGTGCGCGCCCGTGGCGGGCGCGCCGAGGTCGCCGGCGCCGAACGCGACGGACGACGTGGCGGTGAGGCCGGTCGCGGTGCCGCGCAGCACCCAGACCGCGCCGTTCTGGGCGTTCTCGGCCGTCGAGCCGGCCGCGAGGTCGAGGTGACCGTCGCCGTCGACGTCCAGGAGCGCGCTGCTGACGCCGAACTGGTCGTCGTTCTCGGCGGCTCCGGGGACCCCGGCGGTGTCCTGGTGGAAGGTCTGCGTACCGGCGCCCGTGACGCCGGAGGCGCTGCCGGGCACGAGGGCCACCGAACCGGCGTCGGTGAGGTCGCCGATGTCCTCGCCCGGCAGGCCGAGCGCGATGTCGCCGAAGCCGTCGCCGTTGACGTCCCCGACCGAGACCGTGCTGCCGATCCCGTCGCCCTCCTCCTCGACACCGGGGAAGCCGGGCAGGTCCTGGTCGAAGATCTGGACGCGGTCCTCGGACAGGCCGGCGGCCGAGCCGAGAGCGAGCTGCACCTTGTCGCCGCTCCAGTAGTTGCCGACCACGACGTCGTCGAACCCGTCGCCGTTCACGTCCCCGACGCCGGTGCCCACGACGGTGCCCGCGCCCTCCCCGGGCGCCCAGCTGCGGGTGAAGCCCGCGCCGCCGCCGCCGAGCAGCAGCTGGTTGCCCCAGACGCCGTCGCCCTCGTAGTGCCAGGCGACGACGTCGTCCTTGCCGTCACCGTTGACGTCGCCGGCCGCGGTGGAGCGGACGGGACCGCTGACCGACTCGCCGGTCTTCAGGAGGGGCAGGACGGCGGCGGGCGTTCCGGCACGCGAGACGGGGCCCTTCCACACGGTGCCGGTGGCGGCCGTGGGGTCGTCGCCCGCGACGGTCTGCTGGGCGAACAGGGCGAGGTCCGTCCTGCCGTCGCCGTCGAAGTCACCGGTGGTGGGCGACTGGCCGTACCCGGCTATCGCCGTGCCGCCGGTGAGTCCGGAGGTGGAACCCCACAGGATGACGGAGCCGGCCTTGCCGCCCGAGATCACCAGGTCGCTGAAGCCGTCGGCATCCAGGTCGCCCTTGGTGAAGTTGGTCCCGAAGCGCTCGTTCGCGGTGGCGGAGCCGGGGACGCCGCTGGTGGAGCGGCTGATCAGCTTCTTGTTCGCGGGGGAGACACCGTCGGCGGAGCCGTACGTGACGGCGACGTAGCCCGCCTTCGCCTGGCTGGAGATGGTGGCGTTCGGGGCGGAGACGACCAGGTCGGCGTAACCGTCGCCGTTGAAGTCGTCCTGCGTGTTCGCGTCCGCGGCCGGTACGGGTACGGGTGCGGCGGCGGGGGCGGCCTGGGCGGTCCCCGCGGTGAGGGCGAAGGCGCCGAATCCTCCTGCGAGCAGCACCGCGGCTGCCAGGGGTGCGGTGAGACGGGCGGAACGAGTGCTGCGGTGTGCTCGGGACATGCGGGAGCCTTTCGAGTCGGTCGCGGCCGAGTCCGCTTCTGCTCGCGGAATGCCACGTTCACAGGGTTCGACTCGATCGAAGGACCCCCAGTTGTACGCCCCGATGTCATGGGTTCGTAACCGAGGGGACAGGTGGGGCGCTGAACTGCCCTGTGGTGACGAGGAGTTCAGCGCCTTTCACTGTCGGTCCACTCCGGTCCGGGTACGCCTACCAGATCGCCTCGACCCACTCCGGGTGGTCGATGAACGGGTTCCGGTTGTGCTGGTAGCTGCTGTAGATCAGTTCGTTCCTGCGCTGCTCGGAGGCGCTGGGCGGGTCCTGCTCGTTCCACTGCTTCAGCACCGAGAGACGGCCGTGGTACGGGACGCTGCCGTTGGTGACGGCGTCGTTGGGCTCCAGGTCGGCCCAGGCGTCGTCGCCCTCGTAGCGGACGGCCATGTAGAGGATCATCCGGGCCACGTCGCCCTTGACGGCGGAGCGGGGCTCGAAGGAGTTCGAGTCGGTGAGGCTGCCGCCGCTGTTGGTGAAGCCGCTGCCGCCGAGGTCGAAGTCCTTGTTGCCGCGGATGCTGTTGACCTGGACGTCCTCGGGCCGCAGGTGGTGCAGGTCGGTGCCGGGGCCGGCCGAGGTGCCGAAGTCGCCGTGCGACTGGGCCCACACGTGCTCGCGGTTCCAGTTGCCGGTGTTGCCGCCGTTGAGCGACTTGCTGCGGGAGATGCCGGAGTACAGCAGGACCACGTTGCCGCTGTTGCCGGGGTCCTGGTCGGTGACCTTGAGCGCTTCCCAGACCGCGGAGTACGAGATCTTCGTCTGGTTGCTGATGATCGTGTGCAGTGAGCCCTTCAGGGCCGTACCGGTCTTGCCGATCGCGTTCGCGTAGTACGTGTCGTCGTACGCGGTGGTGGTGGCCGCGGCCGGAGTCGCGGCGGCCGTCGGGAGGGTGAGGCCGACGAGGACGGCGGAGACGCCGGCTGCCAGCGCCTTCCACTTGCCGGGCTGCGCAACGGACATATGGGGTGCCCTTTCCCGAGAACGGCACGCGTCCGGACGTGGGGCCGTACCAACGGGTCCGGGTTCTACGCGTGTTGACACTTCGGTCAATCGGGAGCGTGGCATGCACATGAGGCCGGTTGCGTAACGGGTGGGAGTCGTTCTGGTGACGTTCTCGCATACGACGCAACCCTCGGCCGTTTCCGGTCCGAGGGCTGCGGGGTGGTGGGGTCTACCCCGACTGGCCGAGGGACGGCCCTGGTTGACGTCCGACGCGTCCGACGCGTCCGGGCGGTAGGGCGTCTGGCCGTTCCGGGAGCCGGCGGAGCCCGTGGACCCGGACGAGGAGCCGTCGCCGTACTCGCTCGACGGCGACGGCGACGGCGACGGTGATCCGGGTGAGCGCGAGGACGAGCGCGGCGACGGCGGCGGCGCCGTGCACCCGTCCCATCACCTGCGGCGATACCGGCCGCATGGGTTCCATGGGAGCAGGCGGAGAGGGCCGCGCTCGCCCCGGTCCCGGAGCCGGCGGCGCCGGAGCCCTCCTCCGCCGCGGTGCCGTCGGGGCAGAGGCCGGTCGCGGAGTACTCGGCGCCGGCCGGGCACGCCCGAGAACGACCACCTCCACGGCGGCAGGGGCGACGACACCCTCTCCGGCGGCGCGGGTGTGAACAAGGTCCACCAGGACTGAGCCAGACCCACACCGGTGCTCCGACGGCGGCGGGCACGCCCACCGCGTGCCCGCTGTCCGGAATTCACGGCCAGTACCCTCCCCCTCAACCCGCCTCCCCCTACCGTGACGCCATGCGCCTGCGATCCGTACTCGCCGCCCTCACCGCCGGGCTGGCCGCCGTCACCTGTGTCACCGCCGCCGGGTCCGCCACCGCCCACGGCGGCGGGCCCGCCGCCCCGTCGCGCGGCGGCGCCTGCTCCTCCGCCGTCTCCCTCGACGGTTTCTCCGACGCCCTCGACAAGACGACGTACGACGGCACGTTCGTCGGCAACTTCTCCGCGCTGGCCGTGGACCGGGACGGGGCCCTCCTCGCGCTGTCCGACCGGTCCGCCCTCTTCACCCTGGACCCGAGGACACTGCGGCCCCGCTCCGTCGTACCGCTGGCCGACGAGGGCGGTGCCGCGCTGGACTCCGAGGGGCTCGTCGTCGACCGCGACGGCACCCGGCTGGTGTCGTCCGAGACCGAGCCGTCGGTACGCCGGTACGGGCGGGACGGCGCCGTGCTGGGCCGCCTCCCCGTGCCGGACGCCCTGCGTGTCGCCCCGGCCGGCCGCGCCGCCCCGAACCAGACCTTCGAGGCGCTGACCCTCCTCCCCGGCGGCCGCACCCTGCTGGCCGGCATGGAGGGCTCCCTGTCCGGCGACACCCCCGGCGTCGTACGCCTCCAGACCTGGCAGCGCAAGGGCGGTCACGGCGGTCACGGCGGTCGCGGTGGCCAGGACTTCCGGCTCGCCGCCCAGTACGGCTACCGAGCCGACACGGGCCTCGGTGTCGTCGAGACCGCCGCCACCCCCGACGGCCGCCTCCTCGTCCTGGAGCGCGGCTTCACGGCCGGGGTCGGCAACACGGTCCGCCTCTACCTCGCCGACCTCCGCCGCGCCACGGACACCGGCCGCATCGAGGCGCTGACCGGCCAGGACGGCGTACGCCTCGTCCGCAAGACCCTGCTCGCCGACCTCGTGGACTGCCCCTCCCTCGGCGCGACCGCCAAGCAGCCGCAGCCCAATCCGCTCCTCGACAACATCGAGGGCATGACGATCACCGGCCGCGCCCGCGGCGGTGCTCTCAAGGTCCTCCTGGCCAGCGACGACAACCAGAGCGCCACCCAGACGACCCGCTTCTACTCCCTGCGCGTACGCCTCTGAGCACTCGGGGCCGGGCAACGCGTATGACGTGAATTGTTGCGGAGGGATGAAATCCGGTTCCCTCCGTGTTGGTGCCTTCCGGACCACCAGGACGGAAGAGGGAAGGCACCAGGAGTGACAACGCAGCGGGGATGGGCACGGCGGCTGGCCGGGTACGCCTGGCGGTACCCGAAGGACGTCGTGCTCGCGCTGGGCGCCTCGCTCGGGGGCATGGCCGTCATGGCCCTCGTCCCGCTGATCACCAAGGTGATCATCGACGACGTCATCGGGGACGGCTCCCGTGACATGGCCCCCTGGGCCGGCGCGCTCCTCGGCGCCGGTGTCGTCGTCTACGTCCTCACCTACATCCGCCGCTACTACGGCGGCCGCCTCGCGCTCGACGTCCAGCACGACCTGCGCACCGACATGTACGGGACGATCGTCCGCCTCGACGGCAGGCGCCAGGACGAGCTGTCGACCGGCCAGGTGGTGGGGCGCGCGACCAGCGACCTCCAGCTGATCCAGGGCCTGCTCTTCATGCTCCCGATGACGATCGGGAACATCCTCCTCTTCCTGATCTCCCTCGGGATCATGGCCTGGCTGTCGCCGCCGCTCACCCTCGTCGCCCTTGCCGTCGCCCCCGCGATCTGGTTCATCGCCCGCCGCAGCCGCTCCAGGCTGCACCCGGCGACCTGGTACGCCCAGGCGCAGGCCGCCGCCGTGGCCGGGGTCGTCGACGGCTCGGTCAGCGGCGTACGGGTCGTCAAGGGCTTCGGGCAGGAGGACCAGGAGACCGGGAAGCTCCGTGCGATCGGCCGCAGGCTCTTCGCGGGGCGCCTGCGCACGGTCCGCCTCAACTCGAAGTACACCCCCGCCCTCCAGGCGGTCCCGGCCCTCGGCCAGGTCGCCATGCTGGCGCTCGGCGGCTGGCTGGCGGTACGGGGCCAGGTCACCCTGGGCACGTTCGTGGCCTTCTCCTCCTACCTCGCCCAGCTCGTGGGCCCGGTGCGGATGCTCGCCATGGTCCTCACGGTCGGCCAGCAGGCGCGGGCCGGCGCCGAACGCGTCCTGGAGCTGATCGACACCCGGCCGTCGATGGAGGACGGCACGAAGACCCTCCCGGCCGACGCGCCCGCGACCGTCGAGTTCGACGGCGTGTCCTTCGGCTACGAGGACGACCGCCCGGTCCTCAGCGGCCTCAGCCTCGAGATCCGCGCCGGCGAGACCCTCGCGGTCGTCGGCTCGTCCGGCTCCGGCAAGTCCACCGTCTCCCTGCTGCTGCCCCGCTTCTACGACGTGACCGGCGGCGCGGTCCTCGTCGGCGGCCTCGACGTGCGCGAGCTGACCCTCGACTCGCTGCGGGCCGCCATCGGGCTCGTCCCCGAGGACTCCTTCCTCTTCTCGGACACCGTGGCCTCCAACATCGCGTACGGCCGCCCCGGGGCCACCCGGGAGGAGATCGAGACGGCGGCCCGGGCCGCGCAGGCGCACGGGTTCATCACCGCGCTGCCCGACGGCTACGACACCAAGGTCGGCGAGCACGGCCTCACCCTCTCCGGCGGCCAGCGCCAGCGCGTGGCCCTGGCCCGCGCGATCCTCACCGACCCGCGCCTGCTGGTCCTCGACGACGCGACCTCCGCCGTCGACGCCCGGGTCGAGCACGAGATCCACGAGGCCCTGCGCGGTGTCATGGCGGGCCGCACCACCCTCCTCATCGCCCACCGCCGCTCCACCCTCAACCTCGCCGACCGCATCGCCGTCCTCGACGGCGGGCGCCTCGCCGACATCGGCACGCACGAGGAGCTGACCGAGCGCTCGCCGCTCTACCGCAAACTGCTCACCGACCCGGACGAGCTGGGCGGGGTCTCGCCCGGCCACGCCAGGCCGTCCTGTCCGGCGGACGGGACGCAGGACACCTCCGTACGCGACGAGCTGGACGCGGAGTTCGACGCCGAGCGCGGTGTCACCCCGCGCCTGTGGAGCGGCGACCGCGAGCCCAAGGACATGGCGCTGGCCGGTACGCCCGCCACCCCCGAACTCCTCGCCCAGGTCGACGCCCTGCCGCCCGCCACCGACACCCCGGACATCGACGAGGCGCGCGCGGTCACGCCGGAGGACTCGTACGGGCTGCGGCGGCTGCTGCGCGGCTTCGGGCTCCCGCTGCTCCTCAGCCTCGGCCTGGTCGCCGCCGACGCGGGGATGGGCCTGCTGCTGCCGGTCCTGATCCGGCACGGCATCGACGAGGGCGTCACGCAGGCGGCGATCGGCGGTGTGTGGGCGGCCTCGGCGATCGCCCTGCTCAGCGTGCTCGTCCAGTGGGCGGCGCAGACCGGCGAGATCCGGATGACCGGACGCACCGGCGAACGGGTCCTGTACTCGCTGCGGCTGAAGATCTTCGCGCAGCTCCAGCGGCTCGGGCTCGACTACTACGAGCGGGAGCTGACCGGCCGGATCATGACCCGGATGACGACGGACGTGGACGCCCTGTCCACGTTCCTCCAGACCGGCCTGGTCACCGCCTTCGTCTCCGTCGTCACCTTCTTCGGCATCATGGCCGCGCTGCTCGTGATCGACCTGCAGCTCGCGCTGGTCGTCTTCCTGACCCTGCCGCCGCTGGTCGTCGGCACGTTCTTCTTCCGCCGCTCCAGCGTCAAGGCGTACGAACTCGCCCGTGAGCGGGTGTCCGTGGTGAACGCGGACCTCCAGGAGTCGGTGTCGGGGCTGCGCATCCTCCAGGCGTTCCGCCGCGAGGGGGAGGGCGCCGGGCGCTTCGCGCGGGGCAGCGACAGCTACCGCCAGGCCCGTATCCGCGGGCAGTGGCTCATTTCGATCTACTTCCCGTTCGTGCAGCTGCTGTCCTCGGTGGCCGCCACCGCCGTGCTCGTCGTGGGCGCGGCGAGGGTCGACGCGGGCACCCTCACCACCGGCGCGCTGGTGGCGTACCTCCTCTACATCGACCTGTTCTTCGCGCCCGTGCAGCAGCTCTCGCAGGTCTTCGACGGCTACCAGCAGGCGACCGTCTCACTCGGCCGCATCCAGGAGCTGCTGCGGGAGCCGACGTCCACCACGGCCGCCGCCGAGCCCCTCGACGTGCCGTCCCTGCGCGGCGAGATCGCCTTCGAGGACGTGGACTTCGCGTACGGCCGCCCCGGCGAACCGGACGCCGAGGAGGCGCTCAGCGGGGTCCGGCTGCGCATCCCGGCCGGGCAGACCGTCGCGTTCGTCGGCGAGACGGGCGCGGGCAAGTCGACCCTGGTCAAACTGGTGGCCCGGTTCTACGACCCCACCGGCGGCCGGGTCACGGTCGACGGCACGGACCTGCGCGCGCTCGACCTGACCGCGTACCGGCACCGGCTCGGTGTCGTCCCGCAGGAGGCGTACCTGTTCCAGGGCACGGTCCGGGACGCCATCGCGTACGGCCGTCCGGACGCCACCGACGCCGAGGTGGAGGCGGCGGCCCGCGCGGTCGGCGCGCACGACATGATCGCCACGCTGGACGGCGGCTACCTCCACGGGGTCGCCGAGCGCGGGCGCAACCTCTCCGCCGGACAGCGCCAGCTGATCGCGCTGGCCCGCGCCGAGCTGGTCGACCCGGACATCCTGCTCCTCGACGAGGCCACGGCCGCGCTCGACCTGGCCACCGAGGCGCAGGTCAACCAGGCCACCGACCGCATAGCGGGCCGCCGCACCACACTGGTGGTCGCCCACCGGCTGACCACGGCCGCCCGGGCGGACCGGGTCGTGGTGATGGCCGGCGGCCGGGTCGCGGAGGACGGCACGCACGACGAGCTGCTCGCGCTCGGCGGCCGGTACGCGCGGCTGTGGCGGACGTTCGTGGGGGAGCCGGACCCGGTCGGCACCGTGAGGTGACGTGAACACGGTGACGTGAATACAAGGTGACGTGAATACGCGGAAAAACCGCAACCGGTGGGTAGGGCAACCGTGCGCCGTACGCCATGCGTCCGTACAGCAGTACGTACTCGGGTACGCCGAACCGCGGGCCGTGGAGGGACAGCAGTGGACATGGGCGTGATACGCCGACGCCTCGCGCTCGGCACGGCCGTGCTGACGGCGTCCGGGCTGCTGGCGGTCGCGGGCCCGGCGGTGGGCGACGCGTCGGCGGCGACCCTGTGCGCCGGCCGGAAGGTGCGCACGCTGGCCTTCTCCACCGGGCACGTGGACGTCCACAAGAAGAGCGGCTACGTGTGCGCGGTGACCTACCCCAAGAAGGTGGGCGCCCGCCGTTACATGATGGTCAGCGTGCAGGCCCGCGGGAGCGAACGGGTGCCCAACGCGGGCCGGTTCACGAGGTACGCGGGCCCGGTGCGGGTGCACGCGGGCCACCGCTGCGTACGGATCAAGGGCGCCGTCGGCTCGGGTTCGGTCGGCACGGGCTGGATCCTCTGCTGACCCGTCCCGTGCCTTCTCCTCCGGCCCGTCGACTGACCTCTCTCCTGCTTCTCCCCTGCTTCTCTCCTGACTTGTTCCGCCACTTGTCCGTAATGACCCGGACATCCCCTGGTGTGACCGCTGTCGCTCGGATAAGTTCCGGCGGACATCTGCGTATTCAGGGGAGAACGCATGCGCAAGACGCTCAGATGGCTGCTGTCCCTCACGGTGGCCATAGGCACCGTGGGCACGGCCGGGGCGGCCACCGCCGCCCAGCCGGACACCGCCGGCACCGTCGCCGGCACCCGTACCGGCGCCGGTCTCGTCACGGACGAGACCGCGGACATCAAGGACCGGCTCCTCGCGATACCGGGCATGAGCCTGATCGAGGAGAAGCCCTACACCGGCTACCGCTTCTTCGTCCTCAACTACACCCAGCCGGTCGACCACCGCCGTCCCTCCGAGGGCACCTTCCAGCAGCGCATCACCGTGCTGCACAAGGACACGGCCCGCCCCACGGTCTTCTACACCGGCGGCTACAACGTCTCCACGACCCCGAGCCGCCGCGAGCCGACCCAGATCGTGGACGGCAACCAGGTCTCGATGGAGTACCGCTACTTCACCCCGTCCCGGCCCGCGCCGGCGGACTGGTCGAAGCTCGACATCTGGCAGGCGGCCAGCGACCAGCACCGCATCTTCGAGGCCCTCAAGCCGGTCTACGACAAGAAGTGGATCTCCACCGGCGGTTCGAAGGGCGGCATGACCGCCACCTACTTCGAGCGCTTCTACCCGCGTGACATGGACGGCGTCGTCGCGTACGTCGCCCCCAACGACGTGGTGAACAAGGAGGACTCGGCGTACGACCGGTTCTTCGCGAAGGTCGGCACCAAGGAGTGCCGCAACCGGCTGAACGCGGTGCAGCGCGAGGCGCTCGTCCGCCGTGCGCCGCTGGAGAAGAAGTACAAGGAACTGGCCGCCGCCGAGGGCTACACCTTCAACACCATCGGCAGCCTGGACCGGGCCTACGAGGCGGTCGTCCTCGACTACGTGTGGGGCTTCTGGCAGTACAGCCTGCTCGCCGACTGCGACACGATCCCGGCGGACGCGAAGAACGCGACGGACGACGAGATCTGGACGTCGATCGACACGATCTCCGGCTTCTCGTTCTACACGGACCAGGGCCTGGAGCCGTACACGCCGTACTACTACCAGGCCGGCACGCAGCTCGGCGCGCCCACGATCAACTTCCCGCACATCGAGAAGAAGTACATCCGCTACGGCTACCAGCCGCCGCGCAACTTCGTGCCGCGCGACATCACGATGCGGTTCCAGCCGGGCGTCATGCGGAGCGTCGACTTCTGGGTGAAGCACAACGCGAACCAGATGCTGTTCGTGTACGGGCAGAACGATCCGTGGGGTGCTGAACCGTTCCGCCTCGGCAGGGGCGCCCGTGACTCGTACGTCCTCACGGCCCCCGGCGCCAACCACGGCGCCAACGTCGCGGGTCTCGTGCCCGACCAGAAGGCCCTGGCCACGGCCCGCATCCTGCAGTGGGCGGGCGTCGCCCCGGCCGCCGTCCAGGCGGACCCGGAGAAGGCCAAGCCGCTGGCCAAGTACGACGCGAAGCTGGACAAGCGCACGGTCGAGCGCCAGCTCCGTCCGTAGCGGGACCGGCAGCACCTGCCGGGCACCGCTGAATCCTGCTGAGCACCGCCGAGCACTGCCGAGCACCGCTGAGCCGCGCCCGCCCGTCGAGCCCCCGGGCTACCACGGGCGGGCGCAGCCCACCGGCTCCGGGCCGCTCAGCCGGACGTACAGCTCCGTCGACGCGGGGCAGGCGGAACGCTTCCCGACGGCCGCCGTCACCTCGTACTCGGGGGCCTTCCCGCCCGTACCGCCGCCCTCGTCGTCGCACGGGGTCTCGCGCACCTCGCCCGCGCCCGTGCCGTAGACGCAGTCGCCGACGATGGTGCGCGGGCCCCCGCCGCCGCCCGGGTCGCCCGGGTGCGGGGCCGCCAGGTTGCGCATGCAGGCGTAGCCCCGGGGGACCGTGCCGTCGCCGTCCTCGTCGGCGGCGGGCCGCCGCTCGCTGATGTGCAGCACGAAGTCGGTGGTGGCCGGGCAGACCGGGCCGTTGCCCACCCTGCCGTCGTGCCGCGCGACGACCCGCGCCGCCGCCCGCTCACCGGTGCAGGGCACCTCGGTGAACGAGGTGCGCCCGAACGAACTGCACTCGTCGATCCCGAGGAACACCGTCCCGTACCCCGAGGCCCGCGCGGGACCCGGCGCAGGAGCGGTCTCCCGCGCGCCACCGCCGCCATTGCTGCCGCCGCCGTCGCCGTCCGGCTCGGATGACTGCCCGCACCCCGTCAGGACGGCCGCCACCAGGACCAGCAGCGCGCACAGCACCGCCGTCGTCACTCCCGCTTGCGACCCCGCGCACCCTTCGCCGCGTGTGCGGTGTACGCCCACGCCCCCTGCGTCGCGCATGGCACTTCCCCCGATCCCCCGCCCAGCGTGACCCGCCACGGCGGACCCCGCCAGGCATACGGGGGGCTTTGCGTCATTTGGGGGTGGTGTGCGGGGAGCACGTCGTAGGCCCGGTACGGCAGGCCCGTACGCGCGCCCCCGCACATCGGCCCTAGTAGGTCAGGCCGTGCCCCACCGGGTAGAGCACCCGCGTCGGATCGTCCGCGCGCTGCACCGGCACCGGCAGTCTGCCGCGCGGGTCGGCCCGTCCCGCCAGCACCCGTACCGCGGCGCGCAGTTCGACGTCCGTCCAGGAGTAGGAGGCCAGGTAGGTCTTCACCTCCGGCAGCTGGGCCACGTCGTACGGGTTGCGGACGGCCAGCGCGACCACCGGGCGGCCCGTCGCGAGCAGCTGCCCCACGAGCGTCCGCTGACCGGAGCCGGCGGTGACGTTGTACGTCGCCACCAGCACCGCGTCCGCGTCCTGGGCCGCCGCGACGGCCTTCGCGACGGTCGCGGCGGAGGGTGCCGTGCCCGTGGACAGCGCCGTCGCGGTGAACCCCAGCTCGGTGAGCGCGTCGGCCAGTACGGTCGTGGGCGGGCCCGTGGTGCCGGACGGCGAGGCCGGATCGGCGCCGACGACGAGCACCTTCCGGTGCGTACGCCGGGAGAGCGGCAGCAACCGGCCGGAGTCGACCAGCAGGGTCGTCGTCCGCTCGGCGACGCGGTCGGCGGCCTTCAAGTGCGCCGGGATCCCGACCGTGCGGTCCACACCCCGCCGGGTGACGTACGGGTCCTTCAGCAGCCCCAGCTTCGCCTTGAGCCGCAGGATGCGCAGGATCGATTCGTCGAGGCGGGCCTCCGTCAGTTCGCCGCCGCGGACGGCGGCGAGGACCGCGTTCCAGGCGACGTCCAGCTCGGGTGGGTTGAGGAGCTGGTCGACACCGGCCTTCAGGGCGAGCACGGGCACCCGGTCGTCGCCGTACTTGGTGCGGACGCCCTCCATGCCGAGGGAGTCCGTCACCACGACCCCGTCGTAGCCGAGCCGTTCGCGCAGGATGCCGGTGAGGATCGGGCGCGAGAGGGTGGCCGGGTCGCCGGACGGGTCGAGCGCCGGGACCATGATGTGCGCGGTCATGATCGAGTCGATGCCCGCGGCGATCGCGGCCCGGAACGGAGGCGCGTCGAGCTCGTTCCACTGCGTCTCGGTGTGCTCGATGACCGGGAAGCCGTAGTGGCTGTCGGTCTCGGTGTCGCCGTGCCCGGGGAAGTGCTTGGAGGTCGCCGCGACCCCGGCGCCCTGGTAGCCCTTCACCTGGGCGGCGACCAGGCCGGCCACGGCCTCCGGGTCGGAGCCGAAGGAGCGGACGCCGATGACCGGGTTGGCCGGGTTCACGTTCACGTCGGCGACCGGCGCGTAGTCCTGCCGGATGCCCATGGCGCGCAGCTCGGCGCCGCCGATCCGCGCGGCCGTACGGGCGTCGGTGCGCGAACCGCCCGCGCCGAGGGCCATCGCGCCGGGGAAGAGGGTCGCGGGTGTGCCCACGCGCGCCACTATGCCGTGCTCCTGGTCGGTGGAGACGAGCACGGGCAGGCCGCGGGGCAGGGCGAGCGAGGCCCGCTGGATGCCGTTGCTCAGGTCCGCGATCTGCCGCGGCTCACGGGTGTTGTGCGCCCACCCGAAGTAGATGATGCCGCCGACCCGGTACTTCGCGATCAGCTCGGCGGCCGTCCGTACGCCGATCTCCGCGAGGTTGGCGTCGATGTCGGCCTGGTCGGGCTCGGTCGCGGAGTGCCCGTACACCCGCATCACGAAGAGCTGCCCGACCTTCTCTTCGAGCGTCATGCGGGAGATGAGGGCCCGCAGCCGCTTGTCCCCGTGCTTCGCGGTGTCGCCGTGTCCGGCCGCGGCCGCGCCGCCGCCGGCGACGACCGCCGCCGCGCCCGCGGTCGCCGCGAGCAGCGTACGTCTGGAGGTGTGCACGTGCGCTCCTTCCCAGGAGGGCCCCGGAGGGTCCGTGGAGGGGCTTGGAGAGGCGAGTATGAAGAAAACTGCCAAGGAGTCACGGATATCCGGGAAATTTCTGCCGGTCAAGGGTGCGGGCACGCGCGGACGGGCGACATCGCCGCCGGCACGGAACGGGTGACGCGGGTGGGGCGCCCCGTCAGGGGCGCGGGGAACGGCGCGACAAGCCACGACGGTCCCGGGCCCGTCGGCCGTCCTCGGCCGTCCCGGGCCCACCGGCCGTCCTTAGCCGCCCCGCTCGCCCCAGTTGCCCCGGCAGCCCCAGTAGCCCCAGTAGCCCCAGTTGCCCCAGTAGTCCCGCTCCCGCCCGGAGGGCCTACGCGGACTCGTTCAGCAGGCGGGCCAGATGATCGCGGCCCTCGTCCAGCAGACCCTCCAGCGGCGCGGCCGACTCGTACCAGCGCTTCTCGTACTCCCAGCACAGCCAGCCGTCCCAGCCCTCGCGGGAGAGCAGGTCGACGCACTCGGTGAGGGGGAGGACGCCCGCCCCGAGCGGCAGCGGCGTCGTGTCGTCCGGCGAGGCGATGTCCTTGACCTGGATGTAGCCCAGGAAGGGGGAGAGCGCGGCGAAGGTGACCGCCGGCTGCTCACCGCCGAGCCAGGTGTGCATGACGTCCCAGAGGGCGCCGGCCTGAAGGTGGCCGACGAGGCCGAGGACACGGGTCGCGTCGGCGCCGGTGCGGTGCGAGTCGTGGGTCTCCAGCAGGATCCGTACGTCGAGGTCGGCTGCGTACTCGGCCGCCGTGCCGAGCCGTCGCGCGGCCGTCGCGTCGGCGTCCTCGGTGCTCTGGTCCTCCGCGGCGCCCGGGAGGACCCGGACGAAGGGGGCGCCCAGGTCGCGCGCCAGGTCGAGGAGTTCGCGGATCTCGGCGATCACGGGCTCGTCGTCGCCGGGCGCGGCCACCCGGACGTATCCGGCCAGGCCCAGGATCTCGACGCCCGCCGCCTTGAACTCGGCGGCCACGTCGGCCCGTGCGGCGTGTCCGAGACCGGTGTGCACGGGCTCCTCGGGATGCGCGCGCAACTCGACGCCGTGGTAGCCGTGGGTGGCGGCGAGCCGCACCACGTCACCGATCGGGAGTCCGGGTACACCGAGGGTGGAGAAGGCCAGTTTCACGGATCGCACCTTCGCTATCGAATTCCGGGCGCGGCTTTTTCCGGCCGGGGTTCCCGGAGTCCCCGGGACGGCACAGCATGAAACGGACCCTACCCGCCGCCCGCGATCTCTCACTCCCCGGTTCCGGGCAGGCCCGGCCGCCGTTCCCGGCCGACGAGGTCCGCACCGGAGGAAGGGCGAAGGGTGCGGCCTCCCGTCGAGGAGGACGAATCCATGGCGGTTCCCGGCACCGCCGCCCGGATAGCCTTCCGGGGTGCTCCAGTACGACGATCTGACACAGCCGGAACGTGCCGTCTGGGACGCCTTTCCCGAGGGCCGCCTCGTGGACCTGCGCAGCGGGGTCCCCGGGGCGGACGACCCCCGGCAGGGGCAGGGGCATGGGTGGGGGCCGGAGCGTACGGTCCGGGCGGAGGTGCTGGCGGCGCTGCTGCTGGGGGCCAACCCCGCCCCGCCGGGCGCGCTCGCCGCACTCCGCCTGGAGGGCGCGCGCGTGGTCGGCACGCTCGACCTGGCGGGCGCGGACATCGCCCAGACGATCCGGCTCGACTCCTGCCGTCTGGAGGAACCGGTGGGACTGCGCGGCTGCACCACGCGCTCGATCCGGCTGGCTGGGTGCTGGGTCCCGGGCGTCGAGGCGTCGATGGCCCGGATCGAGGGGAGGCTGAATCTGAACGGGACGACCGTGGAGGGCTCCCGGCTCTCGCTCATCAACACCCACATCTCCGGGGAACTGGTGCTGAGCGAGGCCACCCTGTCCGCCGACAGCGGGTGGGCCCTGTTCGCGGGCGGACTCGTCATGGAGGGTGCGGTCTTCGGCCGCCGTCTGACGGCGAGGGGCGGGCTGCGGCTGCTGGGCGCGCAGCTGTCCGGTGGCCTGTTCCTGGACGGGGCGCGGCTGGAGAACCCGCGGGGCGAGGCGCTGCTCGCGGACAACGCCACCATGACGACCCTGGAGATGACCGAGGGATTCAGCGCCACCGGCGCCGTCCGGCTGCGCGGCGCGCACATCACCAACCGGCTGTCGCTGCGGGGCGCCGTCCTGGGCGATCCGGGCGCGGCCCTGGACCTCACCCGCGTACAGGCGGCCGAGCTGGACCTCACGCCCGCGGTCGCCCCGCCCGGCGGTGTCGACCTGCGCAGCGCGCGCGTCGAGGTCCTGCGCGACAACGAGGCGGGCCGGACCGCGCGCCTGCGGCTGGAAGGGCTCGCCTACGCCTCCCTGCACGCGGACGACGTGCCGCCCGCGGGAACCGGTGCCCGGGCCGGCGTGGCCCGCCGGATCGCGTGGATCCGCCGTTCGCCCGGCTACAGTCCGCAGCCGTACGAGCAGCTCGCGGGCTGGTACCGGCAGATCGGCCACGACGACGACGCCCGCCTCGTGCTGCTGGCGAAGCAGCGCCACCGGCGCGGCACGCTCCACCCCGTCGCCCGGTTCTGGGGCCACGTCTTCGACGCCACGGTCGGCTACGGCTACCGGCCCTGGCGGGCGGGCGGCTGGCTGCTCCTGCTGTCGCTCGCCGGGACGCTGGTCTTCAGGTCCGCCACGCCCACGGCCAGCAAGCAGGGCGAGGGGCCTCCGTTCAGCGCCCTGGCCTACACGCTGGACCTGCTGATCCCCATCGGCGGCCTCGGCCAGCGAGGGGCCTGGCACTGGCGGGACGACGGCCCCATGGCGCTCTCGTACGCGCTGATCGCCGCGGGCTGGCTGCTGACCACGGCCGTGGTCGCGGGCGTCACCCGCTCACTGAACAAGAACTGAGCGCGGGCGGGGGAGTCGGTCCTTCGCCCGCGGCCCGGCGGGGGTTCCCCACGAAGTTCCCGGCACCCCCGCTCCCCAGGGGCGCGGGGAACTGCGCGCTCGGCCCCCACCGGACCGCACCCGCACACGTCCCGCCCTCCTCTCAGCCCTCCCTCAGACCCCCTTCGGCGCCCCCGTCGACCCCCGCACCATCAGCTCCCCCCGGATCTGCGCGATCCCGTCCGGCGGCGCCTCCTCGCGGCCCATGGCGAGCCGCCCGGCCCGCGCCCCCGCGTCCGCCAGCGGCAGCCGTACCGTCGTCAGCGCCGGCACCGCGTCGATGCTGAACGGGAGGTCGTCGAAGCCGACGACCGACACGTCGTCCGGAATGCGCAGCCCCGAGTCGCGAAGAGCCGCGCACGCCCCCAGCGCGACCGTGTCGTTGGCGGCCACCACGGCCGTCAGCCCCGGCTCCCGCCGCAGCAGTTCGAGCGTCGCCTCGTACCCCGCCCGGCGGTCGTACCGCCCGTGGACGGTCCACGCGGGGTCGTCCGGGACGCCGTGCGCCGCGAGCGCGTCCCGGTGTCCCTCCAGCCGGTGCCGCGTCGTCGTCCGCTCCTCCGGCCCCGCGATGTACCCCATCCGCCGGTGCCCGAGCCCGATCAGATGCTCGGTGAGCAGCTGTCCGCCGCCCCGGTTGTCGAAGGTGAGCGCCACCGCGTCGGTGCCGGCCGGCGCGGGCGGCCGTCCGCACAGCACCACCCGCGTCCCCGCCGCGGCGAGCTTGCGCAGCTTCGTCGCGACGGCCGCCGCGTGCGCGGTGTCCTCCACGGCCCCGCCCGTCAGCACCACCGCCGCGGCGCGCTGGCGCTGCAGGAGCGTGAGGTAGGTGAGCTCGCGCTCGGGCGAGCCGCCGGTGTTGCACACGACGGCGAGGCGCTCGCCGCCCGCCCGGCCCCCCGGCCCGCCGATCTCGGACTGGACCGCTCCCGCCATGATCCCGAAGAACGGGTCGGCGATGTCGTTGACCAGGATGCCCACCAGGTCGGAGGTGGCGGCGGCGAGCGCGCTCGCGGGGCCGTTCAGTACGTAGTCCAGCTCGTCCACGGCCCGCAGCACCCGTTCGCGGGTGGAGGCCGCCACGGGGTAGTTCCCGTTCAGCACGCGCGACACCGTCGCGGGCGAGACCTGCGCGCGGACCGCCACGTCCGCCAGGGTCACCGTCATCTCGTCGTCCTCCGGTCGCGCATCTCGTCCTCGCCCTCAAAGCCGCACCGAGTCGTGCGGAGCCGTACCGAACCGCAACGCAACGCACCGCACCGGATCGTGCGCAGTCGCCGACCCGGTCGGGGCTGATCCGGCCGGGGTCGATCCGGCCGGGGCCGACCGCGGCCGGGGCCCGTCCAGACCCTACGACCGCGAACCCCACCTGTTCGCCCCCTCGAACAACTCGTCGCCCCCGCGGTCTTGTCCGATCCGCTGCACAGAGGCTAGCTTCTCCCTACATAGAAAGCGCTTGCTGCACCGTTCACCAGTCACCGGCGTACACCGGCGGGGCGCACGAGGCGCGGGACACGGGCGCGGGACACGTACGAAGGGAATGACGTGACACGCAAGACGGTGCGCATCGCCATGAACGGCGTGACGGGACGCATGGGCCACCGCCAGCACCTCGTCCGCTCGATCCTCGCCCTGCGCGAACAGGGCGGCCTCGACCTCGGCGACGGCACCGCGCTGTGGCCCGAACCGGTCCTCGTCGGCCGCCGCGAGCACGCCCTGGAGGCGCTCGCCGGCCGGCACGGCATCGAGCACTGGTCCACCGACCTCGACGCCGTCCTCGCCGACCCGTCCGTCGACATCTACTTCGACGCCCAGGTCACCTCCGCCCGCGAGGAGGCGCTCACGAAGGCGATCGCGGCCGGCAAGCACGTCTACACCGAGAAACCGACCGCCACCGGCCTGGACGGCGCCCTGCGGCTGGCCCGGCTGGCGGACGAGGCCGGCATCAGGCACGGCGTCGTCCAGGACAAGCTCTTCCTGCCCGGTCTGCTCAAGCTCAAGAGGCTGATCGACGGCGGCTTCTTCGGCCGCGTGCTGTCCGTCCGCGGCGAGTTCGGCTACTGGGTCTTCGAGGGCGACTGGCAGTCCGCCCAGCGCCCCTCGTGGAACTACCGGGCCGAGGACGGCGGAGGCATCGTCGTCGACATGTTCCCGCACTGGGAGTACGTGCTGCACGAGCTGTTCGGCCGGGTGAAGTCGGTGCAGGCGCTCACCGCCACCCACGTCCCGCAGCGCTGGGACGAGCGGAACAAGCCCTACGACGCCACCGCCGACGACGCCGCCTACGGCATCTTCGAACTGGAGGGCGGCGCGGTCGCCCAGATCAACTCCTCCTGGGCGGTCCGCGTGAACCGCGACGAACTCGTCGAGTTCCAGGTCGACGGCACCGAGGGCTCGGCGGTAGCCGGGCTGCGCACCTGCCGCGTCCAGCACCGGTCCGCGACCCCCAAGCCGGTCTGGGACCCGGACGTCCCCGCCACCGAGGTCTTCCGCGACCAGTGGCAGGAGGTGCCCGACAACACCGGGTTCGACAACGGTTTCAAGGCCCAGTGGGAGCTCTTCCTCAAGCACGTGTACGCCGACGCGCCCTACCACTGGGACCTCCTGGCCGGCGCCCGCGGCGTCCAGCTCGCCGAGCTGGGGCTGAGGTCCTCGGCCGAGGGCCGCCGCCTCGACGTCCCGGAGATCGCCCGGTGACCCTCCACCTGCCCGACGCGGGCGGAGGGCTGCGCACGTACACCCCGCGCACCGAACCACTCGCCGTCACCACCGCCGCCAACGTCACGGCCACTACAGACACCCCCCTCGCCCCCCTCGCCCCCCTCGTCTCCCGTACGGTCTACTCGGCGGCGCACGTGGTCGCCGACCCGTACGCCGACACCACCCCCGACTCCCCGGCAGCCGTCGACTGGGACGCCACCCTCGCCTTCCGCCGCCACCTGTGGTCCCACGGACTGGGGGTCGCCGAGGCGATGGACACGGCCCAGCGGGGAATGGGCCTCGACTGGACGGGCGCCGCCGAGCTGATCCGCCGTTCGTCGGCGGAGGCGAAGGCGGTCGGCGGCCTGATCGCCTGCGGCGTCGGCACCGACCAGCTGACGGCCACCGGGACCGCCCACCCGTACGACGTGAACGAGGTGCGGGCCGCGTACGAGGAGCAGCTCGCCCTCGTCGAGGAGGCCGGCTCGCGGGCGATCCTGATGGCCTCGCGGGCGCTGGCCGCCGTCGCCGAGGGACCCGAGGACTACCTGGAGGTCTACGGGCACCTGCTCCGCCAGTCCGCCGAACCGGTGGTCCTGCACTGGCTGGGCCCGATGTTCGACCCGGCCCTGGAGGGCTACTGGGGCAGCACCGACCTGGACACGGCGACCGGCACCTTTCTGGAGGTCGTCGCCGCGCACCCCGACAAGGTCGACGGCATCAAGGTCTCGCTGCTGGACGCGCGGCGCGAGATCGACCTGCGCCGCAGGCTCCCGCACGGCGTGCGCTGCTACACCGGCGACGACTTCAACTACCCCGAGCTGATCGCCGGCGACGACCGCGGCTTCAGCCACGCCCTGCTCGGGATCTTCGACCCGCTGGGCCCGCTCGCCGCCGAGGCCGTACGGACCCTGGACACCGGTGACGTACCGGGCTTCCGCGCGCTCCTCGACCCGACCGTCGAACTGTCGCGGCACCTCTTCCGGGCCCCCACCCGCTTCTACAAGACGGGGGTCGTGTTCCTGGCCTGGCTCGCGGGCCACCAGTCCCACTTCACGATGGTCGGCGGCCTCCAGTCGGCCCGCTCGCTGCCGCACCTGGCCCGCGCGTACGAACTCGCCGACGGCCTGGGCCTGTTCCCGGACCCGGCGCTCGCCGAGTCCCGCATGAAGAACCTGCTCTCCCTGTACGGAGTGAACCAGTGACCCCGAGCCCCGAACCTCTCGGAGATCTCTCCCGCTTCAGCATCAACCAGATGACCGTCAAGCAGCTCCCGATGCCCGAACTGGTCGACGCCTGCCTGGAGCTGGGCGTCCCGGGCGTAGGTCTGTGGCGGGGGCCGGTCCGGTCGCACGGCCTGGAGCGGACCGCCAAGCTGGTCCGGGAGGCGGGCCTCGCGGTCACCACCCTGTGCCGGGGCGGCTTCCTCACGGCCGCCGACCCGGCCGGGCGGACGGAGGCCCTCGACGACAACCGCCGGGCGGTCGACGAGGCGGCCACCCTCGGCACGGACACCCTCGTACTCGTCTCGGGCGGCCTCCCCGCGGGCTCCAGGGACCTCCACGGCGCCCGGGAGCGGATCGCGGACGCCCTGGGCGAGCTGGGGCCGTACGCCGGGGAACGGGGTGTGCGTCTCGCCGTCGAACCGCTCCACCCGATGTACGCCGCCGACCGCTGCGTGGTCTCCACGCTCACCCAGGCCCTGGACCTCGCGGAACGCTTCCCCGCGCACCAGGTCGGCGTGGCGGTGGACACGTACCACCTCTGGTGGGACGACCGGGCCCCCGCGGAGATCGCCCGTGCGGGGGCCGCGGGCCGCATCCACACCTTCCAGCTCGCCGACTGGACGACCCCGCTGCCCGAGGGCGTCCTGAACGGCCGCGGCCAGCTCGGCGACGGCTCGGTCGACCTGCGCGAGTGGAGGGGTTACGTCGAGGCCGCGGGCTACACCGGCCCCGTCGAGGTCGAACTGTTCAACGACGCCCTGTGGGCCCGTGACGGCCGCGAGGTGCTCGCGGAGACGGCGGCCCGGTTCCTGGAACACACGGCCTGACCCCGACGCCGTCCCCGCCCGGGTGAACCTCGAAAAAACTTGAGAA
Source organism: Streptomyces beigongshangae (assembly GCF_019710745.1). Lineage (GTDB taxonomy): Bacteria > Actinomycetota > Actinomycetes > Streptomycetales > Streptomycetaceae > Streptomyces > Streptomyces beigongshangae. The sequence continues at coordinate 90,713 of NZ_JAHKJW010000018.1, forward strand.
ACAGCGCAACCCTTCCGCCACCTCCCGGGTCGTACTTGGCATCAGGACTTCTGGAGGGGGATCCGGGGGGATCGCGGGGGTTCTGATCTTGGGGGAGGGGCCGAGGGGGCCCGGTCGACGGACCGGGCCCCCTCGAAGTACTTTCCGGAGTTCGGAAGACGTCCTGGAGCCGGAAGACGTCCTAGAAGAACACCCCGCAGCGCAGCAGCACGTTCGCGTACGGGCGGGCCTCGCCGGTGCGCACGATCAGGCGGGCGCCGGCCGAGAGGGCCTTCAGCTCCTCGTGGGAGACGTGAGCCAGCGTGGTGGGGAAGTGCCCGGCCAGCAGGGCGGACGCCTCGGGGTTCGCCTCGCGCACCTCCTCCGCCGCCGTCGCGCCCTCCACGACCAGCTCGTCCAGCAGCCCCGCCAGTACCTCCTCGAAGGACGGCACCCCGGCCCGGAACGCCAGGTCGACGACGCGCGGACCCGCCGGAACGGGCATGCCCGCGTCGCAGACCAGCACGCCGTCGCCGTGGCCGAGTTCGGCCAGCGCGCCCGCCAGGTGACGGTTCAGGATTCCGGACTTCTTCATACGGCGGTGATCTCCTCGATCTCTTCGGCGGTGGGGAAGGACGCCTGCGCGCCCTGCCGGGTGACGGCGACGGCGCCGACCCGGGCCGCGTACGCCGCCGCGTCCGCGAGGGACTCGCCGGCGCCCAGCCGCCAGGCCAGCGCGGCGGTGAAGGAGTCACCGGCGCCGGTGGTGTCCACGGCGGCCACCCGCACCGCCGGGACGCGGACCGTGCCCGAGGTGTCGGCGGCCAGCGCGCCCTCCTCGCCCAGGGTGACGACCACCGAGCGCGGGCCGAGCGCGAGCAGCGCCCCGGCCCACTCCTCGGGCGTGCCGCCCGCGCCGTCCGGGTGCGCGCCGAGCACCACCCGCGCCTCGTGCTCGTTCACGATCAGCGGGTCGCAGGCCGCGAGCACCGCCGCGGGCAGTTCCCGCGGCGGGGACGGGTTCAGTACGAAGCGGGTGCCGGGCCGCAGCGCCCGTACGACCTCCTCGACGGTCTCCAGCGGGATCTCCAACTGGGCCGAGACCACCCGGGAGGCCGCGAGCAGGGCCGACGCCGGTGCCGCGCGCACGTCGTCCGGGGTCAGCCGGCCGTTCGCGCCCGGCGACACCACGATGCTGTTGTCGCCGGACGGGTCCACGGTGATGAGCGCGACGCCGGTGGGCGCGCCGCCGGTCAGGACGCCCGACGTGTCGACCCCGGCCGCTCGCTGCGAGTCCAGCAGCAGCCTGCCGTGCGCGTCGTCGCCGACCCGGGCCAGGAGCGCCGTACGGGCCCCGAGCCGGGCGGCGGCGACGGCCTGGTTGGCGCCCTTGCCGCCGGGGTGCAGGGCCAGGTCGGAGCCGAGCACGGTCTCCCCGGCGCCCGGCCGCCGTTCGACACCGACGACCAGGTCGGCGTTGGCCGACCCCACGACCAGCAGGTCGTACTCGAACATGGGTTGTCTCCCTACGGAACACGGAACACGGAACGGAGCTGGACGGGACGCGGGGTCAGCCGGTGAAGCCGGCCACGTTCTCCGCCGTGACCACCTTCACCGGAACCTTCACCGTCTGCTCGGTCTTCTCGCCGTCGGCCGCGCGCAGCGCGTTGCGCACCGCGATCCTCCCGAGTTCCTTCGGCTGCTGTGCCACGGAGGCGTACAGCGTGCCGCCCTCGACGGCCTTGAGCCCGTCCGGCGTGCCGTCGAAGCCGATGACCTGGACCGACTTGCCGGCCTTGGAGCCCAGCGCCTTGACCGCGCCGAGCGCCATCTCGTCGTTCTCGGCGAAGACGCCCTGGACGTCCGGGTGGGCCTGGAGCAGGTTCGTCATCACGTCCAGCCCCTTCGTGCGGTCGAAGTCGGCGGGCTGCCTGGCGAGGACCTCGATGCCCGGGTACGCCTTCAGGCCCTCGGCGAAGCCCGCGCCGCGCTCACGGCTGGCGGAGGTGCCGGCCTGCCCCTGAAGGATGACGATCTTCCCCTTGCCGCCCAGCTTCTCGGCCAGCGCCTCGGCGCCGAGCCTGCCGCCCTCGACGTTGTCGGAGGCCACGAGCGCGGCCGTCTCCGCCTTGTTGACGCCCCGGTCGACCCCGACGACGGGGATGCCGGCCTTGTTCGCGGAGCGCACCGAGGGGCCCGCCGCGTCGGAGTCCACCGGGTTGACGACGATCGAGTCGACGCCCTCGCTGGTGAAGTTCTGGAGCTGGTTGGCCTGCTGCGAGGCGTCGTTCTGCGCGTCCGTGACGGTCAGGTCGGCCCCGAGCCGCTCGGCCTCGGCCTGCGCGCCCGCCTTGATCTGCACGAAGAACGGGTTGTTCAGGGTGGAGAGGGACAGGCCGACCTTCGGGTTCGCGGACGACGACGAGCCGTTGTTGAAGAGGGACAGCCCGCCCACGACCGCCGCCACGAGGACCACGGCGAGCCCGTACTTGACGGCCTGCGGGCCCTTGCCCTTCAGGCCCGCCGCGCCTCCCGCACCCGAGGTGACCGGCGTCGCCCCCGCCTTGCGCCGCACGGTGTCGAGCAGCACCGCCAGCGCGATGACCACGCCGATGACGACCTGCTGCCAGAACGACGACACGGACAGGAGGTTGAGGCCGTTGCGCAGCACCGCGAGGATGAGCGCGCCTATGAGGGTGCCGGACGCCTTGCCCGTACCGCCCGCGAGGGAGGCGCCGCCGATGACGACCGCGGCGATGGCGTCCAGCTCGTAACCCTGCGCGGCCTGGGGCTGCGCGGAGGAGAGCCGGGAGGCGAGCACGATGCCCGCGGCGGCGGCGAAGAGCCCCGACAGCGCATAGATGGCGAGTTTCTGCCGCTTCACCCGCAGTCCGGAGAGGCGGGCCGCCTCCTCGTTGCCGCCGATCGCGTACATGGAGCGTCCGAGGTACGTACGTCCCAGGACCAGGGCGGTGACGAGCCCCATGGCGATCATCACCAGGACCGGCACGGGCAGCCAGCCGCCCAGCGTGTCACCGAGGTGCGAGACCGAGTCGGGGAAGGGGATGGGGCTGCCCTGCGAGATCACCAGGGACAGACCGCGGCCCACCGACAGCATGGCCAGCGTCGCGATGAACGGCGGCAGCTTCCCGTACGCGATCAGGGCGCCGTTGACCAGGCCGCACGCGATGCCGGTGACGACCGCGAGGAGCACCGCGATCCAGACCGGTACGCCCTCGGAGGTCGCCGTCCAGGCCAGGACGGTGGCCGACAGGGCGGCCACGGAACCGACCGACAGGTCGATGCCCGCCGAGACGATCACGAAGGTCACGCCGAAGGCGAGGATGGCGGTCACGGCCGCCTGGACGCCGACGTTGAGCAGGTTGTCCGTCGTCAGGAAGTCGCCGGACAGGGCCGACATCGCGACGACGAGGACGATGAGCGCGGTGAGCGCGCCGTTGTCGAGCAGGAGCCGGCGCAGGCCGCCCGGGGCGCCACCGCCCGGAGCGCCACTCGCGCCCGTCGTGCTCTTGAGCGTGTCAGTGGCCACGGGAGCCCTCCCCGGAGGTAGCAGAGTTGTTGGTGGTGTCGGTGTCGGTGTCACTGGTGGTCGCCGCGGTGGGTGTACCGGTGGGTGTGCCGGTGGGCGTGCTGACGGCGAGGGCCATCACGGCGTCCTGGGTCGCCTCGTCGGCGGACAGCTCACCGGCGATCCGGCCCTGGGCCATGACCAGCACCCGGTCGCTCATGCCGAGCACCTCGGGCAGGTCACTGGAGATCATCAGGACGGCGTGGCCGGCGGCCGTGAGCGCGTTGACGAGCTGGTAGATCTCGACCTTGGCGCCCACGTCGATGCCGCGGGTCGGCTCGTCCAGGATCAGCACCCTGATGTCGGCGAGCAGCCACTTGCCGATGACGACCTTCTGCTGGTTGCCGCCGGAGAGCGTGCGCACGTGCTGGCCGAGCCCGGCCATCCGTACGCCGAGCCGCTCGGCCATCCCGGCCGCGGCCGTCCGCTGCCCCTTGAGGTCGACGAGCCCGCCGCGGGTCGCGGCCCGCAGGGTGACGAGTCCGAGGTTCTCCTCGACGGAGGCGTCGAGCACCAGCCCCTGGCCCTTGCGGTCCTCGGGGACGAGCCCGATCCCGGCGGCCATCGCCGCGTTGACGTCGTGGCGCGGCAGCCGCCGGCCGGCGACCGCCACGGACCCCCTGTCGTACGGGTCGGCGCCGAAGACGGCGCGGGCGACCTCCGTACGACCCGCTCCCACCAGACCCGCGATGCCGACGACCTCGCCGGCCCGCACCTCGAAGCCGACGTCGTGGAACACCCCGTCCCGGGTGAGCCCGTCGACGCTGAGCAGAGGGGCCCCGGTCCCGGTGCGCTCGCGCGGGTACTGCAGCTCTATGGAGCGGCCCACCATCATGCGGACGAGGTCGTCCTCGGGCGTGGTGGCGGGCACCTGGCCGACGCTGCGGCCGTCCCGGATGACCGTGACCCGGTCGCCGAGTGCGGCGATCTCCTCCAGGTGGTGCGTGATGAAGACGATGCCGACACCGTCCTCGCGCAGCCTGCGCACGATCCGGAAGAGCTTGTCGACCTCGCCGGAGGTGAGCACCGCGGTCGGCTCGTCCATGATCAGGACGCGTGCGTCCAGGCTGAGCGCCTTCGCGATCTCGACCATCTGGAGCCGGGCGATACCCAGTTCGCGCACCCGGGCGCGGGGCGACACGTCGACGCCCACCCGCTCCAGCAGCCCGGCCGCGTCGGCCTCCATCCGCTTCCGGTCGATCATCCCGAAACGGCGCGGCTGGCGGCCCAGGAAGATGTTCTCGGCGACCGTCAGGTCGGGGACCAGGTTGAACTCCTGGTAGATGGTCGCGATCCCGAGGCGCGCGGCGTCCTGCGCGCCCTGGATGCGGACCTCCTCGCCGTCGACGACGACCTTCCCGGAGTCGGGGCGGTAGGCGCCGGACAGCATCTTGATGAGGGTGCTCTTGCCGGCACCGTTCTCACCGAGCAGGACGTGCACCTCGCCGCGGCGCAGGTCGAAGTCGACGCTGTCGAGCGCGACCACACCGGGGAAGGTCTTGCGTATCCCTTCGATACGCAGCAACTCGTCCGGGCTGCTGCTCACGGGTTGCTCCTTTGAGTGACGTTCGCCTGCCGGGTGTCCGGGGCAGGGGGTTCGCCGCAGGACCGGCGGACGACGAGGGTGGCGGGGAGGGTCACCGACCGCGGGGGCCGCCCCTCGATGCGGTCGACGACGGCGCGTACGGCGGCCCGCCCCAGTTCGGGGGTGGGCTGGGCGATCGCGGTGACGGGCGGATCGGTGTGCACGAACCACGGGATGTCGTCGAACGCGGCGAGCGCGATGTCGTCGGGGACCCGCAGGCCCCGTGCGCGTACGGCGTCCAGGGCGCCCAGGGCCATCAGGTTGTCGGCCGCGAAGACGGCCTCGGGCGGCTCGGCCAGGTCGAGGAACTCCTCGGTGACCCGCCGGCCGCTGGCGGCCTGGAAGTCGCCCTGCCCGATGTAGGCGTCGGGCAGCGGCAGCCCGTACTCCCGCAGGGCGTCCCGGAACGCCTCGACCCGCTCGCTGCCGGTGGTGGTGGCCGCGGGGCCCGCGATGATGGCGAGCCTGCGGTGGCCCAGGCCGTGCAGGTGGGCGACGAGGTCGCGCACGGCGGCGCGTCCGTCGGCCCGGACGACGGGCACGTCCACGCCCGGTATCCACCGGTCCACGAAGACCATCGGGGTCCCGGCGCGGACGGTGTCCAGCATCAGCGGCGAGCCGCCGTCGGTGGGGGACACCAGGAGCCCGTCGATCCGGCGGTCCAGGAGCGTACGGACGTGGTGGTCCTGGAGGTCGGGCCGCTCGTCGGCGTTGCCGATGACGACGCTGTAGCCGAGGGCGCGGGCCTCCTCCTCGACGGAGCGGGCCAGTTCGGTGAAGTACGGGTTCAGCACGTCGCTGATGACCAGGCCGAGGGTGCGGGTCTGGTCGGTGCGCAGGGAGCGGGCGACGGCGTTCGGGCGGTAGCCCAGCGCGTCGACGGCGGCCAGCACACGGGCGCGGGCGTCCGCGCTGACCGACGGGTGGTCGTTCAGGACGCGCGACACGGTGGCGACGGACACGCCTGCCCCGGCGGCGACGTCCTTGATGCTCGCCATGGCCGCTCCACCTCCTCGTGGAATCGATTACATGCACCTGCCGGAGTGATTGGAATCGATTACATGGAAGTAAACAACCCCCTGAGACCGGATCGTGATGAACACGGGGGTGGGTGCGGGTGTCCCCACCCCCGGGCGGTGGCCCGCCGGATGGGCGGCGACCCCCGGGGGCGGCGATCGTGTGTTCCACGGAACACCTGAGCCGAAGGAGAAGAAGAATGACTCGTCCCATGGAACGGCCCCTCGCCCGCCGCACGTTACTGGCCGGCGCGGCGGCGACCGGCGCGGGAGCGGTGTGGGCGGGCGCGGGGCAGGCGGCCGCTGCTGCGGGAGGGCCGGTCGCCGGCGAGGGGAGTGGGCGGGCCGTCACCGATGCGGGAGGGCCGCTCGTCGGGCGGGCGGCGGTGGCCGCCGAGGCGGCGCGTGTCGGCCCGGCGCTGATCGGGCTGCGGCGGGACCTGCACCGCCACCCCGAGGCCCCGGGGCAGGAGCGGCGCACGGCGGCCGTGGTGGCGCGGGAGCTGCGGGCGGCGGGACTGACCGTCACCACCGGGCTGGGCGGACACGGAGTCGTCGGGGTCCTGCGGGGCTCGCGGCCCGGCCGGACCGTCGCCTACCGGGCGGACACGGACGCGGTTCCGCCCGCGTCCGTCGTCGGGACGGGCTCCGCGCCGGCCCACGTCTGCGGCCATGACGTCCACACCGCGGTGGGTGTCGGCGTGGCCCGGGTCCTGGCGCGGCTGCGGCACCGCCTGAGCGGAACGGCGGTCTTCGTCTTCCAGCCCGCCGAGGAGACCCTGTCCGGCGCCCGCGCGCTCCTCGGCACGGGTGTGCTGGAGCGGCTGGGCGTCGAGGAGATCCACGCGCTGCACTGCGGGCCGTTCCCGGTCGGCCGGTTCGCCGTGCTGCCGGGCTACGGGATGCCCGGCCAGGACAGGGTGGAGCTGACCATCTCCGGGCCGGACGCGGCCGACGCCGCGCGGCGCCTGGCCGCCGACGTCGCAGCGCTCGCCACGGTGGCCCTGCCGCGGACCCCGGCTGACCTGGAGCGCCTGGTCGAGGACGCGCAGATCCCCGACGGCCCCCTGGCCCGGTTCGTGGCCCTCCAGGCCGTGGCGCGGGAGGCCGGGGTGAGCGTTTCCTACCGCTGCTGGCCGCAGGAGCGGTACGTCGAGGTGCGTGAGGGAATCCGGCGGGCGGCGGCGCCGTACGCGGGGGCCTCGGTACGTTTTCCCGCCGAGCCGTTCCCGGCCCTGGTCTGCCCGGAGCACGACACCCGCCTGCTCGCCCGCCACCTGCGCCGCACCCTGGGCCGGAGCGCGGTCGTCGAACTCCACGCCGCCTTCCCGCCCTTCAGCGGCGAGGACTTCGCCCTCTACCTCAACCGGATGCCCGGCACCTACACGTTCCTCGGCGTCCGCACCCCCGGCGCCTGCGTCACGACGAGCTACCCGCACTACCCCGACTTCTCCCCGGACGAGCGGGCCATCGGCCTCGGAGTACGGGCGATGGCGGGCTGGATCGCGGAGCGCACGCACGGCGGGCAGCACCTGCCGCGCTGATCCGTTTCCTGAGTGGACGTACGGCTTCTACGCCGTGACCAACTCGCACCACACGTGCTTCCCCCGGTCGCCGAACCTGACCGACGGCGTCCAGCCCCAGTGCTGCGCGCAGGCCATGACGATCCTGAGCCCCGCCCGTCCTCCGTCTCGTCAATCCGCTCCAACGGCTGCGGTGGGTGGGGCGGTTCGGGATCGGCGTCCCACGCCCCGATCCACACCCCCGCCTCGTTCCTGGACCTCGCCGAGCTGGAGTATCACGCCGAGTTCTTACGGGAAGTGGCGATCCTGTGCGTCCCGGGCATGCTCCAGACGGAGGACTACTCGCGTGCCGTCTTCTCGTCCAGGCTGCCGGAGCTGACCCCTGGGGAACGCGAATCGCGTATCCAGCACCGAAGGGCACGCCAGGAGTCCACCACCCCGTACGAAGCGGTGATCCATGAGGCAGCCCTTCGCTTCAGGGTCAGTGACCGTGCCGCGTCAAGGGCTCAACTCGACCGACTTCTGGACCTTTCGGAAGCGGACCACATCACCGTCCGGGTCATCCCCTTCGACCTGGACGACTTCGCCAGGGCGTCGAGCACGATGACGTACGCGGGCGGCTCCGTGCCCAGACTGGATACCGTCCTCCGCGACGCGCCCCATGGTTCGGTCTTCCTCGATTCCGAAGCTCAGCTCAGCACCTACCGAACACGCTTCCGTAAGCTGGAAGGTGTGTCACTGGACCCGGAACGGTCGCGTGACTTCGTCAACCGGCTGGCGAAAGAGCTGTGAGGTACCCCATGGACAACTGGCGAAAGTCCTCTCACTCCGGCGAAGGCGACGGAAACGCCTGCGTGGAGATCGCCACTACTCCCACCCGCATATCCGTCCGCGATTCCAAGACCCCCACCAACCCTGCGGGCGCCCGCACCCTGACCTTCCCCGCCCCGGCCTTCACGGCCTTCCTCGAAGCGCTGAAAGGCTCTTCTCCGAGCTGACCGCCCCCGTTTCACCTGGCGGTCAATCATTGGCGCACGCACCCGAGTTGGTGTGGAAAGCTGTGGGCAGCCGTCCACCGGCAAGGGGCTCGGCGGCGGCCGAGAGGAGTGCGCAGCGTGAGTCAGGACGGCTTCAGCGCCGGCAGGATCGACACCAGCAGGGCGCACCCCGCGCGGATCTACGACTACCTGCTGGGCGGCAAGGACAACTACGAGGTGGACCAGCAGGCCGGTGACGCGCTGGCCGCCGTCGCCCCCGAGGTGCGGATCGGCGTGCGCGCCAACCGCGCCTTCATGCGGCGCGCCGTCCGCCTCGTCGTCGGCAGCGGCGTCCGGCAGATCCTCGACATCGGCACCGGGCTCCCCACCTCGCCGAACGTCCACGAGATCGCTCAGGAGGTGGCCCCGGACGTGCGCGTCGCGTACGTCGACAACGATCCGATCGTGAGCGCGCACGCCGACGCGCTGCTCAGCGGTTCCGGCGTGAACAGCATCGTGCTCGGCGACCTGCGCGACCCGCAGGCCGTCGTGGACCACCCCGACGTCCGCCGGGTCATCGACTTCGACGAGCCGGTCGCCGTGCTCCTCGTGGCCATCCTCCACTTCCTCACCGACGCGGAGAAGCCCGGGCAGGTCGTCGCCACGCTGCGCGACGCGCTGCCGGCCGGCAGCTTCCTGGTGCTCTCGCACACCACGGGCGACTTCGCCGACCGCAGTGACGCCCAGGCCGTCTACAGCAAGGCCACCGCCACCATGAACCTGCGCTCCCGCGCCGAGATCGAGCGATTCTTCGACGGCTTCGAGCTGGTCGAGCCCGGCCTCGCCCAGGTCCCGTTCTGGCGCCCGGACGGCCCGCCGCCACCCGGATCCGACGAGATCGGCTTCTACGGGGGAGTGGCCCGCAAGTCCGGATGACCCACTGCCGCCACCCGATGCGTGCCCCGGTGTCAGACGCGGGCGGTAGCGTCGGATCATGTCCAATCAACGGGCGGGGGCGCAGGCGGAGACCGGGGCGCGGAACCTCGCGGTGCTGGAAGGCGTGCTGGAGCGGATCACGTACGCCAACGAGGAGAACGGCTACACCGTCGCGCGGGTCGACACGGGCCGCGGCGGCGGCGATCTCCTGACGGTCGTCGGCGCGCTGCTCGGCGCCCAGGTGGGCGAGTCCCTGCGCATGGAGGGCCGCTGGGGCTCCCACCAGCAGTACGGGAAGCAGTTCACCGTCGAGAACTACACGACCGTGCTCCCCGCCACGGTCCAGGGCATCCGCCGCTACCTCGGGTCCGGCCTGGTCAAGGGCATCGGACCGGTCTTCGCCGACCGCATCACGACGCACTTCGGACTCGACACGCTGCAGATCATCGAGGAGGAGCCCAAGCGGCTCATCGAGGTGCCGGGACTGGGCCCCAAGCGCACCAAGAAGATCGCCGAGGCGTGGGAGGAGCAGAAGGCGATCAAGGAGGTCATGCTGTTCCTCCAGACCGTCGAGGTGTCCACGTCCATCGCGGTCCGCATCTACAAGAAGTACGGCGACGCGTCGATCTCCGTCGTCAAGAACCAGCCCTACCGCCTCGCGTCCGACGTCTGGGGCATCGGCTTCCTCACCGCCGACAAGATCGCCCAGTCCGTGGGCATCCCGCACGACAGCCCCGAGCGGGTGAAGGCCGGCCTCCAGTACGCCCTCTCGCAGTCCACCGACCAGGGCCACTGCTTCCTGCCCGAGGAGCGGCTGATCGCGGACGCGGTGAAGCTGCTCCAGGTGGACACCGGCCTGGTCATCGAGTGCCTGGCGGAGCTGGCCGCGCCCGCCGAGGAGGGCGAGGACCCCGGTGTCGTACGGGAACAGGTACCGGGCCCGGACGGCGGGGAGCCCGTGACGGCCATCTACCTCGTCCCCTTCCACCGGGCCGAACTGTCCCTGTCCGCCCAGCTGCTGCGGCTCCTGCGCACCGACGAGGACCGGATGCCGGCGTTCCGGGACGTGACCTGGGACAAGGCCCTGACCTGGCTCAAGGGGCGTACGGGGACGGAGCTGGCCCCCGAGCAGGAGCAGGCGGTCCGGCTCGCCCTCACCGAGAAGGTCGCGGTGCTGACCGGCGGGCCCGGCTGCGGCAAGTCCTTCACGGTCCGCTCGATCGTGGAGCTGGCCAAGGCGAAGAAGGCGAAGGTGGTGCTGGCGGCGCCGACCGGCCGGGCCGCCAAGCGCCTCGCCGAACTGACGGGGGCGGAGGCCTCGACCGTGCACCGGCTGCTCGAACTGCGCCCGGGGGGCGACGCGGCGTACGACAAGGACCGGCCGCTGGACGCGGACCTGGTGGTCGTGGACGAGGCGTCCATGCTGGACCTGCTGCTCGCCAACAAGCTGGTCAAGGCGGTGGCGCCGGGCGCGCACCTGCTCTTCGTGGGGGACGTCGACCAGCTGCCCAGCGTCGGGGCGGGCGAGGTGCTGCGCGACCTGCTGGCCGAGGGCGGCCCGATCCCCGCGGTCCGGCTGACGAAGGTCTTCCGGCAGGCCCAGCAGTCGGGCGTGGTGATGAACGCCCACCGGATCAACGCCGGGCAGCATCCGGTGACCGACCGGCTCGAGGACTTCTTCCTCTTCGTCGAGGACGACACGGAGGAGGCGGGACGGCTCACGGTGGACGTGGCGGCGCGGCGCGTCCCGGCGAAGTTCGGGCTGGACCCGCGCCGGGACGTCCAGGTGCTGGCCCCGATGCACCGCGGCCCGGCGGGCGCGGCGGCGCTGAACGGCCTCCTCCAGCAGGCGGTCACCCCGGCCCGGCCCGACCTCCCCGAGAAGCGGTTCGGCGGCCGGGTGTTCCGGGTCGGCGACAAGGTCACGCAGATCCGCAACAACTACGAGAAGGGGGAGAACGGCGTCTTCAACGGCACGGTGGGGGTCGTCACCTCCCTCAACCTCGACGACCAGCGGCTGACCGTCCTGACGGACGAGGACGAGGAGGTGCCGTACGAGTTCGACGAACTCGACGAGCTGGCGCACGCGTACGCGGTGACGATCCACCGCTCGCAGGGGAGCGAGTATCCGGCGGTCGTCATCCCGGTCACCACGGGGGCCTGGATGATGCTCCAGCGCAACCTCCTGTACACGGCCGTCACCCGGGCGAAGAAGCTGGTGGTGTTGGTGGGGTCGCGCAAGGCCCTGGGCCAGGCGGTCCGCACGGTGTCCGCCGGGCGCCGCTGCACGGCACTGGACTTCCGCCTGGCCGGCGGCCGCCTGCCGGGCTGACCCCGACCTCGGCTCCGACCTGTCACCTTCCGCTGCCGACGGATCAGGGGCGGCCCCGGCGCCCGCGGAGCATCGGTGTGACGGTATCGGCGTGACGGCACCGGCATGCAAACCACGACAGGACAGGACAAGAAGCGGAGAATTCCGACGAGCCGTGTGCTGGTCAACGGCTCGTCGGCACAATGTGAGGGTGTCCACCTTCACCGAGTTCCAACTCGCCGACGGGACCGCCATCCGCTTCGAGCTGGTCCCGCCGCAGGAAACCGTGCCCGGTGCCGCACCCGCCGACGGCCCTGCCGACGACCCGATGGCCGAGCTGCCCGACGGCATGGGGCAGAGCGTGCCCGTGGCCCGCGGCGGGCGGACGGTACCGGCCTTCGCCGCCGAGACGCTGCGCCGGACCCTGCAGCCGCTGGGCCCCCTCCTCCAGGAGGTGCACGACGCCGTCCTCACCTCGGAGCACCCGCCCCAGGAGGTGAACGTCTCCTTCGGCATCCAGATCGGCCACGACCTCAGACTCGGCGTGGTCGGCGGGAGCGGGCAGGCACACATGACGGTCTCGGCGACCTGGCAGACCGCCGCGCCCCGGGGCTGACGGATGGGCTGGTTCCACGACACGGACGGTCCGGCCTCCGTCGATCCGCGTCGATCGGTCGTCTCCGTCCTGCGCCGCCACGACGGCAGGACGGCGGGGGCCGGTGTGCTGCTGGGCGCGGACCGGCTGCTGACGTGCGCCCACGTCGTCAACGACGCGCTGGACAGACCCCCGTTCGAGGTCCGGGCGCCCGGCCACCCGGTAGAGGTGATCCTGCACGGGGCGACCAGTACCACCCGGTACGACGCCGTGGTCGTCCACTGGGTGCCGCCCCGCCGGACCGACGGAGGGCCTAGGGTGCGTGAGAGGGAGGACCGGGAATGGGCCGGCGACCTCGCCGTCCTGCGGATCGAGTCGCCGCCCGGGGACCACGCGCCGGCTCCCCGGTGGCAGCCCATGAGTGAGGGCCAGGCGCTGCGTGCCTGGCACAGCACGGGGCTGCGCAGCTCGTTTGCCGACGTGCACGTCAAATCCTGTGACGACACGATCGGTTACCTGGACGGCGAAGGTACGGGCATGCCGATCGGTCCCGCATACAGCGGCGGGCCGCTCTGGGAGGGCGCGGGCCACGCCGTGGTGGGCATCGTCGCGGCCCACATCATGCCGCCCGCCGACCCCGCGACGGGCCGCGCCGCCGCGTACAGCACGCAGCACATCGCGCGCCGGAGCTGGGGCATCCCGTGGCAGCGCATCCGGAGCGAGCTGAGGGCGGTCGGCGCCGACCGGCTCTTCGACCTGCCCGCGGTGGACCCGGACGACCCGGCGCCGCTCCTCCTGGCGGACCTGCTGGAATCTACGATGCCCTCGCCGATGCTCAGGACGGAGTACGCGGCGGCCGTCGCGGAGCGGTGCGGGCTCGGCCACCGCACCGACGCGTCCGCGCCCACCTTCGAGGAGTTCGCGCACCTGCTGGTGCTCCGCCCGCGCGCGCTGCCCGCGCTGACCGAGGTACTGCGCCGGCGGGACCCCGGCGCCGCCGACCAGTTGCTGGCCGCCGGGCTGCTGTCCCGGACGCCGAAACTGCTCTCCCCGCGGGAGCACCGCAAGCTGTGGGTCCTGCTGCGCGCCGTCCCCGCACCGGTCACCGCCCGGTTCCCGGAGGCCGTACGGGCGGCGCTGCCGCTGGCGGCCGAGTTCCCCCCGGACAACACGCTCGACGGCCTGCTCGACCGGTTGGAGAGCCTGCCGGGCGACAGTCGCACGGAGACGGGCGGGCCGCGGGTCCCCGGGCTGCTGCGCGTCATGGAGTACTTCGCCGTGCTGTGCCAGGCAGCGCCCCGGGCCGGGTTCCGGCTCTGGGTGGACGCGGTGGCCGGACGGCTCGGAATCCCTCGGTCCGCGCTGGCCGAGCGCCGGTCCGACGCGGAGGACTGGGCGCGGGCGCTCGGTGCGCGGACGGCGCCGCTGCGCGTCCTGGTGCAGGTCACCGGCGACGGCGACGATCGCTACCGGCTGAGGATGTGGTGTGACGAGGGCGCGGGCCCCCGCCGGCTCCCCGTCGACGGCGGCACCGCCCACAGCGGCGCCGAGGGGGCGCGCGAACTGCTGCGCGTACTGGAATCGCTGTACCGGGCCGCACCGGACGACCGTCGGCCGTTGGTGGAAGCGCTGGTCGACCGGGCCGGGCTGAACCTCCCGATCGACGAATGGGAGAGCCTCGGCTCCGACGACCTGGTGCCGGGCGTCTTGGGGGCGGAGTATCCGATCATCGTCAACTGCCCGGAACTCCTGCGCCGCAACGAGCGCTTTCTGCCCGACTGGCGCCGAAGATGGAGGCAGCTCGACTCCGGCGTCTCCCTCCGGTTCGGCGACGACGCGACGAGTCCGCGCGAGGTCTACGGCACGCTGATGGACCGGCGTGACGCCGTCCGGGTCAGCGTCGACGCACCACCACGGCTGCGCGACGGGATTGTCCAGGTGTGTCTGGCCGTGGGGGTGCCCGTGGTGGTCTGGGACCGGGGCGCCGGCCGGGAGCCGCACGCCGTCGACCACATGACCGGGGCGACCACCCGAGACCTCCCCGAAGCGGTGCGGTCGTACCGTGCCAAGACCGTGCACCGGCCGCGTGACTTTCCGGGGCGGCCTGTGCTGGCCTGGGCGGACGCGGACCGGACCGTACCGCGACTGCATCTGTCCGAGCCCCGGGAGGGCCGATGAACCCCGCGACCAACCCCGCACCGAACGGAAGCTGGCGGATCTTTCGCGGTGACGGCGTCCAGCGCAGTGTGGTCATGCCGCCGGCCCCGCCGTGGCGGCGCTTCACGTCGGCGCAGCGGCCGCCCGCACCGCTGCCGTACCTGATTTCCTCCCAGCACGCCGATGTGGTCAACGCCGCGCTGCACCTGCGCCGGCCGCTCCTGGTGACCGGACCCGCCGGCACCGGGAAGTCGTCGCTCGCCCGGGCCGTCACCCATGAGCTGGCCCTCGGCGATCTGCTGCGCTGGCCCGTCAACAGCCGCTCCGGCGTCCAGGACGCGCTCTACCGGTACGACGCCATCGGGCGATTACGGGAGACGACTCTCAGCCGGGACCGCCCCGGGACGGAACCCTCCATCGGCAGTTTCATCCGGCTGGGACCGCTCGGCACGGCGCTGACACCCGCCGGAGCACCCCGGGTGCTGCTGGTCGACGAGATGGACAAGGGCGACGTGGATCTGCCCAACGACCTGCTGACGGTGTTCGAGGAAGGCGTCTTCGAGATCCCCGAGCTGGTACGGCTGCCGGCGGACACACCGGTCGTCGATGTCATGACGGCCGACCACGAGGGGACCGTGAGCGTCGAGCGGGGACGGGTGCAGTGCACCGAGTTCCCCGTCGTCGTCATCACCAGCAACGGCGAGCGGGACTTCCCGCCCGCGTTCCTGCGCCGCTGCATCCGGCTCGACCTGCCGGTGCCGGACGAGGAACGACTGCGCGCGATCGTCACCGCCCACCTGGGCCCCGACGTCCTGCTCGACGTCGACGACCTCCTCCAGGCATTCCTGCGCCGCAGGGCACCCGGGGAACTCGCCACCGACCAACTGCTCAACGCCGTGTTCCTGCGGGTCGGGGGTGTGGACCTGGACGCGGAGGGGCTGCTGGACGCCGTACTGCACCAACTGTCAGGGGCTGTCTGACCATGACGGACCCGGACCCGCGACTCGGCGCGGCTCTGCGGATCCTCAAGAACGTGGGTCAGGACCTCGATCCGCAGGAGGTGCTCGACGTACTGTGGCTGGCCCGAGCGCTGTCCGGGGACGGCAGCAGCGGCGGCGGCACCGCCGACGCCGACGGTGAGGCCGGTGGAGGAGAGCTCCCGCTCGCCCGGACCCTGGCCTCGGTGCACCGGCTCCGGGAGAGCGGGGCACCGGGCCCCGACCGCGCAAACGGGGCGACCGCCCGGGAGGGCGACGGGCCGTCCGGGACGCCGGAGTCCGGTGGGCCGTCGCCCGCCGATCCGGAGTTGCACGCGGGCTCGCTGCGCGACCCCCTGCCGGACGGACCGGACGCGGACGCCCCTCCCGAGGCATCCCGGCAGGATCCCTTTCCCCCGCCCCCGAAGGAGAAGTCGGCGCTGCCGCTGCGGGTGCCGGAGGACAAGGCCCTGCCGCTGCAACTGGAGACCGGCAGGGCCCTGCGGCGGCTGAAGATCAAGGTCGCCAGCAACCGCCGCCAGGAACTCGACGAACGGGCCACCGCGGCCGTCCTGGCGGAGACCCGGCTGCCGGACGTCGTGATGCGTCCCGCCCGTGAACGGTGGCTCCACCTGGTGATGGTGGTCGACGACGGGCTGTCCATGCTTCTGTGGCACCGGCTCGCCACGGAACTGCGGACGGCGATGCAGCGCCTCGGCGCGTTCCGCTCCCTCCGCGTCCTCGGCCTCGACACCCGTACCAGCGGCGGCGCGCCGAGTCTGCGCGGGCGCCCTTTCGACCCGCACAGCTCCACGATGTCGCCCTCGGTGCTCACCGACCCCTCGGGCCGGACCCTGGTCCTCGTGGTCAGTGACGGCATGGGCGCGGCCTGGCGCCGCGGAAGCATGCACGGCGTACTGCTGGAATGGGCGGCGGCCGGCCCGGTGGCCGTCGTGCACGCCCTGCCGCCCAGGCTGTGGGCGGGCTCCGGCATCCAGGCCGACCGCTGGCAGGCCACCACACGACGGCCGGGAGGCGCCAACACCTCCTGGGACGTCACCGACCGGGTACTGCCCACGGTCCTGGTGGATTTCGCCGGGGTGCCGGTCCCGGTCCTCGAACCGACCCCGCAGGCGCTGCGCGACTGGGCCAGGCTCATCACCTCACCGGGCACCACCGTGGAGCTGCCGCTGCTGTCCCGCCCCCGCGAGCACGAGGCGGTCGCGAGGTCCCGGGCGGCGGGGCACCTCCAGCACTTCCGGGACGCCGCCTCCCCCGAGGCGTACCGGCTGGCCGCGCACCTGGCCGCCGTGTCACCCGTCTCCGTACCGGTGATGAGGCTGGTGCAGTCCGCCGTGCCCTGGCAGGCCAGCACCGCACATCTGGCGGAGGTCTTCCTGAGTGGGCTCGTCCACCCCCATCCGGCGCCCGCGCCGGGTCCGCTGCCCGTCCAGCACCGGATCTTCGACTTCACCGAGGAGGCGAAGAGCGCGCTCCTGGACGCCGTCCCGAGCGCCGAACTGCTGCGCACCGGCCGCCGGATCGGCCGCCGCCTCGAACAACTGGCGGGCCGATCACCGGACTTCCCCGCCTGGCTGGCCCATCCGGACGGAGCGGACACCCTGCCCTCGGCGTTTCGCTCCTTCACCGCCGTCGAGCGGCGGCTCATGGCCCGGTTCGGGGTGTCGATGGAACCGCCGCGCGCGGCCCTGCCGACGGCACGCCCCGACCGCGCGGCCCGGTGGAGCCCGCTCACCCCCGAGGACCCCCGGCGGCTGGGCGGGTTCCACCTGCACGGACGCCAGGTGGGCAACCGTACGATCGTCTACCTCGGCCGCGACTCCGGCGACCGGCAGGCGGCCGTGCGCGTGGTCCGGCCCGACCAGCCGGCCTCCACCCACCAGTTGCTCGTGACCGAGGCGGAGGCACTGCGGCGGATGGGCGGCCGGTACGCCCCGGAGCTGCTGGCCACCGGGTTGGACGAACGCCCGGCGTGGATCGCGACGGGCCTGCTGACCACGGCCGGCGGTCCGGACGCCCCACTGCCCCGGCTGAGCGACCTGATCGGCCCCGATGCGCCGTACGGCAGCGGGTACCTCGACATCATCACCAGTCTCACCCTCGGCTGGCAGTTGGCGAACGCACTCAACATCAGCCACCTGAAAGGGCTGGCACCGGCGGACCTCTCCGCCGACTCGGTGTTCGTCCTGAGCCGCCGTTCGATCGTCTTGGGCGGACTGTCGGACTGCGCCGTGGACGGAGAGTACGCGGGAGAGGGGCCCCTGCCGACAGCGGCCGGCAACGTCGAGTCACTCGGCCGGCTGCTTCAACTGGTCAGCGGCAAACCGCTCCCCGGACTGCCCGGTACGCCGGAGGGAATGCACCTGTGGCAGGGGGACACCTGGCAGCCGCTGCGCAAGCTGGTGCTGAAATGCCTCCTCCCGGACGCGGAGCAGCGGCCCACGTCGAGCGAGGTGGCGGAGGTGCTGGCCCGGTACGTGGCGATCGCGCGCGCCCTGCAGGGCGGTACGCCGGCAGCCACCACCGCTCCGACCGCCGGGAGCAGGAGCGTGGCGGCCACGCCGCGTCCGCCGCTCACGGCGGCTGCCCGGGGCGGGTCCGACGGTGCCGTGCCCGGCCGCCCGGCTTCCGGGCGGGAGCAACCGGGCGTCGTGGCCCCTCCCGCCCGGTCCCCGGCACCGCGCATCGGCCGGTGGGCCCTGCTGCGGGGCATCGGGCTGGGCAGGGCCGCCCACCACCGGTCCGCCTCCCTTGCCCGGCGCCCCCTCGCATACGGCCGTCGCATCACCCTGGCGGGCGTTCACCCGAGCTGCGGCCGGGCCACGACGACCCTGACGCTGGGAGCCGTCCTCGCCGCGTTGCGCGGCCGGCCGGTGCTGGCACTCGACGGGGCCCCCGCACGGGGGGACCTGCATCACCGGCTCGGTCCCGAGCACCGCCGGAGGCAGCGGGGCGCCGATCGCTCGACACTGCACGAGGCGACGACGCTGCCGGTGGGCACGTCACACGACGGGATCCGGCGGCTGGCGGCCACCACTCCGTCCGGCCTGGAGGTCCTCACGCACAGTGCCACCCACTCCGTACACAGTCCGGCGTACGGGGACGAGTACCGCAGGCTCATGGCACTGACGGCGCCGCACTACCCGGCTGTCCTGACCGACTGGGCCGGACTCCGGCTCGACCGGACCGCGGACGTCGTACTGGATCTGACGGACGTCCTGGTCGTCTGCTGCACCACCTCGGAGGAGTCCGTCGAGTCCGCCAAGCGCTTACTGGACCGGCTGCGCGAGAGCCGACCGGCTCTCGCCGACAACGCGATCGTGGTGGCGACGCGGCTCGGCGGCATCGTCAGGGACACCCGGGAAGCGCACATCCGCGGCCGGTTCAGCGGCCGGCCGGACCGCTGCCTGGTGGTGCCCTTCGACGCCCATCTGGCCGGCGACTGGGAGATCCGTCTCGACCGGATCAAGCCGCGCACCGCGGAAGTGTTCGTGCACCTCGCGGGGCGCGTGGTCGGCGATCCGCCGGACTGACCCCGCCGTCGGGCCGCCGGAAAAAATGATCGATCAAACGAGTCGGAAACGTCACACGGCACTTTCGGAAGGCCGTCGAAACGGGCAGGATGAACAAGTTGGCGGCACTGAGTGCCGCCGATGAGCCCAATGGTCGACCCCGAGTGCACTCTCCTGCGCCAAATGGGGGATGGTAGAGACAGTCAGGGCACCTCGAAGAAGAGGCACAACGTCGGTGAGGGATGACGTGAGCGAGCACACCAACAACGCTGTAGTACTGCGGTTCGGCGACGGCGAGTACACCTACCCGGTGATCGACAGCACCGTCGGCGACAAGGGCTTCGACATCGGGAAGCTCCGCGCCCAGACCGGTCTGGTGACGCTGGACAGCGGTTACGGGAACACCGCCGCCTATAAATCCGCGATCACGTATCTCGACGGTGAGCAGGGCATCCTCCGCTACCGCGGGTACCCGATCGAGCAGCTCGCCGAGAGCTCCACCTTCCTGGAGGTGGCCTCCCTGCTGATCAACGGCGAGCTGCCCACGGTCGACGAGCTCTCCACCTTCCAGAACGAGATCACGCAGCACACCCTGCTGCACGAGGACGTCAAGCGGTTCTTCCAGGGCTTCCCCCGCGACGCCCACCCGATGGCCATGCTGTCGTCGGTGGTCTCCGCGCTCTCGACGTTCTACCAGGACAGCCACAACCCCTTCGACGAGAAGCAGCGCCACCTCTCGACGATCCGGCTGCTCGCCAAGCTCCCGACGATCGCCGCGTACGCGTACAAGAAGTCGATCGGTCACCCGTTCGTCTATCCGCGCAACGACCTGGGCTACGTCGAGAACTTCCTGCGCATGACCTTCTCGGTCCCCGCGCAGGAGTACGAGCTCGACCCGGTCGTCGTCTCCGCGCTCGACAAGCTGCTCATCCTGCACGCGGACCACGAGCAGAACTGTTCGACCTCCACCGTGCGCCTGGTGGGCTCGTCGCAGGCGAACATGTTCGCCTCGATCTCCGCCGGCATCAGCGCCCTGTGGGGCCCCCTGCACGGCGGCGCCAACCAGTCCGTCCTGGAGATGCTGGAAGGCATCCAGGCCAACGGCGGCGACGTCGACTCCTTCATCCGCAAGGTGAAGAACAAGGAGGACGGCGTCCGCCTGATGGGCTTCGGCCACCGGGTGTACAAGTCCTTCGACCCGCGCGCGAAGATCATCAAGGCTGCCGCGCACGACGTCCTCTCGGCCCTCGGCAAGTCCGACGAGCTGCTGGACATCGCGCTCAAGCTGGAGGAGCACGCGCTCTCCGACGACTACTTCGTCTCGCGCAACCTCTACCCGAACGTCGACTTCTACACCGGTCTGATCTACCGGGCCATGGGCTTCCCGACCGAGATGTTCACGGTCCTGTTCGCCCTCGGCCGGCTGCCGGGCTGGATCGCCCAGTGGCACGAGATGATCAAGGAGCCGGGGTCTCGCATCGGCCGTCCGCGGCAGATCTACACGGGTGTGGTCGAGCGGGACTTCACGCCTGTCGAGCAGCGCTGACGCTCCGCTCGCCCGTTGCCCGCAGGTTTTCGTCCGCGGGCCCGTTGTGGCTGGTCGCGCAGTTCCCCGCGGCCCTGACGGGCCCGCGGCCCTGGCGATCAGCCATGCCTCGAGTGCAGAAGTGAACGGACGCGATAAAGAAGGCGCCCCGCTGCCGGTCCCCCCACGGGCCGGAGTCGGGGCGCCTTCCCATGTCCCGGTGCGGATTCCCCCCACGGGATCCGGCCGGGCGTCCGAAGGCAGCGCCTGAATCGCTGCGGTGCGGTCTGCCGGGACCCGTACACACGGGAGGGCCGCTCAAAGCTCCCCGCTGTACGCGCCCCGGCAACGCAGTTCCGAGAACGTCCCCCAAGACGCTCCCAGATGCCAGAAACGCCCCCCAAGACGTGTCTGACATCGTCAATCTAGACTCACGAACCCCTTCGATGGTTACGTTGGCAGTACTGTGATCTGCGTCTCTTCCCTTTGTGCCGAAGGTGTCCGCGAGGCCCGATATGACTATCGGGACCAAGCGTAAGGAAGATGCGCACCTCGTGTGAAGAGCTTATGTGAAGGGGCGTCCCGGACTCTAGGGGGACTCCTGCCTGTTCATCATGAAAACGCCCTGAGCCGAAGGCTGTTCGTCACCACGAACACCGAGGAGAACGCCATGGCCGCTCCCGCGATCATCGGGTTCAGCAGTCCCGCAGCGGCCAGCGGCAGCGCCGCCACGTTGTAGCCGAAGGCCCAGACCAGGTTCCCCTTGATCGTGGAGAGGGTCCTGCGCGACAGCCGGATCGCGTCGGCGGCCGTCCGCAGATCCCCCCGTACGAGCGTCAGGTCGCTCGCCTCGATCGCCGCGTCCGTCCCGGTGCCCATCGCGAGGCCGAGATCCGCGGTGGCGAGGGCGGCCGCGTCGTTGACGCCGTCGCCCACCATCGCCACGACCCGCCCCTCGGCCCGCAGCCGCTCGATCACGCCGACCTTCTCCTCGGGCAGCACCCCGGCGATCACGTCGGCCGGGTCGATGCCGACGGTCCGGGCCACGGACTCGGCGACGGTCCGGTTGTCCCCGGTCAGCAGCATCGGGGTGAGCCCCAGGGCGCGCAGCGCGCGGACCGCCTCCGCGCTGGTCTCCTTCACGGCGTCGGCGACGGTCACGACCCCGTGCGCCGTACCGTCCCAGGCGACGGCCACGGCGGTACGCCCCTCCTCCTCGGCCCGCGCCGTGTGCGCGGCCAGCGCGTCGGGGAGCGCGATCCCGGCGTCCGCCAGGAGGCGGGTCCGGCCCACGAGCACCGCACGGCCCTCGACCGTGCCGCGGACGCCGAGCCCGGGGACGTTCTCGAAGCCCTGTACGGCCGGCAGGGGCCCGGTCCGCTCCTGCGCGCCCCCGGCGACGGCCCGGGCGATCGGATGCTCCGAGGCGTGCTCCAGGGCCCCCGCGAGCCGCAGGACCCGCCCCCGCCCCGCGTCGGTGCCGTCGGCCGCGTGCACCTCGTGCAGGGTCATGCGACCGGTCGTCACCGTTCCGGTCTTGTCCAGGACGACCGTGTCGACGCGCCGGGTGGACTCCAGCACCTCGGGGCCCTTGATGAGGATGCCGAGCTGGGCGCCGCGGCCCGTACCGACCATGAGGGCGGTGGGGGTGGCCAGTCCCAGGGCGCACGGGCAGGCGATGATCAGTACGGCGACGGCCGAGGTGAACGCGGCGGCCGTGTCACCGGTGGTGCCGAGCCAGACCCCGAAGGTGCCGGCCGCGATCAGCAGCACCACGGGCACGAAGATCCCGGAGATCCGGTCGGCGAGGCGCTGCACCCGCGCCTTGCCGTTCTGCGCGTCCTCCACGAGCCGTGCCATCCGGGCGAGCTGGGTGTCGGCGCCGACCCGGGCCGCCTCGACGAGCAGCCGCCCGCCGGCGTTCACGGTCGCCCCGGTGACGGCCGAACCGACCGTCACGTCCACCGGCACCGACTCGCCCGTCAGCATCGACACGTCGACCGCCGAGGTCCCCTCGACGACGGTGCCGTCGGTGGCGACCTTCTCGCCGGGCCGTACGACGAAGCGGTCGCCCACGGCCAGCGCGGCCACCGGGACGCGGACCTCACGGCCGTCCCGGACGACGGAGACGTCCTTCGCGCCCAGTTCCATCAGGGAGCGCAGGGCGGCGCCCGCCCGCCGCTTGGAGCGGGCCTCCAGATAGCGGCCGAGGAGGATGAGGGCCACCACGCCCGCGGCCACCTCCAGGTAGATCGCCGAGGAGCCCTGCGCACGGGAGACGGTGAGGGAGAAGCCCTCGTCCCGCATGCCGTCCATGCCCTCCATGCCTCCCGTGCCCGCGTCGCCCCGGAACAGGGCCCACAGGGACCAGCCGAACGCGGCCAGCGTGCCGGTCGAGACGAGCGTGTCCATGGTGGCGGCGCCGTGCCGGGCGTTCTTGAACGCGGCCCGGTGGAAGGGCAGCCCGCCCCAGACGACGACCGGCGCGGTCAGGGTCAGCGCGAGCCACTGCCAGTCGTCGAACTGGAGCGCCGGGATCATCGACAGCAGGACGACGGGGGCGGCGAGCAGCGCCGAGACGAGGAGGCGTTCGCGCAGCGCGGCCAGCTCGGGGTCGCGCTCCGCCGCGGGGCCTCCGGCGACGGACCCGGCGGACCCGGCGGACCCTGCGGACTCCGGGACCTCCGAGATCTCCGGGGGCTTCGGCGACGGTGGGGGTTCCTCCGCCGTGTAGCCCGTCCTCGCCACGGTGGCGATCAGGTCGGCGACCGCCACCCCGTCCCCGTACGAGACCTTCGCCTTCTCCGTCGCGTAATTCACGGTGGCGGTGACGCCGTCCATGCGGTTGAGCTTCTTCTCGACCCGGGCCGCGCAGGAGGCGCAGGTCATCCCCCCGATGGTCAACTCGACCCGGGAGAGCGCGCCGGCCTCCTCGGTCCCGGTGGTCGCTGCGGTGGTACTGCTCATGTCCGTGCTCCAAGGGACGGACCGGGTCGTACGGAGCCGGAGCCGGCCGGCCGGTACGAACCGGCGCGGCCCGGTGTGACCCGGTGCGATGAGGTGCTGCGAGGTGAGGTGGAGTTCGCTGCCGTGCGGTGGGCGGAAGGTGTGCGCCGTCGTCCGTCAGGCCCGGCCGGCGAGCTCGAAACCGGCCTCGTCGACGGCGGCTCGCACGGCCTCCTCGTCGAGCGGGGCGGCGGAGACCACGGTCACCTCGCCGGTGGAGGCGACGGCCTTCACCGAGGTGACGCCGGCGATCCCGGAGATCTCACCGGAGACCGCGCCCTCGCAGTGTCCGCAGCTCATCCCGCTTACCCGGTAGACGGTGGTGACGGAGCCGGAGGTGTCGGTGTGGGCGGTCATGTCATTGCTCCTCGTCGAGATGGTCGAGATGGTCGAGATGGTCGAGACGTGCGGGGCGTGCGCCGCGTACCCGGTGCGCGTGGAGTGCACGGGATGGGACACGAGTGGCCCAAGGGCTTCCACCGTACCCAGACTATACCCCTAGGGGGTACGTTCAAAGGGTTGACGGCGACGGAGGGAGAGGGACATGCGGGCAGTGGTCTTCGAGCGGTACGGGGAGCCGGCCGAGGTGCGGGACGTGCCGGACCCGGCACCCGCGCCGCACGGCGTGGTGGTCGGGGTCGGGGCCACCGGTCTGTGCCGCAGCGACTGGCACGGCTGGCAGGGCCACGACCCGGGCATCACGCTGCCGCACGTGCCCGGCCACGAACTCGCCGGAACCGTCGAGGCGGTGGGCGCGCTGGTGACCCGCCACCGGCCCGGCGACCGGGTCACCGTGCCCTTCGTCTGCGCCTGCGGGAGCTGCGCCTCCTGCGCGGCGGGCGACCAGCAGGTGTGCGAGCGGCAGACCCAGCCCGGATTCACGCACTGGGGGTCCTTCGCCGAGTACGTCGCGCTGGACCACGCCGACGTGAACCTCGTCGCGGTGCCGGACGAGCTGTCCTTCGCGACGGCGGCCGCGCTGGGCTGCCGGTTCGCCACGGCGTTCCGCGCGGTGGTCGCGCAGGGGAGGGTGGCGCCGGGGGAGTGGGTGGCCGTGCACGGCTGCGGGGGTGTCGGGCTGTCCGCCGTGATGATCGCCGCCGCCGCCGGGGCGCGGGTCGTCGCGGTCGACCTCTCGCCACGGGCGCTGGACCTGGCGCGCCGGTTCGGCGCCGCGCACCGCGTGGACGCCTCCCGGACCGGCGACACGGCGGCGGCGGTCCGGGACCTGACCGGCGGCGGCGCCCACCTCTCGCTCGACGCGCTCGGCTCCCCGGCCACCTGCGCGGCGTCCGTCGCCGGTCTGCGCCGCCGCGGCCGGCACGTCCAGGTGGGCCTGCTCCCCGAGGACCCGGTGGTGCCGATGGCCCGGGTGATCGCCCTGGAACTCGAACTCCTCGGCAGTCACGGCATGCCCGCGCACGCCTACCCGCCGATGCTGGAGTCGGTGCGCGCGGGGCTGCTGCGCCCCGACCTCCTGGTGACGTCCACGATCCCGCTGGCGGCGGCACCGGCCGCCCTGGCGGCGATGGGGACGGCACCGGGGGCGGGTGTCACGGTCGTCGAACCCTGGGCGTGACGGCGTGACGGCGTGACGGCGTGACGGCCCGGACACGGGAGAAGCCCCGCACGGGGGATGTGCGGGGCCTCTCCCGTGTCCGGTCTCCGGAGCCGGACGGCGCCGGGGGCGGTCAGTCCCCGCGCCCCCTGTTGCGGGGCCGGGAGGCCACCCAGGCGCGGACGGTGTCGGCGTACCAGTACGGCTTGCCGCTCTCCACGTGGTCGGGCGAGGGCAGCAGCCCGTGTTTTCGGTAGGACCGCACGGTGTCCGGCTGCACCTTGATGTGCGCCGCGATCTCTTTGTACGACCAAAGGCTCCGGTCGGTCATCGGTGACACCTCCCCGCGCAGGCCGAGGGGCGGCCGGGGGTGACCGTCGGGGGACCCGGCCCTGCGCTGGCGATCACAAGCCTGTGCCCGGCGAACGACGGACGGTGACGAGGCGGCAGCGCCTGTCGCCTTCATGTGACACAGACCCAGCGGACACGTGACATCCGTGACAGAAGGAGGTTCTTTGTGACACAAGTGACGCATTGCCCCCCTGTGGGGGCGCGGGGAACTGCGCGACCGGCCCCCACCCACCCGCAGCCGAAAACGGGCCCCGCGTCCCCGGCGACCCGGTGGAACGCCTGCGCCTACGCCCCGCAGGAGCGAAGGAACTTCCGGGTCCGCTGAGCGATGGGCAACGGCTTGTCCGGCGGACACGGATACATGTCCTGCTCGACGATGGCGAACAGCTCCACGTCCAGCCGCTGCGCGGCGGCGAGCACGGGCTCCAGCGCCGGCACCCCCGTCGGCGGCTCGCACATCACGCCCCGGGCCACCGCGGGCCCGAACGGGACCCCGTTCGCCCGCACGTCGGCGAGGATCTCCGGGTCCACCTGCTTGAGGTGCAGGTACCCGATCCGCTCCCCGTACGTCTCGATGAGCTTGACGCTGTCGCCGCCGCAGTAGGCGTAGTGCCCGGTGTCCAGGCACAGCGACACCAGCGAGGAGTCGGTGCCGTCGAGGAAACGCGCCACGTTCTCCTCGCTGTCGATGTGCGTGTCCGCGTGCGGATGGACGACGATCTTCAGCCCGTACCGCTCCCGCACCTCGCGCCCGAGCCGCTCGGTCTGGGTGGTGAGGTGGCGCCACTGCTCGGCGGTGAGGGTGTCGGGCTCCAGGACCTCGCCGGTCTTGTCGTCGCGCCAGAACGACGGGATGACGACGAGGTGCTCGGCGCCCATGGCCCGGGTGAGCGCCGCGATGTCCGAGACGTGGGCCCAGGTGGCGTCCCACACGTCCGGGCCGTGGTGCAGGCCGGTGAAGACCGTGCCCGCCGAGACCCGCAGGTTGCGGCGGGCGGTCTCGTCCGCGAGGACGGCCGGCTCGCTCGGCAGGTAGCCGTACGGGCCCA
Source organism: Streptomyces beigongshangae (assembly GCF_019710745.1). Taxonomy (GTDB): domain Bacteria; phylum Actinomycetota; class Actinomycetes; order Streptomycetales; family Streptomycetaceae; genus Streptomyces; species Streptomyces beigongshangae. The sequence continues at coordinate 117,380 of NZ_JAHKJW010000018.1, forward strand.
GCTCGATCCACTCGTAACCGGACTCGGCGACCTCGTCGAGGAAGCGTTCCCAGGGGACCTGCTGGGGATCGTCGGGGAACCACACGCCCCAGGAGTCGGGCGCCGAACCGATCCGGATGCGCGACAGTGAGGACGCAGGCGATGACTGGGGCGATGACTGGGGTGGCAACGACGTCATGGGCGTCAGCTTCGGGGCGGCCGGGGAGAGGTGTCAAGGGCTGGTCCGAATGTCCGGACAACTAATTGACAGGGCTCTGTCGGCGCCGCTACACCTGGGGTCGACAGAGCCGCCGACGACGGCGGGGCCGCGGCCGGCACCGCGGTGCCGCCGCCGTGGGCGGGTGGGCCGTGCGTCCGGAGGGCGGCGGCGGTACGGTGCGCCGGAGGGGAATAAAGAGGGCAAAGTGTTCGAACTCCCGGGCAGGGGGCACATGTTCGACGAAGTCGCCGACTTCGGGTACACCCCCATGACGCCCGGGCACAGATCGCCTCCGGCGCGGAAGTCCGCTTCGCCCTGGCAGGAGCGAAGTGCGAGCGACGACTCCCCGCCCGCTACGGCTCCGCGCCGGAGGTCCCCCACCCCACCCCTATGTGTCCCGGCACCGGATGCGCACGGCGGACCGGCGGGCGGAGCGTAGGGTCGCCGGGCCCGTCCGGACGTACGACGTGACGGAACCGGCGTCCGCCCGTGACACGCAGAGAGCGCAGGGGGCTACCGATGACACCGATGACAGAGCCGACGTCGTCGACGACGAGGCTGACCGTCGCGCAGGCACTGGTGCGGTTCCTCGCCGCCCAGTACACCGAACGCGACGGCACGAGACACCGCCTGATCGACGCCACCTGGGGCATCCTCGGCCACGGCAACGTCGCGGGGCTCGGGCAGGCGCTCCTGGAGTACGGCGACGACATGCCGTACCACCAGGGCCGCAACGAGCAGGCCATGGTGCACGCGGCCGTCGGCTACGCGCGTCAGCGCGACCGCCTGTCCGCGCAGGCCGTCACCACGTGCGTGGGCCCCGGCGCGACCAACCTCGTCACCGGTGCGGCCCTCGCCACCGTCAACCACCTGCCGGTGCTCCTCCTTCCCGGTGATGTCTTCGCGACGCGCCCCGCCGACCCGGTCCTCCAGCAGCTCGAAGTCCCCTACGCCGGCGACGTGTCGGTCAACGACTGCCTGCGCCCGGTGTCGAGGTACTTCGACCGGATCACCCGGCCCGAGGCCCTGATACCGGCCGCCCTCCGGGCGATGCGCGTGCTCGCCGACCCGCTCGACACGGGCGCCGTCACCCTCGCGCTCCCGCAGGACGTGCAGGCGGAGGCATTCGACTGGCCGGACGGGTTCTTCGCCGAGCGCGTGTGGACCGTACGCCGTCCGGCCGCCGACCCCGGGGAGCTGGCCGCCGCGGTACGGGCCGTGCGCCGGGCCCGCCGCCCCGTGGTCGTCGCGGGCGGCGGCGTCCACCACAGCGGGGCCGAGGACGCGCTCAGGGAGTTCGCCGACCTCACCCGCATCCCGGTCGCCGCCACGCAGGCGGGCAAGGGATCGCTCGCCTGGGACCACCCGGCGGACGTCGGCGGCATCGGGCACACCGGCACGGCGACCGCCTGCGAACTCGCCCGTACCGCCGATCTGGTGATCGGTGTCGGCACCCGCTACACCGACTTCACCACCGCCTCCGGCACCCTCTTCGCCGCCCCCGGCGTGCGCTTCCTGAACATCAACATCGCCCCCTTCGACGCCCACAAACTCGCCGGGCAGCCGCTGGTCGCGGACGCGCGCACGGCCCTCAGGGCGCTCACCGGGGCACTCGCGCCGCTGGGCCACCGCGCCGAACCCGCGTACGTCGCCGAGTACACCGAGGACAAGGAGCGCTGGGAGCACCGCGTCGACGCGGCGTTCGAGGCGGAGGACTCCTACAGCCGGCCGACCCAGGCGCAGGTCCTCGGCGCCCTCGACGAACTGGTCACCGGCGACGACATCATCGTCAACGCGGCCGGCTCCCTCCCGGGCGACCTGCACAGGCTGTGGCGCACCCGTTCCCGCGACCAGTACCACGTCGAGTACGGCTACTCCTGCATGGGCTACGAGATCCCGGCCGCGATCGGCGTCCGGATGGCGGCCCCCGACCGCCCGGTGTGGGCGCTGGTGGGCGACGGCACGTACCTGATGATGCCGACGGAGATCGTCACCGCCGTGCAGGAGGGCGTCGCGATCAAGGTCGTCCTCCTGCAGAACCACGGGTACGCCTCCATCGGCGGCCTCTCCGAGTCGGTGGGCGGCGAGCGGTTCGCCACCGCCTACCGCCACCGGTCCGAGGACGGGACGTACACCGGCCGCCCGCTCCCCGTCGACCTGGCCGCGAACGCGGCGAGCCTCGGCATGCGGGTCCTGCGCGCGAAGACCGTGGACGACCTGCGTGCCGCTCTCGCCGAGGCACGGGCCGCCGACACCCCCACCTGTGTCCACGTGGAGACCGAAACGGCGGACAGGGTGTCGGGCGCGCCCCCGGCGCAGGCATGGTGGGACGTACCCGTGGCGGAGACCTCGACCCGGCCGTCGGCGGTCCGGGCACGCGAGCGGTACGAACGACTGGCCGCCACCCGCCGCCACCATTTGTGAGGGAGATCCCCGGCGGCACGCCCTTCGTGTACCGCGTTTGCGGTACACGAAGGGCGTCCTGTACTCCCACGGGATACCGGAGGGCTCCGCCCTTCGGCTGCACCCTCCGCCGGAGGCGCCCCGTACCGTGGAGGCATGGATCTTCGAATGCCCGCGCTGCGAGGGCGGCCGCGACGGTGGATAGCCGCCGCGGCCGCCGTCGTCGTGCTCGCCGGCGCCGGGACATGGACCGCGGTCGCCTCCGACGGGGCGCCCGCGGTGCACCGTGCCGACCGGATGCTTCCCACGGCGGACGGGGTGCGGATCGACACGTCGTACTTCACCACCGGCTCCGGCGTCTCCGGAGGTTCCGGCGGGTCCCCGGACCGCCGCCCCGCCGTCCTGCTGACGCACGGCTTCGGCGGCAGCAAGGAGGACGTCCGCGAGCAGGCGGAGGACCTCGCCCGCGACGGGTACGCGGTGCTGACCTGGTCCGCGCGCAGCTTCGGCAGGTCCACCGGCAGGATCGGCCTGAACGACCCCGAGGGCGAGGTCGCCGACGTCTCCCGGCTGATCGACTGGCTGGCCGGGCGCCCCGAGGTCGAGCTGGACAAGGACGGCGACCCCCGGGTCGGCGTCACAGGCGCCTCGTACGGCGGCGCGGTCTCGCTGCTCGCCGCCGGCCACGACCGGCGGGTCGACGCCGTCGCCCCGGCGATCACGTACTGGAACCTGGCGGACGCCCTGTTCCCGAACGGCGTCTTCAAGAAGCTGTGGGCCGGGCTGTTCATCAACTCCGGCGGCGGCTGCGACGCGTTCGAGAAGCAGCTGTGCGAGATGTACGAGCGGGTCGCCGAGTCCGGGGAACCCGACGCGAAGGCCGTGGAACTGCTGGAGGAGCGCAGCCCCTCCGCCGTCGGCGACCGCATCGAGGTGCCCACGCTCATCATGCAGGGCCAGACCGACTCGCTCTTCCCGCTCGACCAGGCAGACCGGATCGCCGAGGCCGTCAGGGCCAACGGCGCCCCGGTCGGCGTCGACTGGCTCTCCGGCGGCCACGACGGCGGCGACCTGGAGACCGACCGCGTACGGGCACGCGTGACCTCCTGGTTCGACCGCTACCTGAAGGAAGACGGGAACGGCGGGACCGACGGGACCGACGGGAACGGCGGGAACGGCGGGAACACTGCCACGGGACCCGCGTTCCGCATCACCCGCACCGGAGGCATCGACTCCACCGACGGCGCGGCCCGCCTGAGGGGCGCCGCCGGGGACACCTACCCCGGCCTGACCGGTACCGACGGCCGGAAGGTGGCGCTGAGCGGGCGCGAGCAGGAGTTCGCCAACCCCGCGGGCGCCAGTCCGCCCGGCGTCTCGGCCCTCCCCGGGCTGAGCGGCGCGGGCGGCCTCTCCCAGCTCTCCTCGCTGGGCGTCGGCGTGTCGCTCGACTTCCCCGGGCAGTTCGCACGGTTCGAGTCCAGGGCCCTCACCGAGGACCTGCGCATCACCGGCACGCCCACCGTGACGGTCAACGTGAGGTCGACGACCGGCGAGGCCGTGCTCTTCGGCAAGGTCTACGACGTGGGCCCCGGCGGCGGGCAGCAGGTCCTGCCCTCCCAGCTGGTCACCCCGGTCCGGGTCGCGACCGGCGAGGACGGGAAGGACGTCCGGCTGACCCTGCCCGCCGTCGACCACGAGGTGCGGGAGGGCCACCGGCTGCGCCTGGTCCTGGCCTCGACCGACCTCGGGTACGCGTCCCCGACGGCCCCGGCGACGTACACCGTCTCCCTGAAGGGCGACCTCGCCGTGCCGACCGTGCCCGGCGTGCGTACCGCCGCCGCGGCGCTGCCCGCCTGGGTGTGGTGGCTGCCGGTCGCCGGCGCGCTGCTCGCGCTGGCCCTGCTGGCGACGGGCCGCCGCCGGACCGCCGCGGTCCCGCCCGACCCCGCGCTCGCCGAGGTCCCGCTCCAGATCACGGGCCTGAGCAAGCGCTACGCGAAGTCCGTGGACCGGTACGCCGTACGGGACCTGTCGTTCCGCGTCGAGAAGGGCCAGGTCCTCGGCCTGCTCGGACCGAACGGCGCGGGCAAGACCACCACCCTGCGCATGCTGATGGGCCTCATCAAGCCCGACGAGGGCGAGATCCGCGTCTTCGGGCACGCGATCCGGCCGGGCGCCCCCGTCCTGTCCCGGGTCGGCGCCTTCGTGGAGGGCGCGGGTTTCCTGCCGCACCTCTCCGGCCGCGAGAACCTGGAGCTGTACTGGCAGGCCACCGGCCGCCCGCCCGAGGACGCCCACCTGGCGGAGGCCCTGGAGATCGCGGGCCTGGGGGACGCACTGGCCCGCGCGGTGCGCACGTACTCCCAGGGCATGCGGCAGCGCCTCGCCATCGCCCAGGCCATGCTCGGCCTGCCGGACCTGCTGATCCTCGACGAACCGACGAACGGCCTGGACCCGCCCCAGATCCGTGAGATGCGCGAGGTCATGATCCGCTACGCCGCGGCCGGCCGTACGGTCATCGTGTCCAGCCACCTCCTCGCCGAGGTCGAGCAGTCCTGCACGCACCTGGTCGTCATGGACCGGGGACGGCTGGTCCAGGCCGGCCCGGTCCACGAGATCATCGGCTCCGGCGGCACGCTGCTCGTCGGCCTCGCGGCCGGCATCGCGGACCCGCTGGTGGAGAAGGTGGCGGCACTGCCGGGCGTCGCGTCGGTGGTCCGGACGGACGACGGGCTGCTGATACGGCTGACGACGGCCACGGGGACGGCTGCGGTCACGCCCACGGCCGCGACGACCACGCCCATGCCCATGCCCACGCCCACGCCCACGGTGTCGGGCGGCGGGGGTTCCCCGGTCGTCCAGGACCCCTCGGCCGTCTACGACCCCGCGGCCGTCGACGACTCCGCGGCGGTGGCCCGGCTCCTCGTGGAGCTGGTCCGGTTGGAGGTCCCGGTGGCCTCCCTCGGTCCCCACCGCCGCCTGGAGGACGCGTTCCTGACCCTGATCGGAGGCTCCGCGTGAGCACACTTACCGAGCGTGCCGACCGCGCCGAGCGTGCCGAGGTGGCCGACGGCTACCGGGCGGGGCGGACCCTGCCCCTGCGGGTCGAGCTGATGCGCCAGCTGAAGCGGCGCCGCACGCTGGCCATGGGCGCGATCCTCGCCGCCCTGCCCTTCGTGCTGGCCGTGGCCTTCGCGATCGGCGGCCGGCCGGACGGTCGCGAGGGCCGGGTCACCCTCATGGACACGGCCACGGCGTCAGGCGCCAACTTCGCCGCGACGAACCTCTTCGTCTCCGCGGGCTTCCTGCTGGTCATCCCCGTGGCGCTGTTCTGCGGCGACACCATCGCCTCGGAGGCCAGCTGGTCCTCCCTGCGCTACCTCCTCGCCGCACCCGTGCCCAGGGCCCGCCTCCTGTGGTCCAAGCTGGTGGTCGCGCTCGGCCTCAGCCTCGCCGCGATGGTGCTGCTGCCGGTCGTCGCGCTGGCGGTGGGCTCGGTCGCGTACGGCTGGGGTCCGCTGGAGATCCCCACCGGCGGCACCCTGTCCGCGGGTACGGCGGCCCAGCGGCTGGTGGTCGTGATCGCGTTCATCTTCGCGTCGCAACTGGTCACGGCGGGGCTCGCGTTCTGGCTGTCGACGAAGACCGACGCCCCGCTGGGCGCGGTGGGGGGCGCGGTCGGCCTGACGATCGTGGGGAACGTGCTGGACGCGGTCACCGCCCTCGGCGACTGGCGCCACTTCCTGCCCGCGCACTGGCAGTTCGCCTGGGCCGACGCGGTACAGCCACGTCCCGAGTGGGGCGGCATGATCCAGGGCACGGCGGTCTCCCTCACGTACGCGATGGTGCTGTTCGCCCTGGCCTTCCGCGGTTTCGCCCGCAAGGACGTGGTGTCGTAGGGACCTTCCGACGACCGGGGTACGACTCCTCCGGACACCCCCCGGTCTCCGGAGGATCACCCACCGGTCTCGGCCGCCGCCCGCCGTGGCCGCATCGAGATCCATCCGCAACACCTCGGGCCGCTCCTTCCGGCCGTCTGCGCCGTCACAGTCACAGACGTCGGCTCACAGCGGTCACCGAGGGGGCACACATGAGGCGCACCGAACAGCACCGGACACGACAGGGACGGCAGAGAAGGCAGGGACGGCAGGGAAGTCAGGAACGGCGGCGGCGTGCGCGGGGCGCGTTCGTCGCCGCGACCGTCACCTTCGGGCTCCTGCTCACCGGCTGCAACGACGGCGGGAGCGGGCCGGACCGCGGCAGTACCAAGGCACGGGAGGACAACGGCTTCCCGGCCCCCGCCCAGCCGCATCCGACCGGCCCTTCGGGCACCGACGGCCGTACGGACGGCGACACCGGCCAGGAGGGTCAGGACGGCCAGGACGACCGGAGGGGCGAACTCCGCGAGACCGCGCCCCCGGCCGACCACCTCTCCACCTTCGCGCTGGACGTCGACACCGCCTCGTACACCTACGCGCGCCGCACCCTGCGGGACGGCCGGCGCCCCGACCCGTCGACGGTCCGCCCGGAGGAGTTCGTCAACAGCTTCCGCCAGGACTACGAGCGCCCCGACGGCAACGGCTTCACGGTCACGCTGGACGGCGCCCGCGCGGACGCCCGGGACTGGCGGCTCGTCAGGGTCGGCCTCGCCACGAGGGGAGCCGCGGACCCCGGCGAACGTCCGCCCGCCGCCCTCACCTTCGTCGTCGACGTCTCGGGCTCCATGGCCGAGCCGGGCCGCCTCGACCTGGCCAAGGAGTCCCTGGGGGTGATGACGGACCGGCTGCGCGACAACGACGCCGTCGCGCTCGTCACCTTCAGCGACGAGGCGAGGACCGTGTTGCCGATGACCCGCCTGGGCGACCACCGCGACCGGGTCCACGAGGCGATCGACACCCTCGAACCCACCGACTCGACCAACCTCGGCGCGGGCGTCACCACCGGTTACCGCACGGCCGTCGACGGGCTGCGCGCGGGCGCCACCAACCGGGTGGTGCTGCTCTCCGACGCCCTCGCCAACACGGGCGAGACCGATGCCGACGCCCTCCTCGACCGGATCGCGGACGCCCGCCGCGCGCACGGCATCACGCTCTTCGGCGTCGGCGTGGGCAGCGACTACGGCGACGCGCTGATGGAACGCCTCGCCGACCGGGGCGACGGCCACACCGCGTACGTGTCGAGCGCCGAGGAGGCCCGCGAGGTCTTCTGCGAGGACCTGCCGCGGAACGTCGACCTCACGGCCCGGGACGCGAAGGCGCAGGTCGCCTTCGACCCGGAGACCGTCGAGCAGTTCCGGCTGATCGGCTACGACAACCGGCGGGTCGCCGACGAGGACTTCCGCGACGACCGGGTGGACGGGGGCGAGACGGGGCCCGGCCACACCGTGACGGCGCTGTACGCGGTGCGGGTGAGGCCCGGCGCGACGGGGCACGTCGCGACGGCGACGGTGCGGTGGCTGGACCCCGGGACCCGGGCCCCGTCCGAGGCGACGGGCCGGGTCGGTGCGGACGCCCTCGACCGGCCCCTGTGGGACGCGGAGTCTGCGCGCAGCGGACTGCAGGTGACCGCGGTCGCCGCGTACTTCGCCGACGCGCTGCGGTCCGGCGACGCCCGGTGGTCGGGTCTGCCCGGGGCACCGCCCCTGCCGGAACTGGCCCGCCGGGCGTCCCGCCTGGCGTCCGCCACGGAAACGAAGGCGATCCACGACCTGTCCGACACGATCACCCGAGCGGCAACCCTGAACAACTAGCAGCCCACAGAACCCGCGCCCTTCGGGGGCGCGGGGAACTGCGCGCTCACCCACACAGCTCCCTCTCCGCCCGCACCGGATCATTGGGAAACCGGAACGCCGTCCGGTCCCACGCCCCGGCGACGTTGCGCAGGAACCGCCCCACCGTCAACCGTCCCCGCACCGCCCCGTCCAGCTCCGCCAGCCCCCCGCACCGCAGAGCCCGCCGGGCGGCCTCCACCTCGTCCCGGTCGACCCAGTCCGGCGCACCCACCCCCCGGTCGGCGACCAGCCAGGCCGCGGGCAGCCGCTTGTCGTGCCCCACCCGTCCCGACCCGACCCGCTCGGAGTGCGCGGCCAGCGGATACGCGAGTCCGATCGGATCGAGCGCGGCCCCGTCCAGCGGGACGACGGCCCCGTTGAGCCCCAGCACCACATAACTCGCCGTCGGCCCGGCCGAGTCCGGGTCGGCGGCCGCCCGCCCCTCCTTGCCGGACAGCAGCACCGGCGCCCCCGATCGACGGGCGGCCGCCACCCTCCGCACGTACTCCAGGTGGTGCGGCGCCCCCGCGAACGTGTGCCGCACCGGGTGCGGATCGGCGTTGTGGCGGACGTACACCCCGCGCTCGTCCGCGATCCCCGCGGGCCCGATCTCCGCGCCGTACGGAATCCGCAGCCAGCCGGCGCAGACCACCGCCCACAGGCCGACGCCGACCGCGGCGAGCGTTCCCGCCCGGGTCGCCGGGACGACGAAGACGGGCAGCAGCATCAGCAGCAGCCCGGGCAGCAGCATGCGCCCGTGCATGAAGTCGCCCCCGACCTTCACCACGTACACCCAGCACAGCACCCCGGCGACGACGGGAGCGAGCGCGGGCACGAGCCGCGCCGCCCCGGACCCGCGCGGACCCGGCACCGCCACCGCCTCCGGCAAGAACGGTGCCACCACGATCAGCACCAGCACGATCAGCACCGGCACCCACAGCAGATAGGGGTGCGCGAAGTCCCCCAGATATCCCAGCCCCCGCCCCCACAGGCTCCGCGAGGCCTCCTTCGTCACGGCGGGCAGCGGCACCAGATGCCCGTAGTACCCGGCCCGGAACACCTCGTACGCGGCCGGCAGCGCCCCCGCCGCCCCGGCCCCCGCGAGCGCGCCCCGCCACGACGGCCGGACCAGCAGCCACTGGGCACCCAGGAACACCACGGTCACCAGTCCCAGGTCCGGCCGCACCAGAGGACCGAGCCCGATGAGCGCCGAGGTCGCGAGCGAGGAGGGGCGTGCCGTCAGCGCCAGCCACGCTCCCGCGATCCAGCACGTGACGAGCCCCGTCTCCAGCCCCGAGGTGGCGAAGTCCCACACGGGAGGCAGTCCGAGCAGCACCAGCGACCCCAACGGCACGGCCGCCCGGCCCCCGTACGTCCGCAGCGCGCCGATCCCTGCCAGCGCGAACCCGGCGACGGTCAGCAGGAGCCCTCCGAACACCGCCGCCGACGCCGGATCGGCCCCCGCGCCCCCGGTCCCGACGAGCAGCCACTGCCAGAGCGTGCCGGTCGACGACTCGACCCGCTCACCCGCGTTGAACACGGGTCCGTTCCCGGCCAGCACCTGCCGCACGGTCCGTACGTAGATGTAGGCGTCGTCGGACATCCACCGCCGCCGGAACCCCGCGTACGCCACCAGGAGCGCCGGGAGGGCCCACACCGCCACCCGCACCCGGCCCGCCCACGCGGCACCGGCACCGGGGCCGGCACCGGGACCGGGCGGACGGGCCCTGCGGTACGAGGGATCTGCGGCTCCTACGAATTCCACAGAATCCACGGGAGGTGTGGGCGGGTGCGTCGACGACGTCATGCCCCGTTCATCGGCCCGCGTCCGGCCGAGCTTGACGCCCGGCCCCCTCGGGCCTCCCGGTCTGTTGAAAATTTCCTACGCTCCAGTAAGTTTACTCAGAAGTAAGTAAGCGCCGCCACAAGCCGTCACGGGAGCCTCCATGGGCGTACGCAAGGACCTGAAACAGGCGAGGAAGCGCACCGACCTGGCGGACCGCGCCCGGGTCGAGGTGGTGAGGGACACCGCAGGCGTGGTCCGCGAGGCGCGTATGCCGGCCCTCGCGCCGGGGGCCGCCGCCGGCAGCATCGCCGACCTGCCCTTCACCAACGCGGCCGAGGCCCCGGACGCGGTGGTCCTCCGGCGCGGCGGGGACGGCGGCTGGCGGCCCGTGACCGCCGCCGCCTTCGCCCGTGAGGTCACGGCCGTCGCCAAGGGGCTGATCGCGGCGGGCCTCGAACCGGGCGGCCGGGTCGCGGTCATGTCCCGTACCCGCTACGAGTGGACGCTGCTCGACTTCGCGATCTGGGCCGCGGGCGGCCTGTCCGTCCCCATCTACCCCACGTCCTCGCCCGGCCAGGTCGAGTGGATCGTCCGCGACTCGGCCGCCCGTTTCGTCGTGGTCGAGACCCCGGAGCACGCGACGGCCGTCGCTACCGGCACGGCCGACCACCAGGACCCCCCGCACATCTGGCAGCTCGACGGCACAGCCGGAACCGGCGCAGCCAGGGCCGACGCACCCGGAGCCGATGCGTCCGGAAGCGGCGGAGCCGTCGCCGAACTGATCGCCGAAGGGCGCGACGTACCCGACGAGGAGGTCACCAAGCGCCGCGCCGCCCTGACGCCCGACTCCGTCGCGACGATCTGCTACACCTCCGGCACCACCGGCAGGCCCAAGGGCTGCGTCCTGACCCACGCCAACCTGTACGCGGAGGCCGCGAACACCGTCGAACTCCTCCACCCCGTCTTCAAGGCGGTCACCGGACGGCGGGCCTCGACCCTCCTCTTCCTCCCGCTCGCCCACATCCTGGGCCGCACCCTGCAGATCTCCTGCCTGATGGCCCGTATCGAACTGGGCCACTTCCCGAGCATCAAGCCCGACGAACTGCGTCCGGCGCTCAGGAGGTTCCGGCCCTCCTTCCTGGTCGGCGTGCCCTACCTCTTCGAGAAGATCCACGGCACCGGCCGCGCCACCGCCGAGCGGATCGGCCGCGGCGCATCCTTCGACCGGGCGCACCGCGTCGGCGTGCGCTTCGGCGAACGGCACCTCGACCGGTTCCTCGGCCGCGGCAAGGGCCCCGGACCCGGCCTCTACGCCGCCTGGGCCCTGTACGACCTGCTGGTCTACCGCCGTATCCGCAAGGAGATCGGCGGTCGCACGCGCTACGCCATCAGCGGCGGCTCCCCGCTCGACCGCGACCTCAGCCTGTTCTTCTACGCCGCCGGAATCATCGTCTACGAGGGCTACGGCCTCACCGAGACCACCGCGGCCGCGACGATCGTGCCGCCCCTGCGGCCGCGCCCCGGCACGGTCGGCCTCCCCGTTCCGGGCACGGCCGTCCGCATCGCCGACGACGGCGAGGTGCTCGTCAAGGGCGGCATCGTCTTCGGCGCCTACTGGAACGACCCGGCCGCCACCGACGCGGTCCTGACCGACGAGTGGTTCGCGACCGGTGACCTGGGCTCGCTGGACGAGGACGGCTACCTCACCATCACCGGCCGGAAGAAGGACATCCTCGTCACCTCCGGCGGCAAGAACGTCTCCCCGGCCGTCCTGGAGGACCGCCTGCGCAGCCGTCCCCCGGTCGGCCAGTGCGTCGTCGTCGGCGACAACCGCCCCTACGTCGCCGCCCTGATCGCCCTGGACCGGGAGGACCTCGCCCACTGGCTGCACGTCCACGGGATGCCGGCCGACACCCCGCTGTCCGGGCTCGTCGACGACCCGCGGCTGCGCGCCGACGTCCAGAAGGCCGTCGACCACGCCAACCAGGCCGTCTCCAGGGCCGAGTCGATCCGCGCCTTCGCCCTGGTGGAGGAGGAGTTCACCGAGGACAACGGCCTGCTCACCCCGTCCCTGAAGATCAAGCGCCGGGCGGCACTGGAGGCGTACGCGGAACGGATCGACGCGTTGTACGCGTCAGGGCGCTGACCTGCGGGAATCCGGGCACAGGCACACGAAGGGGGCGGGACCACCGAACGCATCGGTGGTCCCGCCCCCTTTGTGGTCCCGCCTCAGCGCTCGCTGTTGGAGGAGAGGATCGACACGTCTTCCAGGAGGTGCGCCAGCGCGCCGTCGCGCTTCGTCTGGGTGGAGTTCTCGACGCACTGCTGGGTCATCTGGTCCGACAGGACGTTGATGTCCTGGAGCGGGACCACGTTGATCACCGGAACGTTGATGTCGTTCAAGCCGATGCAGGGCTTGTTGAAGGAGCCCTGGATGAGTGCCATCTGCGGGCTCATGTTGCCGTATGTGGCGGAGTTGCCGTAGTACTGCGCGGCCGCGTTGCCGTTCGAGACGGCCGGGCCGGCGTCGTCGCCGATTGCCATCGCCTGCGGAGCCACGGCAGCGGAGGCACCCACGACGGAAGCGGCGATCGCCGCGGTGGCAAGAACCTTCTTGATCATTGACCAGTCCTTTTTCTGAAGAAACCCCGTCCACCGGAGCGCCCTGGTTCAACTGCACCGGCGCGGCATGGTTTCCCTCCTTCACTCCGACGGCTCACTCCGGGGGCGGTTACCGGTTACTGCCGGGCATTCGCCTTTCCCACCCGTCCATGGATTCAATGCGGGCCAACCGGGTGAACGCCCGCAACCAATCCCGTAGCCACCGGTTGATGAGGCCGTAGGACATGCGTCGCTACGTCGCTACTAGGAAAGGAACGCGAAGTGCTCAAGAAGGCAATGTTCGCCGCGGCGGCTGCCGCTTCTGTCATCGGTATGTCAGTGGCGGCCGCCCCCCAGGCTCTGGCCATCGGTGACGACTCCGGGCCGGCCGTGGCCAACGGCAACGGTGCCTCGTCGGCGTTCGGCAACTCGGCGACCAAGGGTGACATGAGCCCTCAGCTCTCGCTGGTCGAGGGAACCCTCAACAAGCCGTGCGTGGGCCTGGNCCAAGGGTGACATGAGCCCTCAGCTCTCGCTGGTCGAGGGAACCCTCAACAAGCCGTGCGTGGGCCTGGAGGACATCAACGTCCAGGTCATCAACGTCGTCCCGATCCAGGACATCAACGTCCTGTCGGACGAGCTGTCGCAGCAGTGCGTGGACAACTCCACCCAGGCGAAGCGCGACGGCGCCCTGTCGCACGTCCTGGAGGACCTGGCCGTCCTGTCGGCGAACGGCGAGTAAAGCCGCATCCGGCACCGCCTGGGCCGTCCGCTGTCGTCGTACGCGGACAGCCCGGGTTTCCCTCGCGTGTGTTTCGGTGGTGCCCCGGCGTCGTACGCGGTGCCGCCGCACGTGGACAACGCGTCTGTGGATGCGCGAAATCGCGCTGCTGCCCCTCCGGGGCACGGCGGCGGTTCGGTGCGTTCGAGTGAATTGCCAAACAGTTCACATTACGTAGTTTCTTCGGACCTCCGTTCCTCGTTAACAGCCCGAGGTCGTGCTGCGAGCCGTCCAGAATGCGCTCGCTCGGTTTCGGCCGTCACAGGGGCATGACCGCAAAGAAGGGAAAGCACGTGAATCACAAGAAGAGCGCAGCTGCCATCGCCGGAGCCATCATGGCCCTCGGAATGGCGGCGCCCGCCTTCGCCGACGCCGATGCCCAGGGTGCCGCAGTGGGCTCCCCCGGTGTCCTCTCGGGCAACGTCGTCCAGGTTCCTGTTCACGTTCCCGTCAACGTGTGCGGCAACACGGTCAACGTGGTCGGCCTGCTGAACCCGGCGTTCGGCAACGTCTGCGTCAACAACTGACACGTCGGAAGGCACCAGCCGTTCGGCTGAATCAGGCCGGCCTTGGACGACCTACTGGGCGCCAAGGCCGGCTTTTCCACTGTTACGAGCAGGAAGAAAACGACATTGCGACAGACCCTGAGCAGGGGAATGGTCGTGGCCGCGGCCGCGACGGGCATTCTGTCCATGTACAGCACCCCCGCGTTCGCCGACTCGGAGTCGTCCGGGACCACGGCGGGCTCGCCCGGTGTGGCGTCCGGCAACAACGTGGCGGTGCCGGTCCACGTACCGGTGAACGCGTGCGGCAACTCGGTCGACGTGGTCGGCGCACTGAACCCGGCGTTCGGCAACTCCTGTGCGAACGTCTCGGAGCGACGAGTGTCGCACGCCGGCCCCGACCACTCGTCCGGCCATGACCCGGGCCACCACGGTCCACCCCGTCACGAGTCGGGCCACCAGGGCGGTCACCACGAGTCGGGCCACCAGGGCGGTCACCGCGACGATGGCGGCCGTCATGACGACCAGGGTGGCCGCAAGGACCAGGGCGGTCACAGGGGTCAGGGTGGCCACAAGGACCAAGGCGGCCACCAGGGTCAGGGCGGTCACAAGGACCAGGGTGGCCGCAAGGATCAGAGCGGTCACAGGGGTCAGGGTGGCCACAAGGACCAGGGCGGCCACCAGGGTCAGGGCGGTCACAGGGACCAGGGTGGTCACAGGGACCAGGCCGGTCACAGGGACCAGGGTGGTCACGGCGAGCGCAGCGGGCGCGGGCACGGGGACGAGGGCGGTCGCGCAGACCAATCCGGCCAATCCGGTTCGCACGGGCCTTCGCACGGACACAAGCCCTCCGGCGGTCATGGCCACGAGCACGGTCACGGCCCCTCCGGCGGTCATGGCCACGAACACGGTCACGGCCCCTCCGGCGGGCACGGGCAGGCCGGGGCCGACGCTCACAGCCAGACGCACGGTTCGCCCGGTGCCGTCAGCGGCAACGGCGCCGAGGCGCCGGTCGACGTACCGGTCAACGTGTGCGGCGACTCGGTCGACGTGATCGGTCTGCTGAACCCGGTGTTCGGCAACGAATGCATCGTCCAGGAAGGCGACCCCGGTGGTCCCGGCGGCTACGGCGACGACGCGCCGCCCGCGCAGCCCCCGCACACCCCGCACACCCCGCCCCACACCCCGCCCCACCACCCGCCGCACACGCCCCCGTCCCACCAGCCGGGGACGACTCCTCCCGCGGAACCGCCGGCGACGGCTCCGCCCGCGGCGCCTCCGGCGGCCACGCCCCCGGCCGACCCGCGGCCCGGCCTCCCGCCCGAGTTGGCGCACACCGGCAGTGAGGGAATGCTCGCGGCCTCGGCCGCCGGCATGGGTCTGCTGATCGGCGGAGCGATCCTCTACCGACGCAACCGGGTCGTGTCCCCCCGGTGACGACGCGCCGGGTGCCGGACGGGTCGCGCCCGGCACCACGGCGACGGCGCTTGCGTCATCCATTGGGATCAGCACGGTGGGGCGGGCCGCCCGGGCCGCCACTCGGCGCAACCCCGGCGCGAGGCCGACGGGCGGGCACCGGGTGCGGTCGCGCGCACACCGGCCCCGGCCCGGCCGTCTGATGCCTCACCCGTGCGAGTGATCGCACTTCTCCTCGGCGCTCAGCCTCGGTTGGCGCAGTCCGCATTCATATGACTGGGTGTCAGTGACGGCGGAGATGAAGCGCGAGGAGCGGACATGGCCCCACTGGAACGGACCCGGACCCGACGGCGGGCATGCGGTGCCGCCTCACTCACCGCCGGGCTCCTCGTCTCGGCCGCCCTCGCGTCCGGGACGGGGTACGCCGCCGGCGCAAGGGCGGCCGAACCGCCGCTCCCGCCGCCGACCGCGCCCACCGGGGCCGTGGCTCCGACGGCCCCGACCGCGCCCCAGCCCGGGACGACCCCGCAGCCCACGCCACCGGAGAACCCCGAGAACCCCGAGGGCCCCGAGAACCCTGAGAGCCCCGAGAACTCCGGCGACTCCGAGGTCACCGAGGGCCGTGAGGGCGGTCGCGAGGGCCCGGCCTACGGTGCCTACCTCGACTACGGGCCCCGCGGAGTGGCCCGGATCGCGGAGCTGAGCCGCTGGCTGGGCGGGGCCGAGCTGCGCGTGGCGCACACCTACCTGCCGGGCGACCTCTGGAGCAACATCGAAGGGCTGCCCGGCTTCCTCGACGCCTGGGCGGACTGGCGCCGGCAGCGGGACGACCGGCTCTTCGTCCTGAACGTCCCCATGCTGGAGCGCAACGAGGACCACGTCTCCGACCCCGAGGTCCGCAGCCTGCTGCGGCGGGGCGCGGCCGGGGAGTTCGACCACCACTTCCGCAGGCTGGCCGAGCGACTCGTCGAACTGCGGGTGCCCGACACCGTCATCGTGCTCGGCTGGGAGATGAACGGCGTCACCTACACCCACCGCTGCGGACCGGACCCGGAGGCTTGGAAGGCGTACTGGAACAGGATCGTCACCGCCATGCGGGCGGTGCCGGGACAGAAGTTCCGGTTCGACTTCACGCCGAACCGCGGCCGGGACGCCATTCCCTGGACCCAGTGCTACCCGGGCGACGAGACGGTCGACATCATCGGCATGGATTCGTACGACCAGCCGCGCGGACAGTCGTTCGACGAAGCGGTCTCGGAACCCTACGGTCTCCAGGCGCACGTCGACTTCGCGAAAGAGCACGGAAAGCCGATCTCGTACCCCGAATGGGGGCTCTTCCGCAACGGGGACAACGCGGCGTACATGAAGGGCATGCTCGCCTGGCTGGACGAGCACGAACCGTTGTACAACACGCTCACGGACTACTGCCCGCACGGTGTGTGGCAGTGCGACGACAACCCCGACGCCTCCGGGATCTACCGGTCGGCGCTCTACGGCCGCACCGGTCCGGCCCCGGTCCCGACGCCGGTCGATCCCGCGCCCACACCCACCGGTCCGGCGCCCACACCCGCGCCCACCGGTCCGGCGTCGCCCGGACCGGCGGACCCCGCGCCCGTGCGGCCGCCGTACTGCTCGCCGGTGGAGCTGGGCGAGTGGGCGGAGTACTGGATCGGCGAAAAGTTCTGCCTGCGCCTCGACCGGTGGGCGCGCAGCCGCTGACCCGGAGGCGGCGGTGGGCCGGTCACGGCCTGCCGCCACCGCGTTCCCTCCAGTCGGCGAACCGGTCGAGCAGCTTCTTGCCGCGGTTGCGCGCGGCCACGTCGCAGACGGCCGCCGACATCAGCGGCGCCGTCCGCCGCCTGGCCAGCAGGAGGCGCTGGTTGACGACGGGCTGAGGGCGCCAGTGGTGCTTGTAGGGCTCGTTGCCGCGCAGCAGGCTCAGCACGCGCCGCCCGCCCGTTCCGCCGCCCGTTCCGATGTGCTGGGCGCAGGCGTGCAGCAGTATCGTCGCCACGTCCGCCTTGCGCTCCCTGAGCCGCGGATGCGCGCCGTACAGGTAACCCCCCGCCAGCCGCTCCGACAGCAGCGTCAGATCGACCGCCACCACGGCGCCGTCCAGCCTGAACTCGGTCACCACCGCGTCCCCGGCGCGCACCATCGGTCCCACCGAACGGATCAGATGGTCGGCGAAGCGGTCCTGCAGATGCTCGGCGGTCACCTTGCGGCCCCGCCACTGGAGCCGGTGCAGCTCCAGGAGCCGGCGCAGCGCCGCGTCCACCTCGTCGGGGCGGACGGCCCGCCGCTCGACGCCCAGCGTGCCCAGTTTGCGCAGCTTGGCGCGGACCCGTTGCTGGGCCTTGGCCGTCGCGAGCCGTCCGATCAGGTCGTCCATCGGGACGGCGGGCAGCTCCAGGCACAGCGAGTCGGGCAACCGCCGCCGGGGCCCGCGCCAGCTCGCGTACACCCGCTCCACCGCGCCGCCGGGCCGCACCTCGCGGAAGTCGATGAGCGCGGTGCGCGCGGCAGCGGCCAGGCCGTCGGTCAGGGCGGCGGCCGCGCGGTCGGCGCGCTCGCCGTCCTCGATCAGCACGTCCCCGAAGTCGGAGATCGGTCCGCCGAGCGGCACGAGGGCCGGCCAGGGCTGCCGTACGAGCATCAGCGGGGCCGCGGCCACCAGGTCGCCGCCGTCGCGGACCAGCACCAGGCGCAGCCGGCCCGGCGTGCCGTACGAGAGCCACCACGAGTGCAGCCAGGCGTGGCTCTGGAACGGGGTGGCCGCGCCGCACCGCCGGTACAGCACCCCCCACTCCTCGGCCAGCCGTCCGAACTCCCGCTCGTCCGCACAGAGTTCGGTACGCAGTCCGGTGACCGGTCCCGGGGCGGGAGCCGAGACGGGGGCCGTACGTGCCCCCGTGCGTGACCCCATACGTGATCCCATGCGTGACGCCGTGCGCGATCGCGTGCGCGCATCCGTGCGCGGGGCGGCGGCTCTCACAGCTGTCCGCGGAAGACGGCGGCGGTGGCGGGACCCGGCACCGAGGCCGCGGGCGGCGCCTCGGGCGCCCGGCGTGGCCGGACCAGCAGCGCGAGGCCGCCGAGCAGCCCGCCGGCGCTCGCGCCGACGAGACCGGTCACCGCCGCCGACGCCGAGGACGCCTCGGTGGGCTCGATCGCACGGGAGAACTGCAGCAGCTCCACGTGGGTGCTGTCCTCGGCGTCGTTCGCGTGCCGGGTCAGCGAGCGCGACACGGCGTTGGCGATGTCCGCGGCGAGGTCGGGCTGTTCGGAGGTGGCGGTCACCGAGACCATCGGCGCGTCCGGCGAGGTCGCGGCCCGCACGCTCTCGCGCAGGGTCGACACCGGTACGCCCGCCCACACCTGGGCGTCCCCGAGCACCGCGAGCTGGGTGGCGATCCGCCCGTATGCCTGCGCGAAACCGAGCGCGGCCGCCGGGTCCGACTGCTTCGTGGGGACGGCGACGACGTAACTCGTGGCGGAGTACTGCGGTGTCTTCAGCGCGCCGTACGAGCTGCCGAGCGCACCGCCGAGGACGGCTCCCGCGGCCAGCAGGCACCAGGGCGGCAGCGCCCCGGCGCGGACGAGTGCGGCCCTGGCGTGGGCGGGAGCCGTCCTGGCGCGGGCGAGTGCCTCCCTGGCGCCTGCCGGCCGCCAGGTCGAACGGTTGGGGCTGTCGGTCATGCGGAACTCACTCCCAGAGTTGCGGCCGTGTAGAGGTCCATGAGCCGGTCGGCACTGCGGGTGATGCTGTAGTGGTGGGCGGCGTCCGGCACCGCACGCGGCCCGGGTCCCTGCACGCGCACCTGCCGCAGGGCCCGTACGAACGAGTCCGTGCCGCCCCGCACGCGCCGGGCGAGCGGCGCCGCGTCCGGGGGCAGGTCGGTGACGGCCGGGCAGGAGACGTAGAGCACGGGCAGGCCCGCCGCCAGGGCCTCCACGACGGCGAGCCCGAAGGCCTCCTCCGCGCAGGGCGAGGCGAGCACGTCCATGGCGCTCATCAGGGACGGCAGGTCGAGGGACGGCAGGTCGAGGCCGTTCGAAGAGCCCGGCCGGTCGGTCCGGGCGGTCCGGGCGGTCCGGTCGGGTCCGTTCGGGCGTTCGCCCGCGAACAGCACCCGGTCGGCGACCCCGCCGTGCCGGGCCGCCTGCCGCAGCGCGTTCTCCTGCGGACCCCCACCGACCAGCAGCAGCCGGCAGTCGTCCGGGAGTTCGGCCAGTGCCCGGACGAGCACCTCGAAGCGCTTGCCGGCCGTCAGCCGTCCGACAGCGCCGACGACGTACGCCCCCCGCGGCAGTCCCAGCCGCCGCCGGGTGCTCTCCCGCCGGGCCGGGTCGAAGCGGAAGCGGGCCACGTCGAGACCGTTCGGCACCACCTCGATGCGCGGTTCCGGTACGCCCCAGCGGCGCAGCCGTTCGGCGACCGTGGGGGAGACGGCGACCGTCGAACGGCCCAGGCGCTCGCTCGCCAGATAGAGCGCCCGCACACCGGGGGTGAGCGGCCGGCCCTCCATCTGCGAGTCGCCGAGCGAGTGCTCGGTGGCCACGACGGCCCGCACACCGGCGAGGCGCGCGGCGAGCCTGCCGTACACGCAGGCCCGGTACAGATGCGTGTGGACGAGGTCGTACCGGCCGTCGCGGATCAGGCGGACGAGCCGGGGCAGCGCGGCCAGGTCGCGGTTGCCCCGTATTCCGAGGTGGGTGACGCGTACGCCGTCCGCGGCGAGGCCCTCGGCCACGGCACCCGGGTTGGTGAGGGTCACCACGTCGCAGTCGACCGGGAGGTTGCGCACCAGCAGCCGCAGTTGCTGCTCGGCCCCGCCGACGCCGAGGCCGGTGATGACGTGCAGCGCCTTCACCGGACCTCCCGCACCGTGTCGGCGTCGGGGACGGGGGCGGGGACGGGGGCGGGGGCGGGGAGGGGGGCGGCGCCGGGCAGGGGCACCGGGCGTCTGCGCAGGCGGTTGAGGCGGTACTTCAACAGCATCCGTACGGAGGTGTCGTTCTCCCCGATGTGGACCCGGGGAAGGGCGAAGACACCGGTGAGCGGGCCGGGGTCGATCGCGCAGGCGTAGCCGTACCCGGCGGCCCGCACGGCGTCGGCGACCCGCCGGTCGACCGTCCCGTACGGGTAGCACAGGCCCTGGACCTCGCGGCCCGTCAGCTCGGACAGCAGGACCCGGCTGCCGCCGACCTCGGCCCCCAGCAGCGCGTCGTCGGCCAGGGCGAGGTCGACGTGGGTGAGGCCGTGCGAGGCGATCTCCAGGCCCTCGGTGTCCGCGAGCCGGCGGACGGCGTCGGCGGTGAGGAGCGGTCTGCGGGGACCGAGCGGGTCCCACTCGTTCGTGCCGCCCAGTCTGCCCGGCAGGACGAACACGGTGGCGCCGAAGCCCCATCGCCGCAGTACGGGCAGGGCGTGGTCGGCGAAGTCCGCGTACCCGTCGTCGAAGGTGAGCCCCACCAGGTCCTGGCCCTCGCCCCGGGCACGGGCCGCGAGCAGGTCGGTCACGCTCACCCCGCGCAGGCCCCTGCGGTGCAGCCAGCCCAGCTGCCGGTCGAGGCGGCCGGGGGAGACCGTGATGCGGTACGGGTCGTCCGAACAGTCGCCCACCGAGTGGTACATGGCCACCCACAGGGGCGCGGACGGACGCGTGCGCGGACGCGGGCACGCACGCGGGCGCGTGGGGGTACAGGGCAGGCCGTTCTGGTCATCGGTCCGGTCATCGGTCGTGTCAGTGGTCGTGTCGTCGGGCGTGTCAGCGTTGACGGGCATGCGGCAGCCTTCGGGTGACGGAGCGGAGAGCGGTACGGAAGGCGGGTGCGACGGCCTGGACGCCGAGCGACCCGAGCAGCAGGACGTAGACGGCGACGACCGTGAGGCCGCCGGCGAGCAGGGCGAGTTCGGGCGAATCGAAACGGCTCGCGCACAGGGCCCCCGCCACGGCCGCGCACACGGCGGCGCGGACCGGTTTGCTGAGTTCGCGAATGACCCGGCGGGTACGGATCGGCACGCTGCGCCTCTCGTTCATGCCGGACAGCAGGAGCACCGCCGTGAGGGTGATGCCGGTCGCGTTGGCGGCGGCGATCCCGCAGACGCCCCAGTCCTCGATGGTTCCCGCGCCGATCCACGAGGTGGCGACGATGCCCGCGGTCATCGCCGCCAGCGGGTACCAGGTGGGGCGGCCGGCCGAGAAGTACGTCCGTACGAGCGCGCCCACCAGTGTGTGGCCGAGCAGCCCGACCGTGTAGACCCGCATGACGGCCGCCGTCGCCGCCGTGTCCCCGGCGGTGAACGCGCCGCGCTCGAAGAGGAGCCGGATGATCTGCGGGGCGCAGGCGAAGACCGCCGCCGCGCCCAGCAGCACTATGCAGGAGGCGACCGAGACGTCGCGCTCGACCCGGTCGCGGGCCCGCTCGGTGTCCCCCTCGGCGAGCGCCTGCGCCAGCACCGGGAAGGTGACGGTGCACAGCATCAGCGAGAGGGTCATCGGGATCTGGGCCACCTTCTGGGCGTAGTTCAGGTGCGAGATGGCTCCGGAGGGGAGGTTGGAGGCGAGGTAGCGCTCGATGAGGACCTGGGACTGACGGCAGAGGGCGAAGAGCAGGACGGGGGTGATGAGGGCGAGGTCGACGGAGTGCGCCACGGACTGCTTGGCCGCTGCATCCGTCTCTGCCTCTGCCTCTGCCTTTGTCTTTGTTTCTGTCTTTGTCTCTGTTTCCGTCCCTGCGGTGTCTCCGGCGGCTTCGTTTCCGATGGTGGCTTCGGTGCCGGTGCCGGCACCGGTACCGGCACCGGTGTTGGTATCGGTGTCGGCCGTGGACCGGCCGCGGCCGAAGAGCTGCCGTACGAGCGCGGGCACCTGTGCCGCCACCATCAGGCAGCCGCCCAGCGCGACGCCGACAGCCGCCGACCGCACGCCCCAGCGGCCGCCGAGCACGAACATCGCCGTGATGATGCCGGTGTTGTAGGCGACGTAGATCGCGGCGGGCGCCAGGAAGCGGCGGTGCGCGCGCAGCGCGGCGCTGCAGTAGCCGGCGAGCCCGAAGCTCAGGACACAGGTCGCCGTCAGCCGGGTGCAGTCGACGGCGAGCCCCTGGTCGGGCAGCCCCGGCGCGAGCCCCGCCACCAGGTAGGGCGCCCCCATCACCAGCAGCGCGGACACCCCCACCAGGGCCAGCGCCAGGCGCGGCAGCGTCGAGGCGATGAGCGCGCGGACGGGATCCCTGCCAGTTCCGCCCCCGCCTTCCCCTTCCCTTCCGCCTCCCTCTCCCCTTCCGCCCGACTGCGACTGCGACTGCGACTGCACCTGCACCTGCGACCGCGACCGCGCCCGCCGGGCCACCGCCAGGCTGAACGCCGGGACCAGCACGAAGGCCATCCCGTCCTCGATCAGCAGCGTCGCAGCGACCTCCGGCACGGTCCACGCGACGAGGAAGGCGTCCGTCTCCGTTCCGGCCCCGAAGAGATGGGCGAGCGCCTGGTCCCGGCCCAGTCCGAGCAGCGCGCCCGCGATGGAGAGGACCGCGGTGACGAGCGTGGCCCTGGCGAGGAACCCGCGGGTGGGCGGGGCGACCTCGGAGGGCGCGCCCGCACGGGGCGCGCCGACGGTGGGCGGGGCACCGGTGGCCGTGCCGGGTTCCTCGCCCCCCGCCACCGCTTTCGTCGTCCCCTCGCCCTCCGCCCGGGACGGCGTCACCGTCATCGTTCCCCGGCCCCCTCGGCGGCCAGCGCCCACCAGGCGGCGAGGCCGAGGACCAGCGCGGTCAGCACGGTCGAGGGGCCGCCGATGTCGGCGTACACGAAGTCGACCAGCTGCCAGAGCAGCAGCCCGCAGGCGATCAGCGCGCAGTCGGCGCCCTCCGGTGAGCGCCGCGCGCTCAGGAGCCGCCGCAGACCGCCGACCAGCAGCGCGAGCCAGCTGCCCGCCAGCGCGAGCAGTCCGAGGAGCCCTTGCTCGCTCAGCACCAGCAAGTACATGTTGTGCGGCGACAGGAGCGGCTGGCGCCGGAATCCGGCGCCGGCCCCGTCCGTGTCGCTGCCCGAGGACAGCGCCAGCGAGGCGTGCCCGTCGCGGTGGTCGGGGAAGCCCTTGAGCCCCACGCCGGTCAGCGGCCGGTCGCGCCACATGTCGACGGCCGCCGTCCACATCGTGTACCGGTCGGTCACCGACTGGTCCGGTGCATCCGCGACCTGAGTGATGCTGCCGATGCGCTCCTGGAGCATCGCGGTGCCCACGCCGAACCCGCCCACCAGGACCACCGCGGTCGCCCCCACCGCCGCGAACACCCGCACGGCCCGCCGCAGTCCGGCGAGTACGACCTGTACCCCGCACGTCACGGCCGTGGCGATCCACGCCCCCCGGCTGAACGACAGCGCGAGCGGCAGCAGCAGCGCCAGCGCGCACAGCGCCGCCACGGCCCGCTGCCGCGCGGACCCGGAACCGAGCGCGATACCGAGCGCGCACACCAGCCCGAACGACACCACGGCCGCCATGCCCATGATGTCCGTCGACCCGAACGTGCCCACCGCCCGGATCATCTCGCCCCGGTACGAGGCCCCGGTCCCGGTCACGTACTGGTGGACACCGAGGGCCCCCTGCCACCCCGCGAGCCCGACGAGGGACCAGGCGACGAGGCGTGCGTCACGACGGTCGCGGACCAGCAGCATCACCGCCGCGGGCACCAGTACGAAGATCTGCAGATAGCGCACCAGCCCCGCGGCCCCCGCCCCGGCCGAGGCCGCGCCGGCCGTCGCGAGGGCGAGGCCGACGACGGGCAGTCCGAACACCACGGCGGCGGTACGGGACAGGGGGCGCCGGCGATCGCGTACCAGGCGCAGCGCGCAGCCCAGCACGACCAGCCCGGACACGGCGTCGGCGACGGTGCCGCCGCCCTCCCCGGAGACCGGCAGTGTGAGCGTGGCGACGAGGGCGAGCACGGGCAGCACGGGCAACAGGGGCAGCAGGGGCAGGAAGCGGCGGGACGCCGCCGTCGCGACGGCCACCGGGGACGGGACGGGCAGGGCCTGCGTCACCGGCTCAGCTCCCCGTCGGCCGCACGAGCAGGACCGCGGTGCGCACCAGGATGCAGACGTCCTGCCAGAGCGACCAGTCGTCGATGTACGCGTTGTCGAACCGGCAGCGGTCCTCGATCGACGTGTCGCCGCGCAGCCCTTGGATCTGCGCGAGGCCGGTGATCCCGGTCCGCATCCGGTGGCGGGCCGCGTATCCGGGGTACGCCTGGCTGAACCGGTCGACGAAGAACGGCCGTTCGGGACGCGGTCCCACCAGGCTCATCTCGCCCCGGAAGACGTTCCACAGCTGGAGCAGCTCGTCCAGCGAGGTCCGCCGCAGGAAGCGGCAGAACCAGTGCATCTCGTGCTCGTTCGCCACGCTCCAGCGGGTCGCCGCCTCATGTGCGTCGACCGGCCGGTGCGTACGGAACTTCAGCAGGGTGAACGGCCGCCCGTCCTTGCCGATCCGCTCCTGCCGGAACACCACACCGGGACCGTCGACGGCCCGCAGCACCGCCGCGCACCCCAGCAGCACCGGGCCGGCCACCAGCAGCAGGGTCCCGGAGGCCAGCACGTCCAGCAGCCGCTTCCCGGCGCTCCCGTACCGCCGGTCCGCCGAAAGCCGCAGGCAGGTGAACCCGGCCAGCCGCTCGGCCCGCCCGGCCCGTGCGATCCGTTCGTATGCCGACGCCGACGCCGACGCCGACGCCGACGCCGACGTCAATGTTGATGTTGATGCCGATGTCGACATGGGTGTTGACGCCGGTGTGTCCGCGTCCACCTCCCACACCGTGCAGCCCGCGTCGCCCAGCGCCCGCAGCAGCGGGCCCTGCACGGCGCGCGGGGCGGGTCCTACGGCGAGCACGTCCTGCACACCGTTCTGGATGAGCGCCCGCTGGACCTCCTCACCGGTGGTGAGCACCGGCAGCCCCTCGGTGCCGTCCGCCCCGTCGGCGACGACGCCCACCGGCCGCACCCCGCACCCGGGGTGCCGCAGGAAGGCCGATGCCACCCGCTGCGCCTCCACGGCGCGGCCGACCACCAGGGCCGCCCGCGGGCGGCGCAGCAGCGCCCGGCGCCGGTGCCCGTGCACGACACCGCGGCCCGCGCAGCTCACCAGGGACTGCACCACGCAGCCGAGGACCAGGGTGCGGGCGGACAGCGCGTGCTCCGGGGAGTACGCCGCCAGCAGGGCCGCCAGCGCACACCAGCCGGCCGCGATCCGGCCGCAGAGAGCGGGCAGTTCGTCCAGGACGGCGGGTACGCGCGCGGCCTCGTACAGCGCTCCGCGCGCGTTGAGCCCGAGCACCGCCAGCATCAGTACGGCGAGGGGGAGCGGATGCGCGAAGGGCAGTGCCAGACAGCCGCCGGCCAGCGCGGCCCCGGTGTCCACGACGGGCAGCGGCAGCCGTGAGGCCCGCTCTCCGAAGGGCTGCCGGCCGCCGGGGAGCCTGAAGCCGTCGGCCGCCTCGCGCGGCGGGACGACCGAGACGGGCGCGAATCCGTGGTCCACCGCCCGCGGCGGGCCGCCGGGGGAGGGGACGGTACTTTCCGCAGTCACGTGTGGATGGACTCCCTGCACTCGGTGTGGTCCGCGTCCGTGGTCCGCCCGGCCGGCCAGGTGCCGATCAGATCGCGGTACACGTCGGCGACGGCCGCGGCCGTGCGCCGTACGTCGTGGGTGGTCGTTGCGTACCGGCGTGCCTGACGGCCGAGCGACTCGCGCAGCGGCGGGTCGAGGAGCAGCCCGGCGACGGCCGCGGCCAGCGTCCCGGGCTGCTCGGGCGGTACCAGACAGCGCGGCCCCTGGTCCGGCGGCAGGCTCTCGCGCGCGCCGTCCACGTCGCTGACCACGACGGGCCGCCCGCAGGCCATGGCCTCCAGCGGCGCCAGCGCCATGCCCTCCCAGCGGGACGGCAGGACGACCAGGTCGGCGGCCCGGTACCAGGGCGCCGGGTCGGCGACGGCCCCGGCGAACAGCACGGACCCGGGGGCCCGGGCCCGCAGCGTCCCCGCGTCCGGCCCGTCGCCGACCAGTACGAGCCGCGCGTCGGGCACCCGCCGGGTCACCTCGTGCCATGCCTCCAGGAGGACGTCCTGCCCCTTCTGCCGGCACAGCCGCCCGACGCAGACCACGAGCGGTGCCGCCGGTCCGACCTCGTCGAGCAGCGGGATCCCGGCCCGTACGGTGCCCGCCGGCGCCGGTTGGAAGCCGTCCAGGTCGATGCCGTTGGGGATGACGCTCCACCGGCCCCCGATCCCCGACCGCTCACCGGTCCGCCGCTCGGCCTCGCTGACGCACACCAGCCGCGACGCCCAGCGCGCGCCCAGCCGCTCCCAGGCGAGGGCGAGCAGTCCGGTGGCCCCGCCCGCGGCCTCGAACGACCAGGCGTGCGGCTGGAACACGGTCGGCATCCGCCCGCGCACGGCGAGCCGCACCGCGAGCCCGGCCTTGGCGCTGTGCGCGTGCACCACGTCGGGGCGCACCTCCCGCACGGCCCGGCGCAGACTCCGCACCTCCCGCGCGAGCCCCGGACCGGGCGAACGGGTCGCGGGCCAGTGCCGTACGCCGCAGCCCAGGGCTCCGACCGCCGCCGCGAGGCCGCCGGACCCCGGACAGGCGACGGTGACCTCCGCACCGGCGGCCAGTTGCGCCCGCACCAGGTCCGTGACGACGCGGGCGACCCCGCCGTCGACGGGCTGGGAGACGTGCAGGACCCGCGGGCGGGGGACGGTCGGTGGCAGTTGCATGCGCGCTTTCCTCGCTCACGGGCGGCGCTCCCGGGGAGCGCGACGGAACTCGGGGGGACGGGAGCAGGGAGGGAGGAGGGGAGAGGGGTGATGGGAGAGGGAGGGGCATCGGCGCTTCGCGTCGACGGTGGCGCACAGCGCGCCGGCCCGGCCCGCGTCCCGCGTTCCGCGACACGGCCGTGGGCCGCGGGCCCGGTCGGTCACCGTCGTGCCGCAGGTCCTTGCCGAGATCGAGGACGCCGGAGTGGTACCACGGAACAGCGCATGACCGGCGCTACCCTTTCGGGGGAATTTTCGGCGGAAGGGTTTACGGGTCCGGCGGACGGACGCAATGTGCACATCACATGAGCGCCACCATGACTTCCCTTCTGTTTCAAGGCCTGAGGAAGAACGCAACTGTATCCGCTATCCCTATTTATTCGTGAAAGCCGTCAAGTGTGTCGGAATCGTGTGCACACTCCGGTGTTAACCCTCTGGCTCGCGTCTGGTAACGGCCCGGAGCGTCACTCTTTTGGAGGCACAACCGGTGCCCGTGCCACGCGTTGATTCCAGGACCGGGCACCTCCGCCCGGCTGTTGTTTTCAATCCCAAGGAGCACTTCTCCATGTCGCGTATCGCGAAGGGCCTGGTCCTTACCTCCGCTGCCGCCGCCACCATGGCCGGCACCGCCGGCGTCGCCGCTGCCGACAGCGGCGCGCACGGTGTCGCCGCTCACTCCCCGGGTGTCCTGTCCGGCAATGTGCTGCAGGTCCCCGTTCACCTGCCGGTCAACGTCTGCGGCAACACCGTGGACATCATCGCGCTGCTGAACCCGGCGTTCGGCAACCAGTGCGTGAACGACTGACGTCGAAGCCCTTTCCCTGATCGGCCGTCCTCCCGTCCGGGGGACGGCCGATCGGCGTTGCTCCGGTGGGTGGGTGGGTGGGTGGGCGGGCGGAGGGGAAACGGGAGGTGATGAGGGACGGGGGAGTGGGGGGAGCGGAAGGTGGTGGCCGAGGCGGAGCGGCTACCGGACCGGCGTTTGTTCCGGACCTTGTTCGAGCAACCCTCCGTGGTTTTCGTATGAGGAATCACATTTACTGATTTATTAACGGGGCGCACCCTTCGATCGGGTGGGTTCCAGGAATCTTCGACGTGTGGGGTTTCCGTCCCGATGAGGGGTCGTTGGGCAGGAAGCAGTGCGGGAACAGGCACACGCGGTGCCTGACCGCCGGGAATCCGCTCCGGTGACGCGAGTCGCCGACGAAAGGAACACGATGAAGTCCCTGAAGGCCGCCGCTGTCGTTGCCGGGTCGATGGCCGTCGCTGGTGTCGCCGCGCCCGCCCTCGCCGCCGACATGCCCCCCACCAGCCTCAACGGCGGCGTCAACTCGGCCGTCCCCAAGCTCCTCTACGAGCCGGTGGACGTCATGCCGCTGAAGTCGCAGTCACGGGCGCTCGACACCGAGAACGAGGGCTCCATCCTCAGTGCGTTCTCGCACGCGACGGACGCCCTGAACGCGGCGGGCGGGCCCACCGGCCTCCTGGGCGGTCTCCCCCTCGGGAAGTGACGCCCTCCAGCCGTGTGCCCGTGCGGAGCCCCCGACGGAACCTCCCCCGCGCGTCCCCTTCCCGACGCGGGCCTCGGCACGCTCGTCGTCATGGCGTGGAGCGGTGAGCACCCGGACGGCGCCATGCCCTACCTCCTGGCCTACTCGCTCGGCGACGGCGAGGACGGGCCGGAGGGCTCCGCGGCCGCGGTCGAGCGGTGGCTGCGCGCCGGCGGGCTGTCCCTCGGCTCCTCGGTCGTCGACGCCACCCGGCAGCCGGACTTCCCGGTCCGCCTCCTCGTCGAGGGGGGCCGGGCCCTCGTCGGAGTGGCCCCGCTCCACGGCGCGGCCCCGCTCCGCGCCGAGTGCCCCGTACCGCCGCAGTGGCTCACCGCGATCGGCGAACGCGGCTACGCCTACCTCCTGTTCACCACCCGCCCGTGGGCCGAGGCCGAACCGGGCAGGCCCGTCACTCCGGAGGCCCTGGCAGCCTTCGCGGACGACGAGGAGACCCTGACCAACGCGGCACACGTTCTCGTACCGGCCCGTGTTCTGCGCGTCTGATCCAGGATGCCGGGGTGCCGGAGGGGGCATTGGTGTGACTTTCGGGTGAGCTGAGGATTGCGCCGATCGAGGGAAGTTTGACCTGATCCCGTCCGCCGGGTCGTTACCCGTTCCGGACGCACTCCCGAATTCCGAAAGGCCCGCGCCTGATGAAGCCGACCTCCCGAGGAACCTTCGCCGCCGCCGTCGCCTGCGTGGCGGCGGCCGTCGCGACGCCCGCCGTCGCGGCCGACGCGGTTCCGGTCGCCGTGCCCCTGGGCGGTGTGGAGCACTCCCTGGGTGTGGAGACGCCCGAAATCGGCGGCACGGTTCCGCTGCTCAAGCCGGGCACCCCCGACGGGCCCCGGTACACCGAGGGCCGGCTGATGCCGGACCGCACCCTCCCGCAGCTGCCGGTCAACAGCGAGATGCCCTCGCTGGACCTGAGCACACCGCTGCCGCGCGTGCCCGGGGAGTCCTTCGACCATCTCAGCGCCACCACGGCCGCCTCCGATCTGCGCGCGGTGACACCCGGTGCCGCGCTGGACGCGCCGCTGTCCGCGCCGCGTGCGGACGCGCTCGGCCTCCCGGCCCCGAAGCTGCCCCAGGCCGCCCTCCTCGCGCCGGCCCTGCAGGCGGCACCGGAGGCAGGGCTGGATCTGGCGTCCGGACGGTAGGCGTCCGGACGCCGGAAGCTCGTGCAGGACGTGTCGGAGGGCGTGGGAGTGAGGATGGCAGCGGGGAACAGTACGCGGCGTGACGTCGTGAGAGGGCTGCTCGCCGCGGCCGTGGCCGCCGCCCTGGCGCCACTCGTCACGGCGTCGGGGCCCCCGCGGACATCGCGGACGTCGCGGTCATCACAGCCGCCGCGCGCGGGAGACGGGTCCGGCAGCGGGATCGACGGCGGGATCGGCGGTGGGCCGGGCGGGCCGCAGCGGTTCGGGACGGAGCCGCAGACCCGGTCCGCGGCGGAATTCGACGAGATGTACCGCGGGTGCCGGATCCGCGGGTTCAAGGACACGCTGTGCGGAGAGCGCCCGGCCGGGACCGTACGACCGACAGGAGCCGTACCACCGGCCGGGGCCGTACGACCGGCCGGGGCCGTACGACCGGCCGGGGCCGTACGACCGGCCGGGGCCGCGCGTGCGGCCTCCCCCGCGGCCTCCGGCGGGTCCTGGCGGGTCACCGTGGACGACCGCCCGCTGCACCTCATGAGGCGGGCCGACGGCGGCTATCTGACGA
The DNA here is from genome assembly GCF_019710745.1 of Streptomyces beigongshangae. Taxonomy (GTDB): domain Bacteria; phylum Actinomycetota; class Actinomycetes; order Streptomycetales; family Streptomycetaceae; genus Streptomyces; species Streptomyces beigongshangae. The sequence goes on from NZ_JAHKJW010000018.1 coordinate 147,932, forward strand.
TGGTCGACCACTACCAGTCGTACCCGACCCCGCTGGCCGCCGCCCGCGCCGCCGTCGACGAACTGGGCGGCACGCTGCGGCTGCGCGCGACCGCCGCGCGGGCGGAGCGGGGAGAGGGGCACGGACATGGCGTACGCGCGTAAGAACGTGAGCGCGCTGACGCGTACGGAGAAACGCCGGCTCGTCGACGCGTTCCTCCGGATCAAGCGCACCGGCGAGTACGACGAGTTCGTCCGGATCCACATCGACCACTATGTGGCGGACGGCGAGGGCGGACTGCGCGCGGCCCACATGGCCCCCTCCTTCTTCCCGTGGCACCGGCGGTTCCTGCTGGACCTGGAGCGGGCGTTGCGCCGGGCCGACCCCGGGGTGTCCGTGCCGTACTGGGACTGGACGAAGGACCGCACCCCCGCCGCCCCGCTGTGGGGGGACGACCTGCTCGGAGGCAACGGACGGCGGTCCGACCGGCAGGTGACGACAGGCCCCTTCGCCCGCCGGCACGGGAAGTGGGTCGTCAGGGAGTCGACGACCGACGGCGACTACCTCATGCGCGACCTCGGCAGACCCCGCGATCCGCTCGACCTGCCCACCGCGGACGATCTCGACGGGGCGCTCAGGGACCCCGTGTACGACGCCGAGCCCTGGGACTCCACCTCCGACCGCGGCTTCCGCAACAAACTGGAGGGGTGGGGCGCCGGGCGTGGCAACGGCGCCTGGCGCAACCACAACCGCGTCCACCGCTGGGTCGGCGGACACATGCTGGGCGGCGCCTCCGTGAACGACCCCGTCTTCTGGCTGCACCACTCCTTCGTGGACCTGCTCTGGACGCGCTGGCAGCAGCGGCACCGGGGTGCGCGCTATCTGCCCGAGTCGCCGCCGGAACTCGGGGACCGGCAGTACAGGCGGATCGTGGCACGGCACGAGGCGATGCCGCCGTGGCGGGTGACGCCGCAGGAACTGGAGGACCACAGCCGGATCTACCGGTACGTGTGAGACCGCGGCGGAGGCGGGGCGGCACGGGCGGGACGCAGGACACGGGGAGGCCCCCGGCGGTGCACACCGCCGGGGGCCTCCCCGTCCGAGCAGCGGCTCGGTGGCTCAGTGGCCGTAACCCTCGTGCTTGTTGCTGATGTTCGCGCACTTGTTGCCGAAGGCCGGGTTCAGCAGGGCGACGACATCCACGGTGTTGCCGCAGAGGTTGATCGGAATGTGCAGCGGAACCTGGATGACATTGCCCGACGCCACGCCGGGCGAGCCGACGGCCTTGCCCGCGGCGTCCGCGTCCGCCATGGCCAGACCGGCACCACTGAGCACAACGGCACTCGTGCCGAGAGCGACACCGGCTGCCTTCGCGATGCGAGACATCACGTTTCTCCTTCGAATCGGTGAGTGCGGCAGCACGAACGCGACCGCACTGCCCCTTCAACGCGAGGATTGACGACGGGTAACGGTACGCAACATGACATCATCCCCCAAGGTGTTTCATATGGGGTGATGAACCACAAGAGCCGCGATCCGGAGCCGGAGTCGGAGCCCAGCCAGGCCCGTCGGGTCACGGACGCGTGCAGCGGCCCTTCGGGCTGGCGGCCGGGGGGCTGCACTGGAGGCCCAGATCACCGGCGCTGGTGCTCAGGTAGCGGCCGATGCAGGTGTCCCGTGTGGTCCTGCCGCGTTCGTCGCAGAAGGTCAGAGCGGCACGGCCGTCGGTGAACGGACCCGGGGCGTAGATGACCCAGTAGCCCGGTCGGAGGGACGCGTAGTCGTCGCTGCGGAGGTAGACGGCCTCGGGGACGGACTGCCGTACGGCGGCGAGCCGCCGGTCGCGCGTGGCCGTACCGGAGCCGACCGGTTCGGAGAAGAGCTGGGCGATCCATCTGTCGCCGGGGGCGGGCGGCTGACCGGCCGTCTCCTTCGAACGGGTCGGTGAGGGGGAGGAGGGGGCCCGCGACGACGGAGGGGCCGTTGACGACGGAGTGGCCGTTCGTGAGGTGGCGACCGGTGGTTTCTGCCCGGCGGGCCGCGAGGACGAGGTGGGGGCGGTCGAACGGTCGCCGCCCTTGGCGCCGTCGGCCTCGCCGTCGTTGCCGTCCGGGTCGCCCAGGGTGAGCACCAGAGCGGTCGCGGCCGACACCAGGGCGACCCCGACGACGGCGACGGCCGCGACGAGTACGGCGCGCTTCCCACGCCCGTCGCGTCCTTCGTGTGCGGACGAACGGTGGCCCTCGACACGCGTCGGTTCTCCACGCGTCGGTTCTCCACGCGTCGGTTCTCCACGCGTCGGCTCTCCACGCGTCGGCTCTCCACGGGTCGGCCCACCGGCCGGTCCGCCCGGCGCGGGCGGTGCGCGCAGGACGTGGGTCGGCGTCGTCGTGAGGCCGGGCGGCAGCGGAGCGGTCTCCGTCGGCAGCGCCCAGTCCGGCGTCGTACCGGACTCGACCTGCGCCAGCATGGCGTCCAGCCGCGCCGCGTCGGGCCGGGCGGCGGGATCCCGTACGAGCAGGGCCTGGAGCACGGGCGCCAGCGGGCCGGAGCGCACCGGCGGGGGCACCGTCTCGTCGAGTACGGCGGCCAGGGTCGCCAGGGTCGTACCGCGGCGCAGGGGGCTGACGCCCTCGACGCAGACGTACAGGACCAGTCCCAGGGACCAGAGGTCGGACGCCGGATCGTCGTCGTTGCCGCGGATCCGCTCGGGGGCGATGTACTCGGGCGAGCCGATGAGCTCGCCGGTCGCCGTCAGGGCGGTGGATCCCTGGAGCGCCGCGATGCCGAAGTCGGTGAGAACGGCGGAACCGTCGGCGCGCAACAGGATGTTGGCGGGTTTGACGTCCCGGTGCTGGACTCCGGCCGCGTCGGCGGCGCGCAGGGCACCGAGCACCTGGCGGCCCAGGCGGGCGGCCTCCGCCGGGTGCAGCGGACCGCCGGCGAGGCGCTCCTGGAGCGAGACCCCGTCCACCAGTTCCATCACGAGCCAGGGGTGGGGATGGGTGTCCACGATGTGATGGATCATCACCACGTTCGGGTGCCTGACCCGGGCCAGTGCCCGCGCCTCCCGCAGCACCCGCTCGCGGACGGCTTCGGAGGCCGCCGCGTCGTGCCGTACGGCCTTGAGCGCGACCTCCCGGTGCAGCACGCTGTCACGCGCCCGCCACACCGTCCCCATACCGCCGCTGCCGAGCCGTCCGATCAGCTCGAACCGGCCGTCCACCACGTCCCCCGGTGCGTCCATGGCGGACAGATTAGTGGGACGGGCGGAGCCGTCGACCCGATGAGCCCGGCCGCCGGCCCGGTGGGGCGCGGCTCCGGACAGCAAGAAGCCCTCCCGGAGGGAGGGTGGGCGGTGAGCGCCCCCGGCAGGACTCGAACCTGCGGCCAAGCGCTTAGAAGGCGCCTGCTCTATCCACTGAGCTACGGGGGCCGGGTGTGGTGGCCTTGTGGTGCTGGTGCCCGGGTATGGGCGGGGCTGTGACCTTGCCGGGGACAAGGATAGAGCTCCTGGGTCCCTGTGCTTCGCCTCCGGCCTCCGTGGCTCGATGTGGAGGTTCGGTGAAGCGGTCCTGATAATCGCAGGCAGGTACGAATCGTGCATCGCTTTTGGCGTCTCGCGCCCCGGGTGTTGTGCACTCGTTATGCCTGCGCCCCAGTCGTCGCTTCTGTCCCATGTGTCCGATCGGCGCGCAGGCAAGCCCATATGCTTCAGAAAGCCGTTAAAGTTGGGCATTCTTCGCATGTGGTGACCTTGGACGTACGGCCCCAGCTGCTCGACGCACTCTCCGCCCTGCGCGACCGTGTCGCCGCCGCGCGCTTCCCGCTCCCCCTGGCGGGGGCTCCACGCGCGCGTGCCAACCGCGACGAACTGCTCGCGCAGCTCGACGACTATCTCGTGCCCCGGCTGAGAGAACCCGAAGCACCCCTGCTCGCCGTGATCGGAGGCTCGACCGGGGCGGGCAAGTCGACGTTGGTCAATTCCCTGGTGGGGAGGCGGGTCAGCGAGGCGGGGGTGCTGCGGCCCACGACGCGTACCCCGGTGCTCGTCTGCCACCCGGAGGACCACCACTGGTTCAGCGGGATGCGCGTACTGCCCGACCTCACGCGCGTGTGGCTGCCCGAACAGGACCTGGACGACGACCCGCTGCTGCCGGACGAGGACGACCCGCGCGTCCTGCGCATCGAGACCGCCGACACCCTCCCCGAAGGGCTCGCACTCCTGGACGCGCCCGACATCGACTCCCTGGTGGCCGACAACCGGGTGCTCGCCGCCGAACTCATGTGCGCGGCCGACATCTGGGTCATGGTCACCACGGCGGCCCGGTACGCCGACGCGGTGCCGTGGCATCTGCTGCGTACCGCCAAGGACCACGACGCCACCCTCGTCACCGTGCTCGACCGGGTGCCCCACCAGGTGGTGTCCGAGGTCTCGCGCCAGTTCGGCGCGCTCCTCGCCAAGGCGGGCCTCGGTGACGTGCCCCGCTTCACCGTGCCCGAACTGCCCGAGTCCGCATGGGGCGGAGGGCTGCTCCCGGCCACGGCCGTGGCGCCGCTGCGCGCCTGGCTGGTCCAGCAGGCACAGGACCCGGGCGCCCGGCAGCGGGCGATGTCCCGCACGGCGTACGGGGCACTCGACTCGCTGAAGTCGCGGATGCCCGAACTCGCCGGTGCGGCCGCGGTCCAGTACGCCGCCGCGCTGCGGCTGACCACGGCCGTCGAGGGGGCGTACGACAGCGAGTACACGCGTCTGCGGGGCCGGCTGCAGGCCGGGGCCGTCCTGGCCGGGGGCGCGCTCAAGCGGTGGCGCAGCTACCCGCTGGACTGCAGCGCCGGTGAACTGCTCGACGCGCTGGTCGAGAGCCTGGGCACCCTCCTGCTGTGCGCCGTCACCGCCGCGGACGAGCGCATCGACGACGCGTGGCGGCGCGAACCGGCCGCGCAGGCACCGGGCCTGACGGACCGCGATCCGACGCTGGAGAGCGCCGAGCACCGCATCGGGATGGCGGTACGGCGCTGGCGGCGGGTCCTGGAGGAGTACGCCGAGGACGAGGTGGGCGCCCTGGAGAAGAGCGTGGCGCCGGATCCCGAAGTGGTGGCCGCGCTGGTCGCCACCGTGCTCCTGGGGGGCCGGCGGGCGCGGTCCGCGGGCGAAGGGCTCGCCGAGCGGATCGGCGCCCACGGCGCCCTGCGGCTGCGCGACAAGGGTGGCCGGCTGCTCACCGACTACCTCCGCAAGGCGCTGGACCACGAGCGGGAGCGGCGGCTCGCCCCGCTCGACGCACTCGACGTACATCCGGAACCGCAGGCGGAACTCATCGCCGCGCTGTCCGTACTGCAGAAGGAGAGGTGACCGCGGTGACCGCCGTCACGGACCACACGGATCACACGGACCACACCGACCGGCCGGAGGACGACGACGAGGGGTGCGGCGGGGAGGCCGGCCGCAGGAAAGCCGGTCGCAGGGGGGCCGCTGTCGGTGGGCGCGACGGTGCTGCCGGTCCTGGCGCCGATGCCGGTGCCGGTCCCGGTGGTGGCGGGACCGGTGGTGGCGGGACCGGCGGCGGGGGTGGCGGCGGGGGTGGCGGCGCGGACGGTGCCGGCGCTGGGGACGGTGCCGGCGGGGATCCGGAGGACGGCTGGGACGACGGGCTGATCGCGCGGCGCGTGTCCGTCACGGCGGAGGGACAGGCGAAGCCCGTGCGGGAGACCGCGGTGGACCACCGGCCGTCCTCGGCGGCCCCCCTCGCGTACGACGGCCCGCTGCGGTCCCGCCTGGACGCGCTGCGCGAACTGACGGGCCTCTCCCGCGCACGGCTCGACAACCGGACCCTCGCCGAGGCGGGGCGCGTCCTGGACGAGGCGGCGGCCCGGCGCAGGCTCTCGGGGCAGCACACCGTCGTCGCCATCGCGGGAGCCACCGGCAGCGGCAAGTCGCAGCTCTTCAACGCGCTCGCCGGGGTGGCCATCTCGGAGACCGGGGTCCGCAGACCGACCACCGCCGCGCCCATCGCGTGCAGCTGGAGCGACGGTGCGGCGGGACTCATCGACCGGCTCGGCATCCCCGGCCGGCTGCGCCGCAGACCGCTGCAGAGCGCGGAGGCGGAGGCGCAGTTGCGCGGGCTCGTCCTGGTGGACCTGCCCGACCACGACTCGGCGGTCCTCCAGCACCGGGAGCACGTGGACCGCATCCTGGGACTGGTGGACGCCGTCATCTGGGTCGTCGACCCGGAGAAGTACGCCGACGCGGTCCTCCACGAGCGCTACCTGCGGCCCATGGCGGGCTACGCGGAGGTCTCCTTCGTGGTCCTCAACCAGGTCGACCGGCTGCCGGGAGAGGCCGCCGACCAGGTCCTCGACGACCTGCGGCGGCTGCTCGACGAGGACGGGATCGCGCTCGGCGAGTACGGCGAACCAGGCGCGACCGTCCTCGCCCTGTCCGCCCTCACCGGGGAGGGCATCGGCGAACTCCGGGAGGCGCTCGGCCACTTCGTGGCGGAACGGGGCGCCGCCGGCCGCCGGATCTCCGCCGACGTGGACGCGGCCGCGGTGCGGCTGTGGCCCGTGTACGCCAACCGGCGGCAGGCCGGGCTCAGCGAGGAGGCGCGCGACGAGTTCGCCGACCGGCTCGCCGACGCGGTCGGCGCCACGGCGGCGGGCGAGGCGGCCGAGCGCGCGTGGCGCCGCAACGCCAACCGCGCGTGCGGTACCCCCTGGCTGCGGCTGTGGCGCTGGTACCAGGACAGGTGCGAGCCGGCGACCGGACGGCTCGCCGTACGGGTGTACGACGACGAGGAGGTCACGGCGCGCCAGCGCGTCGAGCAGGCGGTGCGCACGGTGGCCGAGCAGGCGTCCGACGGGCTGCCCGCGCCCTGGGCCCAGGCGGTGCGCGAGGCGGCCGTACGGGGGTCGCAGGGCCTGTGCGAGGCACTGGACGAGCTGGCGGTCCGGGCCGGGACCCCGGTCGGGCGGCCGCCGCGGCCCGGCTGGTGGCCGGTTGCCGTGCTCGCACAGGCGTCCATGACCCTCCTCCAGGTCGTCGGCGGACTGTGGCTGCTGGGGCAGATCATCGGCCTCATGTCGCCGAACCTGGGCGTGCCCGTGCTGCTGATGGTCCTCGGCATCGTGGGAGGTCCCGGTGTCGAGTGGGCCTGCCGGCTGGCGGCGAACGGGCCGGCGCGGCGCTACGGGTACGACGCGGAACGGCGGTTGCGGGAGGCGGCGTCGGGGTGCGGCCGTGCGCGGGTCCTCGACCCGGTGGCGGCGGAGCTGTTGCGGTACCGGGAGGTGCGGGAGCAGTTCCTGCGGGTGACGGGGGCGGGCTGCGGTTGAGCGGTTCAGCGGAGGTTCTCGTTCGGGCGGCGGAGTTGTCCACAACGGGGCGGTGGCCCACAGGGCTCAGCGGGCTCGGGCCGGCGGAGGCAGTCTGTGGTCGTGGCGATCACGACGTGGTCGCGAGCGACGGCCGGGGACGGCCGGCGGACGCAGCCGCACGGGACGAGCCCGTGCGCATGTGGTGAGGGAGGGCTTCCGTGATGAACGAGACGATGGTGTGTGTGGTGGGGAACGTGGCTACGCAGCCCGTGTTCCGGGAGACGGCGGCAGGTCCGTCGGCGAGGTTCCGGCTCGCGGTCACGCAGCGGTACTGGGACCGCGAGAAGAACGCCTGGAAGGACGGGCACACCAACTTCTTCACGGTGTGGGCCAACCGGACGCTCGCGGCGAACGTGCAGGCGTCCGTGTCCCTGGGCGAACCGCTGGTGGTGCGCGGCAGGCTCAAGGTCCGGTCCGAGCAGCGCGACGGCCAGTCGTGGGCGGGGGCGGACATCGAGGCATCGGCGATCGGACACGATCTGGCGCGCGGCACCGCGGCGTTCCGGAGGACGGCGCACAGGGGTGACCACGCCTCCGAGCCCACCTCCGACCAGCCGTCCGACGCGGCCCCGGACCAGCCGTCGAGCCGGTTGCCGGGTCGGTCGCCGGGCCGCTCGTCGGGCCGCTCGCGGGACACGCCGTCCCGCCCGGAGCCCGGCTGGGAGGTGGAGCCGACGGATCAGGCCGGTGGAGCGGCTCATCGGCAGGAACCGGCCTTGGCTGGATGACGTGAGTGCAGACACCGGTTCCAGATCCGACCGAAGCGCGGCATACCGCCGAATGATCCCGAAGGATCCTATGGATTTGTCGACAAGTCTGGTCGATGCCCGGCTTCGGCGATAACGATTCCGAGTCGGATCACTCATCAGATGACATGACCGGGAAGGGAGATGCGCCCCGTCCTTAGGATGCCGGGCATGGCTCTCGGGGCCTCTGATCGCGCTGGTGGGACCGTAACCCTCCAGGCGGGCGGGCCCTGCTCGAAAGGGAATTCTGTGTTTTCTTCGTTCTCCGCGCCGTCCGTGCACGGGCGAGGTGCTACCGCCCGTCTGGCCGCGGTGGCGCTCGTGTCCGGGCTCGTCGCCGTGAGCGCCGTGGCGACCGCCGGTACGGCCGTCGCGGACGAACTCCCCCAGAACCAGGGCGGCGCGACCGCGACCGTAGGCGCGCTGAAGACGTCCGGTGCCGCCGTCATCCACGAGGACGACGGGGACAAGCAGGTGTCCGCGGGACTGTTCGAGATGTCCGTCGACAACGGCGGGACGCTGCAGACCTACTGCGTCGACATCTACAGCCCGACGCAGAAGGACGCCAAGTACCAGGAGACCCCCTGGAGCGGCACGTCGCTGAACGGGAACCCCGACGCCGGCCGGATCCGCTGGATCCTGCAGAACTCCTATCCACAGGTCAACGACCTCGCCACGCTGGCCGCGAAGGCGGGTGCGAGAGGCCTCACCGCGGAGGACGCGGCGGCCGGCACCCAGGTGGCCATCTGGCGCTACTCGGACGGCGCCGACGTGGAGGCCGTGGACCCGCAGGCGGAGAAGCTCGCCGACCACCTGCAGCGCAGCGCACGCGACCTCGGGGAGCCCGCGGCATCCCTGCGCCTGGACCCGCCCGCGGTCTCGGGGCGCCCCGGCGAACCGCTCGGCCCGGTGACCGTGCACACCGACGCGGCCGGTGTGACGGTGACGCCGCCCGCCGACGCCGCCACCAGCGGGGTGCGGATCGTCGACCGGGACGGCAAGGAGATCACTTCCGCGGTGGACGGCGGCGAGTTGTACTTCGACGTGCCCGACGACGCCGCGGACGGTTCGGCCGCGCTGACCGTGCAGGCATCGACCACCGTGCCGGTCGGGCGGGCCTTCGCCTCCGAGACCAGGAGCCAGACCCAGATCCTGGCCGGTTCCAGCGAGTCGACGGTCTCCGCGGCGGCGACCGCAAACTGGACCGCCACCGGAGCGATACCCGCGCTGTCGGCCGAGAAGAACTGCGCGGAGGGCGGTCTGGACGTCACCGCCGTCAACGAGGGCGACGAACCGGTCACCTTCGAGGTGGCGGGCTCCGAGCACACCGTCGAGGCCGGCGCGTCGAAGACCGTGACGGTCCCGTTGCAGGAGGACCAGGCGTACGACGTCACGGTCAGGGGACCGGGCGGCTACGAGAAGCGGTTCCAGGGCGTGCTCGACTGCCGGACGCAGAGCGCCGAGGGCGCCGGTGAGAGCGTCCAGACCCTGAACGAGCCCAGCCCCGCCACGGTGGGCGGCACCACCGCCACGACCGCGGACCTCGCCGAGACCGGAGCGTCGAGCGCCACACCGGTGATAGCCGGGGTCGCGATCGGCCTGGTCCTGATCGGCGGCGCCGCGGTGCTCGTCCTCCGCAAGAAGGCACAGTCCAAGGACTGACCGCGGCCCGTCGAACCGTCCGGTGGTGGCGGGACTCAGACGGCCGGGTGCGGCGCCCGGGTCCGCAGCCGGCGCGCGAGCAGGCCGATCAGCGCGGCGTTGACCAGCCCGGCCAGCACCACACCGGCGGAGAAGACCAGCGGGCTCAGCCCGCTGGGCAGGGCGTGCTCCACGGGTGCCGCCGCCATGACGGCGAGGATGCCGAGCGGCGCGGTGGCCATCATCGGCCAGATCCCGGCGAACCCCGGGTCCGGCGACAGGTACACGGCGTACAGGAAGAACACCAGCGCCGCCGCGACCAGGGCGAGGTATCCGCGGGCGGGCCGGTTGTCCACGGCGGGCGCGAGCAGCCGGCGCAGACGCGGGGCAAGGGAGTGGGAGACAGGCGTCATCGAGGTTCCTTCGGGTCCGTCCGGATCGGTCAGCCCAACGATGGCCTGAAGGACGCGCCCGGGCATGAGTACCGGTACTCACCGGCAGGACGGCGGTACTCACCACGAGCGGCCAGGACCGCAGCACGAAGGAGGGACCTCGGACCACTCCGGGTCCCCTGTTCCAAGGCGCCTCCGACGGCTGGGCAAATGACCGGCGTTCGCTTGCACAGCCACTTCGAATACGTCTGGTCAGGGCCAGGAGCCCAGCGTGTGGACTGTCAGGAGAACGCAGAGCGTCAGCTGCACCGCCCCGATGGCCCGGTGCCCGATCCGCAGCAGCACGACGGCCGTCACGCCGACCGCCAGGGTCAGGGCGCCGAAGCCGAGTACCGGTGCCCAGTCCGGGGGCGGCACTCTCGTCGCTGCCGGCCCGGCGCCGGTGCCCGTCCGGCCCAGTCCCCGGACGGCGAGCACGATGCCGACCAGCAGCCCGGCCGCCCCGTCCGCCACCAGGACGAGAAGCAGGAGACAACCTGCGGTGAGGGCTCCCTCCGTGCTGGAGGGCTGCTTGTCGCCGAGTCCGGGCATGTCTCGACGATCTCCCGGAACCCACCCCTTCGAAGGCGCCGTCGCTGATTCGCAACCCAGGCGTACTCCGCTCTTCACGGACCACGGCCTGCTCGGCGAGCGCCCGAATCCTTGCGTGCGAGCGGTTGGCAGCCCGCTGACCAGCGAACAGCGTCCCCTCTCGCGCTCAGCGGGGAATCGCACGGTGCCGCCGGTACCGCCGGTGCCGCGGTAGCCCTTGCCGAGCCAGCACTCCACCCCGACTGCCTCCAAAGCGTCGATGATGCCGTGGGTCCACGCGGCCCCGATGCCGTGGACCGCTCCGGACAGGGCGGGGATGCCCGCAGCAGTCCTCCGGGGCCGACCGGCGGTGACGGTCGAGCCGTGGTCGCCCGCGGTGAAACGCCAGGTCAGGTGACCTCCGCCATACGCGTTTCCCCCGAGGGGTGGCGGTGCGGCAAGATGGGGTGTATCTGCCCACTGCCGATTTCAAGCGTCCGGACGGTTTCTCTTGGCTGAGTTCATTTACACCATGCGCAAGACGCGCAAGGCGCACGGCGACAAGGTGATTCTCGATGACGTCACCCTGAACTTCCTGCCGGGAGCGAAGATCGGCGTCGTCGGTCCGAACGGTGCCGGCAAGTCGACCGTACTGAAGATCATGGCGGGGATCGAGCAGCCGTCGAACGGTGACGCGTTCCTGTCGCCCGGCTTCAGCGTCGGCATCCTCATGCAGGAGCCGGAGCTGGACGAGACCAAGACGGTCCTGGAGAACGTCCAGGACGGCGCGGCCGAGCTCATGGGCAAGCTCAACCGTTTCAACGAGGTCGCCGAGCTGATGGCGACCGACTACTCGGACGCGCTGATGGAGGAGATGGGCAAGCTCCAGGACGACCTGGACCACGCCAACGCCTGGGACCTCGACGCGCAGCTGGAGCAGGCCATGGACGCGCTGGGCTGCCCGCCCGGCGACTGGCCGGTCACCAACCTCTCCGGCGGCGAGAAGCGCCGCGTCGCGCTCTGCAAGCTGCTGATCGAGGCGCCGGACCTGCTCCTCCTCGACGAGCCCACCAACCACCTCGACGCCGAGTCGGTGAACTGGCTGGAGCAGCACCTCCAGAAGTACGCGGGCGCCGTCGTCGCCGTCACGCACGACCGGTACTTCCTGAACAACGTCGCCGAGTGGATCCTCGAACTGGACCGCGGCCGCGCGATCCCCTACGAGGGCAACTACTCCACGTACCTCGACAAGAAGGCCACCCGCCTCAAGGTCGAGGGCCGCAAGGACGAGAAGCGCGCCAAGCGGCTCAAGGAAGAGCTGGAGTGGGTCCGGTCCAACGCCAAGGGCCGCCAGACCAAGTCCAAGGCGCGCCTCGCCCGGTACGAGGAGATGGCGGCCGAGGCCGACAAGATGCGGAAGCTGGACTTCGAGGAGATCCAGATCCCGCCGGGGCCGCGGCTCGGTTCCATCGTGGTCGAGGTGAACAACCTCTCCAAGGCGTTCGGCGACAAGGTCCTGATCGACGACCTCAGCTTCACGCTGCCGCGCAACGGCATCGTCGGGGTCATCGGCCCGAACGGCGCCGGCAAGACCACGCTCTTCAAGATGATCCAGGGCCTGGAGACCCCGGACTCCGGTGCGATCAAGGTCGGCGACACCGTCAAGATCAGCTACGTCGACCAGAGCCGCGCCAACATCGACCCCAAGAAGACGCTGTGGGCCGTCGTCTCCGACGAGCTCGACTACATCAACGTCGGCCAGGTCGAGATGCCGTCACGGGCCTACGTCTCCGCCTTCGGTTTCAAGGGCCCGGACCAGCAGAAGCCTGCCGGTGTCCTCTCCGGCGGTGAGCGCAACCGCCTGAACCTGGCGCTCACCCTCAAGGAGGGCGGCAACCTGCTGCTCCTCGACGAGCCCACCAACGACCTCGACGTGGAGACCCTGTCGTCGCTCGAGAACGCGCTGCTGGAGTTCCCCGGCGCGGCCGTGGTCATCTCCCACGACCGCTGGTTCCTGGACCGGGTCGCGACGCACATCCTCGCGTACGAGGGTGAGTCGAAGTGGTACTGGTTCGAGGGCAACTTCGAGTCGTACGAGAAGAACAAGATCGAGCGGCTCGGACCGGACGCCGCGCGTCCGCACCGCGCCACCTACAAGAAGCTGACCCGGGGCTGATCCGTCTTGCGGCACATCTACCGCTGCCCGCTGCGCTGGGCGGACATGGACGCGTACGGCCACATCAACAACGTGGTCTTCCTCCGCTACCTGGAGGAGGCGCGGATCGACTTCCTGTTCCGCCCGGACAAGGATTTCCAGCAGGGGTCCGTGGTGGCGCGCCATGAGATCGACTACAAGCAGCAGCTCGTCCACCGGCACACACCGGTGGACATCGAGCTGTGGGTCACGCAGATAAGGGCGGCGTCCTTCACCGTCGACTACGAGGTCAAGGACCCGGACCAGGTGTACGTCCGGGCGCGGACGGTCATCGTGCCGTTCGACTTCGAGGCCCAGCGACCGCGTCGTATCACCGCCGAGGAACGCGCGTTCCTGGAGGAGTACACCGACGACGAGGACGCCGGGAGCGGCAAGGCCGACAAGGGCGACAAGGTCGATGCCGCCGGGGCCGTCGCCGCATGACGGCCCTGCACCTCGACGACGCGGGGGAGGCGGCGGATCTCGCCGCCTTCCTGGCCCGGCTGATCCACTACGACCGGGCGGCCGCGGTGCGGCTCCAGGCGTCGGGGACGACACTCGCGGTGTTCGGCCGGCCACCGTCCTTCGAGGTGCTCGCGATCCGTACGGCACGACTCGCCAAGCCGTACGAGAAAGGGCTGGACCTCACCCTCGACATGACGGTCTCGGCCGGTGAGCTCCTGGAGGCCCTCGACGAGCCGGCGGCCACGGCGGCCGTGCCCGCCGCCGTCACCGGACCGCCGTGGGCCGGGGTGCTGCCACCCCGCGGCGGCTGGCGGCCCGAGCCGGGGCTGCCCGCGCCCGACGCCGTACGCGCCGCGGTGGCAGCGGTGGTCGCCGAGTTCCGGGCGCGGACGGACGGACTGGCGCCCGGGGAGCGTACGCGGGCCGCGCTCGACCGGATCGGGCGGGAGATCTGGTCCCGGCCGGTCGGGGACACCGCCCTTCCGGTACGGGCCGCCCACGCGGCCCAGTCGCTGGGCTTCCTCAGGCCCGCGCGTCCCGGCATGTCAGATGTGTCCGACGCGTCCGATGTGTCCGACGCGTCCGACGGGGGTGCGCTGCGGCTGCTGTCGTCGGGCGTGTGGCTCAGGCTGCGCACGCCGTACGGGTCGGTCGCCGTGCGCAGGACGGGGTCCGGGGCGGGGCTCGGGACACTGGGCGTCAGCGTTCGCTGAGCGTCGCTCCGGCTTCCGTGCCGGCCCATCCGTCGCCGAGGGGCCGGCCGGTGAGCCCTCAGCTGTGGTGGCACCGGTCATCCCAGATCTGCGGCGATGCTCCCAGAGGGGGTGTGGCCGGATCGTGACCGGGATCCGGCGACGCGCGACCGGAATACGCGCGTCAGCCGGTGCCGTTCATCCCGTGCCGTTCAGCCCTCGGTGTTGACCATCGAAGCCGCCGCGTACGTCAGGTAGTTCCACAGCGTGTGCTCGTGCTCCTCGGAGAGACCGAGTTCGTCCACGGCGACCCGCATGTGCTTCAGCCAGGCGTCGTGGGCCGCGCGGTCGACGGCGAAGGGAGCGTGACGCATCCGCAACCGGGGGTGGCCGCGGCTCTCGCTGTACGTGGTCGGACCGCCCCAGTACTGGATCAGGAACCGGGTGAAGCGCTCCTCGGCCGGGCCCAGGTCCTCCTCGGGATACATGGGCCGCAGCAGCGGGTCCTCGGCGACACCCTCGTAGAACCGGTGCACCAGGCGCCGGAAGGTCTCCTCGCCGCCGACCTGCTCGTAGAAGGTCTGCTCCTGCAGCGTGCCGCGCCGTATCTCTTTCACACCGTCCATGGTCTCAGACGGGCCGACCGGGGACCGGAGGCTTAGGACCATCGAAGAAGGGGTTCCGGATTTCGCGCCCGGCGCTCGCCTCGCGGCCCGTCCCGCAGCACAGTGGAGACATGGGCACGCGCGCCGGCGACCACGGGCTCGACGACCTCGCCGCCACGGCGCGGGCGGCGCTGGTGCGCGAGATCGACGCGAGCGGCGCCTGGGACGCCGACCCGGTCTGGCGCGGGGCCTTCGAGGCGGTCCCGCGCCATCTCTTCGTGCCGTACTACTACGTGGGCGTACGGGGCGGCTACGAGCGCAGATGGGGCGAGGACCCCAGCCCGCGCCGGCGCGAGGAGTGGCTGCGCGGGGCGTACGAGGACGTCCCGCTGGCCACCCGAGTGCGCGACGGCGAACTGGTGTCGTCCAGCAGCCAGCCGTCCCTGATGGCGAGGATGCTGGTCGAGCTGGACCCGGGGGACGGGGACGCCGTCCTGGAGATCGGCGCCGGCACCGGCTACAACGCGGCCCTGCTCGCGCACCGGCTGGGTGACGAGCGGGTCACCACGGTCGACCTGGACCCGGAGATCACCGAGTCCGCCCGGCGCCACCTGGCCGCCGCGGGCCACCGCCCGGCCGTCGTCACCGGCGACGGGGCGCGGGGCTGTCCCGAGCGCGCCCCCTTCGACCGCGTCATCGCGACCTGCACGCTCAGCTCGATACCGCGCCCCTGGCTGGGGCAGTGCCGCCCGGGCGCCCGGATCCTCGCGCCGTTCGCCACCGGCCTCGTCGTCCTGCGCGTACGGGACGCCGGGCACGCCGAGGGCCGCTTCCTGCACACGCCCGCCTACTTCGTGCCCCTGCGGGGCGGCCCGCGGTGCGAGCGCGAGGGTCCGGACGCGCGCCCGGAGAGCCTGCCGCGCCGGGTCGGGGGGCACGAACTCTTCCGGTTCCTGCTGACCCTGACGGCGGGCTGTCTCACCCCGGAGGAGGCGTTCGCACTGTGGGAGCGCGCGGGGCACCCGCCACGCGAGCGGTACGGGATCACGGTCGGCGACGGCCGTGCGTGGGCGTGGCTGGACGACCCGCGGGGACCGCACACCTGGCCCCTGCCCTGATGCCCTGACCGGTCCCCGGCGTCGGCCGCCCGTCACCCTTCGTCTGTCGCCTGTCGCCTGTCGCCTGTCGCCTGTCGCCTGTCGCCCGTCGCCCGTCGTCCGTCGCCCGTCGTTCCGGCTAGCCGCGCCGGATCGTGATCGTCGTCCAGGCACCCACGTGGACCCGGTCGCCGTCCTGGAGCGGCACCGGCACGAAGGGCTGGATGGGCTCCTCGGCGCCGTTGACCGTGGTGCCGTTGGTGGAGTTCTGGTCGACGACGGCCCAGCCGCCGTCCGGCTGCTGGACGAGGACCGCGTGCTGGTGCGAGACGCCCGGGTCCTCCGGCGGCACCGACAGGTCGATGTCCGGGGTGTCGCCGGTGGAGTGCCGGCGGCGGCCGATCGTGAGCTGGTTGCCGCTGAGCGGACGCTGCTGCTCCGGCGAGTACGCGGGCAGGTTCAGGCCCGCGGCCTCCGGCCCCGACCGCTGCATCATCGCCATGAAGTACTCACGGTCGGGGGCGATCGTGATGCTCCAGGCGAGCGGCTGTTGCTGCTGCCGGTACCCGGGGGGCGCCTGCGTCGAGCCGGGCGGCGGATAGCCGTAGCCGCCGCCCTGGCCGCCACCGGGACCGGGCGGGCCACCGGGGCCGGGGCCGTTCGGGCCGCCGGACGCCGGAGGCGAGATCACCCAGTCGTCCTCGCCGCCCCCGAAGGACGGGCCGCCCGGTGCCTGCGGGCGCCCGGTCTCCTGCGGGTACCCGGGCGGAGCGGACGGACCGGCCTGCTGGAACCCCTGCGGGCCGCCGGGAGCACCGGGGCCGTTCGGGCCGCCGCCGGGACCGCCGTATCCGCCGCCGGGGCCGCCCGGACCTCCGGGGCCACCGACAGGACCACCCGGTCCGCCTGGTCCGCCCGGACCGCCAGGTCCGCCGAACCCACCGGGTCCGCCGGGGCCCGTGCCGCCGGGGCCCTGCTGCGGGACGGGTCGCGAGGGGCCGCCGGGGAAGCCCTGGGAGGGCTCGCCGTAGGGCGGGATGGGCTCCGCGGGCCGGTTCACCTGGGAGGGCCGGGAGCTCTGGTAGTCGAATCCGCCGTGGGTGGGACCGGGCTGTCCGGGCGGCGGCTGCTGGAAGCGGGGCGCCGGGTTCTGGCCGCCGGGACCGCCGGGGCCGGGACCGGTGGGACGCGGCGCGGCCGGGGTGTACGAGGTCGCGGTGTTCGTCAGGAAGTTCCACCGGCACTGCTCGCAGAACGGCGCCCCGCCCTCACGCGGGGTGCGGCACTGCGGGCACAGCTCGGCCTCGGGCGCCGGGTCCGGCACCGCGGAGAGATGGGGACGTCCGCCCGGGCCGGGCGGCGGGGGCGAACCGGGGGGCGGATAGCCGTAACCGGCCGCCGGGGGCGGCGGCGGAGGCGGCGGGGGCACGGCACCGGCCATGCGGTGACCGCAGACCTCGCACCAGTCGTCGGAACCCGACTGGTGTCCGTTCGGGCAGGTCGGCATGTCGGCGCTTCCCCCTCTCCTGTTCCGGCCACCAAGGACCGTAAGACGTGTACAAGACGTGCGTTACCGTGCGCGTGCTGCCTGCGGACCGCTTCCGTGTCGCTCCCGTACCGCTTCCGTACCGTTACGCACGGTGCGCGGCCCGCTCTGCTTCTGCGCTGCTGCTTCTCTGCTGTTTTCTGCTTCTGTTCTGCTACTTCTTCACGCGAACGGTTTTGGTGGACCGTGTCTCGAGAGTCATCTCGTCGGCCTCCGCGACCTTCGCCTTCAATCGCACAGTACCCGCCGCGGCATCGACCACGTCCACCACCTTCGCAAGCAGTTTCGCCGTATCCGCGTTTCCCGAGGCACTGGCGAGCTGGACCGCGCGGCCCAGTTTGGCCGTCGCCCCGTCGTCATCCCCCGCTTTGCGGGCATCCAGACCCTGCTGGATGACCTGCGCCAGTTCGGCCTGGCCTGTGTAATGCGCCACTTGCGGGTTGATCGACGTCGACGCCGCCATGTCGTCGGTCCACACGGCCCGTACGAGCCCCTGCGCGCCCAGGTTGTGGACGGTGCCGTCGCCCTGCGGGACCACCAGGGAGACCCGGGCGGCGAGCATCTCCTGGCCGAGTCCGGCCTCGGGCACCTCGACGCACACGTGGTAGTCGCGGGACTCGTCGCCCCAGGAACCGGTGGGGTAGTCGCCGGCGCGCGGGCCCGCCTCGACACGGCGGTCGGTCAGCTGCTCGACCGTCGGCGCGACCTGCTTGACGAACTTGACGGAGGTGCCGACCGGGGTCCACAGCCGCAGCGCGACGTCCGCGACCTCCTTGCCCATGGCCGTCTCCATCATCTGCGTGAAGTCGGCGGCCAGGCCCGCCGGGTCGGCCACGATGTCGGCGGTGCCGAGCAGCGCGGACGCGACGGACGTGACCTCCTTGACTTCCCAGTCCGTGCCGACGCCCCGCGCGTCGCAGGTGAAGCGGCCCGCGCAGGCGTCCAGGGCCGCCTTCAGATCCTCGGGCGACTCGTGTTCGTTGCGGCCGTCGGTGAGCACGATGCCGTGCCGGATGGCGACGTCCGCCGAGGAGAGCAGGCGGTCGGCCAGCCGCAGCCAGGTGCCGATCGCGGTACCGCCGCCCGCGCTGAGCCGGCGCAGCGCCTGCTTCGCCGCGTCGCGGGTCCGCGCGTCGGCCACGGCGAGCCCGCCGTCGCCGGGGTAGACCTCCTTGGCCACGTGCGTCCCGGCGATCACCGCGAAGCGCACGCCGTCGCGCAGCGCGTCGACCGCGGCGGCGGTCGCGTCCCGGGCGCCGCGCATCTTGGTCGGCGGGTAGTCCATGGACCCGGAGCAGTCGACCATGATCGCCACGGCCGCGTCCGGTCCCTGTCCCGGCGTGTACAGGTGGGGTGCCGCGACGGCACTCCCGACCGTGCCGCCGCCCGTGGAGGTGACCGTCACGATCGCGTTGACCTCGCGGCCGCCCTCCGGCAGGTACTCGTTCTGGTAGACCTCCACCGAGAACTGCGGCACGTTCGACTTCGAGAAATTGGCCATGCCTTCTCTGCTCCCCCTCAGGACTCCCACGCCCGGGGCGTGGGTGGTGTCGGTAGGCGGACCGGTCCCCTCCGGCCCTGGCCGTGCCGAGGCCACTACCTTTTCGTACCGCTTGGGCCTCTTAGGCCGATCCTGCCCCCTGCGGTGGCGCCGGGAACGGAAGGACCGCCACTGTTACGTTGTCGTGGCCCCCGCCGTCCAGGGCGTGGCCCACCAGGACCCGGGCGCTGTGCAGCGGCCGGTCCGCGGCGTCGGCCGGGACGACCTCGGCCATCTCCCCGGCGCCCTCGGCGTAGTTCCACAGGCCGTCGGTGCACACGATCACCACACCCGGCCGGTCCGGCTTGAAGGAGGCGGTGTGCGGCTCCAGTTCGTACGCGTCCGCCCCGAGCCAGCCCGTGATGGCGTGGGCGCGGTCGTCCGCGTACGCCTCCGCCTCGCTCATCAGGCCCGCGGCTACCATCTGGGCCGCCCAGGAGTCGTCCTCGGTGAGCCGGGCCGGCGGTGACGAGCGGTCCACCGGCACCCAGTAGGCGCGGCTGTCGCCGACCCAGCCGATGATCAGCAGGCCGGAGGTGACGACGGCGCCGACGAGGGTGCAGGCCGGGGCGTTGACGTGCGGCTGGTGCTCGTGGTCCGCCGGGGTCCGGTCCGCCAGGGAGTTGACCGCCCCGGAGGCCGCGAGGATCGCGTCGTGCATGGCCTGTTGCGGGTGTGTGCCGCGGGGGAGGGCCGCCAGGAGCGACTCGCCCGCCGCACGGGAGGCGGCCAGGGACGCCTCGTCGGGGCGGGTCGCCGAGGACACGCCGTCGCAGACGATCGCGACGACCGCGGGAGAGCCGTCGGACAGCGTGGTCGAGGACACGCTGAAGGCGTCCTCGTTGCGGTGGTGGCGCAGACCGCGGTCGCTGACCGCGGCGACCGCCTCCAGCTCCTGCTCCATGTGGTCGCGCTCGCGCGGCTGCGCGTGCCCGCAGTTCTCGCAGTAGCCGTCCCGGTCGACCTGGCCCGCGCGGCACGCCACGCAGACCCTGAGGCCCGCGGGGGGCGCCGCGGGGCCGGCCGCGCGCGGATCGGCCGGCGGCATCTCACCCGGTGGCATCCCGCCCGGTGGCACCTCGGGTGGCAGCGGAGCGGCGAGCGGGTACTCGTCCGGCTCCGCCGACGCACGGGCCGGCGCGTGGGCCGCGGCCTGGGCCGGAGCCTGCGTCGGGGCGTGGGTCGGCGCCTGCATCGGCGCGTGCGCCGGTGGTTGCGCCGTCGGTGGGACGGACGGCCGGGCCGGCGGCTGCGCGGGCGGTTGGACGTGCGGTTGGACATGAGGCTGCGCGTGCGGCGGGACCGGCGGCTGCGCGGAGTGCGGGCCCGGGGGCGGGACGACTGGCGCGGCGCGCGGTGGAGCGGCG
>NZ_JAHKJW010000180.1 GCF_019710745.1 Streptomyces beigongshangae
TGAGGTACTGCTTCGCCGAGCGCACCGCCGACACCAGGCCCGGCACCGCCGTCACCCGGCCCACGCCGTGTTCACGCACTCATTCGTAGTGGTAGCGGCACTGTGCGATCAGGACGCCGTCCGCGGTGGCCTTGTAGACCAGTCGGTGTTCGTCGGTGATGCGACGCGACCAGTAACCCTGGAAGCCGTGCTTGAGCGGTTCCGGTTTACCGATTCCCTCGTTGCCGTTCCGGGAGATGTCCGCGATGAGCGTGTTGATGCGCTTCAGGGTCTTCCGGTCCTGGAGCTGCCACCACAGGTAGTCCTCCCAGGCGCGGGAGGAGAAGGTGATTTTCAAGACGTGCGGCCTCTGCTCGTCTGCCCGTCTACTCGTCGGTCGCCAGTTCGCGTACGGTGCCGCCGCCGTTTTCCAACTCGTCGATGGACGCGAGCAGGTGCCGGGCATTTGCAGGGCTTCGCAGCAGGTATGCCGTCTCCTTCAGGGACTCGTAGTCCTCGAGGGAGACGATGACGACCGGCTCGTGTCCGGCCCGGGTGATCACGACTTCCTCGCGGTCGTCCGTGACGGAGTTGAGTACCTCGGCGTACCGCGCACGCGACTCGGAATAGGTCATGGTCTTCACGGTCGACCACCCTTCCACCCATTGACGTACAAGAAATTGTACGTCAATGCCTGTGGCGAGACAAGCTTCAGCTGCTCTTCTGCCTCCCCGGCTCAGCCGGTGAGCGTCTTGAGGCGTTTCACCGCTTCCTCCAGCACCGGCGTCCGCTTGCAGAACGCGAAGCGGACGAAGGGTGCCC
>NZ_JAHKJW010000181.1 GCF_019710745.1 Streptomyces beigongshangae
AGCTGACCGGTACTAATAGGCCGAGGGCTTGTCCTCAGTTGCTCGCGTCCACTGTGTAGTTCCCAGACAACGAACGGTTGTGCTGGCTGAACAGTTCCACTAATCAATTGAATAGTGTGCTTGTTCGCTGCCCGTTCACAGCTCTGCCGCTGGCGGAGTGTCTGAAAGGGTTTCGGTGGTCATAGCGTGAGGGAAACGCCCGGTTACATTCCGAACCCGGAAGCTAAGCCTTACAGCGCCGATGGTACTGCAGGGGGGACCCTGTGGGAGAGTAGGACGCCGCCGAACAATTTTTGGAGGACCTCTGGTCCCAGCGACTCGCTGGGGCCGGAGGTCCTTTTTGTTTTCCCGTAGCGCGCCGGGTACTCGGCTGCGCGAGAATGACTTGCGGTACCGATGACAGGAGTCACCCATGTCCACCAACTCTCCCGACGAGCGACCGGAGCGCGATCAGCGACACCGGGACAGTGGTGACCGCGGCGGCTACCGCGGGGGCCCTGGCCGCGACAACGACCGCGGCGGTGCCGGCCGGCATGACGGCGGACGTCCGTCCTTCAGGCGCGACGATCGCCGTGACGACCGTCGCGACGACAACCGTGGCGGTGGCGACCGTGGTGGCTTCCGCCGCGACGACCGTGGTGGCGACAGTCGCGGTGGCAGCCGTCCGCCGTTCCGTCGTGATGACCGTGACCGTGGTGGTCCGCGGCGTGACGG
>NZ_JAHKJW010000182.1 GCF_019710745.1 Streptomyces beigongshangae
CGATGGGCCGGCCGTCCAGCACAGTGCACGCCACCGCGTACACCGGCCCGAACTGGCCAGTGAGAGGGCGGCCGATGGATTCACCACTGGTCAAATCCCATACCCGCACCCAGCCTCCACCACTACCACCTTGGTCGGTGCCGGTGACTGCGACGGGCCGGTTGTTCACCACAGTGCACGCCATCGCGGTCACCGGTCTTGTGTGACCGGCGAGAGGGCGGCCGAGGGGTTCACCGGGGGGCAGATCCCACACCTTCACCGCGCGGTCATGGCTGCCAGTGATGGTGACGGTGACGGCGACGGGCCGGTCGTTTAGTACGCTGCACGCCATCGCGGCCACCGGCCCGGTGTCGTCGGCGATAAGGCGACCGACGGGTTCATCGGAGGTCAAGTCCCACACCCGCACCGAGCCACCACCCCCGTCGCTACCGATGACTGCGACGGGCCGGTTGTTCACCACAGTGCACGCCACCGCGGCCACCGACTTGGTGCCGGCGAGAGCGCGGTTGAGAGGTTCACCGGAGGTCAAATCCCACACCCGCACCACGCCACCGGCGCTGCCCGTGACGGCGACGGGCCGGTTGCTCAGTAAAGTGCACGCCACTGCGGTCACCCGCCCGGTGTGACCGGCGAGAGGGTGGCCGAGAGACTGACCAGAGGTCAGATCCCACACCCGC
>NZ_JAHKJW010000183.1 GCF_019710745.1 Streptomyces beigongshangae
GTGTCCGCGCCTGGCCCAGGTGCGGCTGGTGGGCGGCGTCATCGAGAAGCCGGCTTCGTCTTCGAAGCACAGCCAGGCGTCGAGTGCCGCCAGGGACCTTCCACCTGCGGCCAGGTCTCCTTCACCCAGCCCGCCACGGCCTCCTCGTCGCGCTCGACCGCTCGGCGGGCCGGGACCTGGTGGCTGAAACCATGCCGGTGCAGCATCTGCGCGATCGCCGACAGCGTCATGCTCTTGTGGAACCTGCGCCCGATCAGCGTCTTGATGCGCGCCAGCGTCCATGTCTGGTCCGGCCATCCGTGCGCGACGGGACCCTTGGCGAGCTCCTGCTCGAGCACGGTGAACAGGGCCTCACTCAGCTTGGGCCGTGACACCGGCCCGGCAGACCGCAGTCCCTCGGTGCCGGCGTCGTGCCAGGCCCGGCGCCAGCGCTGCACCGAGCGCACACTCACCCGTAAGTCCTTGGCGACCTCGGCGTTGGAGGCACCGGCAGCGAATCGCTCCGCGGCCTCCAGCCGGATCCGCTCGCGAAACGCCTGCCGTTCAGGCGTCAGCCCACCACTCTGCGGATATCTCACACAACCGGCATACCGCGACGATCACGCATCGTCAGCCCCCAACGACATCACGCCGAAAAGGTCAGTA
>NZ_JAHKJW010000184.1 GCF_019710745.1 Streptomyces beigongshangae
CCCCACCCCGCAGGTCGACTGGTCGGCCGGCGCGGTGGAACTGCTGACGGAACAGCGACCTTGGCCCGAGGTCGAACGGCCCCGCCGGGCGGGTGTCTCCGCGTTCGGCGTCAGCGGCACCAACGCCCACGTCATCCTCGAACAGGCCGCGGAGGCCGGTGAAGCGCCGGTCACGACGGCACACCCGGACGGCGGCCTGACGCTCCTCCCCCTCTCCGCACGGGGCGAGGACGCCCTGCGCGCACAGGCACAGCGACTGCTGTCCTACCTGGGGCAGCGCCCCGAACTGGACCTCACCGCAGTGGGCGCCGCGCTGGCCGCGAGCCGGGCGGGGCTGCCGGAGCGGGCGGTGGTGGTCGCCGGTGACCGGGACGAGGCGCTGGCGGGCCTGGGCGCGGTGGCGCGGGGCGAGACGGCGGTCGGCGTGCACTCCGGATCGGTGCGGCGCGGACGACTGGCCATACTGTTCACCGGCCAGGGCTCCCAACGCCTGGGAATGGGACGCGGACTCTACGAAGCGTTCCCCGTCTACCGCGAAGCCTTCGACGAGATCTGCACGGCCCTCGGCAACGAGATACCCGACCTCCGCGACGTCATCTTCGGCGACGACCCCCAGCGCCTCGAAC
>NZ_JAHKJW010000185.1 GCF_019710745.1 Streptomyces beigongshangae
CTCGGTGACGGCGAGGGCGTTGGGGTGGTCGAAGACCAGGGTGGCCGGCAGGCGCAGCCCGGTCAGGGTGTTGAGCTGGTTGCGCAGTTCGGTGGCGGCCAGCGAGTCGAAACCCAGCTCCTGGAAGGCCCGCTCGGCACCGATCGCCTCGACCGAGTTGTGCCCGAGCACCGACGCCACCTGCGAACGCACCAACTGCAACACCGTACGGTGCCGCTCGGCCGCCGCAAGAGCGGCCAGCCGACGCGCCGGCGAATCCTCGCCACCCGACGCGGTGGCCGTCGTCGCGATTGCCGCACGACGGACAACAGGTGCCAGGGCGCGCAGCAGCGCGGGGACTTCATCCGTGCGGGTACGCAGCGCCGCGGTGTCCACACGCAACGGCACCACCGTCGCCTCCACCCGCTCCAGACCCTGCGCGAACAGCGCCAGACCCGCATCCGCGGAAAGCACCGGCAACCCCTGCGAAGCCATACGACGCCGGTCCACCTGCGACAGATACTGCCCCAGACCCGCACCCACATCCCAGAACCCGTACGCCATCGACGTCGCCACCAGACCCTCGGCCCGACGCCGCGCCGCCAACGCGTCCAGGAACACATTGGCCGC
>NZ_JAHKJW010000186.1 GCF_019710745.1 Streptomyces beigongshangae
TGCTGCGCCGCATCATGCGCCGTGCCATCCGCAACATGCGTCTCCTCGGCGCCACCGGCCCGGTCGTCGAGGACCTCGTCGACGTCGTGATCGGCATGATGGGGCAGCAGTACCCCGAGCTCGTCAGCGACCGGCAGCGCATCGAGACCGTGGCCCTCGCCGAGGAGGCCGCCTTCCTGAAGGCCCTCAAGGGCGGCACCAACATCCTCGACACCGCCGTCACGGAGACCAAGGCCGCCGGCGGCACGGTCCTCTCCGGCGACAAGGCCTTCCTGCTGCACGACACCTGGGGCTTCCCCATCGACCTCACCCTGGAGATGGCCGCCGAACAGGGCCTGTCCGTGGACGAGGACGGCTTCCGGCGCCTGATGAAGGAGCAGCGCGAGCGCGCCAAGGCCGACGCCAAGGCCAAGAAGACCGGCCACGCCGACCTGGGCGCCTACCGTGAGATCGCCGACGCCGCCGGCGAGACCGACTTCATCGGCTACACCAGCACCGAGGGCGAGTCCACGGTCGTCGGCATCCTCGTCGACGGCGCCTCCTCACCGGCCGCCACCGAGGGCGACGAGGTCGAGATCGTCCTGGACCGCACCCCCTTCTACGCCGA
>NZ_JAHKJW010000187.1 GCF_019710745.1 Streptomyces beigongshangae
GGCTGGTCCGAGGGTGTGGGGATGGTGGTGCTGGAGCGTTTGTCGGATGCGCGGCGCAATGGTCATCGGGTGCTGGCGGTGGTGCGGGGCAGTGCGGTCAATCAGGACGGTGCGTCGAACGGGTTGACGGCGCCGAACGGTCCTTCGCAGCAGCGGGTGATCCGACAGGCGCTGGCGAGCGGTGGTCTTTCGGCCTCCGATGTGGATGTGGTGGAGGCGCACGGCACGGGTACGACGCTGGGTGATCCGATCGAGGCGCAGGCGATCCTCGCCACCTATGGTCAGGGCCGGGACGGGGAGCAGCCGTTGTGGCTGGGCTCGGTGAAGTCGAATCTTGGTCATACGCAGGCTGCTGCGGGTGTGGCGGGTGTGATCAAGATGGTGATGGCGATGCGGCATGGTGTGCTGCCGCGCACGCTGCATGTGGATGCGCCGTCCTCGCATGTGGACTGGTCGGCTGGTGCGGTGGAGTTGCTGGCCGGTGAGCGGCAGTGGCCGCGGCTGGAGCGGGTGCGCCGGGCGGGTGTGTCCTCCTTCGGGATCAGCGGCACCAACGCCCACGTGATCCTCGAACAGCCCGAACCGATCACCGAGCCG
>NZ_JAHKJW010000188.1 GCF_019710745.1 Streptomyces beigongshangae
GCAGCGTCTGGAGGGGCTGGGTGCCGAGGAGCGGCGTGAGGTGCTGCTGGACCTGGTGCGCGGCCAGATCGCGGTGGTGCTCGGCCACTCCGGTGCGCAGACCGTCAACCCCGACCGGACCTTCCAGGACCTGGGCTTCGACTCGTTGACGGCGGTGGAGCTGCGCAACCGGCTGGGCAAGGCCACCGGTCTGCGGCTGCCCGCGACGGTCGTCTTCGACTATCCGACGGCGCATGCGCTGGTGGGGTATCTGCTGGACGAGTTGTTCGGTGCGGTGGAGCCGGCGGCGGTGGTGCCGGTGTCGGTGCTGCCGTCGGTGGCGGACGATCCGGTGGTCATCGTGGGGATGGCGTGCCGTTNCGAGGACCTGTGGCGGGTCGTCTCCGAAGGTGTGGACGCCGTCACCGAGTTCCCCGTGAACCGCGGCTGGGACATCGACACCCTCTACAACCCGGACCGTGAGGCATCCGGCACCACCTACACCAAGGCCGGTGGCTTCCTCCACGAGGCCGGTGCCTTCGACCCCGAGTTCTTCGGGATGAGTCCGCGTGAGGCGGTGGCGACGGACGCGCAGCAGCGG
>NZ_JAHKJW010000189.1 GCF_019710745.1 Streptomyces beigongshangae
CCGGATAACGGCACGCCATCCCCACGATGACCACCGGATCGTCCGCCACCGACGGCAACGCCGACACCGGCACCACCGCCGCCGACTCGGTGCCGAGGACGCTGTCCAGCAGGTGGTCGGCGAGGAGGGCGGCGGTCGGGTAGTCGAAGACGACCGTCGCGGGCAGCCGCAGACCGGTGGCCTTGCCCAGCCGGTTGCGCAGCTCCACCGCCGTCAGCGAATCGAACCCAAGGTCCTGGAACGCCCGGTCGGGGTTGACGGTCTGCGCACCGGAGTGACCCAGGACCACCGCGATCTGACCACGCACCAGGTCCAGCACGGTCTCGCGGCGCTCGATCTCACCGAGTCCGGCAAGACGTGCGGCCAGGCCCGAGGCCGTGGCGGAGTCGACCGCCGTGACGCTCCGGCGGGCAGGGGTACGGATCAGGCCGCGCAGCAGCGGCGGTACCTCGCCCTGGGCCCGCAGAGCCGGGAAGTCGAGGCGTACGGGGAGAAGCACCGGCTCGCCGGAGGCGAGGGCCGCGTCGAACAGTGCCGTGCCCTGCTCCGCCGT
>NZ_JAHKJW010000019.1 GCF_019710745.1 Streptomyces beigongshangae
GACGCTTCCTTCGTACTCACCCTCTCGGGCTTTCCTCCGGGCGCTTCCCTTCGTGTTTCCAACCTTACCAGATCCGTTTTCCGTTCCGTTTCCGGTTCGGAATTCATATCAGGTGGCCGGTTGGGGGGCCTTTGCCTATTTGATTGCCTTGCGGCTTTCTTTCGGCGAGTCCGACTTTATCAGAGGTTTTCGGCCGGTCCGACCGGCCGATCAGTTCTGAATTATCGAAAGGTGCTTCACTGAAATCGAATTCCAGTGAGCTGACAGATACTAACTGCCACCGCCGAGCTTGTCCAGCTCCAGGCAACTGTTCGAATCTACCTCCCCACACGTCCCGTGTCAACGGTTTTTGTGGGGCGAAGAGGAGACTAGCAGTCTGACGGGGGTGCCCGCACATCAGGCCGCGGTCGGTACGGAGGCGCTGCGCTCGGCCTCCTCGACGTCACCCGTCTCACCTGCGCGTACCGCGCGGCCTCCCAGGACGTAGACGTACGCGAGGAAGAGGAGCTCGGCGACTACGCCGATGCCTATGCGGGCCCAGGTCGGGAGGCCGGACGGGGTGACGAAGCCTTCGATGGCGCCGGAGACGAAGAGGACCAGGGCGATGCCTATCGCCATGCCCAGGGCGGCGCGTCCCTCCTCGGCGAGGGCCGTACGACGTGTGCGGGGGCCCGGGTCGATGACCGTCCAGCCGAGGCGCAGTCCGGTGCCGGCCGCCACGAAGACGGCCGTCAGCTCCAGGAGACCGTGCGGGAGGATCAGGCCGAGGAAGGTGTCCAGGCGGCCGGCCGAGGACATCAGGCCGATGCCCACACCCACGTTGAGCATGTTCTGGAAAAGGATCCAGACGACCGGCAGGCACAGGAACCCGCCGAGCACCAGGCACATCGCGGCCGCCTGGGCGTTGTTCGTCCATACCTGGGCCGCGAAGGACGCCGCGGGATGGCTGGAGTAGTACGTCTCGTACTGGCCGCCGGGGCGCGTGAGTTCGCGCAGCTCGCCGGGGGCCGCTATCGAGGACTGGACCTCGGGATGGGTGCCTATCCACCACCCCAGCAGGACGGCGAGCGCCGTGGACAGCAGCGCCGTCGGTACCCACCAGTGACGTGCCCGGTAGACCGCGGCGGGAAAGCCGTGCGTGAGGAAGCGGGTCACGTCGCGCCAGGAAGCACGGCGGGTGCCGGTGACGGCGCTGCGCGCGCGGGCCACCAGCTGGCTGAGGCGGCCGGTGAGCTGGGGGTCCGGGGCACTGGACTGGATCAGGGACAGATGGGTCGCCGTGCGTTGGTAGAGGGTGACCAGTTCGTCGGCCTCCGCGCCGGTGAGGCGGCGCCGGCGGCGCAGGAGCGCGTCGAGCCGGTCCCATTCGGCACGGTGGGCGGACACGAAGACGTCGAGGTCCATCGGGTCGGCTGCTCCTCGGCTGTTCGTCGTGTGGTCAGCTTGTCGCACTGCGGCGTGATGTGCCTCAGCTTGGCAGACTGGCTGGTCTCAGGGCAGTTCGGGGAAGGGCGGCAGGCGTGAGCGAGCTTGTGACGGGCGAGGCGGTGGCACTGGAGCTGCGGCCCGCGAAACTGCCGAGCCGGGTACTGGCCGTGGTGCTCGACCTGGCGGTGGCGGTGGCCGCCTATGTCGCCGTGCTGATCGCGCTGGTGCTGTCGACGGCCGCTCTCGACGCGGCGGCGCAGGCCGCCGTGTCGATCGCCGCGTTCCTC
Source organism: Streptomyces beigongshangae (assembly GCF_019710745.1). Lineage (GTDB taxonomy): Bacteria > Actinomycetota > Actinomycetes > Streptomycetales > Streptomycetaceae > Streptomyces > Streptomyces beigongshangae. Next base: position 1,716 of record NZ_JAHKJW010000019.1, read on the forward strand.
CTGCTGCTGGTCGGCGGGCCGATCGCGGTGGAGACCCTCAGCCACGGGCGCTCGCTGGGGAAGGCGGCGTGCGGGCTGCGGGTGGTCCGGGACGACGGCGGGCCCATCCGGTTCCGGCACGCGCTGGTGCGCGGGGCGGTCGGTGTGGTCGAGATCCTGATGACGTTCGGGGTCGTGGCGTGCGTCGCGTCGCTGGTGTCGGCGCGGGGACGACGGCTGGGCGACGTGTTCGCGGGAACCCTGGTCGTTCGGGAACGCGTTCCCGCCGGGCACACGTCCTTCGTCCCTCCGCCGCCGCCGTGGCTGGCGGGGCGGTTCACCGAGCTCGACCTCTCCGGGGTGCCGGACGGGCTGTGGCTGGCCGTCCGGCAGTACCTGACGCGGATGCGGCAGCTGGATCCGCAGGTCGGCCGGGCGATGGCGGAGCGGCTCGCGGCCGATGTCGCCGAGCGTACGGGGACTCCGGCACCGCACGGGGTCCCGCCGGCGGCGTTCCTGGCGGCCGTGGTGCAGGAGCGGCAGGCGCGGGAGGCACGGCGGGCGTTCGGTGGGGAGGTCCCCTTCGGCGCCCCGGGCACATATCCGGGTACGTATCCAGGTGCGTATCCGCCGGGTGCTCATCCGGGTGCGGGTGCTCATCCGGGTGTGCATCCGGGCGGCGCCGTACCGGGGGTCCCGTACGGCGCGGTTCCTCCGCCCGCGGCACCGGCCGTGCCCCCGGCGTACGCACCTGTCGCGCCCGCCCCGCCCCCGCCCGCCGTGCGGGACGCCGGCGCGGAGCGTCCCTCCACCGGGTTCGCTCCGCCCGCCTGATCCGTCCGCGGCCCCGGCCGGCGGCGTCGTCAGGTGAGGACCGACGGCGGTGTCTCGAGGTCTTCGAGTTCGATGCCGGGCGCCGAGAGCACCACGTCGCCGGAGAGGTGCACGGTGTGCTGCTCGCCGGTGTCCAGGGCCGTGACCCGGTACTCGTCCACCGTCAGGGGGCCGTTGTCAGTGGGGTGTGTTTCTCTCGTGAGCAGGGCCCAGGACTGGTCGAGGGTGCGCGGGGCGAGGACCGGGTCCGTGAAGGCGACGAGGCGTACACGCGTGGCGGAGGCATCGGGGGTGAGGCGCAGCAGACGTGCGGTGGCGACGAGGAAGGCGGGGGACGGACCGGTGAAGGCGTGGGCGCGGACATTGCCCTCGGTGGCGTGTTCTCCCGTGGGGTCGGTACGGACCCAGGTGACGCCGTCGAGGGCGGCGCCGCGGACCTGCCAGCCCGAGGCGTGGAGTTCGAGGCGGATGGGGCGGCCGCGGTCGTCGAGGGCGAGGTCGACGGAACCGGCGGCGGTGCCGGAGGGGGTGGTCAGGTGGGACACGTAGCGCCAGCCGGAGGGGCCGGGCGCGCAGTGGAACCGTTCCTCGGCGAGGGGGGTGTGGTCGTGCGGGTCATGGAGCGAATAGCGGCCGCGGGGCATGGTGGCTCGGGGTCCTCGATAGGGGGCAGGCCCCCGCCGGTGAGGGCGAGGGCCTGCTGACGGCCGTCCGGTGAGCGCTGGGCTCAGTAGCGGTAGTGGTCCGACTTGTACGGGCCCTCGACCTCGACACCGATGTACGCGGCCTGCTCGGGGCGGAGCGTCGTGAGCTTCACGCCGAGCGCGTCGAGGTGGAGGCGGGCGACCTTCTCGTCGAGGTGCTTGGGCAGCACGTAGACGTCGGTCGGGTACTCCTCGGGCTTGGTGAACAGCTCGATCTGGGCCAGCGTCTGGTCCGCGAACGAGTTGGACATCACGAACGACGGGTGGCCGGTCGCGTTGCCCAGGTTCAGCAGGCGTCCCTCGGAGAGGACGATGAGCACCTTGCCGTCGGGGAAGGTCCAGGTGTGGACCTGCGGCTTGACCTCGTCCTTGACGATGCCCGGGATCTGCGCGAGGCCGGCCATGTCGATCTCGTTGTCGAAGTGGCCGATGTTGCCCACGATCGCCTGGTGCTTCATCTTGGCCATGTCCGAGGCCATGATGATGTCCTTGTTGCCGGTCGTGGTGACGAAGATGTCTGCCTTGTCCACGACCTCGTCGAGGGTCGTGACCTGGTAGCCGTCCATCGCCGCCTGCAGTGCGCAGATCGGGTCGATCTCGGTGATGATCACGCGGGCGCCCTGGCCGCGCAGGGACTCCGCGCAGCCCTTGCCCACGTCGCCGTAGCCGCAGACGACGGCGGTCTTGCCGCCGATGAGGACGTCGGTGGCGCGGTTGATGCCGTCGATCAGGGAGTGGCGGCAGCCGTACTTGTTGTCGAACTTCGACTTGGTGACGGCGTCGTTCACGTTGATCGCCGGGAACAGGAGGGTGCCGTCGCGGTGCATCTCGTAGAGACGGTGGACGCCGGTCGTGGTCTCCTCGGTCACGCCGCGGATCTCCGAGGCGAGCCGGGTCCACTTCTGCGAGCCGTTCGAGATCGTCCGGTTGAGGAGCTCCAGGATGACGCGGTGCTCGTCGTTCTCGGCGGTGTCGACGGACGGGACCTTGCCGTCCTTCTCGTACTCGACGCCCTTGTGGACGAGGAGCGTGGCGTCACCGCCGTCGTCCAGGATCATGTTCGGGCCGCCGGTGGGGCTGTCCGGCCAGGTCAGCGCCTGCTCCGTGCACCACCAGTACTCCTCCAGGGTCTCGCCCTTCCAGGCGAAGACCGGGACGCCCCGGGGGTCCTCGGGCGTGCCGTTCGGGCCGACCGCGATGGCGGCGGCGGCGTGGTCCTGGGTGGAGAAGATGTTGCAGGAGGCCCAGCGGACCTCGGCGCCCAGGGCGGTCAGGGTCTCGATGAGCACGGCGGTCTGCACGGTCATGTGCAGGGAGCCGGTGACGCGGGCGCCGGCGAGGGGCTGCGCCTCGGCGTACTCCTTGCGGATCGACATCAGGCCGGGCATCTCGTGCTCGGCGAGGGTGATCTCCTTGCGGCCGAAGGCGGCAAGGGAAAGGTCGGCGACCTTGAAGTCCTGTCGGTTGTCGACAGTGGTCATGCGAGCTGCTCCTCGGGTTGGGGCGAGGTCGGGTCCGGTCTGGTCTGCGCGGCGGCGGGCACGGCGAGCGCCCACGGGGCACACGAATGCCCGGTGCCTTGCGCAGCGCAGTCCGTCGGAGGCCCTCTCTCCCTCGGTCGGCCCGTGGGGGCCGCCCGACCGCCATCAGCAGCGACGTCTGGCTCGGTTACGAATCTACACCGATGGCGCAGCGGACCCCAGTCCCCCGGTCCGCCCGCGAGCGGATCGAGCCGATATCGGGCGGGCAGCGGGCGGAGGCCGGATGGATGCCGGTGGGTGCCGGTGGGTGCCGGGTGGGTCCCGTGGCTCCGGCGGGGCCGGAAACGGTCCGGGGCCCGCCGAGGATCTCGGCGGGCCCCGGGTCACGTACGGGGACTGCGTGCGGAACTGCGTGCGGGACTCAGTGTCCGGCGGTCGGCAGCGGGCCGCCCGGGGACGCCTCCGGGTCCGCGCCCTTCGCCGCCTCGGTCTGGTTGTAGATGTCGGGTTCGAGGTAGATGACGCGGGCGATCGGGACGGCGGCCCGGATGCGGGCCTCGGCGGCGTTGATCGCCGAGGCGATCTCGGTGGCCGTGTCGTCGTGCTCGACCGCGATCTTGGCGGCGACCAGCAGCTCCTCGGGGCCGAGGTGGAGCGTGCGCATGTGGATGATGCCGGTGACCGTGTCGCCGTCGACGATCGCGGTCTCGATCTTCTGCACCGCTTCGAGACCGGCGGCCTCGCCCAGGAGCAGCGACTTGGTCTCGGCGGCCAGGATGATCGCGATGACGATGAGCAGGACGCCGATGCACAGGGTGCCGATGCCGTCCCAGACGCCGTCGCCCGTGGCGAGGGCGAGGCTCACGCCGCCGAGCGCGAGGATCAGGCCGACGAGCGCGCCCAGGTCCTCCAGGAGGACGACCGGCAGCTCGGGTGCCTTGGCGTGGCGTACGAAGTCCTTCCAGGACTGCTTGCCGCGCGTCAGGTTGGACTCCTTGATGGCCGTCCGGAAGGAGAATGCCTCGGCGATGATCGCGAAGACGAGGACGCCCACCGGCCAGTACCAGTGCTCGATCTCGTGCGGGTGCTTGATCTTCTCGTAGCCCTCGTAGATCGCGAACATGCCGCCGACCGAGAAGAGGACGATCGAGACGAGGAAGGCGTAGATGTACCGCTCGCGGCCGTAGCCGAAGGGGTGCTGGGGGGTCGCCTCGCGCTTGGCCTTCTTGCCGCCGAGGAGCAGCAGGCCCTGGTTGCCGGAGTCGGCGAGCGAGTGCACGGACTCGGCGAGCATCGACGACGAACCGCTGAAGAGGAACGCCACGAATTTCGCTACCGCGATCGCGAGGTTGGCGGCGAGTGCCGCCACGATCGCCTTGGTGCCGCCTGACGCGCTCATGTCTTCCCGATGTCCCTTCGTATCCTTCGTATGTCACTCGGTTGCCGCCCGGACGGCGGCCGTCCCGCGCTTCGCCCGTCCTGTGCGGTGCGTCATTGTCGCAGTCCGGGCCCCTCACGGGTGCCGGGTCGCGGCAGTGCTTCCCTCAGGCGACGACCGTGGCCCGGAAGAGCGTTCCGCTCCCGGTCACGTGCGCCTCCTCGCCCGCCGGTACGAAGACGGAGTCACCCGGGGCGAGCGTGTGGTCGCCGGTCCGTACGGAGCCCTCGGTGCACAGCAGGATCTGCGGGGTGCGCCGGGTGAGGTCCTGGGCGGGCCCGCCCTCCGGGAGCACGTACCGGGAGAGGCGGAACTCGTCGATGGGGGTCTCGTAGACCTCCTCGCCGTCCGGGGACGCCTCAGGGCGCAGTACGCCCGGGTCGCCCGCCTCGAAGCGGACGATCCGCAGGAGTTCGGGGACGTCGACGTGCTTGGGGGTGAGTCCGCAGCGCAGCACGTTGTCGGAGTTGGCCATGATCTCGACGCCGAGGCCGTTCAGGTACGCGTGCGGCACACCGGCGCCCAGGAACAGGGCCTCGCCGGGCTGCAGCCGTACGTGGTTGAGCAGCATCGCGGCGATGACGCCCGGGTCGCCGGGGTAGTGGTGCGCGATTCCGGCGTACGGGGCGTGGGCGCCGCCGAGCCGGGCGCAGGCCGCGGCGGCCTCGGTCACCGTGGACGCCATCGGGCCGGGGTCCGCGGTGAGCACGGCGGTCAGCACCTCGCGCAGCGCCGCCTCCTCGGGGTGTGCGTGCAGCAGGTCGACGTACGGCTTCAGGGAGTCGACCTCCAGGGCCGAGAGCAGCGCGGCGGCCTCCAGCGGGGCACGGAATCCGCACAGGCCGTCGAACTCCGTGAGCGCGCAGATCAGTTCGGGCTTGTGGTTGGCGTCCTTGTAGTTGCGGTGCGGCGCGTCGGCCGGGACGCCGCGCCGCTCCTCGTCCTCGTACCCCTCCCCGGCCTGGGTCAGGTCGGGGTGCACCTGGAGGGAGAGGGGGGCGCCCGCGGCGAGGAGCTTCAGCAGGAACGGCAGGCGCGGACCGAACCTGGCGACCGCCCCGGTGCCCAGTTCCCGCTCGGGTGCCGCGTCGATCACCTCGGTGAGGGGGCCGCGGGGGGTGCGCGAGGGGGCGCCGGGGTGGGCGCCCATCCACATCTCGGCCTGCGGTTCGCCGGTCGGCTCGACCCCGAGGAGCCGCGGGATGGCCGTGGTGGAGCCCCAGGCGTAGGGGCGGACGGTGTTGGCGAGGCGGTCCATGCTCTGTCTTCTTCTCCGTACGTGCGCCGGTACTCGTGCTGATCGACGAGTTCTGCGGGAGCCCGCCGGTCCTGCGGGTGCCCGCCGGCAGGCGTGGTCCAGGATCAGGCCGTCGAGGCGAGCGCCAGGTAGACGGCGGCGAAGTCCGTGGTGGCGATCAGTTCGGCGAGCGTCTCCAGGTCGCCGCCCTCCTCGGGTTCGAGTTCGCTGATCGGTGTGTCGTGGCCGAGGGCGACTTCGCGGGCGGCGGGGGCGGCGGTGCGGCCGCCGGCCGGGCGGTCGCGGAGCAGCACCACGCGCGCGTGCAGGACCTGTGCGTCCTCGACGCGGTCGCGGAAGAAGTCGTCGGGGTTCGCGCCGGCCGCCAGGGCGCCCGAGAGGAGCACGCTGTGCGAGGCCAGCGCCTCGGGCAGTTCGGCGGTGAGTGCGGGGCGTCCCGCGAGTTCGGCCAGGGCGGCGACGAAGCGGCGGCCCGCCGGGCCCGCGGAGTCGCCCTCGGTCCAGATCACCGGGAGCGACTCGGCGAGTTCGGCGGCGAGCGTCTTGGCGGGGTTGCCGTAGGTCGCGACGGCCGGGCCGCAGCGCTCGGCCACGTGGTCGAGGCGGTCGGCGACCTTCTGCAGGGCCTCGGGCGGAGCACTGAGGAGGCCGGTGCGGTCGAGCAGCGCGAGCAGCGGGGTGAGCAGCGCCCACAGCGAGCCGGGGGCCGAGGCGGCGGCCGGGGCCTGCGGCTCGTAGGGGGCGGTGGCCATCGGTACGGAGAGTCCGTGGGCGGCGGCGACCGCCTCGGTCAGCGGGGCGCGGGGCGGGCAGACGGCGACGACCGTGAGGCCGCGCCGGTACGCCTGCTCGGCGAGGAGCGAGAGGCCGGGCTCGCTGCCGTCGGGGGTGGCGATGAGGAGCAGGTCGACGGGGCCCGCCCAGCCCGGCAGTTCCCAGAGCAGGGCGCCCGCGGCGGGGGCCACCCCGCGGGGGGTGAGGCGGGTGACGGGGCAGGCGGCGCCGGCGAGCGAGCCGAGCAGGTCGGCGACGCAGGTGGCGGCGAGGCCGGGGCCCGCGGTCAGGATGGCGCGCGGGCGGCCGTCGGGTTTGAGCTCGGCGATACCGGCCTCGGTGGCGTGCCGGACGGCCGTGCGGACGCGGGCGCCCGCCTCGGCGGCGCCGCGGAGCAGCTCCCGCCGGTCCGCTCGGGCCAGCCCTTCCTGGTCGTCGAGGAGCGTTTCGTCGAACATGGTGGGCAGCCTCCGGACACCTGGCGGGGTTGCTTCTGCGGGAGCGGCGGGGTCGTGCGGGGCAGCGGGGTTACGCGGGGCGGCGGGCCTCGTCCACGAGGAGGACGGGGATGCCGTCCCGGACGGGGTAGGCCAGACCGCAGTCCTGGCCCGTGCAGACCAGTTCCGCCTCCCGCTCCTCCAGGGGGGCGTGGCAGGCGGGGCAGGCGAGGATCTCCAGGAGGCCGGCTTCGAGCGGCATGGCGGGTCCCTTCGGGGGTGGAGTGGGGTGGGGCGGAGGTGTGGCCTGGTCAGCGTACCGCCGGTGGGGGCGGGCGTCTGATCCTGTTCCCGCCCCCGCCGCCCCTTCCCGTCCCGTCCCTGGGGGCTCCGCCCCCGGACCCCCGTTGCGCAGTTCCCCGCGCCCCTGGACGCCCGCCTTCAGCCCCTGATGATGGCCAGGGCCTCGTCCCGGGTCCTGGCCATCGTCGCCGCGTCCCGCGCCTCCGCGTTCAGGCGCAGGAGCGGCTCCGTGTTGGACGGGCGGACGTTGAACCACCAGTCGGCGGCGGTCACGGTCAGACCGTCGAGTTCGTCGAGGACGACGTCCTCGCGGCCCTCGTACGCGGCCCTGAGCGCGGCGAGGCGGGCCGCCTGGTCGTCGACCGTGGAGTTGATCTCGCCGGAGCCGGCATAGCGGTCGTACCGGTCGACGAGGGCGGAGAGCGTGCCCTCCTGGCCGCCGAGCGCGGCGAGGACGTGGAGCGCCGCGAGCATGCCCGTGTCGGCGTTCCAGAAGTCCTTGAAGTAGTAGTGCGCCGAGTGCTCGCCGCCGAAGATCGCGCCGGAGGCGGCCATCTCGGCCTTGATGAAGGAGTGGCCGACGCGGGTGCGGACCGGTGTGCCGCCGTGCTCCCGGACGACCTCCGGGACCGACCAGGACGTGATCAGGTTGTGGATGACCGTGCCCCTGCCGCCGTGCCTGGCCAGTTCGCGGGCGGCCACCAGGGCCGTGATCGCGGACGGGGAGACCGGCTCGCCGCGCTCGTCGACGACGAAGCAGCGGTCGGCGTCGCCGTCGAAGGCGAGGCCGAGGTCGGCGTCCTCCTCGCGGACGCGCTTCTGGAGGTCGACGATGTTCGCCGGGTCGAGCGGGTTGGCCTCGTGGTTCGGGAACGTGCCGTCCAGCTCGAAGTACATCGGGACGAGTTCGAGGGGCAGGCCCGCGAAGACGGTCGGGACGGTGTGGCCGCCCATGCCGTTGCCCGCGTCCACCACGACCTTCAGGGGGCGGATCGAGGCGAGGTCGACGAGGCCGCGCAGGTGCGCAGCGTAGTCCTCCAGCGTGTCGCGCCGGGTCGTCGTGCCCGGCGCCGCGTCCGGGGACGGGGACGGGGACGGGGTGCCCGAGTCGAGCCAGGACTCGACGAGCCCGCGGATCTCGGTGAGGCCGGTGTCCTGGCCCACGGGGGCCGCACCCGCCCGGCACATCTTGATGCCGTTGTACCGGGCCGGGTTGTGCGAGGCCGTGAACATGGCGCCCGGCAGGCCGAACGCGCCCGACGCGTAGTAGAGCTGGTCGGTCGAGCACAGCCCTATCTCGGTCACGTCGACGCCGCGCGCCGCGGCCCCGCGCGCGAAGGCCCGTGACAGACCCGGTGACGAGGGGCGCATGTCGTGTCCGGTCACGATCGCGGTCGCCCCCGTCACCTGGGCGAAGGCCGCACCGAACAGCTCGGCCAGCGGCTCGTCCCACTGGTCCGGGACCACACCGCGTACGTCGTACGCCTTAACGAGCTGCGACAGATCAGCGGTCACGGCCAGCCTTCCTAGAGTCCTCGACGGTGACCCCAAAGTACCCGCAGCGACCGCCGCCGGGTCCCGGGGTCTACGGAAGCATCCACTCCAGGACGGGCGAGCTCTGCCCGACGACGATCAGGCACATGACCAGCAGAAGTCCGAGGCTCCAGGGGAGCACCTTCCGCAGCAGGTCGCCCTCACGGCCCGCGAGCCCGACCGCCGCGCAGGCGATGGTGAGGTTCTGCGGGGAGATCATCTTGCCGAGGACGCCGCCCGAGCTGTTGGCGGCCGCGAGGAGCTCCGGCGAGAGGCCCGACTCGCGCGCCGCGGTCACCTGGAGGGCGCCGAAGAGCGCGTTGGCCGAGGTGTCGGACCCGGAGACGGCCACGCCGAACCAGCCGAGGACGGGTGACAGGAAGGCGAGTCCCGCGCCGGCCGCCGCCACGAAGTGGCCGATCGTGGCCGCCTGTCCGGAGAGGTTCATGACGTAGGCGAGTGCCAGGACGGAGGTGACGGTGAGGATCGCGTACCGCAGCTCGTGGACGGTCGCCACCCATTCCCTGAGCGCCACGCGCGCGTGCACCCCGAGGACGACCGCCGTGCACAGCCCGGCGAGCAGCACCAGCGTGCCTCCGGTGGAGACGACCGGCCAGGTGAAGACGTTGCCGCCGACCGGGTCGCCGTCCGGGTCCACGACGTTCAGGAAGGGCCAGTCGAAGGTGCGGGTCGCCTTCGCCAGCCAGTCCTTGACCGCCGGGATCTGGGCGATGGAGAAGATCACGACGATCAGCGCGTACGGGGCGTACGCGCGCAGCACCTCGCGGTGCGGGTCCTCCTCGTCCAGGTCCTCGCTGCGTACGCCGGTCAGGACCGCGGCCCGTACGGGTTCGGCGGCGGGCCTGCGCGCCTGCGGAACCGCCAGCAGCGCGCCCGCTCCGGCCAGGGCGGCCGCGATGTCGGCGAGCTGGGCGGACACGTAGTTGGAGGCGGCGAACTGGGCGACGGCGAAGGCGGCTCCGCACGCCGTCGCGGCCACCCAGGTCTCGCGCAGGCCGCGCCGCCCGTCCACCAGGAGGACGAGCACCAGGGGCACCACCAGGGCCAGGAGCGGGGTCTGGCGGCCCACGACCGAGGCGACGGTGTCCAGGGGCAGGTCGGTGACCTGGGCCAGCGTCACGACCGGGGTGCCCATCGCCCCGAAGGCGACCGGCGCGGTGTTGGCGACGAGCGCGACCACCGCGGCGCGGACGGGTTCGAAGCCGAGCGCGACGAGCATCACCGAGCAGATCGCGACGGGCGCGCCGAAGCCCGCGAGGGCTTCCAGGAGCGCGCCGAAGCAGAACGCGACGACGAGCGCCTGGACGCGCGGGTCGTCGGAGAGCCGTCCGAAGGAGCGGCGCAGGATGTCGAAGTGCCGGGTGCGGACGGTCATCCGGTAGACCCAGAGGGCGTTGACGACGATCCACAGGATGGGGAAGAGCCCGAACACCGCTCCCTGGGCGGCGCCGGAGAGGGTCTGGCCGGTCGGCATGCCGTACACGAGCCGGGCCACCAGGGCCGCGGCGGCGAGACCGAGGAGACCGGCCAGGTGCGCCTTCATGCGGACCCCGCCGAGCAGGACGAGGACGAGGACGAGGGGCAGGGTCGCGACGAGCGCGGACAGGCCGAGCGAATCGGCCACGGGCTCGAGTTCCTGGACGTACACGGAGCCTCCCCCGATTCCGCTGTGCGGAAATCGATTTCTCACGGGCCGGGGAAAATGGTCGTGTCCGCGACAAGCGCGCGTCAATGACCGTGCGCCACCGAGTGGGACGTGCACGGCACGCACACGACGAAGTCCCCTCCCGGGGGAGGGAGGGGAGGAGGCTGCGGTCGGGTCAGGAGTCCGGTGAGCGCAGGACCCGCAGATGGCCGCGGCGGGCGACCTCCATCGGGTCCGCCCCGCGGGCGTTGCCGCCGCCCGCCTGCGCGGCGCGCTCCTGGGGACGGGCCGCCTCGCGGACCGCGTTGGCCAGCGCCTCCAGGTCGTCACCGCTGGGGCGGGAGGGGGCGGAGCCGTCGGCGAGCCTGACGACCTCCCAGCCGCGCGGTGCGGTGAGGCGCTCGGAGTGCTCGGCGCACAGGTCGTAGCAGTGGGGTTCGGCGTAGGTGGCGAGCGGGCCGAGGACCGCGGTCGAGTCGGCGTAGACGTACGTCAGCGTCGCTACGGCGGGACGGCCGCAAGCGGTGCGCGAACAGCGACGTACAGGGCTCACGAGGTTGGACGGTACCGCACTCTTGAACGGGCCGCGACGAGGCACCCCCTGGCCACCCTGCCGTGTCGTGCTGTGATGCCCGACACAGGGGGTCTCCGGTGGGCCGGTTTGACCTGCGCGTAAGGCTGTTGACAGGACGTCGGACAAGGCGGGGGATGATCGCGAGTCGGTGCAAAACCTGTCATTTTCCGTGTTCTCTGTGGTCCTGGAGGATACGGAAACAAGCCAGAGCTTGGCTGGAACGGACACCCTGCGACATGTCATGGCCGGGGCCGTGACGGGGCCTCCCGGTGGGCGCGCGGGGTCTACGCTTCGTCAGTGATGGACAACCCCGTACCGCCCCGGCCCGCCGAACCCAGGCCCCGTCGTCGTGATCGACACGGGCGGGGGATGCGCGGACCGGTGGCGCCACCTCAGGTGCCCCTCTCGGCCAGCCGCGGCGAGGTGTTCGCGGATCTGGTGCAGGACTCCGTGGAGCGGCTGGAGCGGCGGTGGCCGCAGCTCTCCGACATCGAGTTCATGGTGCTGGAGGTGCCCCGGTTCGACCCGGCCGGTGACGACGGCTTGGGCGACGAGGCGGTGCCGCTGGGCGGCACGACACCTGCCCACGGGGACCGCCCCGCCCGCGTCGTCGTCTACCGGCGTCCCGTCGAGATCCGTACCAAGGGCCGCGACGAGCGGGCCGCGCTGGTGCACGAGGTCGTGGTGGAGCAGGTCGCCGAGCTGCTCGGGCTGACCCCGGAGACCGTCGACCCCCGGTACGGGGAGGACTGACCCGGTACGGGACGGACCGGCCCCGGTACCGGGGGAACTGACCCGGTACCGGGAGGACCGGCCCTCGCCCCGGTCGGCGGCGGTTACTTCATCAGTACCGAGAGGTCCTGCTCCGCCTCCGGCACCTTCACCGTCCCCCGGTCGTCCGGGAGGGTCTGCACGGTGAACATCGGGACGCCGTCCCGCGCCGCTTCGAGCATGCGCGCCGCGTGGACGGGGCCGCCTGACAGCACCTCGACCGTGAGCGCGTACGTGCCCTTGAGACCGCCGGGCACGGGCAGCCGGACGTTCTGCGTGGTGCCGCGCCCGATCGTGTAGGACTTCGTGGCGGCGGTACCGCCGTCACTGCCCGCGGACGCCGTGACCTTCACCTTCGCGGCACGGCCCGGCGCGACCAGGGAGAGCGTGGAGCCCTCGGAGCGGTTGTCGGCGGCCGTCGCACGCGCGTCCACCGCGGCCGTGGCCGGGATGAACGCCGTCTCCTGGCTGTCGCCCTTGCCCCGCACCACCCGCAGGGCCGCGACGACGGGGGTGCTCCTGCCGGTCGGGGCCAGCACCAGGGAGCCGGCCTCGCCGCGCGTGAGGTCGCCGAGGTCGACGGCGGCCGTCATGCCGGCCTTCACGTGCAGCGTCTCGTGCCCGGCCGGAGTGATCGTTCCGGTCGGCGAGGCGAGCCGCACCTTCAGGTCGGCGTCGGTGTCGCCGGGGGCGAAGGCGACCAGCCGTACGGAGGTGGCGTCCTCCGGGACGCCCGGCAGGACGAGGCTGCCCGCCGGGGCGGCGGAGGGGGCGAGCCAGTCCCCGCCGAGCGTGTCGTCCACGGCCTCGACGGCGGCGGCCACCCGGCCGCTGCGGACCGTGACGTGCACGGTGAGGTCGGCCTGCGGCTCGTCCATGAGCGTGGACAGGAGGACCGCCTCGCTGGAGTGCGGCGGGATCTTGATGCCCTCCCCGACCGTGGACTTGAGGGCCCCGTCCTCGCCGTACAGCTCGATGTCGGCGACGGCGGCGGAGTCGTCGGGGTTGGTCAGGTGCGCGTAGTCCGTACGCTCCTTGGCGGTGCTGGCGCCCGGGAACCAGAAGTCCGTGTCCGGTGCCGAACAGGCGGTGCCGAACAGACCGCGGCCGCTGCCCGCCTCGACCTCCGTGGTCTGCTGGACGGTCCAGCCGGGCGCGAGCCTGCCCTCGGCCGTGCCGACGAGGGCGGGGGACTCGGCGCCCGAGGTCTCGCTCGTCACCGGCTTCCCGGGCTCCTTCGGCGCCGGGAAGGGCTTCTCCTTCTTCTTCTCCTTCTCGTCCTTCTCGTCCTGCTCGTCCTGCTCGCCCGCGGCCGTCAGCGCGGCCCTGCCGTCCGCACCGACGCCCCCGGTGACGGGGGTGAAGGAGGTGTACGCGGTCTCCGCCAGGTCCGAGCTGCTCGGGGCCGGGCAGAGCAGGCTGGTGCGCTCCACGGGCAGCTCGGCCGCCGCCTTCGCCGTCTCCTCCCCGGAGACCTGGGGCTCGGACATCGACGCGAAGCCGGTGACGGCGGCGAGCGCGGTCACGCCGGCGATCAGGGACACGGTGGTGCGGTTCACTGCTGGCTCCCGTCGGGGCGCTCACTGCCGGTGCCGTGCGGCGGCTGTTGCTGTTGTTGCTGCTGTTGCTGTTGCTGGTCGTACTGCGGTTCGTAGCCCTGACCGCCCTGGCCGTACGGCTGCGCAGGGTCGTACGGCTGCGCAGGGTCGTACGCCGCGTACGGGTCGTAGTGGCCCGCCTGGTACGCGTCCGTCCCGTACTGCTGCTGGTCGTAGGTACCGGCCGGGTACTGCGGGGCGTCCTGGTACCGGTCGCCGCCGTAGGTGCCGTACTCGGCCTCGGCCGCGTACGCCGTCGTGTCCCACTCCCCGTACGCCTGCTGCTGCGGGACCGGGGCGGCCGTGGGAGCCTCTCCGGCGGGGTCCGGTGAGTCGGGCGGGAACGTGTCGGGCCGCTCCGCCGGTGCGGCCCCCTGCGCGGCCTGTCCGGCCTGCTCGGCCTGGGCGCGCAGCCGGCGGGCCCTGCGGCCCTCTCCCGAAGCGGGGACCGCGGCGGAAGTCCCAGCGGCCGCGGCGGCCGCGGACGGGACGGGGACGACCGGCTCCTCGGGAAGGTCGTCGTCGACGTCGCGGCGCCGGCCCGGCAGCGCGAGCACCACGAGGACGAGCGCGAGCGCGCCCTGGGCCCACAGCCGGCCGGTATGGCTCAGCGGCGCTTCGAAGGTGACGTCGAGGCGTCCCGCCCCGGCGGGCAGTTCGAAGCCCTGGGCCCAGCCGTCGACGGTGGTCCCGGTGAGCGGCTTGCCGTCGAGGGTGGCCGTCCAGCCCTCGTCGGCGGTGTCCGCGAGGCGCAGGACGCGGCCCTCCGCACCGGCGGGGATCCTGGTGTGCAGTTCGACCGGGCCGGCGGCGATCGGCTGCGGGTCGCCGGACCGGGGGACGACGGTCGCGCGCGCGACCTGCCGGTCGACGCGCCACAGGGCGCTGCCGTCCTGCTGGCTCAGCCGGCTCAGGCCCGGTGTGGCGTCCAGGACCCGGCCGACCTGGCGGGGCGCGCCGTCGCGCACCAGGACGTACCGCACGGCGAAGCCGCCGAGCTGGTCGGCCTGGTCGGCGCCGGAGCCCGCCACGAGGTTGGCGACGACCTTGTCGAGCTTCTTGTTCCCGCCGTCCGCCGCGGCCAGTTCGGCGTCGCCGAGACGGGCGCCGGAGCCGCGGACCAGGGTGTACTCCACCCGTGCCGCCGAGTCGCTGTCGAGGACGAGGGTGCGGGCCTGGTCGCGGGTGCCGCTCTCCTCCGCGACGAACGCGGGCACCTGGACGGGGTCGCGCCGCTCCAGGGGGCCGTCCGCGCCGCGGATCATCCAGCCGGCGGCGACGAGCAGGGGTCCGGCGGCCGAGGCGAAGGCGATCAGCACGGCGACGGGCTGGCGCCAGCCGAAGCTCTGCTCGGCCACGCGCGAACGGGCCCCGTCGGCGCCGAGCGCGGCGGCGGCGAGGAAGGCGAGGCCGTAGACGAGGGTGGCGGGGCCGGCCCAGGTGGAGCCGTTGGACAGGACGGCGAAGACCAGCGCGACCAGCGCGGCCGTCCAGGCGGTCCAGATGCCGAGGCGGCGCTCGGTGCGCAGCAGCGCGGCCACCGCGGCGCAGACGATGCCGATGAGCATGAGGCCGCTGACCGTGCCGGGTCCGCCCGGGCTGGCGCCCAGCAGGTCGAGCGCGGAGGCCGCCCCCGACTCGTACTCCATGCCGGCCTCCTGGAAGAAGCCGAACGGGAGCAGGGAGAACGACCAGGGGGCGAGGATCAGCAGCGGGGTGCCGAGCTGGGCCAGCAGACGCAGCCCGTGGGCGGCGAGGTCCCTGCGGCGCGCGATCGGCAGGGCGAGGCCGAGGACCAGCGCGATGGGCCACACGATCGGCGTGAACGCGGTGGTGAGGGTCAGCAGGAGCGCGTACGCCCAGGTGGCGCGCCAGCTGCCGCGGCCCGTCGCCGAGGCGAGGCCGCTCGCCGCGATGCCCGCGCGCGCCATGAGGGGCAGCAGGACGGCCAGGACGGCGGTGCCGATGCGGCCGCCCGCGAGCGCGCCGGTGGCGGCGGGCAGGAAGGCGTACGCGACGGCCCCCCAGGCGCGCAGCAGGCGCGACTCGACGAGCGGCCGGGAGGCGAAGTAGGCGGCGAAGCCGGCCAGCGGCACCGAGCCGATCAGGAGGACGGTGACGGCGAGCCCCGCGGAGCCGAGGAGCACGCTCGCGAGCATGGCGACGAGCGCCAGGTAGGGGGGCGCGGTCTGGGTGCCGCCGGCGCCGACCGGGTGCCAGCCGTCCAGGTGGCGCGCCCACAGGTCGGAGGAGTCCGCGGGGGCGGGCAGCAGCGCGCCGCCCGCGAGCGCGCCGCCGCCGAGGAGGGCGCGGCAGGCGACCAGGGAGACGAGGAGGAGCAGCGCGAAGACCATCGGTCCCGGTCTGCGGGCGACGCGCTTGAGGCGGGCGAACTGCTCGACCTGGAGGAAGTCGGCGTCGTCGCCGCCCGGACCCGACTCGATCGCGCCGCCGTGGCGTCCCGCCGCGGTCAGCTCGGGGTCGGAGCGGCCCATGAGGCTGCCCGCGGCCTGTTCGACGGTGGCCCGGACCGTGGCGCCGGGGGGCGGGAACAGCGCGCGCAGTTCGCCCTTGTCGGCCTGGGGGGTGCCGCGCCTGCGCCGGCCCGCGACGATGCGCTCGGGGCGCAGCAGCGTCCCGAGGAGGCCGCGGATCTCGTCGACCGCCTGTCCGGGGACCTTGCCGACGACGTACGCGACCGTGCGCACCAGGGTGCCCAGGACGAGCCGGACGAGGACCCAGGGGAGCAGCGCGCCGCGGGTGTTGACGAGGAGGGTGTAGACGGCGCCGGCCTTGTCGACCTTGTGCGGGGAGGCGGCGGTGCGGCCCACGCAGTCGACGGTGCGGCGCTCGCGGGAGGACGCCTCGGCGTGCCGTACGACCGCCTCGGGGGCGACCAGGACGCGGTGGCCCGCGGACTGGGCGCGCCAGCACAGGTCGATGTCGTCGCGCATCAGGGGCAGCCGCCGGTCGAAGCCGCCGAGCTCCTCGTAGACGTCGCGGCGGATCAGCATGCCGGCGGTGGAGACGGCCAGTACGGGCTGTACGTGGTCGTGCTGGCCCTGGTCCTGCTCGCGCCGGTCGAGGCCGGTCCAGCGGCGGCCGCTGTGGGCGATGGTGACGCCGACCTCCAGGAGCTGCCGGCGGTCGTACCAGCCGCGGAGCTTGGGGCCGACGACGGCGACGTCCTTGCCGAGCTCCCGCTCGTTCTCCACGACGCGCAGCAGCTGGGCCAGGGCGTCCGGCTCCGGGGCGCAGTCGTCGTGCAGGAGCCACAGCCACTGCTCGGGCTCGCCGTGCGGCAGCTCCGGCAGGTCGTACGCGTCGTCGCGCCAGGTGCGGGTGACCGGGTCCCAGCCGCTGGGGCGCTTGAGGTACGGCAGGTCGTCCGGGGTCAGCACGCCCGCGGCGCGGACGGCCTCCTCGACGGCCTGGCCGAAGCCGGTGCGCCGGGCGAGGTGCAGCACCCGGTCGGCGCCGAGGGCGTCGGTGACCAGCCGGGCGGAGTCGTCCGCGCTGCCGGTGTCGGCCGCCACGGCGTTCTGCACGGGACGCTCCTGGCCGAGCAGCCCGGCGAGGGCGTCGGGCAGCCAGCGGGCACCGTCGTGGGTGACGAGCACGGCGGTGACCACGTGCCTCGGGAACTCGGGCGGGCGGGCGGGGTCGGCCGCCGCCGGACCGGCCGGGTCGAACGCTGCAGCGGCAGTGTCGTACTGACCTGCCGAATGGCTGTGCACGGACATCGAGGTACGGGCCCCGGTTCGCTGGACTGCGGTGGACGCCTGTGCCCTGGGAGGACCACGGGGCGTCCCGGACGGAGGCCCACACTAACGGCTGCACGACAGGGCGGCCCGCCGCCTGTGGACAACCCACCTGCGACAGGCCGTTCCTTACGGATCAGTACGTATCCGTATACGGGGTTGTGCGCCGTCCGGCCGGAGCGCGACCGGAGGGGGAGCGGGTCGCGATCGAGCCATGGTTCAGACGGCGGCCTTCTTCAGCCGGCGCCGCTCACGCTCGGACAGCCCGCCCCAGATTCCGAAACGCTCGTCGTTCGCGAGGGCGTATTCAAGGCATTCCGAGCGCACCTCGCAGGCGAGGCATACTTTCTTCGCCTCGCGGGTGGAGCCGCCCTTCTCGGGGAAAAAGGACTCGGGGTCGGTCTGCGCGCAGAGCGCCCGCTCCTGCCAGCCGAGCTCCTCTTCGGCCTCGTCGACCAGCAGTTCCTGAAACAGCTCGGTCATGTGTGCCCCTGTCCGTCTCGCGTCCCCGTGATGCTGCCGCCACCGATTTCGGCTGAACGACACGAGTGAAATTACAAGTGCGCCGCTCCGGGGCAGTCAAGCCGAGATCTGCTATTGGGCCTCTTATTCACTCTGCGGAACCAAGGCTATGCGGAAAGTGTTCAAATCGGCATAAACCCCGACAGCCGAAAAGGACCCGGTGAGCGCCCCGGTCCCGCACAGGATGTGCACAGGGAAAGACGCCCAGGAGTTCGATCTCGTTCCGACACGGTCGACGAAGCGAACCCGGTCACCTGTCGATCACGGGGATCACGGGGATCACGGAGATCACAGGGATCACAGGGACCACGGGGTCGCGCCGAGGCTCGTGCGCCCGGTTGTGCGCCATGTGTCCCGGCAACCCCGTGCACAAACCTTTCACCTTTCAGACGGACCGGATGGGGTGAAACGGCACCGCATCCCGGACGTCAAGTTGACAGTACGGGTGTGAACCGGTGTGCTGGTGGGCATGCTCGCGAACTCGGTACCCACCACGACCCGCACCGCCGGGTCCCTCGGTGCTGCCGTCCACGTTCGCTGTAGCTGTTGCTGTTGCTGTCGCAGCTGTTGAGCCCACCTCGCTCCCGCTGCCGCCGGATCCACCGGGACCGGCCGCCCGGACCGGCCACCGGTCCCCCCGCCCGTACCGGGGCACGTCCCACGCCCGTACCAGGGCAACACCCCACGCCCGCGATCCGGGCGGCCGGTACGCGACACCCCAGACCTCCAGCACTCCCATCCGCCGAGGAATCCACCGCACCCCATGAACAGCGACAGCGACCTCCAGATCGCCGGCGACATCCTCGAAGTACCGCACCTGCTCCAGCCGCCGCGCGAACATCCGGCCACCGTGGCCGAGTTCGCCGGCCTCGCCCGCTCCCTCGCCGCCGACCCCTCCCAGTGGCGCCACCTCGTCCGGTACGACGCGGCCTCCCGCTGGTACCACCGGCTGCGCACCGGTCCCGGCTACGAGGTGTGGCTGCTGTCCTGGGTCCCCGGACAGGGCAGCGGACCGCACGGCCACGGCCCGTCCTCCGGCGTGCTCACCGTCCTGGAGGGGGCGCTGACCGAGCGCACCGAGCGGGGCACGCGCGCCCTGGGCGCGGGCGCCCAGCGGGTGTTCGCGCCGGGTTACGCGCACGAGGTCGTCAACGACTCGCTCGAACCCGCCGTCAGCCTGCACGTGTACTTCCCCGGACTGACCGAGATGCCGATGCTCGCCCCGGCCGGGCCGCGTTCGGCCCAGGAGACCCCCAACGCCCGGTGCGCGCCGGCCGAGGTCCCGTAACCGGCTGACACGATGCCGCGGCCGCCTGCGAGACTGCATGCCATGCGCATTGTGGTTCTGGCAGGCGGCATCGGCGGTGCCCGGTTCCTGCGTGGTCTCCAGCAGGCCGCGCCGGACGCGGAGATCACCGTCATCGGCAACACCGGGGACGACATCCACCTCTTCGGGCTGAAGGTCTGCCCGGACCTCGACACGGTGATGTACACCCTCGGCGGCGGCATCAACGAGGAACAGGGCTGGGGGCGGGCCGACGAGACGTTCCACCTCAAGGAGGAGCTGACGGCGTACGGCGCCGGGCCCTCCTGGTTCGGTCTGGGCGACCGGGACTTCGCGACGCACATCGTGCGCACGCAGATGCTGAACGCCGGATATCCGCTCAGCGCCGTCACGGAGGCGCTGTGCGACCGCTGGAAGCCGGGCGTCCGGCTGATCCCCATGACCGACGACCGCGTCGAGACCCATGTGGCCGTCGAGGTGGACGGCGAGCGCAGGGCCGTCCACTTCCAGGAGTACTGGGTGCGGCTGCGGGCCTCCGTGGACGCGCAGGCCGTGGTCCCGGTGGGCGCCGAGCAGGCCAAGCCGGCGCCCGGGGTGCTGGAGGCCGTCGCCGGGGCGGACGTCATCCTCTTCCCGCCGTCCAACCCCGTGGTGTCCGTCGGCACGATCCTCGCCGTGCCCGGCATACGGGAGGCGATCGCCGAGGCCGGGGTGCCGGTGGTGGGGCTCTCCCCCATCGTCGGGGACGCGCCCGTGCGCGGCATGGCCGACAAGGTCCTCGCGGCCGTCGGTGTCGAGTCCAGCGCGGCGGCGGTCGCCGAGCACTACGGCTCGGGGCTCCTGGACGGCTGGCTGGTCGACACGGTGGACTCCGCGCTGGTGGAGCGGGTCGACGCGGCGGGCATCCGGTGCCGTGCCGTCCCGCTGATGATGACCGACCTCGACGCGACGGCCGCGATGGCCCGCGAGGCGCTGACGCTGGCGGAGGAGGTGCGGGGCGCTTGAGCGACGGGACGTTCCGGGGCACGCCGGACGGCGGACCGCCGTCCGGCGCCCCCGGCTACCGGGTCTGGGCACTGCCCGGGCTGCCCGAGGTACGGCCGGGCGACGACCTCGCCAAGCTGATCGCCGCCACCGGTCCCGGACTCGTGGACGGGGACGTGCTGCTGGTCACGTCGAAGATCGTGTCCAAGGCGGAGGGGCGCGTCGTCGAGGCGGCGGACCGGGAGGCGGCCATCGACGCCGAGACCGTGCGGGTCGTGGCCCGGCGGGGCGCGTTGCGCATCGTGGAGAACCGGCAGGGCCTCGTGATGGCCGCCGCCGGGGTGGACGCGTCGAACACGCCCGCCGGGACCGTGCTGCTGCTGCCCGAGGACCCCGACGCCTCGGCGCGCGCGATCCGGGACGGCCTGCGGGACGTCCTCGGTGTCGAGGTCGGGGTCCTCGTCACGGACACGTTCGGGCGGCCCTGGCGGACCGGGCTCACCGACGTCGCCATCGGCGCCGCCGGCGTGCGGGTGCTCGACGACCTGCGGGGCGGCACCGACGCGCACGGGAACCCGCTCACCGCCACCGTCGTCGCCACCGCCGACGAACTCGCCGCGGCCGGGGACCTGGTCAAGGGCAAGGCCGAGGGGCTGCCGGTCGCCGTCGTGCGCGGACTGTCCCACGTGGTGCGCACGGCCGGCGCGGACGGCGCGGACGGTCCGGACGAAGGGGCCCGCGGCATGGTCCGGGGCGCCCGCGACGACATGTTCCGGCTCGGCACCTCCGAGGCCGTACGGGAGGCGGTCACCCGGCGCCGTACCGTACGGGCCTTCACCGACGAGCCCGTCGACCCCGGCGCCGTACGGCGTGCGGTGGCCGCGGCGGTGACCGCGCCGGCCCCGCACCACACGACGCCGTGGCGGTTCGTCCTCCTGGAGACGGCCGGGTCGCGCACGCGGCTCCTCGACGCCATGCGGGACGCCTGGATCGCCGATCTGGAGCGGGACGGGAAGAGCGCGGAGTCCGTCGCCCGGCGGGTGCGCCGCGGGGACGTGCTGCGCAACGCCCCGTACCTCGTCGTGCCGTGCCTCGTCATGACCGGGTCCCACACCTACGGCGACGCCCGGCGCGACGGGGCCGAACGGGAGATGTTCGTGGTCGCCGCGGGCGCCGGTGTGCAGAACTTCCTGGTGGCGCTCGCCGGGGAGCGGCTCGGGTCCGCGTGGGTGTCGTCGACGATGTTCTGCCGGGACGTGGTCCGGGACGTGCTCGCGCTGCCCGCGGACTGGGATCCGATGGGGGCCGTCGCCGTCGGGCACGCGGCCGGGGAGCCGCGGGCCAGGCCCGAGCGGGACGCGGGGGCGTTCATCGAGGTGCGATGACCCGCGGTCCGCCGCCTTTCCACCGCCCCCTGTTCTCCCGCCCCCCGTTTCCCGCTCTCCCGCTCCCCTGTTTCCTGTTCTCGCATGTCTCCCGCATGTCTCCCGAGCGGCTTCACCCGAAGGACCCCATCCGTGGCCGGACGCTTCGAACAGCGGCCCACGCGTACGACCATGCGCGGCGGGCGGGCCGGTGTGCCCTCACCCCGGCCGGCGCCGGACACCCTCATCGGGACCGGGACCGGGACCGGGACCGGGACCGGCGCGGGCCTCGGCGGTCGGACGCGGAGCTGGGTGCCGCCGTGGCCGCTCGATCTGCGGCTCGTGCTCGGGCCGTTGCGGCGGGGGCCCGCCGACCCCACCTTCCGCGCGACTCCCGACGGGTCCGTGTGGCGGGCCAGCCTCACTCCTGTCGGACCCGGCACCCTGCGGGTGTCCGCGTGCGCGGGCGTCGTGCACGGCGAGGCGTGGGGGCCCGGGGCGGAGTGGCTGCTGGACCGGCTTCCCCGGATGCTCGGCGAGGCGGACGACCCCGGGGCCTTCGAGCCCCGGCACCGGCTGGTCGCGATGTCCCGGCACCGGCGGCCCGGACTGCGGCTGACGTGCACCGGGCTGGTGCTGGAGTCGTTGATCCCGTCGATCCTGGAGCAGAAGGTCACGGTCGACGAGGCGTACCGGGCCTGGCGGGCGCTGGTGCGGAGGTACGGCATGCCCGCGCCGGGGCCGCCGGCCGGGGGCGGGGGCATGTTCGTCATGCCCGAGCCCCGGGTGTGGTCGCTGATCCCCTCGTGGGAGTGGCACCGGGCCGGGGTCGACAACAAGCGGGCGTCGACGATCCTGCGGGCCGTGCGGGTGGCCCGGCGGATGGAGGAGGCCGTCGCGCTCGATGTGCCGGCCGCGCGGGAGCGGCTCGAAAAGGTGCCGGGGATCGGGCCGTGGACCTCCGCGGAGACCGTGCAGCGCAGTCACGGGGCGGCGGACGCGGTCACCGTCGGCGACCTGAACCTGCCGGGGATCATCGGGTACGCGCTCGCCGGGAACCGGGACGCGGACGACACGGTGATGCTGGAGCTGCTGGAGCCGTACGCGGGACAGCGGCACCGGGCCGCCCGGCTGATCCTGCTGAGCGGGCGCACGCCGCCCCGGCGGCATCCGAAGCGGTCCCGCGGGGACATCGGGCGGCTGTGAGCCCCGGCTCCGAGGAGCCGGGAGCCCCGTCACCGGTCCGACGAGAAGCGCAGTGAGGCGCCGGGGATGCGGGCGTCGCACCAGACGCGTACGCCGTCCCTGAGTTCGTTGTCCGGGCCCACCGTCGCTCCGTCGCCTATCACCGCGCCCGTCAGGACCGAGCGGGCACCCACCCGGGCGCCGGCGCCCACCAGGGAGTCCGTGATGACCGCGTTCGGCTCCACGACGGCGTCCGCCAGGATCGTGGAGCCGAGGACGCGGGCGCCCTCCCCCACCGTCGCGCCCCTGCCGACGACCGTGCCGGCCGTCAGTTTGGCGCCGGGGGCGACCGAGGCCGTCGGGAGGACCAGGCTGTCGCCGCGGCGGCCCGGCACGGCCGGGGACGGCACCCTGCCGAGGACCAGGTCGGCGGAGCCGCGTACGAATGCCTGGGGGGTGCCCAGGTCAAGCCAGTACGTGGAGTCGACCATGCCCTGGAGGTGGGCGCCGGCGGCCAGCAGGTCCGGGAACGTCTCCCGTTCGACCGAGACGGGGCGGCCCACGGGGATCGAGTCGACGACCGACCGGCGGAAGACGTACGCGCCCGCGTTGATCTGGTCGGTGACGATCTCCTCCGGCGTCTGGGGTTTCTCCAGGAACGCCCGGACGCGGCCCGAGGCGTCCGTCGGGACCAGGCCGTAGGCCCGCGGGTCCGTCACCCGGGTCAGGTGCAGTGAGACGTCCGCTCCGGAGGACCGGTGGGTGGCGACCAGGGCGCGGATGTCCAGGCCCGTCAGGATGTCCCCGTTGAAGACCAGTACGGGGTCGTCGGGGGCGGAGCGCAGACGGGAGGCCACGTTCCGGATGGCGCCGCCGGTGCCGAGGGGCTCGTCCTCGGTGACGTACTCCAGGTGGAGCCCCAGCGACGAGCCGTCGCCGAAGTGGGGCTCGAAGACCTCGGCCAGGTAGGACGTGGCGAGCACGATGTGCTCGACCCCCGCCGCCCGCGCCCGCGCCAGCTGGTGCGTGAGGAACGGCACCCCGGCCGCCGGGACCATCGGTTTCGGCGTGCGCACCGTGAGGGGGCGCAGCCGGGTGCCCTTGCCGCCGACCAGGAGGATCGCTTCCGTCACCTGTCGTCCCCGTTTCCTGACGGGGCCGGTCGGACGGATCCGACCGGCCGGTGTGTGCGGACCGTTCCGATGACCGTGCGGCGCCCGGGGAGGACGGCCGTGGGAGCCGCCGGGCCCGGCCGGTCCCGCGCGCCGGACCTCACCGCTCCCGTCGGCCGGGCCTCATCGCCCCTGGTAGCGGGCCGAAGCGGCGCGGGTCTTGCCGAGTTTCGCGTACAGCCGACGGCCCGGGCATTCGGTGGCGAACCCGTCCCGGTGACCGGAGATTACATTGAGTCGTACGTTCTTGCCCTTTCGGTACAGATTTCCACCTCCCGATGTGAGGTAGGTCTTGCCGCGCGGGTTCGCCCCGTGCAGTCCGAGCTTCCACGCCGTGAGCCGGGCGACGGCCTTCACCACGGCGGCGGGCGGGTTCGTGGCGCCGAAACTCCCGAGGACGGCGATCCCCGTGCTCCTGCTGTTGAAACCGAGAGTGTGGGCGCCCATCACCGGTCTGGCCACACCACCGGCCCGGCCCTCGTAGATGTTTCCGCACTTGTCGACGAGGAAGTTGTAGCCGATGTCACGCCATCCGCTGCTCCTCACGTGGTAGCGGTAGATACTGCGGATGACTGAAGGGGCCTGCGCGCAGCGGTAGTTGTTGCCCGTGGCGCTGTGGTGGACGAAGGCCGCCCGAACCGTCTTCGTGTAGCTGAACTTCCGCTCCCGCAGACCCTCGTCGGCGCCCCAGCCCCGGCGGGTGACGATGCGTGGGCGTGCGCCGATGTAGGGCCTCGCGCGCTGCCCCGCGACCACGCCGGCCGCGTCCTTCCACACGCCGCGGGCCGCCGACAGGGCGGCCCGTGTCTCCTTGCGGCTCAGGGCCGGGATCTCGGTGGCACCGGCGGGGGCGAGTGCCGCGTTGGCGGCGGAGGCCGCGGACTCGGCGGCCGGGAAGCCGGCGTGCCCGGTCTCCGGTCCGGGGTCCTGGGACGCGGGTCCGGCACCGGGGTCGACCAGTTCGACGCGCAGGCCGCCGGGGAGGGGCTCCGCGGCGTGGGCACCACCGGTCCGGCCGTCCGCCGTCGTCGCCGTCGCCGTCGGCCGGACCCTGACCTCCACGCCGTCCGAGTCGCCCACCCACAGAGGGGCCGTGGAGCCGCGCACCCGGCCGGAGGCGCGCTCCGCGGTGTCGGGGTCGGCCGCGTGCTCGTGGTTGTGGGCCTCCAGGTCCTGCCAGGCGGACCAGTCCGTGGTGCCGCCGGCGCGGGTACGGACCTGGACCCGGCCGTGGAGTTCGCTGTCGGGGTCGTCCCAGACGACGCCGACGAGCGAGAAGTGCCGTACGTCCCGCCGGGCGAGGCCGTGGGGCTGCGAGGGCGAGGGGGGCAGGGCGCGGTCGCCGGAGGGGGCGGAGGACGGGGTCCGGAGGGCGCTGCCGGGCGGGAGGGGGGTGAGCGGGAAGGACTGGGTGCTGCCGGGGACGGCGGCGGCCCGGGTGGTACGCGCCGCGGTGGGAGCCGCCGGTGCGGCCTCGGGGAGGACCGTCGACGCCCCCGGGGACGCGGGCCGGACACGCACCGCCCGGCCGTACGCCGGCCTGTCGTGCACCGGCCTGCCGTACGCCGCCGGTCTGCCGTACGCGGATTCGCCGGATACCGGTTCGCCGGACGCCGAGGGGCCGGACGCCGGGGGGCCGGACGCCCGCCTCCCCGGCACCGGGACGCCGGAGGCCGGGGTGTCGGGTGTCCGGTCGTCCGGAGCGGTTCGTTCGGGGGCCGGACTGCCGGCGGTCGGCCGCTCGGCCGCCGGGGGTGTGGCCGTGGCCTCCGAGGACAGCGCCAGCGGAAGGGCCAGGGCGGCCGCACAGGTGACGGCGATCGAGGAAGCAAGGTGTCCACGCATGCCCCTGATCCTGGACATAGCGGTACTTACCTGTCCATCCAGGATGTGACGACCCGTCGGTCTTTTCGGCCGAACCGGTGCCCCGCGACGCCCCGTGCGGGCGGTTGCCCGCGTACGCTTGCGTCCCGTGAACGCCACCGACCGCACCCCTGCCGACCTGCTGCGATCCGCGCTCGCCACGGATCCGGCGCGCCCCCTCGTGACCTTCTACGACGACGCCACGGGCGAACGTGTCGAACTGTCCGTGGCCACCTTCGCCAATTGGGTGGCCAAGACCGCGAATCTGCTCCAGGGCGAACTGGGCGCCGAGCCCGGTGAGCGGGTGGCGCTGCTGCTGCCCGCGCACTGGCAGACGGCCGTGTGGCTGCTCGCGTGCTCCTCCGTGGGCGTGGTGGCCGACGTCGGGGGTGACGCCGGCTCCGCCGATCACGTGGTCGCCGGACCGGGACGGTTCGAGGCGGGCCTCGCGTGCGGCGGGGAGCGGGTGGCCCTGTCGCTCGCGCCTCTGGGGCGGCGCTTCGCCCAGGTGCCGTCCGGGTACGTCGACTACGCCGTCGAGGTACCGGGGCAGGGGGACGTCTTCCGGCCGTACGGGGTGGTGGACCCGGAAGGTGCGGCCCTGGTCGTGGCGGGGGCGCAGCTGAGCGGGGCGGAGGTGGTCGAGCGGGCCCGGGGGGACGCGGGGCGGTTCGGCCTGGTGGGACCGACGGCGCGGCTGCTGTCGGAGCTCCCCTACGACACGTGGGACGGGCTGAGCGCCGGGCTCTACGCCCCGCTGGCCGCCGGCGGGTCCGTGGTCCTGTGCCGCAATACCGACCAGCTCGGGGAGGACGCGCTGGCCAAGCGCATCGAGAGCGAACGGGTCACCTCGACGGCCCGCTGAGGCGTTCACCCGCCCGGCGCCCGCCTCCCCCGTTCGGTCCAGCCCCTGAAGCCCTCCGCCCCCGGCCGCGTCATGGTCGTAGGGGCAGGTCCGAGCAGGTTCGGACGGTGGCGGCGGGAGGGGTGGAGCGTGGCTGGCGGGACCGGAAGAACACCCGGAGCCGGATCCGGAGCCGGAGCGGGTGGTGCGCGGCGCCGCCGGCGGCGATGGCTGCGCCGCACGGGGCTCGGGGTCGCCGTGGTCCTCGTGGGTGCCGCGGGAGCCGGGTGGGCGGTCTACGAGAAGCTGGACGCCAACATCACCTCCGACGACGGCACGGCCGCCGAGCTCGCCCGGTACGAGAGGGAGCGGCCCACCGCGCTGGTGCGCGACGCGCAGAACATCCTGCTGATCGGGTCGGACTCGCGGTCCGGGTACGGCAACCGCAAGTACGGGAGGGACTCCGGCACCGAACGCTCCGACACCACGATCCTGCTGCACCTCGCGGCGAACCGGCGCAGCGCGACCGCGGTCTCGCTCCCCCGCGACCTGATGGTGGACATACCGAGCTGCCGGGGGCCGGACGGCGACCGCGCCGGACCCGTGTTCTCGATGTTCAACCACGCCTTCCAGCGCGGCGGTCCGGCCTGCACGATCCGTACGGTCGAGAAGCTGACCGGCGTGCGCGTCGACCATCACATGGTGGTGGACTTCCACGGGTTCAAGGACATGGTCGACGCCGTCGACGGCGTCGAGGTGTGCCTGAAGGAGCCGATCGACGACCCGGCCGCCAGGCTGCGGCTGCCCGCCGGCAAGGTGCGGCTCGACGGTGAGCAGGCCCTCGGCTACGTGCGCGTCCGCAAGACCGTCGGCGACGGCAGCGACACCGGCCGGATGGAGCGCCAGCAGCGCTTCCTGGGCGCCCTCGTCAACAAGGTGCGCAGCAACGACGTACTGCTGAACCCGTCGAGGCTCTACCCCGTGCTGGACGCGGCGACGTCCGCGCTGACCACCGATCCCGGGCTGGCGAACCTGCGGGGTCTGTACGACCTGGTCCGCGGCATGCGCACGGTCCCCACCGAACGGGTGCAGTTCCTCACCGTGCCGAGGGAGGCGTACGCCCGGGACAGCGACCGCGACCAGCTCGTGGAACCCGAGGCGGGGAAACTCTTCGAACGGCTGCGCCAGGACGCTCCGCTGGAGGTCGCCGGGGAGGTTCCGCGGGACTCCGGCGCGCAGCGGCGTGGCGCGGATCCGGCCGACGCCCCTGACGGGCACGGCCGTTCAGACGAGCCCGGCCGTTCAGACGGGCACGGCTATTCATACGAGTTCGAGCGGGACCGGCCGGGACCCGCGGGGCAGGGGGAGCGGGAGGGCCGCCCCGTGGACGGCTCGTACGCCGAGGACGGCAGACCGGGCCGGAAGCGGCCCGCCGATCCCGCGCCCGCGCCGGGCCCCGCGCCGACTCCCGCGCCGACCTTCCGGGGCAACACGGCCGCCGAGGACGTGTGCGGCTAGCGCCGAAACCGGTTGACGGGTAAAGGGAACACCAAGAGAGGGAACACACGTCCAAAGAATTGGGTGGATTGCCCGCTTGTAGGGACGTGGAATTTGTCACCGTCGTCGCTTGACGCCGAACTGGGCGGATAGTGTGAGCGATCCGGTGCGCCTGCGCCACGAGTTGCGCTCGTGGGTCGCGCGCCGGTTGGACCGACTGACGAGCGTCTTCTGAGGGGGAAAGACGCCGCGTGGCCCCGACGGAGGACTCGAGCAACCGTGGACGCGCAAGGCCGTGGGCGGGCGGACGACATCGACCCCGCAGACCAGTGGGTACTCAACCCGGACACCGGCGACTACGAACTGCGACTGCAGGCTTCCGGACCGCAGTCGGCGGTCCCCGGGCCCCGCTCCCGCAGGAAGACGGGTGCCGCCGCGCCACCGCGCGGGCGTACCGCTCCGGCGCGGGAGCGCAAGGGCGCGCCCGAGGAGGCGCCGGACCCCGGCGTGCCCGGACCGCGCAGACGGCGCACGCCGCAGGAACCGCCGCCGGGCCGCCGCAAGGGCCGGCCCAAGAAGTCGCGGGGCAAGAAGGTCCTGGTCTGGACGGGCGGCACGGTGGCCTTCCTTCTGGTCGGTACCAGTTCGGCCGGGTACCTCTACTGGAAGCATCTAAACGGCAACATCACGTCCGTCTCCGACGACGGCGCGGGCACCGGTGGCTTCAGCAAGGACCGGGCGATCAACGTCCTGCTGGTGGGCACGGACAAGCGCACCGGCGAGGGGAACGAGAGCTACGGCGACTCGGACAGTCCCGGGCACGCCGACACCACGGTGCTGCTGCACGTCTCCAAGGACCGTACGAACGCCACCGCGATGAGCATCCCGCGTGACCTGATCACCGACATCCCGGACTGCCCGACGGAGCAGGAGGACGGCTCCACCAAGGTCATCCCGGGCACGCTGAACACGCGCTTCAACGAGAGCCTGGGCCAGGAGGGCCGCACGCCGAGCTGCACGATGCGGACCGTCACCGCGCTGACCGGCATCAAGATGGACCACTTCATGATCGCCGACTTCAACGCGGTCAAGACGCTGACCACGGCGGTCGACGGCGTCGACATCTGCCTGGCCAAGGACATCGACGACAAGGACTCCAAGCTCAAGCTGTCCAAGGGCGAGCACACCATCCAGGGCGAGGACGCGCTCGCCTTCGTCCGCACCCGCCACTCCGTGGGGTTCGGCGGCGACCTCAGCCGGATCCAGATCCAGCAGCAGTTCCTCAGCTCCCTGATGCGCAAGCTGAAGTCCAACGACACGCTCACCAGCCCGACCAAGCTGCTGAAGCTGGCGGAGGCGGGCACCGAGGCGCTGACCGTCGACTCGAAGATCAACGGCATCAACAAGCTGCGCGACCTCGGTATGGAGCTGGGCAAGTTCGACACGAAGAACCTGGCCTTCACCACCGTGCCCGTGGTCGACAACCCCAACGAGCAGGTCAAGTCCACGGTGGTCCTCCAGGAGGCCAAGGCCAAGGCGATGTTCGCCCTGATCAAGGACGACGTCTCGCTCACCGCGGTCAAGCAGAAGGAGAAGAAGGAGAAGGCCGAAGTGGCCGCCCGGCTCAAGGGCACCAAGGCCGATCCCTCCGAGGTGCGCGTACGGGTCCTCAACGGCGGCGCGCAGAGCGGTTCCGCGCAGGAGGTCCTCAACTGGCTCCAGGTCGAGGAGGGCGTGACCAAGTCCGAGAACGCGGGCAACTCCGGGGCGACGCTGGAGAAGACGACTGTCGAGTACGCTCCCGACCAGGCCGATCAGGCACGCAGGCTCGCCGACCTCATGGGCCTGTCCGGGTCGGCCATGAAACCGGGTGAGAGCGTGACCAACTCCCAGGGTCTCCCTGCGATCACGCTGACCCTGGGTGAGGACTTCAAGGGGGCCGGGGTCTCTCTGACCACTCCGTCGACGGCGCCGGGGGACGTCGAGAAGTCCACGGCGGACAAGGTCGAGTGCGCCAAGTGACCTAACGGGTCCGTCCCACGTCCTACAGGGCGTGAGACGGACCCGTGTCAGGCGCAGGGTGGGGAGGCAGGGAACACATGGCGCAGAGCAGTGTGCGCGGGGAGGGGGCTCGCCCGCGCGCCCCGCGGACGGGGGAACGCGGCCGCGGCGACGGCACCCCGCGGGCGGGAGCACGCCGCGGGAGCGACGGTGCGCAGGCGGGGGCACGCCGTGGCGGCGGCGGTCCACAGGCGCGGACGACGTCGGGCGGCAACGGCGGCAGCGGCAGCGGTGGTGACGACGGGGAGAGCGGCAGACGGAACGGACGGCGGGGCGGCCGGCCCCGCCGGGTACTCCGCTGGTCCGCGATGGTGCTGGCGGTCCTGATACTCGGGACGGCCGGCGCCGGTTACCTCTACTACCGCCACCTCAACGACAACATAGCCAAGGGCAAGCGCAACAGCGGTGAGTCCGGCGTCGAGAAGGCCGACCCCAACGCCGACGGCCAGACGCCCCTGAACATCCTGATGATCGGGTCCGACAGCCGCAACTCGGACGAGAACGTGCGGCTCGGCGGCAGCAAGGACCAGCGGGGCACCAAGCCCCTGGCCGACGTGCAGATGCTGCTGCACGTCTCCGCGGACCGCAGGAACGCGTCGGTCGTGAGCATCCCCCGGGACACCCGGGTGGACATCCCCACGTGCAAGGACCCCGAGACCGGCGAGACGTACCCGGCGAGGAACGACATCATCAACGTGTCGCTGCAGCGCGGCGGCGCCGGCTGCACGCTGGCCACCTGGCAGAACCTCACCGGTGTCTACATCGACCACTGGATGATGGTCGACTTCGGCGGCGTGGTGAAGATGGCGGACGCCGTCGGCGGCGTCGAGGTCTGCGTGCGGCAGAACGTGTGGGACCGCCCGCTGCCGGGTGTCCCCGGCGGCTCCGGCCTGAAGATGAAGGCGGGCGCCAAGAAGATCAAGGGGAAGCAGGCCCTGCAGTGGCTGCGCACCCGGCACGCCTTCCGCAGCGACCTGGGCCGGGCCAAGGCCCAGCACATGTACATGACGTCGATGATCCGCACGCTGAAGAGCCAGAACGCCTTCACGGACAGCACACGGCTGACGAACCTGGCCGAGGCGGCCACCGAGTCCCTTGAGGTGTCCGAGGAGATCGGTACGGTCAAGAAGCTGTACGACCTGGGCATGAAGCTCAAGTCCGTGCCCACGGACCGCTTCACGATGACGACCATGCCCACGGTGACGGACCCGAGCAACATCAACCACCTGATCCCCAAGCCCCGGGACGCGGACAAGGTCTGGTCGATGGTCCGCGGCGACGTCCCCTTCGACAAGAACGACGAAAACGGCAAGGACGGCAAAGGCGGCAAGGACGGCAAGGACGGTTCCGCGTCGGCGAGTCCGGAGGCGACCGGTACCGGGCCCGCCGCCGCGCCCGCGGCGGGGCTGGCGGTCACCGTCGTCAACGGCACGGCGGGCGAGGACAGTACGCAGGCGCCGGTGAGCAACCGCGCCTCGGCGATCGTGGGCGCCCTCCGGGCCAAGGGGTTCACCAGGGCCGTCGCGAGCGCGCAGCCCGCTCCCCGTACGCCCACGCAGGTGACGTACCCGAAGGGTTCGGGCGCGCAGGGCCGGGCGAACGCCCTCTCCGTGGCGGAGGCCCTCGGTGTGCCGGGCGGACAGGTGCGCGCCGCGGCCGACGTCGTCACCACCACGCTGACCATCGGCAGCGACTGGCGGGAGGGCACCTCCTACCCGAAGCAGTCCGCTCCGGAGGCCGGTGACCTGCCCGGGAGCGCGGACGCCAGCAACGGTGCGGAGAAGGGCTGCATGCCCGTGTACGAGCCGTACCGGTACTGAGACCGGGTCCCGGACGGAACCCGGCCGGGACCGGGCCGGAACCGGGCCCGGCGGCGGTGCTCAGGTCTCGGTCAGGACCGCCGGCCGGCGGGACGCGATGACCTTCCTGGCCAGCGCCTTCGGACTGGTCAGGAAGCCCCAGCCCCACGACATGTGCATGGTCGCCAGGGCCACCGGGATCCGCAGCCGCGCCCTGAGGGGCAGGCCCCTGCCCGCGGGCAGCGAGCCGGCCGTGATCGCGGCGAGGTAGCCGGCGGGGACCAGGAAGCCCCAGGGGGTCACCGCCGCCCCCACCACGAGGCCCGCGGCGATGGCGCAGACCGCGGTCGGCGGGGCCAGGTAGCGCAGGTTGATGGAGCCCTCGTGGTAGCGCGCGACGACATGGCGCCACCGCCCGTAGTCCTTGTACTGCTTGGCCAGGGCCCGTATCGAGGGACGCGGCCGGTACGAGACCCGCAGCTCGGGCGAGAACCAGATGAGGCCCCCCGCCTCCCTGATCCGGAAGTTCAGCTCCCAGTCCTGGGCGCGGATGAACTCCTCGTTGTAGCCGCCCTGCCGCTCCAGCGCCTCGCGGCGGAAGACACCGAGGTAGACCGTGTCCGCCGGGCCCGCCTGCCCGCCCGTGTGGAAGGCCGCGTTGCCCACGCCGATCTTCGAGGTCATGGCGGCGGCGACCGCGTGCTCCCAGTCGTTCTCGCCCTCGGCGTGCATGATGCCGCCGACGTTCTGCGCGCCGGTCTCCTCCAGGAGGCGCACGGCGGTCGCGATGTAGTTCGGCGAGAGCATGCCGTGCCCGTCGACGCGTACGACGACGGGGTGGCGGGACGCCTCGATCGCGGCGTTCAGCGCGGCGGGGGTGCGGCCGGTCGGGTTCGGGACCGTGTGCACGCGGGCGTCCTCGCGGACGAGTTCGGCCGCGATCTCGTCCGTACGGTCCGTGGAGGGACCGATGGCGATCACGACCTCCATCTCGCCCGCGTACTCCTGGGCGAGGATCGCTTGGACGGCTCCGCGCAGATGCCGCTCCTCGTTGAGGACGGGCATGATCACGGACACGGCGGGGAGTTGCACGGCGGCCTTGGCGTTCATCACGGATCACGTTACCGCGAACGGGGGACACGGAGGCGCGCCGCCCGGTCCCTGCGCCGGGCCGCAGATCGTATGGGCCTACGGTGCTCGCGGATCCCCACACCCGGCCTACGCGGAGGTGTCCGCCTTGTCCACCCCGCCCCGCTCCCCCGTCCCCCCCGAGGACCGGGACCCGGACCAGGACCCGGCTCCCGAGGACCGGCCCTCGGCCTCGGAGGGCCCGCTCCCGGTCCCGGAGGCCCCGCTCCCGGACCACGAGGGGCAGTCCCCGGCCTCCGAGGGGCAGTCCCCGACCGCCGGGGAGCAGTCCCCGGCGCAGCCCCCCGTACGGCGCGGCCGGCCGCGCTGGAGCACGCGGATGGCGACCTCGCTGTCCGTGGTGGTGCTCGCGGCGGGCGGTGCCGGGCACGCGGTGTTCACCGGGCTCGACTCCGACATCGACCGGATCGACCCCTTCAAGGACATGAAGAACCGGCCCGCGCGGGGCGACGGCACGAACGTGCTGCTGGTCGGCACCGACGGGCGGGACCGGCTCTCCTCGGAGGAGAAGGAGGAGTACCGGCTCGGCGGCGAGCCCTGCCACTGCACGGACACGGTCATGATCGTGCACCTCTCCGAGGACCGGCGGCGGGCCAGTGTGGTGAGCCTGCCGCGCGACTCGTACGCCGAGACGCCGCCGCACACCGACCGGAACACCGGGGAACGGCACGAGGCGCACCCGGTCAAGCTGAACGCCGCGTACGCGGAGGGCGGGCCGCAGCTGACCGTGCGCACCGTCGAGCACATGACCCAGGTGAAGATCGACCACTATCTGGAGGTCGACTTCACCAGCTTCATGAAGACGGTGGACGTGCTCGGCGGGGTGCGGATCTGCACGGCCCTGCCGCTGGCGGACCCGGTCACCGGGCTCGACCTGGCGGCCGGGACGCACGAGCTGAACGGCGGGCAGGCACTGCAGTACGTGCGGTCGCGGCACATCGACGGGGCGGCGGACTTCGGCCGGATACAGCGTCAGCAGCGGTTCCTGGCGGCGCTGATCGCCCGGGCCACGTCGTCCGGGGTGCTGCTCAACCCCGTCAGGTTCCGGGACGTCACCCAGGCCGCGCTGGGCTCCGTACGGGCGGACAAGGGGTTCGGGACGGACCAGCTGGTCGCCCTGGGACGGGCGATGCGGTCCTTCTCGCCGTCCTCCTCGGAGTTCACGACGGTGCCGATCGGGACGATGGACTACGAGGTGAAGGGCGTCGGCTCGACGCTGAAGTGGGACGAGCGGAAGGCCGGGCGGCTCTTCAGGACCCTGCGCGACGACAGGCCGCTCGCTCCGCACCGGGTGCGGTCCGGGGTCGCGCGCGTGGAGGTGGCGCCCCAGCAGATCCGGGTGCAGGTGGAGAACGGGACGATGACGGCGGGACTGGGGCCCCTCGTGGACCGGGCGCTGGCCGCGACCGGGTTCCGGACCACGGGGACGCCGGTGAACGGCCGGGACCGCTCGCTGCGGCGGACCGTCGTGCGCTACGACCCGCGGTGGGACCGGTCGGCGCAGTCGCTGGCGGCCGCGCTGCCGGGGAGCGGGCTGGAGGCCGTCGCGGGGCAGGGGCCCGTGCTGCGGGTGGTGGCCGGGGCGGACTTCACGAAGGTCCGGAAGGTGCGGGCGAAGGACCCCGCGGAGGGGGAGTTCGGGGTGGTGACGGGGGACCAGGTGGTCTGCCCGTAGCCCGCGGGGCGGTGGGGGCCGTTCGCGCAGTTCCCCGCGCCCCTGCGGGGCTGCGCCCTCGCCGGCCTCGCCCCTCAGGGGCGCGGGGAACTGCGCGACCAGCCACGACGGACCCGCGGCTACGTCCCCCAGGGAGCGGGGCGATCAGTCCAGCCCCTCCGCCGTGCGGCGTTCGCGCAGGTCCAGGATCGCCCGCCGACGGGCCAACCGGTGCGTACGCCGGATCTGCGCCTCCTGGTACCGCCGCTCGTCCCGCTCGGTCTCCGGGCACACCGGCGGCACCCGCCGCGGCTTCCCGTCGGCGTCGACGGCGGCGAAGACGAGGTACGCCGACCCCACCTGCTGGGGTGGCGTCGACTCGTTCCAACGCTCGGCGAGCACCCGGACGCCGACCTCCATGGACGTACGCCCGGTCCAGTTGACCTGGGCCTTCACATGAACGAGGTCACCTACGCGCACCGGTTCCAGGAACGCCATCTCGTCCATGGAGGCCGTGACGGCGGGCCCGCCGGAGTGCCGCCCGGCCACCGCCCCCGCCGCGTCGTCGACCAGCTTCATGATCACTCCGCCGTGCACCGTTCCCAGGAGGTTGGTGTCGCCGTGCGTCATGATGTGGCTGAGGGTGGTCCTGGACGCCGCAGTCGGCTTGCCTGGAATATCGGATTCCGGCGCTGGATCCTGGTCTGTCATGACGCCCACCCTATGCCGGGGCGCGCAAGGGGCGCTTTGCATCAGCTTGGCAACAGCCGTGATCCGATTTTCCGAAGGCCCTTGTATGACACACCGTCGGGCACTGCACACTGGGTGGCATGAACGATTGGCCCCAGGGGCGGTCCGGAGACAACGGCGGCGAGCGCCACGGCCGCGGCAGCGCGAGCACCCAGCCGGAGGGCGCCCGTGTGATGCGGCAGGTGCGGCGCGGTCCGGGCACCGGCTCGCGCCCCTCGGCGCCTCCCCACGGGGTCCCGCCGCAGCCGACGTACACCGACGGCCACGGTGACGACGGCTACGACGGTTACAACACCGGGCAGGTCTACGGCGGTGGCGGCCCGCAGGGGCCCGGCCCCGGCGGCCGCGCTGACCGGCCCGCGCCGGACTGGCGGCGGCGGATCAAGTGGATCTCGATCACCGTGGTCACGGTCCTGGTCGTGGTGTCGATCGGCACGTACTTCTGGGCCGACTCCAAGCTCAACCGGGACGTCGACCTGTCGAAGGTCATCGACCGGCCCGACGCGGGCGAGGGCACGAACTACCTGATCGTCGGCTCCGACAGCCGTGAGGGCATGTCCGACGAGGAGAAGAAGAAGCTCCACACCGGCTCCGCCGACGGCAAGCGCACGGACTCGATGAT
Source organism: Streptomyces beigongshangae (assembly GCF_019710745.1). Taxonomy (GTDB): domain Bacteria; phylum Actinomycetota; class Actinomycetes; order Streptomycetales; family Streptomycetaceae; genus Streptomyces; species Streptomyces beigongshangae. The sequence continues at coordinate 37,578 of NZ_JAHKJW010000019.1, forward strand.
GATCCTGCACGTCGGCGGCAACGGGAACACCATGATCTCGCTGCCCCGCGACTCGAACGTGACGATCCCCTCGTTCGTGGGCTCGGAGTCCGGCAAGAACTTCCCGGCCACCGGCCGCCAGGTGAAGCTGAACGCGGCGTACGCGGAGGACGGGCCCGAGCTGCTCGTACGGACCGTCGAGGCCAACACCGGACTGCGGATCGACCACTACGCGGAGATCGGCTTCGCCGGCTTCGCGAACATCGTCGACTCCGTCGGCGGTGTGGAGATCGAGATCCCCGAGGGCGGCATGAAGGACACCAAGTCCGGGGCCGACTTCGAGGCGGGCAAGCAGACCCTCAACGGCGAGCAGTCCCTCGCCTTCGTCCGCACCCGGTACGCGCTCAGGGGCAGCGACCTGGACCGTACGAAGAACCAGCAGAAGTTCCTCTCGGCGCTCGCCAACCAGACGGCGACCCCGTCGACGGTCCTCAACCCCTTCAAGCTCTACCCGACCCTGAGCTCCGGCCTCGACACCCTCACCGTGGACAAGGACATGTCCCTGTGGGACCTCGGCTCCATGTTCTGGGCCATGAAGGGCGTCACCGGCGGCGACGGCAAGTCCATGAACATGCCGATCTCGGGCAATGCACCCAACGGCAACCTCCAGTGGGACACCGCCAAGGTCAAGACGCTGGTGGAGCAGCTGAAGAACGACGAGAAGGTGACGGTGACGAGCGACCGCTAGGCACCCCCTGCGAACGCGCGGGTGTGCGGATGGGCGGACACGCGGGTAGGCAGGTGTGCGAGAGGCCCCCGGAACCGATCGGTTCCGGGGGCCTCTCGTATCCCGTGGGGGGTCTGGTCGTGTCCCGTGGGGTGTCCGGGCCCGCTACGGCAGGTTGCGGGCCATCACGATCCGCTGGACCTGGTTCGTGCCCTCGTAGATCTGCGTGATCTTGGCGTCGCGCATCATGCGCTCGACCGGGTAGTCACGGGTGTAGCCGTAGCCGCCGAGGAGCTGGACGGCGTCCGTGGTGACCTCCATGGCGACGTCGGAGGCGAAGCACTTGGCCGCCGCCCCCTGGAAGGTCAGGCCTCTTTCTGCACCTCCGGCGGCAACGCGCTCGGACTTCGCGGCGGCCGCGTACGTCAGCTGCCGGGCCGCCTCGATCTTCATGGCCATGTCGGCGAGCATGAACTGGATGCCCTGGAAGTCGGCGATCGGCTTGCCGAACTGCTTGCGCTCCCGGACGTACCCCTTGGCGTAGTCGAGGGCGCCCTGTGCGATGCCGAGCGCCTGCGCGGCGATCGTGATGCGGGTGTGGTCCAGGGTCTTCATCGCGGTGGCGAAGCCCGTGCCCTCCTCGCCGATCATGCGGTCGGCCGGGATGCGGACGTCGTCGAGGTACACCTCGCGGGTCGGGCTGCCCTTGATGCCGAGCTTGCGTTCGGGGGCACCGAAGGAGACGCCCTCGTCCGACTTCTCCACGACGAAGGCCGAGATGCCCTTCGAGCGCTTGGCGGGGTCGGTCACGGCCATCACCGTGTAGTACTCCGACTCGCCCGCGTTGGTGATCCAGCGCTTCACGCCGTTCAGGACGTAGAAGTCGCCGTCCCGCACGGCCTTCGTCTTCATCCCGGCCGCGTCCGAGCCCGCGTCCGGCTCGGAGAGGGCGTACGAGAACATCGCGTCGCCCTTGGCCAGCGGCGCCAGGTACTTCTTCTTCAGCTCCTCGGAACCCGAGAGGACGACGGGCAGCGAGCCGAGCTTGTTGACCGCGGGGATCAGGGACGAGGACGCGCAGACCCGCGCCACCTCCTCGATCACGATGACCGTGGCCAGCGCGTCCGCGCCCGCGCCGCCGTACGACTCCGGTACGTGCACGGCGTGCAGGTCGCCCGCGACCAGGGCGTCCAGGGCCTCCCGGGGGAAGCGCGCCTCCTCGTCCACCGCCGCGGCGTGCGGCGCGATCTTCGCCTCGGCCAGTGCGCGGATCGCGTCCCGGAGCATGTCGTGCTCCTCGGACGGACGGTACAGGTCGAAATCAGCCGATCCGGCCAAGGTCTCTCACGCTCCAAAGACGCAGTGGTGATGCTGGCACTGACGCTAACTACCGTTAAGTAACCTGTTGAACAACCCGAATTTTAGGGGTCGCGCCCCCGCGAGCGGTACGTGAGCTTGCCGACAGGGGGCGATCGGGGGAGGGCAGGAGGAGAACAGGGGGGATCTGCCCGGTGAGAGGGCCGGACACGCCCCGACTATGCTCTGTCCGCGCCCCGGGACGCACCGCCCGGACGCACCGGCGGCGCACCCCTGACGGCTACCTCCTGGAGCACCCATGGCCCTCAAGATCACTGTGATCGGCACCGGCTACCTCGGCGCCACGCACGCCGCCGCCATGGCCGAGCTCGGTTTCGAGGTGCTGGGCCTGGACGTGGTGCCCGAGAAGATCGAGACGCTCCGGCGGGGCGGGGCCCCGATGTACGAGCCCGGTCTGGAGGAACTGCTGCGCCGGCACGTCGCCGGGATCGAGGGGGCCAGCGGGCGGCTGCGGTTCACCATGGACTGGGCCGAGGCCGCGGCGTTCGGCGACGTCCACTTCATCTGTGTGAACACCCCGCAGAAGCACGGTGAGTACGCGTGCGACATGTCGTACGTCGACGCCGCCTTCGCCTCGCTCGCGCCGCACCTCACCGGGCCCGCCCTGGTCGTCGGCAAGTCCACCGTGCCCGTCGGGTCGGCCGACCGGCTGGCCCGTACGCTCGTGGAGCTGGCCCCCGCGGGCGAGGAGGTGGAGCTGGCCTGGAACCCGGAGTTCCTGCGCGAGGGCTTCGCCGTCCAGGACACCCTGCACCCCGACCGCATCGTCGCCGGGGTGCGCAGCGAGCGCGCCGAGAAGCTGCTGCGCGAGGTGTACGCGACGCCGCTGGCCGAGGGCACGCCCTTCGTGGTGACCGACTTCCCGACCGCCGAGCTGGTGAAGACCTCCGCGAACTCCTTCCTCGCCACCAAGATCTCGTTCATCAACGCGATGGCCGAGGTCTGCGAGGCGGGCGGCGGCGACGTCGTGAAGCTCGCCGAGGCGATCGGGCACGACGACCGCATCGGGAAGAAGTTCCTGCGCGCGGGCATCGGCTTCGGCGGCGGCTGCCTGCCCAAGGACATCCGCGCGTTCATGGCCCGCGCGGGTGAGCTGGGGGCCGACCAGGCGCTCACCTTCCTGCGCGAGATCGACTCCATCAACATGCGGCGGCGCGGCCAGATGGTGGAGATGGCGCGCGAGGCGCTGGGCGGCGGCTCCTTCCTCGGGAAGCGGATCGCCGTGCTCGGCGCGACGTTCAAGCCGGACTCGGACGACGTCCGGGACTCGCCCGCGCTGAACGTCGCGGGACAGATCCATCTGCAGGGCGGCCAGGTCACCGTCTACGACCCCAAGGGCATGGACAACGCGCGCCGGCTCTTCCCGACGCTGGGCTACGCGGAGACCGCGGTGGACGCCGTACGCGGGGCGCACGCCGTCCTGCACCTCACCGAGTGGCGCGAGTTCCGCGAGCTGGACCCGGCCGTGCTGGGCGGGGCCGTCACGGACCGCGTGCTGCTGGACGGCCGCAACGCGCTCGACCCGGCCGTGTGGCGGGCGGCCGGCTGGACGTACCGGGCGATGGGCCGCCCGACGGCCTGAGCGGTACTCCTCTCCCCCCACGGGCCTGTTCGGCGCGGTGGCGGCGCGCCTTGGCGCGGGCGCGGGCGCCGCAGTGCTCAACGCGGAGGACCGTACGCGCACCTTCCGGGGCTACGCCGACCCGGCCGGCCGGCCGTTCTGCCTCTGCGCCTGCTGAACGGGGGCCTCCGGTCCCTGGCCGTCGAGTTCGGCGATCCTCGCCGTGGACGGCTCGCGGCGCTGCCGGGCGGCGCGGGCCGTGAAGTCCGCGGTACGCAGGACGCGCTGGACGTTGCCCCAGGTGAGCAGGGCCAGATCGGTCTCGGGCCAGCCCCGGTCCAGGAGCTCGGCGACGAGACGCGGATAGCCCGAGACGTCGGGCAGGTCCCGCGGGTGGGCGGCCCCGGAGTCGTACGTCCCCGAGAGGCCGACGCACTCGGGCCCCGCGAGCGCCCGTACGTGGTCGAGGTGGTCCGCCACGTCCCGCACCGAAGGGCCCGTCTGCCCGGCGGCCAGCGGCACCAGGCACAGCCCCTTGGCGGCGCCCAGCCCGACGAGTCCGTCGTCCGGGAGGTTCGCCGGATGCGGGCGCAGGGCGCGGGCGGCGGAGCGGGTGCACAGGACCGGGGCCCTGGAGAGGGTGAGGACCTGCCGGAAGGTCGCGTCGGAGGCGCCGGAGAGGTCGGCGACGACGCCGACGCGGTTCATCTCGCGCACGACCTCCTCGCCGAACCGGGTCAGCCCGTCCTCGCCGGCCCAGGACGTGCCGGACAGGGTGAGGGCGCGCAGGCCGAGGGTGTGCAGCGCGCGCAGGATGCCCAGCGAGTCGTCCAGCGCGGCCGCGTCCGCCGGGCCGAGCAGCACGGCGACCCGGCCGCAGTGCCGGGCATCGGTGGCCTCGGCCGCGGTGTACGCCATGCGCAGACCTTCCGGATGCGCCTCCACCACGGTCTTCACGAGGTCGAGCTGCTCCAGCGTGGCCCCGACGGCCCGTTCGCCGACGGGCCCTCCGGGCAGGTGCAGCGAGCAGAACAGCGCTCCCACGTGCCCCTCGCGCAGCCGCGGCAGATCCGTGTCGACCGCGCTCTCACCGCTTTCGAGGTCGTACCAGGGCAGGTGCCGCAGGGCCCGGGCCAGCCCGCTGCAGCCGTCCGCGACGGGATGGCCGGCCAGGAGGGCGCGGGCCCGGACGAGCGGATCGGCCACGGCTTCGCCGTCGGCACCACCACGACCGCCGTCGTCGGCGCCCGCACCGACCTCGGCACCGGCCCCGGCACCGTCCAGCTCGCCGGCTTCGGCGGTGGTGTGCAGCTCGTCCTGCAGATCAGCCATGGCGGCGCTCCGGGGTCCGATGGTGGCGACGGCTAGCCCCACGGTGGCACGGGAGCGGACCCAGGTCGCGGCGAGCAGACCGTTCGAGCGACCGCCCCCGGCGGGGCGCGCGGGTGTCCTCCCGAAGGAATTCCCGAAAGGATCCCCGAAGGGCGCGGGTGCGCTGTGGCCGCGCGCGCGGTTCCCCGCGCCCCTGACGGGGCGCACGCCCAGCCTCCGGCAGAGTCACCCGCACTCCTGCGCCCGTCCCAGCAGCAGCTCCCGCTCACGCGCGTTCCGTGTCAGCGAGGCCGCCCGCGCGAACTCGGCCGCGGCCTCCCCCCTGCGTCCGAGCCGGGCGAGCAGGTCCCCCCGCACACTGGGCAGCAAGTGGTAGTCCCGTAGCGCGGGCTCCCCGGCCAGCGCGTCCACGACGGCCAGACCGGCCCGCGGCCCCTCGGCCATCGAGACGGCGACGGCCCGGTTGAGCTCGACCACCGGGGAGGGGGCCCGGACGGCGAGCAGCCCGTACAGCGTGGCGATCCGCCCCCAGTCGGTCTCCTCGTACGTGCAGGCGTGGGCATGGCACGCGGCGATGGCGGCCTGCAGGACGTACGGTCCGGGCCCGCGCCCCGTTCCACCGCCCCCTTCGCCCGTTCCGCCCGTTCCGCCCGTTCCGCCCGCGGCCACGGACTCCGCCCGGGCCAGCGCGGCGAACCCGCGCCGGACGAGGAGCCGGTTCCAGCGGGCCCGGTTCTGGTCCGCGAGCAGCACGGGCTCCCCCGCCGGCCCCACCCGTGCGGCCGACCGCGACGCCTGCAGCTCCAGCAGCGCGGCGAGCCCGTGCGCCTCGGGCTCCCCGGGCATCAGCTCGGCCAGCACGCGGGCGAGCCGGAGCGCGTCCTCGCACAGTGCGGGCCGCAGCCAGTCGTCCCCGGCCGTGGCCGCGTACCCCTCGTTGAAGACGAGGTAGATGACCTCCAGCACGGAACCGAGCCGGGCCTCGCGGTCGGGCCCGTACGGCACCTCGAAGGGGACCCCCTTGGCGGCGAGGGTCCGCTTGGCGCGCACGATGCGCTGGGCGACGGTCTTCTCCGGGGTGAGGAAGGCGCGGGCGATCTCGGCGGTGGTCAGTCCGCCGAGCAGCCGCAGGGTGAGGGCGACACGGGCCTCGGCGGACAGCACGGGGTGGCAGGCGGTGAAGACGAGCCGCAGCAGGTCGTCGTCGATGCCGTCCGGGTCGGCCGGCTCGTCGACGTGCCCGTGCCCGTACGGCGCGGAGGTCTCCAGGTCGCGTCCCATCTCCGCGAGCTTGCGCGCGTACCGCTCCCGCCGCCGTACGAGGTCGATCGCGCGGTGCTTGGCGGTGGCCGTCAGCCACGCACCGGGGTTGCGCGGCACGCCGTCCCGGGGCCACTGCTCCAGGGCCGCGACCAGCGCGTCCTGGGCCAGTTCCTCCGCGATCCCGACGTCCCGCACGATGCGCGCGACCCCGGCGATGATGCGGGGCGACTCGATGCGGAAGACGGTCTCGATGGCGTGGTCGGGGGCCCTGCCGGAGGCTCCGTCGACGGCGTGGGCGGAGGTCCTGCCGGAGGCTCCGTCGATGGCGGGGCGGCCCGCCGGGCCGGGGATGTCGGTCGTCACGCTCCACCATCAGACACCCCCGGCCCCGTACGGCCAAGGCTCAGCCTTCGACGATCTCCCGGACCTCGCAGGTCACCGTCCAGTGGGCCTCGTGGACCTGGAGGAACCGCTTGGTCCACTCGATCGCCTCGGCCCGGTCCTTGGCCTGGAGCATCGCGTATCCGCCGACGATCTCCTTGGCCTCGGTGAACGGTCCGTCGGTGACGGACAGTTCGCCGCCCTCCCACCGCACCCGCGCCCCCTCGGACGTCGGCTTCAGCCCGGAGGTGTCCAGCAGCACCCCGGCCTTGGTCATCTCCTCGATCAGCTCTCCCATCCGCCGCATCAGCTCGTCGCTGGGCCCTTCGGCGGGCGCGTTCTGCTCGTCGACACGGATCATCGACAGGTAGCGGGGCATGACGACTCCCTGGGTTCTCGCTGCGGAGCCGGGGCCGGTCCCCGCCTCTCACCCGGGCGTCGAACCGTGCTCCCCGGAATCGACACGCTCACCGGATCTTTTTTCGAGTCCCCCGCCGGCCCTCCCCCTCCGGCCCTCCCCTCCGGCCGGAGCGCCCTCAGCGCAGCGACTCCCACAGCTCCCCCGCCTCCGGCTCCCGCGCCACCACCCGGTTGGCGTCGAACGGGGCCGGGACCACCGGCATCGTCACGGTCCCGGTCGTCGTGGAGGACAGGGACCGCAGGCTCCGGCCCAGGTCCATCAGTTCGGTCAGGGAGTCGAGCCCCGTGTCCGTGGTGAGGCTGCTGGTGAGCGCGTCGGCGACCTTGTAGAGGCGGGTGGGGCTGCCGAGGAGGTCCGTGGCGGAGACCTGGTCGAGGAGCGCCTTCACGAGTTTCTGCTGGAGACCTATGCGGCCGAGGTCGCTGCCGTCGCCTATGCCGTGCCGGGTGCGGGCGAGCGCCAGGGCCTTCGTACCGTCGAGGTGGTGGGTGCCCGCCTCCAGTTCGAGGTGGCTGTCCTCGTCGGAGATGTCCTCCTCCGTGGTCACCGTGACCCCGCCCAGCGCGTCCACCAGGTCGGCGAACCCGGCGAAGTCGATCTCGATGTAGTGGTCCATGCGGACGTTCGTCAGGGACTCCACCGTCTTGACCGCGCAGATGGGCCCGCCGACGGAGTAGGCGGTGTTGAACATCGCGTTGTACGCCTCCGACGTCGACCCGTCACCGTCACCGGCGCCCGAGTCACCCGAGTCACCAGACCCGCCCGGCTCACCGGGGTCGTCCGAGTCCTCCGGGCCGTCCGGACCTTCCGGGGAGCGCGGGCAGGAGGGCCGGGTGACGAGGGTGTCGCGCGGGATGCTCACCACGGTCGCCTCGGAGCGGCCCTCGTCGACATGGAAGATCATCGCCGTGTCGGAGCGGGCGCCCTCGCTGCTGCCGCCGCCGAGTTCCTTGTTGCGCTCGCCGCCGCGCGAGTCCGAACCGAGGACCAGGATGTTGAGCGCGCCGCCGGGCAGCGGGTCCGCCGAGTCCGTCGGGGTGGTCATGCCCCGGGCCGGGCGGTCGTCGCCGAGGGCGCTGTCGATGTCGACGCTTCTGATGTTGTGGTTCAGGTGCCAGTACGTCCAGGCCGCCCCGATCGCCGAGACCGCCAGTACGCAGCCGAAGGCGATGCCCGCCGCCTTGAGCAGCCGCGACCGGCCCGCCCACCACGGCCGCCGCCGCTCTTCGCCGGGTATCGCGGCGTCCTCGCCCCCGAGCCCGTCTTCCCCGCTCACGCCAACGCTCACAGGGAGAACGTAAGTCCGAATTATTACAAGGAACAACAACTTCGCGGCTTTACTTCGGAAACTCTCAGATTTCGTCGAGATTCCTCGGAGCCGTCTTCGAAACTTTCGATACTTCCGGGGCCCTCACACCACCGCCGGCGGCGGAGCCGTGCTGCTCCGGACCACCAGGCTCGTGGCCAGCTCGACGCGGGTGGCCGTCGAGGGCCGTTCCGAGCGGCCGAGGTCCAGGACCAGCCGGGCCGCCGCCTCGGCCATCTCCGTGAGCGGCTGGCGCACGGTGGTGAGCGGCGGGCCGACCCAGCGGGCCACCGGCAGGTCGTCGAAGCCGACGATGCTCAGGTCCTCCGGCACGCGCAGGCCCAGCTCGCGGGCGGCCTCGTACAGGCCGAGCGCCTGGAGGTCGTTGCCCGCGAACACGGCCGTCGGGCGGTCCGGCAGCCGCAGCAGTTCGAGTCCGCACCGGTGGCCGCTCTCGTGGTGGAAGTCGCCGGTGCGCACGAGCGCCGGGTCGACCGGCAGCCCGGCCGTGTCCAGCGCCGCCCGGTAGCCGTCGAGCCGGGCCCGGCTGCACATCATCCGCGAGGGCCCGCTGATCACCCCGATGCGCCGGTGGCCGAGGTCCGCCAGATGGCGGGTCGCCGCCAGCCCGCCCTGCCAGTTGGTGGCGCCGACGGACGGCGCGTCGTCGCCGGGGTCGCCCGCCGGGTCCACCACCACGAACGGGATGGAACGGCTGGTCAGCAGCGCCCGCTGGGACTCGTCGAGTCCGCTGAGGACGAGCACGACCCCGTGCGGGCGGCGCGCGGCGACCTGGTCGGCCCAGGTGCGGCCGGGGGTGAGCCGGCCGGCGCTCTCGGAGAGGACGACGCTCAGCCCCTCGTCCCGCGCCACGTTCTCCACGCCCCGGATGACCTCCATCGCCCACGCGCTCTCCAGCTCGTGGAAGACGAGGTCGATGAGCGGCGACCGGGACGCCTCGGCCCGGCGGCGCCGGTAGCCGTGGTGGCGCAGCAGTTCCTCGACCCGGGTGCGGGTCGAGGGGGCCACGTCGGCGCGGCCGTTGAGCACCTTCGAAACAGTCGGGGCCGAGACTCCCGCCTCGCGGGCGATCTCGGCGAGGGTCGCTGACTGGGCTACGGCGGGATTCGGGCGAGTCATGAACCGGATCGTATCCCTGCGCAACCTCTTGACGAACCCCCTCGCCCGCCATACGTTCCCGGAACATTCGAAACACCAGCCGAAACATTCGTGACGCGAGTGCGCCGCGCGGACGAGCGTGCCGCAGAACGTGCCACAGAACGTGTCGCAGAAGAAGAGGTGCTGTCATGGAGTCGATCAACGGGCGGTCCAACGGCGGGCGGCCCACGGGCGGAGGCCCCGGCGAGGGCCCGAGCGAAGGTCCGAGCGGGAGCCCGGGTGGCCGTCGCGCCTTCAGCAGGCGCTGGGTCCTGGGCGCCGGTGCCACCACCCTGCTCACCACCGGCCTCACCGCCTGCGGCTCCGACGGCGACTCCGGCGGCGGCGGCGACACCCTCACCGCCTTCGTGTACGGGGACGACGCGGCGAAGATCCAGCAGACGGCCGTGGACCGCTTCAACAGGTCCGGCGCCGCCAAGTCGGCCAAGGGCAGGGTGAAGCTGGAGAGGATCCCGGGCGCGGAGTACCCGGCCAAGCTCCGCACGGCGATGGGCTCCCCGAGCGCCCCCGACATCTTCTTCAACTGGGGCGGCGGGTCCATCAGGGACTACCAGGAGGCGAAGCAGGTCGTCGACCTGACCGACACCATCGGGAACGACCCGGCCCTCAAGTCGGCCTTCCTGCCCGCGGTGCTGGCGGCGGGCGGGCTGGGCGGCCGCAACTACGGGATACCGATGCGCGGCATGCAGCCGGTCATCCTCTTCTACAACAAGTCCGTCTTCGCCGAGCACAAGCTCCGGCCGCCCACCACCTGGGACCAGCTGCAGGACGTCAACGCCAAGCTGAAGAAGGCGGGGATCACCCCGTTCGCGCTCGGCGGCGCGGACACCTGGACCGAGCTGATGTGGCTGGAGTACCTCGTCGACCGCATCGGCGGCCCGGAGGTCTTCGCGAAGATCCAGGAGGGCGACGCGTCCGGCTGGGGCGACCCGGCCGTCCTCAAGGCCGCCGAGACGGTCAAGGAGCTCATCGACGACGGCGCCTTCGGCTCGAAGTTCAGTTCGGTCGCGTACACCAACGGCGGCGCCCCCGCGGTCTTCGCCAAGGGCAAGGCGGCCATGCACCTGATGGGGTCGTGGGAGTACTCGACGCAGCTCGGCAAGTTCCCGTCCTTCGCGAAGAACAACCTGGGCTGGTGCGCCTTCCCCACGGTCGAGGGCGGCGCCGGCGACATCCGCAACGTCGTCGGCAACCCCACCAACTACTGGTCGGTCAACACCCGGGCGGGCAACAAGGACGCCGCGATCGCCTTCCTGAAGGACTGCGCGTCCCGGACGTACGCCCGGGCCCTGGTCGCCAACGGCGACATCCCGGCGACCTCGAACGCGGCCGAGCTGCTCGACTCCTCACCCAACCCGGAGTTCGCGAAGTTCCAGTACGGGATGGTCGAGAAGGCGCCCGCCTTCACGCTCTCCTGGGACCAGGCGGTGGGCTCGGACGTCGCCACCCCGATGCTCACCGAGATCAACAAGCTGTTCGTCGGGAAGTCCTCGCCGAGCGAGTTCGTGTCGGCGCTCAAGGAGCTGAAGTGAGCGCACCGAGCCCCACGAGGACCCCGCCGGGAGACCGGGCCGGGGAGCACGCGGAGCCGGCCGGGAGCGGGGGCCCGCACCGGCCCCGCTCCCGGCCCCGTCCCCGGGCCGCGGCCGGCCGGCCGCACGCCGCCTGGGCGCTGCCCGGCGTCCTCTTCTTCACGTTCTTCGCCGTGGTCCCGATGGGCCTGGCCTTCTACCTCTCCTTCACCAGCTGGGACGGTCTGGGCGACCCGGAGCCCGTCGGCCTCGACAACTGGCGGAAGCTGCTCGACGACGACCGGCTGGTCCAGTCCCTGTGGCTGACGGTCCTGCTGACGGCGGCGAGCTGGGTCTTCCAGACGGTGATCGCCCTGCTGCTCGGCGTCTGGGCGGCGGGCCGCCAGCGCAACCGGGCGGTGCTCTCCGCGATCTTCTTCGTCCCGTTCCTGCTGTCCTCGACGGCCATCGCGCTGCTCTTCTACGCCCTGCTCGACCCGAACTTCGGCATCATCCAGGAGAACACCCTCGGCTCCTCCGGCGGCGCGTTCCTGGCGATCGTGTTCGTCGGCGGCTGGCAGTTCATCCCCTTCCACACCCTGCTCTACCAGGGCGGGGCCCGTCAGATACCCGAGGTCCTCTACCAGGCGGCCGCGATCGACGGAGCGGGCCGCTACCGCCAGTTCTTCTCGATCACGCTCCCGCAGCTGCGCCACACCATCACGACGTCCACGGTCCTGATGGTCGTCGGCTCGCTCACGTACTTCGAGACCGTGCTGATCCTCACCAAGGGCGGTCCGGGCACCGACACCGCGATCCTGCCGTACCTGATGTACGAGGCGGGCTTCAAGAGCTACGACTTCGGCTACGCGAGCGCCATCGCGTCCTTCCTGGTGCTGGCCGCCACGGGCCTGTCCCTGATCCTCGTGCGGCTGACCGGCTTCGGCGGCATGCGCAGTACCCGCGAAGGGATGTGACGCAGTGTCACACGATACGTTGCCGCGCCCGCGCCCGCGTCCCGGGACGACCGGGGAGCGCCCCACCGGTCCGCCCCCGGCCGGCCACCGCCGCCACTGGACCAAGCGCGCCAACCCGCTCGCGGGACTGGGCTCGATCCTCTGGCTCGTGGTCGTGCTCGTCCCGATCTACGCGATGCTGTCGGCCTCGCTCACCAGCCAGGACAAGGCGCTCACCGGCAACCCGCTGTCCCCGCCGACGAGCCCGACGCTCGACAACTACAACACCGTGCTGAACAGCGGCTTCGGCCACCTGCTCGGCAACACGGCGATCGTGGCCCTCGCGGTCGTGGGCATCGTCCTCGTCCTCTCGGTCCCGCTCGCGTACGTCGCCGTCCGCACCCGCAACCGCTGGTCGGGCCTGGCCTTCCGGCTCTTCCTCCTCGGCGTCGCGATCCCGGCCCAGGCGGTCGTCGTGCCCCTGTACCTGCTGATCGCCAAGCTCGACCTGTACGACAGCCTGCTGGCGGTCATCCTGCCGACGGCGGCCTTCGCGATGCCGGTCTCGGTGCTCGTCCTGGTGGGTACGCTGCGGGACGTGTCGGAGGAGTTGTACGAGGCGATGGCCCTGGACGGCGCCTCGCCGCAGCGGATGCTGTTCCAGCTCGCCGTCCCGATGGCCAAGGGCGGCATCAGCACGGTCGTCATCTACGCGGCGCTCCAGGCGTGGAACGGCTTCCTCTTCCCGCTGATCTTCACTCAGTCCGACGGCCCGCGCGTCCTGACCCTCGGGCTCTTCAACTACGTCAGCCAGTTCGGCGTCAACATCCCCGCGCTGCTGGCCTCGGTCGTCCTCTCCGGCGTCCCGATCTTCGCCGTCTACCTGGTGGCCCGCCGCGCGCTGGTCGGCGGCCTGATGGGCGTGGGCGGAAAGTGAACCCACTCGACCCCGGCCCCGCCACGGCCCCCGCCGCCCCCGCCTCCGCTTCTGCTTCCGGCTGCCACTCTGACTGGAGTTCCATGACCACCGCCCCCTGGCGCGATCCCGCCCTGCCCGCCGACGCCCGGGTCGACGACCTGCTCGCCCGGATGACCCTGGAGGAGAAGACCGCCCAGCTGTACGGCGTGTGGGTGGGCGCCGCCACGGACGGCGGCGGGGTCGCCCCGCACCAGGACGAGATGGCCTCGGACTTCGACTGGGACGAGGTGATCACCCGCGGGCTGGGCCAGCTCACCCGCTCCTTCGGCACGGCCCCGGTGGACCCCGCGCTGGGGGCGCGGGCCCTCGCCCGCGCCCAGCGCCGGCTCGTCGGGGCGGGCCGTTTCGGCATCCCGGCCGTCGCCCACGAGGAGTGCCTCGCCGGTTTCACCGCGTGGGGCGCCACCGCGTACCCCGTCCCGCTGTCCTGGGGGGCCTCCTTCGACCCGGACCTGGTCGAGGAGATGGCCCGCCGGATCGGCCGCGACCTCGCCTCCGTCGGCGTCCACCAGGGCCTCGCCCCCGTCCTGGACGTCGTACGGGACCTGCGGTGGGGCAGGGTGGAGGAGACCATCGGCGAGGACCCCTACCTCGTCGGCACGATCGGCGCGGCCTACGTCCGCGGCCTGGAGTCCGCCGGGATCGTCGCCACGCTCAAGCACTTCGCGGGGTACGCGTCCTCGGCGGGCGCCCGCAACCTCGCGCCCGTACGGGCCGGGGTGCGCGAGTTCGCCGACGTCACCCTGCCCCCGTTCGAGTTCGCGCTGCGCGAGGGCGGGGCCCGCTCGGTCATGGCGGCCTACACGGAGACGGACGGCGTGCCGGCCTCCGCGGACCCGTACCTGCTGACCGAACTCCTGCGGGAACAGTGGGGGTTCACCGGTACGGTCGTCAGCGACTACTTCGGCGTCGGCTTCCTGCAGACCCTGCACCGGGTCGCGGGCACCGAGGCGCAGGCCGCCGGTGCGGCGCTGGCCGCGGGCGTGGACGTCGAGCTGCCGACGGTCCGCTGCTACGGGGACCCGCTGGTCGAGGCGGTACGGGCCGGCGAGATCCCGGAGTCCGTGGTGGACGGGGCGGCGGCCCGGGTACTGCGCCAGAAGTGCGAGCTGGGCCTGCTGGACGAGGACTGGAGCCCGGAGCCCACCGGCCCGATCGACCTGGACTCGGCCGCGAACCGCGCCCTGGCCCGCCGCCTCGCCGAGGAGTCCGTGGTCCTGCTCGCCAACCCTGAGGGCCGGCTCCCCCTGGCCCCCGACACCCGGATCGCCGTGGTCGGCCCGCGGGCCGCGGACGCCCTGGCCATGCTGGGCTGCTACTCGTTCCCCTCGCACGTGGGCGTCCACCACCCCGACCTGCCGGTGGGCATCGGGATCCCCACGCTCCTGGACTCCCTGCGCACGGAGCTCCCCGACGCCAAGATCACGTTCACCGAGGGCTGCGACACCACCGACCCGGACACCTCCGGCTTCGCGGAGGCCGTCGCGCGCTCCACCGAGGCGGACGTCTGCGTGGCCGTGCTCGGCGACCGGGCGGGCCTCTTCGGCAACGGCACCTCCGGCGAGGGCTGCGACGTGTCGGACCTCGACCTGCCCGGGGTCCAGGCCCAGTTGCTGGACGCCCTGACGGCGACGGACACCCCGGTTGTCCTGGTCCTGCTGACCGGCCGCCCGTACGCGCTGGGCCGCTGGCACGACCGGCTGGCCGCCACGGTGCAGGCGTTCTTCCCCGGCGAGGAGGGCGGCCCCGCGGTGGCGGGCGTCCTGTCCGGCCGGGTGAACCCCTCGGGCCGGCTCCCCGTGAGCGTCCCGCGGGCCCCGGGCGGCCAGCCCTGGACCTACCTCCAGCCGCCGCTGGGCCTGGCCGGCGAGGTCAGCAACCTGGACCCGACCCCGCTCCACCCCTTCGGCCACGGCCTCACGTACACCGACTTCACCTGGAAGGACACGGCCGACCGCCACGCGCAGACCGGCACGGACGAGCCGTACGACGTCTCGGTCACGGTCCGCAACACGGGCTCCCGCGAGGGCACGGAGACCGTCCAGCTCTACCTCCACGACCCGGTCGCCTCGGTGACCCGCCCGGACGTGCGCCTGATCGGCTACCAGCGGCTGACCCTGTCCCCCGGAGAGGCCCGCCGGGTCACCTTCCACTTCCACCCGGACCTGTCGTCGTTCACCGACCGCGGGGGCCGCCGCGTCGTGGAACCGGGCGCCCTGGAACTGCGCCTGTCCAGCTCCAGCACCACCCCCCACCACACGACCCACCTGACCCTGACGGGCCCGGAACGCCGCCTGACCCCGACAACCCGCCGCCTGACTTGCCCGACAACGATTTCTTAGGGCGGGGGGAGCAAGGGGCGCGGGGAACGGTGCGGTCTTTCTGCTTTCAGGGGTGCGGGGAACGGCGCGACCTGGGGGCACCTCCCGGCCGGAGGCTGGAGGACCACGACGCACCCGCACCCGCACCCGGCGAACAACCCCGAAAACTACTCGACCACCTCGAACCGCCACCGATGAACCGCCCGGGCCACCAACCCCGCATCCGGCTCCGGCAACTCGGGCAGCTCGGCGTCGTACGCGGCATCCCACCACGTGATGACGAGCACCCGGTCGCCCGGAGCCCGCAGGACCTCCCGTCGCAGGGGCCGCGCCGGGAGGTCCTGCTCCCGCACCCAGGCGAGCAGTTCCTCCCCCCGCCCCCCGGCGGCCCGCGCCTCCCACATCAACGCGACGCTCATGAGTACAGATTGCCCTTGGCGACCTCGTGCACATGATCGTGCGAGGGGGAATGCGAGGGAGAGCGCCCCGGCACATGCGGGTCGGTGACCGGCAGCGACGAGTCCGCCGACAGGTCCCAGTCGGAGGCGGCCCGCCCCCGGGCCACCATCTCCGCGCCGAGCGCGGCGACCATCGCACCGTTGTCCGTGCACAGCTTGGGCCGCGGCACCCGCAGCGTGATCCCCGCGGCCTCGCACCGCTCCTGCGCCAGCGCCCGCAGCCGCGAGTTCGCCGCCACGCCGCCACCGATCATCAGGTGGTCGACGCCCTCGTCACGGCAGGCCCGTACGGCCTTGCGCGTCAGCACGTCCACCACCGCCTCCTGGAAGGACGCGGCCACGTCCCGCACCGGCACGTCCTCCCCCGCCGCCCGCCTGGCCTCGATCCACCGCGCCACGGCGGTCTTCAGCCCGGAGAAGGAGAAGTCGTACGCCGCGTCGCGCGGCCCGGTGAGCCCGCGCGGGAAGGCGATGGCGGCCGGGTCGCCCTCCCTGGCGTACCGGTCGATGACCGGCCCGCCCGGGAAGCCGAGGTTCAGCACCCGCGCGACCTTGTCGAACGCCTCGCCGGCTGCGTCGTCGATGGTCGCGCCCATCGGCTTCACGTCGGAGGTGATGTCCGAGGACAGCAGCAGCGAGGAGTGGCCGCCGGAGACGAGCAGGGCCATGGTCGGCTCGGGCAGCGGGCCGTGCTCCAGCTGGTCCACGCAGATGTGGGAGGCCAGGTGGTTGACGCCGTACAGCGGCTTCCCCAGCGCGTACGCGTACGCCTTCGCCGCCGAGACCCCGACGAGCAGCGCGCCCGCGAGCCCCGGGCCCGCCGTGACGGCGATCCCGTCGAGGTCCTTCGCGCTGACCCCCGCCTCCTTCAGCGCCCGCTCGACGGTCGGCACCATCGCCTCCAGGTGCGCGCGGGACGCGACCTCGGGGACGACCCCGCCGAAGCGGGCGTGCTCGTCGACGCTGGACGCGATCGCGTCCGCTAGCAGGGTGGTGCCGCGGACGACACCGACGCCGGTCTCGTCGCAGGAGGTCTCGATGCCGAGGACGAGGGGTTCGTCAGCCATGGGTCTCGGTTCCTTGCAGGGAGGTTGACGGGTCGTTGAGGCGCATCACGAGGGCGTCCACGTTCCCCGGCTGGTAGTAGCCGCGCCGGAAGCCGATCGGCTCGAAGCCGAAGCGCTCGTACAGCTTCTGGGCGCGGATGTTGTCGACCCGGCATTCGAGCAGCACCTCGGTGCACTCGAAGGCGGTCGCGGCCCGCAGCAGTTCGGTCAGGATCAGCGCGCCGAGGCCGGTGCCCCAGTGCTCCCGGGCGACGGCGATGGTCTGCACGTCACCGGAGTCCCCGGCGGCGGCGAGTCCCCCGTACCCGACGATCCGCCCACCGCTCCCGGCTCCGTCGCCGCCGTCCGCGCCCTCGGCACCGGTCTCGGCCACGACGTACCGCCGGGTCGCCGCGGGCCCCCGCGCGTGGGCCAGGTCGGACCAGAACATGCCCCGCGACCAGGCGTCCTCGGGGAAGAGGTCCCTCTCCAGTTCCAGCACGGGCTCGATGTCCCACCAGCGCATCTCGCGCAGCACCGCGGTCGTCACTTGGGGGTGACCACCTTGTAGTTCTTCGGCACCTGCGCGTCGGGCCTGCGCAGGTAGAGGGGCCGGGGCGCCTCCAGTTCCTCGCCCGCCGCAAGGCGCTCCGCGGCCAGGGACGCGAGCGAGGCCGCCGAGACGTGCTCGGGAGCGCGGGCGTCCGGGAAGGTGCCGGGGTAGAGCAGCGCGCCCGCGCCCACGGCGGGCAGCCCACCGGGGTCCAGGTCGCCGGGCCGGTCCACGGCGGGGTCGGTGACACGCGTACGGGAGTCGGCGTACCGGGCCCAGTAGACCTCCTTGCGGCGGGCGTCGGTCGCCACCACGAAGGGGCCCTCGACGTCGGCCGCGTACGCGAGGCCGTCCAGCGTGCACAGCCCGTGCACGGGGACGCCGAGCGCGAGCCCGAACGTGTCGGCGGTCATCAGGCCGACTCTGAGCCCGGTGTACGGGCCGGGGCCCACGCCGACGACGATGCCGGTGACGGCGTCGAGCCGCAGCCCGGCCTCGGCGAGCACCCGGTCGACGGCCGGCAGGAGCAGTTCCCCGTGCCGGCGCGCGTCCACCTGGCTGGAGGCGGCGACGACGGACGTGCCGTCGTGCAGCGCGACGGTGACGGCGGGGGTGGCGGTATCCAGAGCGAGCAAGAGCACGCGAACAGCCTACGGCGCCCGGGCCCGGCGCACGGCCGCCTCAATCCGGTGGAGACCTCCTGCTAACGTCATACCGTCACAGCACGGACAAATGCCGTACGAGAGGTGGTCGGTCAGGATGGTTCGGAGCAGCCGGCGCGGCCGGGGCGGCTCGGGGATCGTGGCCGCGCTCACCGCGGCGGCGCTCGCGACGATCGGTTTCCTCGCGTACCAGGCGTCGGTGCGCGCGCCGGTCGACCTGGGCGAACCGCGGGCCGTGGGGGCGTCGTCGGCCGCCGTGCCGGAGGCCGCGCCGGCCGGGCAGTACTCGACGGCACTGCCCGCCGGGTCGGGCACGGGCCGGCGGGTCGTCTACTCGCTGGGCGACAACCGGGTGTGGCTGGTCGACCCGGAGGGCCGGGCCCTGCGGACGTTCCTGGTCAGCCCGGGCACGGTGGACCCGCCGCTCGCCCGGTACACCGTCACCTCCCGCTCCAACGCGATCGTCGGCTCGGACGGCGTGGCCGTCGAGCACGTGGTCCGCTTCGCGAACGTGGAGGGCATCTCGATCGGCTTCAGCGCCCCGGCGGACGGCCGGGTCACCCTCCCCGACCCCACGAAGAAACTCGGCGGCATCAGAACATCGAGAGAGGACGCCACAGCGATGTGGCACTTCGCCACGATCGGCACGACGATCCAGGTCACGACCTGACCCCGCCCCAAAGGGGCGCGGGGAACCGCGCGACCTGGGGCACCTCCCGGCCGGAGGCCGGGGGACCACAGCGCACCCGCGGATCCCGACCGGCCCCGCGGAGCGCTTCGCGGAGCGCCCCGCTAAGCCGCCCGCTTCCGCCCCTCCACGCGCCCGGTCACCGAGGACTCCGCAACCACCGGCGGAGCCGCGGGCGGCTCCGACACGGCCCGCGCCAACACCCCGGCCGCGAGCAACTGGGCCATGGACACCCCACGCGGCTGCGGCCGCGACGACGGCTGCGACCGCGAGGGAACACGCTCCGACGTAGACATGGCGGCGGCCTCCTGTGGGCTCCGGGACACACGTGGTTAGGTAGACCTAACCAATCCCTACGCCCATGTGACCACGCCAAAGCCACCCAGCGCAACATCTTCCCGACGCCATGTCGGAACGTTGGGACGAACGTACGAAACCGCCCTCCTCCCGGCGGCGCTCAGTCGGCGAGCCGGCCCAGCTCGGCCGCCTCCCACCGCTCCCCCACCCCGTGGAGCTCCACCCGCCGCAGCTCGTCCGTCGTGTCCCCGACGGCCCGGTGGATGAGCACGTGCAGCCGGTCGTCGGTCAGCTCCTCGACCTTCCCCTCGCCCCACTCCACGACGACCACCGAGTCGGACAGCGACACGTCGAGGTCGAGGTCCTCCATCTCGTCGAGCCCGCCGCCCAGCCGGTACGCGTCCACGTGGACCAGCGGCGGCCCTTCCCCGAGGGACGGGTGCACCCGGGCGATCACGAAGGTCGGGGAGGTGACCGCGCCGCGGACCCCGAGCCCCTCACCGAGCCCGCGCGTGAGCGTGGTCTTGCCCGCGCCCAGCTCACCGGTGAGCATCACGAGGTCGCCGGCACGCAGCAGTCCGGCGAGCCGGCGCCCGAGCTCTTTCATCCGCTCGGGCGAGTCGACGGTCAACTCGGCCGCGACACCGTCCGGAACGGACGCCGAGGTCTCCGAAGTCGTCGAGGGTCCCGAAGGGTCAACCGCGTCGTGCGGTGCTGCTGGTGCTTCCATAACCACCCACGGTAGCCCCTGCCGGGACGGCACCTACGCGGGTGAGCAGGTCCGCGAGCCGGTCCGTGACGGCCTCGGGATGCTCCAGGACCACGAGGTGCCCCGCGTCCGGCACGAGCACCAGCTCGGCGTCCGGCAGCAGGCTCGCGATGAACTCGCTGTGCTCGCTCGGCGTCACCAGGTCCTTGACCCCGGCCAGTACGAGCACGGGCAGATCGGCGAAGCGGGCGAGCGCCTCCGTCTTGTCGTGGTCGGTGAAGGCCGGGTAGAACTCCGCGACCACGTCGATCGGCGTGGACTCGATCAGCCGCTCCGCGAACCGCGCGACCGCGGGGTCGATGTCCCGGGACGCGAACGAGTACCGCTTGATGATCCCCGCGAACAGGTCGGTGGTGGCCCGCCGTCCCCGCTCGACCAGTTCGGCCCGCTGACCCAGCGCCTTCAGCACGTCGGGCAGTATCCGCCGCACCATGTTGACGCCCGCGACCGGCAGCCCGAAGTTGACCTCGCCGAGCCGGCCGGACGACGTGCCGATCAGGGCCACGCCCGCCACGCGCTCGCGGATCAGGTCGGGGTACTGGTCGGCCAGGGCCATCATCGTCATGCCGCCCATCGAGTGGCCGACGAGCACGAGCGGGCCCTCGGGTGCGGCCGCGTCGATGACGGCCTTCAGGTCCCGGCCCAGCTGGTCGATGGTGACCGGTATGCCGTCCTCGGTCTGGGCCACGCCCCGCCCGGAACGGCCGTGGCTGCGCTGGTCCCAGTGGACGGTGCGCACGACACCGCGCAGCGCGGCCCGCTGGAAGTGCCAGGAGTCCTGGCTGAGGCAGTAGCCGTGGCTGAAGACGACGGTGACCGGGGCGGGCGTCCTGCGGCCGAAGAGCCGGCGGCGGCGCGGGGCCAGGGTCTCGTCGGTCTCCACCTCACCGACCTTGCCGACTTCACCGACCTTGCCGACCTCGTCGACCTCGTCGACCTCGTA
This sequence comes from Streptomyces beigongshangae, assembly GCF_019710745.1. Lineage (GTDB taxonomy): Bacteria > Actinomycetota > Actinomycetes > Streptomycetales > Streptomycetaceae > Streptomyces > Streptomyces beigongshangae. The sequence goes on from NZ_JAHKJW010000019.1 coordinate 58,287, forward strand.
GTACAGCTCGGTGCCGTCGTCCGCGGCGGCCATGCCCGGCGTGCCGCGCAGCGCACCGTACGGGCCGGCCGAGTCGAGGGCCAGCCGCGCCTTGCGGCGTATGCCGCGGCCGACCGTGAGCCGCTCGATCGCGACACCGGCCGCGGCGCCCGCGGCGACCACTCCTATCGCCGTGCCGGCGACACCGGCCCTGCGCCAGCTCGCGGGCCCGGCCGCGGAAACGGCCGAGGACGCGGCCACGGCCGCCTCCACCGCTGCCTCCGCACTGCTCTCGCTCACGAACCGCTCCCCTTCGCCGGGCCCCTGCCCGTGTCCGCTGCCGCCGTCGCCGCCGTTTCCGGTACGGCGAGTTCCCGCTGTACCTTGCCCGGCACCTGTGCGGTTACCCCGCTTGTCCCCTGTTCACGTACGTGAGGCGTTCACGTGTACGCGCGGTACGCGGGTTCCGATGCGGGTGACGATCTCGTACGCGATCGTGCCCGCGGCCTGGGCCCAGTCCTCCGCGGTCGGCTCCCCGTGGTCGCCCGGCCCGAACAGGACCACCCGGTCGCCGACCTGCGGCTCGTCCCCGCCGAGGTCGACCGCGAACTGGTCCATCGCCACCCGCCCCGCGATCGTCCGCCACTTGCCGCCCACCAGGACGGGACCGGTGCCTGACGCGTGGCGCGGGATGCCGTCCGCGTACCCGACGGGCACCAGACCGAGGGTCGTACCGCCCGCCGTGACGTAGTGGTGCCCGTAGCCGACGCCGTGGCCCGCCGGGACGTGCTTCACCAGCGCGAGCGACGCCGACAGCGTCATCACGGGGCGCAGTCCGAGATCGGCGGGGGTGCCGATCTCGGGGCCGGGCGAGATGCCGTACGTGGCGATCCCGGTCCGTACGAGGTCGAAGTGGGACTCGGGCAGTGTGAGCGTGGCGGGCGAGTTGGCGATGTGCCGCACCTCGGGGCGCAGGCCCTGTCCCTCGGCGTGGGCCAGCATCTCGCGGAAGAGGGTGAGCTGGGCGGCGACGGAGGGGTGCCCCGGTTCGTCGGCGCGGGCGAAGTGGGACCAGAGGCCGGTGACGGTCACCAGGCCCGCGGCCTCGGCGCGCCGTGCCTCGGCGACGAGCTCGGGCCAGTCGGCGGGCTGGCAGCCGTTGCGTCCGAGGCCGGTGTCGGCCTTGAGCTGGACGCGGGCGGTACGGCCCGCCGCCCGCGCGGCCTCCACCGCCTCGCGCAGGGCCCACAGTCCGCCGATCCCCAGGTCCAGGTCGGCCTCGACGGCCTCCCGCCACGGGCCGCCCGGGGTCCACAGCCAGCACATGATCCGGCCCGGCAGACCGGCCGCGCGCAGGGCGAGGGCTTCCTCGGGGGTGGCCGTGCCCAGCCAGGTCGCGCCCGCGTCGAGGGCCGCGCGGGCGCACTGCTCGGCCCCGTGCCCGTACGCGTCGGACTTGACCACCGCCATGAGGGCCGCGGCCGGCGCTTGGGCGCGCAGGGTCCGCACGTTGGCCCTCAGGGCGGCCAGGTCGATCTCGGCGCGGGCACGCGCGGGTGCTGTCTCAGTCATCGCGCCCAGTCTCTCAGAGGGGCCGGAGGGTTCCGGCAGGCCCTTCACCTGCTTTCATGTCTTCACGGCGGCGGCTTCTCAGCCCGTGACGTCCCGCCATGCCTCGCGGACCGCCTCCGCCACGTCGTGCGCCCCGACGGGGGCCCCGTCCGCCGCGAGCCGTCCCGCCAGTCCGTGGAGGTACGCCCCCACGCTCCCGGCGTCCAGCGCGTCGAGCCCCGCGGCGAGCAGCGACCCGGCCAGCCCGGACAGCACGTCCCCGCTGCCCGCGGTGGCCAGCCAGCCGGTGCCGGTGGGGTTCACCCGGACGGGTCCGCCGCCCGGGGAGGCGACGAGCGTCGTGGACCCCTTCAGCAGGACGGTCGCCCCGTAGCGCTCGGCGAGTTCCCGTACGGCGTGCAGCCGTGCCCCCTCGACCTCCTCCCGCGGGACGCCGAGCAGCGCGGCGGCCTCTCCGGCGTGCGGGGTCAGCAGGGTGGGCGCCCGGCGGGCCCGTACGGCGTCGCGGTCCGCGAGCCGCAGTCCGTCGGCGTCGACGAGCACGGGTACGTCCGCCTTCAGTACGGCGGTCACGGCGCCGGCGTCGTCCCCGGCGCCGGGGCCCACGACCCATGCCTGGACCCGGCCGGCCTGCTCCGGCGTTCCCGTCGACACCAGTGTCTCGGGGAAGCGGGCGAGCACCGCGTCCCCGGCGGGCCCGACGTACCGCACGGCGCCGGCGCCGCCCCGCAGGGCTCCGGCGACGGCCAGGACGGCCGCGCCGGGGTAGCGGGCGGAGCCGGCCGCGATGCCGACGACGCCGCGCCGGTACTTGTCGCTCCCGGCACCGGGTACGGGCAGCAGCGCGGCCACGTCGGCGTGCTGGAGCGCCTCCAGCGCGGCTTCGCCGGGCAGGGCGAGGCCGATGTCGACGAGCCGTACGGAGCCGGCGTACTCGCGTGCCGGGTCGACGAGCAGGCCCGGTTTGTGGGTCCCGAAGGTCACGGTCAGGTCGGCGCGCACGGCGGCGCCGTGCACCTCGCCGGTGTCGGCCTCGACGCCGCTGGGCAGGTCGACGGCGACGACGGCGGCGCGGGTCTCGCCGACGGTGTCGACCAGGGCGGCGGCGTCGGGGCGCAGGCCGCCCTTGCCGCCGATCCCGACGATGCCGTCGACGACGAGGTCGGCGCGGCGGATGAACTCCTCGGCGGCGTCGTCGCCCTCCGTCCCTGTCCCTGGTACGGCCCGCCCTCCGGCGCGCCGCAGTGCGGCGAGTCCGCCGGGGTGGGTGCGGTCGGGGGCGAGGAGGACGGCGGTGACGCCGGCGCCGCGCCTTGCGAGGCGGGCGCCGGCGTACAGGGCGTCGCCGCCGTTGTCGCCGCTGCCGACGAGCAGCACGACGCGGCTGCCGTAGACGCGCCGCCCCAGCAGATCGACGCAGGCGGCGGCGAGTCCGGCGGCGGCCCGCTGCATCAACGTCCCGTCCGGAAGCCGCGCGATGAGTTCGCGCTCGGCGGCTCTGACCATGTCCACGCTGTACGCAGTACGCATGGGACGAGTGTCCCGTATGCGGGTGCGGGTGGTGTGTGGCTGGTCGCGCAGTTCCCCGCGCCCCTTTGGTGGGTGGGGGCGGGGGTCGTCGGTCGGGGGTCGGGGGTGTGTCGGGACATGCGTCCGCAGCCGGAAACGCGTCGGCCCCCTCACCTGTGGGTGGAGGTGGGTGGGAGTCGTCGTACGCTGCGGCCGCACATCCCGCCCCACCCCCTCCGGCCGCCGAACCCGACAACCCCGCCCGGCCGGGACTTGCCCAGGGGCGCGGGGAACCGCGCCACCGGCAACGACGGACCCGCACCCGGCAACCCAGCCCGGCCCCGGACCCCTCAGGGGCGCGGGGAACTGCGCGACCAGCCCCCACGCACCCGCAGCCGACCCCCTACCCCTCCGCGATCACCACAGCCGACGCGACCCCCGCGTCATGGCTGAGCGACACGTGCCAAGAGGAAACCCCCAGCTCGGCCGCCCGCAGGGCAACGGTCCCCGTGACCCGCAACCGCGGCTGCCCGCTGTCCTCGACGTACACCTCGGCGTCGCTCCAGCGCAGCCCCCCGGGCGCACCGAGCGCCTTGGCGAGCGCCTCCTTCGCCGCGAAGCGGGCGGCGAGGGAGGCGACCCCCCGCCGCTCCCCGCTGGGCAGCAGCAACTCGCTCGGCAGGAACAGCCGCTCGGCCATCCCGGGCGTCCGCTCCAGCGACACCGCGAACCGCTCGATCTCCGCCACGTCGATCCCGACCCCGATGATGCTCATCCGCGCACTCTACGATCCGTCCACCGGATGCGGGTCCGGGTCGTCGGCGAACAGGTCCTCGGCCCGCTCGACCGTCCGGGAACGCTCCAGCCAGGCGTCCATGCGGTCGAGGACCAGTTCGTCGACGCCCTGGTCGCCATGGCCACGGACCGGACACGCGGCTGGTGGGAGGAGTACCGGGGCCTGCTGCCCACGTCGTTCCTGGACCTGGCCGAACTGGATCACCACGCCACGTTCATGTACGAGGTGGCGGTCCTGCACGTACCGGGTCTCCTCCAGACAGAGGACTACGCACGAGCAGTCTTTTCATCGCGCGTCCCGGAACTCGCACACGAGGAACTGGAGCTGCGCGTCCAGCACCGGTTGAGACGCCAGCAGATCGCCGTCCCCTACAAGTTGGTGATCCACGAGGCGGCCCTGCGCATCAGAGTCAGTGACCGCGCCGCCTCCCGGGCACAGCTCACCAAGCTTCTCGACCTCTCCGGGGCGGACGACATCACCGTGCGCGCCATCCCCTTCGACCTGGACGGCTTCGGCAGGGCGGCCAGCACCATGACGTACGTGGGTGGCGCCGTACCCAGGCTGGACACCGTGGTGCGCGACGTCCCGCACGGCTCGGCCTTCATTGATTCCGAAGCACAACTCGGCGCTTTTCGAACGCGCTTCCTTAAGCTGAAAGAAGTGGCACTCGACCCCGAGCGGTCGCGTGACTTCATCCACCGACTGACAAAAGAGCTGTGAGGCACCATGGACAACTGGCGGAAGTCGTCCTACTCCGGTCCCGATGACGGCAACGACTGCGTGGAGATCGCGAGCTCATCCACCCACATAGCCGTCCGCGACTCCAAGACCCCGGCCAGGGCCCCCCTCACCTTCCCGGCCGGAGCCTTCGCCGCCTTCCTTGACGGAGTCAGAGACGTGCCCTACTCCACCGTCACCGACTTCGCCAGGTTGCGTGGCTGATCCACCTCGTTGCCGCGGGCGGTGGCCAGTTCGCAGGCGAACACCTGCAAGGGGACCGTCGCCACCAGCGGCTGGAGCAGCACGGGCGTGGCGGGGATGCGGATCAGGTGGTCCGCGTAGGGGACCACCGCCCCGTCACCCTCCTCCGCGATCACGATCGTGCGGGCGCCCCGCGCCCGGATCTCCTGGATGTTCGACACGATCTTGTCGTGGAGGACGGACCGACCGCGCGGTGACGGTACGACCACGACCACCGGTACGTCCTCCTCGATCAGGGCGATCGGCCCGTGCTTCAGCTCGCCCGCCGCGAAGCCCTCGGCGTGCATGTAGGCGAGTTCCTTGAGCTTCAGGGCGCCCTCCAGGGCCACCGGGTAGCCCACGTGCCGGCCCAGGAACAGCACCGTGTCCTTCGAGGCGAGCGAACGCGCCAGTTCCCGTACCGGCTCCATCGTCTCCAGGACCCGTTCGACCTCGTCGGAGATGCGGGACAGGTCGCGTACGACGGCCTGGATCTCGTCGCCCCACTTCGTCCCGCGGACCTGCCCCAGGTACAGCGCCACCAGGTAGCAGGCCACGAGCTGGGTCAGGAACGCCTTCGTCGAGGCGACCGCCACCTCGGGCCCGGCGTGCGTGTAGAGGACGGCGTCCGACTCGCGCGGGATGGTCGAGCCGTTGGTGTTGCAGACGGCCAGCACCCTGGCGCCCTGTTCGCGCGCGTGCCGCAGGGCCATCAGCGTGTCCATGGTCTCGCCGGACTGCGAGATGGCGATCACCAGGGTCCGGGCGTCCAGGATCGGGTCCCGGTAGCGGAACTCGCTCGCGAGTTCTACCTCGCAGGGGACGCGGGTCCAGTGCTCGATGGCGTACTTGGCGATGAGCCCGGCGTGGAACGCGGTCCCGCACGCCACCACCACGACCTTGTCGACCTCCCGCAGCACCCCCGGAGGGATCCGCACCTCGTCGAGGGTGAGCGACCCGTCGGCGTCGACGCGGCCGAGCAGCGTGTCGGCGACGGCCTTCGGCTGCTCGGCGATCTCCTTGAGCATGAAGTAGTCGTAGCCGCCCTTCTCGGCGGCGGACGCGTCCCAGTCGACGTGGTACGAACGTGTCCCGGCCGGTGCCCCGTCGAACCCGGTGACGTTCACGCCGTCGCGCCGCAGCTCGACCACCTGGTCCTGGCCCAGCTCGATCGCGGACCGGGTGTGGGCGATGAACGCGGCGACGTCCGAGGCGAGGAACGCCTCGCCCTCCCCGACGCCCACGACGAGCGGCGAGTTGCGCCGCGCCCCGACGACCACGTCCGGCTCGTCGGCGTGCGCGGCCACCAGGGTGAAGGCCCCTTCCAGGCGCCGGCACACCAGCCGCATGGCCTCGGCGAGGTCGGCGCACGCGGAGAACTCCTCGGCGAGCAGGTGCGCGACGACCTCGGTGTCGGTCTCGGAGGTGAGCGTGTGCCCCCGTCCGGCCAGCTCGGCCCGCAGGGCGGCGAAGTTCTCGATGATGCCGTTGTGGACGACCGCGACACGTCCGGCGTTGTCGAGGTGCGGATGCGCGTTCGCGTCGGTGGGCCCGCCGTGCGTGGCCCAGCGCGTGTGGCCGATCCCCGTCGAACCGGCCGGCAACGGCCGCTCGACCAGCTCCTTCTCCAGGTTGGCGAGCTTGCCGGCCTTCTTCGCGGCGGCCATCCCGCCGTCCGCGAGGACGGCGACGCCCGCCGAGTCGTAACCCCGGTACTCCAGCCGCTTCAGTCCGGCCACCACGACATCGAGCGCCGACTGCGACCCCACGTATCCCACGATTCCGCACATGGACGGCAGCCTAGAGGCGGACGCCCGTCCTGTCGGGGCACCGCGGACCCGATATCGGAAATCCCCGCCCCCGCCACTCCCGCAGCCCCCCTGCTACTCCCCCCGCTCGATCCGGTCGATCGCCTCCCGCACCATGCCGAGGAACTCGGCCTCCTCGCAGCGGGGCCTGCTGCCCATCTCGTACAGGTCGACGCAGTCGTGGAGGTACTCCCCCAGGTCCTCGTCGGGGAGGTCGAGCGCCAGTTCGCTGCACACCCGGCCCACCACGTCGGCCGGGCCGTGCCGGGGTCCGCGCCGGACCAGGCCACGCATTCGGGAACGTGCGGTCATGACGACCATCTCCCTCACCGGTGTCCCGGAAGGCGGCTCGCTCCCGGTCCGCGGGACGCTATCCCCCTATGGACCCCTGGTACAGGGCCCGGACGCGAGCGGAACGCACCGAAGTGACCGACTCCACCCGGCGGCCCGTTCGAACTGCCGTAACAATGGACTGTGACCCCACCGGCCTCTCCGTTGCCGCGGAGCGCCCACCGGCCCAGGCCGGAGGCGACTCCCTACGTCGACCTCACCCGCGCCCAGTGGAGCGCGCTGCGTGAGAAGACCCCGCTGCCGCTGACCGCCGAGGAGGTGGAGAAGCTGCGCGGTCTGGGCGACGTCATCGACCTCGACGAGGTACGGGACATCTATCTGCCGCTGTCCCGGCTCCTCAACCTGTACGTGGGCGCGACCGACGGCCTGCGCGGCGCCCTCAACACCTTCCTCGGCGAGAAGGGCTCCCAGTCCGGTACGCCGTTCGTGATAGGCGTGGCCGGTTCGGTCGCCGTCGGCAAGTCCACCGTCGCCCGTCTGCTGCAGGCCCTGCTGTCGCGCTGGCCCGAGCACCCACGGGTCGAGCTGGTCACCACGGACGGCTTCCTGCTGCCCACCAAGGAGCTCCAGGAGCGGGGCCTGATGGCGCGGAAGGGCTTCCCGGAGTCGTACGACCGCCGGGCGCTGACCCGGTTCGTCGCGGACATCAAGGCGGGCAAGGACGAGGTGACGGCCCCCGTCTACTCGCACCTCATCTACGACCGGGTCCCCGGCGCGCTGCTCACCGTGCGCCGCCCCGACATCCTGATCGTCGAGGGGCTGAACGTCCTGCAGCCCGCCCTGCCCGGCAAGGACGGCCGCACCCGGGTCGGCCTCGCCGACTACTTCGACTTCAGCGTGTACGTGGACGCGCGGGCCGAGGACATCGAGGGCTGGTACCTGAACCGCTTCCGCCGGCTGCGCGAGACGGCCTTCCAGGACCCGTCCTCGTACTTCCGCAAGTACACCCAGGTCTCCGAGGAGGAGGCCCTGGACTACGCCCGTACGACCTGGCGGACCGTCAACAGGGTCAACCTCCTGGAGAACGTGGCCCCGACCCGGGGCCGCGCCACCCTGGTCGTGCGCAAGGGCCCGGACCACAAGGTCCGGAAGCTGAGTCTGCGGAAACTCTGACCACGGCCCCCGGGCGGCCCTTCGGGGGCGAAGCCCCGGGGGGCGCCCTTCAGGGGCGCGGGGAACTGCGCGACCGGCCCCCACCCACCCGCACCCCGCGACGCCCAGATCCCTCCCACCCCCCACCCGGCCCCGAAAATCACCCCAGCGCGGACTTCACCGCGTCCGCCAGCCGCCCCGCCACCGCGCGGGCCTGGTCGATGTCGGCCGCCTCCACCATGACCCGTACCAGCGGCTCGGTCCCGGAGGGACGCAGCAGTACCCGCCCGGTGGAGCCGAGCTCCCGCTCCGCCTCGCCCACCGCGGAGGCCAGCTCCGCGGAGGTCGACACCCGGGACCGGTCGACGTCGGGCACGTTGATCAGGACCTGCGGCAGCCGCTCCATCACGGACGCGAGGTCCCGCAGCGTACGCCCGGTCTGCGCGACCCGGGCCGCGAGCAGCAGCCCGGTCAGCGTGCCGTCGCCCGTCGTCGCGTGGTCCAGGATGATCACGTGGCCCGACTGCTCGCCGCCGAGCGCGTAGTCGTGCTCCTTCATCTCCTCCAGCACGTACCGGTCGCCGACCGCGGTCTGCACGAGGGAGACCCCTTCGCGCTCCATGGCCAGCTTGAACCCGAGGTTCGACATGACCGTGGCGACGACGGTGTCGGACCGCAGCTCGGAGCGCTCCCGCATGGCGAGCGCGAGGACGGCCAGGATCTGGTCCCCGTCGACCTCCGCGCCGGTGTGGTCCACGGCCAGGCACCGGTCGGCGTCCCCGTCGTGCGCGATGCCGAGGTCGGCGCCGTGCTCCAGGACGGCGGCCTTCAGCAGGTCGAGGTGGGTGGAGCCGCAGCCGTCGTTGATGTTGAGGCCGTCGGGCTCGGCGCCGATCGTGACGATATCGGCGCCCGCGCGGGTGAAGACCTCGGGCGAGACCCGGGCGGCCGCGCCGTGCGCCTCGTCGAGGACGACCTTCAGACCTTCGAGACGGTTCGGGACGGCGGCGAGGAGGTGGTCGACGTACTGCTCGAAGCCCTCCTCGTACGAGCGGACGCGTCCGACGCCCGAGCCGGTCGGCCGGTCCCAGGGCGCACCGGTGCGGTGCTCCTCGTAGACGGACTCGATCCGGTCCTCCAGCTCGTCGGCGAGCTTGTGCCCGCCGCGGGCGAAGAACTTGACGCCGTTGTCCGGCATGGCGTTGTGGCTCGCGGAGAGCATCACGCCGAGGTCGGCGCCGAGGGCGCCGGTGAGGTACGCCACCGCCGGGGTCGGCAGGACGCCGACGCGCAGCACGTCCACGCCGGCGCTGGCGAGACCCGCGACCACGGCGGCCTCCAGGAACTCCCCGGACGCGCGCGGGTCCCGCCCGACCACCGCGGTCGGCCGGTGGCCCTCGAAGGTTCCCGCCTCGGCCAGTACGTGCGCCGCCGCCACGGAGAGACCGAGCGTGAGCTCGGCCGTCAGATCCGCGTTGGCGACACCGCGTACGCCGTCCGTCCCGAAGAGTCGTCCCACTGGTGTCCTCCGAACTTGCTCAGGGTTGTTCAGGTGTGCCCGGGTCCGCTGTACCCGAGAAGGTGCGGGCCCGGGAAAGTGCGGGCCCGGGAAGGTGCGGCCCGGCCGAAAGCGCCGACCGGGGTCCGGCTCCGGCCCCATGTCAGGTATATCCCCCGGACCCGTCCGTCTCCCGGGTCCGTTCCGGAGCCATGGCCGAAAAGAAGCCGTGGCCGAAAATCCGTGCCGCACGGTATGGCACACAGGGTGTGACCCACGGACCGGGACAAAGGTTGTGGTAAACGAACGCCCCGGCGGCACAGAACGTGCCGCCGGGGCGATTCGTGCAGAACAGCACGGGGGGCACCGAGGGTGCCCGCCCGTACCCGCGCGGGATTTAGCGCTTGCTGTACTGCGGGGCCTTGCGGGCCTTCTTGAGACCGGCCTTCTTGCGCTCGACCGCACGGTCGTCGCGCCGCAGGTAACCGGCCTTCTTGAGGGCGCCGCGGTTGTTGTCCACGTCGGCCTCGTTCAGCGCGCGGGCCACGCCGAGGCGCAGGGCACCGGCCTGACCGGAGACACCGCCGCCGGAGATGCGGGCGACGACGTCGTAGCGGCCGTCGAGTTCGAGCACCTTGAAGGGCTCGTTGACTTCCTGCTGGTGGACCTTGTTCGGGAAGTAGTCCTCGAGCGTGCGCCCGTTGACCTTCCACTTGCCGGAGCCCGGGACGATCCGGACGCGGGCGATGGCGTTCTTGCGACGGCCCAGGCCGGCGGCCGGCTGCGGGTCGCCGAAGCGGCCGGCGAGGGACTCCGAGGTGTACTCGCCCTCGACGGGCACCTCGGACTCGGTGGTGTACTGCTCGACGTCGACGAGCTCGCTGTCGTTGTCGTCGACCGGCTGCTCAACGGTGGTCTCGGCCACGATTCTCCTCAGATTCTTTTTCGTCTTAGGGGGTGGCCGGAACTACTGCGCGACCTGGGTGATCTCGAACGGCACCGGCTGCTGGGCAGCGTGCGGGTGCTGGTCGCCCGAGTAGACCTTCAGCTTCGAGAGCACCTGACGGCCCAGGGTGTTCTTGGGGATCATGCCCTTGATGGCCTTCTCGACGGCCTTCTCGGGGTTCTTCGCCAGCAGCTCGTCGTAGCGGACGGAGCGCAGACCACCCGGGTAACCGGAGTGGCGGTACGCCAGCTTCTGGGTCTTCTTGTTGCCGGAGAGGTGCACCTTGTCGGCGTTGATGATGATGACGAAGTCACCAGCGTCGACGTGCGGCGCGTAGATCGGCTTGTGCTTGCCCCGCAGGATGTTCGCGGCGGTGGTCGCCAGACGACCCAGGACGACATCCTGGGCGTCGATGACGTACCACTGGCGAGTGATGTCGCCGGGCTTGGGGCTGTACGTACGCACGGTCGTAGCCTTCGCTTCTTCAGTGAGTGGGTCCTGACAATGGGCCACCACGGACGATGTACGACAGCCCTGGCGGACCTCGGTGACGCAACCGAGTCCTGCCGCTGGTCATCGGCCCGGTGGACCGGTGTAAGGGCCCCTCACGTGAGAATGAGCAAGCCAATACACATAACGAACCGCAAGAATACCCGCGGTGGCCCGTACGGGTCAAAACGCGGGGCCGTCCGCGGTCCCCCACCGGGTTTCCGCCGGGTTCCGGGACGGTACCGGGCGGACCCGCGGGGCCCGGTACTCCCCTTGCCCCGTCTAAGATGCGGCCCATGAGCTTTGGGCAGGGAGGACCCCAGTGGGGCTCCGGGGGATCGGGTTCTCAGCCGCCTCGGTGGAGCAACAGCTCGCCGGACTGGGCGGCGCTGGCCGAGGCGGCCGAGGCACGCAACCGGCGCCGCAGGTGGATGCTGATAGGCGGCGGCGCCCTGGCCACCGTGGCCGTGGGCGCGGCCGTCGCCCTGGCGGTGGTCTCGGCGGACGGCAACGGGCAGGCTTCGAACAGACCGGCCTCCCAGCTGCCCGCCACCGCGGACGTCCCGGCGGACACCACCGGGCCCGGTCCGTCCTTCGAGGAGACCTCGGCGCCGCCGCCGCTGGACCCGAAGGACTTCATATCCGATGTGAAGAAGGACACCGCGACGCTCGGCCCGGACCTCCTCTTCCCGGGCACGCGGCTGACGATGGGCGAGACCGTCTACAAGAAGGGCGCGCTGGCGTCCACGAAGAACTGCGCGGCGGCCGCGCAGGGCACGCTCGGCGCCGTCCTGACCGACAACGGCTGCACCCGCCTGATGCGCGTCACGTACGCGAAGGACGGGGTGGCGGTGACGGTCGGCGTGGCCGTCTTCGACACCGAGGCCAGGGCGCTGAAGGCGAAGACCGACGCCGACAAGCAGAGCGTCGTGCAGTCCCTGCCCGGTGAGGACGTCCCGGTCTTCTGCCGCTCCGCGATCTGCCGCTCGACGACCAACTCGTACGGCCGCTACGCCTACTTCACGGTCGCCGGTTTCACGAACGGCAAGGACGTGACCCCGAAGGACGCCGAGGTCTTCAGGACCGGCGACGACCTGGCCGAGTTCACGTTCCGCCAGATCCGCCGCCGCGGCGAGGCCCAGGCGTCGGCCGCGGCCGAGGCCGGCCGGTAGGACGACCGCCCACCCGTCCGCCGTCACCGGTTCACCGGTGTCTGAGCCGCAGCCTCACCGGCACCAGGGCCGACTCCAGCTGGGTGCGCAGGGTCATCTTCGAGACCCCCTCGGTCCGCTCCTCGAAGCGGATCGGGATCTCCACGGCGCTGTGCCCCGCGCGTACGGCCTTGTACTTGAGCTCGACCTGGAAGCTGTACCCGGCGCTGTCCAGGGAGTGCAGGTCCACGTCGCGCAGGGTCCGGGCCGACCAGAGGTTGAAGCCCGCGGTGATGTCGCGGATCTTCGTGCCGAGCACGGTGCGCGCGTAGCTGTTGGCGAAGCGGGACAGCAGCACGCGGTGCGCGCTCCACTCCTCGTCCAGCGAGCCGCCCTCGACGTACCGGCTGCCGACGACCAGGCCGACACCCGAGGCCACGGCGGTGCCGAGCATGCGGGGGACCGCCTCCACGGGGTGGCTGCCGTCGGCGTCCATCTGCACGACGTACTCGGCGCCCTCGTCGAGCGCGGCGCTCATGCCCGCGACGTACGCGCGCCCGAGCCCGTCCTTCGCGGTCCGGTGCAGCACGCTCATCCGGTGGGGCCCGTCGCCGTTGTACTTCTCCGCGAGCTCCTCGGCTATCCGTCCGGTACCGTCCGGACTGGAGTCGTCCACCACCTTCAGGTGCAGCCCGGCCAGCGGCAGTTGCAGCACGGCCTCGGCCATTCCCGGCAGATTGGCCGCTTCGTTGTACGTGGGCATCACCACCGTGACGGCCACGTCCGCCCCCAGGTCGTACGTCATCTCTTTCGCCCTCCCCATTCGATTGCCCCCGTCCGGACACGGGGTCCCCCGCGTCCGGAACTGCGGAACCCAACTCAGGTGTGCACCCTGCGCTTGGCGGCGTCGTCCCTTTCCAGGGGCGAGTCGTCCGTCGCGGCGCGTGTCCTCTCGAGGAGCACGAGCTGGAGGTATGGCAGCCTCTCGGTCCTCACGACCTCGAAGCCCTTGCGGATCCCGGCCGCCGACGCCTTCGGCATACCGCTGAACGGCTGCCCGTCGGGCGTCGTCGACACGAGCCACAGCCGGTCGGTCCCGGCCAGGCACTCGGCGGGATGCGCGCACTCGGCCGCGTCGAACGAGCCCCGCTCCTGCGGGGTGCGGGACATCAGCAGGTCCTTCGGACGGCCCGCGACGTCGCGCAATTCGTAGGCCATGGCCCGGCGCTCCGTCATCACACCGCTGAAGACGATGCCGTCGCCCTTCCTCTGTCCGGCCTCGATGATCCGCGCGGCACCGCGGAAGTCCGGTTCGCCCAGCGCGTTCTGCCGGGTCTCACGGATGCCCGGCAGCGACTGGAAGGCGATCGCGGCGACCGCGACCGCCACGAGCACCCGGCCCAGGCCGCGCCGCGCGGCCGTCCCGGTGCCTGTCCCGGTCCCGGCCACGGCCCCGGTCCCGGCCACGGGCCCCGCGATCCGGACCACGGCGACGGCGGCGAGCAGCACCCAGGCGGGCGCCGTGAACAGCAGGTAGCGCGGCAGGAAGAGGTGCAGCTGCGCGGCGGTGACATAGGTCGCCACCGGCGGCACCACGACCCAGACGGCCAGCGGCAGGGCCGACCGGCCCGCGAAGAACAGCCCGATCACTCCGAGCACCATCACCGGCACGGCCACCGCCCGGGAACCGAAGAGGTTCTCCGGGAAGTCCAGCAGGTCCTCGACCCCGGGGTTGTTCCAGGCGATCTGCCCGCTCTGCCCCGAGCCCGAGACGGCCATCGGAACGACGAAGGACATGCCCAGGGTGAAGGCCGCGGCGTAGGCCCAGCCGACGATCCTGTCACCCGCGCGCCGCGCCGCCACGATCATCACCAGATGCGCGCCGAGCACCGCCACCGAGGCCAGGTGACTCCAGCCGATCAGCGGCACCGACAGGGTGTAGGCGACCCACACCTTGAAGGACGGCCTGTCCAGGGCCCGTGCGAGCAGCAGCGTCGACAGCAGTACGGCCGCCACGGCGAAGGCGTACGGCCGTATCTCCTGCCCGAACCGGGTCGTGACCGGGACGACGGCGAAGGCGAGCCCCGCGAGGATCCCCGTCTGCGGGGTGAACAGCCGCCGCCCCAGGAGGGCGAGCAGCCCGGCGGAGGCCGCCATGGCCACCGCGCCCGGGATGCGCAGCGCGGTCGGGGAGTCCCCGGCGAGGGCCACCCAGCCGTGCATGAACACGTAGTACGGCGTGAACACGACGTCGATCGACCGGATCAGCAGGCTCAGGTCGTGCAACGACAGCGAGGCCGCCCACCAGGTGGCGTGCTCGTCCCGCCAGAGCTGCCGGTCGCCGATGCCGCGCAGGATCAGGGCGAGGGCGACCGCCATGGGCAGCAGAAAGGTCACCGCCGTGGCGAGTCGGCCCCCGCCCCCGGGGCGCCCGGACCCCTCGTCGCCGGTCCCGCCCTCGGGCGGCTCCGGGGAGACGGCCGCCGGCCCCGCGGAGGTGGTCGCCGGCTCCGCGGGGCCGGTGACCGTGTGACTACGGTGCCCGCCGCCGTACGGGGCCTGCCCGGGACCGGCGTACGCGTCCTGCCCGGGACCGGCGTGACCGTCCTGGCCCGCGTACCGGCCCTGCCCCGCGTAGGAGCCCTGCCCCGTGTACGAGCCCTGCCCGGCATAGGCACTCCGTCCCGTGTACAGGTCGTGGTCCCCCTGGGCCTCGGGACGTCCGCCTTCGTACGGCGGAAAGGCGTCGCCACTCATCGCTTCACCCAGATCCGGAACGCACCGTCGCCCTTGCTCGTCGTGAAGCGCGACACCGCGGCCAGGCGGTAGTGGGGATTGCCGCGCAACGCGTCGGCCACGGCCTGGTCGACCTCCGGCGTGACGGTCCCGCGCAACACGATGACGTCGAACTTCGCGTCCTCGACCGCGGCACGGTAGGCATCGGGGCCGGAGTGCTGCCTGCCCTTCCTGTCCTGGTAGTCCATGCCGAACGTGCTCTGCCACTGGCCGTAGTCGGTCTTGTCCCGCAGGTAGTACGCGGGGACCTCGTGCTCCTCGGCGAGGTAACTGCCCTCGCGGTCGACCATGGTGCGCAGGATCGCCGTCATCTCCCTGGAGTCCGGAAAGCTGTACGCCTGCTGCGACTGCACCATGCCGAACACCAGGGTCAGCACGTACAGCATGATCCCGAGCTGCGGGTGCCTGAAGTGCGGTCCGACGAGCCGGGACATGCCCAGGCCCGCCATCGGGCCGGCGAAGAGCAGTCCGAAGCCCACGTGCTTGAAGAGCGAGATCTCCGTCTGCAGGTGGATCTGGTAGGCCGGGGCGAGCAGCGCCGTCCCGGTCAGCACCACGCCGAGCGAGATCCGCCGGAACCTTCCCGGCCCCTGTCTGTCGACCCACGGCATCTCGCCCATGTGCGGGCGGACCACATAGGCGATCGAGCCCCCGAGCGCGGCGAGGAACATCAGCCCGCCCCATTCGGAGCTGTGCCGCAGGATCGTCATCGCCGTGTCGGCGCCCTTGGCACGGTCGGTGGTGGTCTGGCTGATACCGCCGAGCGAACCGGCGAAGACGTAAGCGACGCCCAGCATGAGGAGCATCGCCCCGCCGAGCAGGACGCCGCGGACGAGCGCGAGCACGCCGCGGTGCCGGTACGCGGTGAGCACCGCGAGGACCACCAGGGTCGGCAGGTAGAGGCCCGCCGCGTACTTCGTGCCGAAGGCCAGGAACGCCGGGGGCGCCGCGAGCACGACCGCCGCGATGTGCGACCGGCCGGTCCTTACGACGATCCAGAACGACAGGGCCAGCAGGAAGACCGCCGGGGCGTCGAAGGTGGCGAAGTTGCCGAGGAACACCGTCGACTGGATGACGGAGAACAGGGCCGCCGCCCCGAGCGCCGCCCGGACGTTGAACATCCGGCGGGTCGTCGCGTACAGCAGCGCGGTCGCGCCGAGCATGAGGAGAAGACTGACGACGCGCACTCCGGCGAGCCCGGCCACGCTGTCGACCATGGCCGCGAGCACCGGGTACAGCTTCGGGTAGCCCGAGAAGTAGCCCTCGAAGTCGCCCGGCACGGGCGTGCCGTTCAGGATGTTGCCGATCTCGTGGTGACCGGCCGCGATGTAGAGCGCCTCGTCCTGGAAGGCGGTGCCGCGCAGCCGCAGCGAGAGCCCCGCCTGGATCAGCAGCACGCACAGGAGCACCCAGCGCCCCAGCAGCCTGCTGCGTCCTCCGTCCACCGACCACGCCGACTCCTGTACGGGCGGCAGGGTGTAACCGGGCTTCGCCGGCTCGGGCGCGACGGCCGCGGGAGCCTGCTCGGGTCCGGGCCGGGGCCGGGGCTCGGTGTACGACGCGTACGGGTCGAAGGGCGCGTACGTCTCGTACGCCTGCTGGTCCGTGTACGAGGACGTCAGGTCGTGGGCGTCGAAACGCCAGCCGCCGGTCTCGGTGACCTGGCCCTGGCCGTGACCGTGACCGTGGTACGGCTGGTCCTCCCGGCCGTACTGCTGCCCGTACCCGTACCCGTACCCGTGCCCGTACTCGTCGTGCGTCTCGGGGCCGTCCGCCCGCGTGGGCGTGCCTCGGTCGTTCATGGCTTGGTCACGTCGAATCCGAAGCGCGGGTCGGCCGCCTCCTGCTTGAAGGTCTTCTCGGACAGCGGACCGCTCTCGATGCGCCAGTCCGTCTCCTTGTCGAAGTTGAACCAGACGAACCCGATGACGTCGTCGCGCTCCGCGGTCCCCCGGAAGAGGGACCTGATGGCGGCGGGCTTGCGCTCACCGGCCTGCGCCGCCGTCTCCGCGATGATGAGGGGTTTGCGCGTGAAGCCCCGGATCTGGGCCATCGTCGGCCCGTACAGCGACTGGTAGGTCGAGGGACCCGTGTCCGCGTAGTAGCCGACGACACCGACCCAGTCGACGTAGTCGTCGCCCGGCCAGTACGGCTCCAGCTTCACCTTCGGCATCGGGTGGGTGACGTTCGGGCTCCACACCCAGATGACCTGGGTGGCGCCCTCCTCGCCGAAGAGGTCGTGGATGTGCTGGTACGCGGCGGTGAAGTCGGCCGCGCTCGTCCTCTCGGTGCCCCAGGGGTACCAGAAGCCGTTCATCTCGTGCGCGAAACTGAGCGCGACGGGCAGGTTCAGTTCCCTGACGGACTGCGCGTACTCACGGATGTACGCGTCCTCCTTGCCGGAGGCGATGTCCTTCATGCTCGTCCCGAAGGGCTCCCACGCGATGAACGCCAGCGCCCCGTAGTCCCAGGAGTTCCGCACGAGCGCCTGCTCGTACCGGTCGCCCCACGCGGAGTAGAACTCCACCAGGTTGGGTTTCTTGCCGGCCCGCCCGGCGAAGTCCTCGACGGCCCCCATCCTGGCGGGAGCACCGTCGGCGGCCACCCCCAGGTACTTCTTCTCCGGTTCGAGCAGCGGCCGCACGTCGTACGGCGGCTCCGGCTTCGCGGACCCGCCGGAGTCACCGCCGTCCACGGCACCCGGCTGCGCGCCCCGGCTGCGCTCGTACTGGTCGCGGCCCTCCTCGGAGAAGGTGCTGCACCCGGCCAGGAGCGCACCGGCGACGAGCACGGCGGCGAGCGCCCGCACGCGGCGTACGGAAGAACTCATGCGGTCGCTTCCTGCACTTCCTGTGCTTCCGGTACTTCCCGCGCTTCCTGGGCGCGCGGCTGCACGAGGACCCGGCCGACGACCATCGCGTAGAAGAGTCCGGCCGACAGCATCAGCGCGAAGTCCGGCGGATAGAGGGTGAGCATGCGCCAGGCGGCGACGGCGACCCAGACCACGGCCGTGCCGCCGGTCCAGAGGATCATGCAGTTCCAGTAGCGGCGCATGCCGTTCTTCTTGGCGCCCGCCGAACCCGTGGGCTTCCAGCCCATCGGGCGGCCCCGCAGCACGTCCCAGACGGCGAAGACGTGCGACCAGCCGTACATGACCCGCACGGCCCATGCCTCCAGCCGGTACGGCGCCCGGTGCCACAGCGGCAGCACCAGCGTTACGTACGCGATGCTCGGCAGCACCCACAGGGCGGCCTCGGCGCGCAGCAGGTCGGGGCGCAGGACCAGCAGGCCGAGCGGGATGACCGGCGCGATGAAGGTGGCGAGCGCGGTCTGGAGGTAGTAGAGGAAGCCCGACACGTAGCAGAGCCGGGTCTTGAACTTGAGGTCCATCTCCCAGAACCGCTTGCTGGTGAGCAGTTCGAGCGAGCCCATGCACCAGCGGTACTGCTGGTTGTGGAAGGCTCCGGCCGTGTCCGGGCACACCCCGGCGGACAGCGCGACGGGCACGTAGCGCAGCTTCCAGCCGAGGGCCCGCAGGTCGAACCCGGTGTACATGTCCTCGGAGTGCTCGATCAGGGTGATGCCGCCGGTCTGCTCCAGGGCCGCGCGCCGGTACACGGCGCACGAGCCGACGCAGATGGAACCGTCCAGGTCCTCGCGGGAGGTCTGCACGGAGCGGTAGAACTGCTCCTGAACGGCCCCCGCGCCGCGCTCGATCCAGTTCTGCCGGTCGACGATGCGGAAGAACTGCGGCGACTGCACGATCGCGACCTTCTCGTCGGCGTCCATGTGCGGCAGCAGTTCGTCGAGCAGGTCGGCGCGCGGCGCGAAGTCGGCGTCCAGGATCAGGATGTGGTCGCCGCCGGTCTTCTCGAAGGCGTGGTTGAGGTTGCCGGCCTTCTTGAACCAGCCGCGGTCGGGCCGCACCACGTAGTGGAAGCCGAAGTCGGCGGCCATGGCCCCGACCTCGGCCTCGGCCGCGTCGTCCAGGACGTACGTCCTCACGGCGCCCCGGTAGCTGCCGGCGAGCCGGTTCACATGGACCCAGGTGTTGTGCAGCACTTCCAGCGGCTCACCGCACACCGGCAGGAAGATGTCCACGCTCGGGTACACCGGGGGCCGCCACGTGCGCACGAGGCGTTTGTGGCCCTTGATGTCGAAGTCCTTGCTGAGCCCGTCGAGGTACAGCGAGATCAGGTAGTCCGCGATGACGAACGCCAGCAGCGGCAGCGTCAGCCAGAACCACGGGCTGGAGGCCGTGAACAGGAACTGGCTCACGGCCAGGCACGCGAAGCTGATCAGCGAACCGACCGTCAGCACCCACAGGTACCGGCGTGAGTACGAGTACTTCTCGACGTCGTCCGGCGGCGTCGGCAGGAGCCCATGGATCTCATGGAGTTCACGGAGCCCACGGAGTTCACGGCTCCGCGGCGCCTTCTTTCGTTTCCTGTTCTGCGGAACGCGAGCAGTGCCCACCGCACCCATGCGAAACCCCCGGGGCCGATCAGGCCCGTAACCCCCACCTGAGCTCGGCGACCCTTGATCGAACTTTCAACCGAGCAGCGAAAGCATAACCGAGTTTCAGGGGGTACGTCCGAACGGATCTGTTACGCCGGGGTTTCGTCACCCGCCACAGTGGGCAGACATCACTGATTGTGCCTCTTGCGCGGGCCGTTCAGCAGCACCCCGCCCCCGGCAGCGTCCGCCGGTTCCGCGCCTCCTTGTTCCGCGCCGCCAGCAGCTCGTCGGCCGGGTACCCGACCTCCTCCAGCGTCAGCCCGTGCGGCCGCACCACGTGCACGGCGGAGTCCCGTATCCCCGCGGCGAGCACCTTCGCGGGCCAGTCGGCGCCGCGGTGCCCGTCCCCCACGAAGATCAGCGCCCCGATGAGCGAGCGCACCATGTTGTGGCAGAAGGCGTCGGCGCGCACGGTGGCGGTCACGACCCCGTCGCTCCCCCGCTCCAGGCTCAGCTCCTGGAGCGTACGGATGGTCGTGGCGCCCTCGCGCTTCTTGCAGTACGCGGCGAAGTCGTGCTCCCCGAGCAGTCCCCGGGCGGCCTCGTTCATGGCGTCGACGTCGAGCGGCCGGTCGTGCCACAGGACATGGCCGCGCAGCAGGGGGTCGACCCCGCCCGGGTGGTCGGCCATGCGGTAGGCGTACCGCCGCCAGACGGCCGAGAACCGCGCGTTGAAGCCGCCGGGCGCCTCCGTCAGCGCCCATACGCGCACGTCCTTGGGCAGCCGCCCGGCCAGCCGCTTCAGCAGCTTCTCCCGGTGCTCGGCCCACAGCTCCCCGGGCAGGTCGACATGTGCCACCTGCCCCCGGGCGTGCACCCCGGCGTCGGTCCGTCCGGCCACGGTCAGCTCGTACACGGCCTCGCCCGACCGCGTCACGGTCCGCAGGGCGTCCTCGATCGTGCCCTGCACGGTCCTGCGCCCCCGGGCCTGCTTGGCCCACCCGGAGAACTCGCTCCCGTCGTACGAGAGATCCATCCGGACACGGACATGACCGGGCGCTGCTTCGTCACTCACCTGGAGATCCTTTCAGAAATACGAGAGCGGGCCCGCTCCTGGAAAGGAGCGGGCCCGCCGACGCGTGGTCCCCGGCAGAACGCTTACGCGTCCTTCTTGGACTCCTCGGCGGCGTCCTCGGCCGGCTTGGCGTCCTCGACGGCCTCGTCGGACTTGGCCTCGGCGGCCTCGTCCTTGGGAGCCGTGTCCTCGGAGGACTTCTTCAGGCTGTCCTCCTTGGCGGACCGCTTGGTCGCCGCCTCGGCCTCACCGGTGGCCTCCTGGGCCACGGTCAGGGCCTCCACCAGCTCGATGACGGCCATGGGCGCGTTGTCGCCACGGCGGTTACCGATCTTGGTGATACGGGTGTAGCCACCCGGGCGGTTCTCGTAGCGCGGGCCGATCTCGGTGAAGAGCGTGTGCACGATGCTCTTGTCCGTGATGACCGAGAGGACCTGACGGCGGTTGTGAAGGTCGCCCTTCTTCGCCTTGGTGACCAGACGCTCGGCGTACGGCCGCAGGCGGCGGGCCTTCGCCTCGGTGGTCGTGATCTTGCCGTGCTCGAAGAGCGACTTCGCGAGGTTCGCGAGAAGCAGCTTCTCGTGCGCGGCGCTGCCGCCCATACGGGCACCCTTGGTGGGCTTCGGCATGATGTTTCTCCTAGGTGTCTGCCCCGGCCGTATCAGGTACCGGGGTCAGTGTCCGAGCAGGCGATCGCCTGTCGAAGATCCGGACTTTTTTCAAGGCTCCGGAGGACCCGTGCCCCGTCAGGGGCGCGGGGAACTGCGCGACCAGCCACGGCGGGCCCGCAGCCAGAACTCAGCCGGTCCGGCCGAGCGACTAGTACTGCTCGGTCTCGACGAACCCGGCGTCCGCGTCGTCGTCCGCCCCGAAGGCGTCCGCCGCAGCGGTGGGGTCGAATCCGGGCGGGCTGTCCTTCAGGGCCAGGCCCATGCCGGCCAGCTTCGCCTTGACCTCGTCGATCGACTTCGCACCGAAGTTGCGGATGTCGAGCAGGTCGGCCTCGGACCGCGCCACGAGCTCACCCACGGAGTGGATGCCCTCGCGCTTGAGGCAGTTGTACGACCGAACGGTGAGCTCCAGCTCCTCGATCGGCAGGGCGAGATCGGCGGCGAGGGCGGCGTCCGTCGGGGACGGGCCCATGTCGATGCCCTCGGCGTCGATGTTGAGCTCGCGGGCCAGGCCGAACAGCTCGACCAGGGTCTTGCCGGCCGACGCCATGGCGTCACGGGGACGCATGGCCTGCTTGGTCTCGACGTCGACGATCAGCTTGTCGAAGTCGGTGCGCTGCTCGACACGGGTCGCCTCGACCTTGTACGTGACCTTGAGGACCGGCGAGTAGATCGAGTCGACCGGGATGCGTCCGATCTCCTGACCGACCTGCTTGTTCTGCACGGCGGAGACGTAACCGCGACCGCGCTCGACGGTCAGCTCCATCTCCAGCTTGCCCTTGCCGTTGAGCGTGGCGAGGACGAGGTCCGGGTTGTGCACCTCGACACCGGCCGGGGGCGCGATGTCGGCGGCGGTGACCAGACCCGGGCCCTGCTTGCGCAGGTACATCACGACCGGCTCGTCGTGCTCCGAGGAGACGACCAGCTGCTTGATGTTGAGGATCAGGTCGGTGACGTCCTCCTTGACGCCCGGCACGGTGGTGAACTCGTGCAGGACGCCGTCGATCCGGATGCTGGTGACGGCGGCACCGGGGATCGAGGAGAGGAGCGTACGGCGGAGGGAGTTGCCGAGGGTGTAGCCGAAGCCCGGCTCCAGCGGCTCGATCACGAACCGGGAGCGGAATTCGTCGACGACCTCTTCGGTCAACGAGGGACGCTGAGCGATCAGCATGAAGTGAGTCCTTCAGTCATGGGCACCCACTATTTGATGCCCTTGAGTACTTCAAGGGTACGGGCGGCACGGCTCCGAGGAGCCGTGCCGCCCGGGCCCGGGAAAAACGTGGGACGACCGTGCGTCAGACGCGACGGCGCTTGGGCGGACGGCAGCCGTTGTGCGGCGTGGGCGTCACGTCCTGGATCGAGCCGACCTCGAGACCGGTGGCCTGGAGGGAGCGGATCGCGGTCTCGCGACCGGAGCCCGGACCCTTCACGAAGACGTCGACCTTGCGCATGCCGTGCTCCTGCGCGCGGCGGGCGGCCGACTCGGCGGCCATCTGCGCGGCGAAGGGGGTGGACTTGCGCGAGCCCTTGAAGCCGACGTGGCCGGCGGAGGCCCAGGAGATCACGTTGCCCGAGGGGTCCGTGATCGAGACGATCGTGTTGTTGAACGTGCTCTTGATGTGCGCGTGCCCGTGAGCGACGTTCTTCTTTTCCTTGCGGCGCACCTTCTTGGCAGCGCCCTGACGACCCTTGGGGGGCATCTATAACTCCTACGGGGAGGTGGTCGGTCCTACAGCGAAGACCGCTGATGAAGCGTTGTCCGCTGAGGACTACTTCTTGCCCGGCTTCTTCTTGCCGGCGATGGCGCGACGCGGGCCCTTGCGGGTACGGGCGTTCGTGCTGGTGCGCTGACCGCGGACCGGCAGTCCACGGCGGTGGCGCAGACCCTGGTAGGTGCCGATCTCGACCTTGCGGCGGATGTCGGCCTGAACCTCACGGCGGAGGTCACCCTCGGTCTTGAAGTTGTTGTCCACGTACTCGCGGATCCGGACCAGCTCCTCCTCGGAGAGGTCACGGACGCGGGTGTCGGGGTTGACGCCGGTGTCGGCCAGCGTCTTCTGCGAGAGGGTCCGGCCGATGCCGAACACGTAGGTGAGGGCAACCTCCACGCGCTTTTCGCGCGGGATGTCAACACCGGAAACGCGTGCCATTCAATGGCTCCAGTTGTCGTTCGGAGGTCTTCCGCAGAACCGGATCCCACCCGCCGTCGTCCCCTTCGGCCTCGGCGCAACGCGACGAATGCAGCGGGGATTCGGTACGGATCGGGTCCCCGGCCTCCGACCGGGGGTGTCGGATCCCTGTGAACAGCGGATCCGGGTCCTGCGTATGAACATGTACTGCTGCGTCGCGCGAAGCTCTGCGGGTGCAGAGGGTGCGGTCGTGCGTCAGCCCTGGCGCTGCTTGTGGCGCGGGTTTTCGCAGATGACCATGACCCGGCCGTGACGGCGGATCACCCTGCACTTGTCGCAGATCTTCTTGACGCTCGGCTTGACCTTCATTGGTGAGGTTCTCCGGGTCAGTGCCACCACCCCGCCGAAGCGGAGCACAGGCAAGATCTACTTGTATCGGTAGACGATCCGGCCACGCGTCAGGTCGTACGGAGACAGCTCCACCACGACCCGGTCGTCAGGGAGGATACGGATGTAGTGCATACGCATCTTGCCGCTGATGTGCGCCAGGACCTGGTGGCCGTTCTGGAGCTCGACCTTGAACATGGCGTTCGGAAGAGACTCGACGACAGTGCCCTCGATCTCGATGGCACCTTGCTTCTTGGCCACGCTTCGCCCTTCGAATCGACTACCTTGATCGACTCCGCGCTTACCACATGCAGACATGCGGATGCACGAGAGCCGACGAGTCAGTCTACGCCAGGGCCCTCGGAAAGACGAATCGAGAAAGTCTGCCCTACGAAAGAGATCCCTAAGCGGGGACGCGCCTCTTTTGGGGCGCCCCTCAGGAGGCGCCCCTCAGGGGCCGCCCCTCAAGGGGCGCGGGGAACTGCGCGACCAGCCCCCACCGGGCCGCGGACGCGCCGCTCACGTCAACCCACCCTCCCCCGAGGCACCCAGCGCCCCCGGAGGGCTACCCCAGGGGATCGGGCGCAGCCGTGATCCCGTACTCCGCCAGCTTCGCCCTGCCCCCGTCGGGGGCGGTCAGCACCAGCGGCCCCTCCTCCGTCAGGGCGACGGAGTGCTCCCAGTGGGACGACCACGTGCCGTCCGTCGTGATGACGGTCCAGTCGTCGGCCAGCACCTTCGTCCGCGGCGTGCCCAGCGACACCATGGGCTCGATCGCGAGGCAGAACCCGGGCACCAGCTTCGGCCCCTTGCCGCGCCGCCGCTCCACGTAGTTCAGCAGGTGCGGATCCATGTGCATCTCGGTCCCGATGCCGTGACCGCCGTAGTCCTCGACGATCCCGTACTTGCCGCCGCCGGGCTTCGGCTGGCGCCGGATGTACGTCTCGATGGCGCGGGAGACGTCGACGAGCCGGTTCCCGAGCTTCATCGCCGCGATGCCGGCCCACATCGACTCCTCGGTCACCCGGGAGAGCTCGACGAGCTCCGGGGCGTGACCGGACCCCACGAACGCCGTGTACGCGGCGTCCCCGTGCCAGCCGTCGACGATCGCGCCCGCGTCGATCGAGATGATGTCGCCGTCCTTCAGGACGACGTCGTCGCTCGGGATGCCGTGCACGACGACCTCGTTCGCCGAGGTGCAGATCGTGGCGGGGAAGCCGCCGTACCCCAGGAAGTTCGACTTCGCGCCGTGCTCGTCGAGCACCTTGCGGGCGACCTGGTCGAGGTCGCGCGTCGTGGCACCGGGCACCGCCGCTTCCCGCGTCGCCGCGTGGACGGCGGCGACGACCAGGCCCGCCTCACGCATCTTGGCGATCTGCTCGGGGGTCTTGATCTGCACCATGAGGGCCCGCGCTCTCCGTCTTCTCTGTTTGTCCGGCTTCTGTGCCTGCTCGGCTGCTCTGCCTGTTCGGCTTCCGTGCCTGCTGGGCTCCCGTGCCCGCCCGGCCACCGTGCCCGCCCGGTCACGTACACAACAGTACGGCCGCGGCGCCCACCCTGGGCACCGCGGCCGGTCCGGCCGGGACGGCTACTTGCCGTCGCCCCGGCTGTCGTCCTTGCTGTCTTCCCCGGCGTCGGTCCTGCCCTCGGCCTGGACCTTGAGGGCTTCCATCGCACGCCGGGTGACCTCGTCCACCTTGCCGAGCGCGGAGATCGTCACGACCAGGCCCTGGGCCCGGTAGTAGTCGATGATCGGCTCGGTCTGGGTGTGGTAGACCTCCAGGCGCTTGCGGACGGTCTCCTCGGTGTCGTCGTCGCGCTGGTACAGCTCGCCGCCGCAGACGTCGCAGACGTCCGGCTTCCGCGACGGGCTGTACGCCACGTGGAAGACGTGACTGGAGTCCAGTCGGCAGACGCGGCGGCCGGCGATGCGCTTGACCACCTCGTCCTCGGGGACCTCCAGGTCGAGCACCCCGTCCAGCTCCACGTCGTCGGCCTTCAGCGCCTGGTCGAGCGCCTCGGCCTGCGAGACGTTCCGCGGGAAGCCGTCGAGCAGGAAGCCGTTCACGGCGTCCGGCTGCTCCATGCGGTCCTTGGCCATCGCGATGGTGACCTCGTCCGGCACGAGGTTGCCCTCGTCCATGTACGACTTCGCCAGCTTGCCCAGTTCCGTCTGCCGGCTGATGTTCGCCCGGAAGAGGTCGCCCGTGGAGATGTGCGGGATCGACAGGTTCTGGGCGAGGAAAGCGGCCTGCGTTCCCTTGCCCGCCCCGGGAGGCCCGACGAGGACGATTCGCATCAGCGGAGGAACCCTTCGTAGTTGCGCTGCTGGAGCTGGCTCTCGATCTGCTTCACCGTCTCCAGACCGACACCCACGATGATGAGGATGCTGGTGCCACCGAACGGGAAGTTCTGGTTGGCACCGAAGCCCGCCAACGCCATCGTCGGCACGAGAGCGATCAGACCCAGGTACAGCGAACCTGGCCAGGTGATCCGGTTGAGCACGTACGACAGGTACTCGGCGGTCGGCCGGCCGGCCCGGATGCCCGGGATGAAACCACCATACTTCTTCATGTTGTCCGCGACTTCCTCGGGGTTGAACGAGATCGCCACGTAGAAGAACGCGAAGAAAACGATCAGGAAGAAGTAGAGGATGATGTGCGGCGGCGCGGCCGTGTCCGCGAGGTTCTGCTCGATCCAGGTCTTCCAGCCGGCGGTCCCCCCGGCGAACTGCGCGATGAGCGCCGGGATGTAGAGCAGCGACGAAGCGAAGATCACCGGGATGATGCCCGCCTGGTTGACCTTCAGCGGGATGTACGTCGAGGTGCCGCCGTAGGACCTGCGGCCGATCATGCGCTTGGCGTACTGGACCGGGATGCGGCGCTGGGCCTGCTCCACGAAGACGACCAGGCCGATCATGACCAGACCCACCGCGATCACGGTGCCGAACTCGATCCAGCCGTCCGCCAGGCTGCCCTGCTCCTTGATGGCCCACAGCGCCGACGGGAAGGTGGCGGCGATCGAGATGAACATCAGGATCGACATGCCGTTGCCGATGCCGCGGTCGGTGATGAGCTCACCGAGCCACATGACCGTGGCCGTACCGGCGGTCATGGTGATGACCATCGTGACGGTGACGAAGACCGACTGGTCGGGCACGATCTCGTTCGCGACCGGGCAGCTGGTGAACAGCGCGCCACTGCGGGCGGTGGCCACCAGACCGGTGCCCTGGAGGACCGCCAGGGCCACCGTGAGGTACCGGGTGTACTGCGTGATCTTCGCGGTACCCGCCTGTCCCTCCTTCTTGAGGGCCTCCAGGCGCGGGATCACCACGGTCAGCAGCTGCAGAATGATGCTCGCCGTGATGTACGGCATGATGCCCAGCGCGAAGATCGTGATCTGCAGCAGGGCGCCACCGCTGAACATGTTGACCAGGCCGAAGAGGCCGGTGTTCTGGCTCGCGTTGTCGATACAGATCTGGACGTTCTTGTAGTCGACACCGGGAATCGGGATGTGGGTGCCCACCCGATAGACCACGATGATGCCGAGCGTGAAGAGCAGCTTCTTGCGCAGGTCGGGCGTCTTGAACGCCCGGGCGAACGCGGTGAGCACGGTGCCTCCTGCGACCCCCGCGCAAGTGCGTCAGAGGTGACGGTCTTGAGGTTCGACGAATAAGTGACGGACAGCTAACTAACAGTCAGGAGCCACCTGAAGTTCCCTGGCGGCGCAGCGGGCGAAAATTAGCAGCGCAGGCCACCATACCGGCGACACGGCTTCCCTAGGAATGACCAACCGGGGATGCCCCTTTTGTGGGGCACCCCCGGTCGGGATCGCTCAGGTCATCGGTTCGCCTGGAGTGTTCAGACGAGCTCGGTGACGGTACCGCCGGCGGCGGTGATCTTCTCCTTGGCGGAACCGGAGACGGCGTCGACCGTCACCTGCAGCGCCACGGAGATCTCGCCCTGGCCGAGGACCTTGACGAGGCTGTTCTTGCGAACGGCACCCTTGGTGACGAGCCCCTCGACGGTGACCTCGCCACCCTCCGGGTACAGCGACGCCAGCTTGTCGAGGTTCACGACCTGGTACTCGGTCTTGAACGGGTTCCGGAAGCCCTTGAGCTTCGGGAGACGCATGTGGAGGGGCATCTGGCCACCCTCGAAGCGCTCCGGAACCTGGTAACGGGCCTTCGTGCCCTTGGTACCACGACCGGCCGTCTTACCCTTCGACGCCTCACCACGACCGACACGGGTCTTCGCGGTCTTGGCGCCCGGGGCGGGACGGAGGTTGTGGATCTTGAGCGGGTTGTTCTCCGCCATGATCAGTCGACCTCCTCAACCGTCACGAGGTGGCGGACGGTGTGCACCATTCCGCGGAACTCGGGGCGGTCCTCCTTGACGACCACATCGTTGATCCGCTTGAGGCCAAGCGAACGAAGGGTGTCGCGGTGGTTCTGCTTGCTGCCGATGTACGACTTCGTCTGCGTGATCTTGAGCTGAGCCATGATTACGCACCCGCTCCCGCACGCGCACGCAGGAGAGCCGCGGGGGCGACGTCCTCGAGGGGCAGACCACGGCGGGCCGCGATCTCCTCGGGACGCTGCAGGCCCTTGAGGGCCTCCACGGTCGCGTGCACGATGTTGATCGCGTTGGACGAGCCGAGCGACTTCGACAGGATGTCGTGGACGCCGGCGCACTCGAGCACGGCACGCACCGGGCCACCGGCGATGACGCCGGTACCGGGGGAGGCAGGCTTGAGCAGGACGACGCCCGCGGCCTTCTCGCCCGTGATCGGGTGCGGGATGGTGCCCTGGATGCGGGGGACCTTGAAGAAGTGCTTCTTGGCCTCCTCGACACCCTTGGCGATGGCGGCCGGCACCTCCTTGGCCTTGCCGTAACCGACACCCACGGTGCCGTCACCGTCACCCACCACGACCAGCGCGGTGAAGCTGAAGCGACGACCACCCTTCACAACCTTGGCGACACGGTTGATCGCGACGACACGCTCTACGTACGCGGTCTTCTCGGCAGCAGCGCCGCCGTCACGGCCCTTCCGGTCCCGCCGCTCGCCGCCACCGGCACCGCTCCCGCGGCGCTGGGGTCCAGCCATTGGAATTACCTCTCTCTGTTTCCGCTAGCTACGGAACCAGGACTCAGAACTTGAGTCCGGCTTCGCGGGCGGCGTCCGCCAGAGCGGCAATGCGCCCGGCGTACTGGTTTCCACCACGGTCGAATACGACAGCCTCGACACCGGCGGCCTTGGCGCGCTCGGCGACCAGGGCGCCGACCGACTTGGCCTGAGCCGACTTGTCGGACTCGCCGCCGCGGATCGACGTGTCCAGGGTGGACGCGGACGCGAGGGTGTGACCCTTCACGTCGTCGATCACCTGGGCCACGATGTGGCGGTTCGAGCGCGTCACGACCAGGCGCGGACGCTCAGCCGTACCGGAGATGTGCTTCCGGATCCGGATGTGGCGACGCTTGATGGCAGCACGCTTGTAAGCGTCGCCCTTAGCAATCTTGACACCGTATGCCATGGCTTACTTACCCGCCTTTCCGACCTTGCGGCGGATGACTTCGCCTTCGTACTTGACGCCCTTGGCCTTGTACGGGTCGGGCTTGCGCAGCTTGCGGATGTTGGCCGCAACCTCTCCGACCTTCTGCTTGTCGATGCCCTCGACCGAGAACCGCGTCGGGTTCTCGACCTTGAAGGTGATGCCTTCGGGGGCCTCGACAGTGATGGAGTGGCTGTAGCCGAGCGAGAACTCCAGGTTGGAGCCCTTCGCCAGGACTCGGTAACCGACACCGCTGATTTCGAGCTTCTTCACGTAACCCGTGGTCACGCCGGTGATCATGTTCGCCACCAGCGTGCGGGACAGGCCGTGCAGGGCCTTGTTCTGACGCTCGTCGTTCGGGCGGGTGACATTGAGAATGCCGTCCTCACCCTTGGCGACCTCGATCGGCGCCGCGACGGTGTGGGTGAGGGTGCCCTTGGGGCCCTTCACCTGGACCGTACGGCCGTCGATGGTGACGTCCACGCCGGCGGGAACCGTGATGGGGAGCTTGCCAATACGCGACATAGCTGTTTCCTCCGTTCCCTTCCGCTACCAGACGTAGGCGAGGACTTCTCCGCCTACGCCCTTCTTGCCGGCCTGCTTGTCGGTGAGGAGACCGTGCGACGTGGAGATGATCGCCACGCCCAGGCCGCCGAGCACCTTCGGCAGGTTGGTGGACTTCGCGTACACACGCAGACCCGGCTTCGAGATCCGCTTGATGCCCGCGATGGAGCGCTCACGGTTCGGGCCGAACTTCAGCTCGAGGACGAGCTTCTTGCCGACCTCGGCGTCCTCGACCTTCCAGCCGGTGATGAAGCCCTCCTGCTGGAGGATCTCCGCGATGTGCGACTTGATCTTGCTGTGCGGCATCGCGACATCGTCGTGGTACGCCGAGTTCGCGTTACGCAGACGGGTAAGCATGTCTGCGATGGGATCAGTCATGGTCATGAATTGGCCTTCGGCCTCTCTCGCCGGGGTTTCCTGTATGCGCCATCCCTCTCCCCACTCAGTGGCGGGACGGGTGCGGTGCGGGGACCTACGGCGTAGTAAGTCGTACGGGCGGTCAGACGCCCAACCCTCCCAGCCTAAGCCATGGAGAGACGGGCACCTGACCGGACCCTCTGCTTACCGAGAGCCCTGGGTGTCCAGAAGTACTGGACTACCAGGAGCTCTTGGTCACGCCCGGCAGCTCGCCACGGTGAGCCATCTCACGGAGGCACACGCGGCACAGGCCGAACTTGCGGTACACGGAGTGCGGGCGGCCGCAGCGCTGGCAGCGGGTGTAGCCACGCACACCGAACTTGGGCTTACGAGCAGCCTTGGCAATCAGAGCCTTCTTCGCCATCTCGCTTACGCCTCCTTGAAGGGGAAGCCGAGGTGACGGAGAAGGGCACGGCCTTCGGCGTCGTTGGTCGCCGTGGTGACCACGGTGATGTCCATACCCCGGACGCGGTCGATCTTGTCCTGGTCGATCTCGTGGAACATGACCTGCTCGGTGAGACCGAAGGTGTAGTTGCCACGGCCGTCGAACTGCTTGGGAGACAGGCCGCGGAAGTCGCGGATGCGCGGCAGCGCGAGCGACAGGGTGCGGTCCAGGAACTCCCACATGCGGTCGCCACGGAGCGTGACGTGGGCACCGATCGGCTGGCCCTCACGCAGCTTGAACTGCGCGATGGACTTGCGGGCCTTGGTGACGGCCGGCTTCTGACCGGTGATCGTGGTGAGGTCGCGGATGGCGCCGTCGATCAGCTTGGAGTCGCGGGCGGCGTCGCCCACACCCATGTTGACCACGATCTTGACGAGGCCCGGGGTCTGCATGACGTTCTCGTACGAGAACTCTTCCTGCAGCTTGCCCGCGATCTCCTCGCGGTACTTCGTCTTGAGACGCGGAGTGGTGGTGGTAGCCATCAGATGTCCTCACCCGTCCGCTTGGCAACGCGGATCTTGTTGCCCTCGTCGTCGAAGCGGTAACCGACGCGCGTGACGACCTTGTCGCCGTCCTTCTCCACGACCAGCTGGACGTTGGAGACGTGGACGGGCGCCTCGGTCGTGACGATGCCACCGGCCTGCGAGCCGCGAGCGGTGGGACCGGCCTTCGTGTGCTTCTTGACCCGGTTGACACCCTCGACCAGGACGCGCTCGTCGCGCGGGTAAGCGGCAATGACCTTGCCCTGCTTGCCCTTGTCCTTACCGGTGATGACCTGGACCAGGTCGCCCTTCTTGATCTTCATGCTTACAGCACCTCCGGCGCGAGCGAGATGATCTTCATGAACTTCTTCTCGCGCAGCTCACGGCCGACGGGGCCGAAGATACGGGTGCCGCGAGGGTCGCCGTCGTTCTTCAGAATGACGGCGGCGTTCTCGTCGAAGCGGATGTACGAGCCGTCCGGACGGCGGCGCTCCTTGACGGTGCGAACGATGACCGCCTTGATGACGTCACCCTTCTTCACGTTGCCGCCGGGGATCGCGTCCTTGACGGTGGCGACGATGACGTCACCGATGCCCGCGTAGCGGCGACCGGAGCCACCGAGCACACGGATGCAAAGGATCTCCTTCGCACCAGTGTTGTCGGCGACACGCAGTCGCGACTCCTGCTGGATCACGTCTATCTCCTGATTGTCTGCCGGTTCCCGGGGCGGGCCGCCTGGTGATGCGGCGGCGGCCCGTCCCGAGCCTGGCGGAACTGTTCCTAGGGTGCCCCCCTAGGAGGGATTACTTGGCCTTCTCGAGGATCTCGACGATGCGCCAGCGCTTCGTCGCGGACAGCGGCCGGGTCTCCATGATGACGACACGGTCGCCGACGCCGGCAGCGTTCTGCTCGTCGTGGGCCTTGAGCTTGTTCGTACGGCGGATGACCTTGCCGTACAGCGCGTGCTTGACGCGGTCCTCGACGGCGACGACGACGGTCTTGTCCATCTTGTCGCTGACGACCAGACCCTCGCGGGTCTTGCGGAAACCGCGGCTGCTCTTGGTCTCTTCAGTCACGTTGCTCTCGCTCATCAGGCGCTCTCCACCGTCTCGATGCCCAGCTCGCGCTCACGCATCAGGGTGTAGATCCGCGCGATGTCCTTACGGACGGCCTTGAGCCGACCGTGGTTCTCGAGCTGACCGGTCGCCGCCTGGAAGCGGAGGTTGAACAGCTCTTCCTTGGCTTCGCGGAGCTTCGCGAGAAGCTCCTCGTCACCCAGTTCGCGCAGCTCGGACGCCTTGGTACCGGCCGACATCACGCTTCACCTGCCTCGCGCTTGACGATCCGGCACTTCATCGGCAGCTTGTGGGCTGCGCGAGTGAGGGCCTCACGGGCGATCTTCTCGTTGGGGTAGGACAGCTCGAACATGACCCGACCCGGGTGCACGTTCGCGATCCACCACTCGGGGGATCCCTTACCGGAACCCATGCGGGTCTCGGCGGGCTTCTTGGTCAGCGGGCGGTCCGGGTAGATGTTGATCCAGACCTTGCCGCCACGCTTGATGTGGCGGGTCATCGCGATACGAGCCGCCTCGATCTGGCGGTTCGTGACGTACGCCGGCGTGAGGGCCTGAATGCCGTACTCGCCGAACGCGACCGTCGTACCACCCTTGGCCTGACCACGGCGCTTGGGGTGGTGCTGCTTGCGGTGCTTGACCCTACGAGGGATCAGCATGTCGGTCAGGCCTCCGTTCCGGTGCTCTCGGCCGGAGCGGCAGCGGCGGCGGGAGCGTCGGCCTTGGGGGCCTCGGCTGCCGGCGCGGACTGCTGCTGCGGCTTGCGGCCGCGGCCGCCACGCTCGCCACCACGACCGCCACCGCGGGCCGGGCGGTCGCCGCCGGGGCCGCCACCGCGGGCCGGGCGGTTGCCCGCACGGGCGGCGGCGTTCTCGGCGCGGACCTCGGCGATGTTCTTGACGTCGCCCTTGTAGATCCAGACCTTCACACCGATGCGGCCGAAGGTCGTCTTGGCCTCGAAGAAGCCGTAGTCGACGTTCGCACGGAGCGTGTGCAGGGGCACACGGCCCTCGCGGTAGAACTCCGAGCGGGACATCTCGGCGCCGCCGAGACGGCCACCGCACTGGATCTTGATGCCCTTGGCGCCGGCCTTCATCGTGCCCTGCATGCTCTTGCGCATGGCACGGCGGAAGGAGACGCGGGAGGACAGCTGCTCGGCGACGGCCTGGGCCACCAGCTGGGCGTCGGTCTCCGGGCTCTTCACCTCAAGGATGTTGAGCTGGACCTGCTTGCCCGTGAGCTTCTCGAGGTCGCCGCGGATGCGGTCGGCCTCGGCGCCGCGGCGGCCGATGACGATGCCGGGACGCGCGGTGTGGATGTCCACCCGCACACGGTCACGGGTGCGCTCGATCTCCACCTTCGAGATGCCGGCGCGCTCCATGCCGGACGTCATCATCCGGCGGATGGCGACGTCTTCCTTGACGTAGTCCTTGTACAGCTTGTCGGCGTACCACCGGGACTTGAAGTCCGTGGTGATGCCGAGCCGGAACCCATGCGGGTTAACCTTCTGGCCCATTACCGGGTTCCTTCCTTGCTGCTGACGACCACGGTGATGTGGCTGGTCCGCTTGCGGATCCGGTAGGCGCGGCCCTGGGCGCGCGGACGGAACCGCTTCAGGGTCGGACCCTCGTCGACGTACGCCTCGGAGATGACGAGGCTGCCGGCGTCGGTGTGGTCGTAGTTGTGTGCGGCGTTGGCGATGGCGCTGTCCAGCACCTTGCCGACGGGCACGCTCGCGGCCTGCGGGGCGAAACGCAGGACCGCCTGAGCCTCCGTGGCATCCATGCCACGGATAAGGTCCACCACGCGGCGGGCCTTCATGGGCGTGACGCGGATGTACCGCGCCTGGGCCCTGGCTTCCATGGTTGTCCTTCCAGTGTCTGTCATGGTCATTCCACCCCGCGTTAGCGGCGCTTCGACTTCCGGTCGTCCTTGACGTGACCCCGGAAGGTGCGCGTCGGCGAGAACTCGCCGAGCTTGTGGCCGACCATCGACTCGGTGACAAACACCGGAATGTGGGTCTTGCCGTTGTGCACCGCGATCGTGTGGCCGAGCATGGCCGGGATGATCATCGAGCGACGGGACCAGGTCTTGATGACGTTCTTGGAACCGGCTTCGTTCTGGGCGTCCACCTTCTTGATGAGGTGGTCGTCGACGAAGGGCCCCTTCTTGAGACTGCGCGGCATCTAAACCCGCTCCTAGCGCTTCTTGTTCGTCTTGCGGCGGCGGACGATGTACTTGTTCGAAGCCTTCTTCGGCGAACGAGTACGACCCTCCTTCTGACCCCACGGCGAGACCGGGTGGCGACCACCGGAGGTCTTGCCCTCACCACCACCGTGCGGGTGGTCAACCGGGTTCATCGCCACACCGCGGACGGTCGGGCGGACGCCCAGCCAGCGCTTGCGGCCGGCCTTGCCCCAGTTGATGTTCGACTGCTCGGCGTTGCCGACCTCGCCGACGGTGGCGCGGCAGCGCACGTCGACCAGGCGGATCTCTCCGGACGGCATGCGCAGGTGGGCCATCTGGCCCTCCTTCGCGAGCAGCTGCACGGAGGCGCCGGCGGAGCGGGCGAACTTGGCACCGCCACCGGGACGGAGCTCGATCGCGTGGATCGTGGTACCGACCGGGA
The DNA here is from genome assembly GCF_019710745.1 of Streptomyces beigongshangae. GTDB lineage: Bacteria > Actinomycetota > Actinomycetes > Streptomycetales > Streptomycetaceae > Streptomyces > Streptomyces beigongshangae. Next base: position 93,117 of record NZ_JAHKJW010000019.1, read on the forward strand.
TGTTGCGGAGGGCCAGGTTGTTGCCCGGCTTGATGTCGGCCCCGGGACCGTTCTCGACGCGGTCGCCCTGCGACAGGTTGCGGGGGGCGAGGATGTAGCGCTTCTCGCCGTCCGCGTAGTGCAGCAGCGCGATGCGCGCGGTGCGGTTGGGGTCGTACTCGATGTGCGCGACCTTGGCCGGCACGCCGTCCTTGTCGTGACGACGGAAGTCGATCACGCGGTAGGCGCGCTTGTGTCCGCCACCCTGGTGGCGAACGGTCACACGACCGGCGTTGTTACGGCCGCCCTTGCTGTGCAGGGGGCGGACCAGCGACTTCTCCGGCGTGGACCGCGTGACCTCGACGAAGTCGGCGACGCTGGAGCCACGACGGCCCGGCGTAGTCGGCTTGTACTTGCGGATTCCCATTTCTCAGTCCTCGTCCGATATTCGGACCAGGGCGCTCCGTTAGGAGGCCTGGCCGAAGATGTCGATACGGTCGCCCTCAGCGAGGGTCACGATCGCCCGCTTGCTGTCCGCACGCTTGCCGAAGCCGGTGCGGGTGCGCTTGCGCTTGCCCTGGCGGTTGATCGTGTTGACTCCGGTGACCTTGACCGAGAAGACCGCCTGGACGGCCTGCTTGATCTGGGTCTTGTTCGCCCGCGGGTCGACGACGAAGGTGTACTTGCCCTCGTCGAGGAGCGCGTAGCTCTTCTCGGAGACGACCGGCTTGAGGAGGACGTCACGGGGATCCGTGAAGCTCTTGCTCAGCGGCGTCTCGACCGTGTTCTTGCCCTCGGCCTCGTGGCGCTTCGCCTTGGCGACGCGCTTGGCCTTGGCGACCTTGGCCGCCTTGGGGGCGATGCTCGGGTGACGCGTAGCCATCAGGCTTCGCTCCCTTCGGTGTCAGCAGCCGACGACTGCGGCGCGCCGGACACGAAGGACTCGAAAGCGGCCTGGGTGAAGACCACGTCGTCCGAGACGAGAACGTCGTACGTGTTCAGCTGGCCCGGCTCCAGGATGTGCACCTGGGGCAGGTTGCGCGCGGAGAGCAGCGCGGCCTCGTCGGAGCGCTCGATGACCAGGAGCACGTTCTTGCGCTCCGAGATCTTGCCGAGCAGGCTCTTCGCGGCCTTGGTGGAGGGGCTGTCGCCCTCGATCACGCCGGAGACGACGTGGATGCGAGCGTTGCGGGCCCGGTCGGTGAGGGCGTGGCGCAGGGCCGCGGCCTTCATCTTCTTCGGGGTCCGCTGCGAGTAGTCACGCGGCACGGGACCGTGCACGACGCCACCACCGGCGAACTGGGGGGCGCGGGTCGAGCCCTGACGGGCGCGGCCGGTGCCCTTCTGGCGGTACGGCTTCTTGCCGCCACCGCGAACCTCGCCACGGGTCTTGGTCTTGTGCGTGCCCTGGCGGGCCGCGGCCAGCTGGGCGACGACGACCTGGTGGAGCAGCGGGATGCTGATCTTCTCGACGTCGAAGATCTCCGCGGGGAGCTCGACCGTCCCGGTCTTGTCGCCTGCCGGCGAAATGATGTCAACAGTGCTCATCGTTACCTCAGGCCCCCTTGGCCGCGGTGCGGACCAGGACGAGGCCGCCGTTCGGACCGGGGACGGCGCCCTTGATGAGCAGCAGACCCTTCTCCGCGTCAACGGCGTGGACGGTCAGGTTCTGGGTGGTGACCCGCTCGTTGCCCATGCGACCCGCCATGCGGAGGCCCTTGAACACACGACCCGGGGTGGCGCAGCCACCGATGGAACCGGGCGAGCGGTGCTTGCGCTGGGTGCCGTGACCGGCGCCGAGGCCCTTGAAGTTGTGACGCTTCATGACACCGGCGAAGCCCTTGCCCTTGCTCTTGCCGGTCACGTCCACCTTGACGCCGGACTCGAAGACCTCGGCGGAGATCTCCTGGCCCAGCGTGTACTCGGAGGCGTCCGTGGTGCGGATCTCGACGAGGTGGCGGCGGGGGGTGACGTCGGCCTTGGCGAAGTGGCCCTTGAGGGGCTTGTTCACCTTGCGCGGGTCGATCTCGCCGAAGGCGATCTGGACCGACTCGTAGCCGTCGGAGTCATTCGTACGGACCTGGGTCACGACGTTCGGGCCGGCCTTGACGACGGTGACCGGAACAACACGGTTGTTCTCGTCCCACACCTGCGTCATGCCGAGCTTCTCGCCCAGGATGCCCTTGATCTGCTTAGCCATTCTCAGACCACATCCCTTAGAGCTTGATCTCGATGTCGACACCGGCCGGGAGGTCGAGTCGCATCAGAGAGTCAACGGTCTTGGGGGTCGGGTCGAGGATGTCGATCAGGCGCTTGTGCGTGCGCATCTCGAAGTGCTCGCGCGAGTCCTTGTACTTGTGCGGCGACTTGATGACGCAGTACACGTTCTTCTCAGTGGGCAGCGGCACCGGGCCCGCGACCGACGCACCAGTGCGCGTCACCGTCTCGACGATCTTCTTCGCCGACGAATCGATGACCTCGTGGTCGTAGGCCTTGAGCCGGATGCGGATCTTCTGTCCCGCCATGGCTACTCAGTAGTCCTTTGTCTCGTGAAACGCTCTGCAACCCGGGGGTTCGCGTCCCCGCCTCCGACCCACGCGGTCGGGTGTGTCGCATCCTCGGAGCAGAGATATCCGGCAACGGATTTCCCCACCAGGGACGCGGCCCATCCCAGGACGACCGCAGGACCGGGGGCCGAACACCCACCGGGCGCCTGGCCGGCACCCCGCTGACACTTCCCGGAAGATTCCCGTACGTCCGCCCCAGCGCTGCCCTGGGGCAGTTCGGGCGACGAGTACTGTGGGACTCGCTTCCGGTCCTCCCGGCGGGAGGCGCGCAGCATCGGCACTCAACCGAGCAACCCCGATAGTCTGCCACACGGGGCATGGGGCTGGCGAATCGAGGGGGAGACTTTACCCCGGGAGTGACGTAGCTCAAACACGAGGGCGAACGACACACCCCCGAGGGCAGCGGAACGTAATAGGCACCTCGTCCCACCCCGTCCGCGCCCGGAGCGGGCCGGGGCGCGCCGACAACCGATCACCAGGACCGTCAGCCATCGCCCAGCCGCCGGGTGAGCCTCTGCACCGCCTCGTCGGGCGTGGGGGCCAGCAGCCAGACGCTGTCCATGCCGGCGTAGACCGCGCCGTCCGCCGCCATGGCCAGGTACTGGTTCCCGCGGTCGCGCATGCCGATGGGGTAGAGGCTGTCGACGCCGGCCTGCTCGGCGAGATCCTCGATGATCTCCGCGTCCCAGAACGCCAGCAGCGGGTCCAGTCGGAATTCCAGCCATGACGTGGCGTCCAGAGGATCGCGGTGAGGCACGCCCACCGCGCCGAACTCCGCCAGAAAGCGGCGCGCGGCGTCGTGGATCTCGTACTCGCCACTCTGGAGGAGAGCGTCTTCCCAGGTCTGCGTAGGGATTGCCCGGCCCGGGTACCAGCCCCCGGCCCGCAGCATCCGATCCGTCTCCGCCGACCAGCGCTCCCCGGCGTCCGCGCCGGCCTGCACCGCGTCGAACCTCTGCCAGAACGGCGGGAGGGCCGCCGGTACGCCGGGCCTCCACAGTTCCGCCTGGGACCCCTGCACCGCCACCAGGCGGTCCAGTGCCTGGTCGACGGTCGTCGCCAGCGGTTCCGCCCGGTCCCTCACCAGGTGCAACACCCCCTCTTCGGTGACGCCCAGCAAGCCCGCTCCCTCGTCCGCCGTACCCACGGGGTAGAGAGGCGCCCCCGCCTCCCGGCCCGCTCGCGCGAACCGCTCCTCCTGCCACGCGGCCGCGAGGGGGTCGAAACGGACGGCCGAGGAGGTACTGATCGAATCGGCGGGCCAGCCGTACGTCACCAGACCGCCGAACTCGGCGAGGAGCCGGCGCGCGGCGTCGTGCGCCACGAAGGCCCCGCGCTCGCTCAGAACCGCTTCCCAGGTCGACGTCGGCACCGCCCGCCCGGGACGCCAGCCCGCACGACGCAGCACGTCTTCTGTCTGCGGGAACCAGTCTCGTCGTGTCCGGTCATCCGTCACTCACACCACCGTCCGAGCACCCAGGCCCGTGGAGACGCTGGGAGCGAGGCTCGCGCGCCGAGTGAGTTACTCATCAAGCAGATCTGCGACATATTCCCCGAGCGAGACGGGCAGTGCCGAACGATCGATCTCGCGCAGATGCCCCAGGTGTTCCGCCCTGACATGACCGGTGGAAGTGAGCTCCAGGATCGCGTGAAGCTGTGCCTCAAGCGCGGAGGCATCTGCCTCCAGAGCGGCGCTCGCCGAAAGCAGCGTCGCAAGCGTCACAGCCTCCGCCTCCGAGTACGCGCTCGTCCAGTCGGTGACCTCGTCGACCGCTCTTTCGCGCAGCCGCGCATCCTCCTGCATGACGCGCCGAACGAGACTGACAAATTCTGCAGATTCCATGTTCCCCGCCTTGACCAGGGCCTCGTCGGCCAGCGCCTGGGCGCGCTCCAGCTTGGGCCAGTACGCCGGGCCCCCGTAGGGCACGCCTTCGACAGCCGTCAGCTCCTCCCGCAGGATCCGGACCTCGGGGGAGACCGCGATCTCGACGTCGAGGTCGAACACCGCGCCGCCGGAACGCACCCGGCAGCCGAGTGCGAAGTGGCTCTCTCCGAGGGGAGCACATCCTTCCGCTCCACCGCGGATCGGCTCCTCCCCGCCGCTGCGCGGCCCGTCCAGCGCATCCCGCACCGGCTCACCGAGCGCCAGCCGGGACAGCACCATCAACGCGTCCAGGCTGTTGGACTTGCCGCTGCCGTTGCGCCCGATCAGCACGGTGAGGTCCTGGAGCGGCAGACGCTGGTCGGTGAAGCTCTTGAAAGAGGTCAGGCGTACCTCCTCCAGACGGGGAGTCTCCACCGGCCACCTCTCTCGATCACTGGGACCTCGCGCGTTCGTCACCAGCTGAGCAGCACCCTTCGGAAGTCGTCCAACGACGTCCCGCCGCGGCATCCGGGTGTGCCCCGGCCAGGCCGGGATTCGCACGCGATATCGCCCGTTCCGGTGAAGCGGTCCCGGGAACTCACCTCCTCCGAGCGAGAACGCACCCAGTCCTTGATCCACTCGGTCACCGCCACACGCAAACGCGGATCCTTACGCATGACGCGCCTTTCAGGCTGCCGGAGAGCCGGCCTTCATATCCCTGACTCACTCAACGGCGCCGCCGCAGGGCCCTCCAGGCATCACCGACCGCGTACGTGGCCTCCAGTTGCCAGGTCTTCAGTTTGTCCTGCACCTTCGACACGACCTTCCACGACTTCAGCCACAGCGGGAGCTGCCTGAACGGCACGTAGTCGAGGGTGTCGTCGATGGCATGCACTGCCATGCTCCTGCGGCCGGGGCCCTCTGCCCGCAGCGCCGCGTACAGCTCCGGCGTCAGCTCACCGTTGATGCGGGCCGCGGTGCCTGCCGCGGTGAACGCGAACCCACGCTGGGCGACATCCGGCAACCGCATCGCCCGGACGATCCGAGGCGAGGCATCCTCCAGCGGACAGTTGAAGGCCAACCCGATCACCGCTGTTCCGAGATGCCCTTCGCCACGCTCGAACGCCGCGTCCACCTCAGCGGGGTCGTCGATACCCAGCAAGCCCTCGCCGCTTTCCCAGTCCCACTCGGATGCCATGACCGGTCTTCCTCCCCACCCGTCACCCGTCGCACTTGGGCGGAAGCACTTTCTGCTTCTTCTTATTATTGATCATTCCTTCCCTGACCAGCCTGGTCAGGTCGTTCTCCTTGACAGCGTTCGACGGGTACGAGGCCTGCACGTGGCCGTGGTAGATCTCTTTGACGATCTTGCCGTTCTTGTCGGTTTCGAAGCGGTGCCGGTCGAGGACAACGATCTCGTTGTTGACATGATCGACGCCAACACGTCGGAACTTGGCCGGGTTGTTCGGGTCGCCCAGCGGGAGGGACCGGTCCAGCGCGGCCTGACCGTTCGCGGGAGCGCGACCGATTTCGCCCTTGGCCGACGAACTGCTGCTCGAACCATGCTTGTCGTACTCCGAGTCGTCATAGATGCGGACCGGCTCGTCGCCCTCCAGACCGAGCGGGTCGCTCCAGCGCAGAGGATTGCCGACGTACGCGTGGTGGTTCGGGGCGGGGAGCAGGCCCAGCGGGTCGGGTGAGAGGTAGCTCGCCGTGTCCGGGTCGTAGTAGCGGGACAGGTTGTAGTGCAAGCCGGTTTCCGGGTCCCGGTACTGGCCCGGAAAGGCCAGCGGGCACAGGCCGTCGCCACCGTCGATCAGAGACCTGCCCCACAGGCTGGTCGCGGACCGCCAGGCGATCGTGCCGTCCTCCCCGACGAGTTCGCTGGGGGTGCCGACCAGGTCGGTGACGATCGCGTAGAACTGCCTGCCGACTTCTTCCGGGTCGGCGGTACGCCACCGGCTGCGCGTCTGGGCCGCCGCACGGTGGGTGCCCGGCTCCCAGTCCCAGGTGTCGGTCTCGGTGAAGCCGTCCCGGAGCGACTGCTGCTCTACGAGATTGGTGCCGTCCCAGGTGAAGAGAGTCTCCTCGGTGACCGAACCGTCCTCGTTCGACCGGAATTTGGCCGTGCGCCGACCGAGTACGTCATAGCGGTAGCGCCACACCCCCCTGTCCGGCGTCCCGGCCTCGGTGAGCCGGTCCTCGGCGTCCCACACATACGTCCAGATCCGGCGAAGACCGGAGAGGGTCCGTCGGATCACGCGGACCACACGCCCTTGGGCGTCGTGCTCGTACGTGCTGCGGCCCACAGCGGTGATCTTCGTCCCGGAATGCCGGGCCGGGCCCTGCGCGTCCTGTCCGTCGGGGCCAGGGTGGCTGGCTGCGACGAGGTTGCCGAGATCGTCGTAGGCGTAGGTCTCGGTCCAGGTCCGGGCCGACACCCGGGTGACGCGGCCCGCGGGGTCGAGGCCGAACGTACGGGTGCCGGCCAAGCGGTCCGTGACCCGGGTCAGGAAACCGTCCGCGCGGTAGGCGTAGGAACGGGACTGCCGGACGGCCGTGTGACCGGCGCCGATGGTTCCCCGGACGGTCTGCTCGACGAGGCGGTGACCCGCGTCCCAGGACTGCGTGAGCGTGGCAGCCGCGCCCAGACCTCGAACTGTCTCCCGGCCCGCTGCGTCGTACGCGAAGGTCAGCTCGCCGCCCGCGGTGACCAGCGAGGCGGGGAGGCCCGCGGAATCGTACGACCAGTGCGAGGTGGCACCGGAGGGTGTGGTCCGCCGCACCCGTCTGCCCAGCGGGTCGTACGCGCTGGTGACGGTCCGGCCGTCGACGGTCTCGGAGACGATCCGGCCGGCCCTGTCGTATGTGTAGGCGACGCTCCCACGAGGACTCGCGGCTTCGAGAAGACGCCCGGACGGGTCGTAACGCAGCGAGGTGACCGTACCGTCGTCGGTGCGCGAGGTCACCACCCGGCCTGCGGCGTCACGGGTCACGCGTACTGTCTGGCCGGTGCCGTTCGTCCGCTCGACCTGGCGTCCCGTCGGGTCGCAGAGATAGGTGAGGGCGCGGCCCTGGAAGTCCGTCTCGCCGATCAGGGTGCCCGCCGCGTCGTAGCGGTAACTCCACTCGTCGCCCCGTGGGTCGAGCACACCGGTGAGCCGTAGCTCGGAGTCGTGCCTGAAGCGGTAGCGGGTGCCGTCCGGGTCGGTCCTGGCACTGGGCAGGTCGAACGCCCCGTACTCGAACGCGGTGGTGAACCCGCCCGCGTCGCGGTGTTCGGTGAGGTTGCCCTCCGCGTCGTACGACCAGGACTCGCGGCTCCCGTCGGCGCGCTCCCGCCACAGCAGCAGGCCCTCGGCGTTCCAGCCCTGGCGGACGGTCCCGCCCACCGCGTCACGCATCTCCACGACGCGGCCGAAAGCGTCCCTGCGCACGGTGACGACGCTGCCACGCGGATCGACGACCCGCACCGGGAGACCGGCCTTGTCGTTGTCGAAGCGGACGGTGTTGCCGAGCGCGTCGGTCTCGGAGATCCGGTATCCGCGCTCGTCGTAGCCGTACGAACTGACCGCGCCCAACGGGTCGGTGCTGGTGAGCAGGTTGCCCCGGTCGTCGTACGTGCCCTCCCAGCGGGCCCCGTCGGGCTGGACGACGGCTGTCGGCAGGACGCCGTCCCCGTACTCCACGTGAATGCTGGTGCCGTCCGGCCGGTCCATGCGCAGTGGCTGGCCGTACGCGTCCAGAGCGAAACGTGTCGTGTTGCCCAGCTCATCGGTACGGGACAGCAGTCGCCCGTACCTGTCGTGCCGGGTGTGTACGGCAAAGCCCAACGGATCCACGACACGGGTGAGTTGCAGTTGCTCGTCGTAGTGGTACTCGGTGCGGTGGCCGAGACTGTCCGTCATCGTGGTGACGCCCCACACCGCGTCGTACGCGAACTGCGCCGACATCGCGCCGTCCTGGCCCGTGCCGCGCACCACGCGGTCGGTGGCGCCGTCGTACTCGTAGCGGTACCAGCGGTCGTTCCGGTCGGTCCAGGCCGTGATGCGACCGAGTTCGTCGTACGTCAGCCGGTAGGGGCGGCCTTCGGAGTCGGCTATGGCGGCGAGGTGGCGGTCGGGTCCCTCGTAGGAGTAGCTGCGCAGGAGCGTACCGGGGAGTGTGCCGGTCCCGTGGTCGGCGGACTCGCCCCCGATGGAGTCGTTGCCGGTGGGATCGCCTCCGGAAGGTTCCAGGAGGCGCAGGGCTGTGATCCGGCCGTCCTCGGTGTCGACGGCGATGTGATAACCACCGGAGTGGCAGATCGCGACCGGCACGCCTTCGGGGGTCCGCCGGAGTTCGAGACGGTGACCGTTCGGGTCGGTGAGCGCATGAAGCGGAAGTACGACCGCTGTCCCGTTTCCGGCTCCGGCAGCGTCCGGGACGGGAGCAGGGCCGTAATGCCGGGTCAGTCCGGTGACGGGATCGCTGATCGTGACGATGCTGTCGGGGGTTCCGTCCCAGTTCAGGGGACGCTGCGGACCGTAGCCGGGCAGCACCGGGGATCCGGGTTCGGGCACGGGATAGACCTGGAGCATGCCGTCCGCGCCGGCGCAGACCGCACCCTCGGCGTCGAGTTCGAGACGCTCGTCGAAGGTCGACATCCACGCCGGACCGAACCAGAGTCCGGAGCGAAAGCTCGACACGTGATGGCGCTCGATCACCAGAGGGAGCAGTCCTGGCAGACGCACGTCCGTCTGCGACATCAGCATCTCGCCGGTGATCATGTCGACGGGGTCGCCACCCTTGCAGCGCCCGTCCATCGCCTTGCCTGCCTTGGCCTCGTCCCCGGCCCCCGACCGCAACCCCTTGTAGAGGTTCCTCATACGCGGACCGAGCCCCTTGAGCCCTGCGGCCATGCCTTTCATCCCGGCCTTGAGACCTGCAAGTCCTCTGGCGAGGCCACCGAGGGACGTCAAGCCCTTCATTCCGGGGATGCAGTCCAGCGCGGCGAAGGCCACCTCCCATAGGGATGCCTGGCCCTTCATGTACTTGTTGAGGGTGTCGGCGAGGACGACGAGGGCGGCGATGAGCACGATGGCGCCCAGGATGGGCCCGCCAATGATCAGCGCGATGATCCCCAGGACCGCGACGACGACCTTGCAGACGGCGACGATGGTGTCCCAGTTGTCGACGAACCAGTCCCCCACCTCCTCGTACCACTTACGGTTCCGAATCCCCGCGTCGGACGCCTCGTCGAGCTTGCGCTTGGCCTCGCCTGCCGCCTCCTCACGCATCGCGCGGGCGTCGGCGGCCATCTTCTTCGCCGCGTCCAGCGCGCTCTGCGCGGAGGTCACCTCCGACTGGGCCGCGGTGTGGGCGTCCTTGGCGCTCTGCGCGTCCCGGGTGGCGGCCCGCACCTTCGCCTCATCCGGCTTCTCGACGTCCTTGCCGCCGGTGGGATCGTCCTTGTACTTGTCCGCTTCCTTGGTGGCGCGGGTCACCCAGGAGTCGGCGGAGGAGAGCCGGGTCTTGGCCGAGGCGAGGTCGGCCTGGGCCTCGCGCCCCTTGACCAGCGCCTTGTCCGCCAGCGCCTGGGCACGCTCCAGCTTGGGCCAGTACGCCGCCAGCGCATCCCCGGCCAGGTCATAGGACTTCTTCAGCTTCTTCAAGTTCTTCGGCACACCCGAGAACTCGTCCCGGAACACCTCGGCCGTCTTGCCCACCATCGACAGCACGGCGTCCTCGCCCGCCATGCCCTGTACCAGGCGGAGAGCGTCCTGCACGTCGTCGGCGAAATCGTGCAGGCTCTTGGCCAGGGACTTCACCCGGACCGGATCACCAGGCGTCGGATCCCTCTCCAGATCCAGCACATGCCAGTCCGTCGGCCGATACCCCGCCATGCCGCAACCCCCGTCACAACCACCCCGCACGAAACCGTACGCGGCAGCGAATTTACTAGGCGGTTTCGTTCAGATCATCAGGCAGACCACAGGAAGATGCCTGCGATGTGGAGCCCCGCCAGGTCGGCCCGTTCCGGGATCACCGCGCTGAGCATCGGTCAACGGCATACCCGGACCAACGGCCGAAGGACACGGTCCAGGATCGGTGTCGTTCGTCAGGTCGCCGGGCCTGTACGCAGTCGTCGCACGTCCCGCACGAGCGCGTACAAGGTACTGAGAAAGATCACAGCTCCAGCCGCGGTCCAGAGAACCGATGCCCCGGAGCGGTACTCGCGAACGGCGCCGGCGAGCAACACCGTGCCGGCAAGAACGCCGAAGGCCGAGATCAGAGCGCTGATGCGGTTGGTCACACGGACATCATCACCGACAGCCTCGCTCAGCGGGAGTGATCCAAACGAAATCGCCTGGGTGTAGCTGTCTACCGCGTCCAGGAGCTGCCTGTCGGGCCCATCGCACGCGCCCCACAGCAGCCGTGAGGAGTTTCCCCGCCGCACCCCTCCTGTCGGCCGGGTCCCGCTACCTTCGCCCCGCCCGGTCCGGTCCGGTACAGGAGAGGCACGTCCATGAGCTCCCCGGTCCACCGCACCCCGACACGGCAGTCCACGGCCGTCCTGATGTCGGCCTCGCAGCGCCGGGAAGGGAACCGGACCGGGGACCGGGAGGGCCGGGAGCACGTCCGTACGCCCGGCCGAGCGCGCCCTCCTCGACATGCAGTCCCGCGCCGGCAACCGCGACGGTGCAGCGCGCCCGGAACACCGGAGCAGAGAGCGCCGGAGCGAAGGGCGCCAGCGCGAAGAAGAACTACCGCGACCGGATCGCCGGGCTCCTCGACAGGTTCAAGAAGAACCTCGAACCCATCGACACCTTCATCAAGGGCTTCCAGACCCCCACCAACGCGGCCTTCACCCAGCAGGCCGCCGTCACGGCCAACGAGGGCCTCAAGCACTCCGCCGCCGCTTCGGGGACCTCTGCGGCGTCGGGGAACCTCCTCACGGAGGCCGCCGGCACCGTGGTCAGCGGTATGGACGCGTACAAGAACATGAAGGACGCCAAGAAGCACGAGACCGGGGCCCGCCACCACACGGCGCAGAAGAAGGCCAAGACCAAGGGGACCGACGCGGTGGTCGGCGCCGCCAGTTCCGGAAGTTACAGCGCCGCCATCGCCAAGGAAGTGACCAAGGTCCAGAAGGCGGCGGACGCCGCGGTGGCGTCCGAGGCGAGCGGTATCGCCAGCGCCTCCATCGGCGGGATCAAGGGCGCGCGGGCCGTCTTCCGCGTCGGCAAGACGGCCCGCAAGTACAACGAGATCAAGAAACTGGGAGACCCCCACCTCGTCCAGGCAGGGTCCCTGGCCCGGCTGAACGAGGCGAGGGAACAGGCCGGCTGGGCCGCGGCGGAAGCCTACGTCGCGCTGGACGCCTACTGGAACCACGACGGTCGGGAACGCCTGGAACTCGTCTCCGAGGCCATCGACGCCGCCTGGGAGGCGATGGGCGAAGCCCGTGACGCCACCGAGAGCCTCCAGCGCGCCGAAAGGGACGTGGAGAAGCTGAGCACGGCGCAGGCGTACGCGAAGAAGAAGCAGCTCACCAAGATCGGCAAGGAGACGGTCGGCGGCGCGGTGGGCGAGTCCACCAAGGCCGCGGCCGTCGTCGTGACGGCGGTCGCGGCGGGAACAGCCGGACTGGCGAGCAACCCGGTCGGCTGGGGTCTCGCCGGGGCCGGGGCCGGTCTCGTCCTCGGCGTCACCGTGTACAAGGCGCTCCGCGCCGCCACGAAGCGCTACGAGGAGGTCCACCACCCCGACCGCTGGGCGCCGGAGGGCGAGACCCCGGCGGAGGCCGCCTCCCGCAAGGAGTCTCTGAAGCACGCCCTGAAGTTCTGGAAGAAGGTCTCGAAGGGCGAACGCCAGGCCATGGCGCGCGAGATCTACGCCCTGGCGGCGGGTCCCGACATCGCCGGGAGCGGCGGTACGACGGACGAGATGCGGGCGTCCGCCAGGGCCCTGCTCAACGCTCTCAAATCCGGCCCCGCCCAGCACAAGCTGGATGCGGAGGCATGGGCCGAGTCCCTCAACGACCCGGCGAAGACCGCCGGGTGGATCCAGGAGATAGCGGAGCAGTTGGCTTCGGGGTGACGGGACGGCCGGGGAGGACGGAATGCCCCGGAGGACGATCGCTCACCAGCCGGTGAGATCCACCGAATACCGGCAGTGCGGATCGTCCACCGCGTCCGAGGTCCGCCATTCCTCACCCAGCAGTGAAGGCAGCGCCGCCAGGAGGGCTGTCAGTGCACCGCCCGGCCGTACGTCGGCAGCGATCACTCCCACTGCCTCCTCGCTGTCCAGGTAAAGGCGCAACAGGCCCCCTTCCCTGAACAGGAACCCACGCAGACGCACCTCCGGCGGTTCCGCGAAGGAGCGAGCCCAGGGATGGGCGAGGCACCGCAGGAGGGTGGAAGCCCAGTCGTCCGTGGTGAACGGCGCCTCTTCCACCTGCGCCGGGTCGATCAGGTACAGGTCCATCCCCATGACGCTGGTGACCCGGTCCGACGAGTAGATGTGCGTGCCGGTGTGCACGGCGCGCAGCAGGGCGACGACGTCGTGCGCGGTACGCAGTTCCTCACCGGCCCCGAGAGGGATCTCGTACGCGGTCAGCCGGGACGGCACGCACTCGTTCCTATCCCCGAGGACGACTCGGACCGCCGGGGCCCTCGACGGTGCGGGCAGGACTCCCCGTACGTGCTGGTCCTCCAACAAGGATGCGTAGACATGGTCCAGCAAGAGGCCAGCCACTTCCCTCTGGAGGTCCTCGATGTCTTGGGCGTTCTCGTTCACCGTGTCACTCGTTCGCCCTGCCTGTCCGCCTTCTTCACGATGCCGTCGGCAGGGTCCTCACGAACGACGACCAGGCGGAGAGGCCGAGCGTCAGCCGGGGACCGACGGGATTCTTGGAGTCGCGGACATGGATGGTGGCGGGGGTTGCGGCTATCTCGACGCAGTCGTTGATGTCGCCGCTGTCGCTGTAGCTGCTCTTGAACCACTCCAACGCCACCTCAACACAGTCGCCAGGCTCGCCACTGCTGCTGTAGCTGCTCTTGAACCAACGGAGTTCTCTGGCGCTCATAGTTCTCCCAGCGCTCTTTCGATGAAGGCCAGAGACTCCCTCGGCGGGAGAGCCTGCGCCCGGATCATTCCGTACCTCAGTTCAAGGATACGAAGATCCCTGAGATTGGAGACCGGACGGCCATTGAATGCTCCGTCCGAACGTCCGACTGCCGTGCCGTCGACGAACTTCAAGACCTCGATCAACCCCTGCGTTCCGGCGTGCTCCTCCCGATCAGTCGGCATGACCTGAAGCGTGACCTGCCTCAACCGGCCTACCTGCAACAGGTGTTCGAGCTGGCGGCGAAGCACCATTTTCCCACCAAGGGGGCGTTCAAGCGTCACCTGCTCCTGCACGAAACTCATTGTCGGGGCAGGCTCCCGGTCAAAGATCGACTTTCGCGCCATACGCGCGGCGGTTTCCCGCTCCACCACCTCCGGAGCGAGAGCGGGCTGTGTCATCTCGAACAGAGTCCGTGCGTACTCCGGTGTCTGCAACAAGCCGTGGATGTTGTGGCTGCTGTACAACAACACCTCAACCGACCGATCCTCCAGCTTCTTCAGCTCCCGCACCTTCTTCGGATATCGGGCCTTCTCCACGTCCTCCCTGAACGCCTTGAGATGCCCGCCCGCCTTCAGGACCTCGTCCGCCCGGTCCAGGAACTCCGGCCGGGGAATCCGCGCCCCGCGCTCGATCTTGCGGACCATGTCCTCGCCGTACCCAAGGACCTCGCCGAGGTCTGCGACCCGCATCCCGGCCGCCTCCCGGCACATCCTGACCAGGCGTCCCACGGCCTCCACCAACGGCGCGCTCTCGTCCCCCGGTTCGAGGTCCCAGCCCGCCTCGTCCACACCTTCGCTGCTCATGCCCACCCACCTCCAACGCCCACCCGCCCCCGTACGGCACTCAGACAGCCGAGACAGAACGAGACAACGGCGGGACTCTTGCGATACGCACAGTCGTCATCCCAGTTCAGAGTAGACACGCTCCGACACGCTGAGTGACGTGAATGAAGAAACCGTCCGCAACTTCAGCCTGCTCCTCTCCGCCACCCCTCGCGGCGCCCGCCTGGCCCGGCGGCTCACGGCGGAGCAACTGCGCACCTGGGAACTGCCGGTGGACCCGGACCGCGCGGAGCACATCGTGGCCGAACTGGCCGCCAACGCCGCCACGCACGGCCGCGTGCCCGGCCGCGACTTCCGGCTCACGCTGTACGTGGTCGGCGGCACCCTCCGCATCGAGGTGACCGACAGCCGCGGCGACCGGCCCGTGCTCCACTCCCGCCACGGAAGCCCTGCCGACGAGTCGGGGCGCGGCCTCGTCATCGTCGAGGCACTCTCCGACCGCTGGGGCGTCACCTCCGGCAGGCCCCCGCGCAAGACGGTCTGGGCCGAGATCAACGTCGTACCGCAGCCGGCCCCGGCATCCGCCCCCACCGGTCCCGCCGGCCCCGTCGGCCCCGGTCCCCGGATTCTCCCGTCCCGGTAATTCGCCGCCCGGTGCCGCACGGCATCAAAAAGCTTTTCAAGAACTCCAGGAAAGAACCCGACCCAACCCAACCCCGCCCGGCTTTCACCTGACCCGTAGCGGGTCCCGTCAGCACCGCGAACCCGCGTCGCCCACAAGGGTGACAATCGCCAACTCGGCTGGATTTCCATCCGGTTGCCGGGCATATGCTCGCCCGGACCACCCCAGAACATGCGACGGCCCCCGGCCGGGACTGCAATCCCGGTCGAGGGCCTGACCACCGAGGAAGAGAAGAGCCTTCCCCATGGATAAGCAGAACCCTAGCGCGCCTCCTTGCTCCCAGCCCCGCATTCCGCATCCGGATTCACGTCCGCATGCGCGAGGCATCACGCACGTCAACGTCCCCCACACCTCCCGTTTCACGGTGATCGGCAACCACCTCGCCCAGCACGCGCATCTGTCAGGGCTGGCGATCGGGCTCGGCGTCCACATCCAGTCGCTGCCCGCCGGGGCCCGCGTCGACATCAGGACGCTCACGGACCGGTTCCCCGAGGGCGAGGACAGGATCGCGGCGGCCCTGCGGGAGCTGGAGGCGCACGGCTACTTCTCCCGCACCCGGCACCGCCTGCCGAGCGGCCAGGTCGTCACACGGACGGTGTCGTACAACCAGCCGGGAGCCACCCCCTCCGAGGAGCCCCCACCTCGTCCGGCTCCCCGCACGGAGCCGAACCCCGGCCCCACGCCCGCCGCCGCGACCGCTCCCGCCCCCGCCCCCGCCCCCGATCCCGTCGTACAGCCGCCGGACAGCGACGCGCGCCCATCCCCCGCCGCGACCGTTCCCGCCCCCGGTCCCGTCGTACAGCCGCCGGACACCGACGTGCCCCCGGTCCCCGCCACCATCCTCCTCGCCGGCCTGCACCGCGACGACCCCCGGCTGCTCCTCTCCCAACGGGACGTACACCGCCTCGCCCCCGCCGTCAGCACCTGGCTGGACCGCGGCGCCGCCCCCGAAGTCGTACGCCGCACGCTCACTGCGGGCCTCCCCGAAGGGCCCCTCCACCATCCGGCCGGCCTCCTGGCCCACCGCCTCGCCGAACTGCTCCCGCCCCCACTGCCACCGGCCCCGCCGCCCGTACCGGCAGCCGCACGCCCGCTCCCCCTCCGGAACTGCGACGGCTGCGACCGCGCCTTCCGCTCCCCGGAGCCCGGCCTCCGCTGCCGCGACTGCCGTTCCACCGCGTCCGATCTCCTGGAGGCCGCTTAGCGTGAATGCTCACCACGAACTGATCCCTCGCCCCGAGAAAACTCCCGAAGCCCTGCGCGCGGCCCTCGCCGTCATCGCCCCCATCGTCTGGAGGAGATGCAGCTGACGAAGGACGAAGCCTTCGCGAAAGCGGTGGAGTGGCAGTCCCTGACTCCGGTGCAGAGCTGGGTCCTGATGTGGGCCAGGGAGATCGAGATCATCCGCCGCCCTGATCTGTCGGCCCGCTACGCCGACGCGAAGAACAACCTGGAACACGAGGACTCCACGGTCGCGCAGGAAGCCCTGAGAAAACTCAGCGCCGTCCTGGACGAGGCGATGACGGCAGTCCGCGCGTGAGCTGGAAGTGGGAGTACGCCTCCGGCGCGGAGGAAGCCGCCCGCACTGCTCCTACCGCTTTCCTGGCCGACATGGAAAGGCCGCCCGGCACAACGACAACGAGCTCCTCACCGGGCACCAAACTCAGGGAGCGAACTCCATGGCCATCTTCTCGGACGGCACACGGTCCAGCGCTCACCACCGTTACCTGGCAATGCGCGAGTTCCTTGCGGCGATGGACGACACGCTTCCTGGGAAATTCGAGATCACCAAGCAAGGGATCGTCCACGACATGATGTCGCCGGTGAAGCAGCACGGCCTCACGGTGCTGCATCTCCGGAAACGCCTTGAGAAGGTCATGCCGGAGGAGCTGGTGGCCCACACGGGAGAACCCGACGTGGAGGCCGAGCCCGAGGGCATCATGCGCCACCCCGACGTGATGGTGATCGCGATGGCGGACATGGAGGGCGATGGCCCCTTCGACCCCCGTACGCTCATCGCCGCCGTCGAGGTGGTCAGCCGTTCCAACCCGGACAACGACTGGGACGGCAAGATGCGCGACTACCCCCTGCTCGGCATTCCTGTGTACGCGATCTTCGACCCCCGTACCGGCACCGGCGCCGTTCTCACCGACATCCATTCCACCCCCGACGGCCCGCGCTACGCGACCCGCAAGGACTTCCTCTACGGCGAGGACGTCACCATCGCGGAGTGGGCCATCCCGACCGCCGGCCTGCCGCGCTACGAGGACAGGAGGCGACCCACGAGTGACGGCTGACCAGCCAGGCGAGCGGGGCCTGCTCAGCGCACGCGGTAGCTCTCCCGCGGCCCCAGATACGTCGGCGTCAGCCCGCCCGTGTCGATCACCAGCCGCTGCACCACCACCGTCGGATCCACCGTCCAGAACTTCAGCCGGTGCACCCCGGCCGCCCTGATCGTGTGACGCGTTGCCGTGCGGTTGACGTTGTCCGACGTGTTGCGGGCCCACTCCATGTTCATCAGGCCGTCGTCGGCGCCCGTCGCCGTGTGGATGTCGACGATCTGCGGGGCGTCGGCGTCGAACGACACCGCGTACTTCAGCCCGCCCGTCCCCTTCATCCCGCCCGTCGGCAGCGTCGGGTTCCGTGGCGACAGGTACGCCCACACCGTGACCTGCCCCGCCGACAGCAGGCTCACCTCGTACTCCAGGTGCGGCGACGAACCCCCCGGAATCCGCCGCGGCGCCGTCACCGGCCACGGTGTCATCCCGGCCCCCGTGCGCCCGATGCCGTCGATACGCCGCCACTTCCCCACCGAGCGCGCGAAGTGCTCGGCGTCCACGGCGACGTAACCGCCCGCCTCCACGAAGCCCCGCAGGCCGCGACGCCACAGCCCGAGCCCTTGCGGGTCCCGCGCCGCCGGGCGCTCGGTCACCACCCCGACCGTCACCTCCGCGCCCGCCCCCTCCACGGTCACCGACGCCTCCGCCCGCCCCCGTGGGGCCCTCGCCCAGTCCACTGTCAGCACGGCCCGCACCTGCTGCCGTACCCGGCCCCGCGGGCGGTCGACCCGGAGCCACGGCACGGACGCCGTGATCCGGTAGTCGAAGGGCGTACGCCCCCGGTTGAAGACCTCGACGTACTGGTCGGGCCGCGTCTGGTACGGGCTGAACGGTGGAAGCACGGGCCGGTCCGGACCGGGCCCGGTCCCCGGCCACCACTCCTCCGAGCCGTCCACCGCCACCCCCAGCTCCGCCCTCTCCGGCACCTCGATCCGCTTCACCGCGGGGAAGATCTCGTCCGGCAGCGCCACGTCGTCCCGCTCGGGCTGCTGCCAGGGCGCGTTCGGGCCGTACCGCGCCACGTCCCCGTACCCGATGTGCGGCTGCGTCTGGAAGCCCCGCCACTTGCCGCCCGCCACCCGCTTGTTGAAGTGGTCGGCGAGCGCGAAATCGCGGGCCAGGCCCGCCTCCGCCGCGGCCGCCAGGTCGTTCGTCGCGGCGCGGCCCTGGCGGGCGTACAGCAGGTTGGTGAACTCCGCCTCCCTCAGTTCGTACAGGTTGGCCGTCGCCGCCACCTCGTAGCCGACCAGCTCGAACCACGCGTCCTGGTCCGCGGCCGGCAGGCGTCGGCCGATCCGCTCCGCCTCCTCGCCCAGCCGCCGCCACTCCCGCGTGACCCGCTCCAGTTCGCGGTGGTCGAAGTAGAAGGGTGTCTGCTGGTCGTCGTACACGACCCGTCCGTCCACCAGCGTGATGCGGCGGTTCAGCAGTTCGGGCTTGCGCCGCGACTGGAGCTGTCCGTACCGCGCCAGCACCTCGGCGATGTCCTTGGCAAGGTCCCCCGCCCTCGCGCCGGCGAAGTTCTGCCGTGCGTACCGCCGCTCCCACTCCCCCAGCCGCTCCAGCGGCCAGCGCTCCGGGTGCCAGGCGTAGTTCAGGAAGAACTCCGTCGGCAGCTCGTTGCCCTTCAGGTCGCCGACGTTCGTGACCCACAGCTCCCGGTTGCCGTACGCGATCGCCTGGTGGAGCTGGTCCCACAGGTTCGGCAGCGAGGCGGTGTCCACCCACTTGTAGTTGCGGCCGACGCCGACGTAGTCGAAGTGGTAGTACAGGCCGTAGCCGCCGGCCCGCGGGCCCTCCGCCGGATCCGGGTGCTTGCGGATGTTGCCCCAGTTGTCGTCCGTCAGGACGACCGTCACGTCGTCCGGCGCCCGCAGGCCGCGGTCCCAGTAGCGCTGGACCTCCTTGTAGAGCGTCCACACCTGCGGGGTCCGGGACGCCTCGCGGCCGGTGACGTCCTCGATGATCGCCCGCTGGGTCTCGATGATCTCCTGCATCAGTTCGATGCCGTCGCCGTCGGGCAGGCTCGTGTCCCCGTTCCCGCGCATGCCGAGCGTGACGACGCCCTCGAAGCCCTGCTCGACCATGCGCTCGATGCCGTCGCGCCAGTACGCCTTGACGGCCGCCGCGTTCCGCCGGAACGACCACTCTCCCGTGCCGCCGTACGGGTCCCGGCCGGGCGTCACGACGTTCCCCGCGCTGTCGCGCACGGCCGGCACGGCATGCCGGTTCCACTCCTCGATGCCCCGCATCATCGGCGCCTCGTGGGAGGTGCCCATGACGATCCCGTACTCGGCGGCCCGCCGGTGGTTCTCCGGGTCGTCCTCCGCGAACGCCCGCCCCCACACCGCCGGCCACAGGTAGTTCGCCTTCAGCCGCAGCAGCACCTCGAAGACCCTGGCGTAGAAGTCCGCGGTGAAGCCGCCGGGGTGTCCTGGCGCCTTGCCCGGTCCGAAGTACGCGGGTGCCCACGTCCCGAGCGCCGGGTTCTCGTCGTTGATGAAGACGCCGCGGTACTTCACCGCCGGTGTGCCCTGGCTGAAGCGCCCCGGCAGCACGTACACCTCGCTGCGCCGGACCGGCCGTACGTCGTCCCACCAGTACCAGGGCGAGACCCCGAGCCCGTACGAGACGTCGTACGCCCCGAAGATCGTGCCGCGCGGGTCGCTGCCGGCGACGACGAACGCCCGCTCCACGCCCGGCATCGGCTGGTCGACCACGGTCTGGAGCGAGGTCTCCCACGCGCCCCGGACCCCGTCGACGTCGAGTTTCCCGGCCTCGATCAGCCCGTCGATCAGCGGGCTGCGCCCGATCGTCCCCACCAGGACGGCCTCGCGGGCGACCGTGTCACCCGGCCGCGTCCCGGTGACCCGCTCGATGTCGTCGCGCAGGTCGCCGGCCGCCCGTACGACTCCGGGGTGGTCGTCGGCGTCGACCACGACCGGGGCACCCACCAGCCGGAAGGCGTCCGACCGCGGCGAGAAGGAGAGGTACGCGCCCGGATCCGTCGCGGTCCACGAGACGTCCCGCGCCGCCGCGGTCCACGGGACGTCCTGCGCCCTCGCGACCCCGGGCATCCCCGGCAGCGCCGTCAGCCCGGTCCCCGCTCCGAGAGCTCCCAGCGTTCCCAGCGCAGCTCTACGGCTGATCTCACCAGACATGCCCCACCCCTCGAACGTGTCACGTGTGTCGCACGTGCCGTATGACAAACGGTGGCGGGAGGGACTGCTGAGGGGAACGGGTCGTCACCGCCGAACAGTTTCGTGACGAATCATTTCGACGCGTTCGGTAAGAGGGCTGGCACAGCGAAGGGGCCCGTACGACCGGAGTCGTACGGGCCCCTTCAGGAGCTCAGCTGGTGCTGGAGCTACCAGGCATCAAGCCCAACAGGTAAGGAAGACTTACTTGTTGATCTTGGTGACCTGGCCGGCGCCCACGGTCCGGCCACCCTCGCGGATGGCGAACTTCAGGCCCTCTTCCATGGCGACGGGCTGGATGAGCTCGACGGTCATCTCGGTGTTGTCGCCCGGCATGACCATCTCGGTGCCCTCGGGGAGGGTCACGACGCCGGTCACGTCCGTGGTGCGGAAGTAGAACTGGGGACGGTAGTTGTTGAAGAACGGCGTGTGACGGCCGCCCTCGTCCTTGGACAGGATGTACGCCTGCGCCTCGAACGAGGTGTGCGGGGTGACCGAGCCGGGCTTGATGATGACCTGGCCGCGCTCGACGTCCTCGCGCTTGATGCCACGGAGGAGCAGACCGACGTTCTCACCGGCCTGACCCTCGTCGAGCAGCTTGCGGAACATCTCGATGCCGGTGACCGTGGTGGTGGTCTTGTCCTGCTTGATACCGACGATGTCGACGGTCTCGTTGACCTTGAGGACACCACGCTCGATACGGCCGGTGACGACCGTACCGCGACCGGTGATCGTGAAGACGTCCTCGATGGGCATGAGGAACGGCTTGTCGACGTCACGCTCGGGCTGCGGGATGGACTCGTCGACGGCCTTCATCAGCTCGAGGACGGACTTGCCCCACTCCTCGTCGCCCTCGAGGGCCTTGAGCGCCGAGACCTTGACGACCGGCAGGTCGTCGCCCGGGAACTCGTACTCGGAGAGGAGCTCACGGACCTCGAGCTCGACGAGCTCCAGGATCTCCTCGTCGTCCACCATGTCGGCCTTGTTCAGGGCGACGACGATGTACGGAACGCCGACCTGGCGGGCCAGGAGCACGTGCTCCTTGGTCTGCGGCATCGGGCCGTCCGTGGCGGCGACCACGAGGATGGCGCCGTCCATCTGCGCCGCACCCGTGATCATGTTCTTGATGTAGTCCGCGTGACCGGGGCAGTCGACGTGGGCGTAGTGACGCGTCTCGGTCTGGTACTCGACGTGCGCGATGGAGATGGTGATACCGCGCTGGCGCTCTTCGGGAGCCTTGTCGATCTGGTCGAAGGCCGAGGCCTCGTTCAGGTCCGGGTACGCGTCGTGCAGCACCTTGGTAATGGCGGCCGTGAGGGTCGTCTTACCGTGGTCGATGTGACCGATGGTGCCGATGTTGACGTGCGGCTTAGTCCGCTCGAACTTTGCCTTCGCCACTGAATCCTCCTGCGGAGTGGTTCTGGTACGCCTTACTCATCGGCGCCAGGATGATCTTTGCTGGGGTGCCGCCCGCCGGGATCCTCCCCGGCCGGGACGATCTCTCGTCCTCTGCCGGTTCGGAGGCCCTGCGGTCGGTGTCAAGCCTAAAGCGTGCAAACGGCGTGCGTTACTCGCCCTTGGCCTTCGCGATGATCTCCTCGGCGACGTTCCGGGGAACCTCGGCGTAGGAGTCGAACTGCATCGAGTAGCTTGCGCGACCCGAGGTCTTGCTGCGGAGGTCGCCGACGTAGCCGAACATCTCCGAGAGGGGCACGAGGCCCTTCACGACGCGGGCACCGGCACGCTCCTCCATGGCCTGGATCTGGCCACGGCGGGAGTTGATGTCGCCGATGACCTCGCCCATGTAGTCCTCGGGCGTGGTGACCTCGACGGCCATCATCGGTTCGAGGAGCACGGGGCTGGCCTTGCGGGCGGCCTCCTTGAAGGCCTGCGAACCGGCGATCTTGAACGCCAGCTCGGAGGAGTCGACCTCGTGGTAGGCGCCGTCGAGAAGCGTGATGCGGACACCCGTCATCTCGTACCCGGCGAGGATGCCGAACTGCATGGCCTCCTGCGCACCGGCGTCCACCGACGGGATGTACTCCCGCGGGATACGGCCACCGGTCACCTTGTTCACGAACTCGTACGCCGGACCGTCGGTCTCGGTGATCGGCTCGATCGCGATCTGCACCTTGGCGAACTGACCGGTACCACCGGTCTGCTTCTTGTGGGTGTAGTCCACGCGCTCGACGGCCTTGCGGATCGTCTCACGGTAGGCGACCTGCGGCTTGCCGACGTTGGCCTCGACCTTGAACTCACGGCGCATACGGTCGACCAGCACCTCCAGGTGCAGCTCGCCCATACCACCGATGATGGTCTGGCCGGTCTCCTCGTCCGAGTGAACCTGGAAGGAGGGGTCCTCCTCCGCGAGACGCTGGATGGCGACACCCAGCTTCTCCTGGTCACCCTTGGACTTGGGCTCGATGGCGACCTGGATGACCGGCGCCGGGAAGTCCATGGACTCCAGGATCACCGGGCTCTTGTCGTCGGACAGCGTCTCACCGGTGGTGGTCTGCTTCAGGCCCATCACGGCGACGATGTCGCCGGCGCCCACCGCCTCGATCTCCTCACGCTTGTTCGCGTGCATGCGGTAGATCTTGCCGATGCGCTCCTTCTTGCCCTTGACGGAGTT
This sequence comes from Streptomyces beigongshangae, assembly GCF_019710745.1. Taxonomy (GTDB): domain Bacteria; phylum Actinomycetota; class Actinomycetes; order Streptomycetales; family Streptomycetaceae; genus Streptomyces; species Streptomyces beigongshangae. The sequence goes on from NZ_JAHKJW010000019.1 coordinate 116,271, forward strand.
CAGCACGGCGGTGCCGGACTCCAGGCGGCCCGAGTACACCCGGACGAAGGTGAGCTTGCCCAGGTGCGGGTCGCTCATGATCTTGAACGCGAGCGCGGAGAGCGGCTCGTCGACCGACGGCTTGCGCTTGACGACGACCTCGGGGTCCTTGACGTCGTGGCCTTCGATGGCCTCCACGTCGAGGGGGGTCGGCAGGTAGCGCACGACCGCGTCGAGCAGGGGCTGGACGCCCTTGTTCTTGAACGCGGTGCCGCAGAACACCGGGGTGACCGTGGTGTCGCTGGACTTGCCGGACGCGATGGTGATGCGACGGATCGCGGCGTACAGCTGCTCCTCGGTGGGCTCCTGGCCCTCCAGGTACAGCTCCATGATCTCTTCGTCGTTCTCCGCGACGGCCTCGATCAGCAGACCGCGGTACTCCTCGGCGGCCTCGGTGTGCGTGGCCGGGATGTCGACGACGTCGTACATCTCGCCCTTCGCCGCCTCGGCGGACCACACGAGCGCCTTCATGCGGACCAGGTCCACGACGCCCTTGAAGTCGGCCTCGGCACCGATCGGGAGCTGCATGACCAGGGGCTGCGCACCGAGGCGGTCCTTGATCATGTCGACGCAGCGGTGGAACTCCGCGCCGGTCCGGTCGAGCTTGTTCACGAAGCAGATGCGCGGCACGCCGTAACGGTCGGCCTGACGCCACACCGTCTCGGACTGCGGCTCGACACCCGCCACACCGTCGAACACGGTGACGGCACCGTCGAGGACGCGGAGCGAACGCTCCACCTCGACCGTGAAGTCGACGTGCCCGGGGGTGTCGATGATGTTGATGGTGTAGTCGTCGTCCTCGAGCGGCCAGTGACAGGTGGTCGCAGCAGAGGTGATCGTGATGCCACGCTCCTGCTCCTGCTCCATCCAGTCCATGGTGGCAGCGCCGTCGTGGACCTCACCGATCTTGTAGCTGACGCCGGTGTAGAAGAGGATCCGCTCGGTGGTGGTCGTCTTGCCCGCGTCGATGTGGGCCATGATCCCGATGTTGCGGACCTTGGCCAGGTCAAGTGAAGTGGTAGCCATGAGGCTTCGGTCTTCTCTCGGTCTCGATGGGGGGAGCGACTACCAGCGGTAGTGCGCGAAGGCCTTGTTGGACTCGGCCATCTTGTGGGTGTCCTCGCGCTTCTTCACAGCGGCACCGAGGCCGTTGGACGCGTCGAGAAGTTCGTTGAGCAGACGCTCGGTCATGGTCTTCTCGCGACGGGCGCGGGAGTAGCCGACCAGCCAGCGCAGCGCCAGGGTGCTCGCGCGGCCGGGCTTGACCTCTACCGGCACCTGGTAGGTGGCGCCACCGACACGGCGGGACTTGACCTCAAGCGTGGGCTTGATGTTCTCCAGCGCGCGCTTCAGCGTGATGACCGGGTCGTTGCCGGTCTTCTCGCGCAGGCCCTCCATGGCGCCGTACACGATGCGCTCGGCGGTGGAGCGCTTGCCGTTCAGCAGCACCTTGTTGATCAGGGAGGTGACAAGAGGAGAACCGTAGACCGGGTCGATGATGACCGGGCGCTTCGGGGCGGGGCCCTTACGAGGCATTCTTACTTCTCCTTCTTGGCGCCGTAGCGGCTGCGGGCCTGCTTGCGGTTCTTGACACCCTGGGTGTCCAGGGAACCTCGGATGATCTTGTAGCGAACACCCGGCAGGTCCTTCACACGGCCGCCGCGCACGAGCACGATCGAGTGCTCCTGCAGGTTGTGTCCCTCACCCGGAATGTAAGCGGTGACTTCGATCCCACTGGTCAGACGCACACGCGCGACCTTGCGCAGGGCCGAGTTCGGCTTCTTCGGGGTGGTCGTGAACACACGCGTGCAGACGCCGCGCCGCTGGGGCGAACCCTCGAGTGCGGGCGTCTTGTTCTTCTCGACCTTGTCCTGCCGGCCCTTCCGGACCAGCTGCTGGATCGTAGGCACTACTTCTCCGGTTTCTGTGTGCCGAATGGTGAAGCTAACCTGGAACATCTCCGACCCACGCGGTCGGGTGTGTCGAATACTGCGGATTCCCGCCGCGAGGCAGGAGGGGCGCAGATTGCGGTGGCCGGTGACGACTCCCCTAGTGCGGTTGAAGGCACGCACGGGAGCCAGGGCACACCCCAGGCACAAGGTCTGAGCGTACCTACCTCATAGGCTGCGGTCAAAACAAATGGGCCGCACCCCTTCCCCTGAGCGGCTCATGCCAACCCACCGCCTCCGCGGCGGTCCCCGCCAGGACGCCCGCGGGACACCCTCAGGGCACTCCCAGGGCACTGCGGGGACACCCCCGGGGCGCCCCCGGGCCAGGTCAGCCCACCAGAGCCGCCACGAACAACAGGGTCAGCATCAGCGCCCACCCCGCGATGGACAGCCAGCCGAGGACCAGCCCGGTCATCGCGAGACCTTCGCCACTTTCGCCCGTACGCCGCATCTCGGAGCGGGCCGTGTGCCCCAGGATCACCGCGGGAACCCCGGTGAACCCGCCCGTCACCAGGCAGAGCCCACCGCAGATCGCCGCTCCGACGGCCTTGTCGTTCGTCTTGGGCGGTGCCGGCGCGGGCAGGAACGCCCGTGGTACGGGTCCGGGTACGGGTCCGGTGACCGCTGGAAGCGCCATGGGCCCCTGCGGGAGGTCGGACACCAGCAGAGTCAGTTCGCCCACCGTACGGGCCGCGTACGCCCGCGCCACCCGCTTCTCGAACTCGGACTGCTGCATCCGGCCCTCGGCGAACCCGGCTCTGAGCACGTCCACGGCGCGCTCACGGTCGGCGGTCGAGGCAAGCATCGACTGACCGGACTGACCGGACTGACCGGCCTGATCCGGCCAGGGGCGCGGCTGGTTCCACCCCTGACCCGGCTGCCACGGCGACGGGTACGACACGGAAGCACCTCCCCCGGACGGACTGGCTCTTCATCATGCTTCAACGCGGCAATACGGGCGCGGGTTCCCGCACCACCCATGTCAGGAATTCCCGACGCCACAGGGGCCTGTACGGTTCCCGACCCTGCCGAAGGGGGCGGCCCCGGTCCCGGGCGGCCGGCCGGAAACGCCGAAGGGCGGCCACCCCCGAGGGGGTGGCCGCCCTTCCGACCCGAGCGCCCTAGCCGGTCAACCGGCTCGGGCGACCCGCCTACTGGTTGTACGGACCGTAGTCGTAGTCCTCCAGCGGAACGGCCTGGCCGGAGCCCGTGCCGAACGGCGAGTAGTCGATGTCGTCGTAGCCGACGGCCGAGTACATCGCGGCCTTGGCCTCCTCGGTCGGCTCGACCCGGATGTTGCGGTAGCGGGACAGGCCCGTACCGGCCGGGATGAGCTTACCGATGATGACGTTCTCCTTGAGGCCGATCAGGGAGTCGGACTTGGCGTTGATCGCCGCGTCCGTCAGCACCCTGGTCGTCTCCTGGAAGGACGCCGCCGACAGCCACGACTCGGTGGCGAGCGAGGCCTTGGTGATACCCATCAGCTGCGGACGGCCGGAGGCCGGGTGGCCGCCTTCCTGGACCACACGACGGTTCTCGGTCTCGAACTTCGACCGCTCGACGAGCTCGCCGGGCAGCAGCTCCGCGTCGCCCGACTCGATGATCGTCACACGGCGCAGCATCTGCCGGATGATGATCTCGATGTGCTTGTCGTGGATCGACACGCCCTGCGAGTTGTAGACCCGCTGGACCTCGCCGACCAGGTGGACCTGGACGGCACGCTGACCCAGGATGCGCAGCACGTCGTGCGGGTTGGTGGCACCCACGGTGAGCTTCTGGCCCACCTCGACGTGCTCGCCCTCGCTGACCAGGAGACGGGCGCGCTTCGAGATCGGGAACGCCGTCTCGTCGCTGCCGTCGTCCGGGGTGACCACGAGCTTCTTGGTCTTCTCGGTCTCCTCGATCCGCACGCGGCCGGAGGCCTCGGAGATCGGGGCGACACCCTTGGGCGTACGGGCCTCGAAGAGCTCGACGACACGGGGCAGACCCTGGGTGATGTCGTCACCGGCCACACCACCGGTGTGGAAGGTACGCATCGTCAGCTGGGTACCGGGCTCACCGATGGACTGGGCGGCGATGATGCCGACCGCCTCACCGATGTCGACCAGCTTGCCGGTGGCCAGCGAACGGCCGTAGCACATGGCGCAGGTGCCGACGGCGGACTCGCAGGTCAGGACCGAGCGGGTCTTGACCTCCTCGATGCCGTGCTTGACCAGCTCGTCGATGAGGACGTCGCCGAGGTCGGTGTTGGCCGGGGCCAGCACCCGCCCGTCGACGGTGATGTCCTCGGCCAGCGCACGTGCGTACACGCTGGTCTCGACGTTCTCCGCCTTGCGCAGGACGCCGTCGGCGCCGCGCTCGGCGATCGACAGGCGCAGGCCGCGGTCGGTGCCGCAGTCCTCCTCGCGGATGATGACGTCCTGCGAGACGTCCACCAGACGACGGGTGAGGTAACCCGAGTCGGCGGTACGCAGGGCGGTGTCCGCCAGACCCTTACGGGCACCGTGCGTGGAGATGAAGTACTCCAGGACGGACAGGCCCTCGCGGAAGGACGCCTTGATGGGACGCGGGATCGTCTCGTTCTTGGCGTTCGACACCAGACCGCGCATACCGGCGATCTGACGCATCTGCATCATGTTTCCGCGCGCGCCGGAGTTCACCATCATGGAGACCGGGTTGGTCTTCGGGAAGTTCGCGTTCATCGCCTCGGCGACCTCGTTGGTCGCCTTGGTCCAGATCGCGATGAGCTCCTGCGTGCGCTCGTCCTTGGTGATCAGACCGCGCTCGTACTGCTTCTGGACCTTCTCGTCCTGGTCCTCGTACCCCTTGACGATCTCGCGCTTCGCGTCGGGGACGACGATGTCGGAGATGGCCACGGTGACGCCGGAACGGGTCGCCCAGAAGAAGCCGGAGGCCTTCAGGTTGTCGAGCGTCGCCGCCACGATGACCTTGGGGTACCGCTCGGCGAGGTCGTTGACGATCTCGGAGAGCTGCTTCTTGCCGACCTCGTAGTCGACGAAGGGGTAGTCCTCGGGCAGCAGCTCGTTGAAGAGCGCGCGGCCCAGGGTGGTGTTCAGGCGGAACGTGTCGCCCTGCTGCCACTCCCGCTCGCCGACGGCGTCGTCGCCCTCCTCGCGGGCCGGCGGGGTCCAGCCGCGCGGCGGGATGGTGCCCACCGGGAAGCGGATGTCCACGCGCGACTGCAGCGAGAGCTCGCCGGCGTCGAACGCCATGATCGCCTCGGCCGTGGAGCCGAACGACCGGCCCTCGCCCTTGACGTCCCGCAGTTCGCCGTCGGTGGTGAGGAAGAACAGACCGAGGACCATGTCCTGGGTCGGCATCGTCACCGGACGGCCGTCGGCGGGCTTGAGGATGTTGTTCGAGGACAGCATCAGGATGCGCGCCTCGGCCTGCGCCTCCGCGGAGAGCGGCAGGTGCACGGCCATCTGGTCACCGTCGAAGTCCGCGTTGAACGCGGTGCAGACGAGCGGGTGGATCTGGATGGCCTTGCCCTCGACCAGCTGCGGCTCGAATGCCTGGATGCCGAGGCGGTGCAGGGTGGGAGCACGGTTCAGCAGCACCGGGTGCTCGGCGATGACCTCTTCGAGGACGTCGTACACGACGGTGCGGCCGCGCTCCACCATGCGCTTGGCGCTCTTGATGTTCTGCGCGTGGTTCAGGTCCACCAGGCGCTTCATCACGAACGGCTTGAAGAGCTCCAGCGCCATCGCCTTCGGCAGACCGCACTGGTGCAGCTTGAGCTGCGGACCGACGACGATCACGGAACGCGCGGAGTAGTCCACGCGCTTGCCGAGGAGGTTCTGGCGGAAACGGCCCTGCTTGCCCTTGAGCATGTCGCTCAGGGACTTCAGCGGACGGTTGCCGGGACCGGTGACCGGGCGACCGCGACGACCGTTGTCGAAGAGGGCGTCCACGGCCTCCTGGAGCATGCGCTTCTCGTTGTTCACGATGATCTCGGGCGCGCCGAGGTCGAGAAGCCGCTTCAGGCGGTTGTTGCGGTTGATCACACGGCGGTACAGGTCGTTCAGGTCGGAGGTCGCGAAGCGGCCACCGTCCAGCTGCACCATCGGGCGGAGGTCCGGCGGGATGACCGGCACGCAGTCCAGCACCATGCCCTTGGGGCTGTTGCTGGTCTGCAGGAACGCGGAGACGACCTTGAGGCGCTTGAGCGCACGGGTCTTCTTCTGGCCCTTGCCGGTACGGATGATCTCGCGGAGGCGCTCGGCCTCCTCCTCCAGGTCGAAGGACTCCAGGCGCTTCTGCAGCGCCGCGGCACCCATCGAACCGTCGAAGTACGTGCCGAAGCGGTCCCGCAGCTCGCGGTAGAGCAGCTCGTCGCCTTCGAGGTCCTGGACCTTGAGGTTCTTGAAGCGGGTCCACACCTCGTCGAGACGGTCGATCTCGCGCTGCGCACGGTCGCGCAGCTGCTTCATCTCACGCTCGGCGCCCTCGCGCACCTTGCGGCGCACGTCGGCCTTGGCGCCCTCGGCCTCCAGCTCGGCCAGGTCGGTCTCGAGCTTCTTGGCGCGGGCCTCCAGGTCGGAGTCGCGGCGGTTCTCCACCTGCTGGCGCTCGACGGAGACGTGCGCCTCCAGCGAGGGCAGGTCGCGCGTACGGCGCTCGTCGTCGACGTACGTGATCATGTACGCGGCGAAGTAGATGACCTTCTCGAGGTCCTTCGGAGCGAGGTCGAGCAGGTAGCCAAGACGCGACGGAACGCCCTTGAAGTACCAGATGTGGGTGACGGGAGCGGCAAGCTCGATGTGACCCATCCGCTCACGACGCACCTTGGCGCGAGTGACCTCGACGCCGCAGCGCTCGCAGATGATGCCCTTGAAGCGGACGCGCTTGTACTTGCCGCAGTAGCACTCCCAGTCCCGGGTCGGACCGAAGATCTTCTCGCAGAAGAGTCCGTCCTTCTCGGGCTTGAGGGTGCGGTAGTTGATGGTCTCCGGCTTCTTGACCTCGCCGTGGGACCACTGACGGATGTCGTCAGCGGTAGCAAGGCCGATCCGCAGCTCGTCGAAGAAGTTGACGTCGAGCACTTGTCGTCAATCCCTCTTTCGGGGTCGATTCTTCACTGGTCTGACTGGGGTCCGGGGTTGGTTAGCCGGGGCTCGTGTTCAGCGAGCCCCGGCCAGACCCGTCAGACCTCTTCGACGCTGCTCGGCTCGCGCCGGGACAGGTCGATACCGAGCTCCTCCGCGGCGCGGAAGACGTCCTCGTCCGTGTCGCGCATCTCGATGGACATGCCGTCCGAGGACAGCACCTCCACGTTGAGGCAGAGCGACTGCATCTCCTTGATGAGCACCTTGAAGGACTCGGGGATGCCGGGCTCGGGGATGTTCTCGCCCTTGACGATGGCCTCGTAGACCTTCACGCGACCGGTCACGTCGTCGGACTTGATGGTCAGGAGCTCCTGGAGGGCGTACGCGGCGCCGTAAGCCTCCAGCGCCCACACCTCCATCTCACCGAAGCGCTGGCCACCGAACTGGGCCTTACCACCCAGCGGCTGCTGGGTGATCATCGAGTACGGACCGGTCGACCGGGCGTGCAGCTTGTCGTCGACCAGGTGGTGCAGCTTGAGGATGTACATGTAGCCGACCGAGATCGGCTCCGGGAACGGCTCGCCGGAGCGGCCGTCGAACAGCGGCGCCTTGCCGGTCGGCAGCACCATGCGCGAACCGTCGCGGTTCGGGATCGTGTGCTGCAGCAGACCCGCGAGCTCGTCCTCGCGCGCACCGTCGAAGACGGGGGTGGCGACGTTGGTGCCCGGGTCGACCTTGTCGGCCTCGATGGCCTGGAGGCGCTGCGCCCACTCCTCGCCGAGGCCGGAGACGTCCCAGCCGCGGCTGGCGAGCCAGCCGAGGTGGATCTCCAGGACCTGCCCCGGGTTCATCCGGGACGGGACACCCAGCGGGTTGAGGATGATGTCGACGGGCGTGCCGTCCTCCAGGAACGGCATGTCCTCGATCGGGAGGATCTTGGAGATGACGCCCTTGTTGCCGTGGCGGCCGGCGAGCTTGTCACCGTCCGTGATCTTGCGCTTCTGCGCCACGTAGACGCGGACCAGCTGGTTCACGCCCGGCGGCAGCTCGTCGCCCTCTTCACGGTCGAAGACGCGGACGCCGATGACCTTGCCGATCTCGCCGTGCGGCACCTTCAGCGAGGTGTCACGGACCTCACGGGCCTTCTCGCCGAAGATGGCGCGCAGCAGGCGCTCCTCCGGGGTCAGCTCGGTCTCGCCCTTGGGCGTGACCTTGCCGACCAGGATGTCACCGGCGACGACCTCGGCACCGATGCGGATGATGCCGCGCTCGTCGAGGTCGGCGAGGACCTCCTCGGAGACGTTCGGGATGTCCCGGGTGATCTCCTCGGGGCCGAGCTTGGTGTCACGGGCGTCGACCTCGTGCTCCTCGATGTGGATCGAGGAGAGGACGTCGTCCTGCACGAGGCGCTGCGACAGGATGATCGCGTCCTCGTAGTTGTGGCCCTCCCACGGCATGAAGGCGACGAGCAGGTTCTTGCCCAGCGCCATCTCGCCTTCCTGGGTGGCCGGACCGTCGGCGAGAACCTGGTTCTCGACGACCCGGTCGCCCTCGTCCACGACGACCTTCTGGTTGACCGAGGTCCCCTGGTTCGAGCGGGAGAACTTGGCCACCCGGTAGGTGGTGTACGTGCCGTCGTCGTTGGTGACGGTGATGTAGTCCGCGGAGACCTCCTGGACGACACCGGCCTTCTCGGCCTTGATGACGTCGCCGGCGTCGACGGCGCAGCGGTACTCCATGCCCGTACCGACGAGGGGGGCCTCGGCGGTGATCAGCGGCACGGCCTGGCGCATCATGTTCGCGCCCATGAGGGCGCGGTTGGCGTCGTCGTGCTCCAGGAACGGGATCATGGCGGTCGCGACCGACACCATCTGGCGCGGCGAGACGTCCATGTAGTCGACGTCGTCACCGGGGACGTAGTCGACCTCCCCGCCACGGCGGCGGACCAGGACGCGGGCCTCGTTGAACCGCATGTCGTCGTTGAGCACGGCGTTGGCCTGCGCGATGACGAAGCGGTCCTCCTCGTCGGCGGTCAGGTAGTCGACCTCGTCGGTGACGACACCGTCGGTGACCCGGCGGTACGGCGTCTCGACGAAACCGAACGCGTTGACCCGGCCGTAGGAGGCGAGCGAGCCGATCAGGCCGATGTTCGGGCCTTCGGGGGTCTCGATCGGGCACATGCGGCCGTAGTGCGAGGGGTGCACGTCACGGACCTCGAAGCCGGCCCGCTCACGCGAGAGGCCACCCGGGCCGAGCGCCGACAGGCGGCGCTTGTGGGTGAGACCCGACAGCGGGTTGTTCTGGTCCATGAACTGCGACAGCTGGCTGGTGCCGAAGAACTCCTTGATGGAGGCGACGACCGGCCGGATGTTGATCAGGGTCTGCGGCGTGATCGCCTCGACGTCCTGGGTCGTCATGCGCTCGCGGACGACTCGCTCCATACGCGCCAGACCCGTACGGACCTGGTTCTGGATGAGCTCGCCCACGTTGCGCAGACGGCGGTTGCCGAAGTGGTCGATGTCGTCGGTCTCGACGACGATCGAGGCGTTGTTGTCGCCCATGACCGTCTCGGTCTCACCGGCGTGCAGCTTCACCAGGTACTTGATCGTCGAGATGATGTCCTCGACGGTCAGGATACCGGCGTCCAGCGGGGCGTCGCCGCCCAGCTTCTTGTTCACCTTGTAGCGGCCGACCTTCGCGAGGTCGTAGCGCTTGGGGTTGAAGTAGAGGTTCTCGAGCAGCGTCTGCGCGGCCTCACGGGTCGGGGGCTCGCCCGGGCGCAGCTTGCGGTAGATGTCGAGCAGCGCGTCGTCCTGACCCTGGGTGTGGTCCTTCTCCAGGGTGGCGCGCATGGACTCGTACTCGCCGAACTCCTCCAGGATCTGCTCGGTCGTCCAACCGAGGGCCTTGAGGAGGACGGTGACGGACTGCTTGCGCTTGCGGTCGATGCGGACACCGACCATGTCGCGCTTGTCGATCTCCATCTCCAGCCAGGCGCCCCGGGAGGGGATGACCTTCGCGGAGAAGATGTCCTTGTCGGACGTCTTGTCGATGGAGGAGTCGAAGTAGACACCCGGCGAACGGACCAGCTGCGACACCACGACACGCTCGGTGCCGTTGATGACGAAGGTGCCCTTGTTCGTCATGAGCGGGAAGTCGCCCATGAAGACGGTCTGGGACTTGATCTCGCCGGTCTCGTTGTTGGTGAACTCGGCGGTGACGAAGAGCGGGGCGGCGAACGTGAAGTCGCGCTCCTTGCACTCGTCGATGGAGTTCTTCGGAGGCTCGAAACGGTGGTCGCGGAACGTCAGGGACATCGACCCTGAGAAGTCCTCGATCGGAGAGATCTCCTCGAAGATCTCTTCGAGACCGGACTTGGTGGGGACGTCCTGTCCACTGTCCAGAGCCGCCTCGACACGAGCCTTCCACGCGTCGTTGCCGAGCAGCCAGTCGAAGCTTTCGGTCTGCAGCGCAAGAAGGTTCGGAACCTCGAGGGGCTCCTTGATCTTTGCAAAGGAGATGCGCAGCGGGGCGGTGCTGGCGCCGTTGTTCGTATTCGCGGTCGAGGCAGTGCGCGAGGCGGCCAAGAGGGGGTCCTTCCGAGGGCTCGGACTCACTACGCGCGTACCGGTCCCAAGCGGGGCACAGGGGCGGATCGTTTCCCGAACCGGTCACAAAGGGCCAGGTCGGAGTCGGTTCCATCCACAATGCTCAAGCGAGGGTATGCCCCTGGTGACGGGCAGGAGGCAGCTAACAGGCAGCGCAAAGGGTCAGTGTAGCCACTAGGCCCACTGATGTCCAGTGCGGGTTTTTGAAGACCCTCGTTGCTCTCAACCCCTGCTGCAAGCCGCGCCCTCGATGCACATCGATACTGCCCTCTTCGCCGTCGATCCATGCCTCGGATCCGGATCGTTGTGACGACGCGTCCTGAGAATTGCGCGCTGCGTGCGGTTCGTCAAGGCCCCCCATGCCGAACCGGGTGCTGCCGTCGCCACTCGCACCCGTTCCGCACCCCGGCCCGCATCGTGTTCCACTGCCCGTCACAGGCGGCCGGCGGCACGGACGAAGATCACCATACTCGCCGCGACCGGCCTCGCAAGGCTGCCGCCGCACGGCCCCTCGAACGCCGAAGAGCGACCACCCAGTTGGGTGATCGCTCTTCGGTGCGTCAGCGTTACAGCGCTAGTTCAGCCGCTGTACCGGCCCGCAGGAGTCCTCGCGGACTCGTCGGGTCACTTGACCTCGACGGAGGCGCCGGCGCCCTTGAGGGACTCGGCGGCCTTCTCGGCGGCTTCCTTGGCGACCTTCTCGAGAACGGGCTTCGGGGCGCCGTCCACGAGGTCCTTGGCCTCCTTGAGACCCAGCGAGGTCAGCTCACGCACGACCTTGATGACCTGGATCTTCTTCTCGCCGGCACCCGTGAGGATGACGTCGAACTCGTCCTGCTCGGCCTCGGCCTCGGCCGGGGCGGCAGCGGCGCCACCGGCGGCGACGGCGACCGGGGCGGCAGCGGTGACGTCGAACTTCTCCTCGAAGGCCTTCACGAACTCGGCGAGCTCGATGAGGGTGAGGTTCTCGAACTGCGCGAGCAGCTCTTCCTGGGACAGCTTCGCCATGATGGCGTCCTTCCACTAATTCGGCAGGTGCCGGGATGTACTGGTGAGGCGGGCGTACGTTCGGCCCGCTACGACCGTCGCCTCAGGCGGCGGTCAACAAGCGAGCCGAGTTACTCGGCACCGCCCTGCTCGGCCTGCTTGGCACGAAGCGCCTCCGCGGTGCGGACGAACTTCGAGGGAAGCGCCTGGAAGAGCGCGGCAGCCTGGGACTGCTTGCCCTTCATGGCGCCCGCCAGCTTGGCGAGCAGAACCTCGCGGGACTCGAGGTCCGCAAGCTTCTTGATCTCGTCGGCGGACAGCGCCTTGCCGTCAAGGACACCGCCCTTGATGACGAGGTTCGGGTTGTCCTTGGCGAAGTCACGAAGACCCTTCGCCGACATCACCGGGTCACCGGAGATGAAGGCAACCGCCGTCGGACCGTTGAACAGGTCGTCGAGCGTGGAGATCCCGGCCTCGTTGGCCGCGATCTTGGTCAGCGTGTTCTTCACCACGGCGTACTGGGCGTCTTCACCGAGCGAACGGCGCAGCGTCTTGAGCTGCGCCACGGTGAGACCCCGGTACTCGGTCAGCACGGCGGCGTTCGAGCTGCGGAACTGGTCCGCGAGCTCGGCTACCGCGGCAGCCTTGTCGGGCCTTGCCATAAGCGTGGCCTCCTTCCGGGTGATGAGGACCGCTCGCAAGGAGACTGGGAAAACGAAACGCCCCGGCGCAGGCGCACGGGGCGTGGCTCTACCGGGCGGAATCCGTACGGAGTACGGGACTGTCCGGGAGCTCATCCACAGTCACCTACGCGGGTCGTCCGCAATTCAGCGGATCCTTCGGTCACCGGATCCTCTTGCGAGAGCACGGCGACGACCAGCGGTCTTTGGCTTCTGTGGAAGGTTACGTGAACGGGGCGCTGTCAAGCAAATCCGTGCCCCGGCCGGTCCGCCGCACCGGTCCGGCGGGGTGTCGGGGACGTCAGCCCTCCAGGTCGCCCCTCATCCCGGCCAGGTCCGTGACGTCCTCGGCCGGCGGGGCCTCGACCGTCACGGGCTTGTCGTGGTCGAGGAAGGTGATGGTCATGTCGAGCCTGCCCTTGTCGGCGTCGCCCCGCATACGGAACTGCTTGGTGTGGTCCTCGCCGTCGACCCAGACGTCCATGGTGAGCGCGTCCACGCCCATCGCCTCGTACTGCTCCAGGCTCTTCTCCCGCTTCCCGCGGGTGGCCTTGCTCTCGTCCTTCAGGGACGCCCGGAACTCGTCGAGGGTGAACGTGCCCTGGTAGCGGGTGGTCCCGACGCCGTCCACCTTCTCCTCGCCGACCTTCTTCACGTCCTCGGCGCCGGTGAGGAAGGTGGCCTCCTGCGCCGGGTCCCTGTCGGCCGCTCCCGCGCCCGGGGCTCCGCCGCCCAGCGCCTCGTCGTCCAGCGCGGACAGGTCGAACTTGATCCAGCTCTTGCCGTCTATCTTCATGGCGGCCGCGAGACCCCCGCCGATGTACATCACCTTGTCGACCAGGCGGATCTCGACGGTGCCGTCCGCTCCCTGGTCGAGGACGGTCATCTTCATGCTCATGGCGAGGTCGGGTTCCCTGCGCATCCGGGCCTCGGCTTCCACGCGCCCGTCCTCCGGGGTCCTGCCGGTCATCCGGTAGCTGAGGGAGGTGATGTCCTCCGTCTTCTTCGCCGCCCTGGCGACGGCCGCGACGGGCGTCATCTTCGGCGACTCACCCCCGGAGGACTCCTTCGAACAGCCGACGGCGCCCCCGCCGAGGACGAGAGCGGCCACCACCGCACCCGTCGCCCCATGACGTACGGACCCGCGCCGGCGTCCGGCCCCACGCACAGCGATTTTCACGATTCCCCCAGCGAACAGGTGAGCGACAGAGAACAGATGAGCGCCTCACAGACAGGGCGCGAGCGTATCCCAGCGGGATCCGGGCGGTCCTGCGAGTTGTCACGGTGCCTGCGTGACGCCTGTGACTGCCCGGAGCGGCCTTCCGGTGGCCGCCCGGAGGGCCTCCCGGGCGGCTCTCAACTCGCGGACGGGGTCCGCACGAGGTCCTTGAAGTCGGCGGTGTCGCCCGCCGCGGGCTCCTCGGCCGAGACCTTCACCCCGTAGTCGCTGTAGTACGCCGTGGAGGACATCGAGCCGGTCGCCAGCTCGCCCTTCTCGGACTTCTTGACGAGCAGGTTCTCGTCGTTCACCCAGATGTCGATCGTCTCGGTGGTCACACCGGCCTGCTCCAGCTGGCGCTTCAGACCGGCCAGCTGGTCCGCGGAGAGGTTCGTGTCCCTGCCCGCGAGGTCCGCGACCTCGACCGTGCCCGAGTAGTGCGTGGTGTCCTCGCCGCGCACCTTCTCCCGGCCGACCTTCTCGACGTCCCCGGAGGCCAGCAGGAGCTTCACCGACTGGTTCGGCGTGGTGTTCTGCATCTGGTCCTTCATGTACGCGCCCGATCCGCCGGCGAGGTCCGCCAGGTCGTCGTACGCGTACTTGATCCAGTGCTTGCCGCCGGACTGCTCGGCGAACTTGTCGCCCATCCTCGCGTAGTAGGCGTCCGGCAGGTAGCGGGCCTCCATCGAGGTGGTGCCCAGCTGCCGCATCTGGTCGGCCATCGTGCCGCCGGTGTACGTGATCGTCAGCTTGCCGGTGAGGCCGTCGGACCAGCCGAGGACGCCGTCCGCCTCCATCGACATCATCGTGCCCATGGTCGTGGTGGACTCGACCTTGGCGGAGTCCGCCCTGTCGGTGCTCTTCTCCACGGAACGCAGGGCCGCGATCGGGTTCGCCAGGATCCTCGATCCGCCGTCCCCCCGGCCGGTTTCCTCCGACCCCCCGCCGGAGTCCGAGCCGCTACAGGCCGCGACCCCGGTCAGGGCGGCGGCGACCGCCGTCGAGACGGTCACCCGGCGCACGATCGAGCTCATCATTCGTCCCCCTATGCGATTTCCGTGCCTCGCACGCTAGCGCAGGGCACTGACACCCGGCCCGGAAACGGAACCGGAGACAGAGACGGGCCCCGCGCCTCGAAAGGTTGCGGGGCCCGTCCGGAGATCGCGTCCGTGACGCGGCTGCCGGGGAGCTCGGGGCTCAGACGGCGGCCGGGTCCTCCTCGACGAGGAGGTTGCGGGTGCGGTTCGGGTCGACCGGAACGCCGGGGCCGATCGTGGTGCTGATCGCGGCCTTCTTGATGTAGCGACCCTTGGCGGCCGACGGCTTCAGACGAAGGATCTCGTCGAGCGCGGCGCCGTAGTTCTCCACCAGCTGGGTGTCGTCGAACGACGCCTTGCCGATGATGAAGTGCAGGTTCGAGTGCTTGTCGACGCGGAACTCGATCTTGCCGCCCTTGATCTCGGTCACGGCCTTGGCCACGTCCGGGGTCACGGTGCCCGTCTTCGGGTTCGGCATCAGACCACGCGGGCCGAGGACACGGCCCAGGCGGCCGACCTTGCCCATGAGGTCGGGGGTGGCGACGACGGCGTCGAAGTCCAGCCGCCCCTTCGCCACCTCGTCGATGAGTTCGTCGGAGCCGACGATGTCGGCGCCTGCGGCGGTCGCGGCCTCGGCACGGTCACCGGTCGCGAAGACCAGGACCCGGGCGGTCTTGCCGGTGCCGTGCGGGAGGTTCACGGTGCCGCGGACCATCTGGTCGGCCTTGCGCGGGTCGACACCCAGACGGAAGGCGACCTCGACGGTGCCGTCGAACTTGGAGGTGGAGGTCTCCTTGGCGAGACGGACGGCCTCGAGCGGGGCGTACAGCTTCTCCCGGTCGATCTTGGCGTCCGCAGCGCGGAGAGACTTGCTGCGCTTGCTCACTACTGCTCCTGTGTGCTCTGAGGAGTCGTGGTAGGGGCCGAGCAGGCCCTCCCACGGTGGTGTTCCGCGAAGGTGGGGATCAGCCCTCGACCGTGATGCCCATGGAACGGGCGGTACCGGCGATGATCTTCGACGCGGCGTCCAGGTCGTTGGCGTTCAGGTCGGGCAGCTTGGTCGTGGCGATCTCACGGACCTGCGCCTGGGTGATCTTGGCGACCTTGGTCTTGTGCGGCTCGCCCGAGCCCTTCTCGACACCGGCGGCCTTGAGGATCATCTTCGCGGCCGGCGGGGTCTTGGTGATGAAGGTGAAGGAGCGGTCCTCGTAGACCGTGATCTCCACCGGGATGACCCAGCCGCGCTGCGACTCGGTCGCGGCGTTGTAGGCCTTGCAGAACTCCATGATGTTGACGCCGTGCTGGCCCAGCGCGGGGCCGACCGGCGGAGCCGGGTTGGCCGCGCCGGCCTGGATCTGGAGCTTGATGAGCCCCGTGACCTTCTTCTTCTTGGGAGGCATTGCTCTCTCCGGGTCCTAGTGAGAGTTTCCAGCCGTCCATTTCGGATCGTCCGGATGGAGGCATACCGCACCACGATAACGGGTATCGGTGTGCGGCCAAAAACCGAGCAGGTCAGACGGTCCCCCGCAAGCGGGGGAGTGACTCCGGTGGGAGCCCGTCTGACCTGGTCGGAGGTATGCGGTCCGGAAGAACGGCTAGTTCTTCTGGATCTGGTCGAAGCTCAGCTCGACCGGGGTCTCGCGGCCGAAGATCTCGACGAGGCCCTTGACCTTCTTCGAGTCGGGGTTGATCTCGTTGATGGTCGCCTGCAGCGTCGCGAACGGGCCGTCGGTGACGGTGACCGAGTCGCCCACCTCGAAGTCCAGCACCTGGACCTCGAGCTTGCGGGACGGAGCCGGCTTGCCCTCGGCCTCCGCGGCCTCGCGGGCGGCCTTCTCCTCGGCCTCGGGGGCGAGCATCTTGACGATCTCGTCGAGCGTCAGCGGGTACGGGTCGTAGGCGTTGCCCACGAAGCCGGTGACGCCGGGGGTGTTGCGCACGACACCCCAGGACTCGTTCGTCAGGTCCATGCGCACCAGCACGTAGCCGGGGAGCTTGTTCTGCTTGATGGTCTTGCGCTCGCCGTTCTTGATCTGCGCGACCTCTTCCTGCGGCACCTCGGCCTGGAAGATGAAGTCCTCGACGTTCAGCGAGACGGCCCGCTGTTCGAGGTTGGTCTTCACGCGGTTCTCGTATCCGGCGTACGTGTGGATGACGTACCACTCGCCGGGCAGCGTGCGCAGCTCCTCGCGGAGGGCGAGGACGGGGTCGACCGGCTCGGTCTCCTCCGCTTCCTCTTCTTCCGCGTCGTCTTCCCCGGTCTCCTCGGAGACGGCGGCGTCGGTGTCGTCCTCGACGTCCTCGGCGTCTTCCCCGAGGGCGACGTCGGACTCGTCCTCGACGTCCGGGGCAGCCTCTTCGCCGGACTCGTCCGCGGCGGCGTCGGCAGCCTCGACCTCGTCCTCGACGTCCGCGCCCTCGACGATGTCGAGCTCGTCGTCAACGGACTCGGCGTCCTGTCCGCGCGGCTCGATGGCGTCGTTCAGGTTCGGGTCAGACACGGTGGCTGCTTCTTCCTGGATCATGGGGGTGGAACACGCGAAAGCGGGCGCCGGGTACGGCGCCCTTCGCGCTTGGCTCAGCCGAAGACGTACTTGGCGGCCTTGTCGAGTCCGAAGTCAATCAGAGTCACCAGACCGATCATGATGACCACGAACACGATCACCACGGTGGTGTACGTCGTCAGCTGATTGCGGGTCGGCCAGACGACCTTGCGGAGCTCCGCGACGATCTGGCGGTAGAAGAGGGCGAGGCGCTTCAGCGGGCCCTTCTTGGCACGCTTGCCGCCCTTGCGGCCCTTCTTCTGGGACTCCGGCGCCTCGTCCTGGGCATCAGGCATGTCGATGGAGCCCACGGCGTCCGTCACTCGTCCTCACCTGATTCCGGGTCGTGGCCGTGCCGCGCCGGTGTGAGCCGCACGGCGGTGCGATGCAGTACGTACCTGTGCACACATCCTGGTGAAAGGAGTGTGTAGCAGGGCCGGAGGGACTTGAACCCCCAACCGCTGGTTTTGGAGACCAGTGCTCTACCAATTGAGCTACGACCCTCTGCTTCCCCCACAACGTACCGCATCCGCCCGGATGCTCGGTGTGCACCGGGACGGCGCGGCCGGTGAAGGCCAACGAGGTGAGAGTGTACGTGGTCGGCGGCCGGGCGTCGAACAGAAAGCGTCCACGCGGACTCCGGCCGTGCCGCGGCACCTCCCGGGACGCGGCTCCGGACACACCGGGGCGCGGCTCGGGGACACACCGGGGCACGGCTCCGGAGCACACGGGGACGCAGCTCCGGGGCACACGGGGGCGCGGCTCCGGGGCGTCTTCCGGCCGGTCGTGCCCAGTCCGTGAAACCAGTGTGCCGCGGATGTTTCCGGTCTGGAACGATGGGCCCATGAGCGCTGCAACCCCTCCCACCGAGCGCCGGGTCTCCGCCCGAGTCGGCGCGATCTCCGAATCCGCCACCCTCGCCGTGGACGCCAAGGCCAAGGCCCTCAAGGCCGCCGGGCGTCCGGTGATCGGCTTCGGCGCCGGCGAGCCCGACTTCCCGACCCCGGACTACATCGTCGAGGCCGCGATCGAGGCATGCAAGAACCCGAGGTTCCACCGCTACACGCCGGCCGGCGGCCTCCCCGAGCTGAAGGCGGCGATCGTCGCCAAGACGCTGCGCGACTCCGGTTACGAGGTGGACGCCTCCCAGGTCCTGGTGACCAACGGCGGCAAGCAGGCCATCTACGAGGCGTTCGCCGCGATCCTCGACCCGGGTGACGAGGTCATCGTCCCGGCCCCGTACTGGACGACGTACCCCGAGTCGATCCGGCTGGCCGGCGGTGTCCCGGTCGAGGTCGTCGCGGACGAGACCACGGGCTACCGCGTCTCGGTCGAGCAGCTGGAGGCGGCCCGCACCGAGCGGACCAAGGTCGTCCTCTTCGTGTCGCCCTCCAACCCCACGGGCGCCGTCTACAGCCCCGCGGACACCGAGGCGATCGGCCGCTGGGCCGTCGAGCACGGTCTGTGGGTGCTGACGGACGAGATCTACGAGCACCTGGTCTACGGGGACGCGACGTTCACCTCGCTGCCGGCGGCCGTGCCGGAGCTGCGCGACAAGTGCATCGTCGTCAACGGCGTCGCGAAGACGTACGCGATGACCGGCTGGCGGGTCGGGTGGGTCATCGGCCCGAAGGACGTGGTCAAGGCCGCGACGAACCTCCAGTCGCACGCCACGTCCAACGTGTCGAACGTCGCCCAGGCCGCGGCGATCGCCGCCGTCTCGGGCGACCTGACGGCCGTCGCCGAGATGCGCGAGGCCTTCGACCGGCGCCGCCGGACCGTCGTGCGGATGCTGAACGAGATCGACGGCGTGCTCTGCCCGGAGCCCGAGGGCGCCTTCTACGTGTACCCCTCGGTGAAGGGCTTCCTCGGCAAGGAGATCCGCGGCAGGCGCCCGCAGGACTCCGTGGAGCTGGCCGCCCTGATCCTGGACGAGGTCGAGGTGGCGGTCGTACCGGGCGAGGCGTTCGGCACGCCGGGCTATCTGCGGCTGTCGTACGCGCTGGGTGACGAGGATCTCGTCGAGGGCGTCTCACGGATCCAGAAGCTCCTGGCGGAGGCCAAGGACTGATTCCGTCCGCGTCAGTACGTACTGCGGGCCGCTTCCCTCCGGGGAGGCGGCCCGTTTCTTCGTGCGAGCAAGACCACGTTCAGGGAAAGCGCTACCGGTACGGTGGCGGCGTGCGGCAGGATCCTTGAATGGAGCACGTACGTAAGGTCGCTGAGCTGCCCAAAGCTCATCTGCACCTGCACTTCACCGGATCGATGCGGCACACCACCCTGCTGGAACTGGCCGACAAGCACGGAATCCACCTGCCCGACGCGCTGACGAGCGGCGAGCCGCCCAGCCTGCGGGCGACGGACGAGCGCGGTTGGTTCCGTTTCCAGCGCCTGTACGACGCGGCGCGGTCGTGCCTCAGGGATCCCGAGGACATCCTGCGGCTCGTGCGCGAGGCCGCCGAGGAGGACCTCAAGGACGGCTCGGGGTGGCTGGAGATCCAGGTCGACCCGACGTCGTACGCGCCGCGCCTGGGCGGTCTGATCCCGGCGCTGGAGGTGATCCTGGACGCGGTGGACACGACCATGCGCGAGACCGGGCTCGGGATGCGGGTCCTGGTCGCCGCGAACCGGATGAAGCACCCCTTGGACGCCCGTACGCTGGCCCGTCTGGCCGTGCGATACGCGGACCGCGGCATCGTCGGGTTCGGGCTCTCCAACGACGAGCGCCGGGGCATGGCCCGCGACTTCGACCGGGCCTTCGCGATCGCCCGGGAGGGCGGTCTGCTGGCGGCGCCGCACGGCGGGGAGCTGGCGGGCCCGGCGTCCGTGCGCGACTGCCTGGACGACCTGCACGCCTCGCGGATCGGGCACGGGGTGCGGGCCGCAGAGGACCCGCGGCTGATGAAACGGCTCGCGGAGCGGGGCGTCACCTGTGAGGTCTGCCCCGCCTCGAACGTCGCCCTGGGGGTCTACGAGAAGCCGGAGGACGTCCCCCTGCGCACCCTGTTCGAGGCGGGCGTGCCCCTGGCGCTCGGCGCGGACGACCCGCTGCTGTTCGGTTCGCGGCTGGCCGCCCAGTACGACATCGCGCGCGACCACCACGATTTCACCGACGCCGAGCTGGCCGAGCTGGCGCGCCAGTCCGTACGGGGCTCGGCGGCCCCGCACGACACCAGGGAGAAACTGCTGTCCGGGATCGACGACTGGCTGGCGGCCCCGGTCGTCTGATCGGCCCGGTCGGTACCGCTGCCGAGCGGGCCGAAGCCGACGGCCGCTTCCGGAGGGACCGGGGCCGGTCCCGGCGCCGGCCCCGGCGCGCCTGCCGGTCGGCGGCGCGGCGCGCCGCGAGCCGTGGAATCCCGGAGCCCCGGAGCCTCGAACCCGTGGAGCCCTGGAGCCCTGGAGCCCTAGAGGCTGACGCCCACCGTCACCGGTTCGTTGACGAGTGTGATCCCGAAGGTCTCGTGAACGCCCGCCACGACCTCGCGGGCGAGCGCGAGAAGGTCCTCCGTGGTCGCCCCGCCGCGGTTGGTCAGGGCCAGCGTGTGCTTGGTCGAGATGCGCGCGGGGCCGGAACCGTACCCCTTGGTGAACCCGGACCTGTCGATCAGCCAGGCCGCCGAGGTCTTGGTGTGCTTGTCACCGGCGGGGTAGGCGGGCGGGACCACGCCCCGGCCCAGCCGCTCCGCCACGCGCGCGTGGAAGACGGCGAACTCCTCGTGGGTGAGGACCGGGTTGGTGAAGAACGAACCGGCGGACCAGGTGTCGTGGTCCTCGGGGTCGAGCACCATCCCTTTCCCCGCCCGCAGCTTCAGGACCGTCTCGCGCGCCGCGTCCACCGGCACCCGGTCACCGGGTCCGACGCCGAGCGCGCGCGCCGTCTCCGCGTACTTGACGGGTGCCGACAGCCCGGCGGCGTCCTCCAGCCCGAAGCGGACGCGCAGCACCACGAAGCGCTCGGGTTCGCTCTTGAAGCGACTGTGGCGGTACGAGAAGGCACACTCCGCGTTCGAGATCGTGACCGTCTCACGGCTCTTCCGGTCGTACGCGATCACTTCGGTGATCGTCGACGACACTTCCTGGCCGTACGCGCCCACGTTCTGGATCGGTGTCGCACCGGCGGAGCCCGGGATCCCGGCGAGGCACTCGATGCCCGCGAGACGCGCCTCGACGGTGCGGGCGACCACGTCGGTCCACACCTCGCCGGCGGCCAGCTCCAGCTTCGTACCGTCCAGCGCGAAGCCGCGCGTGGCGATGCGCACGGCGGTTCCCGGGAAGCCCTTGTCGCCGATGACCAGATTGGATCCGCCGCCGATCAGCAGCAGCGGGGTCCCGGAGTCGTCGGCCTCACGGACCGCGGCGATGACCTCGGCATCGGTCGTCGCGGTGATCAGCCGGGCGGCGGGGCCGCCGAGCCGGAAGGTGGTCAACGGGGCGAGGGGGGCGTCCTGGAGTTCCTGCACGTGCCCAGGGTACGAGAACGGTCCCGCCGGTCGGGGCGGGGCCGTTCCCTGCGGACCGCGGTCACAGCCGGCGCAGCGCCTCCGGCCAGCTCAGCGGGAGTTCGTCCGCCCGTACGGTCCAGGTCGCGAACTTCGCGTCCCGCATCTGCGTGCCGAGGCCCCGGGCGGTCGGCGCGTGGGTGCCGGAGCGGGCGAATGCCTTGAGCGCGGCGGGCGACTCCCAGGCGGACAGGGTCCAGAAGGTCCGCTTGAAGGGCGCGGCCTTCAGGGTGGCCCCGTACGCCCCGGGCGCCCTGCTCACCTGCCGCCAGACACCCGGTGTCCCGGCGAGGAACCTCAGCGCCCCCCAGAGGGTGCGGGTCTCGAAACGGGAGGCGAAGACGTGCACATCGGCGTCCTGGGGCGGGGTGTTCGGCACGGTCCAGGGAAGAGTGGGCACAACGGTCTCCTTTCGGAAGGTGCGAGAGGTGCGAGAGGCGTGGGGGGCGCAGAAGGTGCGGGAAGGGTGGGAGGGGCGGAGCCGGGAGGCGGGATTCCGGACTCAGTGCGCGGCCGTCTCCGGTACCGGTGCGGGTGCCGCCGCGCCCTTCCCCGGCGCGGCCGTCCGTCGGCGCCCCGGTATGTACAGCGCGGCGGCGCCCGCCACGGCCACCGCGGCGGCGCCGACCCACAGGGCGGGCCGGAGGCCGTCCACGAAGGTCTGCGCGCTCTCGTAGCCGCCCCGGGAGGAGAAGATCGAGGCCATCACCGCGATGCCGAGCGCCCCGCCGACCTCACGCAGCGCGTTGTTCGCGCCGGACGCGATCCCCTGCTCCTGCGGCAGGACACTGGACATGACCAAGCTGGAGGCGGGGGCGAAGTACAGGGACATCCCGATGCCGCTGATGACCAGGGCGGGCAGCTGCGCGGCGTACGACGTGTCGGCCTCGACCACGAGAGCGAACCAGCCGAGCCCGGCGGCCTGCAGGAACAGGCCCGTCGCGACGACCGGGCGACCGCCGATCCGGTCCGACAGATAACCCGCGAGGGGTGCGACGAGCATCGGCATACCGGTCCACGGCAGCATGCGCAGGCCCGCTTCGGTGGGCGAGTAGCCGAGCACGCCCTGCAGGTACTGGCTGAGCAGGAAGATCGAACCGAACATGCCGAGGAACATCAGCAGGCTGGCCGCGTTGATGCCGGCGAAGGCGCGGCTGCGGAAGAGCCGCATCGGGAGCATCGGGTTCCTGGCGCGTATGCCGTGGAACACGAAGCCGGCGAGCAGGGACGCGCCCGCGAACAGGGCCAGCAGCACCAGGCCGTCGCTCCACCCGACGACGGGCGCGCGGACCAGCCCGTACACGATCCCGAAGAGGCCGCCGCTGGCGAGCAGGGTGCCGCGGATGTCGAGCGGGGCGCCGGTGCCGAACGACTCCGAGAGGCGCAGCCGGGCGAGCGGCAGCAGGGCGAGGCCCAGCGGGACGTTCAGCCAGAAGATCCACTGCCAGGACAGGTGTTCGGTGAGGCTGCCCCCGATGAGCGGTCCCGAGGCGACCGCGAGACCGTTGACGGCACCCCAGATGCCGTACGCCGTTCCGCGCCTGGCGGCCGGAACGGCGGCCGTGAGCAGGGTCAGCGTCAGCGGCATCATGATGGCCGCGCCGACGCCCTGCACCGCGCGGGCGGCGATCAGCGCGTCGATGCCGGGCGCCATGGCCGCCGCGGCGGACGCTCCGGTGAAGACGGTGATGCCGACGAGGAAGAGCCGGCGACGGCCGAACCGGTCCCCGAGGGCCGCGCCGAACATCAGCAGTACGGCGAAGGTGAGCGTGTAGGCGCTCACGGTCCATTCCAGGTCGTCGAGCTCTCCCCCGAAGTCCTGTCGGATCGAGGGCAGGGCGGTGGTGACGACGAGGTTGTCGAGGGCCGCCATGAATCCGGCGACACCGGTGATGACGAGGGCCCAGACGGCTCCCCCGCGACGTTCGGCCGGTGACGGCAGCTGCTGTGACATCGCTCCCCCAGTGGGTGGTCATAGGGTTCGGTTAGTTATTGATCACTAATTTTCGAGCTCACGAAAAGGCGGTGTCCACCGCCTTGGTCCCGAGAGGCCCGACATCCGGACACCCGACGACCTCCGGGCACCCGGCGTCCGGAGGTCCCGGCGTCCGGAGGTCCCGGCGTCCGGGCGTTCCACCGTCCGGGCGTTCCGGTGTTCTCGGCGCTTCAGTGTTCGAGTCGACCCTTGGTCCTCGCCGAGGGGTAGAGCCCCTCCCACACCCGGTGCCGAGGCGGAAAGCCCATGGCGACCAGGCAGTTGATGAGCATTCCATAGGCCATGAAGGTCGTGGTCTCGCTCACGTCGGCGCCGAGCGGCAGGTGGGCGGTGTCCCACAGCCGCATCCAGCCGGCCCGCACCGCCTCGCCGAGCTCGTGGTCACCGGCCTGCTCGGCCGCCGCCACCGCGACGTACATCTGCATCTGCATGAGCAGCCGCTCCGGCTCCTCGGCGATGACCCTCGTGTACGCGTTCGCCATGGAGTGCAGGGCCTCCTCGCCCTCCAGTCCGTCGGATGCCTCCGCGAACGTGCGCCGGCTCTCCTCCAGGCAACGCTCGGCGGCCGCGAGGAAGATCGCCTTCTTGTCGGGGAAGAGCCGGAAGAGGTACGGCTGCGAGACCCCCACGCGCTTGGCGATCGCCTCGGTGGAGGTGCCGTGGTAGCCGCTCCGGGCGAACTCGCTCATCGCCGCGCGAATGACGCTCTCACGCCGTTCCTCTGCGCTCATCCTGACCATGCAATGAAGTTAGTGTCCAATCACTAACTACGTCAAGGGGGCAGTCGGTACGAGCGATACGAGTAAGGGGCGTCCGCAATGGCGGACGCCCCTTGCTCCTGCCGCCGTTGGCCGCTCCCGGTCAGGCCAGCCGCACGACGGCCCGGGACATGCCCAGCACCTTCTGGCCCGCGCTCGTCGCGACGAGGTCGACGCGCACGGTGTTGTCGTCGAGCTTGGCGGCGACCTTGCCGCTGACCTCGATCGTGGCGCCCTCGTCGTCGTTCGGGACGACGACGGGCTTGGTGAAGCGGACGCCGTACTCGACGACCGCACCAGGGTCGCCGGTCCAGTCGGTGACCACCCGGATCGCCTCGGCCATCGTGAACATGCCGTGCGCGATGACGTCCGGGAGACCGACCTCCTTGGCGAACCTCTCGTTCCAGTGGATCGGGTTGAAATCCCCGGAGGCGCCCGCGTACTGGACGAGCGTGGCGCGGGTCACGCCGAAGGACTGGGCCGGCAGCTCGGTGCCGACCTCGACGTCCTCGTACGAGATCTTCGCGGTCATCTGTTTCACGCCTCCTCGGCCGCGCGGGACACGAGCTTGGTCCAGGCGGTCACCACGTGCTCGCCCGCCTCGTCGTGGACCTCGCCGCGGATGTCCAGGATGTCGTTGCCCGCCATCGACTTGATCGCCTCGATGGTGGACGTGACCGTGAGCCGGTCACCCGCGCGCACCGGACGCCGGTGGACGAACTTCTGGTCGCCGTGCACGACCCTGCTGTAGTCCAGGCCGAGCTGGGGGTCCCTGATGACCTGTCCCGCGGCCTTGAAGGTGATCGCGAACACGAACGTCGGCGGAGCGATCACATCGGGGTGGCCGAGGGTCTTGGCGGCCTCGGGGTCCGTGTAGGCGGGGTTCGCGTCCCCCACCGCCTCCGCGAACTCGCGGATCTTCTCCCGGCCGACTTCGTACGGATCGGTGGGCGGGTAGGACCGCCCCACGAAGGACTGGTCGAGCGCCATCGGCTCGGCACCTCCTGAATCGCGCTGGTTCGCAGCTGGTGTCAACGACGCGAGGCCGCCCCCCGAAAGAAGGGGACGGCCTCGTGAACGAGCCTGGTGTTATCGCGTTTCGCGATGCGCGGTGTGCGAGTTGCAACGCGGGCAGTGCTTCTTCATCTCCAGTCGGTCCGGGTTGTTACGCCGGTTCTTCTTGGTGATGTAGTTCCGCTCCTTGCACTCCACGCAGGCCAGCGTGATCTTCGGGCGGACGTCGGTGGCAGCCACGTGAGTGCTCCTTGACGGACGGATGGGACATGGATTAACGCATAACAGAGTAACCGATCGAAGGACCGACCCCGCAATCGGCTACCGTCAGTAGCGGTGACCGGACTTGAACCGGTGACACAGCGATTATGAGCCGCTTGCTCTACCGACTGAGCTACACCGCTGCGATGCGATCAGTTCCCGCCCTGCGACGGGAACCTTTCACACCAGAGCCCCAATACGGAATCGAACCGTAGACCTTCTCCTTACCATGGAGACGCTCTACCGACTGAGCTATTGGGGCGAGCGATGAAGACATTACACGCTCGGCCGCCGATCGCCCAAATCCGTTTCGCGGCTCCTGCCCCGGCCCGTTCCCGGGCCCGTACGAACCCGTTCCACCGGCCCCACGGACACCGCTGACCACACCGGTACGACTATTTCGCTCCTCCTCGATGCGCGCGGATCGTCGCCCTAGGCTCGACTCACGCTGCGTGATCTTGCGTCTCCCGCGCGGCTCCCCAGTCACAGGAGTGCGATGCCCGACAGCCAGCCGCAGCCGTACCGCTTCTCGTCGGGTTCATCGGGTCCTTCGGGCCCATCGGGTCCTTCGGGCCCGTCGTCCTCCTCGTCGGGGCTCCCGGGTCCGTCGGGGTCGTCCCCGTCGGGGTCGTCCGGACGCAGCGACGGCTCCGGGCTGCTGCTGTGCGGCGCGCGGCTCACCGACGGCCGCACCGTGGACGTGCGGCTGTCCGGCGGCCGGATCGAGGCAGTCGGCACGGCGGGCAGCCTCACGGCGCGCACCGCGCGCATGGACCTCTCCGGCCACCTGCTGCTGCCGGCTCCGGCCGAGCCCCACGCCCACAGCGACACGGCCCTGTCGGCCGACGGCGGGGGCCCGGCCCCGTACGCGGCGCGGGAGGTCCAGCGCCGTACGACCGAGGCCGCGCTCCTCCAGCTCGGGCACGGGGCAACCGCCCTTCGCTCGCATGTACGGGTGGGCGATGTGCAGGGGCTGGAGTCGATGGGGGCGGTGCTGCAGGCACGGCGCGCGCTGCGGGGACTGGTCGAACTGACGGTCGTGGCGATGCCCCGGGTACTGACCGGGCTCGCCGGGGCCGAAGGGCTGGCGATGCTGCGGGACGCGGTGAAGATGGGCGCCTCCGTGGTGGGCGGCTGCCCGGATCTGGACCCCGATCCGGCGGGCTACACGGAGGCGGTCCTGGAGGTCGCCTCGGAGCAGGGATGCCCGGTCGATCTGCATACGGACGGTGACGATCCGGCGCGACTGGCGCGGCTCGCGGCGATGGCGGGGGGCTTGCGGCCCGGCGTGACGCTCGGCCCTTGCGCGGGTCTGGGCCGGCTCCCCTCCGAGGTGGCCGCACGGTCGGCCGACCAGCTCGCCGCGGCCGGGGTGACCGTCGTCTGCCTGCCCCAGGGCGGCTGCTCCGGCGTGGACCGCCGCGGTACGGCCCCGGTACGGCTGCTGCGGGCGGCCGGGGTACGGGTCGCGGCCGGCAGCGGCGCCCTCAGGGACGTGTCGAACCCGGTGGGACGCGGGGATCCGCTGGAAGCGGCGTACCTGCTGGCCTCGCGGTACGGACTGCGGGCCGCCGACGCGTACGGGGCGGTGAGTTCGTCGGCCCGGGCGGCGCTCGGGCTGCCCGAGGTGCGGGTGGAGGCCGGTTTTCCGGCGGAGCTGCTCGCGGTGCGCGGGGACCGGCTCGACGCCGCGCTGTCGCTGGCGTACAGCCGGATCGTGGTGCACCGGGGGCGGGTGGTGGCACGGACGAGCGCGGTGCGGGAGTACTGCGGCTCGGCGGCGGCCGTGGCGCTGGACCTGCCCCGGCAGGGACGGACCGGCGGGGCGTCGTGAGGCGGTCGGCGCGTACGCGCGGGCGGGACATCGTGACGCAGGCGACGCGTACACCGTACGCGGGGGCGGGGGCGGGGGCGGGGCGTCATGGCGCGGTTGACGCGGCGTCGACACGTACGCACCGGCACGCGCGCGTGGAGCGTACGCACCGGCCACGCGCGCGTGAAGGAAGTCGTGGAGGAGTTTTTGCCTCCACGCGCGCGAGGTGTGCGAGGGGGCGGGCGGTGCGTCAGAAACCGCCCATCAGGCCGCTGGTGAACGGGTTGCCCGCGCGGCCGAACTCTCCCGTGGGCAGCTTCGTGGCGCCCGACGGGGCGCTGATGTCGCCGGCCTTCCCGAACGTGATGACCAGCGGCAGCCTGCTCCCCTTCGCGTCGTCCGCGAGGGTGGCGAGGTCGACGGAGACGCGGGTCAGGTCGCCGTTCTTCAGGGAGAAGTCGACGGCGACCTTCTTGTCCGGGACCTTCTTGAGGTCCTTGTCCGTGGGCAGTTCGGCGCCCGCCGGGAGGTCGTCGGCCAGCGGCCGCAGCTTGCCGATGACACCGGTGAGCAGGTCGCGGAACGAGGCCCTGGCGACGATCTGCTCGACGCCGTCGGAGCCCTCCTTCTCGCTGAAGGTGACCTCGCGGGCGACGACCGACCGCACGGCCTTGAGGATCTTCTGCTGGGTCCTGCTGTCGATCTCGTCGGCGGCACCGCCCTCGGAGTCCTTGCCGTCCTTGCCGGAGGCGTCCTGCGCGGCGCGTTCGAGTTCGCGGCTGTCGACCTCGGCCCACTTGCCTTCGAGTACCGGCGCGAACTCCTTCCCGCCCTCCGGGAGTTCGTCGGCGGTGGGCAGGGGGAAGCCCACGGCCTCGCCGAGCGCCTTCATGTCGACGCGGTAGTACGCGCGGTCGCCGACCATGCGGTACTCGGCCAGGACGCCGTCGGGCCCCGAGAACTCCATCCCCGTGCCCACGATGTCCTTCTCACCCGAGTCGGCGAGCGGCTTGCGCGACTCGACGGACACCTTGACCCGTACCCCGCTGAGGAACTCCGCGAGCTCGGCCGGCATCGCGTCGTCCGGCCCCGCGCCGCCGGCCAGCTTCACCAGCGCGGACGGCTTGGCGTCGAGGCTCAGCTCGAAGCCGAGCGACTTCTTCCCGCCGAGGCCCTCGACGGCCCGGTCCACCTTCTGGCCGGCGGTGAGGTTCTCGACCGTGCCACAGGCGGCCACGCCGGCGAGCAGGACGGTGGCGCAGCCGGCCGCGGTGAGGGTCCTGCGTATCGCAGGGCTCTTACGGGTGGTGGGGTTCGTGCTCGTGGTGGTGATGACGGTCTCCTTATGACGCCTGGCGGCGTCCCCCTCGTACAGCATGATCATCAGTGAGACCCACGAGTCGTCCACAGGGTTGTGCGGCACGTGTGCCCCGATGGGCGTACGGTCGGAAACATGCGCATTGTCATCGCTGGAGGTCATGGTCAGATCGCGCTGCGGCTGGAGCGGTTGCTCTCCGCGCGTGGTGACGAGGTGGCGGGAATCATCCGCCGAGCCGAGCAGGGCGACGATCTGCGGGCGGCCGGCGCCGAGCCGGTGGTCTGCGATCTGGAGTCCGCCTCGGAGACCGAGGTCGCCGCGCATCTGCGGGGCGCGGACGCGGCGGTCTTTGCGGCGGGTGCGGGTCCGGGCAGCGGAGTGGACCGCAAGGACACCGTGGACCGGGGCGCCGCCGTGCTCTTCGCGGACGCGGCGGCCCGGGCCGGGGTGCGACGCCATGTGGTCGTGTCGTCGATGGGCGCGGATCCGGAGCATCCCGGGGACGACGTCTTCGACGCGTACCAGCGCGCCAAGGGCGAGGCCGACGCGTACGTCCAGGCCCACCGGGGCCTGGACTGGACGATCCTGCGCCCCGGCATGCTGACGAACGACGCGGGCACGGGCCTCATCCGCCTGGAGGCCGCCACGGGGCGGGGCGCCGTGCCGCGCGACGACGTCGCCGCGGTCCTCGCGGAGCTGGTGGACACCCCGGCGACGGCCGGACTGACCCTGGAGCTGATCAGCGGCTCGACACCGGTGTCGGTGGCGGTGAAGTCGGTGGCGGGGAACTAGCCGACCCGAAGGCCGCGGTTCAGAAGACCCGAAGGCCCGAAGACCCGAAGGCCCGAAGAGCGAAAACTCAGCAGAGCCGAAGGTCAGAAGAGCGGGAGCTGGCCGGGGAACTCCGCCACGACGTACCCGTCCAGCGCCGGCTGTGCCGCACCGAGTTCCGCCTGTCTGCGTGACCCCGGGCAGGACACGAGTTCCCCGCTCCCCCGCGCCCCCGGCGGGTCGTGCCGGGCGAACCGCCCGGCGACGACGGCGATCTCGCGACGGCACTCGGGGCAGTTGCGGCGACGTGAGGACATGGAACCAGCGTACGAACAAACCGGCGCACTCGGCCGTCGGCGTGTCCGCACCCTGCGCCGATCCGGCCCGCGATGCACCCGAACACGAAAGAACCCTTTCTCAGCGCAGCGGTGCCGGAATTCGAACCCGAAGGGCTGACCAGTCAGCCCTGTCCCCCGCGCCTCTCGTCTGCAACGTGAACCGTGAGCACCGTTGGACCGAATGATTTTCCATCAGCACGGTTTCTTACTCATTGCGGCAGTTCCGTAGTCATATCCTGAGTCCCTCCGAGGACAGGGAGGCAACGGCTCGTCCAGCGGTACACACCACAGCCGCTCACAGAAGGGGGCGGTCCTGGGTGCATACGCCACATGACGACGCTGCCAACGCCAGAGCTTCCGCCCGGCGGGGGCTGCGCGGGCGAAGCGCAGGCAATTCCCCTCGACGCACCCCGACATGTCGCGTTCGGCCGCGAGGCGGCGACCTCTGCCCACAGGCATGACCAAGGGCCTGTGACCTGCTATTTAAGCAGGTCACAGGCCCTTGGTTCCCGTGTGGCGGCGCCAGGATTCGAACCTGGGAAGGCTAAGCCGGCAGATTTACAGTCTGCTCCCTTTGGCCGCTCGGGCACACCGCCGGGGGTAGCTGCCCTTCGAACCGTCTTTCGGCGGTGCTCTGTGGCAACGACGTAAACGATACCCGATGCCCGGGGGTGCTTCGCCACTCGGTTGAACGGTGCCCGGAGGGGAGGGGATGGCTAGGCTTATGCGGATGCGGCCCGGGACCGACACGGGTTCGGCGGCCGCCACTACGCACCCCGATACAAGGAGCCACAGGACATGGCCGACTCCAGTTTCGACATCGTCTCGAAGGTCGAGCGGCAGGAGGTCGACAACGCCCTCAACCAGGCCGCCAAGGAGATCTCGCAGCGCTACGACTTCAAGAACGTGGGCGCCTCCATCTCCTGGTCCGGCGAGAAGATCCTCATGGAGGCGAACTCCGAGGAGCGGGTCAAGGCCATCCTCGATGTGTTCGAGACCAAGCTGGTCAAGCGCGGGATCTCGCTGAAGGCGCTGGACGCCGGTGAGCCGCAGCTCTCCGGCAAGGAGTACAAGATCTTCGCCTCGATCGAGGAGGGCATCTCCCAGGACAACGCGAAGAAGGTCGCGAAGATCATTCGCGACGAGGGCCCGAAGGGCGTGAAGGCGCAGGTCCAGGGCGACGAGCTGCGCGTCAGCTCGAAGAGCCGCGACGACCTGCAGGCCGTCCAGGCCCTGCTCAAGGGCAAGGACTTCGACTTCGCCCTGCAGTTCGTCAACTACCGGTGACGTTGCCGCTGTTCGACGGACGCAGACCGCGCGTACCGGAAGGGGCGGGTGCCTCGGGTGCCCGCCCCTTCCGTCTTGTTCGCGTGCCTGTTCTCGTGTTCCTCCGCTGTTGTCCGTGAGGACACCGGCACGACGGTGTCCGGTTGCGCCGGTCAGTAGGGTGCGGCTCATGACACAGGAGCTGCGGCGGACACTCGGCCTCGGGGACGCCGTGGTCATCGGCCTCGGCTCGATGATCGGTGCGGGCATCTTCGCCGCGCTGGGGCCCGCGGCACGGGCGGCGGGATCCGGGCTGTTCCTCGGGCTGGGCCTCGCCGCCGTGGTCGCCTACTGCAACGCGACCGCTTCGGCCCGCCTCGCCGCCCGGTATCCCACGTCGGGCGGCACGTACGTGTACGGACGGGAGCGGCTCGGCGCGTTCTGGGGGTACCTGGCGGGCTGGTCGTTCGTCGTGGGCAAGACCTCCTCGTGTGCGGCGATGGCGCTGACGGTGGGCGCGTACGTCTGGCCGGAGCAGGCGCACGCGGTGGCCGTGGGAGCCGTGGTGGCGCTGACCGCGGTGAACTACGGCGGCGTCCAGAAGTCCGCGTGGCTGACGCGGGCGATCGTGGCGGTGGTGCTCGCGGTCCTCGCTTCCGTGGTGGTCGTGTGTCTGACCTCGGGGGAAGCCGGTGCCGGGCGGCTCGACGTGAGTGTCTCCGAGGGAGCCGGCGGGGTGCTTCAGGCTGCCGGACTGCTGTTCTTCGCCTTCGCCGGGTACGCGCGGATCGCGACCCTCGGTGAGGAGGTACGGGATCCGGCCCGCACCATTCCGCGCGCGATCCCTCTCGCGCTCGGTATCGCACTGGTCGTGTACGCGGCGGTGGCGGTGGCGGTCGTCTCCGTGCTGGGGACGGGGGGACTCGGACAGGCGACGGCACCTCTCGCCGACGCGGTGAGCGCCGCCGGGGCGCCGGGGCTCGTCCCCGTCGTACGGGTGGGTGCCGCGGTGGCGGCGCTCGGCTCCCTTCTCGCGCTGATCCTCGGGGTGTCGCGGACGACGCTGGCCATGGCCCGCGACCGGCATCTGCCGACCGGGCTGTCCGCCGTGCATCCACGCTTCCAGGTGCCCCACCGGGCGGAACTCGCCGTCGGAGCGGTGGTCGCGGTGCTGGCCGCGACGGTGGACGTGCGGGGCGCCATCGGTTTCTCCTCCTTCGGCGTGCTGGTGTACTACGCGATCGCCAACGCCTCGGCCTGGACCCTGTCCGCGGCGGTCGTGTCGCGGGTCCTGCCCGCGGTGGGGCTGGTGGGGTGTGTGGTGCTGGCTTTCGCTCTGCCGTGGACGTCCGTGGTCGTGGGCACCGGTGTGCTGGGGGCGGGTGCGGTCGCGTACGGGGTGCGGCGGCGGCTCGCCCCGCGCTGAATCCTTCTCGTTCGCGGGCAGGGACTGCCTGCTGCGGGCAGTGGGTGGGTGCGTACGGGTTCGGTGAGGGCCGGCCCCGGGGCTTTCCGCGCCTCTAAGAGGTGCGTGCCATTCCCGTGCGGGTCCGGAAGTCGGTCCAGGGTTCCAGGTCCGTGCCGTCGTTCAGTTCGTCGTACCAGCCGGTGCCGTCCAGCCAGGCGTCGAGCCAGGCCGTGAGGGTCGGGGCGTCCACGTACCACGCGTGGTCGGCGTCGCCGGCGTTCGGTTCGAACAGGAGGACCGTGGCGTCGGGGGCACGGCAGTCCACGCACGCGTACATGCCGCAGCCCCAGTGCGATATCGGCAGGATGCCGTCCGGCCAGGGCCAGTCGGGGTCCTTGCGGCCGTCCTCGCGGTGGGCGAGGTACTGCGCGACGACGGAGGGTTCGCCCGAGGGCGGGCTGTCGAGCAGGGGCAGCAGACCGTACTCCGGGCCGAAGCCCCCGTCCCCTATCCGCAGGTAGAGGGCGGCGAGCAGCGGCGGGACGGAGAACCCGAGAGCGGACTCGGCCCGGGCGAGTGTGGCCGCGTCCACGGGCTCGGGGAGCGAAGGCCAGCCCCACGGCCGGGAGTTGTGTGCCTGCGCACAGACACGTACCAGCAATTGCTCGATCTCGGTCATGCATTCATGATGCAGGGCCCCACCGACAATCGGGCGGGCCTGTGGACGACCTCAGACCTGTGGACGACCTCAGACGAGACGGACACCGACGCCCTCCTCCCCGAGGAAGGCGAGGAGTTCCTCGAACGTGCAGGGGCGGTGGCCGGTGAGCGGGACGAGGCCGAGGCAGGTGCGGGCCACCTCCGCGTCGTGCCAGAGCAGGGTGAAGGGCAGCCGGGCGCCCCAGCGGCCACGTAGGCAGTCAGCGAGGGCGTCGAGGCCCCGGCCGAAGTAGCCGCCCGGTCCGTTGACCGCCTCGCCGACCGCGCAGAAGAAGCCGGGTTCGTCGGTGATGTGGCGGCCGTCGAGGTGGTACGTACCACCGGGGCCGGCGTCGGGCCGGCCGAAGTCGTGACGTTCCAGTGCCGTGCTCAGCCAGTGGCGGCGGCCTTCCGTGCCGCATCCCGCCCAGCGACCGGGTCCGGTGGGCCGGCCGTCGTCCCACAGTTCCCAGACCTCCTCGGCCGCGGTCGGCGGCCGTTCCGACCAGGGCTCCAGCGTGAGGTCCATCAGGCCGCGGCCCCGAGCCGAGGGGATCCAGGCGGCCAGTTCGCCCTCGACGGCCGACTGGACGGGGTGGCCCGCCCGGTCGAGGCGTACCAGCTTGGCGTGTCCGAGGTCCTCCTCTCCCGCGTCCAGGGCCGTGCGGAGGGCGCCGCGCGGGGAGCAGCCGAGCAGTCGCACGGGCGGTTCGGCGGGATCCGGCTGTCCGTCCGGGACGTGTGCCAGGTCCCGGCAGCCGCCCCACGGCTCGGTCCCGGCAGCCGTCCCGGCGCCGAGCAGCCGGTAGCCCGGGGAGAGCGGCGGACGCCGGGGGTGGTCGAACGGGTTGTGCGGGGACTCGCGTGCCTCGACGGTGAGGTCGCGCCGTGACAGGTCGCGTGCGCACGGGCGGTCGCCGAGGAGGCGTACGTCCTCCAGGGACCACTCCTCGACCCGTCGGCCCTCCTTGTCGAGGATCTCCAGGACGAGGGTGCCGAGAGGTGCCGAGCCTTCCGCACGCGCGCGCGTGCGGGCTTCGTCCAGCGCTCCTCCGGGGGTGCAGCCGAGGAGTTCGTACGTCCCGCGGGCGGGCGGCGGCGGATCGCCGAAGAGGTCCTCGGCGTCCGCGCACAGGGCCCAGATCCCGGCGCCGCTGGTGTCCCCGGTGTCCATGTCCATACCGATGTCGACGCCGATGTCGGCGTCGTACGCCGTCAGGGCGTACTTCGGTGGTCGCACCCCCCGCGCCGCCCTACCGGACCGACGACGCGAACGGCTGGTCGGTGCTCACGATCTCGCGTCCCAGGGGGAACAGGGAGACCGGGATCAGCTTGAAGTTGGCGATGCCCAGGGGGATGCCGATGATCGTGACGCACTGGATGAGACCCGTGACGATGTGGGCGAGCGCCAGCCACCAGCCGGCGAGGACCAGCCACAGGATGTTGACGACGAAGGACGGTGCGCCCGCGTCGTGGCGCTCCACCGTCGTGCGGCCGAACGGCCACAGTGCGTAGACGCCGATACGGAATGACGCGACGCCGAACGGGATGCCGATGATCGTGACGCAGAGCAGCAGGCCCGCGAACATGTAGCCGAGGAACAGCCAGAAGCCGCTCAGGACCAGCCAGATGACGTTCAGGATTGTCTTCACCGGTGGCGACCTGNAGCCAGAAGCCGCTCAGGACCAGCCAGATGACGTTCAGGATTGTCTTCACCGGTGGCGACCTGCCATCTGTTCGAGCCGGGCGATGCGCTCCGCCATCGGCGGGTGTGTGGAGAACATTCTGGAGACTCCCTGGCCCGGGCGGAAGGGGTTGGCGATCATCATGTGGCTCGCCGTCTCGATGCGCGGCTCCGGAGGCAGCGGGAGCTGCTTCGTGCCCGCCTCCAGCTTGCGCAGGGCGCTCGCGAGGGCCAGCGGGTCGCCGGTGAGCTGGGCGCCGGACGCGTCCGCCTCGTACTCCCTGGAGCGGCTGACGGCGAGCTGGATGAGGGACGCGGCGAGCGGACCGAGGATCATGATCATCAGCATGCCGAGGAAGCCCGGGCCGTCGTCGTCGCTGGAGCGGCCGATCGGGATCAGCCAGGCGAAGTTGACCAGGAACATGATGACGGAGGCCAGGGCACCCGCGACGGACGAGATGAGGATGTCGCGGTTGTAGACGTGACTCAGCTCGTGGCCGATGACGCCCCGCAGTTCCCGCTCGTCCAGGAGCCGCAGGATGCCGTCGGTGCAGCACACCGCGGCATTGCGCGGGTTGCGGCCCGTCGCGAACGCGTTCGGTGCCTCCGTCGGGGAGATGTACAGGCGCGGCATGGGCTGGCGAGCCTGGGTGGACAGCTCACGGACCATCCGGTAGAGGGCCGGGGCCTCGAACTCGCTCACCGGGCGCGCGCGCATCGCGCGTAGAGCCAGTTTGTCGCTGTTCCAGTACGCGTACGCGTTCGTGCCGATCGCGACGAGGAGTGCGACGACGAGGCCCATGCGCCCGAAGAAACTGCCGATGACGATGATGAGGGCGGACAGTCCCCCGAGGAGTACGGCGGTCCTGAGCCCGTTGTGCCGGCGGTGCACGGTACGCCCTCCAAATGGTGCGGCAGGGGAACCCTTGCTTGTCGATCTCTGACGTCACTGGATTCCGTGACTCCACGGTCCAGTGGACCCTCCCTCAGTGGTCAACGCCAGGCGGGGAGCACTAGTTCCCTTGTGCGTACGCCGCCGCGCGTCGGCCGTCGGGGTGAGACGACCGCCGCCCCACGCGCGCGGGGCGGCGGTCTCCCGTGCACGCGCGTGGACGCTCCGGGAGAGGTGCCGGAAAGGGCCGGTGGCCGGAAGGGGCTGGTGGCCGGAAGAGGGTCGTGGTCAGAAGAGGCCGGTGTCCGAGAAGCGCAGGACGAGTTGCGGCGCTCCGGAGAGCGCGACCCCCAGGACTGCGGTCAGGGCGATCGCCGCGGTGAGGGGGGCCGGGACGCGGTGGGCCGCGGGCTCGCCCTCGGGGGCGCGGAAGAGCAGGCTCGTCCACTGCAGGTAGTAGAAGAGCGCGATCACCACGTTGACAGCCATCACCACGGCGAGCCAGCCGAGACCCGCGTCGACGGCCGCCGAGAAGACGGTGACCTTCGCGAAGAGGCCGATGACGCCCGGCGGCAGACCGGCCAGGCAGAGCAGGAAGAAACCGAGGACGAGCGCGGCCAGGGGGCGCGAGGCGTACAGGCCGCGGTAGTCGCCGACCCGGTTCAGCGGCTTCGTGCGGGCCACCAGGGCGGCCACCGCGAAGGCCCCGAGGTTCACCGCGGCGTACATGAGCGCGTACGCGAGGGTCGAGCCGACGGCCTTCTCGGCGTCCTCGGAGTACGCGGCGGCGGCGATCGGCACCAGGAGGTAGCCGGCCTGCCCGACGGAGGACCAGGCGAGGAGCCGTACCGCGCTGTACGCGCGCGTGGGCCGTTGCCGCAGGGCTCCGACGTTGCCGATCGTCATGGTGAGGGCGGCCAGGGCGGCGAGTGCCGGGCCCCAGACGTCCGCGTACGACGGGAGGGCGATCACGGTGACCAGGATCAGGCCGGAGAAGCCCACCGCCTTGCCGACGACCGACAGGTAGGCGGCCACCGGGAGGGGCGCTCCCACGTAGGTGTCGGGCACCCAGAAGTGGAAGGGCACGGCGGCCGTCTTGAAGGCGAAGCCGACGAGGGTGAGGACGACGCCCGCCTGGGCGAGGGTGTGCAACTGGCCGTCGACGTCCTCGATGCCGGTGGCGATCCCGGTGAGGTACAGGGTGCCGGTCGACGCGTAGACGAAGCTGACGCCCATCAGGCTCACGGCGGTCGCGGTGACCGAGGACAGGAAGAACTTCAGGGCCGCCTCGGAGGACCTGCGGTCGCCGTGCCTGATGCCGACGAGGGCGAACGCGGGCAGGGAGGCGACCTCCAGGGCGACGATCAGGGTGGCGAGGTCGCGCGAGGCGGGCAGCAGGGCCGCGCCCGCGGCCGAGGAGAGCAGCAGGAACCAGAACTCCCCCTCCGGGAGCTCCTTGTCTGCGTCCTTGTCTGCGTCCTTCAGCGCGGTCATCGACAGGAGGGCCGCGAGGAGCGCGCCGCCGAGGACGAGGAACTGGACGACCAGGGTGAACCGGTCCGCCGTGTAGCTGCACACGTCCGGGTCGCCCGTCAGGCAGAACGTGGAGCGGTCGCCGTCCAGCAGCGGCAGCAGCGCGAGTCCGGCGAGGGCGAGCCCCGCGACGGAGATCCAGCCGAGCAGCGCCTTCCTGTGGTCGCCCAGGAAGAGGTCGGCGACGAGCACCACGAGCGCGACGACCGCCGCGATGGTGGGCGGCGCGATCGCGAGCCAGTCGACGGACTGGACCAGGGACTGCGCCTGGACCTGGACCTGGGAGCTCATCGGGTGCCTCCTGAGAGGAGCTGCTGCACGGCCGGGTCGGTCAGGCCGAGGAGGACCTTGGGCCAGAGCCCGGCGACGACGGTGAGGACGACGAGCGGGGTCCAGGCGGCGAACTCGTACGGCCGGACGTCGGCGAGTGCCGGGCTCTCCCGCTGCGAGGTGGCGCCCATGCAGACCCGGCGGACCACGACGAGCAGGTACGCGGCGGTGAGCAGGGTGCCGAACGCGGCGATCGCCATGAAGGTCAGGAACGCGGGCCGGCTGAGACCGTCGGCGGGGTCGAACGCGCCGAACAGCGCGAGCATCTCGCCCCAGAACCCGGCCAGGCCCGGCAGTCCGAGCGAGGCGACGGCGGCGAAGGCGAGCAGACCGCCCAGGCGCGGGGCCCTGCCGTAGAGCGCGGCGCCGGTCTCCTGCGCGAGGGTGTCGAGGTCGGTCGTGCCGGTGCGGTCCTTGAGCGCGCCGACGAGGAAGAAGAGCAGGCCGGTGATGAGGCCGTGGGCGATGTTGGCGAACAGCGCGCCGTTCACGCCGGTCGGGGTCATCGACGCGATGCCGAGGAGCACGAAGCCCATGTGGCCGACCGAGGAGTACGCGATGAGACGCTTGAGGTCGCCCTTCGCGCCCTGCCGGGCGAGCGCCAGGCAGGCCAGCGAACCGTAGATGATCCCGACGACCGCGAGGGCGGCGAGGTACGGGGCGAAGGTGCTCATGCCGTCCGGCGCGACGGGCAGCAGGATCCGGACGAACCCGTACGTGCCCATCTTCAGCAGGACGCCGGCCAGCAGGACCGAGCCGACGGTCGGGGCGGCGGTGTGCGCGTCCGGCAGCCAGCTGTGCAGCGGCCACATCGGCGTCTTGACCGCGAGCCCGATCCCGACCGCCAGAACGGCGACGACCTGCACCGACGTGGTCAGCTCGGGGTGATTGTCAGTGGCGAGTGCCACCATGTCGAAAGTGCCCGCCCTGAGTCCGATCAGGAGCAGGCCCAGCAGCATGACGACGGAACCGAGCAGGGTGTAGAGGATGAACTTCCAGGCCGCCCGGGTGCGTTGCTCACCGCCCCAGCGGGCGATGAGGAAGTACATCGGGATGAGCACCATCTCGAAGGCCAGGAAGAACAGCAGCAGGTCGAGGACGGCGAAGGTCGCGAGGGTGCCGGACTCCAGGACGAGGACGAGCGCCACGAACGCCTTGGGGGACGGGCCCGACGGCAGGTGGAAGTAGGAGTACAGCGCGCACAGGAAGGTCAGCAGCGCGGTCAGCACGAGGAGGGGGAGGGAGATGCCGTCGATGCCGAGGTGGATCCGCACGTCGAGTGCGGGGATCCAGCTGATGTCCGTCGTGGCCTGCATCCGCTGTGCCGTGGCCGGGGTGTCGTGGTCGAAGCCGAGCGCGAGGACGATCGCGGCGATGAGTACGGCGCCGGTGACCGTCACGCCGTGCCGCAGCACGGCCTGCTCGGGAGACTTCCCCTTCAGTCCGGGCGGCGCCGGCAGGAGGGCCGCGGCGGCCCCGAGGAGCGGGGCGACGACGACGAACGCGAGAAGGAACTGCATCACGGACTCGTTGATATCGATCACGCCTGCTCACGCTCCCGCGGTGGCGACGAGGAGGACGGCGACCACCAGGACGACGGTGCCGGCGAACAGCGCGCTGACGTAGGTCTGCACGTTGCCGGTCTGGGCGCGCCGGACGGCCGTCCCCAGCCAGCGGGGCAGGGCACCCGCGCCGCGTACGTAGGTGTCGACGACCTCGCGGTCGAGGAACCGGACGAGTGCGGCCGCGCCCCGGACCGGGCGGACGAGGAGCGTCGTGTACACCGCGTCCAGGTGGAATCCGACGGCCGCGTGGCGGTGCAGCGGGCCGAGCAGGAGCCGGCCGGGATCCGCCGGGTCGGGCGCGGAGGCCGCACTGCCGTACGCGGGTTCGTGACTGGCGATGGCCTCGGCCTCGACCAGGCCGCCGTCGGCGCCCGGATGGGCCGCGACCGCTCCCATGGGGAAGCGGCCCGACAGGGCGGTGGTGTGCCGCCACGCCCCGTAGGTGACGATGCCGCCCACCAGGGCGACACCCGTGCCGAGGACGGCGGTGGCGAGGGTCGGGGTGAGGTCCCGGCCGTCGAACCAGTCGGGCAGCACGCCGGTGGCGAGTCCGAAGACGAGTGACGGGAGGGCGAGGACCCACAGCACGGAGTTCATGGCGACGGGCTGCCTGCCGTGGTCGGGGGCTTCGGTGCCGTGGCCGCGGAAGGCGAGCAGCCACAGGCGCGTCGCGTAGGCGGCGGTCAGCAGGGCCGTCACCAGACCGGAGACGAGGACGATCCAGCCCGCGGCACCGGGGACGTGTTCGGCGTGGCCGGTGGCGGCGTGCTCGGCGGCACCGAGGACGGCTTCCTTGGAGAAGAAGCCGCTGAAGGGCGGGATCGCGGCGAGCGCGAGGAGCGCCACGGTCATCGTCCAGTAGGCGTCGGGGACGCGGGCGCGCAGGTCCTTCATCCGGGACATGGCGGCCAGCGAGTTGGTGCCGGCCGCGTGGATGATCACGCCCGCCGCGAGGAACAGCAGCGCCTTGAAGGCGCCGTGCGCAAGGAGGTGGAAGACGGCGGCACCGCGGTCGCCGACGGCGAGCGCGCCGGTCATGTAGCCGAGCTGGCCGATCGTCGAGTACGCGAGGACCCGCTTGATGTCGTCCTGGGCGAGCGCGGCGAGGGCCGAGCCGGCCATCGTCACGGCGGCCAGCACGGCGAGGACGACCAGCGCCGCCGCGGAGGCGGCGAAGACCGGGAGGAGCCGGGCGATGAAGTAGACACCGGCGGCGACCATCGTCGCGGCGTGGATCAGCGCGGAGACGGGGGTGGGGCCCGCCATCGCGTCGGGCAGCCAGGTGTGGAGCGGGAACTGCGCCGACTTGCCCGCCACACCGGCGAGGAGCAGCAGGGCGATCAGGGTCGGGTGGTCGAGTCCGCCGCTCGCGACGGTGCCGAGGACCTTCGTGATGCGGAACGAACCGGTGTCGGCGGCGAGCGCGAACAGGCCGATCAGG
Source organism: Streptomyces beigongshangae (assembly GCF_019710745.1). Classification (GTDB taxonomy): domain Bacteria; phylum Actinomycetota; class Actinomycetes; order Streptomycetales; family Streptomycetaceae; genus Streptomyces; species Streptomyces beigongshangae. Next base: position 156,991 of record NZ_JAHKJW010000019.1, read on the forward strand.
AAGGGGACGTCGCCGAGCTTGGTGACGAGGAACGCCTTGATGGAGGCGGCGCGCGCCTCCGGGGTCTCCCAGTAGTGGCCGACGAGGAAGTACGAGCAGATGCCCATGACCTCCCAGCCGACCAGCAGCACCATCAGGTCGCCCGAGTAGACGACGAGCAGCATCGCGGAGGTGAAGAGGGAGACGAGGGCGGCGTACGAGGGGTAGCGCGGGTCGTCGCGCAGATAGCCCGTCGAGTAGATCTGCACACAGGTCGCGACCAGGCCGACGAGGACGGCGGCGAGGGCGGCGAAGCCGTCGATGTGCAGGGCGAGTTCGACGGGGACCGAACCGGTGGGAGTGAGCTCGGTCGCCGCGTCCACGGCCCGTCCGCCGCCCTGGCGTACGGCGACGGCCACGGCGAGTGCGAGGGCGGCGAGGGAGGGCAGGACGGCGAGGGGGCGTACGAAGCCGGCGGCCGAGCGGCCCAGGAACAGTCCGGCCGCGGCGCCCAGGAACGGGAGGAGGGGGACGAGGACGGCGAGGGTGGTCGTGGTCACGCGGTGGCCTCAGCCTTCTCGGCCGGCTCGCTCCGGGCGGACCCGGAGACGGCGTCGTCGTCGGACTCGTCGGTCCCGTCGGTCCCGTCGGTCCCGTCGGTGTCCGCGGTACCGGACTCCGCGGTGTCGCGGAGCACGTCGATGTTCGCGGTGCCGCGGTTGCGGTGGACGGCGAGGACGATCGCCAGGCCGATGCCGATCTCGGCGGCGGCGATGGCGATGGTGAACAGGGTCAGGGCCTGGCCGGAGTGCAGGGTGTCCTGGGCGGTCTTGCTGAGCCAGACGTCGAAGGCGACGAGGTTGAGGTTGACGGCGTTGAGCATCAGCTCGACGGACATCAGGACCAGGATCGCGTTGCGGCGCGCCAGGACTCCGTACAGACCGGTGCAGAAGAGGAGGGCGGAGAGTACGGCCGGGTAGGCGAGGTGCATCAGCGGGCGCCTTCCTTGTCACTCCGGGGGACGTCGCTGCGCGGGCCCGGGGGGCGCGGCGGGCCGGGCGGACTCGGGGTGGCCGTCGCCTTCGCCTTCGTCCTGCGGGAGAGGACGATCGCGCCGACCAGGGCGGCGAGCAGCAGGACCGAGAGGGCCTCGAAGGGGAGCACCCAGCTCTGGAAGAGGCTCGCGCCGGTGACCGCGGTGGAGCCGGCGGCGGCACCGTCCAGGTCGATCCAGGTCGTCCGGAAGGCGTCGACGACGACCCAGACGAGGGCGGCGGCCGCGGCGACCGCCACGGCGAGGGCCACCCACCGGTTGCCCGAGTCGGCGTCCGGGGAACGGCCGATGGGGGCCCGGGTGAGCATCAGACCGAAGAGGAGGAGGACGACGACGGAACCGACGTAGATGAGGACCTGCACCCAGGCGATGAACTCGGCCGTGAGGAGGAGGTACTCGACGGCGAGGCCGCCGAGGGCGACCACCAGCCACAGGGCGGCGTGCACCAGCTGCTTCGTGGTGACCGTGACGACCGCGGCGCCGAAGGTGACCAGGCCGACGAGGAGGAAGGCGATCTCGACGCCGGTCGGGGAGAGGAAGCCGTGGGTCTCGGCGGCGGTGGTGGTCGTGGCCCGTGCCGCCGTGGCGGCGGCCGCGGCGGGGCTCACGAGGGGCCTCCCTGCGGGTCGGTTCCCTGCGGATCGGTTCCCTGCGGGTCGGTTGGCTCGGTCCGGCCCTGGGACTTGTTCTGGACCTGGACCGCTGTCCCAGCCTGCGCTTCTGCCTGTACCTGTACCTGTACCTGTACCTGTGCCTCTGCCGCGGCCAGTTTCTCGGCGGTCTTGCGGGCGGCGGCGATCTCCTTGGGTTCCTCGGCACCGGGGTCGAGGGCCGGCGGGGCCGGTACGGTCCACATCCAGTCGCGGAGCTTGTCGCGTTCGTGGGTGAGTTCGTGGATCTCGGTCTCGGCGTACTCGAACTCGGGGGACCAGAAGAGGGCGTCGAACGGGCAGACCTCGATGCAGATGCCGCAGTACATGCAGAGGGCGAAGTCGATGGCGAAGCGGTCGAGGACGTTGCGGCTGCGCTCGCGGCCACCGGGAGCGGCGGGTGGGATCGTCTCCTTGTGGGAGTCGATGTAGATGCACCAGTCCGGACACTCGCGGGCGCACAGCATGCAGACCGTGCAGTTCTCCTCGAAGAGGCCGATGACGCCGCGGGAGCGGGGCGGGAGTTCGGGCTGGGTGTCCGGGTACTGCGCGGTGACGGTCTTCTTCGTCATCGTGCGCAGGGTGACAGCCAGACCCTTGGCCAGGCCTGAACCGGGGATCGACGGGCGGGACATGGTTACGCGATCACCACCTTGACGATGCCCGTGAGGGCGATCTGGGCGAGGGAGAGGGGGACGAGGAGGGTCCAGGCGAGTTTCTGGAGCTGGTCCTCGCGCAGGCGCGGGTAGGTGACGCGCAGCCAGATGACGACGAAGGCGAGGACCGCGGCCTTGAGCAGGGTCCAGACCCAGCCGAGACCGTCCTCGCCCCACGGGCCGTGCCAGCCGCCCAGGAAGAGCACGGTGGTCAGGCCGCTCAGGACGACGATCCCGGCGTACTCGGCGAGGAGGAACAGGGCGAAGCGCAGACCCGTGTACTCGGTGTACGCGCCGAAGATGATCTCCGAGTCGGCCACCGGCATGTCGAAGGGCGGGCGCTGGAGTTCGGCGAGGCCCGCCACGAAGAAGACGATCGCGCCGATGATCTGCCAGGGCAGCCACCACCACTCGAAGGCGTCGACGATGCCGGGGAGGGAGACCGTGCCGGCCGCCATCGCGACCGACGCGGCGGTCAGCAGCATCGGGAGTTCGTACGCGAGGAGCTGGGCGGCGGTGCGCAGGCCGCCGAGGAGGGAGAACTTGTTGGCCGAGGCCCAGCCCGCCATGAGCGAGCCGAGGACGCTCACGCCCATCACGGCGAGGACGAAGAAGATGCCCGCGTCGACGACCTCACCGACCGCGCCCTCGCCCGGGCCGATCGGGATGGCGAGGATGACGACGAGGTACGGGAGGAGGGCCACGGCGGGGGCGAGCTGGAAGACACGGCGGTCGGCGCCCGCCGGGACCACGTCCTCCTTCTGCGCGAACTTCACGCCGTCCGCCACGAGTTGCGCCCAGCCGTGGAAGCCGCCGGCGTACATGGGGCCGAGACGGCCCTGCATGTGGGCCATCACCTTGTGCTCGGCCTGGCCCACGAGAAGGGGGAACGTCAGGAACACGACGAAGACGACGAGGAGTCGCAGGGCGACGTCGAGAGCGTCGTTCACTGCGGGCCTCCGGGAGGGCTCTGGGGGGCGGGAGGACTCTGGGGGGCGGGAGGGTCTTCGGTGGGGTCGCTGACGGCCGGGGGGTGCGGAGGGCTGTCCTCCGGCACCGGGTCCTTCTCGGATTCCGGCGCGTTCCCTGGCTCCGGGGTCTTTTCGGCGGCCGGGGACGCTTCGGGCTCGTCGAAAGCCGGGCGGGCACGGTGCCACGGGGCGTCCGGGCTGCCGGTCCCGGCCGTGCTCCCGGTCCCAGTCGTGCCCCCGGTCCCGGTCGACGCCGTTGCCTCGGCCGGAGTGGTCGGTGCGGCGGAGGGAGCCGGTTCCGCCGAAGCCGGGGAGCCGGCGGGGTCGATGGGGCCGGCGGGGCCGGTGGCGTCCTGGGGCTGCCGTCGCCGGCTCGCCGAGCCTCCGCCGGCGCTTCGCGCGCGCAGCGGCGGGCCGGGGGTCGTCGGCTCGGCCACCGGGGTGGCCGTGGCCGACTGCGCGTTCGGAGAGGTCGGCTCGGAGCCCGTAGCGGGTGGCTTCGCGGCCGGGGCGGGCGCCGGTGTCGCCGTCTGGCTCGCCGAGCCGTCCCCGGCCGTACGGGTCCGCCGCGCGGGGCGGTCGCCGGCCGCCG
>NZ_JAHKJW010000190.1 GCF_019710745.1 Streptomyces beigongshangae
GGGAGCTTGACTGTGAGACCGACGGGTCGAGCAGGGACGAAAGTCGGGACTAGTGATCCGGCGGTGGCTTGTGGAAGCGCCGTCGCTCAACGGATAAAAGGTACCCCGGGGATAACAGGCTGATCTTCCCCAAGAGTCCATATCGACGGGATGGTTTGGCACCTCGATGTCGGCTCGTCGCATCCTGGGGCTGGAGTCGGTCCCAAGGGTTGGGCTGTTCGCCCATTAAAGCGGTACGCGAGCTGGGTTTAGAACGTCGTGAGACAGTTCGGTCCCTATCCGCTGTGCGCGTAGGAGTCTTGAGAAGGGCTGTCCCTAGTACGAGAGGACCGGGACGGACGAACCTCTGGTGTGCCAGTTGTCCTGCCAAGGGCATGGCTGGTTGGCTACGTTCGGGAGGGATAACCGCTGAAAGCATCTAAGCGGGAAGCCTGCTTCGAGATGAGGACTCCCACCAACTAGATTGGTTAAGGCTCCCAGTAGACGACTGGGTTGATAGGCCGGATGTGGAAGCCCTGTAAGGGGTGGAGCTGACCGG
>NZ_JAHKJW010000191.1 GCF_019710745.1 Streptomyces beigongshangae
AGCACGGCGTCCGCCGCGGCTGGCCGGGGGCCGACGGACCTGGACCTCGGTGGCGTCCAGCCGCAGCTCGATGCCTTCGGCCTGGGCGTATGCGAACACATCCGCCAGGGTCCGCAGCCGCAGGCCGGGCCGGTCTGGGACCGCGCATCCCCGCTCTGCCAGCAGCCCTCGTATCTCACCGATCGCACGGATGATGGTGGAGCGGTCGACGCCGAACAGCAGCCCCAACGCCGCATGCGGCAGATCGTGCCGCAAGTGAATCAACGTAGCCACGAGCCGGTCGACGAACACCAGCCGATGCCGGACACCGGCTCCTGCCTCGCGCTTCCTGGCCCCGCCGCGAGCTTCGTGACGACGCCCCTGCACCACGGCCTGCCACGGGCCGGCCAACTCTTCAACCAGGGAAGCGAGATGCCCCCGCGAGACTCCCGTGAACACCTGATGCGCGAGAACCGTCCGACTGACCATGATCGCCACATCCGGATCATGACACCCACCAGCAAGAACATGTCACCCGCAATCACGCACCAGCTCGTTA
>NZ_JAHKJW010000192.1 GCF_019710745.1 Streptomyces beigongshangae
GTGTTTGCCCGAGTAGTACGGGGTGTTGGCGGCGATCCGGTCGATTGGCAGCAGGGTGCCGTCCAGGATCACGAACGCCTTGGTCCGGGCGATGTCCATCGCCTCGGCCAGGGTGGGTGCGAGGGCGGTCAGCACATCGACGGCCTCGCGTATGTAGCGGTACACGGTTGCGACGCCGATACCGAACCCGGCGGCGAGCTGGGCGTAGGTGTCACCGCATCGCAGATGGGCCAGGGCGAGGAGAGCCTGACGGTTGGCGGTCAGCCGACGCCATCGGGTCCCGATCTCCCCTCGCCGGGCAGCGAGTCGTCCCGTCAGGCACCGCAGGGTGCGACTGGACAGGTCGATCGACGACGGGTAGGCAAGCACGCGAAGCTCCTGGTGGCTACGGGCAATCTTGGTCGAGAACCCGTCTACCAGGAGCTTCGTCGTTCCACCGATCTGTCCAACACGCGGCCAGCACCGTCAGGCTGGAAAAGGCTC
>NZ_JAHKJW010000193.1 GCF_019710745.1 Streptomyces beigongshangae
ACAAGTACACGAAGCGGTACACCGAGGAGTTCAAACGGGACGCGATCGCGCTCGTCGATTCCTCAGGAAAGACGGTCACCGCGGTCGCCCGGGAACTCGGCATCAGCTCGGAGTCCCTGCGTGGCTGGTACCGGCGGGCCAAGGCAGACCGGGGTGAGGGCCAGCCCGGTGAGCTGACCACGGCCGAACGCGACGAGCTCAAGCGGCTCCGGAAGCAGAACACCGAGCAGGCCAAGACGATCGAGGTACTGCGAAAAGCCGCGGTCTTCTTCGCGAAGGAGAGCGATCGATGAACGGCATATACGCGTTCATCGAGGCGGAGAAGACCACCCACGATGTTGCTTTCCTGTGTCGGCTGCTGAACGTGGCCCGCTCCTCTTTCTACGCCTGGAGCTCGGCGGCGCAGACGCGAGCCGCCCGGAAGGCTGCCGACGACGCCCTCGCCCACGAGATCACCGTCATCCATGTCGCGTC
>NZ_JAHKJW010000194.1 GCF_019710745.1 Streptomyces beigongshangae
GGCCCGGGCGCGCGAGTTGTCCATGGCCCAGGTCGACGCCCTGACCTGGCAGGAATTCGAAACGTACATCGCGCAGCTGTGCCGGCGTGACGGCTGCAGAGAGGTCGTCGTCAGCGGCAGGAGCGGCGACCTGGGCGCGGACGTCGTCGGCTACCTGGCCGACGGCCGCAAGCTGGTCATCCAGTGCAAGAAGTACGCGGCGCACCGGAGCGTGTCCTCGCAGGACATGCAGAAGTTCGTCGGCACCGCCCGCCTCGAGCACGGCGCGGACGTCGCCCTGTTCGTCACCACCTGCCGCGCGTTCACGAAGGACGCGCTGGGCCTGGCGCTGCGCCAGGACATCGTGGCCCTGCACCGCGACCTGCTGGGCTCCTGGGTCAAGGGCGCTCACCTGGAGAGCCTGATCCCGCTGAACGGCAGCGGCGGCGGCACCAAGCGGCGCCCCTCTGGCTGA
>NZ_JAHKJW010000195.1 GCF_019710745.1 Streptomyces beigongshangae
CAGGCACGGAGCAGTCAGCTTTCCCCCTTCCCGAGCCCACCTCTACCTGGAGGACTGACAGGCCAAAGCCTGGAGGCTGGCAAGTTCTTCCCTCAGACACACGGGGCCTGTCCGATCCCTTCGCTCCGAGCGACGTGGTCAACGCCCAGCCGCTGGCGGACGGACGGATCGCCAGCGCCGGGAAGGACCACGCGGCCTCCCTGGACGAGGTCGGCCGCGACTGGAAGAAGCACCCGGTTACCTCCGGCCGGAACCTGGAGATCACCTGGGGGTTCCACGCGGAACACAAGACCCGCCGCTTCAACTACTTCTTCACCAAGAACGGCTGGGACCCGGGGCGAGCCCTGACCCGCGCCCAGTTCGAGGCCAAGCCCTTCCACAGCGTCCAGCTGGCCGAACAGCCCTACTGGGAGTACCCGCTCGCCACGGGCAACCC
>NZ_JAHKJW010000196.1 GCF_019710745.1 Streptomyces beigongshangae
TGGTACGCGGCACGCGCCGGAGCGCCGCACCCGCGGCGCCGTCCGCCGCCGACGGGCCCCCGCTCGCCGCGCGGCTGGCGGCCCTGCCGCCCGCCGAGACGCACCGGACCCTGCTCGGCCTGGTACGCGGCCACGCCGCCGCCGTCCTCGGACACGCCTCCACCGAGCTGATCGGCGCGGCGCGGCCGTTCAGGGAGCTGGGCTTCGACTCCCTCACCGGCGTCGAACTGCGCAACCGGCTCATGGCGGCGACCGGGACCCGGCTGCCCGCCGCCCTGGTCTTCGACCACCCCACCCCCGAAGCGCTCGCCCGCCACCTCGCCGACCGGCTCCTCGCGGGCTCCCCGTCCGCCGCGCCGCCGGGCGCCGCCGAACTCGACCGGCTCGACGCGCTCGCCGCCGAACTGGCCGGCGCGGGCGCCGACGGCGCGCC
>NZ_JAHKJW010000197.1 GCF_019710745.1 Streptomyces beigongshangae
CCGCACGGACCGCCTCATCCACCACTACGCCGTCGCCGCTCATGAAGGCGACCGTAGGCGAGACGACTTAATCTGCGAAGACCGGCTGTCCTGTGACAGCGAAATTGGACGGATTGACATCGAAGATGGAGTAGCGGCCTTTGTGCCGGTGAGGATGGACTACTTCAGGTCAAAAGGATTGGTCAGCACTGCCGTGAGCGCCAGGGAACTGCGAGCGGTCAGGATTACTCGGCAAACGGTCGAGATCGTTTGTCAGAGGACAGAGCCGCCCAGGGCCGCGGTGGAAATCGTGGCGCGAGGTCCAATGAGCAAGTGAACCGCATCTACGCCAATAACGTTCCGTGTGCGTACATGCACCCAACGCAAAGAGTCTCTCATGCAAGCCAGGCACGGAGCAGTCAGCTTTCCCCCTTCCCGAGCCCACCTCTA
>NZ_JAHKJW010000198.1 GCF_019710745.1 Streptomyces beigongshangae
CTACTTCTTCGCGGACTCGACGGCGTGGCCGCCGAACTGGTTGCGCAGGGCCGCGATCATCTTCATCTGGGGCGAGTCGTCCTGGCGGGAGGCGAAGCGGGCGAACAGCGAGGCGGTGATCGCGGGCAGCGGCACGGCGTTGTCGATGGCCGCCTCCACCGTCCAGCGGCCCTCGCCGGAGTCCTGGGCGAAGCCGCGCAGCCGTTCCAGGTGCTCGTCCTCGTCCAGCGCGTTGACCGCCAGGTCAAGGAGCCAGGAGCGGATGACGGTGCCCTCCTGCCAGGAGCGGAAGACCTCGCGCACGTCGGTGACCGAGTCCACCGCCTGCAGCAGTTCCCAGCCCTCGGCGTAGGCCTGCATCATGGCGTACTCGATGCCGTTGTGGACCATCTTGGAGAAGTGGCCCGCGCC
>NZ_JAHKJW010000199.1 GCF_019710745.1 Streptomyces beigongshangae
GGCAGGGTCCATTTCTGGTTGGCGTTGGTGTGGCAGGTCCACAGGTGGACCGCTGTTCCGTCGTTCCAGGTACCGCCCGAGGCATCCAGGCACTTGCCCGACTGCGGATTGCGCACCGTGCCGTCCGACTGCGCCGCCCACGCCTGCGCACCCGAACCGTTGCACGTCCACAACTGCACCTTCGTACCGTCCGCGGACGCCCCGCCGGACACGTCCAGGCACTTGCCCAGCGCCCGCAACGTACCGTCACCCGGCAGCGACCACCGCTGCGCGTTCGACTGGTTGCACGTCCACAACTGCACCTTCGTACCATCGGCCGTCTGCGCGTTGTCGATGTCCAGGCACTTGCCGTTCACCCCCCTCACCTCACCGGTACGAGGACCGGGCTCCTGCCC
>NZ_JAHKJW010000002.1:0-13968 GCF_019710745.1 Streptomyces beigongshangae
GCGGTCGCCTCCGACGGGGACGCGGGCTGCGCCGCGGGCTGGACCGGGGTCTGCGGCTCCGCGGCGTCGAGCACCGCGCCGTTGCGCGTACGACGGCGGCGGCGCGGCGTGCGCGCCGGACGCTCGCGGTCGCGGTCACGGTCGCGCTCGGCGGCCGGGGCCGGACCCGAGGGACGGCCACCGCGACCGCCGCGGGCACCACGCCCGCCGGTCTCGCCGAGGTCCTCGACGACCTCCGCCGAGAGGCCGGCGCGGGTGCGCTCGGAACGCGGCAGGACACCCTTGGTGCCCGCCGGGATGTTCAGCTCCTCGAAGAGGTGCGGGGACGTGGAGTACGTCTCCGGCGGGTCGTTGAAGCCGAGGTTCAGCGCCTTGTTGATGAGCTGCCAGCGCGGGATGTCGTCCCAGTCGACGAGGGTGATCGCGATGCCCTTGGCGCCCGCGCGGCCCGTACGGCCGATGCGGTGCAGGTACGTCTTCTCGTCCTCGGGGGACTGGTAGTTGATGACGTGCGTGACACCCTCGACGTCGATGCCGCGCGCGGCCACGTCGGTGCAGACGAGCACGTCCACCTTGCCGTTGCGGAACGCGCGCAGTGCCTGCTCGCGGGCGCCCTGGCCGAGGTCGCCGTGGACCGCGCCGGAGGCGAACCCGCGCTGCTGGAGCTGGTCGGCGAGGTCCGCCGCCGTCCGCTTCGTGCGGCAGAAGACCATCGCGAGACCGCGGCCCTCGGCCTGCAGTATCCGCGAGACCAGTTCGGGCTTGTCCATGTTGTGCGCGCGGTAGATGTGCTGCTTGGTGTTCGCGACCGTCGCGCCGACGTCGTCCGGCTCGGAGGCGCGGATGTGCGTGGGCTGCGACATGTAGCGGCGCGCGAGGCCGATCACCGCGCCCGGCATGGTCGCCGAGAACAGCATCGTCTGACGGCGGACCGGCAGCATGTTCATGATCTTCTCGACGTCGGGCAGGAAGCCCAGGTCGAGCATCTCGTCGGCCTCGTCGAGGACGAGGGCGCGCACGTGCTTCAGGTTCAGCTTCTTCTGGCCCGCGAGGTCCAGCAGGCGGCCCGGGGTGCCGACGACGACGTCGATGCCCTTCTTGAGGGCCTCCACCTGCGGCTCGTACGCCCGGCCGCCGTAGATGGCGAGAACGCGGACGTTACGGACCTTGCCCGCGGTCAGCAGGTCGTTGGTGACCTGGGTGCACAGCTCGCGCGTCGGGACGACGACGAGGGCCTGCGGGGCGTCGGTGAGCTGCTCGGGCTGCGCCCGGCCGGCCTCGACGTCCGCCGGGACGGTCACGCGCTCCAGGAGCGGGAGGCCGAAGCCCAGCGTCTTGCCGGTGCCGGTCTTGGCCTGGCCGATGACGTCGTTGCCCGCGAGGGCGACGGGGAGCGTCATCTCCTGGATGGGGAAGGGGCTCATGATGCCCACGGCTTCGAGGGCTTCGGCGGTCTCGGGAAGGATCCCGAGGTCTCGGAAAGTAGTCAGGGTGCTGCCTCTTCTGTGTACGCGGTGCGAGGCGAGCGCGGGGGTCGTGTCGGGGACCGTGCCGGGGACGACGACCGCTCCTGAGAAGCGGGCCGGGTGGCATGGGACCACTGCCGACGCTCGAGCGTTCGTACCGCTGAGGGTCCCTCCCGATGCCGTACACACTGTGGTGCACGGGCGAGGAGGGCTGTCGGGTCGGAGCCGATCGGGCCACCGACCGGGCATCCTCATTCGTACCGCCCGTCGGGTTGCGTAGATCGACTCAACGATCAACTCAACGAGCGCATTACCACCATACCCCGGATCCGCGCATATGTGATGGCCGATCTGGTCACGTAGTCGTCATCACACTGATTGACCAGGGCCTTACGCCGTGCGGTGAGCGGGCTATTGTGCGCTTCATGACGACGCCTGACACCGCTTCCGACGCATCCCCCGAACCCACCGGAGTCGCCGCCCAGGACTGGGCCAGGGCATCCGCGGACCCCCAGTACCGCGCGGCGGTGGTGGATCTGCTCGGAGCGCTCGCGTACGGGGAGCTGGCGGCGTTCGAGCGCCTCGCGGAGGATGCCAAGCTGGCGCCGACGCTCGGGGACAAGGCGGAGCTCGCGAAGATGGCCTCGGCGGAGTTCCACCACTTCGAGCGGCTCAGGGCCCGGCTGACCGAGATCGGGGCGGAGCCGACGCAGGCGATGGAGCCGTTCGTCGCCGCGCTCGACGGGTTCCACCGGCAGACGGCGCCGTCCGACTGGCTGGAGGGTCTCGTCAAGGCGTACGTCGGCGACTCGATCGCCAGTGACTTCTACCGGGAGGTCGCGGCGCGGCTCGACGCGGACACGCGCAAGCTCGTGCTGGGCGTCCTCGACGACACGGGGCACGCGTCGTTCGCCGTCGAGAAGGTGCGGGCCGCGATCGACGCGGATCCGCGCGTGGGGGGACGGCTCGCGCTCTGGGCGCGGCGGTTGATGGGGGAGGCGCTGTCGCAGTCGCAGCGGGTGGTCGCCGACCGGGACGCGCTGTCGACGATGCTCGTCGGCGGGGTCGCCGACGGGTTCGACCTCGCGGAGGTCGGACGGATGTTCTCGCGGATCACGGAGGCGCACACGAAGCGGATGGCCGCGCTGGGACTGGCCGCGTAAGCCCCCTCCTGGGCCCGGACGGTGTTCGTCCGGACGGTGTTCCTCCGCGGGGCGGGGTGGTCGTCCGCGGGAGGTGAGGGCCGAGGGCCGGAGTCCGGCGGCTGACCGCGTGGTTCCCCGCGCCCCTTGTCCCGCTGTTCCGCACGCCGTTCGCGGCGCGCCTTCGCCGTCGGGTCTCAGACCGTCGCCGAGTGGTGGCGGCGGAGTCTTCCCGCGGGGCGCAGCAGCAGGGAGACCGAGGCCGCCGCCACCGCGGTCGCGCCGAGCATCACCGTCAGGAAGCCGGCGGAGCCCAGCGCGGTGTGGGTCAGGAAGGCGCCGAAGAGGCCGCCCGCCACGCCGGTCGAGAGGACGAGGCTGCGCACCGGCAGACGGTGGGGCAGGCGGTACGCCACCGCCCAGGCCAGGGCCAGACCGAGGATGGCGGAGCCGAGCGCTTCCAAGAACATGAGATGGTCCCTCCCGCACGGCTGTGTGCACTTCGGTCGTAGCCCGTCATACCCGTGACCTGCGGAATGCAACCCTCTCGCGGGGAGGGGTTGTGCTCCGTCCGTGAGCTGCGGGGCCCCGGACACCCGGACGGCGTACGCGCGCGGACAGCGGGAGCGGACAGGGGAGAGGGGCCCGGCGGCCGACGGCCGCCGGGCCCCTCTCCCCTGTGCCCTACAGCGCGCTGAAGCCCACCTTGCGGGCCGTCGGCTCGCCGAGCTCCACGTACGCGAGGCGGTCCGCCGGGACCAGGACCTTGCGGCCGTGGTCGTCCACGAGGCTGAGCAGCTGCGACTTGCCTGCCAGCGCCTCGGACACCGCGCGCTCGACCTCTTCCGGGGTCTGACCGCTCTCCAGAACGATCTCGCGGGGCGCGTGCTGCACGCCGATCTTGACCTCCACGGCTATGTCCCTCCGACGGTCACTGCTGTGCGCGTTCGTCCGCGCCGTACGCAGCACACATTAGCCCGGTGAGGGGACGTACACGCTCCGCCGGAGAACGCCAGGAGCGAACACCTCGCGGGAACAAACACCTCACAAGGGCGGACCGTCCACGGGAACGGACCGCTCACGGGAACGGACTGTTCGCTGGAGCGGTCCGGTCGTGGAGGGGACCGGTCGTGAAGAGGGCCGGTCGTGGAGGGGACCGTCAGTGCGGCTCGGTGCCGTGCAGGGGGAAACCCGCGATGCCCCGCCACGCCAGCGAGGTCAGCAGCTGCACCGCCTGGTCGCGCGGCACACTGCGGTCGCTGTGCAGCCAGGAACGGGCCACCACCTGGGCGAGTCCGCCCAGGCCCGAGGCGAGCAGCATCGACTCGGCCTTCGACAGACCGGTGTCCTCCGCGATGACCTCGCAGATCGCCTCCGCGCACTCGAACGTGACCTTGTCGACCCGCTCGCGCACCGCGGGCTCGTTCGTCAGGTCCGACTCGAAGACCAGACGGAAGGCGCCGCCGTCGTCCTCCACGTACGCGAAGTACGCGTCCATGGTGGCCCGTACGCGCAGGCTGTTGTCCGTGGTGGACGCCAGCGCCGCCCGTACGGCCAGCAGCAGCGACTCGCAGTGCTGGTCCAGCAGGGCCAGGTAGAGGTCGAGCTTGCCGGGGAAGTGCTGGTAGAGCACCGGTTTGCTGACGCCCGCGCGTTCGGCGATGTCGTCCATCGCGGCCGAGTGGTATCCCTGCGCAACGAACACTTCCTGGGCGGCGCCGAGGAGCTGGTTGCGTCGGGCACGGCGCGGCAGGCGTGTGCCCCGCGGGCGTGCCGCCTCTGTCTGCTCGATGGCTGTCACGCCGCCTCCCAAAATCGTCCACGTGCGGTGAGCGCCGCGCCGCCATCGTACTTTTCGGTAACCGTGGTGTGCGCGGTGCGAGCGGAGAATTTCATGGACCGGACGCCGGGGAAACCGCGCAGACCGCGCCATACGGGGGCATGGCGGGTCGGTGGTGTTCCCGCTGCGTGCCCGGGAGCGGCCGTACGGACGGTGACCGACGGCCGCTCCGGATCCGGTTCACCGATAGTCGTCCTCGTCGAGTTCCACGATCCTCGCCTGTTCGGCCAGGTCCGCCTCGCTGGCGCTGCCCGGGTCCGCACCGGTCAGCGGGTCGTCCCGGCGGGGCGCGAGATCCTTCTGCTGCTCGGCGGCGTCGGCCTCGGGGGCCTCCACGGCGATCTCCTTCCCGTCCGTGTCCTCCGTGTCCTCAAAGGTCTCGGGGTCGGTGTGGTCGACAGTCATGTGTCCTCTTCCCGAGCGGTGCGAGTGCGCGCTCTTGCCTGCGTACGAGTGCCCACGTTCCCGAAGCGTATGAGGACCGGCGCGGGGCCGCTACGCGATCACGCCGCGACATGCCCGGGCCGGGCCGGGCGCGGACGCCGTTCCGCGGCGGCGTCCCGGGGCGGGCCCATGGCGGCGCCACGACGCCCGGAGGTGCCGCCGGAGGTGCAGTCGGGGATGCCGCCGGAGATGTCGCCGGAGGTGCCGCGGCACTGCTCCGGGATCTCATCGGCCCTGGTGCGGACGGGTCTTGGACGACTCCTGTGACAGCGAACACACGATCCACCGCGTGATCGTCTCGTAACATTGCCGCATGTCTTCGACCGAACTGCCATCAGTGCTGGCCACTTCCGTCACGCCGAAGGTCAGTTCCGTCAGAGTGGCGGAGGGGGAACGACTGCGCAGGGTGGAGCTCCCCGGGCTCACGCTGACGGTCCGTTCGAGGCCGCCGGCCCGGGAGGGGCTGCCGCCCGCGCTGTACGTGCACGGGCTGGGCGGCTCCTCGCAGAACTGGTCGGCGCTCATGCCGCTCCTGGACGGCCTCGTGGACGGCGAGGCCGTCGACCTGCCGGGCTTCGGCGACTCCCCGCCGCCGGACGACGGCAACTACTCGGTGACCGGGCACGCGCGCGCGGTGATCCGCCATCTCGACGCGGCCGGGCGCGGACCCGTGCACCTCTTCGGGAACTCGCTGGGCGGCGCCGTGACGACGCGCGTGGCCGCCGTACGGCCCGACCTGGTCCGTACGCTCACACTGGTGTCGCCGGCGCTCCCGGAGCTCCGGCCGCAGCGCAGCGCGGTGCCGACGGCGCTGCTCGCCCTGCCGGGCGTGGCGGCCCTGTTCACCAGGTTCACCAAGGGCTGGACGGCCGAGCAGCGCGTACGGGGCGTCACGGCGCTCTGCTACGGCGACCCCGGCATGGTGACGCCCGAGGGGTTCCGCAACGCGGTCGAGGAGATGGAGCGGCGGCTCGCCCTTCCGTATTTCTGGGACGCCATGGCGCGCTCGGCGCGCGGCATCGTGGACGCGTACACGCTGGGCGGCCAGCACGGACTGTGGCGTCAGGCCGAGCGGGTGCTCGCGCCTACACTCCTCGTCTACGGGGGTCGCGACCAGCTCGTCTCGTACCGTATGGCTCAGCGCGCGGCGCGTGCTTTCAGGGAGTCCCGGTTGCTGACGTTGCCTGATGCGGGCCATGTGGTGATGATGGAGTACCCGGAGATCCTGGCCACGGCCTTCCGCGAACTCCTCGCGGACACAGGCGAGTTGACCGACACCGGCGCTACCGGCGCAAGGAGCTGAAGCGGGACGTGGGACGTCACAGCCGTCGCGGGCCCGCCCCCAGGGGCGGCACCGCCGACGCGCCCGCGGTTCCGGCCGCCCGGCCGGAGACGGGGACGACAGGGACGGGAGCGGGAGCCCGGCGGGTGCCCCGGCTGCCCGAGGGATGGGCCCCGCAGGGACCCGGCGGGCAGGCAGGACAGACGGAGCAGGCAGGACAGGCAGGGCAGGGGCTGCGGCGTCCCGGCGGCCGGCCGGCCGCGGGCGGGGCCCCCGGGCGTGGCAGTGGGGCTGCCGAGCACTCGGACCAGCGCACGGACCGGTACGCGGAGCCGTACCCGGCCCGGCGGTCCGGCGCGGCGCAGGCCGGAGGAGCGCCCCGGCCCGCGGACGGCGGCACGCCCGCACACGGGTTCCCGCGCCTGCCGGACGGCACGCAGGCACAGGGTTTCCCCCGGCTGCCGGACGGCACCCCGGCGCACGGTTTCCCGCGGTTGTCAGACGGCACCCCGGCCCAGGGTGCGCCCCGTGTCCGCGGTGGGCACCCCGAGCAGCAGGAGGCCGGCGGCGGCTGGAGCGGGACGAACGCGGGCGCCGCGCGCGGGACGCCGCGGACGGCGCCGCAAGGACCGCCTCCCGGGACCCCGTCGGGGCCGGGCCGCGCTGCGCCCCGGGGCCGCCCGGGGCTCCCGATCCCCGGGCAGCGGTACGCGCCGCCCGGTGCGGGTACGACCGGCCCCCGCCAGGCCTACGTCGACGCCTTCGACCGGGGCGACGCCTCCGGGCGGGACGGGGAAGCCTCCGGCCGGGCCAGGGACGTCTTCCCGTCCCACCCTGCTGCGACGGCGGCCCGCCGCGCCGACCCCGTCGCCCCCGTGACCGACCGGGACGACGAGGTCGGGCACGGGGCTCCGCCCCGGGAACCCGGGACGCCAGGGAAGGCGGAGAAAACGGAGAAGAACGAGGGCGGCAAGGGCCGGACCTTCACCGGCATCGCGGCCGCCGCCGTCACCACCGTGCTGGCCGTGGTCGTGGCGGGCCAGGTGGCCGACGGGAACAAGGGGAACACCGCGCGTCCGGAAGCCGCCGGTGGCGCCGGCCGCACCACCGAGGACTACGCGTCACGCACCGACAAGCGCCCCGCCCCTTCCACGAAGCCGGACGTGGCGACGCTGTCGTACGCACAGCGGATGGCGGCGAAGTACCCCTTGGCGGCCGACCTGGAGGGCGGCGGGAAGTTCGACGCGATTCCCGGCCTCGACAAGGCGCCGGGAGCCGGGCAGAAGTACACCTACCGCGTCGACGTCGAGAAGGACCTCGGCCTCGACGGCGGGCTTTTCGCGCAGGCCGTGCAGAGAACGCTGAACGACAAGCGCAGCTGGGCCCACGGCGGCGGCCGCACCTTCGAGCGGATCTCCTCCGGGAAGCCCGACTTCGTCATCACGCTGGCCAGCCCCGGCACCACCGCGTTCTGGTGTGCCAAGTCGGGCCTCGACACGACCCAGGACAACGTCTCCTGCGACTCGGCCGCCACCGACCGCGTGATGATCAACGCGTACCGCTGGGCGCAGGGCTCGAAGACCTACGGGGACGAGATGTACGCGTACCGGCAGATGCTGATCAACCACGAGGTGGGCCACCGGCTCGGCTACGGCCATGTGACCTGCAGCGTCGACGGAGGACTGGCCCCCGTGATGCAGCAGCAGACCAAGTTCCTGGACCACGACGGGATCAAGTGCCGTCCCAACCCCTGGCCCTTCCCCGGAAAGTGAGCGGGGGCGGCCGGGGGTGCGCATCCCACATTGACAGCCGGGGAAAGTTCGTTCATATTTTCTCGCATGTCGCCTCGTCACACCTCCGTCTGCGCCGCCCTTGAGCTGGCGCTCCTCGGTGTGACCGCGCTCTGCGTGGCCGACATCCACTGTCGCTGACCTCCGCCCCCGGCGCGCGTCGGCTTTTCCCCGTTCTCCACCGGTACCGGTCCCACGGTGCCGGGTGTTTTCCGGCGTGCTCTCGTGCCCTCGGGGCGTTTTCCGCGATCTCTCCCACGCGCCGCGTCGTGTGCTCGTTCTCCGCGCGGTGTTCGCCGAATCCTTCCGAGGGGTTTCCTCCCATGCGCCGATCGTCCGTCACAGCGCGCCGTCTGGCCGCCGTATCCGTCAGCCTCGCCGTGGCAGCGGGTGCAGTCGCCTGCGGGCCCGAGGACAACGATGCCAGGACCGCGTCCGGCGGCGCGTCCGCAAAGCCGGCCAAGGGCGGCACCCTCACGGTCCTGAACTCCGACCCGCAGCAGGACTTCGACCCCGCCCGGCTCTACACCTCCGGCGGTGGCAACGTCCCCTCCCTCGTCTTCCGTACGCTCACCACGCGCAACCGGGAGGACGGGGCGAAGGGCGCCGAGGTCGTGCCGGACCTCGCCACCGACACCGGCAGGCCCAGCGAGAACGCGACCGTGTGGACGTACACCCTGAAAGAGGGTCTCAAGTACGAGGACGGCTCCGCGATCACCTCGGCCGACATCAAGTACGGCATCGAGCGGTCCTTCGCCGCCGAACTCTCCGGCGGCGCCCCGTACCTGCGGGACTGGCTGATCGGCGGGGCCGACTACCAGGGGCCCTACAAGGACGAGAAGGGCCTCGACTCGATCGGGACACCCGACGAGCGGACCATCGTGTTCCGCCTGAACAAGCCCGAGGGCGAGTTCCCGTACCTCGCCACGCAGACGCAGTTCGCCCCCGTCCCGAAGGCGAAGGACACCGGCACGAAGTACGAGGAGCACCCGGTCTCGTCCGGCCCGTACAAGGTCGTCTCGAACGAGAACGACGGCGAACGGCTGGTCCTGGCGCGCAACACGCACTGGTCCGCGTCGACGGACGCCGAGCGCAAGGCATACCCCGACAGGATCGACGTACGGTCCGGGCTCGACTCCTCCGTCATCAACCAGCGGCTGTCGTCCTCGCAGGGCGCGGACGCCGCCGCCGTCACCACCGACACGAACCTCGGACCGGCCGAACTCGCCAAGGTCAGCGGTGACGAGGAACTCGCCGCGCGGGTGGGCACCGGGCACTTCGGCTACACCAACTACATCGCCTTCAACCCGAAGGTGAAGCCGTTCGACGACCCGAAGGTGCGCCAGGCGATCTCGTACGCCGTCGACCGCAGCTCCGTCGTCAACGCGGCGGGCGGATCCTCCCTGGCCGAGGCCGCGACGACGTACCTGCCGAACCAGAAGTCCTTCGGTCACACGCCCTACGACCACTTCCCGGCGGGCAGGTCCGGCAACCCGGCCAAGGCCGGGGAACTGCTGAAGGAGGCGGGGCACGCGAACGGGCTCACCGTGACGCTCACCCACTCCAACGCCAAGGACTTCGAGACCAGCCCCGAGATCGCCACCGCGATCCAGGACGCCCTGAAGAAGGCGGGCATCACCGTCAAGCTCCAGGGCCTGGAGGACAACGACTACAAGGACAGGATCCACGACGCGAAGACCGAGCCCGGCTTCTTCCTCGCGCACTGGGGTGCCGACTGGCCCTCGGGCGGCCCCTTCCTGGCCCCGATCTTCGACGGCCGGCAGATCGTGGAGGACGGCGCCAACTTCAACACCGGCTTCCTCGACGACAAGTCGGTCAACGCGGAGATCGACGCGATCAACAAGCTGACCGACCTCGACGAGGCCGCCACGCGCTGGGGCGCGCTCGACAAGAAGATCGGGGAGCGGGCGCTGACCGTGCCGCTCTTCCACCCGGTCTACAAGCGGCTCTACGGCAAGGATGTCAAGAACATCGTGATCAGCGACTGGACCGGGGTGCTGGACATCTCGCAGGTCGCGGTGAAGTAGAACCGTGAGCGACGTACTCATCGCCTCCCGGGCCCCCGGTGCGGACCTGTCCGTGCCGGGGGCCTCGGGGGCCCGTCAGTTCTGGCGGCGGCTGCGTGCGCAGCGGGCCGCCCTCGTCGCGGCGGGCGCCGTCGCGGCTCTCGTCCTGGTCGCGCTCGCCGCTCCGCTGCTCACCGCGGTCGAGGGCCAGGACCCGACCACGTACCACCCGGATCTCGTGGACTCCGCGCGCGGCGGTGTGCCCGTCGGGCCGTTCGGCGGCGCCGGCGGCGAGCACTGGCTCGGCGTCGAACCGCAGACCGGGCGGGACCTGTTCGCGCGACTGGTGTACGGGGCCCGGGTCTCGCTCGGCGTCGCGCTGGCCGCGACCGTCGTGCAGATCGTCATCGGTGTGGCCGTGGGTGTCGCCGCCGCGCTCGGGACCCACTGGGCCGACCAGTTGCTGAGCCGGTTCACCGACGTCATCGTCGCCATGCCGCTGATGATCATGTCACTGGCGCTGCTCGCGATCGTGCCGTCGAGTTTCCCGCGGCCCGTGCTGGTCGCCCTTGTCATCGGCCTGATCGCCTGGGGCAACATCGCGAAGATCGTGCGTGCGCAGACGCTCACCCTGAAAGGGCTGGACCACGTCGCCGCCGCGCGGCTCAGCGGCTGGGGCGGCTGGCGGATCGCCCGCCGCGAACTGCTGCCGGGGCTCGCCGCGCCGGTCATCACGTACGCGGCGATCCTCGTCCCGCAGAACATCACGGTCGAGGCGGCCCTGTCCTTCCTCGGCGTCGGCGTGAAACCACCGACACCGTCGTGGGGGCAGATGCTCACCGCCGCCGATGTCTGGTACCAGGCGGCGCCGCAGTACCTGCTGCTGCCGGCGGGCGCCCTCTTCGTGACCGTGCTGGCGCTGACGGTCCTCGGCGACGGGGTCCGTACGGCGCTCGACCCGCGCGCGGCGTCGCGGCTGCGGGTGGGGACGGGGCGGCGGAGGGAAGCCGCGTCGGAGGGGTCCGGCGGGACGGATCCGGAAGGGCCCGGCGGAGCGGAGCCGGAAGGGCCCGGCGGGGCGGAGAGGCCCGGCGGGGCGGAGCGGGGCGGTGCGGTGTGAACGGTTTCCCGGGGTTCGCCCTGCGCCGGACCGTCGGAACGCTGGCCACGCTGCTCGCCATCTCGGTGGTCGTCTACGTCGTCTTCTACGTCACCCCCGGCAACGTCGCCCAGATCACCTGCGGTCCACGCTGCTCACCCGTCCAGGTGCAGCAGGTCGCCGACCAGCTGCGCCTCGACGACCCGCTGTACACGCGCTACTGGCACTTCCTGCAAGGGCTCGTCATCGGTCAGGACTACTCGACCGGCGCCTCGGTGCAGCACTGCCCGGCGCCCTGCCTGGGGCTGTCCTACCAGAGCGACCAGCAGGTCACCGAGCTGATCCTGGCGAAACTCCCGGTCAGCCTGTCGCTCGTGTCCGGGGCGATGGTGATGTGGCTGATCCTCGGAGTCGGCACCGGCGTGCTCTCGGCCTGGCGGCGCGGACGGCTCTCCGAGCGGGTGCTGACCGGCATCACGCTTGCAGGCGTGGCCACCCCCGTCTTCGTCATCGGCCTGGTCCTGATGATCGTCATCTGCGGCGAACTGGAACTGCTGCCCTTCCCGCAGTACGTGAACCTCACCGACGACCCCGAGCAGTGGGCCTGGAACCTGCTGCTGCCGTGGCTCTCCCTCGCCCTCGTCGAGGCCGCCGCGTTCGCCCGGCTGACCAGGGCGTCGATGCTGGAGACACTGGCCGAGGACCACATCCGGACCTTCCGGGCGTACGGCGTCGGTGAGCGCTCGGTCATCGGGCGGCACGCGCTGCGGGGGGCGTTCGCGCCGGTCATCGCGCTGAACGCCAACACCGTCGGGTCGGCCGTCGGGGGCGCGGTACTCACCGAGACGCTCTTCGGCCTGCCCGGTGTCGGAAGGGAACTGGTCCACGCCGTCGATGTCGTCGACCTTCCCGTGGTGGTCGGGACGGTCCTGGTCATCGGTTTCTTCGTCGTCATCGCCAACGCCGTCGCGGACGTGCTCTACGCGGTGGCCGACCGACGGGTGGTGCTGACATGAGTCTGGTCGAGGTCAGGGACCTCTCCGTCGGGTTCGGCGGGCTGCGGGCCGTCGACGGGCTGTCCTTCAGCCTGGCGAAGGGCGCCGCGCTCGCCCTCGTCGGCGAGTCCGGCTCGGGCAAGTCCACGGTCGCCTCGGCCCTGCTCGGGCTGCACCGCGGCACGGGCGCGCGGGTCGGCGGCTCGGTCGAGGTGGCCGGGGTCGACGTGCAGCGGGCGTCGGACGACGAACTGCGGCGGCTGCGCGGCGCGCGGGCCGCGATGGTCTTCCAGGACCCGCTGTCGTCCCTCGACCCGTACTACGCGATCGGCGACCAGATCGCCGAGGTGTACCGCGTGCACAACCGGGTGTCCCGGCGCGCCGCACGCGCGCGTGCCGTCGGGGTACTGGACCGGGTCGGGATCCAGGACGCGGGACGACGGTCCCGTTCGCGTCCGCACGAGTTCAGCGGGGGGATGCGCCAGCGTGCCCTGATCGCCATGGCCCTGGCCTGCGAACCCGACCTGCTGATCGCCGACGAACCGACGACCGCGCTGGACGTGACCGTCCAGGCCCAGATCCTCGACCTGCTGCACGTGCTGCGCGAGGAGACCGGAACGGGTCTGCTGCTCGTCACGCACGACGTGGGCGTCGCCGCCGGGAACGCCGACGAGATCCTGGTCATGCGGCACGGGCGCATGGTCGAACAGGGCCCCGTCGCCGACGTCCTCGGCGGCCCCGCGCAGCCGTACACCCGCCAACTGCTGGGCGCGGTACCACGGGTGGACGTGCCGCGGACCGGCGACCTGCGCGTGGACGCGCCGCGCGGGGTCACTCCTGGCGTGGACTCCGGTCCGGCACCCGGCTCGGCACCCGGCCCGGCGCCCGGCCCGGCGGGCGGGGCCACGTCAGCCGGTTCCGTGCCAGGGGGTTCAGTACCGGGCGGTTCCGTGTCAAGGGGTTCCGTGCCGGCCGACGTCGTGCTGGAGGCCGTCGGGCTGCGGCGGGAGTTCGGGCGCGGGAAGCACGCGTTCGCGGCCGTCGACGACGTGTCGCTCACGGTGCGCCGGGGCGAGACGCTCGGCATCGTGGGGGAGAGCGGCAGCGGCAAGACGACGCTGGGCCGGATGCTGGTCGGGCTGCTGGAACCGACGGCGGGGAGGATCCTCCCCGGCGGGGGTGTGCGCCCCGACGTACAGATGGTCTTCCAGGATCCCGTCTCCTCCCTCAACCCGCGGCGCACCGTGGGTGAGTCCGTCGCCGACCCCCTGCGGGCGCGCGGCACCGGGACCCGCCCGTTCGGGCGGAGCCCCGAGCGGACCGGGGAGGAAGCGCGCATTCGAGGACGGGTACGGGAACTGCTGGAGCGTGTGGGACTCGAAGGGGCGCACTACGACCGCTACCCGCACGAGTTCAGCGGCGGCCAGCGCCAGCGCGTGGGCATCGCACGGGCACTCGCCGCCGACCCCCGGGTCATCGTGTGCGACGAGCCGGTCTCCGCGCTCGACGTCACCACCCAGGCCCAGGTGGTCGCCCTCCTCGACGAACTGCGCCGGGAACTCGGTCTCGCCCTGGTCTTCGTGGCGCACGATCTCGCGGTGGTACGCCAGGTCAGTGATCATGTCGCGGTGATGCGCCGCGGCCGGATCGTCGAGTACGGGCCCACCGACGAGGTGTACGGGGCGCCGCAGGACCCGTACACGAGGCAACTGCTCGCCGCCGTCCCCGCGCTGGATCCGGCGGTCGCCGCCGCCCGCCGCGCGACCCGTCGTGCCGCCCGTCGGGAACCGGCCGCCATGTGACGAAAAGTGTTCGATGGAGCTCTTAGCGCTACGGAACGCGACCCGCACGGGAAAGTTACGACCGTTCACCCCTTCTGGTGG
>NZ_JAHKJW010000002.1:14005-290470 GCF_019710745.1 Streptomyces beigongshangae
AACCGTCCGTCGCGCCACCGTCATGTCCGCATACGTTCTTCCCGCTGCGAGCCGCCGGGTCGACGGTGGCTCCCCGTGCGGAAGATCGAGGTGCGTTCGTGCGTATCGGACTGCTTACGGAGGGTGGCTATCCGTATGTGAGCGGTGAGGCCAGGCTCTGGTGCGACCGGCTCGTACGCGGACTCGGGCAGCACGAGTTCGACATCTACGCCCTGAGCCGCAGCGAGGAGCAGGAGGACCAGGGCTGGATCCAGCTCCCCTCCCAGGTCAGCCGGGTACGCACCGCCCCGCTCTGGACGGCGGACGACGACGGCGTCGGGTACGGACGACGGGCGCGGCGGCGGTTCGCCGAGCACTACGGAGAACTGGCGGCGGCCGTGTGCGCGGGTGACGCACTCGGCGGCGCCGCGGAGGACGCTCCCGGACGGAGTCCCGGCGGGCCCGCCGGCGGCGAACGACGGGACGAGGAGGCCCCGGCCGGTGCGGCGGACCGTTTCGGCAGCGCGCTGTACGGGCTCGCCGAACTTGCCCGCGAACAGGGCGGTCTGGTCGGCGCACTCCGCTCCGAGACAGCCGTACGCGCCCTCGAAAGCGCCTGTCGCGCGCCCGGCGCGCTGCGTGCCGCACGCACCGCCCGCGTCCCCGACCTGCTCGCCGCCGCCGCCGAGGTGGAACGCGCGCTGCGGCCGCTCTCCCTGGACTGGTACGAGGACGACGGGCTCGGCTCGGTCGACCTGTGCCATGCCGCGTCCGGTGGCACCGCGGCCCTGCCGGGACTGCTCGCACGCCATTTCGCCGGGGTGCCGCTGCTCGTCACGGAGTACGGGGTGCACCTCCGGACGCACTACCTGGGCCTGCGCGAGGACCCGCGGGGACGGGCGGTGCACGCTCCGGCGCGGGCCCTGCGCGCGGCGTTCCACGGCAGACTCGCCGCGGAGGCGTACCGGCAGGCCGTGGTCATCACGCCCGGCAACGCGCACGCCCGGCGGTGGCAGGAGCGCTGCGGTGCCGACCGGGAGAGAATCCGCACCGTCTACCCCGGCATGGAGGCGTCCCGCTTCTCGGAGGTGGGCGAGAGCGCGGAATGCGCCGACCCGGACACCCTGGTGTGGGTCGGGCGCATCGAGCCCGCCAAGGACCTGACCTCGCTGCTGCACGCCTTCGCGCGGGTTCGCGGGGAGGAGCCGAAGGCGCGGCTGCGGATCGTCGGCGCGCCCGCGGGCGGACCGGAGGGTGCCGGTTACCTGGCGCACTGCAAGGCGCTGGCCGCGCGCCTTTTCCCTGGTGGGGCCGGTGGGGCCATCGGGGTCGCCGGGGCCTGTGGGGCCGCCCGGACCGCCGGCATGCACACCGTCGGGGGCAGTCCCGTGTCCTTCGAGGAGATCGGCGGACCGGAGGTGCCGACCCTCCCGGAGGCGTACGCGGCGGGAACCCTCGTCGTCCTGTCCAGCGCCGTCGAGGGCTTCCCGATCAGCCTCGTCGAAGCGATGTTCTCCGGACGTGCCACGGTGTCCACCGACGTCGGCGCGGTCGTCGAGGTCGTCGGCGGTACGGGACTCGTGGTCCCGCCGGGCGACCCACGGGCGCTCGCCGAGGCGTGCGTCTCCCTGCTGCGCGACCCGGGACGCCGGTCGCGTCTGGGTGCCGCAGCCCGAGCCCGGGCACTCGAACTGTTCACCGTCGAGCAGAACATCACGGCATTTCACAGCATTTACCTCGACATCGTCGCACGTTGCCCGGTCCGGCGGGATGTGGCCGACGCCTCGGGCGGGCCCTTGCCGTTCGCCATACCCGCCGAGGCACATGTGCCTCGGCGGTGGCCAGGGTCCGGGACACGACCGGTGGCGGGGAGGCCGGGACCGGCCTGGGCGGTGGAAGCCCCGGTGCCCGGCACAGCCGCATCCACCACATCCGCCGCACGCGCTGCTTCTGGCGCTTGCGATGCCCCGGGTGAGCCGGTGCCCGCCGGGGAGGGGGCGTGGTGAGCCGACGACGGATCGAGGAGGCAGGGGCAGGGGAGTCGGCCGGCTTCGGGGACCCACGGGACACGGGCGCCGAGGTGGGCGAGACGAAAGTGGTGGACGTCCAGCCGGGAGAGACAAGAGTGGTCGACGTCCAGCTGGGCGAGTCGAGGATCGCGGACGCCCATCCGCACCGGCAGGACCGGCGCGACCGGCGCGACCGGCAGGACGGACCGGCCGAGGACGACGCCGCGCGGATACGGCCGGAGTCGTCGACGACGGCGGACGTCCGGCTCGGATGGGACGCCGTGACGGTCACGGAGGACGCCGAGGGTGCTGCCGGAGGAGTCGAGGGCGCCACCGGGGGAGCCGCGGAGGAAGCTTCCGCCTCGCCTCCCGGCCGGCAAGGCCGCGCCTCCGCGGGCGAAACCGCCACCCCCGACCACCCGCCCCAGGTCCCGCCCGGTGCCGCCGACCCGGTGAAGGCCCTGATGCACCGCCACCGGGAACTGTGCGAACAAGCGGTGGACCCGCTGGAGATCGCGGCGGGTCTGGAGGCGCACGGGGTGACCGACCGGACCGCCCCACGCTTCCGGCACCGGGACGTCTTCTCGCTGGCCGACGAGATGTACGCACGCGTGCCCCGCGTCGGCGACACGGCACCGCCGCCCGGGACGCCCGACGCCCCCGGAGCCCGCGCCGGCTGGGCCGTACTCGCGCTGCTGCCGGGCGCCCTGTGCGCGGCGGCCGTGACCGCCCTGCGGTACACCGAAGGGCGAGCACGCCTCGCCGTGACCGTCGTCGGTGTGCTCGCCGTGGTCCTCGGTCTGCGGGCGGCCTTCAGCCGGGGCCCGCTGCACGTCGGGCGGGCGTGGTCGCCGGCGCCCGCCACCCGCGCGTGGAGCTACTGGCTCGTCGCCTACGCCCTGCTCGGCGACGGCCTGCTCACCGCGAGTGTCGGGGGCGGCCCCGACGGACCGCCCACCGGCAGCCCCGGCAGCTCCTGGCCGATCGCCCTCGCCTCCGTCGTGACCGTCACCGCGGCCTGCGCACCCGCGGCCTGGTGCGCGCACCTCTTCGCCGTACGCGCCCAGCGCCGGCTGGCCACCAGCGACGCCCTGGAGGACTTCGCCGCCTCGGTGCGGCCCCTGCTCCTCGGCGTCCTCGGGCTCTACCTCTGCGCCCTCGCCGGCCTGCTCACCCTGAGCGGCGCGGTACTGCACGAGTCCGCCGCGTACGCCGGAACCGGCGCCCTCGGCGCACTCCTCCTGCTCGCCCGGCTTCTCGCCGCGCACGGATTCACGCACGCCCCCGCCGTCGTCCTCGCGACCGCGGGCGCGGCCGAGGCGGTCGCGCTCCTGAGCGTCTTCGCGGGCCGCCCGCCCGGCTGCGAGCCGCTGGCCGTGCCCGTCACGGCCGTGGTCGACGTCTGGGGGGCGGAGGCGGTCCCGGCTCTCGTGTGCGGAACCGCCGCGCTCGTCCTGCTGATCCACGCCACCAGGACCCTCACCCGGGCCTCGGCGCACGCCGTACGCGGCGACGCGCCGTGAACCCCCACCGACCCTCGGCCGCCGTGCCGAGCGCACCCCTTCCCGCGGGGCCGACACCGCGGGCCTTCCGTACGACCCACGGCACCATCCTGAAGGAGAACGCCAGATGATCACCCTCCGCATCGGAGAGTCCGCCCCGGGAGCCGCCCGATGAGGGTGCTGCTGATCGGAGCCAACGGATACCTGGGCCGGTTCGTCGCCGACCGACTCCTCGCCGACCCGGCCGTGCAGCTCACCGCACTCGGCCGGGGCGACGACGCGGACGTACGGTTCGACCTCGCCAGCGGCAGCCCGGGAGCGCTCACCCGCTTCCTGGACGCGGTGCACCCCGGGGTCGTCGTCAACTGCGCGGGCACCACCCGCGGCGGAGCCCGCGAGCTCACCCGGCACAACACCGTCGCCGTGGCCACCGTCTGCGAGGCCCTGCGGCGCAGCGGCTGCGGGGCACGCCTCGTACAGATCGGCTGCGGCGCGGAGTACGGCCCCAGCCAGCCCGGATCCTCCACGGCCGAGGACGCCGTACCCCGCCCCGGCGGCCCCTACGGTGTCAGCAAGCTCGCCGCCACCGAGCTGGTCCTCGGATCCGGGCTGGACGCCGTCGTCCTGCGGGTGTTCTCGCCCGTCGGCCCCGGCACCCCGGCGGGCTCCCCGCTCGGGCGCCTCGCCGAAGCCATGCGCAGGGCCATACAGTCCGGCGAGGCCGAGTTCAAACTCGCCGGCCTGGGCGTCCAGCGCGACTTCATCGACGTACGCGACGTCGCCCGTGCCGTCCACGCCGCCTCCCTCTCCGCCGCACAGGGCGTCATCAACATCGGATCCGGTCGTGCCGTACGCCTGCGCGACACCGCCTCCGTCCTCGCGCGCGTCGCCGGTTACGGCGGAGCCCTCCACGAACTCGACGCACCTCCCGGCCCCGCGAGGCCGTCCATCGGCCACCCCCGCTCCGAAACAGAGCACACGGCCCCGGCCGCGTACCCCTATCCGGACGGCTGCGGCAGCTGGCAGCAGGCCGACGTGCGCACCGCACGCGACCGGCTCGGCTGGCGGCCCCGGATCAACCTCGAGGAATCCCTCGCCGACATCTGGATGGAGGCCGCGTGCCGTATCTGACCAGCGCCGCGGCGGGCACCGCGAGCACGGACCTGAGAATCGGTTTCGGTGTCCCCGGCTATGCGCACCCCCTGGTCGCCCCGGTCGAATGGAGCGAGCTCACCCGCCCGGGAACCCCCTTGCACTGGGTCGTCCTGAACGTCTGCGACGGCCCCGGCGTCCGTCCCGACCCCCACTGCCTGGAGGCCGCCGGGCGGCTGCGCAACGCGGGCATCCGTGTCCTGGGCCACCTGGACGTGGCGTACGGCGCACGCTCCTTCGGCGAGCTCGTCTCCGACGCGCACCGCCATCTCGACTGGTACCAGGTCGACGGTTTCCTCATGGACCGCTGTCCCACGGAGCGGACAGCGCTTCCGGGGATCCGGCGCGCGACCGGCACGCTGCGGGCACTGCTCGGCGACGGCCACCTCGTCCTCGGCCACGGCACCCACCCGTACCCCGGGTACGCCGAGACCGCCGACCAGTTGGTGACCTTCTCCGGGCCGTGGAGCGATTACCGCTGGTCGCAGGTGGCGGAGTGGACGGCCGAGCACCCGCCCGAGCGCTTCTGCCACTTCGTGCACGGCGTGCCGCGGGGCCATCTCGACGAGGCGCTGCGCATCGCCCGCTGGCAGGGTGCCTCGACGATCTACTTCACCGACCGCACGGACCGCGGGGGTTCGGCCGGCCCCTGGGAGAGCCTGCCCGGTTACTGGGACGAAATCGTCTCGCGTATCGGAACGGGTGTCTCGGAATGAAAAAGGGCGTGGCAGTGTTACGGGAAGAACAACCGTAGTGATCGACCGACCAACGGAGTCCCCGTGTCGCTGCCACCCCTGGTCGAGCCAGCTGCTGAGCTCACCGTAGACGAGGTCCGCAGGTACTCCCGCCACCTGATCATCCCCGACGTGGGCATGGACGGGCAGAAGCGGCTGAAGAACGCCAAGGTGCTCTGTGTCGGCGCCGGCGGCCTGGGCTCGCCGGCGCTGATGTACCTGGCCGCCGCCGGCGTGGGCACGCTCGGCATCGTGGAGTTCGACGAGGTCGACGAGTCGAACCTGCAGCGTCAGATCATCCACAGCCAGGCGGACATCGGCCGTTCCAAGGCCGCGTCGGCCCGGGACAGTGTCCTCGGCATCAACCCGTACGTGAACGTGGTCCTGCACGAAGAGCGGCTCGAGGCCGACAACGTGATGGACATCTTCAGCCAGTACGACCTGATCGTCGACGGCACGGACAACTTCGCGACCCGCTACCTGGTCAACGACGCGTGCGTGCTGCTCAACAAGCCGTACGTGTGGGGATCGATCTACCGCTTCGACGGCCAGGCCTCCGTGTTCTGGTCCGAGCACGGCCCCTGCTACCGCTGCCTCTACCCGGAGCCCCCGCCGCCGGGCATGGTCCCCTCCTGCGCCGAGGGCGGCGTCCTCGGTGTGCTGTGTGCGTCCATCGGCTCCATCCAGGTCAACGAGGCCATCAAGCTCCTGGCCGGCATCGGCGAACCGCTCGTCGGCCGTCTGATGATCTACGACGCCCTGGAGATGCAGTACCGCCAGGTCAAGGTCCGCAAGGACCCGAACTGCGCGGTCTGCGGCGAGAACCCCACCGTCACCGAGCTCATCGACTACGAGGCATTCTGCGGCGTCGTGTCCGAGGAGGCCCAGGAGGCGGCCGCCGGCTCGACGATCACTCCCAAGCAGCTCAAGGAGTGGATCGACGACGGCGAGAACATCGACATCATCGACGTCCGCGAGATCAACGAGTACGAGATCGTCTCGATTCCCGGCGCCAGGCTGATCCCGAAGAACGAGTTCCTCATGGGCACTGCCCTGGAGAACCTCCCGCAGGACAAGAAGATCGTGCTGCACTGCAAGACGGGTGTCCGCAGTGCGGAGGTCCTCGCGGTCCTCAAGTCGGCCGGATTCTCGGACGCCGTGCACGTGGGCGGCGGCGTGATCGGCTGGGTCAACCAGATCGAACCGGCGAAGCCCGTGTACTAGGCGCAGGCCCGGTGGAGAAGGGCTCGGCACCGCGTGTGCCGGGCCCCTCCTGCGTTCCGTACGGTCCTCCCCGGGCGCCGGGGCCGCTGTCGTGACTGCCGTCGTCGTGATCGCCGTCGGGGCGGCTACGAACCGCAGACCTTGCCGTCCTTCGGCACCGATCCGTCCAGCAGGTAGTCGTCCACCGTGCTGTCGACGCAGTCGCTCCCGTTCCCGTACGCCCCGTGCCCCTCGCCCTTCCAGGTGAGCTGCACACCGACGCCCTTGCCCAGCTCGTCCGCCATCTTGCGCGCACCCTCGTACGGAGTCGCCGGGTCGCCGGTGTTGCCCACCACCAGGACGGGATCCGCGCCGGGCGCGCTCACCTCCGGCGTCTCGTGCTGTCCGGCCACCGGCCACTCGTGGCACCAGCCGGCCGTGTCCCAGCCCATCGAATCCCCGAACACGGGGGAGATCCTCCGGAACTCGGAGAGCCGCTTCTTCGCCTCCGCGGGAGTCGGCCGCTCCTTGTCGTCCAAGCACGATATGACTCGTTGGGAATGGGTGGTCGTGCCGTAGCGGCCGGAGGCGTCACGGTCGTTGTAGCTGTCGGCCTGGGCGAGCAGCTCCGTACCGTCACCCTCCTCGGCGGCTTCGAGCGCGCCGGTGAGGGCGGGCCACGACGACTTGCTGTAGAGCGGGTAGATGATGCCCGTGAGGGCCAGCTGCTGGGTGAGGTCGCGGCCGTCGGAGGTCGGCAGCGGCTCGGAGTCGATCCGCTTCAGCAGGGCCGCGATCTTCCGCGTGCCTTCCTCGGGGTCCTGCCCGGTGGATTCGAGGTAGTCCTCCAGGGCGCGCTGGAAGCCCCTGGCCTGGTTCTCCGCGTGGCCCACCGTGCCGGCGCTCGGGTCGACGACCGCGTCCAGGACCAGCCGTCCCACCTTCTGCGGGAACAGGTGGGCGTACACACCGCCCAGCTCCGTGCCGTACGAGATGCCGAAGTAGTGCATCTCGCGGTCACCGAGGACATGCCGCATCAGATCCATGTCCCGGGCCGTGTCGGTCGTCGAGACGTGTCCGAGGAGCTTGCCCGCCGACTTCTGGCAGCCCTTGCCGAAGTCCGCGGCGTCCGCCAGGAAGGAGGCTTCCTCGGCGGAGGTGTCCGGGGTGGTGTCGACCGACTCGGCCGCCTGGATCTCCTTGTCGCTGCGGCAGCGCACGCCCTCACTGGCGGCAACGCCCCGCGGGTCCCAGCTGACCAGGTCGTACCGCTCCTGGAGCTTGGCGAACGTCGGCCCGTACGGCGGCAGGTAGTCGACGCCCGAGCCGCCGGGGCCGCCGAAGTTGAACAGCAGCGAGCCGATGCGGTCCTTCGGCGATCCGCTCGACCCGCCGCGGATCAGGGCCAGACCTATGGTCTCGCCCTTCGGCTCCGCCCAGTCCAACGGCGCCTTGAGCGTGGCGCACCGCCACTCCCCGCCCGGTGCGGGACCGGTCTCCGTGGCCTTGCAGGTCTTCCAGTCGAGCTTCTGCGAGGTGAGGGAGGCGGGCAGCCCCGGCATGGCGCCGGAAGGAGGAGCCGAAGCCGACGGCCCGTTCCCGTCCCCGTCCCGGCCACCGTCCCCGCTTCCGCCGTCGTCCCCCGCCGAGCCGCTGCAGCCGGCCACCAGCAGAGCGGCGGCGACCAGTGCCGTCCATCGTGCGATACGCGCCATGAACTTCCCCCCTCGCGTCGTCGTCCGCCGGATGTCGCGGATGACAGTCAGGCCATGGTAGGCAGATCCCCGCGAGAGCCACCGAGCCCTGTGGATAACTTTCTGACCTGCAGTTTCGTAACGATCGCCCGGCATCCTCGGGCCCTTTCGGGGCCAGACCGCACCGGCCCGGGGCAGACCGTGTCGATCGGGAGCAGACCTGCCGGTAGGGAGCAGACCTGCCGGTCGGGACGCAGGTCGTGCCGGTCAGGAGCAGACCGTGCCGGCCGACGGGACCCTGCCGTCCAGCAGATAGCCGTTCACCGCGTCGCGCACGCACTCGTTCCCGCTGTCGTAGGCACCGTGCCCCTGTCCCTTGTACGTCAGCTCGACACCGACCCCCTTGCCCAGCGATTCCACCATCCTCCGCGCGCCCTCGTACGGGGTGGCCGGGTCGCCGGTGTTGCCGACCACGAGGATCGGCGCCGCGCCGGGCGCGCTCACATCGGGACGGTCGGCGGCGCCCGCCACGGCCCAGTCGGTGCAGCCGACCATGCTCCACGCCAGGTAGTCGCCGAAGACGGAAGATGCCTTGCGGAACTCCGGGAGCTTCGCCCGCACGTCGGCGACGGTGTAGCGCGCCTTGTCGTCGGCGCAGTTGACGGAGGCGTTGGCGGCGCTGATGTTGCTGTACTCGCCGTTCCGGTCGCGCCCGTTCATCGAGTCGGACAGCAGCATCAGCACCGTGCCGTCACCCTCGTACGCCTGCTGGAGTCCTTCGGTGAGGTACTCCCAGAACTCCTGGGAGTACAGGGCCTGCGCGATGCCGCCGATGGCGGCGGTCTGGGTGAGCTCGCGGGGGAAGACACCCGGGATCGGCTTCGCGTCGAGATTCCTGAGCAGTTCGGAGATCCGGTCCTTCACGCCCTGCGCGCCGTCGCCGAGCGGGCACTCCTCGGGCTTCGAGGCGCAGTCCTCGGCGAAGTTGTCGAGCGCGAGCTGGAAGCCCTTCGCCTGTGCGAGGGACCCCTGCACGGGACTCCGCGTCGGGTCCACGACCGCGTCGAAGACGGCCCTGCCCACCTTCCGGGGGAACAGGTGGGCGTACACGCCGCCCAGTTCGGTGCCGTACGAGATGCCGAAGTAGTGCAGCCGGTCGTCGCCGAGGACCTGGCGCATCAGGTCCATGTCGCGGGCGGCGTCGGTGGTGCGCACGTGGGGGAGGATCCTCCCGGAGTTCTTCCCGCACGCCTTGTTGAACTTCTTCAGGCCGGCCAGCAGGGTCCGCTGCTCGGCGCCGTCGTCCGGGGTGGCGTCCTGCTGGAAGTACTCGTCGAGCTGTTCGTCGTCCTCGCACTTCACACCGGCGCTGCGGCCGACGCCGCGTGGGTCGAAGCTGACCAGGTCGTAGCGGGTGCGCAGCTGCTCGTAGTCCTGGCCGAACGCGGGGAGCGCGGTCACCCCCGATCCGCCGGGGCCGCCGAAGTTGAAGAGCAGCGAGCCGATGCGCCGGTCCTCGGCGCCGCTCGCCCGCGCGCGGATCAGCGCGAGGCCGATGGTGTCCCCCGCGGGCTCGTCCCAGTCGAGGGGCGCCTTCAGGGTCGCGCATCTCCAGGTGCCGCCGTCCGGCAGCGGTGACGGGGCGTCCCCGCCGCCCTCGGACCCCGACGGCTGCGGACACGCCTTCCAGTCGAGCTGCTGCGCCGACAGATCCCCGTCTCCGTCCCCGCCCCTGTCCTCGGAGCCGCCGCCGCAGCCGGCGAGGGCCGCCAGCAGCATCAGGGCAGCGGCGGACAGAGCGGTGGCACGCAGCGGGGAAGGGTTCGGCATACCCCCATCCTGGGGCCGCCCGCCGGGGACCGCCCGGGGCGCGAGCCGTGCGGGTGAGGACCCGCGACGCACCGCTCCTAGAGCGCGCCCTTGCGGGTCAGGTGGTTGAAGAACAGCCATCCCGGCAGCACGGGCAGCCACAGGGTGAGCAGGCGGTAGAGGAGCACGGCGGGCGCCGCGACCTCCTTGGGGAGGCCGACCGCGATCAGACCGACCGTCAGGGTGGCCTCGACGGCGCCCACGCCGCCCGGGGTGGGCGCCGCGGAACCGAGCGCGTTTCCGGCGAGGAAGACCACGGCCACACTGGCGATGCTGATCGCGGGCATGTCGTCGTTGCCGAACGCCCGGATCGACGCGTCCAGGCACATCACGAAGCAGGCCGTCAGCAGGAGCATGCCACCGATGCCGGTGATCAGTTTCTGCGGCCGCTGGAGGACGTCCAGCATGCGCGGGACGACCCCCGCGAAGAGCGACCGCACGCGCGTGGCGACGAACTTGCGCAGGAACGGCACCGAGGTCACCACGAGGGCGAGGACCGCGACGGTCAGCAGCCCCGCGATGACCGTCCGGGACGGCGACAGGGAGGGCGTCTTCTCGGTACCGGTCAGATAGCCGAACGACAGCAGCATCAGGATGTGGCAGCCGAGCCCGAACAGCTGCGACGCGCCGACACTGGCCACCGCGAGCCCCGGCCGTACCCCCGCGCGCTGGAGGAACCGCGTGTTGAGGGCGACACCGCCCACCGCCGCGGGCGCCACGATCTTCACGAAGGACCCGGCGACCTGCGCCGCCACGGTCCGCATGAACGGCACCCGCTCCGGTACGAAGCCCAGCAGGCTCATGGCCGCGGCGAAGTAGCTCAGCATCGAGAAGAGCACGGCCGCGGCGACCCAGCCCCACTGGGCGTTGTCGAAGAGCGTGCCGAACTCGATGTGCGTGAGCTGCGACAGCAGGAAGTACGCGCCGAACGCGCCCGCGATGAAGCTGATCAGCGTGCGCGGGCGGATGCGTTCCAGACGGGCCGGCTCGACCGGCGCCTGCGGTCTGATCAGCAGCACCTGGTGGCGGATCTGGGTGAGCAGATCCTCCTCACGGGCCTCGTCCAGCGCCTCGTCGATCGCCCGCTTCTCGGCCCGCTGCTCGGCGCGTACGGACTTCTTGTCGGGTTTCCCGGAAGCGGGTCCGGTGCCCCAGGGGACGTTCCCGTGCTCCTCGGCGCGGGCCAGTTTGTCCTGCCGGGAGGCCTCCAGGACCGCCTCGCGCTCGCGTTCCGCACGCTCCCGGGCCAGTTTGCGCAGCGTCGCGCGGTGGGAGCGCGTGAGCGCGATGGGCTGCAGCATCGGCAGGCAGTCGGCGACGGCGTCCGGACCGAGCACACCGACGGCCGAGGCCACCGCGCGCTCCGCGCCGACCCGCAGGCCGAGCGTGGTCACCAGCTGCGCGACGTCCATGCGCAGCACCAGCTCGCCGGCCGCGATCTCGCCGTTGCGCAGGTCCGTGAGGATCACCGTGCCGGAACGATCCACCAGGATCGCGTCACCCGCCAGCCTGCGGTGCGCGATGCGCCGCGACTGCAGCGCCTGCACCTGGTGCCAGGTGTCGCGCAGCAGGTCGTCGGTGATCTCCTCGTCCGGCAGCGAGTCGAGGGTGCGCCCGCCGCTGTGCTCGTAGACCAGCATCACGGCGTCCGGACCGAGCTCGGAGGTCGCGATCAGCTTGGGCGCGTTGGCCCCGGCCGCGATGGCCGCGTACGCGAGCAGCGCCTCCTGTTCCAGGGCCTGGCGCAGTGACTGGAGGCTGCGGCGCGTGGTGATGCCGCGCAGCGTCATCCGGCGCCACACGCGGTAGAAGAAGCCCTGTGCCTGCTGTTCGCGGTCCACCACCGTGACGTCCAGCGGGGCGCCGTCCTGGAGGGTCACGAAGTACCGGCGGCCGCGGTCGCCGTCCGGGGCCTCGGTGGTCTCGTCCCGGGCCGCGCTCACCGGGTGGAAACCGACGTGCCGCAGGCCCGCCATCAGGGTCCGGCCGGTGGGCCGTACGTTCGGTGAGCCGACCGCGTACAGCGTCCCGTACGCCACGCTCCAGCCGATCAGCACCGTGAGGACGATCGAGAAGGGGGTCGTGTAGCCGGTGACCAGCATGGAGAAGGCGTCGAGCAGCAGCACGACCCACAGGACCGCACGCCAGCGAGGCCGCCGCGACATGCCGACGGCCGTCATGTAGGCGATGACCGGCGCGAGATAGCCGTGCACCGGGTCGGTCAGGGCGTGGATGTCGCCGGGCGAGGGCTGGGTGAGCGCCTTCTGGATCGAGTCGGGGGCGCCCTTGGCGACCCACAGGTCGGTGGCGAGCGTCACTCCGTGGGCGAGGACCGCGGCCAGCACCCCGTCGGCGATCCGCAGCCCGTCCCGCTTGATCAGCCGTTCGATGGCGAAGGCGACCGGCACCAGGAGGATCGCGATGCTCGACGCGAGCCCGGCGATCTTGATCAGCAGGTCGGGTGCCTCGTCGGTGCCCTTGTTGATGTCCTGCGCCAGCCCCGAGGTCGTGCCGTGCGCGAACGCGGCGATCGACAGCAGTACGGCGATCGCGAGGACGCCCACCAGCAGGCGCATCAGGTCGGAGGGGCGGTGCACGCGCGCGGGGAGCAGGGGTTCGTCGCCCTCGACCTCTTCGGCCGGGACGTCGTCGGCGACGACGCCGGTCTCCTCGGCTCCGCTTTCCTTGCGCATGTCCTTCTTCCGGGACGTGTCCGGG
Organism: Streptomyces beigongshangae; assembly: GCF_019710745.1. Classification (GTDB taxonomy): domain Bacteria; phylum Actinomycetota; class Actinomycetes; order Streptomycetales; family Streptomycetaceae; genus Streptomyces; species Streptomyces beigongshangae. The sequence continues at coordinate 26,866 of NZ_JAHKJW010000002.1, forward strand.
TTCCCGGACGCCACGGACGCCTCCGGTGTTCGCGGAAGACTCTCGTCCGTATCGTCGCCCGAGTCCGGCCGCGACGAAACCTCAGAGGTGCCCTCCGCGTCTTCGGGGTACACACCCTGCTGTCTCATCGTCTCTTCTTGGTCTCGTATCACCGGTAACCGCCCGCACGATGGTGGCATGCCCCGCGGACACAGGGGGGCATCAGGGTGCGGTGCGGGGGCGCACAGTCTGCCCGAAGCGGTGTCGTGGGGCGAGGGACATGCACGGGCGCCGCCGCGTCACGTTGTCGGAGGGGTGGGGCAGGATGGACCGGATGAGCGAGCAGAGCCCCCCGGCGGACGTCTTGCCGGAGTACGCGGAGCGGGTCCTCGACGTCGCCGACCGGATTCCGCCCGGGCGCGTCATGACGTACGGCGACGTCGCGGAGTGGCTGGAGGACGGCGGCCCGCGACAGGTCGGCCGGGTGATGGCCCTCTACGGGGGTGCCGTCCCGTGGTGGCGGGTCGTCCGCGCGGACGGGGCGCTGCTCCCCGGCCACGAACTGGGGGCGCTGGACCACTACCGGGCGGAAGGCACGCCGCTCAAGGAGGCCAGCAGGGCCGCCGAGGGGCATCTGCCGCGTATCGACATGAGACGGGCCCGGTGGGACGGCGACGACCGTACGGGGGGTCACACGTGACAGCTCCCGGCACGGGAATGCCGGCAACAGGGGCAGGAACAGGACGGGGAACAGGAGCAGGAAGGGGGCAGATGGCCCGTACGGGTGAATGCGGGCACTCCCGTGACATGCCGTACGTTCGTGATGCGGGGGACGCCCGTGCGGGGAGGGAACACGGTGCCGGGAAGAAGCACAGGTCCGGGAGGGAACACAGGTCCGGGAGGGAACCCTGTGCCGGGAGGGAACACGGGGAAGCGCTGCTTCCACGGCGTTCACCGGCGTAGCGTCGACAGGCGTCCCGTTCACCCCGCGGTCACCGCCAGCCCCGCGCTGCCGTCCTACCACCCGTAGTCCCGACCTACCCCGTAGTCCCGACGCGATCCCCCGGCGACGGCGTTCCGCGCCGCCGGAGACAAGCCCGAGCACACCCACCAGGACCGGCGAACCACGTGAGCACCTCTTCCTCCACCAAGCGCCTGTCGTACCCCAGGGGTCGACAGGGAACCAGTGGCGCTTACCGGCTGGTCCGTACCCCGCCGGCCCGGACGGCTCCCCCCCGGTTGGACGCGGCACAGCGCGCGGCGGTTGACCACGAGAGCGGTCCGCTGCTCGTTCTCGCTGGCCCCGGCACCGGTAAGACGACCACGCTCGTGGAGTCCGTGGCGGCCCGGATCGCGCGCGGCGCGGACCCCGAGCGGGTCCTGGTCCTGACGTTCAGCCGCAAGGCCGCCGTGGAACTGCGTGACCGCATGGCGCTGCGCATGGGAGCGGCACGTGCGCCCCAGGCGACCACTTTCCACTCCTTCTGCTACGCCCTGGTCCGGGCGCACCAGGACAGCGACCTGTTCGTGGAACCGGTGCGGCTGCTCTCCGGTCCCGAACAGGACGTGGCGGTACGGGAACTGCTCGCGGGTCAGCCCGGCCTGGAGCGGCTCGGCCTCGCCCATGTGCGCTGGCCGGACGAGCTGCGCGCGTGCCTGACGACGCGCGGCTTCGCCGACGAGGTCCGCGCGGTCCTCGCCCGCAGCCGTGAACTGGGCCTCGGTCCCGACGCCCTGCGGACCTTCGCGAGGCGCATCGGCCGCCCCGACTGGCTCGCCGCCTCCGCCTTCCTCGCCGAGTACCTCGACGTGCTCGACATGCAGGGGGTGCTCGACTACGCGGAACTGGTGCACCGCGCGGTGCTGCTGGCCCGCCGCCCGGACGTGGCCGGACGGCTCGCCGAGCGGTACGACGCGGTCCTCGTCGACGAGTACCAGGACACGGACCCTGCGCAACTGCGGCTCCTGGACGCGCTCGCGGGCGGCGGCCGCACACTGGTGGCCTTCGGCGACCCCGACCAGTCGATCTACGCGTTCCGCGGTGCCGACGTGAACGGCATCCTGGACTTCCCGGAAGCCTTCCCGCGCGCGGACGGCACACCGGCGCCGGTCGAGGCCCTGAGGACGTCACGCAGGTCGGGCGCGGACCTGCTGGCGGCCACCCGGCTGCTGACCCGGCGCATGCCCCTGACCCGCCTCCCGGCGGAAAAGGTGCGTGCCCACCGGGAGCCGGCTCCCGTACGGGAGGGCGGCCGTGTGGAGGTCTACACGTACCCGACCCCCGGTACGGAGCTGGACAACATCGCGGACATCCTGCGCCGGGCCCATCTGGAGGACGGCGTTCCGTGGAACGAGATGGCCGTCCTGGTGCGCGCCGGGGCCCGCACCGTCCCGATGGTCCGGCGCGCTCTCACCGCGGCCGGTGTTCCCCTCGACATCGACGGCGACGACCTGCCCCTGCGTCACGAACCCGCGGTGGCGCCCCTGCTGACCGCGCTCAGGGCGGTGGCCGCGGCGGAGCTGGGGGAGACGGCACCGGATCCGGTGCCGCCGGGCGGGGAGCCGGAAAATCCCGAGGAGCCGGAAAATCCCGAGGAACCGGCGGAGCCCGAGGAGCCCGGAGCGGCCGTGTCCGGACCTGAGGGCGCCGGACCGCCCGAGTCCGAAGCCGAAGACCCCGGCGCGCCGGTCCTCGAAGCGGCGCCGCCCACGGCGGAGCCGGCTGTGGCGGAGCCGGTCATGGAGGAACCGGTCGTGGAAGAGCCGGTCGTGGAAGAGCCGCCCGTCCGGGAGAGGCCGTGGCTCGACGTCGAGACCGCGCTCACCCTCCTCACGTCCCCGCTCGCCGGTATGGACGCCGCCGATCTGCGCCGCCTGGGCCGGGCCCTGCGCGAGGAGGAGCGGGCCGGTGGCAACCACCTGCCGCCGCCCTCCGACGAGTTGCTGGCACGGGCACTGGCCGAACCGGAGCGACTGGTCGCCCACGACCCGTCGTACGCGCGCGGGGCACAGCGTCTGGGCGCCCTCCTGCGCAAGGCACGGGAGCGCCTTGCCGGGGGCGGCACCGCCGAGGAGGCGCTCTGGGAGTTGTGGGACGGCACTCCCTGGCCGCAGCGCCTGGAGCGGGCCGCCCGGCGCGGCGGCGCGGCCGGGCGCAACGCGGACCGCGATCTCGACGCCGTGTGCGCGCTGTTCGCGACGGCCGCCCGCGCCGAGGAGCGCGTCGGCGGCCGGGGCGCCCTCAACTTCCTGGAGGAGATCGAGGCCCAGGACATCGCCGCCGACACGCTCACCGGAAGGACCGTGCGCCCCGACGCCGTACGGCTGATGACCGCGCACCGCTCCAAGGGCCTGGAGTGGACCCTCGTCGTCGTCGCGGGCGTCCAGGAGGGCCTGTGGCCCGACCTGCGCCGCCGGGGTTCGCTCCTGGAGGCCGACCGCATCGGACGGGACGGCCTCGCGGAGCCGCTCACCCCCGGGGCGCTCCTCTCCGAGGAACGCCGTCTGTTCTACGTGGCCGCCACGCGCGCGCGTGAACGCCTCGTCGTCACCGCCGTGAAGGCCCCCGCCGACGACGGCGACCAGCCTTCCCGCTTCCTCACCGAACTCGGCGTCGAACCGAAGGACATAACGAGCCGCCCCCGCCGCCCCCTGTCCGTCGCGGCGCTCGTCGCCGAACTCCGGGCCACGACGGTCGACCCCCGGGTCTCGGACGCCCTCAGGGAGGCCGCGGCCCGCCGCCTCGGCACGCTCGCCGCGCTCGGCGACGAGGACGGCCGCCCCCTGGTGCCGTCCGCGCACCCCTACCGCTGGTGGGGCATGTACGAACCGACCGAGAGCAAGGTGCCGCTGCGCGACCGCGACCACCCCGTCGTGCTCTCCGGCAGCGCTCTCGACCAGCTCGCCAACACCTGCGCCCTGCAGTGGTTCCTGGGCCGCGAGGTGAAGGCCGACGCCCCGGCCACCGCCGCCCAGGGCTTCGGCAACGTGGTGCACGTCCTGGCCGACGAGGTCGCCTCCGGCCGCACACCCGCCGACCTCGCCGTCCTCATGGAGCGCCTGGACTCCGTGTGGGAGGCGCTCGCCTTCGACGCGCCCTGGAAGTCCTCGCAGGAGAAGGAGCACGCGCGCGTGGCGCTCGAACGCTTCCTGAAGTGGCACGTCATGGACCGCGCCGAACGGACTCCGGTCGCCAGCGAGCACGACTTCGACGTCACCCTCGAAGCCGGCTCCTACGAAGTCCGCATCCGCGGCTCCATGGACCGCGTCGAACGGGACGCCGAAGGCCGCGCCTACGTGGTCGACTTCAAGACCGGCAAACAGGCACCGAGCGCCGCCGAGGTGGCCCACCACCCGCAACTCGCCGTCTACCAGCTCGCGGTCCGCGAGGGCGCCGTCGACGAGGTCTTCGGCGGTGACCGCCCCGACCCGGGCGGCGCCGAACTCGTCCAGCTGCGCCAGGGCGCCCCCAGGAGGGACGGCGGCGAGACCCTGCCCAAGGTGCAGGCCCAGGAGCCGCTGGAAGGGGAATGGGTCGGCGACCTGCTCGCCACCGCCGCGGGCAAGGTCCTCGACGAACGGTTCACGCCGTCGACGGGCCAGCACTGCGCGCACTGCGCGTTCCGGGCCTCGTGCAGCGCCCGCCCGGAAGGACGCCACGTCGTCGAGTGACGGGCCGCGGCGGCTTCGGCGGCCGCCCGGCCCCCCACCGTGGTATGACCTGGAAGTCCGCCACCGCATGACACCGGGGACCCCACCGCCGCATGACACCGGGGACTCCACCGCCGTATGACCCGGAAGTCCGCCGCCGTACGAGAAGTGACATATGGCACCACACGTGCTGACCTGCGTGTCCTCCGTCCCGGCCGCCGAATCGGCGCCGGCTGTCAGTGGACGCGGCTAGCCTCTCTGACGTGCCAGCTCGTATCACCGACCCCGAGCAGCTCAAAGAGCTCCTCGGCATCCCCTTCACCCCGGAGCAGACTGCCTGCATCACCGCCCCGCCCGCCCCGCAGGTGATCGTGGCCGGAGCGGGTTCCGGCAAGACCACCGTGATGGCCGCGCGCGTGGTGTGGCTGGTCGGCACCGGACAGGTCGCGCCCGAACAGGTCCTCGGCCTGACCTTCACCAACAAGGCGGCGGGCGAACTCGCCGAGCGCGTACGCAAGGCCCTGGTCAAGGCCGGGGTCACCGACCCGGACGTGATCGACCCGGACCACCCCCCGGGCGAGCCGGTGATCTCCACCTACCACGCCTTCGCGGGCCGGCTGCTGACCGAGCACGGGCTGCGCATCGGGCTCGAACCCACCGCGCGCCTCCTCGCCGACGCCACGCGCTACCAGCTCGCCGCACGCGTCCTGCGCGAGGCACCGGGCCCCTATCCGGCGCTCACCCGCTCCTTTCCCGACCTGGTCAGCGACCTCCTGACGCTCGACTCCGAGCTCGCCGAACACCTCGTACGCCCGGAGGACCTGCGCGCGTACGACGCCGGGCTGCTGCGCGACCTGGACGGCGCCAAGCTCACCAACGCAGACCTGCGCAAGGTCCCGGAGGCGGCCGCGGCCCGGCGTGAACTGGCCGAGCTGGTGAGCCGCTACAGGACGGCCAAGCGTGAGCGCGACCTCCTCGACTTCGGCGACCAGATCGCCCTCTCGGCGACCCTCGCCCGCTCCCGCCCCGAGGTCGGCGGCATCCTGCGCGACGAGTTCCGGGTGGTCCTCCTCGACGAGTACCAGGACACGTCCGTGGCCCAGCGCATCCTGCTTGCCGGCCTTTTCGGCGGCGGCACGGGCCACCCGGTGACCGCCGTCGGGGACCCCTGCCAGGCCATCTACGGCTGGCGCGGCGCCTCCGTGGCCAACCTCGACGACTTCCCCGAGCACTTCGCGCACGCCGACGGCCGCCCCGCGACCCGCCAGTCGCTCAGCGAGAACCGTCGCAGCGGAGGCCGTCTCCTCGACCTCGCCAACGATCTCGCGCAGCCCCTGCGCGCCATGCACGCGGGCGTGGAGGCCCTGCGCCCGGCACCCGGCGCCGAGCGCGACGGCATCGTGCGCTGCGCCCTGCTGCGTACCCACGCCGAGGAGATGGACTGGCTCGCCGACTCCGTCGCCCACCTCGTCCGCACCGGGAAGGCACCCGGTGAGATCGCCGTCCTGTGCCGCACCGCGGCCGACTTCGCCGCGATCCAGGGCGCCCTCGTCGCCCGGGACGTCCCCGTCGAGGTCGTGGGTCTCTCCGGACTGCTGCACCTGCCCGAGGTCGCCGACCTGGTCGCCGTCTGCGAGGTCCTCCAGGACCCCGGTGCCAACGCCTCGCTGGTCCGCCTGCTCACCGGACCGCGCTGGCGTATCGGCGCCCGCGACCTCGCCCTCCTGGGCCGGCGGGCCCGGCTGCTCGTGTCCCACGCGCACGCACGGGCCGACGACGATCCCGACCGGCGGCTCGCCGCGGCCGTCGAGGGGGTCGACCCGGCCGAGGTGATCTCCCTCGCGGACGCCCTCGACACGTTCCTGGAGACACCGCTCGGCGGCGACGGGGACGACGACGGGCTGCCGTTCTCGGCGGACGCCCGCGTCCGGTTCGCGCGGCTCGCCACCGAACTGCGCGACCTGCGCCGCTCGCTCGCCGACCCCCTCATGGACGTCCTGCACCGGGTCCTGGCCACCACCGGCCTGGAGGTGGAGCTGTCCGCTTCCCCGCACGCCCTGGCCGCCCGCCGCCGTGAGACCCTCTCCAACTTCCTGGACGTCGCCGCCTCCTTCGCCGCCAACGAGGGCGAGGCCAGTCTCCTCGCCTTCCTCGGCTTCCTGCGCACCGCCGCCCAGTACGAGAAGGGCCTCGACAACGCGCTGCCGGGCGGCGAGAACACCGTCAAGGTGCTGACCGCGCACAAGTCCAAGGGCCTGGAGTGGGACGTCGTCGTGGTCCCGGGGCTGGTCACCGGCACCTTCCCCAGCGGTCAGGGCCGCGAGAAGTGGACCACCCAGGGGAAGGTCCTCCCGCACGGACTGCGCGGGGACGCCGACACCCTGCCCGACGTGGACGCCTGGGACTCCCGCGGCATGAAGGCATTCCACGAGGCCATGAAGGACCACCAGCACACCGAGGAACTGCGCCTCGGCTACGTCACGTTCACCCGGCCCCGGTCCTTGCTGCTCGGCTCCGGCCACTGGTGGGGCCCCTCGCAGAAGAAGCCCCGCGGCCCCTCCGACTTCCTGCACGCCCTGTACGCGCACTGCGAGGCCGGGCACGGCGAGATCGAGGTCTGGGTGGACGAGCCCGAGGAGGGGGAGGAGAACCCCGCGCTGCAGCCGGCGGCCGGCGACCACGCCTGGCCGCTCCCGCTCGACGACCTGGCGACGGCCCGCCGCCGCGAGGCCGCGCGGACGGTGCTTGCCCATCTGGAGTCCGTCCACGCCCACGGCCGTCCCCACGGCCACTCCCACGAAGCGGCGCACCCTTCGGCTCCGGACGACTCCGGCCCGTACGACGACTCCGGCCCGTACGACGACTCCGGCCCGTACGACGACTCCGGCCCGTACGGCGAACCGAGTCCGTACGGCGATCCGGGACCCTACGGCGATCCGGGCCCGTACGAAGACCCGGAGTGGCCGCCTCCGCCGGAGGAGGACGAGCCTCCCCACGAAGAGACCGGTCTCAGGGACGGCGCCCCGATCGGCGCGGTCCCGGACGGCGCGGTCCCGGACGCCTGGGACCCGTGGGCCCCGGACCGCCCGAGGATCCCGCGCCCCGCCCCGGCCCCCGACACCCGCCCGCACCCGGCGGGGAGCTCGCGGCCCACCCCTGAGGAAGCACGCACCATCGCCTCCTGGGACCGTGACCTGGACGCCCTCACCGGGGAGCTCCTGCGTGCCCGCGAGAGCGTCACGGACGTCCCCCTGCCGACCACCCTGACCGCGTCCCAGCTGCTGCGCCTGGCCGCGGACCCGGACGGTTTCGCCCAGGAACTGGCACGCCCCATGCCGCGCCCGCCCCAGCCCGCCGCCCGCCGCGGCACCCGCTTCCACGCCTGGGTCGAGGCCCGCTTCGAAGAGCTGACGCTCCCGATGCTGGACCCGGAGGACCTGCCGGGCAGCGAGGCCGAGATCGCCGACGAACGCGACCTGGAAGTCCTCAAGGCCGCCTTCGAACGCACGCCCTACGCACACCGCACGCCCTACCGGGTGGAGGCCCCCTTCCAGCTCTCCATCGCCGGCCGCGTCGTACGGGGCCGTATCGACGCCGTCTACAAGGAAGAGACCGACGGGGGAGGCAAGGAAGGCGGAGAAGGCGAAGAAGGCCGAGAAGGCGGAACGACGACGTACGAGATCGTCGACTGGAAGACCAGCCGCACCCGAACCGCCGACCCGCTCCAGCTCGCGCTCTACCGGCTCGCCTGGGCCGAGCAGCACGGCGTCCCCCTGGAATCCGTACGGGCGGCCTTCCTCTACGTACGCAGCGGAGAGGTCGTACGCCCCGGGAACCTGCCGGACCGGGCCGCGCTGGAACGCCTCCTCCTGGCGGAACCCGACGGGGTCCCCGGTGAACCGCCGGACCTCCATGCGCGCGTGGACGGCTAGGCTCGTGACCATGAGCAAGACTCCGGACAGCGCCGTCCGCGCGTACATCGAGCAGCACCGCGCAGCCTTCCTCGACGACCTCGCCGAATGGCTGCGCATCCCGTCCGTCTCGGCCCAGCCCGAACACGACGCGGACGTACGGCGCAGCGCCGACTGGCTCGCCGCGAAACTGCGGGAGACGGGCTTTCCGACCTGCGAGGTCTGGGCCACCCCCGGCGCACCCGCGGTCTTCGCCGAATGGCCCTCGGACGACCCGCGGGCACCCACGGTCCTCGTCTACGGCCACCACGACGTGCAGCCCGCCGCCCGTGAGGACGGCTGGGACACCGACCCCTTCGAACCCGTCGTCCGCGGGAACCGCCTCCACGCGCGCGGGGCCGCCGACGACAAGGGCCAGGTGTTCTTCCACACACTCGGCGTCCGCGCCCACCTCGCCGCCACGGGCCGCACCGTCCCGGCCGTCCACCTGAAGCTGCTCGTCGAGGGCGAGGAGGAGTCCGGCTCCCCGCACTTCCGCGCCCTCGTGGAGGCGCACGGGGACCGGCTGGCGGCCGACGCCGTGATCGTCTCCGACACCGGTATGTGGTCCGAGGACACCCCCACGGTGTGCACCGGCATGCGCGGCCTCGCCGAATGCGAGATCCGGCTGTACGGCCCCGACCAGGACATCCACTCCGGCTCGTTCGGCGGCGCCGTGCCCAACCCGGCCACCGAGGCCGCCCGGCTCGTCGCCGCCCTGCACGACGAGCACGCGCGCGTGGCAGTGCCCGGCTTCTACGAAGGCGTCACCGAACTCACCGACCGCGAGCGCGAACTCTTCGCCGAACTGCCCTTCGACGAGGAGCAGTGGCTGCGCACCGCCCGGTCCACGGCGACCCACGGCGAGAGCGGCCACACCACCCTGGAACGGATCTGGGCCCGCCCGACCGCCGAGGTCAACGGGATCGGCGGCGGCTACCAGGGACCCGGCAGCAAGACGGTGGTCCCGGCCTCGGCCATGGTCAAGCTGTCCTTCCGGCTGGTCGCCGGACAGGACCCCGATCACATCGAGAAGGCCGTCCGCGCCTGGACCGCCGAGCGGCTGCCCGCGGGGATCCGCCATGAGATCACCTTCGGCGCCGCCACGCGCCCGTGCCTGACACCGCTCGACCACCCGGCCCTGCAGTCCGTCGTACGCGCCATGGGCCGCGCCTTCGAGCAGGAGATCCGCTTCACCCGCGAAGGCGGCTCGGGGCCCGCCGCGGACCTCCAGGACGTCCTCGGCGCCCCGGTGCTGTTCCTGGGCGTCTCGGTCCCGTCCGACGGCTGGCACGCCCCGAACGAGAAGGTCGAGCTGGACCTCCTCCTCAAAGGCGTCGAGACCACCGCCTACCTGTGGGGAGACCTGGCCCGGAGCTGGCGGGACGCACACTGAGGAAGCACCGCCGCGCAGTTCCCGCCGCACACGTCCCCACCGCACACGTCCTGCCGTACACCGGCTGAACAGCCCGCCGAAACAACCGTTTCACCGGGGGAGTTGGAAGCACCCGTGACCACCTGGACCGACCACACCGCCGACCGTCCCATCTCACTCACCGCCCCGAGCGGCATCGACCGGGCCGCCCACCACCGGCTCGACGAGGCATGGCTCGCCGCGGCATGGAGCCACCCCACCACCCGCGCCTTCGTGGTCTCCGGCGGTCAGGTCCTCATCGACGAGGCGCCCGACGGCACCACCGAACTCGTCATGACCCCGTCCTTCGAAGCGCCCCTCACCGAGGCGCACCGCTACTTCCTGGGCACCGACGACGACGGCGTCAGCTATTTCGCCCTCCAGAAGGACACCCTCCCCGGCCGCATGGACCAGTCCGCGCGCGCGGCCGGTCTGCGCGAGGCCGGCCTGCTGCTGTCGCCGCGCGACGCGGGTCTCATGGCGCACGCGGTCGCGCTGGAGAACTGGCAGCGCCTGCACCGCTTCTGCTCCCGCTGCGGCGAGCGCACGGTGATCGCCGCGGCCGGCCACATCCGCCGCTGCCCCGCCTGCGGCGCCGAGCACTACCCCCGCACCGACCCGGCCGTGATCATGGCCGTGACGGACAACGAGGACCGCATCCTGCTCGGCCGCCAGGTGCACTGGCCCGAAGGCCGCTTCTCCACCCTCGCGGGCTTCGTCGAGCCGGGCGAGTCCATCGAGCAGTCGGTCCGCCGCGAGGTCTTCGAGGAGGCCGGCATCACCGTCGGCGAGGTGGAGTACGTCGCCAGCCAGCCCTGGCCCTTCCCGTCCAGTCTCATGCTCGGCTTCATGGCCCGCGCCACGTCGGCGGAGATCAACGTCGACGGCGAGGAGATCCAGGAAGCGCGCTGGTTCTCCCGGGAAGACCTGCGGGCCGCCTTCGAGTCCGGGGAGGTCCTGCCTCCGTACGGCATCTCGATTGCGGCCCGTCTGATCGAGCTCTGGTACGGCAAGCCCCTGCCGACGCGCGGGGCGGCCGGCTGAGGCGGGCGGGTACCGGCTGCCCGGGCGCGTGCCCACCGCCCGGGGCACACACCCCCCGTGTCGGCTAGGCGCCGACCTTCTGCTTGACCTGCGCCAGGGAGGGGTTGGTCAGCGTCGAGCCGTCCGGGAAGAGAACGGTCGGAACCGTCTGGTTCCCGCCGTTCGCCTTCTCCACGAACGCCGCCGACTCCGGGTCCTGCTCGATGTTGACCTCCTCGTACGCGATGCCCTCACGGTCCATCTGGCTCTTCAGCCGACGGCAGTAGCCACACCACGTGGTGCTGTACATCGTCACGGTGCCCGGCATGTCTCTGCTCCTTCGCTGCGGGGAGGCGCGTGTTCGCTGTGGAGGGAACGTACGCGACAGGGTCGCCATTCCCGCAGTACCCGGGCGGGGACCCCTGACGCCTGTCGTATCAGTACGACTGCAGACGTCTCCCTGTGGACAACCGGCACAACCGCCTCGGCCGACCTGGCAGCATGGCAGGGTGACAGCAGCAACACACTCCACCCTTTTCCCGCAGGGCTCCGCCGGTTCGCAGTACCCGGCCGCGCAGGGCGGGGCCGACGCGGTGCTGGAAGGGCTCGACCCCGAGCAGCGCGAGGTCGCCACCGCCCTGCACGGGCCGGTGTGCGTGCTCGCGGGAGCCGGCACGGGCAAGACCCGGGCCATCACCCACCGCATCGCCTACGGGGTACGGGCGGGGATCCTGCAGCCCTCCAGCGTGCTCGCCGTCACCTTCACCAACCGCGCCGCGGGCGAGATGCGCGGCCGTCTGCGCCAGCTCGGCGCCTCCGGGGTCCAGGCCCGCACCTTCCACTCCGCCGCCCTGCGCCAGCTCCAGTACTTCTGGCCGAAGGCGGTCGGCGGCAGCCTGCCCCGCATCGTCGACCGCAAGATCCAGCTCGTCGCCGACGCCGCGGCCGCCTGCCGTGTCCGTCTGGACCGCGGTGAGCTGCGCGACGTCACCGCCGAGATCGAATGGTCCAAGGTCACCCAGACCGTCCCCGCCGACTACACCGCGGCGGCGCTCAAGGCCGGCCGCACGGCGCCCCGCGACCGCGCCGAGATCGCCCAGCTCTACTCGGCGTACGAGGACATCAAACGGGACCGCGGCGTCATCGACTTCGAGGACGTCCTGCTGCTGACCGTCGCCATCCTGCAGGACCAGCACGACATCGCCGAGGCGGTCCGCGCCCAGTACCAGCACTTCGTCGTCGACGAGTACCAGGACGTCAGCCCTCTCCAGCAGCGCCTCCTGGAACTGTGGCTCGGCGAGCGCGACAGCCTCTGCGTCGTCGGCGACGCCAGCCAGACCATCTACTCGTTCACCGGCGCGACCCCCGACCACCTTCTGGACTTCCGCGCCCGCCATCCCGGTGCCACCGTCGTCAAACTCGTCCGCGACTACCGCTCCACGCCCCAGGTGGTCCACCTCGCCAACGGTCTGCTCGCCCAGGCCCGCGGCCGGGCCGCCGACCACCGGCTGGAACTGATCTCCCAGCGCGCCGCGGGCCCCGAGCCCGGCTACGCCGAGTACACCGACGAGCCCGCCGAGGCCGAGGGCGCCGCCCGCCGCATCCGCGACCTCATCGCCTCCGGCACCCCCGCGAGCGAGATCGCGATCCTCTTCCGCACGAATTCGCAGTCCGAGATCTACGAGCAGGCCCTCGCCGACGCGGGGGTGCCCTACCAGTTGCGCGGAGCCGAGCGCTTCTTCGACCGCCCCGAGGTCAAGCGGGCCATCCACGCCCTGCGCGGCGCGGCCCGCTTCGGCGGCAACGACTCACTTCTCGACGACGCCCCCGACCTCCCCTCGCAGGTACGGGCCGTCCTGTCCGGCGACGGCTGGAGCCACCGGCCGCCGGCGGGCTCCGGCGCCGTCAGGGAACGCTGGGAGTCCCTCGCCGCCCTCGCGAACCTGGCGCAGGACTTCGCCGCCGCCAGGACCGGCGCCACCCTGGGCGACATGGTGGCCGAACTCGAGGAGCGCGCGGCCGCCCAGCACGCCCCGACCGTCCAGGGTGTCACCCTCGCCTCCCTGCACTCCGCCAAGGGGCTGGAGTGGGATGTCGTCTTCCTGGTCGGCGTCGCCGAGGGCATGATGCCCATCTCCTACGCCAGGACGGACGAACAGATAGAGGAGGAGCGCCGCCTCCTCTACGTCGGCGTCACCCGTGCCAGGGAGCACCTCTCCGTCTCCTGGTCGCAGTCCCGGTCGCCCGGTGGCCGCCCCAACCGGCGGCCCAGCCGCTTCCTCGACGGACTGCGTCCCGGCTCCGTCACCACCGCGGGTCGCAGAGGCGCGGCCGGTCCCGGCGGCTCGGGCGGTGTCGAGCGGGGAGTCCCGGACAGCGCTCCCGATGTGGCCCGGCGTGTCCACCGCACGCCCGCCCGCTGCCGGGTCTGCGGCCGCACGCTCAGCGACGCCGGCGAGATGAAGCTGATGCGCTGCGAGGACTGCCCCTCAGACATGGACGAAGGGCTCTACGAACGGCTGCGCGACTGGCGGGCGGTCCAGGCCGAGCGAAGCGGGCAGCCGGATTTCTGCGTCTTCACCGACAAGACGCTGATGGCCATCGCGGAAGCGGTACCGTCCACTCCGGTTGAGCTGGCCCGCATCCCGGGTGTCCGCGCCCGCAAGCTGAACCGCTACGGGACCGACGTACTGGCCATATGTGCAGGCCAGGAGCTTGGGACCGGTGAGGGCGAGCAGTGATTCAAACTCGTCGAGAAAATAGTTTGCGCGATCCCCAGCGATCCCCATAGGTTCTAAAGCACGGAAACGGCGGCCTTCTCCAAGGCCCTGGTTCCGTGCTGTACTTAATAACCGATGGACCGGCCCGCCCGGTCCCAGAGACGCCGAGAGGAGGCGAATCCAGTGATCAGCATCAAGACCAGCTCCGCCAGCACCGCCAAAATGACCGATCGCTCGGTCGTCTCCACGTGCCTGCTCGGCTTCTCGAACCTGGGCACCGGTCTGTCCGGCATCGCTGCCGTTCGGCCGGCGTCCTCCGTGTCTCTCGCGGTGCTCCCTGTCCGCGAGCGCAATGAGCGACCGATGAAGGCACTGGAAGCAGTAGAGGCACAGGCGCAGGCCTATGCCTTTGCGGCCGCCGGTGCCGGAGTCGCCAAGCAGACGCACCACACGATGTGGGCCTTCCGTGGGCCTGACCCCTGGAGTGATCCAGCCTGATCGGCGATCAGGCCGGCGCCTTCAGGGCCGCGGAACCCCACCCGGGATCCGCGGCCCTTCTGTTTGTCCCCGACCGGGGACGGCGGAGCGAAGGGGCCTCGGGACAACAGAAAACCCCGGTACCAGCCGCCAACCGGCCAACCGGCCGGCACGACCAGACGAGGAAGACGAACCGTGCAACTCGAAGCGCACGCCCCGTCCGTACCGCCTTCCGAAACGATCACCCCGCCCGGTTCCACGGAGGACCCCACCTTGATCCCGCTCACTGCGCTGACCGCGCTCGACGACGCCATCGAGAACCTCGGCGTGCCCGTCCCCTGCCGTTCCTACGACCCGGAGGTCTTCTTCGCCGAGTCGCCGGCCGATGTCGAGTACGCCAAGTCCCTCTGCCGTACCTGCCCGCTGGTCGAGGCGTGCCTCGCCGGTGCCAAGGAGCGGCGTGAGCCCTGGGGCGTCTGGGGCGGCGAGCTCTTCGTCCAGGGTGTCGTCGTCGCCCGGAAGCGGCCCCGTGGCCGCCCGCGCAAGAACCCGGTCTCGGCATGAACATCACCGGAACGATCGATCGCCCCCTGACGCACGACCCCAGGAAACAGGCCCCGATGAAGCCGTCCACAGGCGAGCCCGCCGGCTCCGTGATCCCAGACTTCACTTCCACCGACGCGAACGACTCGCGTCAGAACAGGACCCGAGAGATGCAACTCATCCCAGAAGCCCTCGCGCGTGCGCATATGCACGACCGCATCCATGAGGCCGAGCAGGAGCGCCGGGCCAGGCGCCTGGTGGTGGCCCGCCGTATGCAGCGCCGTGCCGAGCGCGCGTCGCTGCGCGCCCGCCGTGCTCTGGCCATGGCGGTCATGCAGTAGGGAACAGGACCCAGAAGCCGCAGCCGCAGCCGCAGCCGCAGCCGTAGGCGGAAGCAGGGACAGAGACAGCAGGAAGAGCTGCTGAACGCGGGGGCCGGTCCGGGGGGACCGGCCCCCGCCGTGCGTTCTGCCGAAAGGATGCGCTGCGGGCGCGGCCTCCGGTCCCGGTCCCCCCGCTTCCGGTCATGGTCCCCGGCCTCCTCGTCCGGTTCCCCAGCCTCCGGTCCCGGCCTTCGCCCCGGCCCCAGCCCCGGCCTCCGCCCCGGATCTCAGGACCTGGCTGCCCACTCCGGCCGCAGGCCCCGGATCCCGCCCGCGGCACTCAGGCCCCGGCTGCCGAGTCCTCCTCGTCCGGTTCCCCGCCCGGCTCCGTCTTCGCGCTTCCCTCCGTGCCCGTCCCCGCGTCCGGCAGGAAGCCTGGAAGCCAGTCCTCCAGTTCCTGCCGCAGCCGTACCGTCGCCCCCAGCTGGCACAGCACACCGATCGTGCTGAGGGTGACCCGGTGGATCAGCAGGTACGCCGGTGGCAGATTGAGCTGTCTGCCCAGCTGGTGCGCGGGGGAGCGGGGGTCGGCGATCCGGGCCGCCTGGCCGCGCATCCAGCCCCGGCTGAAGGTGAACTCGTCGGCCTGGGCCGGCTCGATGATCGGGAGCAGGTAGTCCAGGACGGCGTCCGGGTCCAGTTCCATGGAGTCCCTGATGAACCCTTCCCCGCGGAGCAGCTCGTGGACGGCTTCCGCATCCCCGTCCAGGGCCATGCGGAGGGAGTGGCCGATCGTCGGCGGCAGGCCGTCCGGGAGCCGGTCCACCGTGCCGAAGTCCAGAACGCCCAGCCGCCAGCCGCTCCTGTCACCGGAACGCCCGGAGCCGTCGAGGCCCTCCGAACCGGCAGGGTCCTCGGGGTCGGCAGGGTCCTCGGGGCCGTCCGGGACGAGGCGGAAGTTCCCCGGGTGCGGGTCGGCGTGGAGCAGGCCGGTGCGGGACGGGCCGGAGAAGAGGAAGCGGGCGAGGAGCTGACCCGCTCGGTCGCGCTCCTCCTGCGTGCCGTCGGTTATCACCTCGGACAAGGGTGTCCCGTCGATCCACTCCGTCACCAGCACCTGCTCGCACTGGTGGACCACGGCCGGCACCAGCACGTCCGGGTCGTCCGCGAACTCCTCCGCGTGGGCCCGCTGCGCCTGTGCCTCCAGACCGTAGTCGAGCTCCTCGGACACCCGGTCGCGCAGTTCCGAGATGAGCGGCTTGATGTCCATGCCCGGGATCAGCGGGCCCAGCAGCCGGGCGAAACGACTCAGCTGGGTCAGATCGGACAGCAGGGCCTCACCCGCCCCGGGGTACTGCACCTTGACCGCGACCTCCCGGCCGTCGTGCCAGACCGCCCGGTGCACCTGTCCGATGGAGGCCGCCGCGGCGGGCCTGTCCTGGAACTCCAGGAACAGGTCCTGCCAGTCCTCGCCGAGCCGCTCCTCCAGTACGGCGTGCACCGTGCCGGTCGGCATCGGGGGAGCAGCCTCCTGGAGTTTGGTGAGCGCCGCACGGTACGGGCCCGCGACCTCCTCGGGCAGGGCCGACTCGAAGACGGACATGGCCTGCCCGAACTTCATCGCGCCGCCCTTGAGCTCACCGAGCACCTTGAACAACTGCTCCGCCGTGCGCTGCTGCAGTTCGCGGCCCACGAGGTCCGCGGACTTGCCGCCGATCCGTTTGCCCAGCCCCCAGGTCGCGCGCCCGGCGAAGCCGAGCGGCAGCGCGGCGAGCTTGGCGGTCCGTGTGACCGCCTTCCGGGGAAGATCAGACATGCGCCCTCCAAGTACCGGACAGCCGGGCCGCGTGCGGCTGTTGCCCGTCCATTGTCTCGTGCGGCCCTTCGCCGTCCGAGGTCCGCTCCCCCTCGCCCTTCTCCCCGGGCCCGCAGGGGCACGCGGGATGCTGTCGCACCGGGCGGGCGCGCCAGTCGAAGCCGGGTGGTGAAACCTCCCAGCGGGCCCCCGCACTCGACGGTAGTCCCCCGTCGAGGAAGGCGAGCGCGTGCCCCGCGGCCAGCCCGGCGACCGTGACCGCCAGTGCCAGATCGCAGGCCGGCACCCGGCGGGACCGCCCGGAGCGCCACTGGGCGAGCAGGCGCGGCCAGGCCGGATCCCGGTCGGTGCGCTCCAGGTCCAGGCAGCCGGCGCAAGCGGTGTCCCCGGGCAGGACCAGCGGGCCGACGATCCCCGTGCCCTCCACGACGCCGGCGAAGAGATGCGGCGTACCGGACGCGAGCAGCGGCTCCAGGTCTGCCGGGTCGGGCGCGTGGACGGCTAGTGGGTCCCGGGGCGCGAGGATCACCAGGGAGAGACCGGGACCGTCCTGACCGGCAGGGGCCCGGGCGCCGCCCCGGCGAGGCGGGCGGGAGGGTGCCGCCGCGCGCACCGCGCGCCGTGCGGCCTCGTCCCTGCGCTCGCCGACGGACTCCACGGGCAGCCCGCCCGGCGCCACGTCCCACGGCTCGACGCGACCGGCGTCCTGTACGTCGACCCGGCCCACCCCCGCAGCCGCCAGGGCCGAGGCCAGGACGGCTCCGACCCGGCCCGCGCCCCGTACCCGCACGTGCAGTGCGCGGCGGGCCGCCAGCCGGCGCATGGCCCCGCCCGGTTCGCGGTCGACGAGGGAGAGCGAGGCGGCGTCCGGCCGGAGCCTGTCCAGCACCGCCGGATCCCCGCGCAGGGCGTCGGCGGCCGGGCCGCCGCCCGTCGCGTCGTCCAGCAGTCCGGCCCGGGAGAGCCGCTCCACGAGACCGTCGACATGGCCTTCGGGCAGCCCCATCCTGCGTCCTTCGTTGCGCAGGAGAGGCAGCCCGCGGGTGCCGTCGAACAGCGTCAGCAGACCGCCGGTCGCCGGGTCCACCGGGCCGAGCACCATCGCGTGCGCGGGCGCCATCCCGAACTGCACCGTGTGCAGATCCCGCCAGCCGCGCCGCAGCGCGGGTTTCACCGTCGGATGCATGAAACGACCCCCGTACGTCCCCGTGGTGCCGGCGGACTTCGTCCCGCTCCGCCGGTCGAATGCCAGGATGCCCGCATTGCCCGGCGCGTGCCGAAAGTTATCCACAGGGGGTGGATGTTCGTCGTACGAATCGGGTCCGAGGGGTGCGGTTCGGCATCGATGCGTACCGGAGACGGGACTTCCCCCCTGGGCAACGGGTAACGTCGGGGCGTGCCCGCCGACCCCCTGCACCGCGCCGGAAACCCACAGCGCAGCACGACGAGCCAGCCGCCGGGCGGCTCGGGGGCGAGTGCGATCGAGGTCCGCAGGAGCGCGCGACGGCGCAGAACGGTCTCCGCGTACCGTGAGGGCGATCGCACCGTCGTGCTCATTCCCGCTCGGATGTCCGAGGCGGAGGAGCAGCGCTGGGTCACCGTCATGCTCGACAAACTGGCGGCCCAGGAGAGCAAGCGGGTCCTCGGCGACACGGAACTGTCCGAGCGCGCCGCCCGGCTCTCCGAGCTGTACTTCGGCGGACGGGCCCGGCCCGCCTCGGTGCGCTGGGTCACCAACCAGAACACGCGCTGGGGCTCGTGCACCCCGGCCGAGGGCAGCATCCGCCTCTCGCACCGCTTGCAGGGCATGCCCGAGTACGTCGTCGACTACGTCCTGGTCCATGAGCTGGCACATCTGCTCGTGCCCGGCCACGGGGCCGACTTCTGGCGACTCCTGGAGGCGTACCCGCGGACCGAGCGGGCCCGTGGCTACCTCGAAGGGGTGGTCGCCGCCGACCGGCTGCCCCACCTGCCTGCGGCGCGCGGCGAATGAGACCGGTCTGACGCGGGGTCCCCGCCCGGACGGCCGACGGCCGGGTTTGTGTACCGGGTGTGTACCGGCCTCGTCCGCGGCCGGATTTTGCCGTTAGCCTGACGCGACGCACTTGCATTCGGGATGGGGGACGGTCGTTACGCATGGCCAGGGAATTCCAACGCGGCCACAAGGCCAGGATCAGTGACCTCACCGCGGGCACCGATCTGTACGTGGGTGTGCAGATCACCGGTCCCGGGCTGACCTTCGACATCAGCTGCTTCGGTCTGGACGCCGACGAGCGGCTGTCGGACGACCGGTACTTCGTCTTCTTCAACCAGCCGAAGACCCCCGAGGAGGCCGTCCAGCTCCTCGGCCCGCAGGCGGGCGACACCGAGTCCTTCCGCGTCACCCTCGACCGGATCCCTCCGCAGATCCGGAGGCTGTCGTTCACGGCGACCGTCGACGGTGCCGGACAGATGTCACAGGCCGCTCCCGGGTACATCCGGATCGTGGCGGGCGGCGAGGAGGTGGCCCGGTACTCCTTCACCGGCGCCGAGTTCTCCACGGAGCGCGCCGTGATGCTGGGCGACTTCTACCTGAAGGACGTATGGCGGTTCGCCGCGGTCGGGCAGGGTTTCGACGGCGGGCTCGACGCGCTGCTGAAGAACTTCGGCGGCGAGGTCGCCGAGGAGGAGCCGGCCGCCGCGCCCGGTCCGCAGGCGGACGGCGTCCCGTCGTTCGCACCGCCTGCCCAGGCCGCCGTGCCGCCCGCGTTCGGGGTTCCGGCAGGTCCCGCCACGCCGCCGCCCGCGCCCGCTCCGCCGCAGCCCGCGCAGGGTTTCGCCCCGCCCCCGGCACCCACGCCGCCCCCGGCGCCCGGACCTCCGGTGCACACCGCACCGACCGTCGTCGCGCCCATGACTCCGCCGGGCGGCGCCCCCGTACCGCCCCCGCCACCCGCTCCCGCGCCCTACGGGCAGCCGGGTCAGCCGCCGCAGCCTCCGTACGGCCAGGCCCCCGGGCAGACCGCGCCCCTGCCGCCCGGCTACGGATATCCCCAGGCGCCCCCGGCACCCCGAGCACCGCAGCCGCCCCAGGCACCCACCCCGCCTCCGGGCTACGGACAGCAGCCGCCGTTCGGACAGGCGCCGGGTCAGCCGGGTCAGCCGGGTCAGCCCGGCGTGCCGGGCGCGCCCGCCGCGTACGGAGTACCGCAGGGCCTTCCCCAGGGCGGCGCCGGTGTCACCGCCGCGCTGCAGGCGTACAAGGAGACGCCCACCGGGCAGCGCTGGACCCAGCAGAACAAGAAGATGGTCCGCGTCGACCTCGGCGCGGGCGGCGACCAGGCCGTACTGGCCCGCCAGGGCAGCATGGTGCTCTACCAGGGCAAGGTCGACTTCAGCTACAAGGGCGCCGGGTTCTCCGGCCGGGTCGTGGGCAACGCGACCGGCCAGGAGATGCAGCTCATGCGCTGTTCGGGCCGCGGTCAGGTGTTCCTCGCGGAGAACGGCGCCATGCTGCACCCCGTCGAGCTGCAGGGGGACGCCGTCTGCGTCTCCGCGGAGAACGTCCTCGCCTTCGACGAGACGCTGCAGTACGAGGTGCGCCGCATCGAAGGGCACGGCATCCCCGGGGGAGCCCTGTTCACGATGCAGTTCCAGGGAACCGGCACGATCGTCGTCAAGACCCGTGGCGTGCCCGTGGTCCTGCCTGTGACGCCCACGACGTTCGCCGACTGCAACGCCGTCGTCGCGTGGTCCGCCGCCTCCCAGGTGATCGTCTCCAGCCAGGTGCGCATGCGCCGCAACGCCTATCCGGGGGACACCGGGGAGAGCGTGAACCTCCAGTTCCGCGGCGCGCCCGGCAATTTCATCGTCGTCCAGCCGTACGAGGTCTGAGGGAGCCCGTCCAATGAACCAGCAGCTCGCGGGCTTCGCCCCGGCACCTGTCGCCGCGCGCATGGAGAACCACGGCAACCACATGCTCAAGGTCGCCATGCAGACCGGGAACGACCTCCTCGCGCGCGTGGGGTCGATGGTCGCCTACGAGGGCTTCGTCCAGTACGAGCCCAATCCGCCGGCCGTGCGCCAGATCGCCAAGGACTGGATGACCGGCGAGGGCGCACCCCTGATGAAGTGCTCCGGAGACGGTCTGCTCTACCTCTCCGACTACGGGGCGAACGTCGTCGTCATCAACCTCGACGGCGACGGCATCTCCGTCAACGCCACCAACCTGCTCGCCTTCGACGCCCACCTCACGTGGGGTGTCGAGCGGGTCAAGGGACTGGCGAAGTTCGCCGGCCAGGGCCTGTGGAACACGAGGATCTCCGGGCAGGGCTGGGTGGCGCTGACCTCCCGGGGCAAGCCCATCGTCGTCGACTGCGGCGGCGGCGAGGACGAGACGTACGTCGACCCGGACGCGCTGGTCGCCTGGTCACCGAACCTCAAGGTGAAGGGCAAGCGCAGCTTCAAGGCGCAGTCGCTGATCGGACGGGGCAGCGGCGAGGCCTTCCAGCTGGCCTTCTCCGGACAGGGCATCGTCGTAGTCCAGCCCAGTGAGGACAGCACCGACCGTCTCCGGGTCCGGGGCTGAGGGGGAGCACACACATCATGCAGAGCCCGCTTTTCGCGTACAACGACCAGCAGTCCCAGGAGCGCTACAGCCTGCAGAACAAGCAGATGCTGCGCGTCCTCCTGGACGGCCACGACGACGTGCTCGCCCGCAAGGGCACCATGGTCGCCTACCAGGGCCTCGTGGAGTTCGACGCCGAGTTCCAGAACTCCGGGCAGCAGCGTTCGCGCGCCCACACCGGGGAGGGCCTCGACCTGATGCGCTGCCACGGGCAGGGCACCGTCTACCTGGCCAACCTCGCCCAGCACATCCACGTGGTGGACGTGGACCAGGACGGCCTCACCGTGGACAGCGCCTACGTCCTGGCGATGGACTCCTCGCTGCACCACGACGTGATCGCCGTGGACAGCCAGTACGGCATCTCCGGCTCCGGC
Source organism: Streptomyces beigongshangae (assembly GCF_019710745.1). Lineage (GTDB taxonomy): Bacteria > Actinomycetota > Actinomycetes > Streptomycetales > Streptomycetaceae > Streptomyces > Streptomyces beigongshangae. The sequence goes on from NZ_JAHKJW010000002.1 coordinate 48,741, forward strand.
AAGTACCAGCTCAACATCTCCGGGCGCGGCAAGGTCGCCCTGATGACGTCGGGCAGTCCGCTGATGCTGCAGATCACGCCGGACAGGTACGTCAACTGCGACGCCGACGCGATCGTCGCCTGGTCGACGGGCCTGCGCGTGCAGATGCAGGCCCAGACCCACTCCTCCGGGGTGTTCCGGCGCCGGGGCAGCACGGGTGAGGGCTGGGAGCTCAGCTTCATGGGGCAGGGGTACGCGCTGGTGCAGCCCAGCGAGTTGCTGCCGCCGCAGAACGCGGTGCTCGGGGGCGGGGTCGCCGCGCAGTACGGGATGGGGCAGCAGGGGGTTCGGCAGCAGAACCAAGGGAACGCCTGGAGCTGAGTACTTCGGGGCCGGTGGACGGGTGCCGGTCCGTCGTGGCTGAGCGCGCAGTTCCCCGCGCCCCTGACGGGCTGCCCCTGCCGGGGCGCCCGGCAGGGGCAGCCCGTCAGAGCCTCGCCAGTGTCCCTTCCAGGAGGCGGACCACCGAGTCGTCGGCCACCCGGGACACCTCTTCGTAGGGGAACCAGCGCAGGTCCAGGGACTCGTCGCTGATCGTCTGGACGGAGCCCGGCTCGGCCACGACCGCGTACTGCACGTCGAAGTGCCAGTGGCACGGCGCCGGGATGGGATGCCGGTCGAGCCGTACGGGGCCGCCCGGGAGCAGCGTCAGACCCGCGATGCCCGACTCCTCCGTGGCCTCCCGCAGGGCGGCCGCCTCCAGGGTGGCGTCCCCGGGTTCGCAGTGTCCGCCCATCTGGAGCCACATCCGCAGTTTCCGGTGGAGCGTCAGCAGGACCCTGCCCCGGCCGGGATCGACGACCAGGGCGCTCGCCGTGACGTGCCCTGCCGTACACGCCTTCCACATGCCGTCCGGATGGGCCTCCAGATGGGCGAGGTAGGCATGGCGCAGCTCGTCCTGTCCCCCGACGCCCTTGAGGACCAGGACGGCTTCGTCGTACAGGGTCACTTGTCGTCGTCGCCCTTGTCCTCGACGCCGCCCCGGGACCCGTCCGCCGCCTCGCCGAGCAGCTTGTCGAGTTCGGAGAAGTCCGGCTGCTCGTGGTGCACGAAGCCGTCCGGGTCGTCCAGGTCGGAGGCGGTCGGCAGCATGTCCGGGTGCTCCCAGAGACCGTCCCGGCCGTCGACCCCGCGCGCGTCCGTCAGCGAGGCCCACAGGCGCGAGGCGTCCCGCAGCCGGCGCGGCCGCAGCTCCAGGCCGATCAGCGTGGCGAAGGTCTGCTCGGCGGGGCCGCCCGTGGCACGACGGCGGCGCAGCGTCTCGCGCAGCGCGTCCGCGGACGACAGGCGGGGCTTCGCGGCCGAGTGCACCACCGCGTCCACCCAGCCCTCGACGAGCGCGAGCGCCGTCTCCAGGCGGGCCAGCGCGGCCTTCTGCTCGGGGGTGTCCTCCGGCTGGAACATGCCCTGCTGAAGCGCCTGCTGCAGCTCCTCGGGGTTCTGCGGGTCGAACTGGCCGACCACGTCCTCCAGCTTCGCCGTGTCGACCTTGATCCCGCGCGCGTACCCCTCGACGGCGCCGAACAGGTGCGAGCGCAGCCACGGCACGTGGGCGAAGAGCCGCTGGTGGGCGGCCTCGCGCAGAGCGAGGTAGAGACGCACCTCGTCCTGGGCGATCCCCAGGTCCTTGCCGAACGCCTCGATGTTCAGCGGGAGCAGCGCGGCCTTGCCGGCCGGGCCGAGGGGGAGGCCCACATCGGTCGAGCCGACGACCTCGCCCGCGAGCACACCGACGGCCTGCCCGATCTGCGTACCGAACATGGCTCCGCCCATGGAGCGCATCATGCCGAGCAGCGGGCCCGCCATGGCCTGCATCTCCTCGGGCAGGACGTCGCCCATGGCCGCGCCGACGCGCTCGGCGACCGGGTCGACGAGCTCCTTCCACACCGGCAGGGTGGCCTCGACCCACTCCGCGCGGCTCCAGGCCACCGCGGAGGCGGCACCGGAGGGCAGCGACGTCGCGTCGTCCAGCCACAGGTCGGCCAGTCGCACGGCGTCCTGGACCGCGGTGCGCTCGGCGGGGCCGACGCTGGAGTCCTTCGTGCCGTCGGAGGTGCCCTGGGAGACCGTCTGGCGGGCGATCTGCTTGGCCATGTCCCAGTTCACCGGCCCGCCCTCGTAGGAGAGCATCTGGCCCAGCTGCTGGAACGCGGCGCCCAGGTCGTTGGGGTTCAGCGAACCGAACATGGCTGCGAGCGGATTGTCGCCTCCCGGTCCGCCGGGTCCGCCGGGCCCGAAACCGAACGGGTTGGCAGGTCCCTGACCACCACCGCTCTGCTGGTCCTTCTTCTTGCCCTCGTCGCCGTTCTCCGGCTCCTCCGGCGGAAGGCCGAATCCGAATGGGGTGTCACTCACGGGATTCCTCGGCTGTTAAGGCCGCCGGTTCGCTCCGACGGCGGCTGCCCTGCATCACCACCCAGCGTAGACACCACAACCGGTTCGGGCCTCGGTGCGTCGCCGACTCGGCGGCTGCGGCAGGATGGATGCCACCTGGTACGTACGCGTCACTCGCGTTCTTACCGAAGACAACCGCTGGAGACGCCCGGTGAGTTCCCCAGATCCACAGGTTCGCGCAGCGCGAAACCCGTCGGCCCGACCGAAACCCGAACACCGCCCCGCGACGTCCGCGGCGAGAGCGGAGAGACCGTCCGCCGGCCGCGGCCCCGTCGTCGCGGTCACCGGCGCCGCGGCCGGCATCGGCGCGATGCTGACCGAGCGGCTCGCCGCCGGCGGCGAGGTCAAGCAGGTCGTCGCCATCGACGAACGGCGCGGCGAGTGCGACAGCGCGCAGTGGCACATCCTGGACGTCCGGGACCCGGCCATCGCCGAGAAGCTGCGCGGGGCGGACGTCGTGGTGCACCTCGCGCTCGACCTCGACCTGGAGACGGACGCCGCGGCGCGTACGGCGTACAACGTGCGGGGAACCCAGACCGTGCTCACGGCCGCCGCGGCCGCCGGGGTCCACCGTGTCGTGCTGTGCACGTCGGCCATGGTCTACGGCGCGCTGCCCGACAACGAGCTGCCCCTCTCCGAGGACGCCGAACTGCGCGCCACCGCGGAGGCCACCGGCGTCGGGGACCTGCTGGAGGTCGAGCGGCTCGCCCGTCGGGCGCCCCGCGCGCATCCCGGGCTCAATGTCACCGTCGTGCGCCCGGCCGTACTCGTCGGAGGCACCGACACGGCGTTGACCAGGTACTTCGAGTCGCCGCGGCTCCTGGTCGTGGCCGGCTCCCGGCCCGCCTGGCAGTTCTGCCACATCGACGACCTGTGCACGGCTCTGGAGTACGCGGCCCTGGAGAAGGTCGAGGGGGAGCTGGCCGTCGGCTGCGACGGATGGCTGGAGCAGGAGGAGGTCGAGGAGCTCAGCGGGATCCGGCGGATGGAGCTGCCGTCCGCGGTCGCCCTGGGCGCCGCGGCCCGGCTCCACCGGATCGGGCTCACCCCGTCGCCGGCCGGGGACCTCGCGTACACGATGTATCCCTGGGTGGTCAGCGGGAACCGGCTGCACGATGCCGGGTGGCGGCCCCGGTGGACCAATGAGGAGGTCCTCGCCGAACTCCTCGGGGAGGTCGCCGGCCGGCACACCGTCGCCGGACGGCGGCTCGGGCGCAAGGACGCCACCGCCGCGGGCGCCGCGGGGGCGACGGTCGCCCTGCTCGGCACGGCCGCGCTGGTGCGGCGGGCGCGCAAGGTCCGCCGCCGGATCTGAGACGGGCCCGCGTCCGACGGCGGAAGGCGCTCCAGCGCGTCCTGCCGTCCTGCGCGTCCTGTCGTCCTGCGCGTCCTGCAGGGCCGTGGCGCTTCCGCACGGAGGCTCCGGCGCGGCTCACGCGCGCGTACGGATCAGGAACGCCCCACGCGCGCGTGCGGCGGAAAGCTGTTCCACGGGGCCGGCCGGGTGGGGCACGATGGGAGCATGGCACCCATGAACGAGCACCCCGGCGAGCAGGCCGCGCAGAACCCCGTCAAGCTGCTCGCGATCCGGGAGACCGAGCTCTCCCTGGACGAGGTCTTCCGGGCCGTCGGCGACGACGCCTCCGGAGGGACCGCGCTCTTCGTGGGGACCGTGCGCAACCACGACGGGGGCGCGGACGTCGACGCCCTCGGCTACTCCTGCCACCCCACGGCCGAGGCCGAGATGCGGCGCGTCGCGGAGAAGGTCGTCGCGGAGTACCCGGTGCGGGCGCTCGCCGCCGTGCACCGGACCGGCGATCTCCGGGTGGGGGATCTCGCGGTGGTCGTCGCCGTCTCCTGCCCGCACCGCGGGGAGGCGTTCGAAGCCTGCCGGAAGCTGATCGACGACCTGAAGCACGAGGTCCCGATCTGGAAGCACCAGCGGTTCTCCGACGGCACGGAGGAGTGGGTCGGCGCCTGCTGACCGCTCCGGTTGCGTAACCCGACCCCTGCCGTGAGCGTTGAACAAGCGGATGGTTAATCTGCTGATCAGTCAGTTGCGGTGGCTCATGTGGGGTTGGGAGGTCGGCATGGCGGCGCTCGCCTGGTTGCTGATTCCGCTTTTGGCCGCGATCGGTGCCGGGGCCTGGGGGAGTTGGGCAGGACGGAATCGCAAGACGATCGGTGACGGCCACGAGCTCGCGGGCTACACACGCTTCCGCGAAGCCATGGAGCGGACGCACTCGGACGTCTGACCGGCCGCCGTCGGGGCCCTCGGACGGGCGGCCCCGACGGTGCGTTGACAGTGGGTTCCCGTACTGTCGTTCCATGCCACGCCGCACCGCGACGATGCTCGCCTCCACCCTGATGCTGATCGCGCTCCTGTGCGCGGGAGTCTTCATCAAAGTGCCGTACTCGGAGATGTCGCCGGGTCCGACGGTGAACACGCTCGGCGAGCACGGCGGCGAGCCGGTGCTCCGGATCTCCGGCCGCAAGACCTACGCGACGAGCGGCCATCTGAACATGACCACCGTCCGGGTCACCAGCGCCGACTACAACATGAACCTCGTCGAAGCCGTGTACGGCTGGCTGGCGCACGACAACAAGGTGGTCCCGCACGACACGCTCTACCCGAACGGCAAGACGGAGGAGCAGTCGACCCAGGAGAACGCCGAGGAGTTCAGCCAGTCCCAGGAGAGCGCCAAGGTCGCGGCCCTCAGGGAGCTGGACATCCCGGTGAAGTCCTGGGTGATCGTCTCCACCGTCGGCAAGGACACCCCCGCCGAGGGCAGACTGCACGCCGGTGACGTGATCAAGGCCGTCGACGGCACGCCGGTGAAGGCGTACGACGACGTCGCGAAGCTGGTCACCAAGCACGAGCCGGGCGAGAAGGTCGTCTTCACGGTCGTGCCCGCCAAGGAGCAGGCCGCCGCCGAGAAGGCGGACAGGGAGGCGACCCGCACCGAGGACGTCACGATCACCACGACCAAGTCCGACGACAGCGGGGAGGAGCGCGCGATCGTCGGCATCTCGGCCGGGACCGACCACACCCTCCCGTTCACCATCGACATCGAGCTCGCCGATGTCGGCGGCCCCAGCGCCGGTCTGATGTTCGCCCTCGGCATCGTCGACAAGCTCACCCCGGGAAGCCTGACCGGCGGCAGGTTCGTCGCCGGTACCGGCACCATCGACGACGCCGGGAAAGTGGGCCCGATCGGCGGCATCGAGATGAAGACGGTCGGCGCCCGGGCCAAGGGCGCCCAGTACTTCCTCACGCCGAAGGACAACTGCGCGACCGCCGCCCGTGACGTCCCCGACGGGCTCACGCTCGTCGAGGTCGACACCATCGACGACGCGGTGAGCGCCCTCGACGACATCCGCGCGGGCGACACGGACGGCCTGCCGAAATGCGCCAGGAGCTGACGCACCGGCAGGCCGCGGCCGGCCGGACTACTCCGCGAAGGTCGCCGTGAGCGCCTCCGCCAGGCCCGGTACGAGGTCGGAGCCGGTGAGCACGTCGGTCGCGGAGTCCTTCTCGCGCAGCCGCAGGGCCGAATCGCGCTTCCCGTCGCGCAGCACCGCCACGGTCATCCGGACCTCCTGGCGCTCCGGGTGCTCGGCCACCCACTTCGCCAGCCGTGCCTCGTCGAGACCGTCCGGTACGGACGCCTCCGCGGACGGCGGCAGCATCAGCCGCTCCACGGACAGCGCGCAGCCGACCACGGCGTCCGGCCACGCGATGGTGCCGAGGAACTCGTCCAGCGGACTGCCCGCCGGGAGCTCGTCCTGTTCGATGGGGGTGAGGGTGCCCTCGGGCACGTCTTCGGTCAGACCCAGCCGCTCGGCGAGTCCCGGTTCCCGGGAGCGCAGCCGGGCGGTGTCGACCAGGGCGAAGAGCCGGGCGGGCTGGTCCCAGCCGAGCCCCGAGACGTACTCGTCGATTTCGAGGACGGCACGGGTCAGGGGCCCGGCCGCCATGGGGGTGCCTGAGGAGGCGGTGTTGGACATGGTCACAATCCTGCCTCGTTCGGCCCCCGAAGCGGGAACCAGGTAAAGCATCAGTAAGTTGCATAGATGTGGCCCGGCGTCTGCGGGGCCCCCGAACACCAACAGCGAACTTCGAGGTGCGCACCTTGGCTTTCCAGATGCCGGACCGCGGCGGAGGCCCGACAGGGCCGCGGATGAGAGTGGGCCGACCGTCCCGGCGCGTCCGGACCCTGCTCATGACACTGGGCGTACTGGCCGTTCTGGCCATGGCCTTCGTCATGTTCGCGGGGTTCTGGACGGACTGGCTCTGGTACCGGTCGGTGAGGTACTCCTCCGTCTTCACGACCACCCTGTGGACGAAGATCGGCCTGTTCTTCGTCTTCGGACTGCTGATGGCCGTGGCCATCGGAGTGAACATCTGGCTGGCCCACCGGCTGCGGCCGCCGCTCAGCGCCATGTCGATGGAGCAGCAGAGCCTGGACCGCTACCGGATGGGCGTGGCCCCCTACAAGAAGTGGATCCTGCTCGGGATCACCTCCCTGGTCGGACTGATCGCGGGCGCCTCCGCGGCGGGCCAGTGGCGTACCTGGCTCATGTGGGTGAACGGGGTGCCCTTCGGCCAGAAGGACCCCCAGTTCCACCTCGACGTGTCCTTCTACGCCTTCGACCTGCCCTGGTACCGCTTCATGCTGGGCTTCGGCTTCGCGGCCGCGATCCTCTCCCTGATCGCCGCGGCGATGACGCACTACCTCTACGGCGGACTGCGCGTCACCAGCCCCGGAGCGCGCGCCACGGCCGCGGCCACCGGCCACCTCTCGGTGCTCCTGGGGATCTTCGTCGCGCTGAAGGCGGTCGCGTACTGGCTCGACCGGTACGGGCTCGCGGTGAAGTCCAGCGACTTCAAGGCGACCGGCAACTGGACGGGCCTGAGGTACGTCGACGCCAACGCCTACCTGCCGGCCAAGACGATCCTCTTCTGCATCGCGGTCATCTGCGCCGTGCTGTTCTTCGCCACGCTGTGGCGGCGCACCTGGCAGCTGCCCGTCATCGGCTTCGGACTGATGGTGCTCTCGGCGATCCTGATCGGCGGTCTGTACCCGGCGATCGTCCAGAAGTTCCAGGTCCAGCCGAACGAGCAGGCCAAGGAGGCGCCGTACGTCGAGAAGAACCTCAAGGCGACCCGTGACGCGTACGGGATCACCGGCACGGAGGTCACCGAGTACGCGGGCACGAGCACGACCGAGGACAAGACGACGCTGCGCGACGACGCCGACGGCGCCGCGAGCATCAGGCTCCTGGACCCGAACGTCGTCTCGCCCACGTTCCAGCAGCTCCAGCAGGTGCGCAACTACTACGCGTTCCCGTCGAACCTGGACGTCGACCGCTACAGCAAGGACGGCAAGGACCAGGACACCGTCATCGGTCTGCGCGAGCTGAACCTCCAGGGCATCCCGAAGAACAACTGGATCAACGACCACTTCCGCTACACGCACGGCTTCGGAGCGGTCGCCGCCAAGGGCACCAACGCCGACGCCGAGGGCCGCCCGGAGTTCACCGAGTACGACCTGCCCTCCAAGGGCGACCTCGGGGAGTACCAGCAGCGGATCTACTACGGCGAGAAGACCAGCCAGTACTCGATCGTCGGCGGTCCCCAGAAGGAGATCGACTACTCCGACGACACCGGTGAGAAGACGACCAGCTACAGGGGCAGGAGCGGCGTCAACCTGGAGAACCCGGTCAACCGGGCGGCGTACGCGGTGGCGTTCAGCGAGCCGCAGATCCTCTACTCCGGCGCGATCGGCGAGGGGTCGCGGATCCTCTACAACCGCACGCCCAAGGAGCGCGTCGAGGCGGTGGCCCCCTGGCTGACCATCGACGGCGACGCCTACCCGGCGATCGTCGGCAACAAGATCGAGTGGATCGTCGACGCGTACACGACGACCAACGGCTACCCGTACGCCTCGCGCACCACTCTCGGCGACACGACGGCCGACTCGCTCACCGCCGCCAACAACCAGCGGGCGGTGGTGGCCCAGCAGAACCAGGTCAACTACATCCGCAACTCAGTGAAGGCGACCGTCGACGCGTACACCGGCGAGGTCACCCTGTACGAGTGGGACACCAAGGACCCGGTCCTGAAGACCTGGAAGAAGGCGTTCCCTGGCACGGTGAAGTCGAAGACCGACATCCCGCAGGCCCTCATGGACCACCTGCGGTACCCGCAGGACCTGTTCAAGGTCCAGCGCGAGCTGCTGACCCGCTACCACGTGAAGGACGCGGAGACGTTCCTCAGCGGCAGCGAGGTGTGGCAGGTCCCGGACGACCCGACCAACAAGTCGGGCAACGCCGTACCGCCGTACTACCTCAGCATGAAGATGCCGGGCGAGGACTCCCAGGCGTTCTCCCTGACGACGACGCTCACCCCGAACGGCCGCGACAACCTGAGCGCCTTCATGTCGGTCAACGCCGAAGCGGGCACGGGGGACTACGGCAAGATCAGCATCCTCAAACTGCCCACCGGCAGAACGGTCGACGGACCGAAACGGGTGCAGAGCCAGTTCAACTCCGAGCCCTCCATCGCCGAGTCCATCAGACTTCTGCGGGGCGGTGACTCGGAGGTCGAGTACGGCAACCTCCTGACGGTGCCGCTCGACGGGGGCCTGCTCTACGTGGAACCCGTCTACGTGCGCGGCGGCGGCCTGAAGTACCCGCTGCTACGGAAGGTGCTGGTGACCTACGGAGGTTCGACGGCCTTCGAGGACACCCTGGAAGAGGCGCTCGACAAGGTCTTCGGAGCGGACGGTTCGGCCACCGAACCACCGGACGAGGGCGAGGGCGACGGCGAGGACGACGGCGGGACGAAGCCGCCGCCGACGTCCGACGACCCGACCGTCCAGGAAGCGCTCGACGACGCCCAGAAGGCCTTCGACCAGGGCCAGGAAGCCCTCAAGAAGGGCGACTGGGAGGCGTACGGAACGGCGCAGAAGGACCTGGAGGACGCGCTGAAGCGGGCCGAGGACGCGCAAGCGGCGGCCGGCGAGGGCACGGGCGGCAGCGACAAGCCCGGCGGCTCCGGTGACAAGGCCGGGGAGGGCGGCAAGCCGAGCGGCAGCCCGAGCAGCAGTCCCGACAGCACCGGGAGTCCGGACAGCAGCTGAGTCAGGAGCCCTCCCCGCGCCGTGGTACGGTTGGGACACAACGGCGCGGGGTGGAGCAGCTCGGTAGCTCGCTGGGCTCATAACCCAGAGGTCGCAGGTTCAAATCCTGTCCCCGCTACTGAAGTCGAAGGACCCGGATCCTCAAGGATCCGGGTCCTTCCGCGTGTGCGGGTCCTTCCGAGTGTGTGAGTCGTGCCGCGTGTGTGGGTCGTGTGCTGACTCGTGCGGGCCGTTGACGAAGACCGTCAGCGGACCGTGCGCGTGTGCTCCTCGCTCACCAGTGCTGCCGCGGTGAAGGGCGCGCGGCGCGGAGGGAGTTGCACGAATTGTGTTTCACTTGTCTCTCTGTGGGCATGTCGACAAAACGCTGAAGTGACCTCACTGACTGCGGTATACCAGGTGTACCCAGGCTGTAGGTGGTGCGACGATGGACGTTATGGGGGACAAGGCAACTCTGTTGGATACAGGGCGTTTTGTGCAGCCTTCCGATCGGGACGAAACCGGCGAGGCTGCCGAGGAGGCTCGTCGACGGCTCGCCGCGGAACAGGGCGATGTCGAGGCGATGAGTGTCCTCGGAGCCATGCTGCTCCGCCGCGGCGATCTCGACGGGGCCGAGCCCCAGCTGCGCGCTGCCACCGCGGCCGGTGACCGGGCCGCCGCCAACAACCTCGGGGTCCTCCTGCACCAGCGCGGATACGCGGAGGAGGCCGCCGGATGGTGGCGGATCGCCGCCGTCGCGGGCTCCGCGGCCGCCGCCCACGCCCTCGGCCGGCACCACCGCGAGCGCGGTGACGAGCCCGCCGCCGAGTACTGGCTGCGGCAGTCCGCCGAGCAGGGCCACGCCCTGGGCGCGTACGCGCTCGCCGACCTGCTGGAGCACCGCGGCGACGCCCGTGCCGAGGACTGGATGCGTGCGGCCGCCGAGCGCGGGCACCGCGAGGCGGCCTACCGGCTCGCGCGCGCACTGGACCGTACGGCCGCGCGGACGGACGCGACCGGCGCCGGTCGTGCGGAGACCGCCGGCGAGGCCGCCGAGCAGTGGTACCGGCAGGCCGCCGCACGAGGCCACCGCCGGGCCGCCCTGCACCTCGGGACGATCCTGGAGAAGCGCGGGGACCTCAAGGAGGCGGGGCGCTGGTACCTGACCTCCGCCAAGGACGGCGAGGCGCGGGCCGCCTGCGCCCTGGGGTTCCTGCTGCGCGACGCGGGCGACACCGAGAGCGCGGCCGTGTGGTGGCTGCGCGCGGCACAGGACGGCGACGGGAACGCCGCCAACGCGCTGGGCGCGCTGCACGCCGAGCGGGGTGAGACGCAGACCGCCGAGCGCTGGTACCGGGCCGCGATGGACGCGGGCGACGTGAACGGCGCGTACAACCTCGGACTGCTCTGCGCCGAGCAGGAGCGGACCGCCCAGGCCGAGCAGTGGTACCGGCGGGCGGCGTACGCGGGGCACCGCGAGGCGGCGAACGCCCTGGCCATCCTGCTGCTCCAGGTCGGCGACGCGGCCGGCGCCGAGCCGTGGTTCTCCAAGGCGGCGGAGGCCGGCAGCGTCGACGCCGCGTTCAACCTGGGGATCCTGCACGCGGGGCGCGGCGAGGACGCGGCGGCCCTGAGGTGGTACGAGCGGGCCGCTGCCGCCGGGCACGCCGAAGCCGCGCTGCAGGTCGGGATCGCCCGGCTCCGGGACGGCGACGAGGCGGCCGCCGAGCGGCATCTGCGGTGCGCCGCGGGAGGCGGCAGCGCAGAGGGCGCCTACCGGCTGGCGACCCTGCTCGACGCCCGGCGCCCGCCCGCGCCCGCGCACGAGCTGGGGGAGCCGGCCCACGAGAAGAGCGAGTGCGAGGAGTGGTACGAGCGGGCCGCCTCACAGGGGCACCGGCGGGCCCAGGTGCGGGTGGGCATGCTGGCGTCCGCCCGCGGGGACGTCGTGGAGGCGGCCCGGTGGTACCGGGAGGCCGCGGAGGCGGGATCCCGCAACGGCGCGTTCAACCTGGGGCTGCTGCTGGCCCGGGAGGGCAGCGACCCGGAGGCCGCCCTGTGGTGGGCCCGTGCCGCCAACGCGGGACACGGGCGGGCGGCGTTGCGGCTCGCCCTGGTCTACGCGCGTCGTGGTGAGCTGGCGGAGGGCCAGCGGTGGGCCGACCGGGCCGTGTCGCTCGGGCCGGAAGGGGTGTCCAAGCGGGCGGCGCGGCTGCGGGACGCGCTGCGGCAGGAGCTGTCCGCGTGACGGGCGAGGCGCGCGGGGCCGCGCGCCGCTGCCGGGAGCGTGCCGGACCCGGCTCTCCTTCTCGAACACCGGGAGGACCGGGAGAACCGGTGGGGGACCGCCAGGAGGACCGGCGACGGCCGGTAAGTGATCTGCGCTGGTCGGTGGGGTGACGTAAGTGATTTGCGCTGGTCGGTGGGGTGACGTACTGTTCAGTTCATCGCCGCGGGGTGGAGCAGCTCGGTAGCTCGCTGGGCTCATAACCCAGAGGTCGCAGGTTCAAATCCTGTCCCCGCTACTGAAGGCCGAAGGCCCGGAACCAGATCAATGGTTCCGGGCCTTCGGTGTATGTGCGTGTTCACCCGCTCCGGCCTGTGTGCGCCGAGAAGCCCCGGCCGCAGGGCCGGGGCTGCGGGGAGGTCGGTGCGTCAGGCCGCCGCGCAGGTCGGGCACACTCCGCGGTACGTCACCTCTACGTCCGAGACCGTGAAGCCGAAGCGCTCGGAGTCGGGGAGGTCCGCCAGCGGGTTGCCGCCCGGGTGCACGTCCTTGATCGCGCCGCATCGGGCGCAGACCAGGTGGTGGTGCGGCCGGTGCGCGTTCGGGTCGTACCGCTTCGCGCGTTTGTCGGTGGCGACCTCCAGCACCTCGCCGAGCGACACCAGCTCGCCCAGGGTGTTGTAGACGGTCGCCCGGGAGATCTCCGGGAGCCTCACGACGGCGCGTGCGTGCACCTCGTCGGCCGTCAGGTGCACGTGGTCGCCCTCCAGGACCTCAGCCACGACACGCCGCTGCGCGGTCATGCGCCAGCCGCGTCCGCGCAGTCGTTCCAACAGGTCGCTCATGAGCACAGCCTAACAGCTACCCGGCCCAGATCACGAACAGGTGTGACTTTGGAGCGTGAATTGACTTAGACAATGTCTATTGTAGGATCGAGCTCGGCTCAGGCCACGGGACAGGATCAGCAGGAATGACGCAGGAGGCGCACGTGACGCAGGGACCGCTTACGACGGAGGCCGGCGCGCCGGTGGCCGACAACCAGAACAGCGAGACCGCGGGCGTCGGCGGCCCCGTCCTCGTCCAGGACCAGCTCCTGCTGGAGAAGCTCGCCCACTTCAACCGCGAGCGCATCCCGGAGCGGGTCGTGCACGCCCGCGGAGCCGGCGCGTACGGCACCTTCACGCTCACCCGTGACGTCTCGCAGTGGACGCGTGCCGCCTTCCTCTCCGAGGTGGGCAAGCAGACCGAGACCTTCCTGCGCTTCTCGACGGTCGCCGGCAGCCTCGGCTCCGCCGACGCCGTCCGGGACCCGCGCGGCTGGGCGCTGAAGTTCTACACCGAGGAGGGCAACTACGACCTCGTCGGCAACAACACCCCGGTGTTCTTCATCAAGGACGCCATCAAATTCCCCGACTTCATCCACACCCAGAAGCGCGACCCGTACACCGGCTCGCAGGAGGCGGACAACGTCTGGGACTTCTGGGGACTGTCGCCCGAATCCACCCACCAGGTGACGTGGCTGTTCGGCGACCGCGGCATCCCCGCCTCGTACCGCCACATGGACGGCTTCGGCTCGCACACCTACCAGTGGAACAACGAGGCCGGCGAGGTCTTCTGGGTCAAGTACCACTTCAAGACCGACCAGGGCATCAAGAACCTCACGACCGAGGAGGCCGTGAACGTCTCCGGCCTCGACCCCGACTCGCACCAGCGCGACCTGCGCGAGGCGATCGAGCGCGGCGACTTCCCGTCCTGGACGGTGCAGGTGCAGATCATGCCGGCGGCCGAGGCGGCGACCTACCGCTTCAACCCCTTCGACCTCACCAAGGTGTGGCCGCACGCGGACTACCCGCCGGTCGAGATCGGCAGGCTGGAGCTCAACCGCAACCCGGAGAACGTCTTCGCCGAGGTCGAGCAGAGCATCTTCAGCCCCGCGCACTTCGTTCCGGGCATCGGCCCCTCGCCCGACAAGATGCTCCAGGGCCGTCTCTTCGCGTACGGCGACGCCCACCGCTACCGCGTCGGCATCAACGCCGACCACCTGCCGGTGAACCGTCCGCACGCCACCGAGGCGCGTACGCACTCCCGTGACGGCTTCCTGTACGACGGCCGCCACGGGGCCGCGAAGAACTACGAGCCGAACAGCTTCGGCGGCCCGTTCCAGACGGACCGCCCGCTGTGGGGGTCAACCTCCGTCACCGGGGTCACCGGCAACACCGAGGCGCCGGTCCACTCCGAGGACAACGACTTCGTGCAGGCGGGCAACCTGTACCGGCTGATGTCCGAGGACGAGAAGGAGCGGCTGGTCGGCAACCTGGCGGGCTTCATCTCCAAGGTCTCGCGCGACGACATCGCCGAGCGCGCGATCAGCAACTTCCGTCAGGCCGACGCGGACTTCGGCAAGCGGCTGGAGGTCGCGGTCCAGGCACTGCGCGGCTGACACCGGCACTGGAACGCTTGCCGTGGAGGGCGGGCCGGACCTCCCCCGTACCAGGGGGGTCCGGCCCGCCCGTTTTACCCGTTTACCCGTCCTCAGGCCGGGGCGGGCTGACGGAGCGGTGCCCAGCAGCGGATGATGTCGCGGACCGAGACGATGCCGGCCGGCTCGCCGCGGTCGAGGACGATGAGATGGCGGAAGCCGCCGTGCGCCATGGCCCGGGCGGCCTCCTCCAGTGTCCAGGTCGGGGTGGCGAACACCACGGCGGTGGTCGTGTGGGCGTGTGCCCGCTCCGTGTCCGGGCTCTGGCCCAGGCCGACGGAATTGAGGATGTCGCGCTCGGTCAGTATGCCGATCCCGCTGCCGTCGGGGTCGAGGACCACGGCCGCACCGATGCGGCGCGCGGACATCAGGGCGGCGGCCTTGCGGAGGGTGTGGGCGGGGCCGATGGTGAGGACCACCGTGCTCATGGCGTCACGGACGAGCATGGACGGAGCCACCTCCTAGGAATCCGTTCGTTAACGGATTCACAAGTTCACAAGTGGGGGGACTCTCAGAGTCGCAGCCGAAGGGAGGGTCAACAAGAGGGCGGGCGTGGGCGGTTCGGGGCGTGCGCGGACGGTCCGGGGCGTGCCCGGTGGCCCAGGGCGTGAGCATCGGGCCCCTGCACCCCGGCGACTCCACACGTCCCGTCGGCGCCGGTCGATCCACACGTCCCGGTGGCGCCGGTCGATCCGTGCGTCCCGTCGGCGCCGGCCGATCCGTGCGTCTCAGTAGCGCTGGTTGAGGTATCCCAGCAGCTCGTCGTGCAGGATGCCGTTCGACGCCGCCGCGTTGCCGCTGTGCGGGCCCGGGCGGCCGTCGAGGCCGGTGAAGGAACCACCCGCCTCGGTCACCACGATCGCGGTGGCCGCCATGTCCCACAGCGACAGCTCGGGCTCCGCGCAGATGTCGACCGAGCCCTCGGCCACCATCATGTACGGCCAGAAGTCGCCGTACGCGCGCGTGCGCCACACCTCGCGGCTCAGGTCCAGGAAGCCGTCCAGCAGGCTGCGCTCCTCCCAGCCGCTCAGCGAGGAGTACGCGAACGAGGCGTCCCGTATGTGCGACACCCCGGAGACCTTCAGCCGGGACGCGGACGACAGACTGCGGCCGGTGAACGCGCCGTGGCCCTTCGCCGCCCACCAGCGACGGGCCAGCGCGGGGGCGGAGACCACGCCGACGACGGGCTGGAAACCGCCCTCGCCCGCCTCCATCAGCGCGATGAGCGTGGCCCAGACGGGCACACCGCGTACGTAGTTCTTGGTGCCGTCGATCGGGTCGATCACCCAGCGGCGGGGGCCCGTGCCCTCGACCCCGAACTCCTCGCCGAGGATCGCGTCGCGCGGCCGTGCCCGCTGGAGGTGGCCGCGGATCAGTTCCTCGGCGGTCTTGTCGGCCTCGCTCACCGGGGTCATGTCCGGCTTGGTCTCGACCTTGAGGTCGAGTGCCTTGAACCGGTCCATCGTCGCGGCGTCGGCGGCGTCCGCCAGGACATGGGCGAGGCGCAGGTCATCGCGGTAGTCGGGCATGCGTGAACGGTACCGGTCCGCGGGTCGCGGGAAGAAGGGCGGGGCTGTGGGGAGGGCGCCGTGCCGGTGCGCGGCCGCGCACCGGCACGGCCGGCCGCGCACCGGGGAGACGCGTACGACGGAGCCCGCAGGGGTGTCCGCACGAGTGCCCGCAGGAGTGTCCACGGGCCGTCCACGGGGGCGTCCGTGTGGGGGCGCTCCTCAGGCGTCGCGCCCTCTGAGAGCGCCGTGAGCCCACGGCACGGCGCGAAGTCTTGACAGTGCCTCCGCACGCGTCAACTCTGATGCGCAGAGCCGATCGTCCCCGGGAGGCGACGATGCCTGCAGCGCGGGAATCCCTACTGGACGCCGCCTACACGGCGCTCGGACGCCGTCCGTGGTCCGCCGTGCGGATGGTCGACGTCGCCGCCGTCGCCGGAGTGTCCCGGCAGACCCTCTACAACGAGTTCGGCAGCAAGGAGGGCCTGGCCCGGGCGCTCGTACGGCGGGAGGCGGACGCCTATCTCGCCGGGGTGGAGCGGGCCCTGGTGAGCCGGCCCGAGCCCCGGGAGCGGCTGGCCGCCGCGGCGGAGTGGACGGCGTCCGCGGCGCGGGGCAACGCGCTGGTGCGGGCGATGCTCACGGGGTGCTGGGGGGAGCGGCTGCCCTCGCCGACCCTGTCCGCCGTGCCGTCGTCCTCGGCCGTGCCGGCCCAGCGGCGGGCCGACGGGCCACTGCCCTCGCCCGGCGACTTCGTGGCGCTGGTACGGGACCGGGCGGTCGCCTCGCTGGTCGCGCCCGGCGGGTCGAAGTCCGAGGCGGCGGAGCTGGCCCGCGTCTGTGAGCTCGCCGTGCGGCTGGGGGTGTCGTGCGTGCTGGCGCCGGTGGGGGAGGGGGGTACGGCGGGGCTGGTCCGGGACGCGCTGGCCACGGTGCGGTCCGTGGTCTGACGGCGTCCGCGGCGCGGAGCGGCAGGGAGACGGAGCAGGCCGGGGGACCGGGTCAGTGGGACGAGCCCGACAACTGCAGGCCGATGACCCCGATGATCACGAACGAGATCGAGACGATCTTCAGCGTGGACACCAGGTCGTCGAGGAAGACCATGCCGTAGATGGCGGTGCCCGCCGCGCCGATACCCGTCCACACCGCATAGGCGGGGCCCACGTCGAGCTTCTTCAGGGACAGGGTGAGCAGGCCGAAGCTGCCCAGTGCGAAGACGCAGAAGGCGACCGTCGGCCAGAGTCTCGTGAAGCCGTGGGAGAGCTTGAGACAGACGGCGAACCCCGTCTCCAGGAATCCCGCCACGACCACCAGCAGCCACGCCATGTGATGCCCTCCCACGCTCCGTGACCGCCTGGATCGGATTGGTGCGATTATGCCTTTACCGTCGCGGCGGGAAAGCAAACAACACCCAGGTCAAAACAGCATCCGGGGTGGAGCGACACCCAGGTCACACGGGATCAGTCACCCTCGTGCCGCTCCCGCGTCGAGAGCAGCCGGCGCAGCGAGTAGAGCCGGGCCGGGTCCGCGTGCCCCTCGGCGACCCACCCGTCCAGCGCGCAGTCCGGCTCGTCGTGGCTGCACGCCCGCGGACAGCCCTCCGTGCCGGGCTCCAGGTCGGGGAACGCCTTGATCACCCTCGACGGGTTTACGTGGTGCAGCCCGAAGGACCGTACGCCCGGTGTGTCGACCACCCATCCCCCGTCGTCCGGCAGCGGGATCGCGCGCGCCGAGGTCGTGGTGTGCCTGCCACGGCCGGTCACCGCGTTGACCACGCCCGTGGACCGCCGCCGCTCGTGTGCCACCAGCGCGTTGACCAGCGTCGTCTTTCCGACCCCCGAGTGCCCGACGAACGCCGTGATCTTGCCGTCCAGCTGCTTGCGCACGCGGTCCACGGCCTCGCCGCTCTCCAGCTCCGCGCGGCTCGTCACGACGTACGGGACCCCCAGGGCCCCGTACAGCTCCAGGATCTCGTCGGGGGGCGCGAGGTCCGACTTGGTGAGGACGAGGACCGGGTCGAGGCCGCCGTCGTACGCCGCCACGAGGCAGCGGTCGATCAGGCGCGGGCGCGGCTCCGGATCGGCGAGGGCCGTGACGATGGCCAGCTGGTCGGCGTTGGCGACGACCACCCGCTCGTACGGATCGTCGTCGTCGGCCGTGCGGCGCAGGACCGAGGTGCGCGGCTCGATGCGGACGATGCGGGCCAGGGTGTCCTTCTTGCCGGTCAGATCGCCGACGATGGCCACCCGGTCGCCGACGACCGCGGCCTTGCGGCCCAGTTCGCGCGCCTTCATGGCGAAGACCACGCGGTCCTCGACGAGGCAGGTCAGCCGGCCCCGGTCGACGGTGAGGACCAGGCCCTCCGCCGCGTCCTCGTGCTTGGGACGGATGTTCGTCCGCGGCCGGTTGCCCTTGCGGTTCGGGCGCTCGCGGATGTCGTCCTCGTCGGTGTGCTTGCCGTAACGGCGCATGATCCCGGTCCGCCCGTCAGTTCCCGAGCATTCCGGTCCACAGGGCGGGGAAGTCCGGCAGGGTCTTCGCCGTCGTCGCCACGTTCTCGATCTGTACGCCGTCGACCGCGAGGCCGATGATCGCGCCCGCGGTGGCCATGCGGTGGTCGTCGTAGGTGTGGAAGATCCCGCCGTGCAGCCGGCGCGGGCGGATGCGGAGGCCGTCGGAGGTCTCGGTGACGTCGCCGCCGAGCTCGTTGATCTCCTTGGTGAGCGCTGCGAGGCGGTCCGTCTCGTGCAGCCGCAGATGGGACACACCGCGCAGGGTCGACGGGGAGTCGGCGAGCGCCGCGACCGCCGCGATGCCCGGGGTCAGCTCGCCGACCTCGCCCAGGTCCACGTCGATGCCGCGGACCGAGCCCGATCCGGTGAACCTGAGCCCCAGGTCGGTCAGCTCGCAGGAGCCGCCCATCTCGGTGAAGATCTCGCGCAGTCTGTCGCCCGGCTGGGTGGTGCGGGCGGGCCAGTCGGGGATGACGACCGTACCCCCGGTGACCAGGGCGGCCGCCAGGAACGGCTGTGCGTTCGACAGGTCAGGTTCGACCGTCAGGTCCCGGCCGAGGAGCGCGCCCGGTGTGACCCGCCAGACGTTCGGCTCGCCGCCCGACTCCGGGGTGTCCACCTGGGCGCCGATCGAGCGCAGCATGTCGACCGTCATCCGGATGTGCGGCACGGACGGCAGGGTCGAACCGGTGTGCCGTACCTCCACGCCCTGGTTGAAGCGCGGACCGGACAGCAGCAGCGCCGACACGAACTGCGAGGACGAGGACGCGTCGATCTCCACCGGGCCGCCCTCCAGCGCCCCGCCGCCGTGCACGGTCAGCGGGAGCGCGCCCCGGCCGTCGTCGTCGATCCGGGCGCCCAGGGCGCGCAGGCTCTCGATCACACCGGTCAGCGGGCGCTCGTACGAGCGGGGGTCGCCGTCGAAGCGGATGGGGCCGTCGGCCAGCGCGGCGACCGGGGGCAGGAAGCGCATCACCGTGCCGGCGTTGCCCACGTCGACGGTGGCCGGGCCCTGCAGGCCCGAGGGGATGACGCGCCATGCCTCGCCGGAGCCGTCGGGGCCCACGCCCTCCTCGATACCGACGCCCATGGCCCGCAGGGCACCGGCCATCAGGAGGGTGTCGCGGGAGCGGAGCGGACGGCGGAGCCAGCCGGGCTCGGCCGCGAGGGCGGCGAGGACGAGCGCGCGGTTGGTGACCGACTTGGACCCGGGCACGTGGACCGTCGCGTCGACGGCGCCGCTCGCGTGCGGGGCGGGCCAGAGGGCGGTGTGGGCGGGGTTAACGGGCATGCCCTCACTTTAGTGGGGGTTCGCCCCGCTGGGTTTGGCCGGGAAACGGCTGCCGCCGGACCGGGGCGTGCCGGGTGCGGGCGGACGGGGCCGATATGGGCCGGACGGGGGCGATACGGGCCAGGCGGGCGGCGATACAGGCCGGACAGGGGGCGATACGGGCCGGACGGGGTTGGCCGTGCAATTCCCCGCGCCCGTCGAAGGGCTTTGCCACCGGGGGCCGCACGGGTCCCCACGGTTCCCCCGCCTCCGCCGGGAGGGCTTCGCCGCCGAGGGGCTGTGTCCCGTCACAGGCCCAGCAGCCACCTTCCGCCGCCCAGGAGGGAGCAGACGGAGACCGCATGGAAGAGGAACAGCCACAGGCCCGCCGGTACGTGGGTCAGGCGGGAGAGCTGGTCCGCGTCCGAGTCGCCCGCTCCGCCGCGCATGCGTTTGGCCTGGAGCTCGAAGGCCGGACGGACCCCGCCGAGCAGCAGGAACCAGACGACGGCGTACGCGAACGCGGCCTGTACCTGAGGACCGGCCAGCCAGGACACCACCACGAAGGTGGCGCCGGTGACGAGGACCGTCAGCGCGCCGTACGCGTTGCGGATCATCACCAGCATGGCCACGAGCAGCAGCGTGGCCAGCCAGAGCAGGGCCGTGATGTGACCGGCGGCCAGCAGCGCGGCACCGCCGAGGCCGAGCAGCGGGGGAGCCGTGTAGCCCGCCGCCGCCGTGAGGATCATGCCGAGACCGGTCGGCTTGCCGCGGCTGACGGTCAGGCCGCTGGTGTCGGAGTGCAGCCGGATGCCGTCGAGGCTGCGGCCCGTGAGAAGCGCGACCAGACCGTGGCCGCCCTCGTGGGCGATGGTGATGGCGTTGCGCGACAGCCGCCACACCGGGTGCGGGACGATCACGGCGAGCGCGGCGGCCATCGTGGCCACGACGACCCAGGTGTCGGGGTCGGGCTGGCTTCCGAAGACCTCGTCCCAGAGGGTGGCCAGCGAGGTGGCGGCGGTGCTGTCCATGAGCGGTTTCGGCTCCCTTGGCGCGAAGTCGATGAGGGTGGGCGCGTGGCATGTGGCGCGTGACACGTGGCGTGCGGCGTGTGACACGTGGAGTACGGCGTGCGGCACACGGCGCGGTCGTCGGGATGAGGTGGTCGGGCGGCGGGCGGGCCTGGCAGTCTGGCATGTATGTGCGGACGGTATGCATCGAGTCGTGGGCCCGAGGATCTCGCAGGAATCTTTGAGATCGGGAAGTGGGATCCGGAGGAAGCCCTGGAGCCCGACTTCAACGTGGCGCCGACCAAGGAGGTCTACGCGGTCCTGGACCGTCCTGTGAAGGACGCCGAGGACCCGCGGCCGGTTCGGCAGTTGCGCCGGCTCAAGTGGGGGCTCATCCCCTCCTGGTCGAAGACGCCCGAGGGCGGCGCCCGGATGATCAACGCCCGCGCCGAGACCGTCCACGAGAAACCCTCGTACCGGCGGGCGTTCGCCTCCCGGCGCTGCATCGTCCCCGCCGACGGCTACTACGAGTGGGTGACCGGCAGCGCCGAGCGCGACCTGGAGGTCGAGGGGAAGAAGAAGCGGCCCCGCAAGCAGCCGTACTTCGTGCTCCCCGCCGACGGCTCCGTCTTCGCGATGGCCGGGCTGTACGAGTTCTGGCGCGACAAGACGCTGCCCGACGACCACCCGCGGGCCTGGTGGGTGACGTGCTCCGTCATCACCACGGAGGCGGAGACCTCCCCGCTCGCGGTCGCGCCGAAGGAGGGCCCGCGCTCCCTCGCCGACATCCATCCCCGTATGCCGCTCATGCTCACCCCGGACCGCTGGGACGCCTGGCTCGACCCCTCCCGCACGGACGTCGAGGAGGTGCGCTCCCTGCTCGCGCCGCCGCCGGAGGGGCTGATGCGGGCGTACCCCGTCTCCACGGCGGTGAGCAGCGTCCGCAACAACGGTCCGGAGCTGGTCCACGAGCTGGAGGCGCCGGAGGAGGGCACACTCTTCTGACGTGATGCATGTGACGGAGAACAGCGAGACGGCCGGGACGGTCCAGACGGTCGGGACCGGTGTGGGCACGGCCCGGATCACCTGGTACCGGGGCGGGGAGAAGGCACGGCTGGTGCTGGCCGTCGGCCACGGCGCGGGCGGCGGGATCGAGGCGTGCGACCTGCGGGCACTGGCCGCGGAACTGCCCGCGCACGGCGTCACCGTGGCCCTCGTCGAGCAGCCCTGGCGGGTGGCGGGCAAGAAGCTGGCACCCGCACCGAAGACGCTGGACGCGGGGTGGCGGGGCCTGTGGCCGGCGCTGACGGCACCGGGACTCCCCGTCGTCGCGGGCGGCCGCAGCGCCGGAGCCCGGGTCGCCTGCCGCACGGCCGCCGAACTGGGCGCCCACGCCGTCCTCGCGCTCGGCTTCCCGCTCCACCCGCCGGGCCGACCGGAGAAGTCGCGCGCCGGTGAACTCCTGGGCGCCGGGGTGCCCACGCTCGTCGTGCAGGGCGGCAACGACCCGTTCGGGCGTCCTGAGGAGTTCCCGCCGGAGTTCCGGCACGGGACCACGAGGGGTCCGTACCGACTCGTCGAGGTGCCGTACGGCGATCACGGGTTCGCGGTCCCCAAGCGCGCCCCGATCGACCGGGAGGGGGCTCTGGCGATCCTCACCGACGGCGTCCTGGAGTGGGTTCCGTCACTCGGGTGACCCCGGGAATGATGTGTACCGGACCACTGTTGTGCGGATCAGACGCCACGGAACGCGTGGTGCGAGACGTCGTACGAGAGGAAGTCCGCCGCATGGGTTCGACCATCTGCCCGAGCCGTGGCAGCCGTGCTGACCTGGAGTGGTCGGTGCTGCACGCGGCGAAGACCGTCCCTGTGCGGGCGGTGGGCGGACCGGATCGGCAAGCCGCCGAGACCACCGGTCGTCTATTCTCCGATTCAGGTGGGACCGCTTTCGGGCCCGCCCAGACTCTGGAGGAGGTGGGTCCGGTCACAGGGACCGACGCAGGGACCGAAAACGGCCAGGCGGAGCAGCCCGGGAACACGGGCAGCAGTGAGTCGACCGCCGAGCGCAGCGCGCGCTTCGAGCGGGACGCGCTGGAGTTCCTCGACCAGATGTACTCGGCCGCGCTGCGCATGACGCGGAACCCGGCCGACGCCGAGGACCTGGTTCAGGAGACGTACGCGAAGGCGTACGCGTCCTTCCACCAGTTCCGTGAGGGCACCAATCTCAAGGCGTGGCTGTACAGGATCCTCACCAACACGTTCATCAACTCGTACCGCAAGAAGCAGCGCGAGCCCCAGCGGTCCGCCGCCGAGGAGATCGAGGACTGGCAGCTGGCGCGCGCCGAGTCGCACATGTCGACCGGTCTGCGCTCCGCCGAGACGCAGGCGCTCGACCACCTGCCCGACTCGGACGTCAAGGCCGCGCTGCAGGCGATCCCCGAGGAATTCCGCATCGCCGTCTACCTCGCGGACGTCGAGGGCTTTGCGTACAAGGAGATCGCGGACATCATGGGGACACCCATCGGTACGGTGATGTCCCGGTTGCACAGGGGCCGTCGGCAGTTGCGCGGCATGCTCGAGGACTACGCCAAGGACCGCGGCCTGGTCCCGGCGGGCGCCGGAGAGTCGGACGGAACGAAAGGCTCGGGCTCATGAGCTGCGGAGAGCCGCACGAGACGGACTGCAGTGAAGTACTCGATCATCTCTACGAGTTCCTCGACCACGAGATGCCCGATGCCGACTGCACCAAGTTCGAGGTGCACTTCGAGGAGTGCTCCCCGTGCCTTGAGAAGTACGGCCTGGAGCAGGCCGTGAAGAAGCTCGTCAAGCGGTGCTGCGGTCAGGACGACGTACCGACCGACCTGCGGGCGAAGGTCATGGGCCGTATCGACCTGATCCGCTCGGGGCAGGCCGTGCCCGAGCAGGAGGTCACGTCCGCGGAGGCCCGCCCGGTGGTGGACGCCCGTGGTGCCGTGGACATCCGTGGTGCCGTCGAGTCCCGCGGTACCGCCGACACCCGTGGTACCGCCGACACCCGGGGTGCGGGCGACACCCGCGGTGCCGCGGCCGAGGGCTGACGGCTTCCACGCCCCGGGCTTGCCGGGCATGAAGCCCCGGGGCCATGGGCCGGCCCCGGCCCCTGGAGGCTCCTGAGATCCGGGACTCCGGCGCGGCCGGTCGCGGGTGGCCGTTCTGGTGCCGGTTCTCTCCGATATACCGGTTCTCCCCGGTACACGGTTCTCTCCGGACGCCAGTGGTCTTCGGGCCCGGCACACGGTTCTCCGCGGACACCAGTGGTCTCCGGACACTGATCACCGCCCGACGCCGACCGTCTCCCCGCTCGGGCGTCTTCCGGCGTCGACCGTTTCCCGACGCCGGACCGGTCCGGCCGGTCCGGCCTCCGGGCCCGGCGTCAGATGTCCAGTGCGTTCTCGATCCGCTTCAGGCTGTGCCGCGCCAGTGCCAGGTTGCTGCGGGTCCGGTCGAGCGCGAGGTACAGGAAGAGCGTGCCGTCGCTGGAGGTGAGCGGGCGTATCAGGTGGTACTGCTTGCCCAGCGTGATCAGGATGTCCTCGATGGTGTCGTCCATGGCCAGCGAGGACAGCGTCCGCATCTTCGCGCGCATCACCTCGGTGTTGCCCGCCGACGCGAGTTCCAGGTCGAGCGTCGGTCCGCCGCCGAGCGTGCCGAGCGCCATGCCGCTCTCGTAGTCGACGAGGGAGACACCGATGGCGCCCTCCACGGACATGGCTTCCTTGAGCGCGGTCTCGATGTTCATGCTGCCCCAATTCCTCGGTGACGCTGTCCGGTCGTTGTCCGTACAACTACGATCAAACCCATGTGGGTAGTGCGTCACAAAATACAAAATATGATGCCTGTTGCGTAAGTTGAATCTCAAAGTAGTGTGCGACGTCAAGACGCGAAGGGGAACGGGGAAATGACGACAGCCGTTGACGCCACCCTGGCCCGGCTCCTGGACTCCCCCGGCATCACCGGTGTCGCCCTGGTCGACGCGGTCACCGGCCTCACGTACGGGGTGGCCGGCGACGCGGACGAGGCCGGGAACGGCGTGGAATGCGCCGAGTTCGCGGCCCTCATCGCCGAGCGGCTGGGGCGGGCGGGCGCCGAAGGGGAACTGGAGAGCGTGATCATGACCAGCACGCGGCGCCACCAGGTGCTGCTCGCGGTCGGCCGGCCGGTCGGCGACCCGCTGCTGCTGACCGCGGGCATGGACCGCGAGCGGGCCAATCTGGCGCTCGCCACGCGGAACCTGGGGGACCGGGCGGCCGAGGTGCTCGCATGACGACCACCGGGACGACCACCGACGCGCGCAACCTGCCCGCGCTCCTGCAGAGCCTGCACGACCAGGGCTTCACTGGCACCGTACGGGTCTCCGGCTCGCCAGGAGGAACGATTCATCTGCGGGGCGGGCTGATCGGCGCGGTCGAGACGCCCGGCGCCCCGACCGTCACGTCGGTGCTGCTCACACCGGGCCGTATCGACGACGACAGCTGGCTGGCCGCGTGCGCGGCGGAGCGTGACACGGACCGGCTGGGCGGTCACCTGGTCGCCGCCGGGCTGATCGGCGCCGCCGAGCTGGAGGTCGTGTGCACCGCGGCCGTGTTCGACGCGGCCTTCGCCATGGCGATCGGCCCGCCCGGCGGCTGGACGCTGGACGACCCCGAACCCACCCTGCTCGCCGGGTCCGGCGTGGAGCCCCGGCGGCTCACCGAGGAGACCACACGACGGATCGCGCGGCTCTCCGGTCCGTGGGGCGCACCGGGCGAACTCGCCCGGGTGCGGCCCGTACCGGTTCCGGACGCCGGGCTGCGCCGCGGGCTGTCGGACCGCCACCGGTCCGTGCTGACCGCCGTCAACGGCCGTCGCACCGCCCGCGACATCGCCTTCACGCTCGGACGCGGGCTGTACGCGGTCATGCTGGACCTGATCCGCCTGGAGGTGCAGGGGCTCATCCGGTGGGAGACGGGCGGGCCGTCCGACGGCCGGCCCAGCACCGCACCGCGGGTGCTGCCCGGCCGCGACGCTCCGGGCGGGCCGGCGGCGACGGGCGCACCGGCCGGGTCGGCCGACTCGACCGCGTCGGCCGTCAAGGCGGCGCCGCTGCCGAAGCGTACGCCCGGCGGGGCCGCGTGGCCGGGTGCCGTCCGGGCGCGGCAGGAGCCCGCCGCGGGCGGGGACGTCTTCTCCGCGGGATCGAGCGGGGGGCACGGGAGCTTGTGAGTTCCAGCAGACGCCGGGCGGCGAAGCGCCTCCGGCGAAGCACGGACGTGGTGGCCTGGCGGCCGGCGAAACGCGGGGGACGGGCGCCGGACACGGGGCCGGCTGTCCGGCCCGGGCCGGTCCCGGACCCGGACGACGTGTTTGTGTCCGGGTCCGGGTCCGGGGCCGAGCCCGGGTCCGACACGGACGGCGGCGGGGCCCGGTTCGATGTGGACGCCGAGGTCGGGGCCGGGACCGATGCCGACGGCCTGGTCAGGGCCGATGAGCACGGCCGGTTCGGGCCTGGCGCGGATGACCGGCCGGACACTGGGCCGGGATCGGACACCGGACCAGGGCCAGGGCCGGACGCCGCGCCGGGGGCCGGTGTCGGGCGGTACATGGACGTGGACTCCGTCTCCGGGGCGGCAGGGGCCGCCGGTCCGGGAGCGGACGGGCCGTGCCCCGCGGCCGGTGCCCCGCCGGACCGCAGGCCGCCGCCGTTGCCCGTACGCGGAGCGGCCCCGTCCCCCGGCGCATCGGACGGCGGAGCCGGACGGGGTGCCGCCGGTGGGCCGGCCGGGCCCGCGCCGCCCTTCGTCCTGCCCCCGTTGTCGGCCGGACGACTCGCCGCCGACCAGCCCTCGATCGACATGCTGCGCCGAGTCCGCCGGGGTCTGAGCGCCCTTCCGGAATCCGACTGACGCCGCTCCGACCGCACCCGACCACTCACGCACGCAGCAAGGAGCGCCATGAGCGACACGTCGTCCCCCAACCCCCTCACCGAGATCCTGACCTCCCTGCGCGACCGGGTGATGGGGGTCCGCGAGAGCGTCCTGTCCACGGCGGACGGGCTCCTCGTCGTCGCCGACACGGACTCCTCCCACGCCGAGTCCGTCGCCGCGCTCGCTGCCGCGACCCTCGGTGTGGGACGCCGGATGGCCGACCAGGCAGGCGTCGGCGCGCTGCGCGAGGTGGTCGCGAGGTGCGGCTCCGGCCACGTCATCGTGCTGGCCGTCGGCGACCGGGCGCTGCTCACCGTCATGGGGGACGACGGGCTCGACCTGGCCGCGCTCCAGCGGGAGTCGCCCGCCACCGTGGATCAGCTCAACCAGGCCCTCGCGGCCGACGTGGCGCGCTGAACCACCGGCCGGACCGGCCGGACTGCGCGGAAGGCGTGCCGGGGCCCGCCTCCTCGCACCCGCCCCGTCCGTCCCGCTCCCCGTCCGTCCCGCTCCCCGTCCGTCCCGCCCTCCGCCCGTCCCGTCCCCGCCCGCGCGTACCGCTCACCCGAAAAGGCGAACCTCTTCCTCGGGCCCGGTACGGGGCGTCCCCCGCGGCGCCGGGCGGGACACGGCCGTGCGGGGAGTGCGGCCGGCGACCGCCCCGCGTTCCGCCCGCCGGGGTGCCGGCGAGAAGCGGTCTTACCTTGCCCCTGGTTGGGTAACCCATGGGTAATGAGCGCCCCGCTGACCGTCCGTGGTTGGATGCGAGGAAGAGGCATCAGGGGGCACAGTCCAGCCCGAGGCTGCACGCTCTTCGACGAACTGGCAGGCGGGAATCGTGAGGATCTTCGGCAAGGGACGGCACCGGCCCTCCGCCTCATGGCGGCAGGCCACCGACCGTGCGTTCACACTGATCGGCGACGGCCGGTACGAGGACGCGGGTGCGCTGCTGACACGTGCGGCGGACCTGGAGCCCTGGTTGTCCGAGTCCTGGTTCAACCTCGCGCTGCTGCACAAGTTCCGGCACGACTGGGAGCAGGCGCGGGCGGCCGGTCTGCGGGCCGTGGCGCTGCTCGACCGGGAGGCCGGGGCCCCCGACTGGTGGAACGTGGGAATCGCGGCGACCGCGCTGCAGGACTGGCCGCTGGCCCGGCGGGCCTGGCAGGCGTATGGCCTGCGGGTGCCCGGGGGGCCTTCCTGGCCCAAGGCCGACGCGGGTCCCACCGCCTCCGGTGAGCCGGTGGGCATGGACCTAGGCAGCGCGGCCGTACGGCTGTCGCCCGAGGGGGAGGCCGAGGTCGTGTGGGGGCGGCGGCTCGATCCCGCCCGTATGGAGGTCCTCTCCATCCCGCTGCCGTCCTCCGGGCGGCGCTGGGGCGAGGTCGTGCTGCACGACGGGGTGCCGCACGGCGAGCGGACCACGGCGGCCGGGCACACGTATCCCGTCTTCGACGAGATCGAGCTGTGGGCGCCGTCCCCCGTGCCCACCTGGGTCGTGCTGCTGGAGGCGGAGACCGAGGACGACCGGGACGCGCTGGAGCGGCTCGCGGCCGACGCGGGGTTCGCGGCGGAGGACTGGTCGTCCTCCGTACGGCTGCTGTGCCGGTTGTGTTCCGAGTCGCGGATGCCGTCCGACGAGGGCGACGGGGAGCATCTCGATCCGCACGATCACAGTGAGCCGGGGCACCCCGGGCCGCTGGGGCACCGGACGGACGGGCAGCTGTGGGTGCCGGAGCGGGAGTGCGGCCTCGCGGCCCCCGCCTCGCTGGTGCGGGGGCTGCTGGACGGGTGGGTCGCGGACAGTCCCGACTCCCGGGACTGGCGGGACCTCGAAGAGGTCTGTTAGGGGCCGGTACCCAGCGGGAGCTGCGGAGGTCGTCCGTCGGGCACGGGCCGTACCCTGTATGCGTAATCAGCACCCCCGTCCCCCCACACCTCCGTTTTCAGTACCTCTGTTTTCAGCACCCTGTTTTTCCGAGGAAGGCATACGTCGGTCATGGCGCAGCAGGACACCGATCAGCAGCACGTGGGCGTGCTCCCCGTGGACGACGAGGGCTTCGTCATCGACACCGAGGACGCGGAGGGGCGTGAGGCCGCCCACCGCGAGCGCGGGACCTCCCGGCCCATCACGGTCGTCGGGAACCCGGTGCTCCACAAGGAGTGCAAGGACGTCACGGAGTTCGGCGACGACCTCGGCAAGCTGGTCGACGACATGTTCGCCAGCCAGCGCACCGCCGAGGGCGTGGGCCTGGCCGCCAACCAGGTCGGCGTCGACCTCAAGGTCTTCGTCTACGACTGCCCGGACGACGAGGGCAAGCGGCACGTGGGCGTGGTCTGCAACCCCGTGCTCGTCGAGCTGCCCACCGACCGGCGCCAGCTGGACGAGAGCAACGAGGGCTGCCTCTCGGTGCCCACCGCGTACGCCCCGCTGGCCCGCCCCGACTACGCCGAGGTCACCGGCCAGGACGAGAAGGGCAACCCGATCAGGGTGCGCGGCACCGGTTACTTCGCGCGCTGCCTCCAGCACGAGACGGACCACCTGTACGGATACCTCTACATCGACCGGCTGTCCAAGCGCGAGCGCAAGGACGCGCTGCGGCAGATGGCCGAGAACGAACCGCGGTACCCCGTCGTCGCGAACGACTGAGGATCCACCCTCCTGACCGGTCGCGAACGGCCGGGACGGAGAACGACAGGCGGGACATGAGCGTCCCGCACCCACGGCGCCCGGTCGGATCCCTCTCCGACCGGGCGCCGCTCGTCCGTGCGTCCCGAGTTCGATCCTTTGTACGCCTTCGGCGACCTCTATTCAGTCACACATAGGGAGATTCTCGGCGCCGCGAGGTGGCGGGCCAAGCAAATCCGTTCCCAGAACGGTCAGTTGTAGTGCTGAATGGGAAGTGCGGGGATACGCAACGGCGCACGCCCGGCACAGCGGGAGGGGCGTGTCGTCAACAGGCGGCTGAGAGGGGTTTGTTCGTGCCTGCTTTCTCACGGAGCACCACAACGACGTGCACCTCGGTCCTCGTTCCACCGGCGCTCTCTCTCCCGGTGATCGAGGCCGAGTTTCCCCGTCAACTCCATCCGTATTGGCCGAAGCTCCAGGAGAACACCAGGGCCTGGCTCCTGGAAATGCGGCTCATGTCGGCGACCAAGGTCGCGGCATATGCCGACGGGCTTTGCTACACCGACCTCATGGCGGGCTACTACATAGGCGCGCCCGATGAGGTCCTCCAGGCGATAGCGGACTACAGCGCGTGGTTCTTCGTGTGGGACGACCGACACGACCGCGATATCGTCCACGGGAGGCCGGCGGCCTGGCAGCGCCTCAGGGGCCGGTTGCACGAGGCCCTCGACTCCCCGGAGGAGCACCTGTACCACCAGGATCCCCTGACCGCGGGACTCGCGGACAGCGTGGTGCGGCTGTACTCGTTCCTGGGCGAGGGGTGGAACGCGCGGTTCGCCGATCACTTCCACGACGTCATCGAGGCGTACGACCAGGAATTCCGCAATCGTATGTCGGGCACTGTCCCGACCGTCGAGGAATACCTCGAACTGCGTCGGCTGACTTTCGCGCACTGGATCTGGCTCGACCTCCTCGAACCGAGTGCAGAATGTGAACTCCCGGCTGTCGTGCGTTGCAATCCGGCGTACCGGCGGGCCGCTCTGCTGTGCCAGGACTTCGCCGCCTGGTACAACGATCTGTGCTCTCTCCCCAAGGAAATAGCGGGCGACGAGGTGCACAATCTCGGTATCAGTCTCATCCATCACGAAGGGATGCGGCTGGAAGAATCCGTAGCCGAAGTGAGGCGTCGGGTCGAGGAGTGCGTCACCGAATTCCTCGATGCCGAACAGGAGGTACTGAGGTACACGGAAAGGATGGATGACGGGTCCGTGTGGGGCGCTCGCTCAGCGACTGCCGTGCGGGCGTGTCTGTTCAATATGCGGAACTGGTTCAGCTCCGTGTACTGGTTCCACCACGAATCGGGACGGTACACGGTCGACAGCTGGGACGACCGCTCCACACCCCCGTACGTCGACAACGAAGCGGCAAACGAAGCGGCAGGTGAGAAATGACCGTCGAGTCCGTGCGGTCCGCTGTGCACCGAGCGGCAGAACTGTCCGTCCCGCCCTTGGCCGGAGGCGGTGTCCCCGGCCTCGGGCACGGCCTGAAACTGGCCCGCGACCCGCTGGCGTTCCTCGCCCGGCTGCGCGACGAGGGCGATGTCGTCCGGCTGAGGCTGGGCCCCAAGACGGTGTACGCCGTCACCACGCCGGAGCTCACCGGAGAGCTGGCGCTGAGCCCCGACTTCAAGATCGCCGGCCCTCTGTGGGAATCCCTCGAAGCCCTGCTCGGCAAGGAGGGGGTGGCGACCGCCAACGGGTCGCGGCACCGGCGTCAGCGGCGGACCATCCAGCCCGCGTTCCGGCTGGACGCGATCCCCGGGTACGGGCCGATCATGGAGGAGGAGGCGCACTCCCTCGCCGCGCGCTGGCGGCCCGGCGAGACGATCGACGGCACCGCCGAGTCGTTCCGGGTGGCCGTCCGCATCGCCGCCCGCTGTCTGCTGCGCGGCGACTTCATGGACGAGCGGGCCGAGCGGCTGAGCGTCGCGCTCGCCACCGTGTTCCGGGGCATGTACCGCCGTATGGTGATCCCGGCCGGACCGTTCTACCGGCTTCCGCTCCCGGCCCATCGCGCATTCGACCGCGCGCTGGCCGATCTGCACCTCCTCGTCGACGAGATCGTGGCCGAACGCCGCACATCAGGTCAAAATCCGGACGATTTGCTGACGGCATTGCTGGCGGCGAAGGACGGGAATGGCGAGCCCATCGGGGAACAGGAGATCCACGACCAGGTGGTCGCGATACTCACCCCCGGCAGCGAAACCGTCGCTTCCACGATCATGTGGATCCTCCAGGTCCTCACGGAGCACCCGGAACACGCGGACCGCATACGCGAAGAGGTCGGATCGGTCACGGGCGACCGCCCCGTCGCATTCGAGGACGTGCGAAAGCTGTCCCACACGAACAATGTCGTCGTCGAAGCCATGCGGTTGCGGCCCGCCGTATGGATATTGACGCGCCGGGCCGTGACCGGAACCGCACTCGGCGGGTATCGCATTCCGGCCGGGGCCGACCTCGTCTACAGTCCGTACGCGATACAGCGCGATGCGCGTTCCTACGGCGGGCATCTGGAGTTCGACCCCGACCGCTGGCTTCCGGAACGGGTAAAGGACGTGCCGAAGTACGCGATGAGTCCGTTCAGCGTGGGCAACCGGAAGTGCCCCAGTGACCACTTCTCGATGGCGCAGCTCGGCCTCGTCACGGCGGCGGTGGCCTCGCGCTGGCACCTGGAGCAGGTGTCCGGGTCGGACGACACGACGCGGGTCGGCATCACACTGCGTCCCCACCGGCTGCTGCTGAGGGCCGTGCCCCGGTGACCGCGCGGCGCGCGTTCAGGCGGCCCGCGCGCCCCTGAACGTGCGCCGGTACGCGTGCGGAGTCGTCCCCAGCACGCGGACGAACTGGTGGCGCAGCGCGGCCGCCGTCCCGAACCCGGTGCGGTCCGCGACGAAGTCCATCGTCTCGTCCGTGCCCTCCAGCAACTCCTGCGCCAGCAGCACCCGCTGACGCAGTATCCAGCGGTAGGGGGTGGTCCCCGTCTCCTGCTGGAAGCGGCGGGCGAAGGTGCGCGGGGACATGTGCGCGCGGGCGGCGAGCTGTTCGACGGTCACCTCCTGGTCGAGGTGGCGCTCCATCCAGACGAGCACCTCGCCGACCGTGTCGCACTGGGAGCGCGGCAGCGGACGCTCGACGTACTGGGCCTGGCCGCCGTCGCGGTGCGGGGGCACGATCATGCGGCGCGCGATGCTGTTGGCGACCTCCGGGCCCTGCTCCTTGCGGACGATGTGGAGGCAGGCGTCGATGCCGGAGGCGGTGCCCGCCGAGGTGATCACCGGGTCCTCGTCCACGTACAGCACGTCCGGTTCGACCTTCGCGCGCGGATGGCGCCGGGCCAGCTCCCCGGCCTGCTGCCAGTGGACCGCGCAGCGCCGCCCGTCGAGCAGACCGGCCGCGCCGAGCACGAAGACCCCGGAGCAGACGCTGAGCACCTTGGCGCCGCGGCCGGCGGCCCGGACCAGGGAGTCGAGCAGCTCGGGCGGGTAGCCGCGGCCGACGTAGTCGCTCCCGGCGGGCACGACGATCAGGTCGGCCTCCTCCAGCCGGTCGAGCCCGTACGGGGTGGAGACGGTGAACCCCGGGACATGCGTGTCGAGGTGGGGACCCTCGGCCGAGGCGACCGCGAAGTCGTACACCGGCAGCCCTTCGTCGCTGCGGTCGAGACCGAACACCTCGCACACGACGCCGAGTTCGAAGGGGTGCACACCGTGCAGCAGGACCGCGGCCACGTTTTGCAACATGCGGCCAGTGTGCACCCTGGCTGGCAGGAAATCGAGGGTGTGTGGCAGTCCTGCCACTCACGGTAAGGAGCGTTCGGCGTGACAGTGGTGTCCATGAACGCGACACAGCTGGAAGGCCTGATCGGAATGCTCACCGTCCTCGGAATCCTGGTCCTGCTCGTCCTCCCCCCGGCGGTCGGCGTCGTGCGCGACCGGCGCATCGACCGTCAGCTCAGGGAGGCCGAGCAGGATCCCCTGCGGGTCCCTCGGGTCCCGCGGGGCCTGCGGGGCCTGCGGGACCCGAGGGACCCGCAGGGTCAGAAGTCCTCGTCGAGGTCGACCGTCCCCTCCACCGCCACCTGGTACGCCGAGGGCCGGCGCTCGAAGAAGTTGGTCAGTTCCTGAACCCCCTGGAGCTCCATGAAGGAGAAGGGGTTCTCGGAGCCGTACACCGGTGCGAAACCGAGGCGCTGCAGGCGCTGGTCGGCGACGCACTCCAGGTACTGCCTCATCGAATCGGTGTTCATGCCCGGGAGGCCGTCACCGCACAGGTCGCGCGCGAACTGCAGCTCGGCCTCGACGGCCTCCCGCAGCATGTCCGTGACCTGCTCCCGGAGCAGGTCGTCGAAGAGGTCCGGCTCCTCCTTGCGGACGGTGTCGACCACCTCGAAGGCGAAGGACATGTGCATCGTCTCGTCGCGGAACACCCAGTTGGTACCGGTCGCCAGGCCGTGCAGCAGGCCCCGGCTGCGGAACCAGTAGACGTACGCGAAGGCCCCGTAGAAGAACAGCCCCTCGATGCACGCGGCGAAGCAGATGAGGTTGAGCAGGAAACGGCGCCGGTCGGCCTTCGTCTCCAGCCGGTCCAGCTTCTCCACCGAGTCCATCCACCTGAAGCAGAACTCGGCCTTCTCGCGGATGGACGGGATGCTCTCGACGGCGTCGAAGGCCGCCGCCCGGTCCGCCGGATCGGGCAGGTAGGTGTCGAGCAGCGTCAGATAGAACTGGACGTGCACGGCCTCCTCGAAGAGCTGGCGGCTCAGGTAGAGCCGCGCCTCGGGGGAGTTGATGTGCTTGTAGAGCGTCAGCACCAGGTTGTTCGCCACGATCGAGTCGCCCGTCGCGAAGAACGCGACCAGCCGGCCGATCATGTGCTGCTCGCCCGCCGACAGCTTCGCCAGGTCGGCGACGTCCGAGTGGAGGTCGACCTCCTCGACGGTCCAGGTGTTCTTGATCGCGTCCCGGTAGCGCTCGTAGAAGTCCGGGTAGCGCATGGGGCGCAGGGTCAGCTCGAAGCCGGGGTCGAGAAGGTTCTTCCCGGTCTTCCCGGTCTTCTCGGCTTTCCCGGTTTTCTCGGGGACGGTGGTCATCACTGGCAGGCCTCGCAGGACTCGGGGTTCTCAAGGGAGCAGGCGACCGCGTCGGGGTCGGCGGCCTGCTGGACGGGGACGGACTTCCCGGACGATGGCTGTGGCTGTGGCTGTGGCTGTGGCTGTGGCTGCGGCTGCTGGGCCCGGGCGGCACGGGCGATGCGGGTGGCCGGGCGCGAGCGCAGGTAGTACGTCGTCTTCAGCCCCGACCTCCAGGCGTACGCGTACATCGAGGAGAGCTTGCCGATGGTCGGCGTCTCCAGGAACAGGTTCAGCGACTGGGCCTGGTCCAGGAACGGGGTCCGGGCGGCGGCCATGTCGATCAGGCCGCGCTGCGGGATCTCCCACGCCGTGCGGTACAGGTCGCGTACGTCCTGCGGGACCCAGGTGAATCCCTGCACCGAGCCGCCCGACTCGCGCAGCGCCTCCCGGGTCTGCGCGTCCCACACGCCGAGCTGCTTCAGCTCGGCCACCAGGTAGGAGTTGACCTGGAGGAACTCACCGGACAGCGTCTCGCGCTTGAACAGGTTGGAGACCTGCGGCTCGATGCACTCGTACACCCCCGCGATGGACGCGATGGTGGCGGTGGGCGCGATGGCGAGCAGCAGCGAGTTGCGCATGCCGACGGCGGCGATCCGCTCCCGCAGGGCCGCCCAGCGCTCCGGCCAGTTCAGCTCGACGTCGTAGTGGTCCGGGTGCAGCACGCCCCGGGCCGTACGGGTCTTCTCCCAGGCGGGCAGCGGGCCGTCGCGCTCGGCGAGGTCGGCGGACGCCCCGTACGCGGCCAGCATGATCCGCTCGGCGATCCGGGTGGAGAGGGCCTGCGCCCGCGCGGAGTCGAACGGCAGCCGCAGCTTGAAGAAGACGTCCTGCAGGCCCATCACGCCCAGGCCCACCGGCCGCCACCGGCTGTTGGAGCGGCCCGCCTGCTCGGTCGGGTAGAAGTTGATGTCGACGACCCGGTCGAGGAAGGTGACGGCGGTACGGACGGTCGCGTCCAGGCGCTCCCAGTCGATGTCACCGGCGTCGGTGTCCACGAAGGCACCCAGGTTGACCGAGCCGAGGTTGCAGACCGCGGTCTCGCCGTCGTCCGTGACCTCAAGGATCTCGGTGCACAGGTTCGAGGAGTGGACCGTGTGGCCGGGCAGCGCCGTCTGGTTGGCGGTGCGGTTGGCGGCGTCCTTGAAGGTCATCCAGCCGTTGCCGGTCTGCGCGAGGGTGCGCATCATGCGGCCGTACAGCTCCCGGGCCGGGATGGTCCTCCTCGCGAGTCCCCGCTCCTCCGCCCCGCGGTACGCGGCGTCGAACTCCCCGCCCCACAGGTCGACCAGCTCGGGCACGTCCGAGGGCGAGAACAGCGACCAGTCGCGGTTCTCGTCCACCCGGCGCATGAACTCGTCCGGGACCCAGTGCGCGAGGTTCAGGTTGTGGGTGCGCCGGGCGTCCTCGCCGGTGTTGTCGCGCAGCTCCAGGAACTCCTCGACGTCGGAGTGCCAGGTCTCCAGGTAGACCGCGGCGGCGCCCTTGCGCCGACCGCCCTGGTTCACCGCGGCGACCGAGGCGTCGAGGGTCTTCAGGAACGGGACGATGCCGTTCGAGTGCCCGTTCGTGCCGCGGATCAGCGAACCGCGGGAGCGGATCCGGGAGAACGGCAGGCCGATGCCGCCCGCGTGCTTGGAGAGGCGGGCCACCTGGTGGTAACGGTCGTAGAGGGAGTCCAGCTCGTCCAGCGGCGAGTCGAGGAGGTAGCAGGACGACATCTGGGGGTGCCGCGTACCGGAGTTGAAGAGAGTGGGGGAGGAGGGCAGGTAGTCGAGGCGGCTCATCAGCCGGTACAGGGAGGCCACCTCGTCGACGGAGCGGTCCGTGTCGTCCTGGGCGAGACCGCTCGCCACCCGCAGCATGAAGTACTGGGGCGTCTCGACGACGGACCGGGTGACCGGGTGCCGCAGCAGGTACCGGCTGTGCAGGGTGCGCAGGCCGAAGTAGCCGAAGCGGTCGTCGGCGCCCTCGGCCAGGGAGGCGTCGGCCAGCGCGTCGAGACGGGCCGCGTGGACGCGTACGAACTCGGCCGTGCGGTCGGCGATCAGGCCCTCGCGGTGGCCGGTGGCGACCGACCCGGAGAAGGAGCGCACGCCCTGCGAGGCGGCCTCCGCGGCGATGGCCACCGTCAGCAGGCGGGCGGCCAGCTTCGAGTACACCGGGTCCTCGGAGATGAGGCCCGCGGCCGCCTCCGTGGCGAGTTCGCGCAGCTCCGGCTCGTCCGCGGCGGCGGACCGGCCGCGCAGGGCCGCGGCGGCGACCCGGCCGGGGTCGGCACCGGGGAGGTCGGCGGTGAAGTCGGTCAGCATCCGCAGCAACGCGGTTCCCGGTCCGTCGGCCTCGGCCCTGTCCTGCTGGTCCCGGCCCGCTGTCGCGGAGACCGGATCGGCTGGCGCGATGGTCACGTGGGGCACTCCCTCGCTCGGCACGGAACCTGCGGGGAGGGGTCGGGGCACACGGGGGTACACGCGCTGCGCCGCGGTACTCCGCGTCCACCGGCCCACTCCACGAGGCCCGGACGTCCTGCACCCGGGCCGGACGGTCCGGGTGCGCTGCCGGCAGGTCCTCGGACTGACTCCGTACGACGGCGGGCGGGCATGCGGAAAGAAAGACATGCGGGCATACGCGTACGAGTACACCGTTGCGGGACAGTTC
The DNA here is from genome assembly GCF_019710745.1 of Streptomyces beigongshangae. Lineage (GTDB taxonomy): Bacteria > Actinomycetota > Actinomycetes > Streptomycetales > Streptomycetaceae > Streptomyces > Streptomyces beigongshangae. Next base: position 85,718 of record NZ_JAHKJW010000002.1, read on the forward strand.
CGGATTCGCACCGGATTCCCCTGCGGCGACAGCGAGCATGAGCATACATCTTGTGCCGGGCTCCGGAACCGCCCCCACATGTTGTGTCGTTGTCGGCTTCGGGCGCTGTGGCGGTGGTGGGCCGGAAGGTGTCGGAACCGCAGTCGGTGGGTGCGGGGCATGATGTCGTCCAGGTCCGGGAGGGGGTTCCGGTCCCGGTCCGGATCACGGGTGGAGCCGGGGCGCCCGTGGACGCGGTGGGCGTTCCGAAGGACGGCGGCGGCCGCCGGGTCTGCGGCGCGGCGGGCGGAGTTCAGCCGTCGGCGGGCCACCGCGGCAGGGTCGCGGCGAAGTCGTCCGTGAAGTCGCGCGGGCCCGGACCCAGGGCGACGCGGCCGGTGAGACGGACCCGCGCGGTCAGGGCCGGCGACTCGGGGTAGTGGACCCGCCCGGCGGCCGAGGGCACGAACACGGTCTGGCCACGCGTGAGTTCGGTGGCGGACTCGACGACGACCGCGCCCTCCGCGAGCGTCACGAACGACTCGTCCGCGCACACGCCGACGGCGAGCGGATCGTGCAGCGGGCAGGTGCCGTCCCCGCCGCCGCGCCGGTACGCGTCCATGTAGAACCGCAGCAGCCGCGCGGCGAGCGCGGTACCGGGGCCAGCCGCCTCCAGGGCCGCGAGGCCGGCGGGCCCGAACAGCCAGCCGTGCGAGGCGTCCAGGTCGACCATGGTGAACGGGATGCCGGAGGACAGGACCAGCTCGGCGGCGTCCGGGTCGGCCCACATGTTGAACTCGGCGACCGGGGTGACGTTCCCGGGCACCCGGGCGGCGCCGCCCATGAACACGAACCGGCGCACGCGCAGGGCGAAGGCGGGGTCCTCCAGGAGCGCGACCGCCACGTTCGTGAGGGGGCCCGTGGCGCATACGGTCAGTTCGCCCTCGTACTCCCGGGACAGCCGCAGCAGCGCCTGCGCGGAGGACTCGGGCGGATGCGCGGCGGTCGAGTCCGGCAGCGTCTCGTGGGCGAGGCCCGCGGGGCCGTGGAAGTCGTCGGCGACGCGGTACGGGAGACGGGTCAGCGGGCGGCCCGCGCCGCGGTGGACGGGGACGTCGGCGTCGATGCGCAGGGCCCGGGCCAGCCCGCGGGCGTTGCGGTAGGTCTGCTCGGCGGGCAGGTTGCCGCCGACCGAGGTGTACGCCTTGAGGTCCCACAGTCCCGTCCCGAGCAGGTACTGGAGGGCGACGGCGTCGTCGATACCGGGGTCGCTGTCGAGGACGATGGGGGCGCGAGGGGTCACACGGCCAGCGTAGGCCGGGTGTTCCGCCCCCGCTGCTTCTCCCCTTCCCCGGGGTTTCCCGGGGTTTCCCGGGGAAGGGGAGAAGCAGCGGGGGCGGGAACCCTAGTGCCCGGCCCCCGCCGTGGCCGGCGGCAGCTCCACCCGGACACCCTTGTCGCCGGCGTCCGCCGTGTAGTCCCCGGCGGAGGTCTCGTCGACCCCGTCGGGAGCCTTCACGGCCCGCAGGACGAACGTCAGCGCCACGGTCACCAGCACGTTCAGCACGAACGCCGTCAGCCCGATGTACCCGATCTCCCCGATCCCGGGGATCTCCTTCGACGAGCCACCGAAGTGCTTCTGGGTCGGCGAGGCCACCCCGTAGGCGGCGACCGTGCCGTACACCATGCCGACCGCCCAGCCCGCGAGCAGCGCCCACCGGTGGAACCAGCGGGTGAACAGACCGCCGACCAGGGCCGGGAAGGTCTGCAGGATCCAGATGCCGCCGAGCAGCTGGAAGTTGATCGCGACCGTCTTGTCCATGGTCAGCACGAAGGCCAGCGCACCCACCTTCACCAGGAGCGAGACCAGCTTGGAGACCTTGGTCTCCTGGGCGGGCGTCGCGTCGGGCCTGATGAAGTCCTTGTAGATGTTGCGGGTGAACAGGTTCGCCGCCGCGATGGACATGATGGCCGCCGGCACGAGCGCGCCGATGCCGATCGCCGCGAAGGCCACACCCGCGAACCAGTCGGGGAACATGGTCTCGAAGAGCTGCGGGATCGCCAGCTGCCCGTTGTCCACCTTGATGCCGGCCGCGATCGCCATGAAGCCGAGCAGCGCGAGCAGGCCCAGCATCAGCGAGTACAGCGGCAGGATCGTGGTGTTGCGCCGGATCACCTCACGGCTGCGGCTGGAGAGCGTCGCCGTGATCGAGTGCGGGTACATGAAGAGGGCCAGCGCCGAGCCGAGGGCGAGGGTCGCGTACGTCCACTGACCCGCCTCGTTCGGTGCCAGGGAGCCACGGGGCGCGCCGGTCGCCGGGTTGGTCTGGCTGTACGCCTCACCCGCCTTGGCGAAGATCTCGTCGAAGCCGCCCAGCTTGATCGGGATGTAGATGATCGCGACGGCGATGACGATGTAGATCAGCGTGTCCTTGACGAACGCGATCAGGGCGGGCGCGCGCAGCCCGGACGAGTACGTGTACGCGGCCAGCACACCGAAGGCGATGAGCAGCGGCAGGTCCTTGACGAACCAGTTGGTGTCCTCGCCGCCGCCGACGCCCATCACGTCGAGGACGGCCTGGATGCCCACCAGTTGCAGCGCGATGTACGGCATCGTCGCGAGGATGCCGGTGACGGCGACCGCGAGCGACAGCCCCTTCGAGCCGAAGCGCCCCCGCACGAAGTCCGATGTCGTCACGTACCCGTGCTTGTGCGACACCGACCACAGGCGGGGGAGGAAGGTGAAGATCAAGGGGTAGACCAGGATCGTGTACGGGACGGCGAAGAAGCCCGCCGCGCCCGCCGCGTAGATGGCCGCCGGGACCGCCACGAACGTATACGCCGTGTAGAGGTCGCCGCCCAGCAGGAACCAGGTCACCCAGGTGCCGAAGGACCGTCCGCCCAGCCCCCACTCGTCGAGGCTGTGCTCGTCGGCGGCCCGGCGCCAGCGCGAAGCCAGGAAGCCCATGACCGTGACGGCCAGGAAGAAGAAGATGAAGACGGCGAGCGCGACGCCGTTCACGCCGTCCTTCATGCGGACGCGCCCCCGTCCTGCGCCTTGCGGACGCGCTGGTCACGGTTCCACAGCACGTACGCGGTCATCGTGAGCGCGGTCGAGACGAGCACCCACAGCATCTGGTACCAGTAGAAGAAGGGGATGCCGATGAAGGTCGGGTCGACCTTCGCGTACGAGCCCACCCAGAGCATGGCCACGAACGGCGCGACCAGACAGAGGGCGATCACCACGCGGACCGGCGTCACCACCGGCGGTTTCCCTTCGGGCGCTCTCGGCGCATCCGGCGTTTTCGACATACGGCGGCTCCGTCCCCTTACTGATCACCTGTGCAACGCGCAGGAAATCTAAGGGACGGTTTCGCTTTATGGAACCCCTGTCCGCATAACGGATGTGCTGGGGCGTCCCCCGTCCGCCGGTGGCGTCCACCTGCCGCCGCCGATGACGCCCACCTGCCGCCGCCGGTGTCAGCAGCAGCGGAAACCCTGCCGCGGATCAGCCTCCTGACGGTCCGTGCGCATCCGCTCGAACTCCCGCCGCGAGGGCACCTCCGCGCCGGGCCGGTTCTCGCGCAGGTACGCGGCGTAGCGGTCGTACGCGGACTCGTCGGTGAGCTCCCGCACGTACCAGCGCACGCCCCTAACCGCGCGGTTCAGCGCCGACCGCATCGCGTGCCTCCTTCTTCTCCTGCCCGGTCGGGATCAGCCCGGCCGGAGCGACGATCCGCGACTCGACGTACGGCGCCTCGCTGAGCGAGGAGAGCGCGGGACGGCGTACGTGCCGGACGCACACCCTCGTCGCGTCCGCGATCACGATGACGATGAGCAGGGCCAGGACCGCCGTCAGGACACCGTCGACCGTGGAGTTCGTGACGATCGTGTGCATGTCGTCCATGTTCTTCGCAGGTGCGATGACCTCGCCCCGGTCGATGCCGTCCTGGTAGACCGAGCGCTGCTCGAAGAAGCCGACGCGCGGATCGCTGGAGAAGACCTTCTGCCAGCTCGCGGTCAGGGTGACCGTGGCGTCCCAGAGAAGGGGGATCCCGGTGACCCAGGCCCACCTGAGGCGGCCGGACTTCACCAGCAGGGTCGTGCAGACCGCCAGGGCGACCGCGGCGAGGAGCTGGTTGGAGATGCCGAAGACCGGGAACAGCTGGTTGATCCCGCCGAGCGGTTCATGGACGCCCACCCACAGGAAGTAACCCCACAGACCGCAGACGATGCCGCTCGTGATGACGAGCCCGGGCTTCCAGCTCACGTCCCTGAAGGGTTTGTAGAGGTTGCCCAGCGTGTCCTGGAGCATGAAGCGGCCCACCCGGGTGCCCGCGTCGAGCGCGGTCAGGATGAACAGCGCCTCGAACATGATCGCGAAGTGGTACCAGAAAGCGCGCAGACCACCCCCGGTGACCTGGGAGAAGATCTCCGAGACGCCGACCGCGAGGGTGGGTGCGCCGCCGGTCCGCGACAGCAGGGACGACTCCTCGACGTTCTTCGCCGCGGCGGCCAGGTCCTCGGGCGAGATCCGGTAGCCCCAGCCGCCCACCACCTGGGAGGCGTTCTGGACCGTGTCGCCGATGACCCCGGCGGGCGCGTTCATCGCGAAGTACAGGCCCGGGTCGATGACGGACGCCGCGATCAGCGCCATGACCGCCACGGACGACTCCATGAGCATGGAGCCGTACCCGATCACGCGGACCTGCGTCTCCTTCTGGATCATCTTCGGCGTGGTGCCGGAGGAGATCAGGGAGTGGAAGCCGGAGAGCGCCCCACAGGCGATGGTGATGAAGACGAACGGGAAGAGCGAGCCCGCGAAGACCGGGCCGTCGCCCTGCGAGGCGAAGTCCGTCACCCCGTCCATCCTCAGCGTCGGCAGCGCGATGACGACCCCGAGCGCGAGCAGCACGATCGTGCCGATCTTCATGAACGTGGAGAGGTAGTCACGGGGCGCCAGCAGCATCCACACCGGCAGGATCGACGCGATGAAGCCGTACGCCACCAGCCAGACGACCAGGGTCGAGGGCGCCAGCGTGAAGGTGCCGGCCCAGGACGACTCGGCGACCCAGCGTCCGGCGATCAGCGCGAACAGCAGGAGGGCCACGCCGATCAGTGAGACCTCGGCGACCCGGCCGGGCCGCAGGACCCGCAGGTAGAAGCCCATCAGCAGGGCGATGGGGACCGTCATCGCGATGGAGAAGGTGCCCCATGGCGACTGGGCGAGCGCGTTGACGACGACCAGCGCGAGCACCCCGAGCAGGACGATCATGATGGCGAAGGCGGCGAGCAGGGCGGCCGCGCCGCCGAACGGGCCGATCTCCTCGCGCGCCATCTGCCCCAGCGACCTGCCGTCCCGGCGGGTGGAGAAGAAGAGGACGACCATGTCCTGGACCGCGCCCGCGAAGATCACGCCGACGATGATCCAGATGGTGCCGGGCAGGTACCCCATCTGCGCGGCCAGTACGGGCCCCACCAGGGGGCCCGCGCCGGCGATCGCCGCGAAGTGGTGGCCGAGCAGTACGCGCCGGTCGGTGGGGTGGAAGTCGATGCCGTTGTTGAGCCGCTCGGCCGGGGTGGCCCGGGTCCCGTCGACCTTCAGCACCTTGTGGGCGATGAACTTCGCGTAGAAACGGTAGGCGATGGCGTACGAGCCGAGGGCGGCCGCCACCATCCAGGCGGCCGACACCTCCTCGCCCCGCGAGAGCGCGAGCACGGACCAGCCGGCCGCGCTCACCAGCGCGACGAGGGTCCAGATGACGATGGTGCGGGGGCTTGCCTTGAGAGGGCTGTCGGTGCGCACGGGCCGTCCTCCCGTCCATGGATGACGGAAGGACGGTAGAACAGGACGGTGACCGGCGCCACACCGCAAACACCGTCATCCGTACACCCGTCGGACTTCCGTCCGCCGGGTGGTGCCGGGGCACGGTCGACTGTCCGTCGTGGGGCACGTGCGACCGCCGCTTTTCAGGGGCGCGGGGGAACTGCGCGACCGGCCACAGCGGACCCGCACCCGGCAGCGCACCTCGCCGCCCGGGCCCGCGGATTGCTCCGGTCCGCGGACCTCTTCAGTGCGCTGACCGCTCCAGTGCGCGGATCCCCTCAGTCCGCAGGCCTCTTCAGCCGTGCAACGAACTTGTACCGGTCCCCCCGGTACACCGACCGCACCCACTCCACCGGCTGCTCGTCCTTGTCGAGCGAGTGCCGCGACAGCATCAGCATCGGCAACCCCACGTCCGTGCCGAGCAGCCCCGCCTCCCGGGGAGTGGCGAGCGAGGTCTCGATCGTCTCCTCCGCCTCGGCCAGGTGCACGTCGTACACCTCCGCCAACGCCGTGTACAGCGAGGTGTACTTCACCAGCGACCGCCGCAGCGCGGGAAACCGCTTCGCGGACAGATGCGTGGTCTCGATCGCCATGGGCTCCCCGCTCGCGAGCCGCAACCGCTCGATCCGCAGCACCCGCCCCCCGGCGGTGATGTCGAGCAGCCCGGCCAGCGTGTCGTCGGCGGTGATGTACCCGACGTCCAGCAGCTGCGAGGTGGGCTCCAGCCCCTGCGCCCGCATGTCCTCGGTGTACGAAGTGAGCTGCAGGGCCTGCGACACCTTCGGCTTGGCCACGAACGTGCCCTTGCCCTGGATGCGTTCGAGGCGCCCCTCGACGACCAGCTCCTGGAGCGCCTGGCGCACGGTCGTGCGCGAGGTGTCGAACTCGGCGGCCAGCGTGCGCTCGGGCGGCACCGGCGTACCCGGCGGAAGCGTGTCCGTCATGTCGAGCAGGTGCTTCTTCAGGCGGTAGTACTTGGGCACGCGCGCGGTACGGATGGGGGCCCCACCCTCGTTCTCCGCACTGCTGACGTCGGTGCTCATACTCTGCCTTCCCGGCTCCGGGTGCCGATGCGGCACGACGTACGCGTCGGCCACGGCTCACATCGTGGCACGCCCCACCGTGCGGGTGTCCCCCCGCACGCTGCGTGATCCCCTCTATATACCGTCGGGGTCCCTTTTGGTCTAGTCCACAGAGTGAGCGGAACGGGCCGCGGGAGACCCCTGCGCCACCGCCCCGACCTGCACGCGAACACACCCGTCCCACCGCCCGTTCTGTCGCCTTTCCCGCCGCCCCCGCACTGAAAGGTCCCTGCATATATAGGTCCCGTAACGGACCGTCGAGAGCGGCTGCATCGCCCTTGACACCCCTCTAGGTCTAGTCCAAGCTCCCCGTACTGGTCTAAACCATTGAGGACCAGGTCCCAGCCCCACGGGCAGTACTCGTCGTAAGTCACGCGGTGGGCAGGGGGGTTGCTGGCATCCCTGAGGAGGATGACGTGAATCGCAAGCTCATCGCGGCCGTCGGTGTCGCGGGCATGTTGATGTCGGTCGCTGCCTGCGGCGGCGACGACGGTGACGGTGGCGGCAAGGCGGGCGCCGACGGTTACAAGGGCCAGACCCTGACCGTCTGGGCGATGGACGGCTCCACGCCGCCCGGCTGGACCAAGGACGTCAAGGCCGCCTTCGAGAAGAAGACCAAGGCCAAGCTGAAGTTCGAGACCCAGCAGTGGAACGGCATCCAGCAGAAGATCACCACCTCGCTCTCCGAGGAGAACCCGCCGGACGTCATCGAGGTCGGCAACACCCAGACCCCCGCCTACGCTGCCACCGGGGGCCTCGCCGATCTGACGGACCTCAAGGAGGAGATCGGCGCCGACTGGACCAAGACCCTCAACGAGTCCTCGGTCTTCGACGGCAAGCAGTACGCGGCCCCGTGGTACTTCGCCAACCGCGTCGTGGTCTACAACAAGAAGGTCTGGGCCGACGCCGGCATCGAGGACACCCCGAAGACGCGGGCCGAGTTCCTCGACGCCCTGAAGACCATCGACAAGAAGACCGACGCCGAGCCGCTCTACCTGCCCGGCCAGAACTGGTACTTCTTCGGCGGCCTGACCATCGGCCAGGGCGCCGACCTGGTGAAGAAGGAAGGCGACAAGTACGTCTCCAACCTCGCGGACCCGAAGGTCGGCAAGGCCATGGAGCTCTACAAGCAGTACCAGTCCTACTCCAAGGCCCCCAAGGACAAGGACGAGGCGACCCCGCAGCAGGCCGAGGTCTTCGCCAAGGGCGACGTCGGCGCCTTCATCGGCATGGGCTGGGAGGCCGGTACGGCCATCGCGGCCAACAAGAAGATCGAGAAGGACATCGGCTACTTCACCATCCCCGGTGAGACGGCCGACGAGCCCGAGGGCGTCTTCCTCGGCGGCTCCAACTTCGCGGTCGCCGCGGGCAGCAAGAAGCAGGAGCTCGCCAAGGAGTTCCTGAAGATCGCCCTGTCCGACAAGTTCGAGGGCGCGCTCGCCAAGGAGAACGGCGTCATCCCCAACAAGGAGTCGCTGCAGATCAACCTCGCGGGCAACGCCGCGGCCGAGGCCGCTGCCCCCGCCGCGTCCGGCGGCGGCACCACCCCGCTGATCCCCGAGTGGGCCGCCGTGGAGAACGAGCCGAACCCGATCAAGGCATACATGACCGCGGTCCTGAAGGGGAAGTCGCCCGCGGCCGCCGCCAAGCAGGTCGAGGCGGAGATCAACAAGCGGCTCGCGCAGAGCAGCTGATCACCTCCGTGCCGGGGACGGCCCCTTCCCCGTGACGGTTTCCCCCGTCCCCGGCACGCCGGCGCATCCGACTGCGAATCCCGATGGTGGAAGAGATGGCGAGCATGTCAGTGCAGACCGAACGCACGGACACGGGCAAGGCCGCGGGGCCCGGCGTCCGCAAGACCGACGTACCCCCGCCCGCCGACGGCACGGGGACGGGCCCGGCCGGCCGGCGCGGCGGCGCCTCCGCCCCGTACCTGCTCCTGCTGCCCGCCCTGCTCGCCACGGTGATCCTGCTCGGCTGGCCGCTCGTCAAGAACGGCATCCTGTCGTTCCAGAACCTCAACCCGCGCCAGCTGATCCTCCACCTCACCGAGTGGCGGGGGATCGACAACTACACGGATGTCCTGAGCAGCGCGGACTTCTGGAAGGTCGTCCAGCGCACGGTCGTCTTCACCGCGGTGAACGTCGTCCTCGTCATGCTGCTCGGCACGCTCGTCGGCCTGCTCCTCGCCCGGCTCGGCAAGCGCATGCGGCTGGTGCTGATGCTCGGTCTGGTACTGGCCTGGGCCATGCCGGTGATCGCCGCGACCACGGTCTACCAGTGGCTGTTCGCCCAGCGCTTCGGCGTCGTCAACTGGCTGCTCGCCAAGGCGGGCTGGTCGTCGATGGCCGACTACAACTGGTTCGGCAGCCAGCTCTCCACCTTCTCCGTGATCACCCTGCTGATCGTCTGGCAGTCCATCCCGTTCGTGGCGATCAACCTGTACGCCGCCACGACCACCATCCCCAAGGAGCTCTACGAGGCCGCCTCCATCGACGGGGCCGGCACCTGGAAGAGCTTCACCTCCGTGACCTTCCCCTTCCTGCGGCCGTTCCTGTGGGCGACGACCTTCCTCGAGGTCATCTGGGTGTTCAAGGCGTTCCCGCAGATCTTCGCCATCAACAAGGGCGGCCCCGACCGGCTCACCGAGACCCTGCCGATCTACGCGTTCGTCGAGGGCCCCGGCAACCAGCACTACGGCATGGGCGCGGCGATCTCGTTCCTGACGATCCTCATCCTGCTCGCCCTGACCGCCTACTACCTGCGTACCGTTCTCAAGCAAGAGGAGGACGAGCTGTGAAGCGCTCCGTCTCTTCCACGGTGTCCCGGCTGTGGCCCAACGCGACGGCCCTCGTCCTCTTCGTGGTCTTCGCGTTCCCCGTCTACTGGATGTTCGCGACCTCGCTGAAGCCGAGCGGCGACATCATCTCGGACACCCCGGTCTTCGTACCGACCGACATCACCTTCGACCACTTCCGGAAGGCGCTCGACGCCGACAACTTCTGGACGCTCGTCGGCAACTCCCTGACGGTGACCGTCCTCGCGGTGGTCTTCTCCCTCGTCATCGCACTGCTCGCGTCCTTCGCGCTGGCCCGTATGCGCTTCAAGGGCCGCCGCGGATTCCTCCTGACGTTCATGATCGCGCAGATGGCCCCCTGGGAGGTCATGGTCATCGCGATCTACATGATCGTGCGCGACGCCGACCTCCTGAACAGCCTCGTCCCGCTGACCGTCTTCTACATGATCATGGTGCTGCCCTTCACCGTCCTGACGCTGCGCGGGTACGTCGCCGCCGTGCCGAAGGAGCTGGAGGAATCGGCGATGGTGGACGGCTGCACCCGCAAGCAGGCATTCGTGAAGGTCATCTTCCCGCTGCTCGCCCCCGGGCTCATGGCGACCTCGCTCTTCGGCTTCATCACGGCGTGGAACGAGTTCCCGCTGGTCCTGATCCTCAACAAGGACGTCGAGAAGCAGACGCTCCCGCTGTGGCTCTCCAGCTTCCAGACCACGTTCGGCGACGACTGGGGCGCCACCATGGCCGCCGCCTCGCTCTTCGCCATCCCGATCCTGGTCCTCTTCGTCTTCCTCCAGCGCAAGGCCGTCAGCGGACTGACCTCCGGCGCCGTGAAGGGATAACGCCACCCGATGACCACCCTCGCCCCCGGCACGGACACGCTGACCCGTGATGCCCTCGCCGTCCTGCAGCCCGGCTTCACCGGGACCTCCGCTCCTTCCTGGCTGCTGCGGCGGCTCGGCGAAGGACTCACCTCCGTCGGTCTCTTCGGCCGCAACATCGCCTCGCCCGACCAGCTCGCCGCCCTCACGGCCCAGTTGCGCGCCGAACGCGACGACGTCCTGGTCGCCATCGACGAGGAGGGCGGTGACGTCACGCGCCTGGAGGTGCGTACGGGGTCCTCGTTCCCCGGCAACCACGCGCTCGGCGCGGTCGACGACGTGGCCCTGACCGAGTCCGTGGCCCGCGAACTGGGCCGCCGGCTCGCCGCCTGCGGTGTGAACCTCAACTGGGCGCCGTCCGCCGACATCAACTCCGACCCCGGCAACCCCGTCATCGGCGTACGGTCCTTCGGCGCCGACACCGACCTCGTCGCCCGGCACACCGCCGCGTACGTCCGGGGGCTCCAGTCCGCCGGAGTCGCCGCCTGCACCAAGCACTTCCCGGGGCACGGCGACACGGCGGTCGACTCCCACCACGCGCTGCCGCGCATCGACGCCGGACTGCCGCTCCTGGACTCCCGTGAACTGGCTCCGTTCCGCGCCGCCGTCGCGGCCGGCACGCGGGCCGTGATGAGCGCGCACATCCTGGTGCCGGCCCTCGACCCGGACCGTCCCGCGACCCTCTCCCGCCGCGTGCTCACCGGGCTGCTGCGCGAGGAGCTCGGCTTCGACGGACTGATCGTCACCGACGGCATGGAGATGCAGGCCATCTCGGCGACCTACGGCATCGAACGCGGCAGCGTCCTCGCGATCGCCGCCGGCGCCGACGCCATCTGTGTGGGCGGCGGACTGGCCGACGAGGCGACGGTCCTGCGCCTGCGGGACGCGCTGGTCACGGCCGTCCGCACGGGCGAACTCCCCGAGGAACGGCTGGCGGACGCGGCGGCCCGGGTACGCTCCCTCGCCTCTTGGACGGCCACCACCCCGACCGGCCCAGGCGCACCGGACGGGTCCTCGGCACCGGTGCCCGCATCGGCGTCCGCCGCCGACGGTCCCGAGATCGGCCTGGTGGCGGCCCGGCGGGCGCTGACCGTCACCCGCGGAGAGCACTACGCACCGCTCACCGAGGCGCCGTACGTCGCCGCCCTCACCCCCGTCGCCAACATCGCCGTCGGGGACGAGACCCCCTGGGGTGTCGCCGCCGAACTGCGCCGCGCCCTGCCGGGCACGGAAACCGGCAGTTTCACGGGGGAGGGAGCGGGGGCCGAGGTGCTCGCGGCCGCCGGGTCGCGCCGCGTGGTCGCCGTCGTCCGCGACGCCCACCGGCACGCCTGGATGGCCGAGGCGCTCGACACGCTGGTCACCGCCCGCCCCGACACGGTCGTGGTCGAGATGGGCGTACCTCAGGCACCCCCGCGCGGCGCCCTCCACGTCGCCACCCACGGCGCGGCGCGTGTGTGCGGTCTCGCGGCGGCGGAGGCGATCACCGGGGCGTGATCCTGCCGACTGCCGCGTGCCGACTGCCGGCACGCGGACCGAAAAGGGCTGCGACGGGGCCGGGTTCTCCGCGGGGAACCCGGCCCCGTCGCATACCGCGGCGGTGTCGGCGCCGGTGTCGGCTCCGGGTTCGTCGAGGGCCGGTCGCGCAGTTCCCCGCGCCCCGAGGCACCCGGTGAGCTGCGGTTGCGCAGCCCGCCGTGCCTTCGGAACTCCGGAAAGCCTGCGGCAGGGTCCGTCGGTCCCGGGCCGTGCCTAGATGCCCTGCCAGGCCGGCTTGTTGGCGTAGGTGTGGCGGAAGTAGTCCGCCAGCTTCAGCTTGGACGCGGCCGCCTCGTCGACCACGACCGTGGCATGCGGGTGCAGCTGGAGCGCGGAGGCCGGGCACACCGCGGCGACCGGCCCCTCGACGGTCGCCGCCACCGCATCCGCCTTGCCCTCACCCGTGGCGAGCAGCACCAGGTGCCGTGCCTCCAGGATCGTCCCGATGCCCTGGGTGATCACGTGGTGCGGCACCTGCTCCATGTCGCCCTCGAAGAACCGCGCGTTGTCGATCCGCGTCTGCTCGGTCAGCGTCTTGATCCGCGTCCGGGAGGCCAGCGAGGAGCACGGCTCGTTGAACCCGATGTGCCCGTCGGTCCCGATGCCCAGCAACTGCAGGTCGACCCCACCCGCCTCCGCCAGCGCTCTGTCGTACGCCTCGCACGCCGCCCGCACGTCCCCGGCGGTCCCGTCCGGCCCCATGAAGGCGGCCGGGTCGAGCTCCAGCGGCTCCAGCACCTCGCGCCGCAGCACCGACCGGTACGACTCGGGGTGCTCGGCCGGCAGCCCCACGTACTCGTCGAGCTGGGCGACCCGCGCCCGTGAGGCGTCCACGGCTCCCGCCCGCACCTTTGCCGCCAGCGCCTCGTAGATGGGCAGCGGTGACGAACCGGTGGCCACCCCGAGCAGGGCGTCGGGTTTGTGCCGGAGCAACTCCGCCATGGCCCCGGCAATGAGCTCGCCACCCGCCTTGGCGTCCGAAACGATGACAACTTCCACGCTGGGCCTGCCGTTCTGAAGGGGAACTCACCTGCGTATGTGGTATAGACCAATCTAGCAGAACGCGTCTCACGCGGTCCTGTCCGCGAGCGCGTCCATGTCCGCCCCCTTCGCGTTTCCCTAACGGTCGCTACAGAAAAAACCGTACGACATCGCACGGCTTTTCTCTAGTGCCCGCTATAAAATCCACTCCATGGTGAACAGTCAGACGGCCGGGGTGAACAGTCAGGCGGCCGACCGGCAGCCCGTACCTCCCTCCGGAGCCGGCCCGGGGCCCGGAGCCGGGCCGGGCGGCCGCGGGCGGGGCCGTGGCCGCCCCCGCTCCTTCGACCGCGAGACCGCGCTGGAAAAGGCGGTCCTCGCCTTCTGGGAGCACGGCTACGAGGCGACCTCCGTCTCCGGCCTCACCGAGGTCATGGGCATCGGCGCCCCCAGCCTCTACGCGGCCTTCGGGGACAAGCGCTCCCTCTTCGAAGAGGTCGTGAACGCGTACGGCACGCGGTACGGCTCCTTCTGCGGCCGCGCGCTCGCCGAGGAGCCGACGGCCCGCGCCGCGGTGGAGCGGCTGCTGCGCGAGGCCGCCGCGGAGTACACCGAGCCCGGCCGGCCGCACGGCTGTCTGATCATCCACGCCGCCACCAACTGCACCACCCCCGAGGTGGAGGCATCCCTGCGGGCGCGGCGCAACGCCGACATCGCCGCCGTCGAGGACCGGATAAGAGCAGGTGTCGCAGCCGGGGAACTCCCCGCGGACACGGACACGGCAGCTCTGGCCCGGCACACCGGCGCCATGCTCCAGGGAATGTCCCAGCAGGCACGGGACGGAGCCGCCAGGCAAGAGCTGGAAGCACTCGCGGAACTCGCCACGCGCATCTGGCCCCGCCCCTGAACCGTCCGGGGCCGGGCTCCGTGGTGGATGACGGGCACGAGTTGTCAAATCAAAAGACAACAACAAACACCCGGCGACGCATGGACAGTCAGAGTGGTCTAGTCCAGAATCGAAGGCAAAGCTCCAGAAGGCAACTGAATGACCGAGTCTCCGCCCTCCCCGCACAGGAAGGCGGATCGAGGAGCCGGCGCTCTCTGCCCTGACTGCACCGGATCCTCGTCCTTCGGCCGATCGGGACCGCACACCCCGCGGCCGTTGTTGCTCCGGGCTGCGGTGCCGGGAGGGTTGAGGGTCCCTCTCAGGCGCCGCGGCCCGCGGGTGCCCCAGGGGCCTCCGCGAGCAGCTGATCTCGGGCTTTGCCGCACGGGTCGCGTACGCTCGCACACGTGCCCTCCATGAACGACCTCGTACGCCAGCACACCGCCCTCGGTGACTCCGACCTCGAGTGGCTGCATCTGCTGGTCTCGGAGTGGCAGCTGCTCTCCGACCTCTCCTTCGCCGACCTCGTCCTGTGGGTTCCCACCCGCGACGGCACCCGCTATGTCTCGGTCGCCCAGATGCGGCCGAACACCGGCCCCACCTCGTACCAGGACGACATGGTCGGCCATCTCGTCCCGCGCGGCCGCCGCCCCATGCTGGACGCCGCCCTGGACGAGGGCCGGATCGTGCGGGAGGGCGACCCGGAGTGGCGCGAGGAGGTCCCCGTACGGGTCGAGTCCATCCCCGTGCGCAGGGAGAGCCGCGTCCTGGGTGTCATCGCCCGCAACACCAACCTGCTCACGGTGCGCACGCCCTCGCGCCTTGAGCTCACCTATCTGCAGAGCGCGTCCGACCTGGCCCAGATGATCGCGGCCGGCTCCTTCCCGTTCCCCAACCAGCAGGTCGACATGGATGCCTCACCGCGCGTGGGGGACGGCCTGATCAGGGTGGACGCGGACGGCGTCGTCCAGTACGCGTCGCCGAACGCGCTGTCGGCGTACCACCGGCTGGGGCTCGCCGCCGACCTGGTCGGCCATCACCTCGGCAGGACCACCGCCGAACTCGCCCCCTCGCGCGGCCCCGTGGACGAGGCGCTGGCCAAGGTCGCCAGCGGCTGGGCGCCCCGCGAGTTCGAGATCGAGAGCAACGACGGCGTGATCCAGCTGCGCGCGATCCCGCTCAAGCCGAAGGGCACGCGCGTCGGTTCCCTGGTCCTCCTGCGCGACGTGACCGAACTGCGTCGCCGCGAGCGCGAGTTGATCACCAAGGACGCGACCATCCGGGAGATCCACCACCGGGTGAAGAACAACCTCCAGACGGTCGCGGCCCTGCTGCGCCTCCAAGCCCGCCGCATCGAGTCCGACCGGGGCCGCGAGGCCCTGGAGGAGGCGGTGCGCAGGGTCGGCTCGATCGCCATCGTGCACGAGACGCTCTCGCAGAACCTCGACGAGCGCGTGGAGTTCGACGAGATCGCCGACCGGGTGCTCGCGATGGTCGCCGAGATCTCGCCGGGCAAGGTCACCGGGCGGCGCACGGGCCGCTTCGGCATACTCGACGCCGAGGTCGCGACCCCGCTCTCCATGGTCCTCACCGAGATCCTGCAGAACGCGCTGGAGCACGGCTTCCGCGAGGGCGAGCGGGGCACGGTCGAGGTGTCCGCGGTCCGCGGCGGCACGTCGAAGGAGAACCGCCTCCTGGTCACGGTCCAGGACGACGGGGTGGGACTGCCGGAGGGATTCGACCCGCACCGCTCCGGCAACCTCGGTCTGCAGATCGTACGAACGCTCGTGGAAGGTGAGCTGGGCGGCACCTTCGACATGGTCCCGGGCCCGGAGCGCGGCACCCAGGTCGTACTGGACATCCCGGTACGGACCGCCAAGTAGCCGAAGTGGCCGAAGCAGCCGAAGCAGCCGAAGTGACCGAAGCAGCTGGAGCAGCTGGAGCAGCTGGAGCAGTCAAGCGGTCCAGGTGGCCCGGAACCCCACCGGGCCCACCGGCCCCGCCCACCCGTCTCGTCTCATTACTTTCACGAACACTCTGCGTAATCTCCACCGTCGGACCCACCGTTGGACCCGGCGTCGAACGCAACAATGAGCCCCGGACCATGGAACGGTCCGGGGCTCACAGTGTCATTCGGTTCTGCGCATCGGGGGTACTGCGCGCTGCGGCTCGGGGGCGGGAGATGCGTACTCGCTGTACGCGCCGCCAAGCTCAGGCTGTTGTGGGGCGGGTTGTCAGGCGGAGGCCTGACGGGCCCTGTTGCGGGCGGCGCGGCGCTTCATCGCGCGGCGCTCGTCCTCGCTGAGACCACCCCAGACGCCGGAGTCCTGGCCGGACTCGAGCGCCCACTGCAGGCACTGCTCCATGACGGGGCAGCGACGGCAGACGGCCTTGGCTTCCTCGATCTGCAGCAGCGCAGGACCGGTGTTGCCGATGGGGAAGAAGAGCTCCGGGTCTTCCTCGCGGCAAACGGCGTTGTGACGCCAGTCCATGGCTGCTACCTCTCCTTGGTATTACATGCACTTTGCTTGTGAATGTGAACGCTTTCACGAATCCCTCAACAAGTGAAGGGCCGACTACCAGACGGACTGGCGTGGTCCTTTGAAGTGAGGAGGGGTTCCGGCGCTCTGTGGGGGCGATGTTGCGGCCCGTCCCGAGCGCCACGTAGAGACTCGCAAACCTCAGCGGCGGATACAACCCCTACCGGAAAGTTTTTTTTGATTCCTCGGTGTCGACTAGGTCACAGCCGTACTTCCATGGGGTGGATCCTGGCCTAAACGTTCGAGTGGAAGGACTTTAGCCCGTTCCGCTCACACAATCACACGCAGTGCACGGCGAACGCCTGTGAACGCGACACTCGTACGCAGTCCGAGGTGGTCGCCGTCCATCTGCAGGGGGAGCGGGACCTTCGAATGCAAGGTGAAGTCGGTCAGATCGTGCAGGGACACCGCGTGCCTGCCGTGGGGTCCGCGTTCAGGGGACGAAGTGAGCAACTGGGTGCCATACCGGGCAACCGCACCCGTCGACATGCGGCTGAGACCGAGTACGTCGAGGCCGGTATCGAACGAGGCCTTAGGCGACGCGTACACCGGGCGATTGCCCAGATACGTCCATGGAGAGGTGTTGCAGACTATGGACAGCACCAAATCGGTCACCGGCTCGCAGTCGGACCGCTCCAGGGTGATGGTGCCGCGGCGCCGGTGGGTCTCCCCGAAGAACTGGCGCATCGCCTGACGCAGATAGAGCGAGTGCGTGGAGCGTTTGCCGCGCTCGCGGTGCTGTTCGACGCGGCCGACCACGCCCGCGTCGAAACCGAGGCCCGCGTTGAAGGTGAACCAGCGGGCGGGGACGGCCTCGTCCTCGCTGCCTGGGGTGCCGGCCGCGAGACCCAGGCCCACCGTGCGCTGCCGGCCCTCGCGCAGGGCGTCCAGGAGGGCGCCCGTCGCCTCGACGGCGTGGTTGGGGAGGCCCAGGGCGCGGGCGAAGACGTTGGTGGAGCCGCCGGGGACGACGGCGAGGCCGGGCAGCCGGTCGGGGTCGGGGCCCTCGTGCAGCAGACCGTTCACGACCTCGTTGACCGTGCCGTCGCCGCCGAGGGCCACGACCAGTTCTATGTCCTTGCTCTCCGCGGCCTGCCGGCCGAGGTCCCTGGCGTGACCGCGGTACTCGGTGGTGACCGCCTCGAGTTTCATCTCGCTCGCCAGCGCGTGGATCAGAACGTCACGCGTGCGTGCGCTGGTGGTGGTTGCCGCCGGATTGACCACGAGAAGTGCACGCATGCGATGCAGCGTACCTACCGCGTGGTACCCGTCCCATACCGAGGTGGGACAGGGCGGGGGAAGGGACGGCGCGGTGAATGCCCGCCGAACACCCGGAGAGCGCACCGGGGCCGTGGCCGGACGGGGGCGAGGGCTACCCTTCAAGAGTGAGCCCTGAGCAGAATCCCACCCCGCAGACCCTGGACGCCGAGCCCCGCCCCGGACGGCTGACCGCGGCGGCCGCGCTGGCCGCGCTGGAGGGGATCGCCCTCGTCACCGGGGGCGTCTACCTGCTCGTGATGGGTCTCTCCGGCCATCCGGACGACCGGAGCCAGGCGGTCACCGGCGGGGTGACGCTGATCGTGCTCGCCCTGCTGCCGCTGCTCGCCGCACGGGGTCTGCTGCTGCGGCGCGGCTGGAGCCGGGGGCCCGCGATCATCACCCAGATCATGGCCCTGCCCGTCGCGTACAACCTGCTCCAGGCCGACAGTCTCGCCATTCCCGGGGGAATCGTCCTGGCGGTGGTGGCGGTCGCGGCGCTGGTGCTGATCCTGAACCCCGAGACGACACGGGCGCTGGGAATCACCGGACCGGACGGAGTGCGCGAACGCCGGTAGCGGGCGACGCGCCGAGGGCGGAGGACGTACGCGTCCGCAGCCGCCCGGAGACCTCCGCGGCCGTCCCGCGGACGGCGCGGCCGGGCGCCCTCGTGCCGCGCGGTTCCCCGCGCCCCTTCACGGGGCGCGAGTCGTGGGACGTGCTACTCCTCCACCAGGAGCTTCTCGCGGAGCTGAGCCAGCGTCCGGGCCAGCAGCCGGGAGACGTGCATCTGGGAGATGCCCACCTCCTGGGCGATCTGTGACTGGGTCATGTTCGCGAAGAAGCGCAGCAGGAGGATGCGCTTCTCGCGCGGGGGGAGGTCCTCCAGGAGCGGCTTGAGGGACTCGCGGTACTCCACGCCCTCCAGCGCCTCGTCCTCGGAGCCCAGGGTGTCCGCGACGGCCGGGGACTCGTCGTCCGTGTCGGGGACGTCCAGGGACAGCGTGGAGTAGGCGTTGGCCGACTCCAGGCCCTCCAGGACCTCCTCCTCCGAGATGGCCAGCTTCTCGGCCAGCTCGTGCACCGTGGGGGAGCGGCCGTGCTGCTGCGAGAGCTCCGCGGTCGCCGTGGTCAGCGCGAGCCGCAGTTCCTGCAGCCGGCGCGGCACGCGTACGGCCCAGCCCTTGTCCCGGAAGTGCCGCTTGATCTCGCCGACGACCGTCGGGGTCGCGTACGTCGAGAACTCGACGCCGCGCTCCGGGTCGAAGCGGTCGACCGACTTGATCAGGCCGATGGTGGCGACCTGCGTGAGGTCGTCCAGCGGCTCGCCGCGGTTGCGGAAGCGGCGCGCGAGGTGCTCCACGAGCGGCAGGTGCATACGGACCAGCTGGTTGCGCAGCTCCGCGTACTCCGGGCTGCTGCCGTCCAGCTCGCGCAGCCTGATGAACTTGGCCCGCGCCCCGCTCCGGTTGTGGGGGTCGTGCTGTGCTCCCGCCGCGCCGTCGTCGGCGTTTCGTTCGTGCTCGTGCTGCTCGCTCATGATCCCGCCCGTCACCCGCCGCCGCCCTTCCAAGGACGTCCCCCCAGACTCCGTCCGGGGGGACCCCCACTGCGCGGCAACGTCTGGATCGTGTCGCCCGTCACTGCCGGAGAGCGCCTCGCGCCCGTCCTCGCCGATCGGCTCTCCCGGAGCCGTCCCGGCCGCCGGCGGACCGCTGTCCTCCGGGTGCGGCCGGGCCTGCTGCTCGGGAATGCCGTCGATGCCCTCCGCCAGGCGCCGGGGCCCGCCCGGACCGTCCTCGCCCCCGGCGGAGAGTTTTCGTGTGCCGCGCTCTTCATCCCGCACCGGCCCGTCCCCGTTCCTCACGCCGGCCCGGGTCCCGCGCCGCGCTGTTTGTAGAGGCTGATCGAAACGGTTCTGTCGTCGGCCACCGAGGAGGAGACCTTGCCCGCGAGTGCCGACAGCACGGTCCAGGCGAAGGTGTCCCGTGCGGGGGCGTGGCCGTCGGTCGTCGGGGCCGAGACGGTCACCTCGAGCGAGTCGTCGATCAGGCGGAAGACACAGCTGAGCACGGAGCCCGGCACCGCCTGTTGCAACAGGATCGCGCACGCCTCGTCCACGGCGATGCGCAAGTCCTCGATCTCGTCGAGGGTGAAGTCCAAACGCGCCGCGAGGCCGGCCGTGGCCGTGCGCAGCACCGACAGGTAGGCACCCGCAGCCGGCAGCCTGACTTCGACGAAGTCCTGGGTCGCGGGCTCGCCTGCGAACTGGGACACCCTCACCTCCAAGGTGGTACAAGCTTTTTCGGGGGCCGAGGGTCGACCCCCGGTATGACGCGCATCATGGTTCAGCGGTGACGCTATCGCGCTCTCAGGTGTCCTGTCCCCGGGACCCCGACCCCTTGCTGTCACTCATAGTAAACCTATGGATACGGACAGTGGCTAGGGGTCTGCGGGCCCAATTAGGAAGAGCGCGCGCCGGATTGACGTACCCAGACGCCAGACGGTCGAACCGTCCGGACCCCACGTCACACCAGTACGTGGTCGACGAAGCACCAGCGCCAGCTCTCACCGGGCTCGAAGGTCCGCATGATCGGGTGCTGCGTCTCCTTGAAGTGTTCCGTGGCGTGTCGCATCGGCGACGAGTCGCAGCAGCCCACGTGACCGCAGCCGAGGCACAGCCGCAGCTGTACCGGATGGGTACCCGCCGCCAGGCACTCGAGGCAGGTCTCGCTCTGTGGCGCGGGTTCCGGATGCGGCAGCGCGTCGGCGTGCGTGCACTGTTTCATGATTGCCAGATTACGTCGGACGTGCGGAAATCCGCGCAGAAACGAAAGCGGTCCCATAGCGATGCATGTGATGCCCCTGCTCCTGCTCGTCGCGGGCAGCGCCGCCGTCGCGGGCGCCGCGCGCCGCACCCCGGTGCCCGCGCCCCTGCTTCTCGTCGCCGCGGGACTGGCCGTCTCGTACGTCCCCGGGGTGCCCGAGTACACCCTCGACCCGCACGTGGTCCTGCCGCTGCTGCTGCCCCCGCTGCTCTACACGGCCGCCACGGACAGCTCGTACCTCGATCTGCGGGCGCAGCTCCGCCCCGTGGCGCTGCTCTCGGTCGGGTACGTACTGTTCGCGACGTTCGTCGTGGGCTGGGCCGCGTACGTGCTCGTGCCGGACCTGTCGCTCACCGCGGCACTGGTGCTCGGCGCGGTCGTGGCACCGCCGGACGCGGTGGCGGCCACGGCGGTGGCGCGACGGGTCGGGCTGCCGTCACGGGTCACCACGATCCTGCAGGGCGAGTCGCTGGTGAACGACGCGACCGCGATCACCGCCTACAAGGTGGCCCTCGCGGCCGCGGTCGGCGAGGGCGCGACCTGGGCGGGCGGCATCGGCGAGTTCCTGCTCGCGGCGCTGGGGGGCATCGGTGTCGGGCTCGTCCTGATGGTGCCGATCCACTGGATGCGCACGCACCTGAAGGAGGCGCTGCTGCAGAACTCGCTGTCGCTGCTGACCCCCTTCTTCGCGTACGCGGTCGCCGAGGAGGTGCACGCCTCCGGGGTGCTCGCCGTGGTCGTCGTCGCGCTCTACCTCGGCCACCGCAACTGGGAGGTCGACTTCGCGACACGGCTCCAGGAGGAGGCGGTCTGGAAGATGGTCGCGTTCATCCTGGAGTCGGCGGTCTTCGCCCTCATCGGCCTCCAGCTCCCGGTGATCCTGAAGGGCCTCGGCGAGTACGAGGGGGTCAGCGCGGCCTGGTACGCGGTGGCCCTCTTCGTGATCGTCGTCGTGACCCGCTTCGCCTGGGTGTACCCCGCGACCTTCCTGCCGCGCCTGCTGTCCGCGCGGATCCGGGAACGGGAGGAGAACCCCACTTGGAAGGGGTCCTTCGTCATCGGCTGGGCCGGCATGAGGGGCGTGGTCTCGCTCGCCATCGCCTTCTCGATCCCGCTCACCGTGCACGACGGCGAGGAATTCGCCGGCCGCAACATGATCCTCTTCCTGACCTTCACGACGGTGATCGGGACGCTCGTCGTCCAGGGACTGACGCTGCCGCCGCTGATCCGCGTGCTGAAACTACCGGGACGGGACCAGCAGGCCGAGACGCTCGCGGAGGCGAACGCCCAGGCGCAGGCATCCCGCGCCGCCGAGAACCGCCTGGAAGCACTCCTGTCCGACGAGCGCAACGCTCTCCCGCAACCCCTGGCCGACCGTCTGCGCGCGGTGCTGGAGCGTCGTCGCAACGCTGTCTGGGAACGCCTCGGCCAGGTCGACGCCGTCACCGGCGAGACGGCGGACGACACCTACCGGCGGCTGTCCCGGGAGATGATCGGCACCGAACGCGAGGTGTTCGTGAAGCTGCGTGACGGCCGCCACATCGACGACGAGATGCTGCGGACCCTGCTGCGGCGCCTGGACCTGGAGGAGGCCGCCGCGTTCCGGGAGACGGCCTAGGAGACGTCGGGCCTGCCCGTGACCACGGCCGCGACCGTCGTCCCGCGCGGGAACGCGCCCTCCTCGACGAGGGACACGAGTCCGTACAGCGACTTGGCGACATAGAGACGTTCGACGGGCAGGCCGTGGCGTCGCCCGAAGTCCGCCGCGAACGCGTCGAGTCCAGGCGGCGTACGGGCGTAGCCGCCGAAGTGGAAGCGCTCGTCCAGGGACCACTCGCCGCGCGGCCCGCCGAACGCCGCGTCCTGGAGGGCACGTATCTCCGCGCCGAGGAAACCGCCCCTGAGCACCGGGACGCCCAGCGCGCGCTGACCGGGGGAGAGTCCCGCGGCCAGGCCCGCCAGCGTGCCGCCCGTACCGCAGGCCAGCGCGACGACGTCGGCGTGGCCGCGCAGTTCCTCGCCGAGGGCCGTGCAGCCGCGCACGGCGAGGGCGTTGCTGCCGCCCTCCGGAACCACGTACGCCTCCTCGCAGGCGGTCGCCCGCAGCAGCGCGGCCCGTGTCTCCGGCTCGTCCTTGCGGCGGTAGGCCGATCTGTCGACGAAGTGGAGCCGCATGCCGTCGGCCGCGCACCGTGCGAGGGACGGGTTGAGGGGGCGGTCGGCGAGCTCATGGCCCCGGACCACACCGACGGTGGGCAGTCCCAGGAGGCGGCCGGCCGCCGCGGTGGCCCGCAGGTGGTTCGAGTACGCGCCGCCGAAGGTGAGGACCGTACGACCGCCCGCCGCCGCGAGGTTCGGGACCAGCTTGCGCCACTTGTTGCCGATCAGCTCCGGGTGGATCAGATCGTCCCGTTTGAGCAGCAGCCGCACGCCGTGCCGCGCGAAGCGCTCGTCCGCGACCTCCTGCAGCGGCGACGGAAGGCGCGGCCGCAGGACGTCGGGGTCGATGGCTCGGGGAAGGTCGGCGCCGCTCACACCGACCATTGTCGGACACGTATCCGAGCGGCACGCGAACTGTTCCGCGCCCCGGGCGGAAGACGGAGTTCCGCCGAAGACGCAGTTCCGCCGAAGACGGACTTCCGCCGAAGGCGGGCAGGCAGGAGCCGGGCAGGCCCGGAGACGGCCGCGGTACCCGCGGCCGACGGTCCGGAAGGCCCGCCCGCTGCTTCCGGGAGGCCGTCCGCTACTTCAGGCGCTCGGCGATGCGGGCCCGCATCGAGGCCATGGTGAAGCCCCGCGGATCGATCTTGCCCGGCTGCCATTCGAGATGGCCGATCACCGAGCGCTCCGTCCAGCCGTGGTGGCGGCAGACCGCCGCCGCGGCCCGCTCGACGGCGTCCAGCTGGGCCTCGGGCCAGGGGTCCTCGCCGTCGCCGAGGTTCTCGCACTCGAAGCCGTAGAAGTGGCGGTTGCCGTCGGTGTTCGCCTCGTTGTCCGACGGCAGTGCCTTCTCCGCGATGACCGCGCGCAGGACCTCGTCGTCGCCGAGGCCCGCGTGGTTGGAGCGGCCGTAGCCGACGAGGTGGACGCGGCCGTCCTTGGTGATGACTCCATGACACAACGGGCCCGGCAACCCGCTGTACCCGTCACGGCATATCTCGACCGTCCGCGCGCTGCCCGACGTCACCGTGTGGTGGATCATCACGCCGTGGACCGGGCCCCAGGGGCCCTTGTGGTTGCGGTTGTGCTGCTCCCAGTCGCCGACCTCGACGACGGTGACGCCCTCCGCCTTCAGCCGGCTCAGAAAACTGCTCGCGGACATGGGTGGGGCCATGGCCGCCTCCTCACAGGGCGCGGCGGCCACCCGCCGTGGCCGCCTCGTACCGCTGTTTGTACCCGCAACTCGCTTGAACGGACCACTTCTTCGCGCGGCGGGCGAGCCGGCCCGGCCGGTGGCACGGGCGCATCGCCTCAGGCGCGCAGGAAGCCGTCCCCGTGCGTCGCGATGTGGGTCTCCACGGCCTGGAGGGCCTGCTGGGTGGCCTGCGGGGAGCCGCTGCCGCGCCGCTCCGCGAGGTAGGCCGCGCCGAGGTTCTTCAGCAGATCACCGCCGGCCCGCTGTGCCTGCACCTCGTCGATCTTCTGCTTGCCCTGGGTGAGGCCGCGCTGCGCCTGCTCTTTCGCGCGGTCCAGAAAACCCGCCATGACCGTCTCCTCCGTAGTCGTCCGTGTTGCCGGTTGAACGGGCGGCCCGATCTTGGAGTTCCCGGGAGGAAGGAGGGTCCTTGACCCCGCGGTGCCTGCCGTACCCGTGGTACTCGCCGTACCCGGATCGGCCGGTTCCGCACGCGGGCCCGCACGGTGCCCGTTTACCGAAGATCCATTCCCCCTCTTTCGTGTAATGGCACGGGTACGCTCGGTGATGGAAGTGTTGTCCCCGCAGCTCGACGGACGATGGGGAGGACATTTTCATGTCGGTAGGCGAAGAGATCCGCGCGGACCAGGACCAGCCGCAGAAGAGTCTGGGCACCTCCGCGGCGCGGAACCTGGCCACCACCACCAAGTCCGCGCCGCAGATGCAGGAGATCAGCTCCCGGTGGCTGCTGCGCATGCTTCCGTGGGTGAACGTGCAGGGCGGCACGTACCGCGTGAACCGCAGGCTCAGCTACTCCGTGGGGGACGGCCGCGTCACATTCGTGAAGACCGGCGACCGCGTCCAGGTCATCCCGGCGGAGCTCGGCGAGCTGCCGGCCCTGCGCACCTACGCGGACCAGGACGTGCTGGGCGAACTGGCCCAGCGCTGCGAGCAGCGCGAGTTCGAGCCGGGCGACGTGCTCGCCTCCTTCGGCAGCCCGATCGACGAGGTGCTCCTGCTCGCGCACGGCAGGGTCGAGAAGGTCGGCACCGGACCGTACGGGGACGACGCGGTCCTCGGAGTCCTCGCCGACGGCGCCTACTTCGGCGACCAGGCGATCACCGATCCGGACGCCATCTGGGAGTACACGGCCCGCGCGGCGACCGCGTGCACGGTGCTCGCACTGCCCCGCGCGGACTTCGACCAGATCGGGGAGCGCTCGACCTCCCTGCGCGAGCACCTGACGCAGTTGCGCAGCATTCCCAAGCAGCGCACCAACAAGTACGGCGAGAAGGCGATCGACCTGTCGGCCGGTCACACCGGAGAGCCGGCCATCCCGGGGACGTACGTCGACTACGAGGCCGCGCCACGGGAGTACGAACTCAGCGTCGCCCAGACCGTGCTGCGTATCCACACGCGCGTGGCCGACCTCTACAACCAGCCGATGAACCAGACCGAGCAGCAGTTGCGGCTCACGGTGGAGGCGCTGAAGGAGCGCCAGGAGCACGAGCTCGTCAACAACCCCGAGTTCGGACTGCTCAGCAACTGCGAGTACGACCAGCGGATCCAGCCGCACGACGGCGTACCCGGCCCGGACGACCTGGACGAACTGCTCGCCAGGCGGCGCGGCACCAAACTGCTGCTGGCCCACCCCCGGGCGATCTCCGCGTTCGGCCGTGAGCTCAACAGGCGGGGGCTCGTTCCGGAGACCCTCGACGTGGCCGGCAACCGCATTCCCACCTGGCGCGGCGTGCCCCTCTTCCCGTGCAACAAGATCCCGGTCACGGAGGCCAGGACCACCTCGATCATCGCCATGCGCACGGGCGAGGCCGAGCAGGGGGTCGTCGGGCTGCACCAGACAGGCATCCCGGACGAGATCGAGCCGAGCCTGTCCGTGCGGTTCATGGGCATCAGCGAGCAGGCGATCATGTCGTACCTGGTGACGACGTACTACTCGGCCGCGGTCCTGGTGCCGGACGCACTCGGTGTCCTGGAGAACGTCGAGATCGGTCGCTGGTGATGACGCCCGGTACGGGGCGCGCCGTGTTCCCACCGGGCGGGACGGACCTCCGGGTGGGCTCATGACGGAGACGCGGCAGAGCCCGCTCCCGGCGGTCGAAGGGCCCGGACCGGAGCCGGGACCGGCCCCCGCCGAAAGGGACGATCCGCCCGACGCGCCGGAGGCGGCCGTGATCCTGGAGCGGGCCCGGACCTCGGTCGATCCCGGACTGCGCCGGGCCGTCGCATCGCTGCCCGCTTCGATACGCCGGGTCGCGCGCTACCACTTCGGATGGGAGCACGCGGACGGCACCCCGGCGGTGGGGAACGCCGGCAAGGCCATCCGGCCCGCGCTCGTGCTCGCCGCGGCCGCGGCGCTCGGCGGGCCCCGGACGTCGGCCGTGCGGGCCGCCGCCGCCGTGGAGCTGGTGCACAACTTCACGCTGCTGCACGACGACGTGATGGACCGGGACACCACGCGAAGACACCGGCCCACCGCGTGGGCGGTGTTCGGGGACGCCGACGCGATTCTTGCGGGGGACTCCCTGCAGGCACTGGCCCACCGGCTGCTCGCCGGCGATCCGCATCCGGCGTCGTCGGCGGCGGCGGTGAGGCTGGCGGACTGCGTCGTCGAACTCTGCGCGGGACAGCAGGCGGACACCGCGATGGAGCACCGGAGTCCCGACGACATCACGCTCGACGAGGTGCTCGCCACGGCCGAGGCCAAGACGGGCGCACTGCTGGGGTGCGCGTGCGCGCTGGGGGCGCTGTACGCGGGTGCGGACGACACGGACGTGGAGGCGCTCGACGCGTTCGGGCGGGAGGCCGGGCTGGCGTTCCAGTTCATCGACGACGTGATCGGTATCTGGGGGGACCCGAGGCGCACCGGCAAGCCGGCCGGGGCGGATCTGATCACCCGCAAGAAGTCCCTGCCGGTGGTCGCCGCGCTCACCTCCGGTACGCCGGCCGCGGCCGAACTCGCCGAGCTGTACCGGGGCCCCTACCAGGACGGCGATCTGGAACGCACGGTCCTCGCCGTCGAGCGGGCGGGCGGACGGGACTGGGCCCAGCAGCAGGCTGCCGACCGGATGGCACAGGCTCTGAGCCATCTGTTCCGCGCGGTCCCGGACCCGGAGGCGGCGGAGGGGCTGCTGTCGCTGGCGGAGTTCGTGACGCGCCGGAACATGTGAGAGCCGGAACGTGTGGGGGAGGAGGCCGCGGTACGGGAGCGGGCGGGGTGGGGCGGGCGGGCGGAGCGACACGGTGGCGGAGTGCGGGCGCGGACGGAGGGGACCGGTCGCGCGGTCCTGCGCCCGGGGAGGGCTTTCGACAAGCTGTTCGGAGCGGCCGGGCCGTGCGGTCCCGCTGTGATCGAGACGCCGGAGGTCTCCGGTTCGCGCGGCACCTGACGACGCGGCGAGGCGGAGGGTTCCGGTCACGGAGGGCCCCGCACACCCCCACGGTGTGCGGGGCCCGATCGGGCCCGGTGCCGGTCAGGTGTCCTCGGGCGGGACGATCGTGGCGACGATTCGTTCGATCAGACCGTGCGGCACGCTCACGCCCGGCAGCACGCCGTCCAGTACGTCCGGCAGGGTCAGGTGTTCGAGGATCAGGCCCAGCATGGCGACGTAGAGGACCGTCACCGTCTCGTCGCCGCCGGGCAGGCCCGCGCCGCGGTGGAACTCCATGCCCTGTTCCAGGTCGGCGCGGACGGTCTTGGTGTACGAGGCCCGCAGTTCGGGGCGGCGGGTGGCCTCCAGGCGCATTTCGAGAAGGGCGAGGTAGCCCGTACGGTCCCGCTGGGCGCGGGCCATGAGGTCGTGCATGAAAGCCGTGATCAGACGGCGGTCCCTCGGCGTCTCCAGGAGCCCGGCCGTGACCTCCGGGTCCGGGGCGAGCCGCTCGTGCAGACGGGCGTCGATCTGCCGGAGCAGGTCGTCACGACCGGTGAAGTAGTTCGAGGCGGTGCCCACCGGTACCCCGGCCGCACCGTCCACCGCACGGAAGGTCAGCCCGCGGGCCCCTTCGCGGGCCAGCACCTCCACTCCGGCGTCGACCAGGGCGGCCCGGCGCTGCGGATTGCTCGCCATCCGGAAACCTCTCTCCCCCATGGAGCCCGTACCGGAGATCTCCAGGAATCGCCTTGCGACCACTACAACTGAAGCACTATGAATGGAGTGGTTGGTCCAGCCTACGGAAAGAGTCCGGCTTGCGAAAGCTCACGTATTTCATCGCCTGCTCGATCGACGGCTTCATCGGGGGGCCGGACGGCGACGCGGCATCGATGGTCCGGTTCATGGACGAGGAGTTCCTCGAATTCCTCAAGACCGAGTACCCGGAGACGATGCCGACCCATGGCCGCAGCGCGATGGGTTTCGACGACCTGGAGAACCAGAAGTACGACACGATCGTCCAGGGCCGTGCCAGCTACGACCTGGCGCTGGAGGCGGGCGTCACCAGCCCCTACGCGCACCTGCGGGAGTACGTCGCCTCGCGCACGCTCGAGGAGTCGCCGGACCCGAACGTCGAGATCGTCGCCGACGACCTGGTGGGCAGGGTCCGCGAGCTCAAGGCGGAGGACGGCGACTTCGGCATCTACCTGTGCGGCGGCTCGCAGATCGCGGGCGAGCTGATCGACGAGATCGACGAACTCGTCATCAAGACGTATCCCATCGTGCTGGGCAGCGGTATGCCGATGTTCGGCTCCGGATTCGCGGTCACCGAGTTCTCCCTCGGTGAGGTGCGTACGTTCGGGAACGGGGTGGTCGTGCGCACGTACGGCAGAAAGCGCTGAGCGCGGCGCCGCCGCTCGCCTGTCGGCCCGGCCCGTCCCGCAATATCGTGGAGTCATGGCCAGTGATGAGTCCCTCTGTCCGGTCTGCGAGCAGTCCGTGGACACGGTCGTCCGTCGGCACAAGACCTTCGGTGTCTTCGTGCCCGTGTGGGGCCCCGGCCCCTGCCGCAACCCCCGGTGCGCGAGTTACGAGGCGGGGGCGGAGACCGGGAGGCCCGACGAGGCCGAGCCCGTGCTCACGGCCTCCGAGGCGGAGCCCGTGCTGTTGGCCGAGCCCCGGCCGCCCGAGGAACCGCGGGCGAACACGGAGCGGGGTCTCTGAGCACGACCCGCCCGGCTCCTTCGAAGAGACACCGTTATGCTGCTTCCGCCTGAGGGGGAGCTGGCGGAAGCCCCGTCGGTGTGCCCGTGACAGCGTGCCCGTACAGGGCTCCGTCGAGCGCGCCGGGGAGTCGCCGGGGTTCGTGCGGAAAAAACTTTTCGCCTGTGTGTAGAGAACCGCGGACCTGTTCCGACGTCCCCTGTGAAAGCCGCCCACCACGGGCGGCCCGAACCGAAGGAGCGGTCCCGTGAAGTACCTCGTGATGATCCAGGGCAGCCAGGCGGACTACGAGGCGCAGGCAGGCAAGGGCTCCGCCGGCGCGCCCGCCTGGACCGAGCAGGACATCCAGGCCATGTACGCGCACATGAGCGCGATCAACGACGACCTCGCCGAGACCGGCGAGATGGTCGAGGGCAACGGTCTGACCGACCCGGCCCGGTCGCGACACGTGGAGCTGGGCCCGGACGGGAAGCCCGTGATCACCGACGGGCCGTACGGCGAGACCAAGGAGGTGCTCGCCGGTTACTGGGTGCTGGACTGCGACAGCCTGGAGCGGGTCACGGAGATCGCCGCGCGGGTCCTGCAGTGCCCCGCCCCCGAGGGCACGAAGCAGTATCCGGTGATCATCCGGCCGATCCTCGACCGCAGCGGCGAGGTGTGAGCCGTCCTCCGGGACGCTCTTCGGACCGCGTGAACGAGATCGAGGGCCTGCTGCGCCGGCACGCGCCGCAGGTCCTCGGCGCGCTCGTGCGGCGGTACGGGCACTTCGACTCCGCCGAGGACGCCGTACAGGAGGCGCTGCTCGCGGCGGCCGGACAGTGGCCCGCGAGCGGGGTGCCGGACAACCCGCGCGGCTGGTTGATCAAGGTCGCCTCGCGGCGGCTCACGGACGTGCTGCGCAGTGAGGAGGCCCGGCGGACGAGGGAGGAGCGGGTGATGGCGCTCACCCCGCGTGACGCGTTCACGGCGCCGCCACCGGGACTCGACCGGGCCCCGTCCGAGGACGACACGCTCACCCTGCTCTTCCTCTGCTGCCACCCCGACCTCACCCCGCCCGCGCGGATCGCACTCACGCTCCGCGCGGTGGGCGGTCTGACGACCGCCGAGATCGCCCGCGCGCACCTCGTGCCCGAGGCGACGATGGCCCAGCGGATCAGCCGGGCCAAGCAGAAGGTCACGGGCGTGCGCTTCGGGCGTCCCGAGAACTGGGAGGCACGGCTGCCCGCGGTCCTGCACGTCCTGTACCTGATCTTCAACGAGGGGTACACGGCCACGTCCGGGACGGCGCTCCAGCGGGCCGAACTGGCGGGTGAGGCCATCCGGCTGACCCGCAGGGCACATCGGCTGCTGCCCGGCACGCACGAGGTGACCGGTCTGCTGGCGCTGATGCTGCTCACCGACGCCCGGCGGGCCGCGCGGACCGGGCCGCACGGCGAGCTGGTACCGCTGGACGAGCAGGACCGGACGCTGTGGGACAAGGCGGCGATCGAGGAGGGTGTGGCGCTGGTGACGTACGCCCTGACCCGACGGCGGCCGGGCCCTCACCAGGGGCCGGGCCCGTACCAGCTGAGAGCCGCGATCGCCGCCGTCCACGACGAGGCCGCCTCGTCCGCCGACACCGACTGGCCGCAGATCCTCGGCCTCTACGACCTCCTGGTGCGGCTCGTGCCCGGCCCCGTGGAACGTCTCAACCGCGCGGTGGCCGTCGCGATGGTCCACGGGCCGAAAGCGGGCCTCGACGAACTCGTCCCCCTGGAAGACGAGTTGGCGACGGGCCACCGTCTCGACGCGGTCCGCGGCCACCTCCTGGAACGCGCCGGTGACACCGGAGGGGCCCGCGCCGCCTACGAGTCGGCGGCCGGCAAGACCCTCAGCCTCCCGGAACAGCACTACCTACGGACCCGTGCCGCCCGACTGAGGTCCTAGAGGGGGGCCACCCCGGAAGCTCTGCCCCTATGCCTTGCGCTGGGTGAAGCGCAGCAGGTTGCCCGCGGGGTCGCGGACCGCGCAGTCGCGGACTCCGTACGGCTGGTCCATCGGTTCCTGGAGGATGTCGGCGTCCGCGGCGAGCAGTCGCTCGTACGTCGCGTCGCAGTCCTCCGTGGTGAAGATGACACCGCGGAGCAGCCCTTTGGCCAGCAGTTCGGCCACGGCCTGCCGGTCCGTCTCCGCGGCGTTCGGATCGGCCAGCGGCGGCTCCAGGACGATCTCCACGTCCGGTTGCAGCGGAGGACCGACGCTGACCCAGCGCATGCCCTCGAAACCGACGTCGTTGCGGACCTCCAGGCCCAGCACGTCGCGGTAGAAGGCGAGTGCCCGGTCGTGGTCGTCGACCGAGATGAAGCACTGCGAGATTTTGAGGTCCATGACCTCACGCTAGAGGCTTCGCCGCGGGGCGGCGCACCGGTCGCGTGTACATCCTCGCCACGCACGCCGGGATCGCCGCACCCGGCTCGTGCGACCGGGCCCGGTACGCGCTCGGCGTCTCCCCGACCAGCTCCGTGAAGCGCGAACTGAACGAACCGAGCGATGCGCAACCCACCGCGAAGCAGACCTCCGTGACGCTCAGGTCGCCGCGTCTCAGCAGCGCCTTCGCGCGCTCGATGCGGCGTGTCATGAGATACCCGTACGGTGTCTCGCCGAAGGCGGCCCGGAAGCTGCGCTGGAAGTGACCCGGCGACATCAGCGCCGTGCGCGCGAGCATGGGCACGTCCAGCGGCTCGGCGTACTCGCGGTCCATGCGGTCGCGGGCCTTGCGCAGCCGGACCAGGTCCTCCGTGGTCATGCCGTCAGCATCCCACGGCCCACCGACAGAGCCCTGGGCCACGGCAAGGGGACGCCGGCGGTCGTTCAGCCGTCATCCGCCGGCGTCAGGCGTCGTCGTTGGCGTCGGCGATCGGGCGCTGACGCGGGAAAGGCGGACAGCCGGACGGGTTCTCGACGATCAGGGCGGCCAGGTCGGCCAGTTTCATGCGGTGCGAGCGGGCGTGGCCGCGCAGCCGGTCGAACGCCTCCTGGAGCTCGCAGTCGAAACGTTCGGCCAGGATGCCCTTGGCCTGCTCGATGACGATCCGGGTGTTCAGGGCGTTCTGCAGTTGATCGGCCCGGACCAGCGCGTCGCGCAGCACGTCGCGATGGGACAGGCCGACGGCCGTGGCGTCGGCCAGGAGCTGGGCCCAGCGGATGCCCGACAGTTCCAGCTGCCCGTGCCGGTGGTACAGCGCGAGCGCGCCCAGGGTGCGGTCCTGGCCGGCCAGGGGCAGAGCCGTGACGGCGGTGAACCCCTCGCTCACGGCGCGCCCCGTGAAGCGGGGCCAGCGGGTCCGGCCGCGCGGGTCGCCCAGCGGAACGTCCGCCAGGAGCCGCATGTCGCGCGAGACGTCCAGGGAGGGTCCCTCCCGTAACTCGGCCTGCAGACGCCCCAGCCGACGGGCCCGGTCGTCGGAACCGGCCGAGTGCCCGGGCAGTCCCGACGGACCGAGGAGATTGCAGGAGGCCGCCGCCACACCGGGCACGAGGGCGGTGACGTGTGCGAGTCGTCGCAGCAGACGCTCCTCGTCCTCACCCCGGGCCGGTGCGGCGACGAGGACGAGCAGGTTCGCGGCCACTTCTTGCGCCCAGGCGGAATCAAGCGGTTCGGTGTTCATCACGTGTGTCCTGACGGCTGGGTGGAGAGGCCGGGACGGAACGAACGGCCCCGGACGCCCGGGTGTCGCTCCCGGGTGGAAGGGCCGTCGCTGTCCGTTGTCCGTTCCGCCCCAGCCAAGCACAAGGCGCCATGACGCGACTACCGTGAGTCGATACCGGTGATGTCTTCCGGCCGAGTCCCTCGTGCACCCCGTGTACGCGTCCGTCGCTCACGCGGGTCGCGCACCGGTCGCCGCCGGGCGCTCCGCAGCGGGCCGGCACGGACGGATGCCGCGTCGGCCGCGGCAGTTGGGGCAGCCGTGGCGACTGTGACAGCCGTGGTGACCGCGGCGGACGAGCGGACACCCGGCACGAGGTGCAACCGAATGCGGCCGGTGGCCGGAAGAGTCAGCACGGCCGAAACCAGTACGGCCGTAACCGTACGGTCGGTATCGAACACACGCCGGACTCAGCACGCGCCGGCTCCGGCACGCGCGTGTGGGCGGGTGACGGCACTCCCCGGGGGCGCGCGGTGGGCGATACTGGCGGGATCAGGCCGCTGGCTCAGCGGCGGGCGGAGGTGGAGCCGATGTGGCCCGATGACCACGACGGCGAGAACGAACTGCCCGGCCGCCCGCAACCGCCCGCCGAGGAGGACCACCGCCGGGCCGCCGAGGCATTCTCGTCCCTGATCGCGTCCGTCCAGGTGCAGCGGGCACCCGAACTGCTCTGCCGGGCCTGCGTGGACCTGCTCCCGATCAGCGGCGCCTCGGTCTCGATCAGCGGGAGCAGAACGGCCCGGGCGCTGTGGTGCGCCAGCGACGACACGGCGGCACGCCTCGCCGAAGCCCAGTACACGCTGGGCCACGGCCCTTGCCAGAGCGCCCTCGACCTGGCCGTCCCGGCGCTCGCCCCGGACCTCACCGGCGGGCCGGACGCCCGCCGCTGGCCCGTCTTCGCCCTCCAGGCCGTGGACCTGGGGGCCCGGGCGGTCTTCGCGCTGCCGCTCGGCACCGGAGCCTCGACACTCGGCACCCTCGACCTCTACCGCGACAGTCCCGGGCCGCTGTCCGCGGGGGAGCTGCGGATCGCGCTGTCGGCACGGGACGCGGTCACCTTCGCCGTACTGAGCATCGAAGCGGCGTTCGACAGGGCCGATCCGACGGGCAGGGCGGAGGTGGAGTCGTGGGTCGACGCGGCCCAGGCCGACCGCGTCGAGGTCCATCAGGCCATCGGCATGGTCATGGTCCAACTCGGCGTCCATCCGGAACACGCGCTGGACCGGCTGCGGGCGCGCGCCTTCACGCAGGGGCGCACGGTCACCGAGGTGGCGCGGGAGGTCCTGGCCCGGACGCTGTGCTTCCGGCAGACGGACGACGACCAGGCGAGGGACCGGAGCAGGCCCGGGGACGAGGGCGGCGGCGACCGGTCATGACCGGGACGAGCGGCACGCCGGAACCGGCGACACCGCCGTCACGGCGGCCACCGTCCCCGGCGGCCGCCGTCGGGACGACGAGAGGCACGCCCGCCGAGCGCGGCGTCACGGGCCGCACGGCGGCGGCACACGGGCCGTACGCGGCACACGGGCCGTACGCCGGTACACGGCGACGGCGCACGGGCCGTACGGCCGACCCGACCCCGTACGTGCCGCGGAGACCCTGCCCGCCCACGGCCGTCGCGACGGCGACCGGCTCACCACGACCGGTCGGGCGCCGGTCCACCGCGCCGGCCCCGCCGCTCGCGGTCCTGCTCGCCGCGCTGTCGCGGGCGCGACCCGTCCGAACCGTTCCGTCCTCCCCGGAGCCGCGCAGCGGAACGGCCGCACCCGGACCGCTCGGGACGCCGTGTTCGGCGGCCTGCGGGCCGGATGCGGCCGGGGTGACGCTGCGACCGGTACGGGTACCGGTGAACGCAGGCGACGCGGGATCAGGCCTTCTTCGTCTCCCAGAAGATCTTGTCGATCTGGGCGATGTAGTCCAGGGCCTTCTGACCCGTGGCCGGGTCGGACGAGGCCTTCGCGGCCGAGAGGGCCTTGAGGGTGTCGTTGACCAGCTGGTGCAGTTCCGGGTACTTCTCGAAGTGCGGCGGCTTGAAGTAGTCGCTCCACAGCACCGAGACGTGGTGCTTGGCGAGTTCGGCGCGCTGCTCCTTGATGATGGTGGCGCGGGTCTGGAAGTGCGCGTCGTCGTTGGCGGCCATCTTCTCCTGGACGGCCTTCACCGACTCCGCCTCGATGCGGGCCTGGGCAGGGTCGTACACACCGCAGGGCAGGTCGCAGTGGGCGCTGACCTTGACCTTGGGGGCAAACAGGCGGGAAAGCATGGAGCTGTCCTTCCTCGTGATCGTCTTCTCAGGTGGGACATTACTCCGTGAGGGACGGGTTTTCGCGAGTGCCCCCATGGGCTTAGGACAAAAGTCCGGGGTGGGACCGGGACTCGTGGAGGATAGGACCGGGGAGGTGCCGGTGATGCCGGAGCTGTCGCAGGGGACCGAGCGCGAGAGGGGCGTCCTGCCCTTCGGGACCGCCGAGGTGACGGGACCGTCCATGGTGCCCACACTGCGGCACGGGGATCTGCTCCTCGTGCAGTACGGGGCCAGGGTCGGGCCCGGTGACGTCGTCGTCCTGCGCCATCCGTTCCAGCAGGACCTGCTGGTCGTCAAGCGCGCGGCCGAGCGGCGCGAGGGCGGCTGGTGGGTGCTCGGCGACAACGCGTACGCCGGCGGGGACAGCACCGACTACGGAACCGTTCCCGAGGAACTCGTCCTCGGGAAGGTGCGGTTCCGCTACCGGCCTCCGGCGAAGGGTCAGCGCTCGCCGTTCGCGCTCGCGCGCTGGGCGCTGTCGGCCGCCCGGCCGGTGCTCCGCGACCGGTCCGCCTCCAGGCGCTTGCGGGCACGGTAGGCGGCGACGTTCGCCCGGGTCGCGCAGCGGTCCGAGCAGTAGCGCCGGGAGCGGTTCGTCGAGGTGTCGAGATAGGCGTTGCGGCACGGCGCGGCCTCGCACAGGCCGAGGCGGTCCACCCCGTACTCGGTGAGGTGGAAGGCGAGGCCCATCGCGGCGATCGCCGCGTACCCCGCGGTCGCGTTCGACGGGTGGTCCGCCAGGTGCATGTGCCACAGCGGGCGGCCGTCGTCGTCCCGGAAGTCGTGGCCCGAGATCTGCGGGCTGACCGGGAACTCCAGCAGCAGGGAGTTCAGCAGGTCCACGGCGAGCGTCTCGTCGCCGCCGTCCGCCGCGTCGAAGACCGCGCGCAGCCGGGCCCGCACCCCGCGGAAGCGGGTCACGTCCGAGTCCGTGGCGCGGCGGGCCGCCGACGAGTTGCCCCCGAAGAGGTCACGGATGGCCTCGACCGAGGTGAGCGCGTCCTTGCCCCGGGCCGGTTCCTCGCTGTTGACGAGACGGACGGCATAATCCGAGTAATAGGCCAGTTCCACTTGTAGTCCTTACGAGGGCGCTCTATGGTCTTGGTGCGGACACGTAATGGCTAATGGTGCCTCCAGGGTATTACATGCTGGCTGGTGCACGGTGGAGGAAGAGGAGTTCTCATGACGACCGCTCTCGGGTCCGACTGGCACGCGTGGCAGGAGAGCTGGGACCGGCAGCAGGAGTGGTACATGCCGGACCGCGAGGAGCGCTTCCGGATCATGCTCGACATGGTCGAGGCCCTGGTGGGCCCCGAACCCCGCGTCCTGGACCTCGCGTGCGGTACGGGAAGTATCACGGCCAGGCTCCTCGAAAGGTTCCCGAAGGCGGTCAGTACCGGTGTCGACCTCGACCCGGCGCTCCTGACCATCGCGGAGGGCACTTTCGCGGGCGACGACCGGGTCGCGTTCGTCACGGCGGACCTCACGGATCCCGGCTGGCCCGCCCTGCTGCCGTACGGCTCCTACGACGCCGTCCTCACGGCGACCGCCCTCCACTGGCTGCACCGCGAACCCCTCGAGGTCCTCTACGGCCAGGTCGCCGGACTCGTCCGCGACGGCGGGGTGTTCCTGAACGCGGACCACATGGTCGACGAGACGACTCCCCGGATCAACGCGGCCGACCGGGTCCAGCGGCACGCGCGCATGGACGGGGCGAAGAGCGCGGGTGCGCTGGACTGGGCCGAGTGGTGGCGGCTCGCCGCGGCGGATCCGGTGCTCGCCGGACCGACGGCCCGGCGCTTCGAGATCTACGGGGAGCACGCGGAGGGGGACACCCCGTCCGCCGAGTGGCACGCCCGTACCCTGCGCGCGGCCGGCTTCGCCGAGGCCCGCGAGGTCTGGCGCTCCCCGTCGGACGCCCTGGTCCTGGCCCTGAGATAACGGCCTGTTGCTCGCCCCCCGCCGCCCCTTCCCGTCCCGACCCCAGGGGCTGCGCCCCCGGACCCCCGTTGCGCGGTTCCCCGCGCCCCTGGCTACCCAGGGGCGCGGGGAACCGCGCGATCAGCCCCCACCGGGCCCGCGGGCGAGCGACGACCCGGTGCCGGTCGGAGGCTCCGGAAGCTAGAGCACCTTCGACAGGAACGACTGCGTCCGCTCGTGCTGCGGATTCGTCAGCACGTCCCGCGGGTGACCGGACTCGACCACCACACCCTCGTCCATGAAGACCAGCGAATCGCCGACCTCCCGGGCGAAGCCCATCTCGTGCGTGACGACGACCATCGTCATGCCCGACTCGGCGAGGTCGCGCATGACGTCCAGGACGTCACCGACCAGCTCCGGGTCGAGCGCGGAGGTCGGCTCGTCGAACAGCATCAGCTTCGGTTCCATCGCCAGCGCCCGTGCGATGGCGACCCGCTGCTGCTGTCCGCCGGAGAGCTGCGACGGGTAGTTGCCCGCCTTGTCGGCGAGGCCGACCCGCTCCAGGAGCTGCGCCGCCCGCTCCCGCGCCTGGGTCCTGCCGATGCCCTTGACCTGGACCGGCGCCTCCATGACGTTCTCGAGCGCCGTCATGTGCGGGAACAGGTTGAAGCGCTGGAACACCATGCCGATGTCCCGCCGCTTCAGCGCGACCTCGCTGTCCTTGAGCTCGTACAGCTTGTCGCCCTTCTGGCGGTAGCCGACCAGCTCCCCGTCCACGTACAGCCGCCCGGCGCTGACCTTCTCCAGGTGGTTGATGCACCGAAGGAACGTCGACTTGCCGGAACCGGACGGGCCGATCAGGCAGAAGACCTCGCTGGGCCTCACTTCCAGGTCGATGCCCTTGAGGACCTCGACCGGGCCGAAGGACTTGTGGACGCCCTCGGCCTTCACCATCGGCGCACCGGAGTCCACCCTGGTCACGTTGGCGGTCATGCGTTTGCTCCTGTGCCCGAGCGGTTGGACAGTGACAGCATGTTCGCCCTGATCCTCTGGAACGGGGTGTCCGGCAGCGAACGGCTCGAACCACGGGCGTAGTACCGCTCGATGTAGTACTGCCCGACGCTGAGCACGGAGGTCAGGACCAGGTACCAGGCGGCGGCCAGGAAGTACATCTCCACCGGTGCGCCCGACGACTGCCCGATGTCCTGGGCGTACCGGAACAGTTCGGCGAACTGGACCACCGACACCAGCGAGGTCGTCTTCAGCATGTTGATGACCTCGTTGCCCGTGGGGGGCACGATCACGCGCATCGCCTGCGGGATCACGATCCGCCGCAGGGTCTTGCCGTGGCTCATGCCCAGGGCGTGCGAGGCCTCGGTCTGGCCCTCGTCGACCGACAGCAGACCCGCGCGGCAGATCTCCGCCATGTACGCGGCCTCGTTCAGGCCGAGCCCGAGGAGCGCCGTCAGCAGCGGCGTCATGAAGCTCGACCAGTAGTCCTTGTAGATCGGGCCGAGGTTGATGTACTCGAAGACCAGGCCCAGGTTGAACCAGACGACGAGCTGCACCAGGACCGGGGTGCCGCGGAAGAACCAGATGTAGAACCACGCGATCGACGAGGTCACCGGGTTCTTCGACAGGCGCATCACCGCGAGGAGGATGCCGCCCACGATGCCGATCACCATCGACAGGACGGTCAGGAGCATCGTCTGGCCGACGCCCTTGAGGATCCGGTCGTCGAAGAAGTAGTCCGGTACGGCACCCCAGTTGATCTTGCCCTGGGCGAACGCGTAGATGATCGACACGAAGAGTGCGATCGCGACGACGGCCGAGACGTACCGCCCGTAGTGGCGGACCGGGATGGCCTTGATGGCCTCCGGTCCGCCCGGGGGAACGCGCTCGGGGCCGGCCGTCTTGTCGATGTCAGCAGTCACGGATGTTGCCTTTCGGTGCCGCAGGCCGCGCGGTCACTTGCCGCCGTTGATGGTGGCTTCCTTGACGGCGCCGGCCTCGACGCCCCACTTCGCGATGATCTTGTCGTACTCGCCGTTCTCGATGATCGCGTCGAGCGCGGCCTTCAGGGCGTCCCGCAGCTC
This sequence comes from Streptomyces beigongshangae, assembly GCF_019710745.1. Classification (GTDB taxonomy): domain Bacteria; phylum Actinomycetota; class Actinomycetes; order Streptomycetales; family Streptomycetaceae; genus Streptomyces; species Streptomyces beigongshangae. The sequence goes on from NZ_JAHKJW010000002.1 coordinate 124,788, forward strand.
GGTGTTCGACTTGGCGACCGCGATGCCGTACGGAGCGGCCTCGACCTGCTCACCGACGATCTCGAAGTCCTTGCCGCCCCCGGAGGTCTTCGCCGCGTACGCCGCGACCGGGAAGTCGGAGGAGCCGGCGTCGGCGCCGCCGGCCCGCAGGCGGGTCTGGGCCTGCTGGTCGTTGTCGAACGCCTCGATGGAGAGCTTCTCGCCCGCCGGACACTTCTTGGCCTGGGCCTTGGCCAGGTCGTTGGAGACGGTGTTGCGCTGCACCACGACCTTCTTGCCGCACAGGTCGTCCCAGGTCTTGATCCCCTGGTCGTCGCCCTGCTTGGTGTAGATCGAGACACCGGCGGTGAAGTAGTCGATGAAGTCGACGCCCTCGCCGACCTTCTTGCCCGTGTCGGCGTCGACGCCCTCCTGGCGGTCCTTGGTGTCCGTCATCGCCGACATCGCGATGTCGTACCGCTTGGAGCGCAGGCCGGTGAGCAGGGTGTCGAACGTGCCGTTCTCGAACTCGAACTTCACACCGAGCTGCTTGCCCATCGCGTCGGCGAGGTCGGGGTCGATGCCGACCGTCTTGCCGGAGTCGTCCTTGAACTCGACCGGCGCGTACGCGATGTCCGAGCCGACCTTGACGACGCCCTTGTCGCGGACCGCCGCGGGCAGCTTGTCGGCCAGCGGCGCCGCGCCGCCGTCCGCGGTGCCCGAGCTGCTGCTGTTGTCCTTGTCCTTGGTCTGGTCACCGCAGCCGGTGAGCAGCAGGGCGCCTGCGACCGCGACCGCACCGACCGCGGCTATCCGGGACTGCGCGGTGGTCGTGCGACGGGTGGAGCGTGCGGTCATGGTGGGTTCCTCCGGCGGGTGGGTGGAGTTGCCGATGGGCCGGCAGTAGCCGATGGGTCGACGAGAACACACACCTTCGGGTGTCGCGACCTCGTGTGATTAGGGCATCTTGCCATTCGGACTCACGCCTTCAGGGTGCCCGCCATGTCAAAATCGGATAACGGGTGACCTCTGAACCGGACCGGTCCGATCCGGCCCGGCCGGACCTTGTGCGGAAAACCTCCGAAGGTGCCGGAAGATCTCCGGTGCGGGCCGTGGTGCGGACGATCAGTTCCCGACACTTCGGACAGTATGCACCTTATGTGTTATTTATGGCGAAAAGTAATTCCTGAACCCATTCGGTCATGAGTCATGTCACCGGTATGTGACCTTCGCTATCCGGTATACGAGCCCGGTTCCCGCATCGCGCGGCCCGCGGCCGATGATGTGTGACCTTCGCGCCATCGACTCGTCCGCGGTGCGGTCCGTCCGGTAAGAAGGTTCCTCACACCCCTCATCCGGGGCTCAGGGCGCGTGTGCGGCGTGCCCGTCGCGCACGTCCCGTACGCCACAGTCATCAGGGACGCGCGCGGTGCCCGCCCGCTCCTCACCCGGAGCGGCGACCCTCAATCGTGCAAAGACCTAAGGGGTACAACAAAGTGGCAGCGGAGATCGTCAATCCTCGCAGCGACAGCAGTACGGAGCGGGACGGCGGGGCCGAGCCCCTCCATTCCTTCGATCCGGCGTTCGCGCTGCACCGTGGCGGCAAGATGGCCGTGCAGGCCACCGTGCCCGTCCGCGACAAGGACGACCTGTCCCTGGCGTACACGCCCGGCGTCGCGAAGGTCTGCACGGCCATCGCGGAGCAGCCGGAACTCGTCCACGACTACACATGGAAGTCGTCCGTGGTCGCCGTCGTGACGGACGGGACCGCCGTCCTCGGACTCGGCGACATCGGACCCGAGGCATCGCTCCCCGTCATGGAGGGCAAGGCGATCCTGTTCAAGCAGTTCGGCGGGGTCGATGCCGTGCCGATCGCGCTGGACTGCACCGGCGTCGACGAGATCGTCGAGACCGTCGCGCGGCTCGCACCGTCCTTCGGCGGCGTGAACCTGGAGGACATCTCGGCGCCCCGGTGCTTCGAGATCGAGCGCCGGCTGCAGGAGCGGCTGGACATCCCCGTCTTCCACGACGACCAGCACGGGACGGCCGTCGTCACGCTGGCGGCCCTGCGGAACGCCGCGCGGCTGACCGGGCGCTCGCTCGGGCAGCTGCGGGCCGTGATCTCGGGCGCGGGCGCGGCCGGGGTGGCCATCGCCAAGTTCCTGCTGGAGGCCGGGCTCGGGGACGTCGCCGTCGCGGACCGCAAGGGCATCGTGTCGGCCGACCGGGACGACCTGACCCCGGTCAAGCGGGAACTCGCCGTCATGACCAACAAGGCCGGGCTGTCCGGCTCGCTGGAGACCGCGCTCGCCGGTGCCGACGTCTTCATCGGCGTGTCCGGCGGTACGGTGCCGGAGCCGGCCGTGGCCTCCATGGCCGAGGGTGCGTTCGTGTTCGCCATGGCCAACCCGAACCCCGAAGTGCACCCGGACGTCGCGCACAAGTACGCGGCGGTCGTCGCCACGGGGCGGTCGGACTACCCGAACCAGATCAACAACGTGCTGGCCTTCCCCGGGATCTTCGCGGGGGCGTTGCAGGTGCGGGCCTCGCGGATCACCGAGGGGATGAAGATCGCGGCGGCCGAGGCGCTGGCCGCGGTCGTCGGGGACGACCTCGCGGCGGACTATGTGATTCCGTCGCCGTTCGACGAGCGGGTCGCCCCGGCGGTCACGGCGGCGGTCGCCGCGGCGGCCCGCGCCGAGGGCGTGGCCCGGCGTTAGCCTGCACGGCTGCACGGCTGCACGGCTGCACGGCCGTGGGCTGTGTGGCTGCGGGTGCGTTGTGGTCCCCGGTCCCCGGCCTTCGGCCGGGAGGTGCCTCGGGCTCGGGGGTTCCCCGCCTCTGGAAGAGGGGCGGGGGAAGCGCGCGAGCAGTCCGAGGTGCCTCCGGGGCCGTCCCGGCCCACCCCGTACGCGGCCGGCCGCACCCTCCTCCCCCAGGGGCGCGTGTCACAGAGTCGTCCGTCACAGAGCCGTCCGGTTCCGTCGGGGGCGGGTGCCCCCCTAGGGTCGGGGCATGTTCGCTGCCTACGCCGCCCGTATCGACCGTGACCGGCCCCTGCGTGGACTCGAGTTGGGCGAGCGCCCCGCTCCCGGGCCCCGCCCCGGCTGGACGACCGTGAACGTCAGGGCCGCCTCCCTGAACCACCACGACCTCTGGTCGCTGCGCGGAGTCGGCCTCGCCGAGGACAAACTGCCGATGATCCTCGGCTGCGACGCCGCCGGTGTCGACGAGGACGGCAACGAGGTCGTCCTGCACTCCGTCATCGGCCAGACGGGTCACGGTGTCGGCCCGGAGGAGCCACGCTCCATCCTCACCGAGCGCTACCAGGGGACCTTCGCCGAACAGGTCTCCGTGCCCACGTGGAACGTCCTGCCCAAGCCCGCGGAGCTCTCCTTCGAGGAGGCCGCCTGTCTGCCCACCGCCTGGCTGACCGCGTACCGGATGCTCTTCACCAACGCCGGCGTACGACCCGGTGACTCGGTTCTCGTGCAGGGCGCCGGAGGGGGTGTCGCCACGGCCGCGATCGTGCTGGGCAAGGCCGCGGGACTACGGGTCTTCGCCAGCAGCCGGAACGAGGCGAAGCGCAAGCGGGCCCTCGAACTGGGTGCCGTCGAGGCCGTCGAGCCGGGCGCCCGACTGCCGCAGCGCGTGGACACGGTCATCGAGACGGTCGGCGCCGCCACCTGGTCCCACTCGGTCAAGTCCCTCAAGCCGGGCGGCACCCTGGTCATCTCGGGTGCCACGAGCGGCGACAACCCTTCGCACGCCGAGCTGACCCGCATCTTCTTCCTCGAACTCAAGGTCGTCGGCTCCACGATGGGCTCCAAGGACGAACTCGAGGACCTGCTCTCCTTCTGCGCGACGACCGGTGTCCGGCCCGTCATCGACGAAGTGCTCCCGCTGGACCGGGCCCGCGAGGGCTTCGCGCGCATGGAATCCGGCGAACTCTTCGGCAAGGTCGTCCTGACCGCCTCCTGATCACACCTCCCCTCCGTCCGTCTCCCCTTCGTCCGTCTTCCCTCCGATCGTCCCTCCTCCGCCCGTCTCTTCCACTCACCTCCCCGCGTCAACCTGAGTTGACATGTCGTGGTGTGTCAATCTAAGTTGACGTCATGACCGAAGCAACGGATCTCGCCGAGCGTGCGGGCGACCGCGATCCGCGGATCGGGCTGCGTGCCGTCTCCGCGTTGCGGCGGCTGCTGGAACAGCTCGAAGCGGTGCAGGTGCGCAGCGCACGGAATCAGGGCTGGTCGTGGCAGGAGATCGCCGCGGAACTGGGTGTCAGCAGGCAGGCCGTGCACAAGAAGTACGGGAGGCAGTGATGTTCGAACGGTTCACCAGGGACGCCCGCGCGGTGGTTCTCGGCGCGGTCGACCACGCCGAGAGGCTGGACGCGGAGACGGTTGAGGAGCAGCACATGCTGCTGGCGCTCCTCGACCGCGAGGCCAGCCGTGCGTCGTTCGCCCTGACGTCGCTGGGGCTCGGCGGGCGCCGGGAGTCCGTCGAGCGGGCGCTGGCCGAGGCACGCCGCCGTGGTGGTCTCTCCCGGGCCGACACGGATGCTCTCTCGGGGCTGGGCATCGACGTCGCGGCGATCGTCTCGCGTGTCGAGGAGGCCCATGGAGAGGGGGCACTGGAGACCCCCGGAGGAGACGGAAAGAGTGAGGGGAGGGGCGGCGGCAAAGGCGGCGGACGGAGCCGGGGGTGGTGGTCCGGGTTCCTCGGCGGACGCCCTTCCTTCGCCCAGGGAGCCAAGGACCTCCTCACGGAGTCCCTGCGTATCGCCCTCGCCCAGCAGGACCGGCACATCGGCGACGAGCACCTCCTCCTCGCCCTCACCGCGCGTCCTGGCGTCCCCGCGGAGGTCCTGGCCGACCACGGAGTCACCTACGCGTCACTGCGACGCGTGCTGTACGGCGGGGGAGAGGCGAAGGCCGGCTGAGGGGTGAGGGTCGGCTGAGGGCGGGGGTCGGTTCCTTTCCGGCGGCCGGGGCCACCTCGGCCGCGCAGCGGCAGAGGTGGCAGAAGCGGTAGGAGTGGTAAGAGCGGCAAGGGCTGCGGGGCGGACGTGCGGACGCCGCTCAGCCCCTGGGCGCCCGCAGCGCCGCTCCTATGTGCGCCGCTGCCGACGACAGATGGCGGCGAGCGTCGCGCAGTTGTTCCTCCGTCACCCCGTGATCGCGGGCCGCGTCGCGGATGTCGTCGCGGAAGCGGTCCAGCAGGCGGTCCAGGTCCCGGGCGGGATCGCCCGTGGAGTCCTCGTGGGCCCAGGAGGGCTCGTAGCCGGCGGGGAAGTCCTCGGGGGTGTCCGTGTAGTCGGGGCGGTCCGCCTTCTTCGGCCCGTGCCCGGTCCTGCTCTCCGCCGCGGACCGGCCGAAACCGAAGTCCTTCCCGAACTCCTTGCCGAAGTTCTTCCCGAAATCGCCGAACTCCTTGGTCAGTTCGGCGAGTCCCTCCCTGACGCCCGTCGGCCAGTCACCCCGGGTGAAGTGGTCCTGCACCTGGTCCTGGACACGCTTGGCGATGCGCTGGAGCTCTTCCTGCGCCTCGACCCGGACCCGCTCCTGGGCCTCCTTGGCCTGATGGCGGACCCGCTGGGCCTCCTCACGGGCGCGTCGGCTCTCGTCCTTGGCGCGCCGGGCCTGCTCCTTCCACTCCTGCTTCACACGGCGCATCTCCTCCTTGGCGACGCGCCATGCCTCGCTGTCCCCCAGGTCCGTGAAGTCCCCGTGGACGCCTTCGTGGCCACCGCTCCCGGTGCCGGCTCCCGCAGCACCCCGCCGGGCCTCGTTAGCGGCTGCCCGCATCTCGCGGCGCAGATCCCCTGCGGCGCCGCGCACATCGGCACGGATCTCCGCGGCGAGCTCGGCGACCGACTCACGGATCTCCAGCTCCAGATCGGCCAGTTCACCGCTGCGGTCGGCCAGCTCGGCACGGCCGGCATCCGTGATCGCGTACACCTTCCGGCCGCCCTCGGTGGTGTGGGTGACCAGGCCCTCCGCCTCCAGCTTGGCCAGCCGGGGGTAGACGGTGCCGGCCGACGGCGCGTACAGCCCCTGGAAGCGCTCCTCCAGGAGGCGTATCACCTCGTAACCGTGGCGCGGTGCCTCGTCGAGCAGCTTCAGCAGGTAGAGCCGCAGGCGGCCATGGGCAAAGACGGGAGCCATGTCAGAGCCCCTTCTGGTGGGTCGGGTCGTCGGGTGCTGTGTTCTGCGGCGCCACGCCGGGTCCGTCGGTGGGGTCGGGCATGGGGTCAGGCGTGGAGTCGGACGCCGGTGGCGCGGAGGCCGGTCCGTGCCGGGGGCCCGTTCCGGTCCCGGATGCGGGACCGGGTTCGGACCTGCCGGAAACCGTGTTCCGCGGCCCGTCCTGCCCGACGTCCGCCTCCTTCCCGAAATTCACTTCCTCGTTCCGTGGCTCGTCCCACGGCTCGTCCTCCGAGGGAGGCCTCCGCAGCAGTGCGATCGAACCGGAGACGGTGGTCGCCTTCAGGCGGCCGTTTCCCGCGCCGAGCCTGCCGGTTATCTTCTTGGCGCCCCACTGGCCACTGACCCGGAGGTCCTCGAAAGCACTGGAGACCGCGCCGCTCGCCGAATCGACCTCGATCTCCGCGTCGGCAGGATGCGGCAGGCGGACGGCGATCTCTCCCGAGATGCTGGTCAGGCTGACATCACTGGCCCGGCCGGTCGGGTCGAGGTCGACGATCACGGAGCCGCTGACCGACTCGACCCGCACGGAAGGGCTGGAGCCCTCGATGACGGTCATGTCGCCGGAGACGGAGTTGAGCCGGAGGTCGCCCGTCAGGGCCTGGGCCTCCACGTTCCCCGACACGGTGTCCGCGCGGACCGGGCCGGAGAGGCCCACGAGCGTGGTGTCGCCGAAGACGCCCTTCACCACGGCCCGCCCGTCGATCCCGGAGACCATGGCGGTGGCGCCGACCACACCCACCTCGACGCGCGTGCGTGCCGGGACGGCCAGGGAGACCACCGCGCTGCGGTGCCAGCCCTTGCGGTCGAGCCACTTGAGGAAGCCCTTCCAGGGCAGGTCCTCATAGGCGACCGTGAGCGTCCCGCTCTCCTGGGTGACCACCAGGGGTGGTCCTTCTATCGAGGACACCTCCAGGTGGGCGGAACCCTCGTCGACCCCCACGACGTTCACCGTTCCATGGGCGATGCGCACGTGGAGAGCCGTCACCGGTTCGTCGAACGTGAGCTTCCTCGGCTCTGCGACGGACCACTCGGACATGGTGCTGACCTCCTCGGCAGGGCGGGACGCGACACGCCATATCGCGTCTTCCAATAGACACGATATATCGCGGGTCCGGGAAGTCAAGGCACTCGTTCTGGTGACCTGCACGGTATGAAGAGGGACAAAAGCAAATATTATTGGCTCATGTCGTTCTGTGCGCCTCAGGGACCGAGCCCGTCCCCCGACCGGACGGCCGGCGCGCTGCTGCTCTGCCGGGCGGAAGCCGACGCGGTCGAACCCGTCGTGCGGTTGCTGCGTGACCGCGTGCTGCTCGTCCCGGCCGGGCGGGAGTGGTGCGTACTGGTTCCGGAGGGGAGGCCCTGGCTGCGGGACGACGAACCGGTGGACCGCGTTCTCGCCGGCTGGGCCACCGCGCTCGCGGTCGCGGCACCCTGGACCGTGCTCGCCCTGTGGTGGGACGCGGACCACAGCGGGTGCACGCTCGCCACGGGTTTCCGGCGGACGGTCGGCTACGAATGGCTCGCGAACGGCACGGCGGTGGGGGAGGACGAGGCGATGCGGACCTTCGCCGCCCGCCTCGGCCTCGACCCGGTCCTGGACGCGCGGTCGCTCGCCTGTCTCACGGAGCCCGACCCCCGGGCCGACGCACGGGGACGTCTGCGTGCTCTGCTCGCTGTTCTGGCCCGGGTGGGGGTCGCACTGCCCGACGGGCTCGAACCCGGCGATCCGGCCGACCGCCTCCACGCGGTGGTCCGTGACCGGCCCGGGGATGTCCGGACGGTCGAGCGGCCCGGTGACGTCCGGACGGCCGAGCGGCCCGGACGGGAGCATGCCGTTCGTGAGGGGCCCGACGCCGTCCGGAGCGGCCGGCCGGGGTCCTGGCCGCCCTGGGCCGGCCCGACCGGTGCCTCCGGAGTCCGGGCTCTCGCGCTCGCGCAGCTGGGGACGGGGGCGGTGCTGGTCGTCCGGGGCTTACGAGGGCGGAGAGGAGCGGGCTGGAGCGCGGCCGGGGCGGTGCTGATGGCCTACGGCGGCCTCGGAGCGGTGTACGGCTTCCTGCAGCCGCGCGACTGCCCGCCCCACGCCTGACGTCCCACACCCCGCGCCCCACGCCTGGGGCCCTGCGCCTGACGCCCTGCGCCTGACGCTCCTCCGCTCCCTGGCCGTCCCCGGACCCCGGGACAGCCGTCCCGCCTACTCCTCGTCCTCGTCCTCGTCGTCCAGGCGGGCCAGCCAGGTCGCCAGGCGCTCCACCGGTACCTCGAAGTCCGGGTTGAGGTCGACGAACGTGCGCAGCTGCTCGGCGAGCCACTCGAAAGTGACCTCCTCCTCGCCGCGCCGCTTCTCCAGCTCTTCGATACCGCGGTCGGTGAAGTACATGCGAAGTGCTCCGTCGTTCTCGCTGAAAGGCTGTACAGCAGGATAGGCGGAACGTATCCGCGGTTTCGCTCCGCACCGGAAGGCCGAAGGGCCGAAGGGCCGAAAGGCCGAAAGATCGAAGGGCCCGCCCCCGAGCCGAAGCTCGGGACCGGGCCCTTCGGCCGTGCGGGCGCTCAGCGCACGCGCGTCCGACGCCTACGCGTCGAACACCTCGCGCACCAGCTGCTCCTGCTCCGCCTGGTGGCGCTTGGCGGAGCCCACCGCCGGGGACGAGCTCGCCGGGCGCGAGATGCGCCGCAGCCGCTCGCCGTGCGGGACGTCCGCGCCGACCGCCAGGTCCAGGTGGTCGATGAGGTTCAGGGCGATGAACGGCCACGCGCCCTGGTTCGCCGGCTCCTCCTGGGCCCACAGGTACTTCTCGGCGTTCGGGTACTTGGCGATCTCCGCCTGGAGCTCGGCACCCGGCAGGGGGTACAGGCGCTCGATGCGGATGACGGCCGTGTCCGTGATGCCGCGCTTCTTCCGCTCGCCGTCGAGGTCGTAGTAGACCTTGCCCGCCGTGAAGACGACCTTCTTGACGGCTGCCGGGTCGACCGAGTCGTCGCCGATGACCGGGCGGAAGCCGCCCGTCGTGAACTCCTCCGCCTTCGACGCGGCCGCCTTGAGGCGGAGCATCGACTTCGGGGTGAAGACCACCAGCGGCTTGTGGTGCGGGTTGTGCACCTGCCACCGCAGGAGGTGGAAGTAGTTCGACGGGAGCGTCGGCATGGCGACCGTCATGTTGTTCTGCGCGCACAGCTGGAGGAACCGCTCCGGACGCGCGGACGAGTGGTCCGGGCCCTGGCCCTCGTAGCCGTGCGGGAGGAGCAGCGTGACGCCCGACGTCTGGCCCCACTTCTGCTCCGCCGACGAGATGAACTCGTCCACCACCGTCTGGGCGCCGTTGACGAAGTCGCCGAACTGCGCCTCCCACATCACGAGGGACTCGGGGCGCGCCAGCGAGTAGCCGTACTCGAAGCCCATCGCCGCGTACTCGGACAGGAGCGAGTCGTAGCAGTTGTAGCGGGCCTGCTCCTCGGAGAGGTACTGCAGCGGGGTGAAGTCCTCGCCGGTCTCCCGGTCGATGAGCACCGCGTGGCGCTGACCGAACGTGCCCCGGCGCGAGTCCTGGCCCGAGAGGCGCACCGGGGTGCCCTCCAGGAGCAGGGAGCCGATCGCGAGCGTCTCGCCCATGCCCCAGTCGATCGTGCCGTCCTCGACCATCGCCGCGCGGCGCTGCAGCTGGGGCAGCAGACGCGGGTGGACGGTGACCCGGTCGGGGATGTTGACCTGGGACTCGGCGATCCGCTTGACGACCTCCTGGGAGACGGCCGTGGTGACCGCCACCGGGAACTCGGGCTTCACGTCCGGGGCGTGCGCCTCGCCGGGCGCGGACGCCGCCTCGCGGACCTCCGTGAAGACCTTCTCCAGCTGGCCCTGGTAGTCCTGCAGGGCCTGCTCGGCCTCCTCCAGGGTGATGTCGCCCCGGCCGATCAGGGACTCGGTGTAGAGCTTGCGCACCGAGCGCTTCTTGTCGATCAGGTCGTACATCAGCGGCTGGGTGAACGCCGGGTTGTCGGACTCGTTGTGACCGCGGCGGCGGTAGCAGATGAGGTCGATCACCACGTCCTTGTTGAACGCCTGGCGGAACTCGAAGGCCAGCCGGGCGACGCGGACGACGGCCTCGGGGTCGTCGCCGTTCACGTGGAAGATCGGCGCCTCGATCATGCGGGCCACGTCGGTGGCGTACATGGAGGAGCGCGAGGACTCGGGAGCCGCGGTGAAGCCGACCTGGTTGTTGATGACCACGTGGACCGTGCCGCCGGTGCGGTAGCCGCGCAGCTGCGACATGTTCAGGGTCTCGGCCACCACGCCCTGGCCCGCGAAGGCCGCGTCGCCGTGCAGGGCGACCGGCAGGACGGTGAAGTCCGTGCCGCCCTTGTTGATGATGTCCTGCTTGGCGCGGGCGATGCCCTCCAGGATCGGGTCGACCGCCTCCAGGTGCGAGGGGTTCGCGGCCAGCGAGACCTTGATCTGCTCGCCGTCCAGGCCCGTGAAGACGCCCTCGGCGCCCAGGTGGTACTTGACGTCGCCGGAGCCGTGCATCGACTTCGGGTCGAGGTTGCCCTCGAACTCGCGGAAGATCTGCGCGTACGACTTGCCGACGATGTTCGCGAGGACGTTCAGGCGGCCGCGGTGGGCCATGCCGACGACGACCTCGTCGAGACGCGACTCGGCGGCGGAGTCGAGCACCGCGTCGAGCAGCGGGATGACGGACTCGCCGCCCTCCAGGGAGAAGCGCTTCTGGCCGACGTACTTCGTCTGCAGGAAGGTCTCGAACGCCTCCGCGGCGTTCAGCCGGCGCAGGATGCGCAGCTGCTCCTCGCGCTCGGGCTTGCTGTGCGGGCGCTCGATGCGGTCCTGGATCCACCTGCGCTGCTTCGGGTCCTGGATGTGCATGAACTCGACGCCGGTGGTGCGGCAGTACGAGTCGCGCAGCACACCGAGGATGTCGCGCAGCTTCATCAGGGACTTGCCCGCGAAACCGCCGACCGCGAACTCGCGCTCCAGGTCCCACAGGGTGAGCCCGTGCTCGGTGATGTCCAGGTCGGGGTGCTTGCGCTGCTTGTACTCCAGCGGGTCGGTGTCGGCCATGACGTGGCCGCGCACCCGGTAGGAGTGGATCAGCTCGAAGACCCGGGCGGCCTTGGTGACGTCGTCGTCGTGCGAGACGTCGATGTCCTTGAGCCAGCGGACCGGCTCGTACGGGATGCGCAGGGCCTCGAAGATCTCGTCGTAGAAGCCGTTCTCGCCCAGCAGGTAGTTCGCGACGACGCGCAGGAACTCGCCGGACGCGGCGCCCTGGATGACCCGGTGGTCGTAGGTCGACGTGAGCGTCATGACCTTCGAGATGCCGAGCTTGTTCAGGGTGTCCTGGGACGTGCCCTGGAACTCCGCCGGGTAGTCCATCGAGCCGACGCCCATGATGACCGACTGACCGGGCATCAGACGCGGGACCGAGTGGACGGTGCCGAGGCCGCCGGGGTTGGTCAGCGAGACCGTGACGCCGGAGAAGTCGGCCATCGTCAGCTTGCCGTCACGGGCCCGGCGGACGATGTCCTCGTAGGCCTGCCAGAACTCGAAGAAGTTCAGCGTCTCGGCCTTCTTGATGCCCGCGACGACCAGCTGGCGGTCGCCGTTGGGCTTCACCAGGTCGATGGCGAGGCCGAAGTTGACGTGCGCCGGCTTGACCAGGGTCGGCTTGCCGTCCTTCTCCGTGAAGGAGTAGTTCATCGACGGCATGGCCTTGATGGCCTGCACCATCGCGTAGCCGATGAGGTGGGTGAAGGAGATCTTCCCGCCCCGGGCGCGCTTCAGGTGGTTGTTGATGACGATGCGGTTGTCGAAGAGCAGCTTCACCGGGACCGCGCGCACGGACGTGGCCGTGGGGACCTCGACGGAGGCGTTCATGTTCTTCGCGACCGCGGCGCCCGGGCCGCGCAGCGTCACGTACTCGGGGCCGTCCGAGGACGCACCGGCCTCCGGCGCGGGCGCGGTCTTGGCCGCCGCGGCGGCCGGCCTGGCCGCGGCGGGCTTCGCCGGGGCGGCGGCCGGAGCCTGGGCCTCGGCCGGGGCGGCAGCGGCGGGCTTCGCGGCCTGGGCCGGAGCGGTCCGGGCAGGAGCCGTCTGGGCAGGAGCCGTCTGGGCAGGAGCGGCCGGAGCCTTGGCCGGTGCGGCCTGCGCCGGAGCCTTGGCCTGCGCCGGGGGTGCGGTCGGGGCGGCCTGCGCCGGGGCGGTGGTTCCCGCGGCCCCCGCGGCCGCGGTACCCGTCGGAGCCGGGGCGGCCGCGCCGCCCGGCTTGTAGTCGGCGAAGAAGTCCCACCAGGCTCGGTCTACCGAATTCGGATCCTGGAGGTACTGCTGATAGATCTCGTCGACGAGCCACTCGTTCGGACCGAACGCCGCGGCGGGGTTCTTCCCGGCTTGGTCGTCGGTGGAGATGCTCGAGTTACTGGGGGACTGTGGCGACACGGCGGCAACCGCCCTCTTCCGCTTCACAAGGTGATGGACAGCGGGAATCAAGGCTACGCCCCCCGGACCGCGTAGGTCAGTCCGGGCCTGGCCATCGTCGCGTAAGTCACATCGGAAAGCGTGTTTCGGCGGCCGAAATGGCGGGAAACAAGCGAGGTTCCGATGCCTGACGCACGCGTCGGCACAGGACCGCGGCCCCGAAAGGCCGAGTTCCCGTGCGACGAACGCACGATGACACGTGTCCTGCTGCCCTATCACGTGGATCTTGGGCTCTCGGTTCGAACCCTACGTCAACCTGTCCGACGGGGTCACTCCCGGAAGAGTGACCCGGATGCGGCAGCCGCGCTCGGATTCGGCCACACCGATCCGGCCGCCGTGCAGATCGACCGCCCAGCGGGCGATCGCCAGCCCCAGCCCCGTACCGCCGTCGCTGCCCGGACCGTGCGGCGCCACGACTCCGCCGCGGTTGAACCGCTCGAACACGCGGTGCCACTCCGAGCGCGGAATGCCGGGACCCTCGTCCAGGACTTCGAGGTCCAGGGACTCGGGACCGTCGCCGCGCCGGGCCCTGACGGTGACACGGCCGTGCGGCGGGCTGTGCTTGACCGCGTTGTCGATGAGGTTGGCGACGACCTGGTGGATCCGCTCCGGGTCCACGTGCGCGGTCAGTTCGGGCGGCGACACGTCGAGGTGCAGATGGACGTCGGTGCGCGTGTGGCTGCCGGAGCCGGAGGCGATGCCCGCGCGCGCGGAGGCCACCATGTTGGCCTCCTTCAGTACGCCGGACAGGTACGGCCACACCTCGAAGCGGCGCTTGCGCAGCGGTACGACGCCGTTGTCCAGGCGCGAGAGGTCGAGCAGCGTCTCCACCAGGCGCCCCAGCCGCTCGGTCTGCTTCAGGGCCGTGCGCATCGTCTCGGGGTCGGCGGCGGAGACCCCGTCCACCACGTTCTCCAGGACCGCGCGCAGGCCCGCGATGGGGGTGCGCAGTTCGTGCGAGACGTTCGCGACGAGTTCCTTGCGCTGCCGCTCCTGGGCCTCCAGGTCGTCGGCCATGCGGTTGATCGTCTGGGCCAGGTCGCCCAGTTCGTCACGGCGGTCGGCGCCCCGGACGCGGCGCGTGTAGTCGCCGTGCGAGATGCCCCGCGCCACCGTGCTCATCTCGTCCAGCGGGGCGGTGATCGAGTGCGCCACGAACTGGGTGATCAGCAGGGTCGCGATCATCGAGAAGACCGTGATGAAGCGCAGTTCCGTCTCGGTGCGCACCGCGATCATCAGCAGACCGGTGGTGATGAAGACCGAGACGACGACCAGGGTGCCGAGTTTCGTCTTGATCGAGAAGGGGCGCATGTCGCCCCAGGTCCCGGTCCCGGAGCCGGGACGTGTGCCGGATGTCGTACCTGTGACCGGAGCCGGAGCCGGAGCCGACGCTGGAGGCGTGATCGGAGCCGGGGCCGGGGCCGCTCCGGAAGAGGTGACCGGGTCGGCGGACGGCCCCGTACCGGCGGACGTCCTCGTACCGGTGGCCGACTTCGCCCCTGCCCCTGCTCCTGCCCCCGCCCCCGGATCCGGTCGTGTCGTCCCGCCGGCCGGCCCCGTGCCCGTCCTGACGCCCTTGCGCAGTGCGCCGAGACCCCTCATGACATCAGCCCCTCGAATCAGGGTGCCCGACTCTAGGGTGTCGGGGTCTCCAGCGCGTAGCCCACGCCGTGCACCGTACGGATCCGCTCGGCGCCGATCTTCCGGCGCAGCGCCTTGATGTGGCTGTCCACGGTCCGGGTGCCGGACGCGTCCGCCCAGTCCCACACCTCGGCCAGCAACTGCTCGCGCGAGAGCACCGCGCGCGGGGTGTTCGCCAGGCAGACCAGCAGGTCGAACTCGGTCGGGGTGAGGTGCACGTCCTCGGAGCGCACCCGCACCCGGCGCTGTGCGTGGTCGATCTCCAGTTCGCCGAGGCGCAGGATGCCTGAGCGCGGCGTGGACGCGGCCAGCGCGGCCCGCTCCACCCGGCGTAGCAGCACGTGCACGCGCGCGGCCAGCTCACGCATCGAGAACGGCTTCGTCATGTAGTCGTCGGCGCCCACGCCGAGCCCGACCAGCATGTCCGTCTCGTCGTCACGGGCGGTGAGCATCATGACCGGCACGGGGCGGGCCGCCTGCACCCGGCGGCAGACCTCCAGGCCGTCGAAGCCCGGCAGCATGATGTCGAGGATCAGCAGATCGGGCTGCCATGCCTCGGCCGTGTCCACGGCGGCCGGACCGTCACCCGCTGTTTGCACGAGGAATCCTTCGGCGCGCAGCCGGGCGGCGATGGCGTCCACGATCGTCGGATCGTCCTCGACCACCAGCACCCGGCGCTGAGCGCCCGGCGTGGCCGCCGTGCCGTTGTGCGAGGTGTGTGTCTGCTCCATCGCCCGCCCCTACGTGTGCTTTCCGGAACCAGTGGGGTGATTCCATGACTGCGCTTGACGCTTGAATGATCGGCGCCAGAGCAGCAGGGTACGGGCAGTGACCACCGCTCGGCTATCCAGGTCTTACCGCGAGATGCACTGCGTCCGGAACGCCTCGGGCAACCGGGATCTCTTCGGTACGCACCTGCCGGAACCCGGCATTCACCAAGGTTCTTGCGAAAACAGGCGAAGGTCTGGCCGACCAGACGGCGAGTACCCCACCGGGCCTCAACACGCGTGCGCACGCGGCGAGTCCGGCCGGTGAGTAGAGGCTGTCGTTGCCCTCCGTGACCGTCCACTCGGGTCCGTTGTCGATGTCGAGGCACAGTACGTCGTACGTGTCGGACGTCTCATTGACGTGCGCGACCAGGTCGACCTCGATGATCTCGGTGCGGGGGTCCGCCAGCGCGCCGGCCGACAGCTCGGCCAGCGGTCCCGACCGGTGCCAGTCGATGATCGCTGCCTCCCGCTCGACGACCGTGATGCGGCCCCAGCGGGGGTCGGCCGCCGCGTGGACGAGGGAGAAGCCGACGCCGAGGCCGCCGATCAGGACCTCGGGGCCGGTGCGCCCGTCCAGCGCGCCCAGCGCGGCGTCGACCAGCAGCCGCTCCGAGCGCCCGTCGGAGGTGTCCATGAGGAAACAGCCGTTGGCGATGATCTGCAGGAGCCCGCCGTGCCGGCGCAGCACCACTTCGCCGTACGGCCCTTCGCGGCGGTCGACGACTTCAGGGCTGCCGACAGGGGCGTACGACGGGTAGGAGGCGTGGTGCGAGGCGGTCATGGGCCCCATCCTGGCAAGTTCACCCCGACGGGGCAGCCGATTTCCGCCGCGAAGCGGGCGGGGCGCGGGGCGCGGGCGGGACCGGTCCCACCCGTACCCCGCGCCGGGCCCCGGCCGACCACCGCCCGACGACCTGGTACTTCCCGGTGCCGATGACCCGCCACCTCCGCGTGTCGACGGTCCGGTGCCGCCGGCCGTCGACGGCGCGGGGACTCCGGGTGCGGGCGGCCCGGCACCTGCTGGTGTCGGCCGTTCAGCCCCCGGCGGGGGACCGCGTCCCCGCGTCGCCCGTGAATCGCGCGCTCGTCAGCCTCGCCTCCACGCGCCACCCCAGTGACTCGTACAGGCTCCGTCCCTCCGGTGTCCCCACCAGGACGCCGGTTCCGGCGCCCCGGGCTACCGCCGCCTGCGCGAGGGTGCGCATGACGAAACGGCCCAGGCCCCTGCGCCGGTGCGCGGGGGCCGTCTCGATCTGGTCGGCGACCGCCGTGGCCCCGGTCGGGGCGATCTGCCCGCGCGCGGCCCACGAACCCTCCGGGGCGGTGACCAGGACGCGGACGACGCCGCCCCGGGACCAGGTGCGCAGCCGGTAGCCGTCCGGTACGGGCGGAGCGGGGTCCCCGGCGAAGGGCGTCGACATCAGACAACCGGGCTCGGGGTCGACCCACCAGCCGCTCCCGAGCCAGGGCGCGACACGGGCGGGCTCCGCGAAGACCTTGAGCCACACCCCCGCCCCGGTCACCGCGTCCGCCACCTTCCGGACCGCGGCCTCCTCGACCCGCTCCTCCGTCGCGCCCAGCACGTGCCGGGTGACGTGCTGCGCCAGGCCCACGTCCACCGTGTATCCCCAGGGCTCGACCACCGGCGGCGCCGCCCCCCGCGAGACCACCCACCCGTCCACCCAGGCCCGCACGGTCCCGTCCTGCACGATCCACCCCCGAAAACGTCCAGCCGTCGGTACACACACTCCGTCGGTACACACACCCCGTCGGTACATGCACTTCGTCGGCACACACTCCGCCGGTACACGCGCCCCTGGTGTGCACACTCTCTGGTAATAGGTCAATCAGTCTTTCAGCTGTTACTGGAACGGGCAATGCGGGGTGGTCGGAGCGGCCCGGCGAAAGTGATCGCTCAGAGCGAACACGGCCGGGGGAACAATCAAGGGCTCACGTGCATTGAGTCGGCATAGCTCAACTTGAATGCCGAAGGGGAGATCATGGCTTTGACGTCCGCACCGCTCACTCTGCCCGTGCTGCCGCTCGACGACGAGGTCGTGCTGCCCGGCATGGTGGTGCCCCTGGACCTGAACGACGCGGACGTCCGCGCCGCGGTGGAGGCCGCCCAGGCCGCCGCCCGTTCCACCGGGGGCAGCAAACCGAAGGTGCTGCTTGTTCCGCGCATCGACGGCACGTACGCGAACACGGGGGTGCTCGGCACGGTCGAGCAGGTGGGC
Source organism: Streptomyces beigongshangae (assembly GCF_019710745.1). Lineage (GTDB taxonomy): Bacteria > Actinomycetota > Actinomycetes > Streptomycetales > Streptomycetaceae > Streptomyces > Streptomyces beigongshangae. Next base: position 142,117 of record NZ_JAHKJW010000002.1, read on the forward strand.
CGCCTCGCCGACGGCGACCCCGGCGCCCTGATCCGCGGCCGCGCCCGGGTGCGCGTGGGCGCCGGGACGACCGGACCGGGCGCGGCCCTGTGGGTGGAGGGCGTGCAGGTCGAGGAGACCGTGCCGGACCCGCTGCCCGGCGCCCTTGCCGAGCTGGTCAAGGAGTACAAGGCGCTCGCCACCGACTGGCTGAAGAAGCGCGGCGCCTGGCAGGTCGTGGACCGCGTCCAGCAGATCGACGACGTGGCCGCGCTCGCCGACAACTCCGGGTACTCGCCGTTCCTGACGACCGCCCAGAAGGTCGAGCTCCTGGAGACCACCGACCCGGCGGCCCGGCTGAAGCTCGCCACCGAGCAGCTGCGCGAGCACCTCGCCGAGCAGGACGTCGCCGAGGCCATCGCCAAGGACGTGCAGGAAGGCGTCGACAAGCAGCAGCGCGAGTTCCTGCTGCGGCGGCAGCTGGAGGCCGTGCGCAAGGAGCTGCGCGAGCTGAACGGCGAGGCCGAGGGCGAGGAGTCCGACGACTACCGGGCCCGCGTCGAGGCCGCCGACCTCCCCGGGAAGGTCCGCGAGGCCGCCCTCAAGGAGGTCGAGAAGCTGGAGCGTTCCAGCGACCAGTCCCCCGAGGGCTCCTGGATCCGCACCTGGCTCGACACGGTGCTGGAACTGCCGTGGAACGAGCGCACCGAGGACGCGTACGACATCCGGGGCGCCAGGTCGGTCCTGGACGCCGAGCACGCCGGTCTGGAGGACGTGAAGGAACGGATCACCGAGTACCTGGCGGTGCGCAAGCGCCGCAACGACCGGGGCCTCGGTGTCGTGGGCGGCCGCCGCGGCGGCGCCGTGCTCGCCCTCGTCGGCCCGCCCGGTGTCGGCAAGACCTCGCTCGGTGAATCCGTCGCCCACGCCATGGGCCGCAAGTTCGTCCGGGTCGCCCTCGGCGGCGTACGGGACGAGGCGGAGATCCGCGGCCACCGGCGTACGTACGTCGGCGCGCTGCCCGGCCGGATCGTACGGGCGGTCAAGGAGGCCGGGTCCATGAACCCGGTGGTCCTGCTCGACGAGATCGACAAGGTCGGTTCCGACTTCCGGGGCGACCCGGCGGCGGCCCTCCTCGAAGTCCTCGACCCGGCCCAGAACCACACCTTCCGGGACCACTACCTGGAGGTCGAGCTCGACCTGAGCGACGTCGTCTTCCTGGCCACGGCCAACGTGCTGGAGGCCATCCCGGAGGCACTGCTCGACCGCATGGAACTGGTGCGGCTCGACGGGTACACCGAGGACGAGAAGGTCGTCATCGCGCGTGACCACCTGCTCCCGCGCCAGCTGGAGCGGGCCGGCCTGGAGAGGGACGAGGTCACCCTCGACGAGAGCGCGCTGCGGAAGCTGGCCGGTGAGTACACCCGTGAGGCGGGCGTACGCAACCTGGAGCGGTCCGTCTCACGGCTGCTCCGCAAGGTCGCGGCGCAGCACGAACTCGGCGAGCGCGAGCTGCCGTTCACGGTGACCGACGAGGACCTGCGCGGACTGATCGGCAGGCCGCACCACGTGCCCGAGTCCGCCCAGGACCCGGCCGAGCGCCGCACGGCGGTGCCCGGTGTGGCGACCGGCCTCGCGGTCACGGGCGCGGGCGGTGACGTCCTCTTCGTCGAGGCGTCGCTGGCCGACCCGGAGACGGGCGCGGCGGGGCTGACCCTCACCGGCCAGCTGGGCGACGTGATGAAGGAGTCGGCGCAGATCGCACTGTCCTTCCTGCGCTCCCACGGAGCCGAGCTGGAACTGCCGGTCGGCGACCTGAAGGACCGGGGCGTGCACATCCACTTCCCGGCGGGCGCGGTGCCGAAGGACGGACCGAGCGCGGGCGTCACGATGACGACGGCACTGGCCTCCCTCCTGTCGGGCCGCCTGGTCCGTACGGACGTGGCGATGACCGGCGAGGTCTCGCTCACCGGCCGGGTGCTGCCGATCGGTGGCGTCAAGCAGAAGCTGCTCGCCGCGCACCGGGCGGGTGTCACCACGGTGATCATCCCGAAGCGGAACGAGCCCGACCTGGACGACGTCCCGGCCGAGGTCCTGGAGAAGCTCGACGTCCACGCGGTGACGGACGTCCGCCAGGTCCTGGAACTGGCGCTCGCGCCCGCGACCAGCGACGCGGCGACGGAGGTTCCGGTGGCGGCGTGACGGACGCCACCGGGCAGGTGAGGCCCGGGTCCCTCTTCGCGAGGGGCCCGGGCCTTCCGCGTGCTCACGCAGGTCTCCGCACCTGTACGTGTACGCGACTACGTGTACGCGACCTGTACGTGTACGCGCCGGTCGGCCGCCGGCCGGAGGCTGCTGCTGGTCCGTTCCTGCGAAATACTGGCCGAGCTGCGGCAACGGCGGTCTTTGGCGGAAACTTTCAGGATCGGGAAACCGGGTCATGGGTGCTGACGTGCACGAGGGCGGTAACGAAGAGGGGCACCGGACGAGGTCCGGCGGCCCGGCGGGCGGTGTGGACCAGGAGACCGCGGGCCGGGTGACCGAGGACCGGGTGACCGAGGACCAGGAGGAGTTCCTGGCGCTGGAGCGGGAGCTGACGGTCCTCCTGCGGCGGGCCCGGGCTTCCTCCGGCGAGATGGCCCGGGAGGTCCATCCCGATTTGGAGTCCTCCGCGTACGGGCTTCTCGTGCGGCTGGAGGAACGGGGGCGGCAGCGGGCCACGGAACTCGCCGCCTACATCGGGGTGGGCAAGGCCACGATGTCGCGGCAGTTGCGGGCGCTGGAGGAGGTCGGGCTCGTCGCCCGTGAGCCGGATCCCGCGGACGGGCGGGCGTGGCTCGTCCACCTCACCCAGGAGGGGCGGGAACGGTTCCGGGTGGTCCGGGCCGCCCGCCGGGCACGCTACGTGAGCGAGCTCGCCAACTGGGAGCGGGGAGAAGTGGCCGATCTGGCCCGGTTGTTGCGCCGGCTCAACCGCGGAGTCGAACGCGGGTGAGCGTCGAGGGCTGAGGTGAATGAGGGCCGCAAGCCCCGGGCAGGATCATCCGTCGGACCCGGACCCGGACCCGGACCCGGACCCGGACCCGGACCGGGTGCGGCTGGTCGCGCCGTTCCCCGGCCCGGCGGGACGCCCCGGCGGAACGCCCCGGCTCACAGGACCACGTGGACCACCGTCGCGTCGTCGTGGGTCTTGGCGGAGCCCAGAGGGCCGGGGGAGCCCGGGGTCCTGCGGGCCGCGGCCGTCAGCTCCAGTGTGCGGACCCGGGTGATCAGGGATTCCGCCCCCTCCTTGTGGAGCAGGGCGACCAGGTCCTCCCAGGTGCCCTCCCCGAACTTCTCCACCCAGCGGGCCGCGCCGTCCGTCAGGGCGGTGAGGGTGCGCACCCCGGAGCGGGGGAGGGCGCCCGTGACGGCACGGGCGGCGACCGAGGGGTCCGCCGCGGCCGTGAAGAAGCCGCCCTCCTGGTTGCGCAGGGCCGCGTCCGTCACGGCGTGCGAGGTCAGCGCGGCGCGCGGCACACGGGAGAGGCGGTCGTCGAGGACGGGGACGACCGTGCCGGAGGGGGACCCGACGAGGAGCACCGAGTCGCAGAGGACCAGGTACTCCACGGTCTGCGGCGACCAGCGGGCCAGCGCCACCGTCGCCTGCGGCGTACGTGGGTGAGAAAGGTCACAAGTCGCCCGATGTGCGTCTGCTGTACGCGTGATGGCCAGAGCCAGGACCTCGGTGAGTGTCAGATCTCGCCGTGAAACGGACAGTTCCCCCAGTGCACCCCCGAGCCGCGCGGTGAACCAGGGGACGGAATGCAGACAGCCGTGATCGGTCGCGGGAGGTGTCACCCCGTCCAGGACGACGATCGAACCGCCCTGTCCGGAAGCGGGGAGCCCCACCGACGCGTAGTCCTCGTCGGGACGGGCGGGGTCACCGGGTACCGAGATCAGTTCCGAGCGCATCCGGCCAGTCTGCACGAGCCCTTCACAAGCTCCGCCAAAGGCTGGCAACCACCGTTGACCCGACGGGAGCAGCAGGTCAGGCGCCTGTTTTGCGGTGAATCACCGACTCCGGCGAACCGTGGGCGGCGCATCTTGCCATCGGTCGCGGTGGACGTCCAACCGACCCTCCGCGCACGGGTGTCGCATGCGCCAGGGGAACTTGCCGGGCCGCTCCCCGGCGATGTTCACTCCTTCGTGTGGCGGGTCAGGTGATGCGCGACCACTGCCCACACGCACTGGGAGGGTCGGGAGCCGTACCGGGACGACATGCGAGTTGACGGTTCGTCACCCGGGCCCATGGGGACACGATCAGGAATGCGAGCACCGGTGCAGAAAACGCGGCCTCGGCGCAAAGGCAGGCAGTCGGTCTCGGGTGGAGCCTCCGGGCCCACACCGAACTCACCGGCACCGCAGGACACCCCGGACCCCGCCGGCCGCGGTCGTCCGAAGCACGTACGCAGTCGGCTGATCATCGCCGTCGCCGTCGTGGCGGCCGCGATCGCCGGAGCGGGCGCCCCCTCCGTGATCGCCGCCTCCGGAGAGCTCAACGACTCCCAGAACCTGGTGACGTCCGCCGAGCGCACCCAGGACGCGCTGGCCCTCGCCCACTCGCTGGCCGACGAGCGCGACGAGGTCACCTCCTATCTCGCGGCCGGCCGCCCCAAGGGCGCAGGCCCCTCGGAGCGCCGCGGCGCCCGGGTGGACCGCCAGGTGGACGAGTTGCGTGCCCACGCTGTCGAGACGGACGCCCCCGCGTCCTTCCTGAAGACGCTCGACGGGATCGCCACCGTCCGCAGGACGGCGCTCGCCGGACGGAGCAGCGCGCTCGAAGCGCATCAGGCGTACTCGGCCGTCCTCGCCGAACTCCACACCCTCGCCGAGGAACTGGCGGAGGACCTCCCGCCCCGCGCGGGCTCCGGCGCGCACGCCCTCGCCGACCTCGACACCGCCGTCCAGCAGGCCGCCTCGACCCGCGGTCTGCTCCTCGCGGCGCTGAACGTGCCCACCAGCACCCAGACCACCACCGACCCGATCACCGGCCTGCCCACGACGACCACCACGTCGTCGGCCGCCGCGACCAAGCAGCGCGACGCGCTCACCGCCGCGGCCCAGCAGGCGCACGTCCGCGAGCAGGCCGCCCTGGCCGACTTCACCGCCACGGCGCCCAAGGCGGACCGCGCCTCGTACGAGTCCACGGTCAACGGGCCCGACGTCACCTCCGCCGAGAAGTACCTCGCGAGCCTGGCAGACGGGCCCGCCCTCTCCGACTCCGAACTGGCCACCGACACCAAGAAGCTGGACGCGGCGCTCTCCGCCCGCGTCGAGCTGATGCGCGGAGTCGAGGCGTCGCTCAACACCCGGCGTGCCGCGGACCTGGCCCGGATGCGCGACGACGACGTCACCGCGCTGGAGATCCGCTTCGCGGTGCTGGGCGCGCTGATGCTGCTCGCCGTCGGTGTCTCCACGGGCATGGCCCGCTCGCTCACACGACCGCTGTCCGTCCTGCGCCGCGGCTCCGCCCGTCTCGCCGCCGAGCCCGGCACCGGGGAGCCGGTGAAGTTCACCGGACGCAACGACGAGTTCGCCCAGGTCGTGCGGTCCGTCAACACCCTCCACGCGCACGCCGTCGCCCTCAACGAGCGCCTGGCCACGCTGGAGGGCGACCGCAAGCACCTCATCGGCCAGCGCCAGAAGATGGCGGACGAACGGGACACGTTCCGCACGGAACTCTCCGAGGCGACCGCCCGGCTGGAACAGGTCCGGTCCAGCATCCACGGCACCTTCGTCAGCCTGGCCCTGCGCACCCTGGGCCTGGTCGAGCGGCAGCTCGCGGTCATCGAAGGCATGGAGGAGCGCGAACAGGACCCCGAGCGCCTCGCCACCCTCTTCCGGCTCGACCACTTCGCCACCGTCATGCGCCGGCACAGCGAGAACCTGCTGGTCCTCGCGGGCGCGGAGCACGGCCACCAGCACCCCGGGCCGGTCCCGCTCGTCGACGTCGTCCGCGCGGCCGTCAGCGAGGTGGAGCGGTACGAGCGGATCCGTATCTCCGCACTGCCGCCGCACGCGCACCTCGCCGGGTTCGCGGCGGACGACATCAGCCACCTGGTGGCCGAACTCCTGGAGAACGCCTCCTCCTTCTCACCGCCCGACGTCCCCGTCGAGGTCTCCGGCTGGCTCCTGGAGAGCGGCGAGGTCATGCTCTCCGTCCAGGACGAGGGCATCGGCATGACCGGCGAGCGGCTCGAACGGCTCAACACCCGCCTCGCGTCCTTCGACCCGCAGGACGCGTACGACGAGGAGGGCGGCGACGGTCTCGGGCTCGGCCTGTACGTGGTGGCCCGGCTCGCCCACCGGCACGGTGTACGGGTGCAGCTGCGCGAGCAGAAGCAGGGCGGGGTCACGGCCGTCGTGGTCCTGCCCAAGACCCTGCTCGCCGCCGGGCCCGCGGAAGCGGTCCCCCCGCCGGCCACCGCCCGCACGGCCGGACCCGTGACCGCGACGTCCCTCCCGGGAGCGGACGCGGAGGTCAACTCCAATGTCCTGCACGGCCGTCAGGGCCGGGACCCGCTGATCGCCGCGGCGGAGGACAGCCTGCGCGAGGCCGGCGAAGCTGACGGGGCCGACGGGGCTGACAGAACGGATGAGGCCGACGGTGCCGATGAGGCGGCCGAGGTCGGTGAGAGCCGCGAGGTCGGCGGAGCCGGCGAGGAGTCCGCTGCCGGTACCGAGTCCGCGGAGCCGTCCGAGTCCGCGGAGCCGTCCGGGTCCGCCGAGCCCGCCGAACCGGGCGCCCCCTCCGGCAGCCCCGGCCCCGGCTCCGGCCCCGAGACGACCATGGTCCTCATGGCTCCGGTGCCTCCGGCGGACGAGCCTGCCGAAGCCGCCCCGCCTGCCGAACCCGCCCTCCCCTCGGACCCCCCGCCGGCCCGGATCCCGGCTCAGGCCACCACGGGCCACGAGAGCACCGATCACAAGGGCACCGATCACAAGGGCACCGGCCACAAGGGCACCGGTCACCGCGCCACCGACCCGTACGCCATAGGCCCCGACACCCACGAACGCGTTCCCGACGCGTCACCGCGGGTGCAGGAGCTGCCGGAGCCGACGGAGCCGCCTGAGCGGGTCACCGACAAGGGGTTGCCCAAGCGCACCCCGAAGATCTCCGCACCCGCGCAGGCCGCCGGTCCGCGCAGGACATCCGTCGACGCCGAGGCACTGCGACGCCGTCTCGGCGGATTCCACCGGGGGGCCAGCGAAGGTCGCCGCGATGTCGAGACGGAGATCGCCGAACAGACGTCGGAGCTGCAGACGCCCGCCGCACATGCCGTAGAACCCAAGGGGGACACCGTCGAGGAGGCAAGCAGTTGACCGCGCCCAGTACTTTCGGACTGAGCCATGAAGCCCGCAACCTGCACTGGCTGCTGACGAACCTCGTCGAGGAGGTACCGGGCCTCCTGTCGGTCGCGGTGGTCTCCTCCGACGGCCTGCTGCTGCTCTCCTCCGACCCCGGGAGGAACGCGCAGGCACGGCAGGGCGACGGGAGACCCTCGGGTCCCCGGGGCTCCGCGGCGGACCTGGCCACCATCGTCTCCGGCATCGGCAGCCTCGCCATCGGCGCCGCCAAGCTGATGGACGGCGGCGCCGTCAAGCAGACCATGGTCGCGATGGAGGAGGGCGGGCTCTTCGTCATGTCGATCAGCGACGGCTCGCTGCTCGGTGTGCACGGCTCCCCGGACTGCGACATGAGCGTCGTGGCGTACCACATGGCGCTCTTCGTGGGCCGTGCGGGACACGTGCTGACTCCCGAGCTCCGCAACGAGCTGCGCCGGTCGCTCGCCGACACGACGACGGGGACGGCCAAGTGAGCGACGCGAGCGACGCGAGCGGCACACCGGGCATCTCCGGCGCCTCCGGCAGGCCCGGCACCTCCACCGAGCTCGGCACCTCGACCAGGCCCGGCGCGTCCAGGCTCCCGGTCCGCGGCGCCGACCTCCCCCACGCCCGGCTTCGCTCGCGCGGGGGGACTCGCGTTCCCGCCCGCGTACGCCCCTACTCCCTCACCGGCGGCCGTACGCGCTCCGGGCACGTGCTGCTCGTCGAGACGTTCGTGGCGGCGCTGGAGGCTCCGGAGGAGCGCCGGGAACTGGAGAACGGTTCGCTCTCCACCCGGGGGATGCCGGAGATGAGGGCCATCGTCGAACTCTGTCGCCGGATGCGTACGGTGGCCGAGATCGCGGCCCTCCTGAAGATGCCGCTCGGCGTGGTCCGGGTGCTCCTCAGCGACCTGGCGGACCAGGGCAAGATCCGTGTGTACGGAACAGGTCACGGTCCGGGACAGCCGGACCGCGCTCTGCTGGAAAGGGTGCTGAGTGGACTCCGTCGTCTCTGACGTCTCCCGCGTCTCGGATGTCTCCCGATCGTCCGGTCTCCTCGAGATACCGGAGCCCGAGGAGGAGTTGAAGGCCTGGCAGAAGGACCGCACGCGCGCTCCGATCGCCACGAAGATAGTGGTGGCGGGCGGCTTCGGGGTGGGCAAGACCACCCTCGTGACCGCCGCCTCCGAAATCACGCCCCTCCAGACGGAGGCGCTGATGACGCGGGCGAGCGAGGGCACCGACGACCTCAGCTCGACCCCGGAGAAGGCCACCACCACCGTGGCCATGGACTTCGGCCGCATCACGCTCGACGACGACCTGGTGCTGTACCTGTTCGGCACGCCCGGCCAGCAGCGGTTCTGGTTCATGTGGGACGACCTGGTGCGCGGGGCGATAGGCGCCGTGGTCCTCGCCGACACCCGGCGCCTCAAGGACTGCTTCCCGGCACTGGACTACTTCGAGAGCTGCGGGCTGCCCTACGTCGTCGCCGTCAACCACTTCGACGGCAGCGAGCGGTTCGAGCCGGACGACGTGCGGGAGGCCCTCACGATCCACCGGGACATACCTGTCATGGTCATGGACGCGCGCCACCGGTTCTCGGTGATCGAGACCCTGCTGGCGCTGGTGAGGCACGCGCTCGACGTCAGCCCCGAGTGAGGTGACGTCGGTTCCGGGCGAGGCGACACGGTACGGCCCGGCGCCGGCCCGGCCAAGGCGTGCGCGGAGCAGGACCAGTAAGGGCCGGCAGGGGCCAGTAAGGACCAGTAGGGACCAGTAAGGACCAGCATGCGGAAGATACTCGTGGTCGGAGCCGGCCAGGCCGGACTTCAGCTCGCCCTCGGACTCCAGTCGCACGGGTACGAGGTCACCCTGATGTCCAACCGGACGGCGGACGAGATCCGGACCGGCCGCGTCATGTCCACGCAGTGCATGTTCCACACGGCGCTGCAGCACGAGCGCGATCTCCGGTTGAACTTCTGGGAGTCCCAGGCCCCGAGGATCGAAGGACTCGGCGCCTCCGTCGCGGCCCCCGGCTCCTTCGACCCGGGCCCCGCGCAGCGCGCCGTCGACTGGGTGGGCAGGCTCGACGGGTACGCGCAGTCGGTCGACCAGCGCGTGAAGATGTCCGGCTGGATGGAGACGTTCGCGCAGCGGGGCGGCCGGCTCGTCATCCACGGTGCCGCGGTCTCCGACCTCTCCTACTTCGCCCGTACGTACGACCTGGTCCTCGTCGCGGCGGGCAAGGGCGAGCTGGTGTCGATGTTCGACCGCGACGCCTCGCGCTCCCCGTACGCGCAGCCGCAGCGCGCGCTGGCCGTCGCGTACGTCCACGGTCTCGGCCCGCGTCCCGAGCACCCGGAGTTCGACGCGGTCCGCTGCAACCTCGTCCCGGGCGTCGGCGAGCTGTTCGTCATGCCGACGTTCACGCTCTCCGGGCGGGCGGACATCCTCTTCTGGGAGGGCGTACCCGGCGGTCCGCTGGATGCCTTCCAAAAGGTCAAGGACCCGGCCGAACACCTCTCCCTGACCCTGGGACTCATGGAACGGTTCACGCCGTGGGAGTACGCCAGGGCCACGAAGGTCGAACTCACCGACGCGGGCGCCACGCTGACCGGGCGCTACGCGCCGACCGTCCGCAACCCGGTCGGCCGGCTGCCCGGCGGCGGCCTGGTCCTCGGCGTCGCCGACGTGGTCGTGGCGAACGACCCGGTCACCGGCCAGGGCGCCAACTCCGCGTCGAAGTGCGCGGCCTCCTACCTCGACTCGATCCTCGGCCACGGGGACGCCGAGTTCGACGAGACCTGGATGCGGAACACGTTCGAACGCTACTGGGAGACGGCCCGGCACGCCACGAAGTGGACGAACGCGATGCTCGGCCCGCCGCCGGAGCACGTCCTGAACCTGATCGGCGCGGCAGGACGGCTCCAGCCGGCGGCCGACCGCTTCGCGAACGGCTTCAACGACCCGTCGGACTTCGAGAACTTCTTCTACGAACCGGAGAGGACGGAGGCGTACCTGGCCTCGATCGCCGGGGCCTGACGACCGGACGCTCCCCGCCGTCCGTACGTCCTCCGCACGCCGTCCGTACTGCCGGGGTCGGTGAAGGCGCTGTGCGCGCGGTGGAGGCCGCGGCGTCTTCCGCGAGGCGGGCGGACGGCATACGGGGCCTCCGATGACGTCGGACGCTGGGCGGTGGGCGGTGCGATCACCGTGTAAAAAGTGCTCAGCCGCCCGGGGGCCCAGGCGTCCCGCGCTCCCGGCGTCTGGCGGAGGCGCTCGTGAAGGGCGGGGCTAGGGGGTGTCGTTGCCCTCGTCCGAGCCGGCCCTCGCGTCCTTCGGGAGCTTCGGGGGTGTGTACCGGCGCAGGGAGGCCGCGGAGGGATCCGGGCGGACCGCGCCCAGTACGGGGTTGGCCGCCACCGGGGAGACCTTGATCCTCGTGTGCGGCCGGGGGGCCTGGACGACCAGGCCGTCGCCCAGGTAGATCGCCACATGGGTGGCCTTGGGGAAGTAGACGACCAGGTCACCCGGGCGCAGGTCGGTCAGGGCGATCCTGGGGAGCTCGGACCACTGTTCCTGGCTGGTGCGGGGGATGGGGTGGCCCGCGGTGCCCCACGCCTGTGAGGTGAGGCCCGAGCAGTCGTACGCGTCCGGGCCCTCGGCGCCCCACTCGTACGGCTTGCCGATCTGTTCCACGGCGTGGCGCAGGGCCCTCTCGCCCTTCCTGCTGGGTCGGCGCGTGCTGCTGAGCGCGCCCGACGCCACCAGCTCGTCCTGCGCCTCGGCCACCCCGGACCTCTCCAGCTCGGCCACCCGTGAGAGCTGCTCCTCGGTCAGGGAGGCGAGCAGCTCCTCGACGTCCTCCAGCCGCTCCCGTACCAGGTCGCGGTCCTTCTTCTGCCGTTCGGCGAGGGCGAGCTGCCCGTCGAGGGCGGTACGGGCCCGGCGCGCCAGCCCCGCGGCCCTCCGCTCGCCGACCGCCAGACGCTCCACCGTGCCGGCCCGTTCCCGCGAGACCCGCCGGATCACATGGCCCTGGTCGAGCGCGTGCTGCGGATCGCGGGCGAACAGCAGCCGTAGGTAGGGGGAGATCTCGCTCGCGCCCTGGTACTGCTGCCGGGCCAGGCGTCCCGCGGCGCCGCGGCTGTCGCGCAGCGAGAGCCGGGCCGCAGCGAGCCGGCCGTTCAGGCGCGCGACCTCGGCCTTGCGCCGGTTCAGCTTCTCCTCGGTCGCGTTGTACGTCTCGGTCGCCTCCTCGGTCTCCCGGTACAGCCGCTGGAGACCGGTCAGCAGCTCGGCCACGGACCGCTCGTCCGGCGCGGGCACGGCGGGCACGGCGGGTGCGGCGGCGGCCGGCGGGAGCGCGGACACGAGGACGGCGCCGACCGTACCGACCGCGCCGACCGCGAGCGCGGTTGCGCGGACCAGGCGCGGAAGCCTTCCTGACACGTCATCACCTCCGGTGCGGGGCGGCACCTCCGCCTCTCCGCACCGTGAGCATCGGGCGCCCGGACCGGCCGCGCGCGCCGGCCGTGGGCGGTCCGGCCCAACGGGATCACCCGCGGGTGTCCTCCGGCCCGCCGTCCGGCGTGGCGCCTGGCACCGGCCCCTTCCCAGGGTCTTGCGCGGCGTCTTGCGCGAAGTCCCGCACGGAGCCCTGTACCGGATCCCGCACCGGATCCCGCACGGGGTCCGGCTTCGACCACGGCCACCTGAGCCTGCCGGCCCGGCCTGTGGGGTCGTACTCGTACTTCCACCCCTGGTGCAGACCGAGCCTCTCCGCGCCCGCGTCCGCCGGTACGCGGCGGTAGACGAGCACCGTGGGCGGGCCGCCCGCCCCGTCCGGCACCGGGACCCGGTACACCTTCGGGGGGTGCCCGGTCGGGCCGAGCAGGACCGGCAGCACGCGGCCGTCCAGCGGGCCGCCCTCGAAAGGGGTGTCTTCGCTCTTCACCGCGTCAGTGTCTCAGTGCCGCGGCCCTGGTACAGCAGACGGTGAGGACGACGGCCCGGCGCGCCTCACAGCAGGTGCGCCGCGTCGCTCACCACGGGCAGCACCCGGCGGGCCAGCGAGCCCATCGGCCCGTCCGCGGACTCCAGTGCCACCGCCGCCCGTACGACCCCCGCGGCCTGCGGGTCCCGCGCGGCGGTCGCCACGAGGCACGCCACGAACTGGTCGACCAGCCAGTCGCGCAACTCGTCCAGCGCGGGCTCCTTCCCCTCGTCCAGCCAGATCAGTGAGGCCGCCTCGACGGCCGTGATCCACATCCGGACGGTCATCCGCAGCCGGGGACTCGGCTCCGCGACACCCAGGTGGCTCAGGATGTGCCCGGCGGCGGCCCGGCGCACACCGTCCACGATGGCGCTCGTCCTCGACGTCCCGACCACGCCGCCGCCCTGGAGCAGGGCGCTGAAACCGGCGTCGTGCTGGTCCACGAAGGCGAGGTAGCGGTCCAGGGCGTTGGAGAGGCGGCGGGTGAGGGGGCCGTCCGGCGGCTCGGCGAAGCAGTGCTCCAGCTCCTCCGCGGCCGAGCGCAGGGCCGCCTCGTACAACTGCTGCTTGCCGCCCGGGAAGTAGCGGTACACCAGCGGGCGGGAGACGCCCGCCGTCTCCGCCACGTCGTCCAGGGAGACGTCGTCCGGTGCCCGTACGGCGAACAGCGACAGCGCGGCGTCGAGGAGCTGACCGCGTCGCTCCTCGACGCTGAGGCGTCGGTACGCGCGGGCGGGGGCGGGCGAGGTCATGGTTCGCAGCGTAACCCGCCGGGGGGCGGAGGGAGAGGGCGGCGGGGGAGTGGGGGCCGGTGTCCCCGAAGGGCGGAGGCGATGCCCCGTACCCCTTGCCCTTCAGGGCTCCCCCCTCCCCGGAAGCCGGTCGGCTCAGGCCAGCAGGCCCGACGACTTCCAGAGGCGGCGGCCCGCGCCCCGCAGGACGCCTATGTCGTCCAGGAAGTCCGTCAGGCGCTTGGAGCCCGTCTGCATGACCTCCCTGCGGTGGCCGCTCGCCTTCACCTGGGCCAGGGCCTCGCGCCGGTCGAGGCCGATGTTCGTGTAGACCTCGGGGTTCACGAAGGCGACCGAGAAGACGCGGGCGAACTCACCGGAGGTGATCCGGGTGAACTCCTGCGACCAGCGGGGCGCGGTCACCATCTGGCGGCGGAGTTCCTCCCGCGCGTACCGCACGTGCCGGGCCTCCTCCACCACGTGGATCCGCGTCACGCCCCGGACCAGGGTCTGCACCCGCTCGTCCGGGAACGTCAGCCGCTGCATCCAGTCGAGCACCTCCTCGCCCAGCAGCGTGGCGGTGAACGAACCGGGCGTCGTGGACACCGTCTTGAAGAAGCGGCCGAGGTTCTGGTGCGCCCGGCTCACCGGGTAGTGCGGTGTCCCGCTCCGGCTGATCAGCCGGGCGAACATCTTCGAGTGCCGGCACTCGTCCTCGATCTCGGTCAGCGCATAGCGCACGTGCGCGCTCGTCGCCGGCTTGTCGTAGATGTGCCGCACCAGCAGCTGCATCAGGATGATCTCGAACCAGATGCCCAGCGAGGCCAGCGCCGCGGCCTCGTGCCGGGAGAGCAGGATCCGCTGCTCCTCGCTCATCCGCTTCCACATCGGGGTGCCGTAGAGCGACACCAGCTCCGGCGGCCAGAACCACTTTCCCTCCTCGAAGGGCGCGTCCCAGTCCAGCTCCTCGTCCGGGTCGAAGGAGTGCTTCGCGGAGGAGTCGAGCAGCCGCTCGGCCACCTGCTCCCGGTCCTTGAGCAGGCCGAGTGCGTCGCGCAGACCCTCGATGGCACTGTCCTCCGTCATGGTCGTCATGGCTGTGCCCACCTTGTCGTACCTCGTCGTACCGAAAGCGATCGGGATTGGTTGGGATCGGTTGGGATCGGTTGGGAGCGGTCGATGAATGAGCGGCAAGTGATCGGAGTTACCGCCGGTCACATCTTATGAGACTGCTTGTCAGCAAGCTCGTCAATCCCTTCCGCGCAACTTGTTGACCCTCCGGTCGACACGTGTGAGCCTGCGAGACATGCCGACCTACGACCTGTACGCCACGGACCCCGGAGCTCCCCTCTGGCAGGTGCCCGCGACCGGCGCGGCACGGTTCAGCTGGGAGTACGACGAAGGGCGCGACCGTCTGCTGGCCCTGTACCAGAAGGGCAAGGACAAGCAGTGGGACGGCCAGAAGCGGATCGAATGGGACCTGGAGGTGGACCCCTACGATCCGCTGGGCACCCCCGACGAGACGATCGCGCTCCACGGAACCCCTTACTGGGCGAAGATGAACGACCGTGACAAGGGGGAACTGCGTCGGCACGTGGCCTCGTGGCAGTTCAGCCAGTTCCTCCACGGCGAGCAGGGCGCCATGGTGTGCGCGGCCCGCATCGTGGAGTCCGTGCCCGACCTGGACGCCAAGCTCTACTCGGCGACCCAGACGATGGACGAGGCGCGCCACGCGGAGATCTACACCCGCTTCCTCCACGAGAAGATCGGGATGCTCTACCCGGTCAACGGCGACCTCCAGGTGCTCCTCGGCGACACCCTGCGCGACTCGCGCTGGGACATGCCCTACCTCGGCATGCAGGTCCTCATCGAAGGGCTGGCGCTCGCCGCGTTCGGCCTGCTCAGGGACGCCACGGACAAGCCGCTGCCGAAGCAGATCCTCGCCTACGTGATGCAGGACGAGGCCCGCCACGTGGCCTTCGGCCGCATGGCGCTGCGCGACTACTACAAGCAGCTCTCCGACGCCGAACGGCGCGAGCGCGAGGACTTCGTCATCGAGGGCTGCTACCTGATGCGGGACCGCCTGCGCGGTGTCGAGGTCCTGGAGAACTTCGGCGTCCCGAAGGCGGAGGCCGAGGAGTACAGCGAGCGGTCCGAGTTCCTGGCGATCTTCCGGCAGCTGCTGTTCTCCCGGATCGTCCCCTGCGTCAAGGACATCGGCCTGTGGGGCAAGCGCCTCCAGCAGGCATACGTCGACATGGGCGTCTTCGACATGGGCAACACCAACCTCGACCTCCTCATGGCCCAGGACGAGGAACTCGCCGAGAGGCTCGACGCGGAACGCTTCGCGGCGGAGGAGCGGGCGCGGGTCGCGGAGGTGGCCGACGCGATCAAGACCGGAGCCGAGTCCTAGACCCGGGCGTCGGAGCCGGGTCCCGGGCCCGGACGCTCCGGCCCGGAGGGCGTCGGAAGTCTTCCCGCTCAGCGGTCGAGCACGGCCTTCATCACGGCCCGGGCGACCGGCGCCGCGTCCCCGCCGCCGCTGATGTCGCCCCGGTCGGCCGCCGCGTGCTCGATGACGACCGCGACGGCCACCGCCGGTTCCATGGCGCCCTCGGCCTGTGCCCAGGCGACGAACCAGGCGTACGGCGTACCGGAGTTGTGGATGCCGTGCTGGGCCGTGCCGGACTTGCCGCCGACCGTGGCGCCGGGGATGGCGGCGTTCGTACCGGTGCCCCTCTCCACGACGTCCCTCATCAGTTCGCGCAGCCGTACGGCCGTACCGGGGTTCATGGCCTGGCGCAGGGTGCGCTGCCCGGTGGCGAGGACCGTGTCCCCGTCGGCCGTGGTCATCCGCTCCACCAGGTGCGGCGTACGCACCGAACCGCCGTTCGCGACGGCCGCGGCGACCATCGCCATCTGCAGGGGGGTGGCCCGCGTGTTGTACTGGCCGATGGAGGAGAGCGCGAGCTGGGCCTTGTCCGTCCGGGCGTCGAAGGTGCTGGGCGAGACTGCGAACGGGATCCGCAACGTCGCGTCGTTGAACCCGAACCCGGCCGCCGTGGCGCGCATCCGGGCCGGGCCCACGTCCACGCCGAGCCCGGCGAAGACCGTGTTGCACGACCACTGGAAGGCGTAGCGCAGCGACGCGTCCTCGCACCCCCCGACCTCGTTCGTCAGACTCGTCGAACTGCCCGGCAGCCGGTACGGGTCCGGGGAGCCGGTCGGCTCGTCCACGTCGCGCACCACGCCCGAGTCCAGGGCCGCCGCGGCGGTGACCACCTTGAAGGTCGAGCCCGGCGGATACGTCTGCCGCACCGCCCGGTTGAGCATCGGCCGGTCCGCCGCGCCGTTCAGCCGCGCCCACGCCCGGGCCACGGACGGGCCGGTGCCGGAGAGCTCCCCGGGGTCGTAGGAGGGGGTGGAGACCAGGGCCAGGACGCGACCGGTGGACGGTTCCAGCGCGGCCACCGCGCCGCGCCGCGCGCCGAGCCCGGAGTACGCCGCCCGCTGCGCCTTCGCGTGGAGGGTGGTCTCCACGTTGCCGCCGGGGTCACGGGCCCGGATGAAGTCGTTCCACAGGGGGAGCAGCGGGAACGGCGAGAGCAACGGGTCGGTGCCCGCCAGCACGCCGTCGGCCGCCTCCTCCAGGAAGGCCGTTCCGTACATCTGCGAGGCGAAGCCGGTCACGGGCGCGTACAACGGGCCGTTCCGGTAGCTCCGTTCGTAGCGGAGCCGCCCCCCGGAGTCCCGGGAGCCGGTGACCGCCCCGCCGCCCACGAGGATGTCACCGCGCGGCTGCCCGTAGCGCGCGATCGCGGAACGGCGGTTGGCCGGATTCCCGTCGTACGTACCGGCCCGGACGACCTGGACGCGCGCGGCGTTCACCAGCAGGGCGAGCAGCAGCAGCGCGCAGAAGGCGGCGGAGTGCCGGATGTACCGGGTCATGGGGCGTCCGTTGCCGGTCATGGCGCGGCCTCCTCGCCGTGCCGTTCCCCGCGCGGTTCTCCGTACGGTTCCCCGCGCGGTCTTCCGTGCCGGCCGCGGTGCCGGTCCCCGGCGCGGCCGCGGTGCTGATCGGGACGCCGTTCCTCCTGCTGCTCGCGGGGCCGGTCCCCGCGCTGTCCGCCGTGCAGCTCGCGGTGCTGTTCCCCGAGCTGTCCGCCGCGCCGTCCGCCGTCCTGCCCGCCGTCCTGCCTGCCGTCCTGTCCGTCGTCCGGCTTCTCGTGCGGTTCCTCCTCGGCACGGCGGCGTGCCGAGTCGCTGAGGCGGATCAGCAGCGCCACGATGATCCAGTTGGTCACGACCGACGAGCCGCCCTGCGCGAGGAACGGCATGGCCATCCCGGTGAGCGGGATCAGTCCCGTCACCCCGCCCGCGATGACGAAGACCTGGAGCGCGACGATGGAGGCGAGTCCGACCGCGAGCAGCCGGCCGAAGGGGTCGCGTACGGAGAGCCCCGCCCGGATGCCGCGCTCGACCAGCAGCCCGTACAGGAGGAAGATCGCGGAGAGCCCGGCCAGCCCCAGTTCCTCGCCCGCGGTGGCCAGGATGAAGTCCGACTTGACGGCGAAGCCGATGAGGACCGAGTGGCCCAGGCCGAGCCCCGTGCCGAGGAACCCGCCGGCGGCGAAGGCGAAGAGGGACTGGGCGAGCTGGTTCGGCCCCCGGCCCGCCTCGATCGAGGCGAACGGGTGCAGCCAGTCCTCCACCCTGCTGTGCACGTGCGGTTCCAGCCAGCCGACCGCGAAGGCCCCGCAGGCCGCCAGCAGCAGCCCCACCGCGATCCAGCCGGTACGGCCCGTGGCGACGTACAGCAGGATCACGAAGAGGCCGAAGAAGAGCAGGGAGGTGCCGAGGTCCCGCTCCAGCACCAGTACGCCGACGCTCAGCAGCCAGACCGTGAGGATCGGGCCGAGCACCCGCCCGGTGGGCAGCTGCAGCAGCCAGAGACGCCGGCCCGTGTACGCCAGGGCGGTGCGGTTCGCGGCGAGGTAGCCGGCGAAGAACAGCGCGAGCATGACCTTCGCGAACTCGCCGGGCTGGATGGAGAATCCGGCCACCCTGATCCAGATCCGGGCGCCGTTCACCGAGGGGAAGAAGATCGGCAGGACGAGGAGGGCGAGCGCGGCGACGACGGAGACGTACGTGTAGCGCTGGAGCACCCGGTGGTCGCGCAGGAGCATCACCACCGCGATGAACAGGCCGACGCCCAGCGTCGACCAGACGAGTTGGGTGGGGGCCGCCCGGTCGGCCGGGGTCTCCAGGTCGAGCCGGTGGATCAGGACCAGGCCCAGGCCGTTGAGCAGGACGGCGATCGGCAGCAGCAGCGGATCGGCGCAGGGGGCGCGCAGGCGTACCGCGAGGTGCGCGAGGAGCGCGAGCGCGCCCAGCCCGGCGCCGTGGCCGACGGCGCCGGGCGGGACGGATCCGGTCCTGGCGAGGCCGACGTCGCAGTAGCCGTACAGGGAGAGCAGGACGGCCACGACGACGAGGGCGAACTCGATGCCACGGCGCCGGGGGAGGCGTACAACGGGAGCGGGCGGATCCGCCTGCGCTGTTGTCGTTCCGGGCGAGGGCATGACCGGAAGTTAGCAAGCGGTTGGCCCGATGTCCTGTTATATCGGGATGGTTGGGCTGTTCCGGTGCTTGATGTTTGCCGGGTGAGGGTCTTTTCGGGGACCCTCCGCGAATGGACCCGGCCGGCTCAGCACCAGCGGGGCGCCGGGCCGATGTTGTCGATGTACCGGGCCGTTCCCCAGGCCCAGGTGCCGTTCGCGAGGAGGTACCAGAGGGGGTTGCCCTGGACCTTCTCGCCCGGCGTCTTGCAGAAGATGGAGACGACCTCGCCGTGCGCGGCGAAACCGATGACGGCGCTGCCGCGGGTCGGCTTGTCGCGCAGGTGCAGTCCGCCGGGCGCACTGACGCGGCCCTTGTAGTACTTGGAGTGGTGGTCGCCGTGACTGCCGCCGTGGCTGTCGCCTCGACTGCTGTCGTGACTGCTGTCCTGGCGACCGGCCTGGCGACTGGCCTGGGGGTCCCAGTCGTCGGCCGCGAGGACGGGACTCGCGCCACCGGCGACGAGGGCGCCACCGGCGACGAGGGTGCCGCCGGCTATGGCGATACGGGTGACAGCGGTACGCAGGGACATGACGGGCTCCTCCGGAATAGGGGGCAGAGCTGGTTGATCGCCACATTAGGAGCGCGCCCCGGGGCGCGCCCGTCACGCTGGGCCATCGGGGGCGGGTCGCTTTCCGCGGGGGTGTGGCGGTGCCTTCCCCCGACTGTCCGTAAAGAGGGCCGCCGCCTTGCCCCTGGAGCGTCCTGCCTGTTCCCATGGTCATGGGGTGATGGTGCATGGACGGACTGCGCGTCATACCGACCTGGCGACACGGCCGGGAGCGGCTCTACGTCTGCCGTACGGACGGCAGGAACATCGCCTGGTACGACAGGGAGGCCGGCCGGGTCAACCTGCTCAGCGAGGACCGGCGCGAGGACGTGCTGGGCGTTCTCGGTCCGTTCCTGACCGGAGCGGTGGAGGTCGGGCCGCCGCCGGTGCCGACCCCCGCCGAACTCGCGCGGCTGTCCCTGCACCCGGACGACGACCTCGCGCCGAACCGGCCCGGAGAGGCGCTGCAGACCGTCCTCGACCACGAGCCGGGGCCGCAGCGGCCGCTGCGGCCGGATCCCCGGCGCCGGGCACTGGAGGCGGAGCTGGCGGTGGGCGAGGCGCTGGACCGGCTGGAGGGGGCCGGGTGGCACACCCTGCACTCGGTGCCGCTGCCCGGCGGGGACCGCGTCCACCATCTGGTGATCGGCCCGGGCGGACTGTTCGCCGTGCACACGCTGTACGCCCGCAGGCGGCGGGTCCTCGTGGCCGACCCGATGGTCACGGTGGGGCGCGGGGAGGCGCGGCCGGTGCTGCGGCTGGCCCGCGCCGGCGCGGACCGCGCCTCGTACGCCCTGACCGCGGAGGTGCGCCCCGTGCTGGCCTTCTTCGGGCCCAGGGACGTCGCCGTGACGGCGTCCCCGCGTGATGTGCGCATCCTCCTGGACACCGATGTGATGTCGCTGGCCCGGTCGGGCGGCGTCCTGAAACCGGCGGACATCGAGGCGCTGCACGCGACGGCCCGTGACCGGGGGACGTGGGTGCGGGTCTGAGGTGCCTGCTGCGGGTCCGGGGTACCGACCACGGGTCCTCAGGTACCGGCTACGGGTCCGAGGTGCAGGCCCGGTCTGGCGTACCGGATGCTCAGCGTGATCCTTCGCTCACCCGTCTTTGTTGCTGACGTCATACGATATGAATCGTAGGGATTTGTCAGGCAGTGGGTGAAAGCTACCTGAAGGGTGTCGAACGTGAGATCCATTTGGAAGGGCGCCATCTCCTTCGGGCTGGTCAGGATCCCGATCAAGCTGGTGAACGCCACGGAGAACCACTCGATCTCGTTCCGTCAGATCCACACCGAGGACGGCGGTCGCATCCGCCACCGCAAGGTGTGCGAGGTGGAGGAGCACGAGGTGACGCCGTCGGAGATCGGCAGGGCGTACGAGGACGCGGACGGCACGATGATCCCCATCACGGACGAGGAACTGGCCTCCCTGCCGATCCCGACCGCCCGGACGATCGAGATCGTGGCCTTCGTGCCGGCCGACCGGATCGATCCGCTCCAGCTGGACACGGCGTACTACCTGTCGGTGAACGGGGTGTCGGCCGCCAGGCCCTACACCCTGCTGCGTGAGGCGCTCAGGCGCAGTCGCAAGGTGGCCGTCGCGAAGTTCGCGCTGAGGGGGCGGGAGCGGCTCGGCATGCTGCGGGTCGTCGATGACGTCATCGCCATGCACGGGCTGCTCTGGCCGGACGAGATCCGTACGCCCGACAGTGTCGCCCCGGACGTGAACGTCACCGTCCGTGACAGGGAGCTGGAGCTTGCCGATGCGCTGATGGACACGCTGGGGGAGGTCGACCTGGCCGAGCTCCACGACGACTACCACGGGGCGCTGGAGGAGATGATCGCGGCGAAGGCGTCCGGTGAGGAGATGCCTTTCGCGCTCACCGCCGCGAAGTCCGGGGGGCAGGTCGTCGATCTGGTGTCGGCGCTGGAGGACAGTGTGCGGCAGGCGCGGGGAGGGGCTTCACCTCTCCCCGCGGGAACGGCGCGTGAGTCGTCCGGGGGCGCGCCGAAGAAGACGGCGACGGTGCGGGCGTCGACGAAGAAGGCTCCGGCCAAGCCGAGGGCGGGGGCAGGGGCGGCAGCGGGGGTGAGGGCGCAGGCTGAGGGGAAGAGGACGGCGACGAAGAAGACGACGGCCGCGGTGAAGAGGGCGGCGCCGCGTAAGCGGGCGTCGGCCTGATCCGGGGCTTCGCCCCCGGGGCGGCCGGGAGTGGCCGGGGGTGGCCGGGGAGGCCGGGAGTGGCCGGTCGGCTGCGGGCCGTCGTGGGCCGGTCGCGCAGCTCCCCGCGCCCCTGAAGACACGCTGCCGCTGCGTGGGGGGCCGGGTCCGCCCAGGGACGTCCGGCGGGACGATCCGTGAGGGACATGCCCCTGAGGGACGCGCATTTCTTTCAGGGACACGGGGAACGCCACGCCCAGCCCATTCTTTCAGGGGTGCGGGGAACGGCGCGCTCAACCCACGACGCCCCGCACATGCGCAACCGGCGGAGCCACCCCTTCAGGGGCGCGGGGAACGACGCAGACGCCCCCACCACCCGCCCCGCTCAGCGGGGTGAACCCATGCGGACGGGGAGCACCCGGTGTCCGTTCGAGATGAAGGACGCCACCGGCGTCAACCCGCCCTCAGGAACAGCCAGTTCCATCCCCGGATACCTCCCGAAGAGCGCCGGCAGCGCGACCCGCGCCTCCAGCCTCCCCAGCGGCGCCCCGAGACAGAAGTGCACCCCGTGCCCGAAAGCCAGGTGCTCCTTGTCGGCCCGCAGCACATCGAACCGATCGGCGTCGTCCCCGTGGTCCAGCGGATTGCGCCCCGCCGCCGCGTACGCCGCGAGGACCGCCTCCCCCTTGCGGATCACCACCCCTTCCGGTCCGCCCAGCTCCCCGACCGCCAGGTCCTCCACGGCGTATCGCAGGGGAAGACTGGCGACCGGTGCCTCCAGCCGCAGCGTCTCCTCGATCACGTCGTCCCACGTGGCCCGCCCCGCCCGGACGTGCGCGAGCTGTTCGGGACGGGTCAGCAGCGCGTGGACGGCGTTGTCGAGGAGATTGACCGTGGTCTCGTGCCCCGCACTGATCATCAGTACGAGCGTGTCGAGCAGTTCCTGCTCACTGAGCCGCGTGTCGCCCTCGTCGTCCCGGGCCGCGATGAGCCCGGAGGTGAGGTCGTCCCCGGGCGACGCCCGCTTGGCGGCGACGAGTTCGCCGAGGACCGCGTACATCCTCGTGTAGGTGTCCGTGACCTCCTCCGGGCCGGCCGCGGTGTTGAAGACGCCGTCCACCACGGCCCGCAGCTCCGCGCCCTGCTCCTCCGGCAGCCCGAACAACTCGCTGATCACCTGGATCGGCAGCGGATAGCAGAACTCCTCGCGCAGGTCGACGACCCCGGCCCGGCGCCCGGCCTCGTCGATGCGGTCGAGCAGCTGCTTGGTGATCTCCTCGACGCGTGGCTGGAGTGCGGCGGTACGGCGTGCGGTGAACGCCTTGGCCACGAGGGTCCGCAGCCGTTTGTGCTCGCCGCCGTACGCCGTGAACATGTTCTGCACGGCGACCCAGGCGAACAGCGGCCACTCCGGCGAGATCTCCCCGTTGATCCACAGCGGCCAGTGCCGCCGCGCGTCCTTCGACACGCGGGGATCGGTGAGCAGGCGTTTCAGCAGGTCCGTACTGCTGACCGCCCATGCCTCCACACCGCCGGGAAGCTCCACCCGGGCCACCGGACCGTGTGCGCGCAGCCGTGCCGCCTCGCCGTGGATGTCGCGACCGGACGGGTCGATGACGATGCGCTTCCGCTCTGGCATACGAACCTCCCCCTGTTCCCACCTGAAACATGCGAATCACGCTGAAAGTGGTACGTCGAGTGACATTACGCGGTTGCGGGGTGTGCCGACGAGGCCGTACGAGGCCAATCGCGGATGGCCGCAACCTGCCGGTGGAGCAGGCGGGTCGAGGTCTCCGACCCGCTTCAGGATCCTGCTCCCGGGTGAGAGGTGGTGGCGGCCGAACCGTGCCGGACGGCAGCGGGCCGAGGCGGCTGCGGCCACTCGGCCCGGGCCCGCACGTGGCCGTCCCGCCCCGGTGCCGCGCGTACGCCCCCAGCCTGCACCGGCGCGTGCGGCCGACCGGGATCCGTCACCGGACGGATCCGGCGACCCTTCGTGCCGGCACTGTCCGATACCGCCTTGACGCTGTTGAGTTACCGGTAACATCATGGTCTCGCAGCGCCGCCGCCGATCCCGCCTCCGGGCCTCCAGACCCTCTCCCCGGCTCGCCTTCACCCCCCGTTCCCCGAACCGAAGGGAAGCAGCATCCTCATGTCCGCTCTGACCACGGCCTCCGACGGGTTCCGGCTCCACGGGGAGCCGTTCCGGATCGTCTCCGGCGCGATGCACTACTTCCGCGTCCATCCCGACCAGTGGGCCGACCGGCTCCGCAAGGCCCGGCTGATGGGCCTCAACACGGTGGAGACCTACGTCCCCTGGAACCTCCACCAGCCCGAACCCGGCACCCTGGTCCTGGACGGCTTCCTCGACCTGCCCCGGTACCTGCGGCTGGCCCAGGCCGAGGGCCTGTACGTCCTGCTGCGCCCCGGACCGTACATCTGCGCCGAGTGGGACGGCGGCGGCCTGCCCTCCTGGCTGACCACGGACCCCGACATCCGGCTGCGTACCAGCGACCCGCGCTTCACCGACGCGCTCGACCGCTACCTGGACCTGCTGCTGCCCCCGCTGCTGCCGCACCTCGCCGCGTCGGGCGGCCCGGTGATCGCCGTACAGGTGGAGAACGAGTACGGGGCGTACGGCGACGACACCGCGTACCTCGAACACCTCGCGCGGGCCCTGCGCACCGGGGGAGTCGGGGAACTCCTCTTCACCTGCGACCAGACCGATCCCGAGCACCTGGCGGCCGGCAGCCTGCCCGGTGTCCTCACCACCGGCACCTTCGGCAGCAGGGTCACGGAATCGCTGGAGCGGTTGCGTGTCCACCGGCCCGAAGGGCCGCTGATGTGCGCGGAGTTCTGGATCGGCTGGTTCGACCACTGGGGCGAACCGCACCACGTGCGCGACGCCGCCGACGCCGCAGCGGACCTCGACCGGCTGCTCTCCGCGGGCGCCTCGGTGAACATCTACATGTTCCACGGCGGCACCAACTTCGGCTTCACCAACGGCGCCAACCACGACCACGCGTACGAGCCCATCGTGACCTCGTACGACTACGACGCGGCCCTCACCGAGTCCGGCGACCCGGGCCCGAAGTACCACGCCTTCCGCGAGGTGATCGCCCGCCACGCCCCGGTCCCGGACGAGCCCGTTCCGGCGCCGGCCCCCAAACTCCCGCCCACACCGGTCGAACTGGACCACCGCGTCCCGCTGCTCCCGCACGCGAGCGTCCTGGCCGGGCCGGTGCGCGTCGACGCCGATCCGGTGACGATGGAGGAGCTGGGCCTGCGGGCGGGGTACGCCCTGTACCGCACCACGGTCCCCGTGCCGGGCGACGGCGTGCTGCACTTCGCGGGCGGTGTCGGCGACCGCGCCCAGGTCTTCGTGGACGGCGCCCCCGTCGGCGTACTCGAACGCGAACGCCACGAAGAGGCTCTGCCCGTGCGGGTTCCACGGGCCGGCGCCACGCTGGACGTGCTCGTCGAGAACATGGGCGGCGTCAACTACGGCCCCCGCATCGGCTCCCCGAAAGGGCTGCTCGGGCCCGTCACCTTCGACGGCACCGCGCTGCGGGGGTGGCACTGCCACCCCCTGGCCCTGGACGACCCCGGAGCGGTGCCCTTCGCCCCGGTCGCTTCCGCGCCCCCGGGGGAAGGGGCGCAAGGGGCGCAAGGGGTGCAAGGGGAGGAAGGAGAGGCGGAGGCGCCGGCGGATGCCGGGCCGGCCTTCCACCGCGGCACCTTCGAGGTCCGTACGCCCGCCGACACCTTCCTGTCCCTGCCCGGCTGGACCAAGGGCCAGGCATGGATCAACGGCTTCCACCTCGGCCGCTACTGGAACCGCGGCCCGCAGCGCACGCTGTACGTGCCCGCGCCCGTCCTGCGCCCCGGCACCAACGAACTGGTCCTGCTGGAACTGCAGGCCACGACCCGACGGCGCGCCCACCTCACCGACACGCCCGACCTCGGCCCGGTGAAGCCCTGACGTTCTCTTCCCGGAGCTCTCCTGCTGCCTCTCCTGGCGCTTTCCTTCGTGCGCCGACCCTTCGCCTGCGGGTGACCGCGTCGCGTCTCCCTCCCGCCCGGCGGCCTATTCTGTGGGGCAGCCGGGCGGGGTACGACCGCCGGGACGGACCCGGAGGACAGCACCCGCCATGACCCGAAGTGCCGGTGACGGCGTGCCGCCCGACGGACCCCCCGAGGATCTCCCGAAGGACCTCGGCAACGAGCTCCGCAACGACGTCCGCAAGGGCCGCAGCCGGCGCAGCTTCGCGGGCGCGCGTCCGGTGATGGGCGACGTGGCACGGCTGGCCGGTGTCTCCAAGCAGACGGTGTCCCGCGTACTGAACGACAACCCGGCCGTCCGCCCCGAGACCCGCGAGCTGGTCCTGACGGCCATGCGCACCCTCGGTTACCGGCCGAGCCGCAGCGCGCGTTCGCTGGCGAGCGGCCGGACCCGCATGCTGGGGGTGATCTCCTTCGACGCGGCCCGCTTCGGCCCCGCCTCCATCCTGGCCGCGATCAACACCGCGGCCCAGGAGGCCGGTTACCTGGTGAGTTCCATCGCGCTCGACACGGCGGACCGGGCCACCGTCGTACGGGCCGTGGACACGCTGTCGGCCGAGGGCGCGGACGGTGTGATCGCCATCGCCCCGCAGCGCTGGGTGGGCAGGGCGCTGGCGGAGGCACGGCTCGACACCCCGCTGATGGTGCTGGAGAACGACCTCGGCGAGGACGCGTCGTTCGTCACGGCGGACAACCGGGCGGGCGCCCGCAAGGCCACCGAACACCTCCTGGACCTCGGCCACGCGACGGTACGGCACATCGCGGGTCCCGCGGGCTGGCTGTCGGCGGACCGCAGGGCGGAGGCGTGGCGGGCCACGCTGGAGGCGGCGGGGGCCCCGGTGCCGGAACCGCTCGTCGGCGACTGGAGCGCCGACTCGGGTTACGAACTGGGGCGCCGGCTGGCCGACCGCCCCGAGGTCACCGCGGTCTTCGCCTCGAACGACCAGATGGCGCTGGGCGTACTGCGCGCCCTGCACGAGGCGGGCCGCCGTGTCCCCGACGACGTCAGCGTCGTCGGCTACGACGACATCCCCGAGGCAGCGCACCTGCTCCCCCCGCTGACCACGGTCCGCACCGACTTCCCCGAGATCGGCACGCGCTCCCTGCGGCTGCTCCTGTCCCAACTGGACGGCCCGCCGGAACCGGAGGTGGACCGGGTGGTACCGGTGGAGCTGATCGTACGCAGGAGCACGGGCCCGGCACCGCGAGACCGATCCCGCACGGGGTGACGTGTCCGGTCACGAGTCCGGTCATGAACGGGAAGATCTGTGGGGATCAGGCGGGTGGGCAGGCACTTCGCCGGGACAGAGAGGACCCGTGCCGGAGCAAGAGACCTCTGTCGGCCCTTGATCATCGTGCAGGACAATTTTGCACTCCGCGCCGCTGCGGGACCCGCCCCGAAGCCGGTCGGCGGGTTTCTCCCTGATCGGGCGATACGGCGTCCTGGGGCGCGTCGGGTCCGTCGCCCGAACGGACCCGACGGTCTTGGACATCCCGCACCTCCTCCGCGTGAGCCCTTTCCCGAACCCGGGAGAAGCCGGCCATCGGTGCCGGTGAACCCATGGGCCGACGGTGCCTCTGCCGGCGGCGGAGGGCGGTGCGCCGCTGAACGTCACGACGAGGTCCGTTGTCAGTGTCTGCGGGTATGTTCCTGATCGCGCGGCCGGCTTCCGGGGGTTCCAGCTCTGCAAGGAATGGCCGCATCCCCGATCTGTCCGGGGGAGGCCCGGAACAGCCAGGACCCAACCGGCGGTCGGGCTTCGTCGATGGCCAGGAGGCAACCTGCCGGCGCCGGCCGCGCACCACCTGCCCCTGCTGTCGGACAAGGTGCTGTCGAACCGATCGGCACAGCTCGGCGAAGCCGGAGTGGTTGCCTATGACCGCGAGCATCTTGTCCGGGACCTTCCTGGCCCCGGGATCCACCTACTGTGATGCTTCCGAAGAAGAAGCGAACCGCACCATGTCATACGCTCTGCGGTCCTGTGGCCGCGTCTTTCCTGATGTTGCTGTACCGACGTCGTCGCTGCATGAGCGGAGGGGGTCTCGTGGAGCTGAAGGTCATGCGCTGGAAGCGGTACGGACGTGATCGCCTGTACGCGAACCTGCCCGATGGCACCGCGGTCGGCTGGGCGGACGTCACGACGGGGGAGATTACGGTCCTGCGCGCCGAGTACCGCCACGACGTGCTCGTCGTACTGAGACGGCGCTTGTCGAAGATCACCAGTGCGGTCCCGCCGGACGGAGCACTCAAGGCCGAAGCGCGTCCGATGCCGCTGTCGCTGCCACCGCTGACGCCGGCGGACGACCTGGCAGCCAATCCTCCTGGAAAGGCCATCAGCAATCTCCTGGCCGCATCCGGCCCGGGCCCGGCGCGCAGGATCTTCACATGGCTGCTGCGGCGGCCGACGCAGTGGGACTCGTGGCGAAAAGGACTGGCGGGGGAGCGCCGGGTGGGAGCCGAGCTGAATCGCCTGACACGCCACGGCTGGAGGGTCCTGCACTCCATCCCCCTGGCCGACGACGTGGACGTCGACCACTTGCTGATCGGGCCTGGCGGGGTGTTCAGCATCAACACGAAGCACCACCACAAGAGGGCTGTATGGGTGGGCGACGACGCCGTGAAGGTCGATCACGGAAAACCGGCGCCCTACGCACGCAAGAGCCGCGCGGAGGCCAAGCGGGTGAGCCGGGTGCTCGAACGCCATTGCGCCTTCCCCGTACCGGTGGCGCCGGTGCTCGTCTTCGTCGGCGTCACCGATCTGAAGGTGGTCGCCACACAGCTCACCGTACGGGTGTACCAGGAACGCCAGGTATCGGCACTGGCACCGCTCTCAGGCGTGCTGACGGCCGAGCAGGTCGAACAGGTGTACGGTGTCGCCCGCCATCGTCAGGCTTGGCGTCGGGCCTGAGCCGGTGGGCCCGGGATGATGCTTCAGGATCCCGTCCACGTCTCGTCTACGATCCCCGACATGCGGCTGCTTCGGGCAGCATCATAGTCCACGGCTGCTGAGCACCGCTTTAGGAGTTCGGTTCGCGCGCGGTCTGGTGACTGTCGCCGGCTGGTGCGACGGCCGGACTGGAGTGCCGGTGTGCGCCCCCGTCCGGCGTCGTTGATGTCGGCCATGGATGTCAGGAGCCGTGTGAGCCGCCGCTGTGGAGACTGGTCATTTTGCGCGCGCTGGGTCCGTGGTTCGGCGGACACGTCTACGGCATGCCTCGGTGCGGGTGGCTGCGGCGAGTCTTCGAGCTTCACCAGGGACTCCCACTCCTCTGATGCCCCAGGGCGGGTCTCCTGCTTCACGTTAAGCTGCTTCTGCTGCTGGGTGACGGGCGTTTCGGGGGATCGATGAACGGTGCAGGAGGATCTGCTCAAGCGGTCTTTCAGTCGCTGGCGGCTGACGATCCACTGAGCGTGGGAGGGTATCGGCTGGCCGCCCGGCTTGGTGCGGGTGGCATGGGCAAGGTGTATCTCTCGCATACCCCGGGCGGACGTCCCGTGGCGCTCAAGGTGATCCGGCCCGAGTTCGCCGGGGACCCGGAGTTCCGGCGGCGGTTCGCGCAGGAGGTGCGGGCGGCTGAGCGGGTGCACGGCCTGTCTACGGCACCCGTGATCGACAGTGACACGGAGGGGCCGCAGCCCTGGCTGGCGACCGCCTACGTGTCCGGGCCCACGCTGGCATCCGCTGTCGTGGACTATGGGCCACTGCCCGCCCTCACCGTGTTGTTGCTCGCCGCCGGAGTGGCCGAGGCCCTGCAAGTTGTGCACGGTGCCGGCATTGTGCACCGGGATCTGAAGCCGTCCAATGTGCTGTTGGCCGCCGACGGGCCCCGCGTCATCGACTTCGGTATCGCCCGTGCTGCTGACGCCACGGCGCTGACTGGCAGCGGCGTCACCGTTGGTAGCCCAGCCTTCATGTCGCCGGAGCAGGCGGCGGGCCGTACCGTGGGGCCGCCGTCAGATGTGTTCGCTCTCGGGCAGGTCGCTGCCTTCGCCGCGCTGGCCAGGTCCGCTCACGGGGACGGACCGTCCCACGCGGTCCTCTATCGGATCGTCCACGAGGATCCGGATCTCGCCGGACTACCTGCCGAACTGGACGAACTCGTCCGCAGCTGTCTGGCTAAGGATCCGGGCGAGCGTCCGTCGCTCAGTGAGGTCCTTGCCCTGTGCAGCGCGGCGTCCGGCGCCACTCAGTTGCGCCGTCCTGAAGACTGGCTGCCGGGAGCTTTGACGACTGCCATCGCCCAGCGGTATGCCGCTCCGTCGCCGGGTCCGTCGGCACCTGAGCGGCCTGTGGTACCCGGGCATGCTGTACCGCATCAACCTCCGGCGAGCGCGCCTGGCGGGATTCAAACGCCTCCGACGGCGGTGTCAGCCGGAGCGCTCACCCGGCGAGCACCGATGCCCCCACACCCTCCGACGCTGCCGGAGCATCCTCGGCAGGCACCGGCACAGGCGGATCGGCCCGCTCAGCCCGTTGTGCCTGGCGTACCCACCCCCCCTAGCGTCCGGCGTCGGAAGATCGGCGCCCTCCTCGGCTGCGGTGCTGGAGCCGTCGTGCTCCTAGTCGCTGCTCTCGCCGGTCATCTTGGGCGGGGTGGTGGCTCCGGTACCGGCGAGGACGGGAAGCGGACAGGCCCCATCGCCACCGCGTCCCGTGAGGCGACCGCCCCGACCCATCCCTCAGACGGGTCGTCCGCGGGCGGCGCCCATAAGCCGGAGACCTACAAGAAAGTCAAGCTGCCCGACGGCTACTACCTGAAGTTCAGTGACCAGCCACTGATGCCACACGAGTCGAACTACGACGACCTGTACCTAATGTGCGGCGGCACCGCCGGCTGCGACTTTGGCCACTACAACACCAAGCTCGTCCTGCTTGACCAAGGCGAGCAGGGCTCCCTGGACGCCTGTAAGCAGGACACTCGCTATCTGCCCCAGACGATCTCCGTGAGCCGGCTCTCCAAGGGCAGGCAGTTCTGCGCGATCACGCAGGACGGCCTTGTCGCCCTCGTGACGTTCCAGGGCCAATCGCCCAGCACCAGTGCCAGTCAGTACGTCACTCTGGACATCACCATCTGGCGGGATGCCGTACCCGGCGGAGAACAGCTAGGGCTCCAGCTAGAGCGTGTCCGCTAAATGCGAGCCCAGACGAGCACAGCGGCGAGGACGGCGGCCGAGCGGTAAACAATCGCGAGCTTGTCGAACCTCGTGGCCAGGCCCCGCCACTGCTTGAGCAGGGCGAAGGACCGCTCGACCACGTTGCGGTTCCTGTAGGCCACCGGATCGAACTTCGACGGACGCCCACCCGCTGCACCGCGGCGGCGACGGTGCTCTTGCTGGTCACGCCGTTCAGGGGTGACCGCGGTGATCCCGCGGGCCTTGAGCGCCGCTCGGATCGCGCGGGAGGAGTAGGCATTGTCCCCGAGCAGCATGGCCGGGGTTGTGCGCGGGCGGCCTGCTCCGGTCCTGGGGACTCGCAGGTCGCCCAGCAGCCACGGCAGGGACTGGCCGTCGTGCGCCTGCCCGGGTGTCACGACGACGGCCAGAGGTCGGCCCTGACCGTCCACGGCGTGGTGGATCTTCGTGGTCAGCCCGCCGCGGGAACGGCCGATCGCGTGCCCGGCGGGCTCTCGGTGAGCGTCATGGCCTTGACCTCGGGCTGCGTCCCGGCACGTCTCGGGGCGGCGGGTGTTGGTGGCGTGCTGGTGGGCCCGGGTGATGGTGGAGTCCACCGCCACCCGCCACCCGCCACCCGCCAGTCGATCAGCCCATCATCGTCCGCGCGGGCGAGCAGGACACCGAGCACACGGTCCCAGGTCCCGTCGGCCGCCCAGCGGCGGTGGCGGGCCCACACGGTTTTCCAGGATCCGAACCTCGTTGGGAGGTCTCGCCAAGGAACACCGGTGCGATACCGGTAGACGATCGCCTCCACAATGCGGCGGTGATCGGCCCACGGCCTGCCACGACGCCTGGTACTGGAGGGAAGCAGAGGTCGCAAGCGGTCCCGCTGCCGGTCAGTCAGCCGAGCATGACGAGGCATCAGGATCAGACCGTCGAGACGCTGTGCATTCGTGCCTGGCAGCGCGGCCGGGCTCAGTCGATCTTCTTGATCACCCTGGCGGGCACTCCCGCAACCACGGTGCCGGCAGGAACATCACAAGTGACTACCGCACCGGCAGCGACTACCGCACCACCACCGATGGTCACCCCTTGCGTGATCACGGCAGCCGTCCCGATCCAGACGTCGTCCTCGATGACGATCGGGGCGAAGGAGAGGTACTCGCGGCGCTCGGCCAGGGGCAGTGGATGGCCTCCGGTAATGAGGCTGACCTTCGGGGCGATCATGACACCGTTCCCGATACGGATGCCTCCCTTGTCCATGAAGGTGCATCCCTGGTTGACGAAGACGTTCTCCCCGAACGTCGTGTTCAGCCCGCACTCGGTAAAGAACGGCGGGTAGATCACCACCGACTCCGGCAGCGGGCCGCCGAACACAAAGGAGAGCAGTCCCGCGCGACCTTCGCTGTCGCTGAATGGAAGCACGTTCAGTCGAGACGTCGCATCGGTCACCTCCACGATCCGCTCCGCATGACGCGCGAACTCAGGCGTCTGGACATACATGACCTGCTCTGTGCGGGTAGACATGCGCCGATCCCACCACCTCGCAGAACACTCGATCAAACAACCCTGCACCACACCAGACACAACCAATAGTTGTGAAAGTAGGGTGCAAGCGTGGATGCTGAAGTGCTGCGGACGTTCGTGACCGTCGCCGAGACCGGCCAGTTCCAGGCTGCGGCCGACGAGCTAGGGGTCAGCCAGCAGGCGGTCTCCAAGCGGATCGCGGCCCTGGAGAGGCACATCGAGGTCACGCTCCTGGTGCGGACCTCCCGAGGCTCCCGGCTGAACCTGGACGGGCAGGTCTTCCTGCCGCACGCCAAGAAGGTCCTGGCGGCCATCGAACAGGCCGAGCAGGCTGTGCGCCCCGGCAGCCGGCCCTTACGTGTCGACGTCCTCAATCGGCGCATCGCTCCTGCCCAGGCCGTCTACCGGTTCTACCGCTCCCACCCTGGGACGGACCTGGACGCGGTCACGCTGAGCATGGAGAACGCCGCCCAGGCCGCCCAGGCGGTGCTCGAAGGGACCATCGACGCGTCCTTCCGTGCCCTGCCGGCAGACCAGGTCCCGGCCGGAATCAGCGCCGAACGACTCCTGGACGCACCCCTGCAGCTCCTGGTCGGACCCGGCCACCCGCTGGCTGACGCACCCTGGGTCAGTCCTGCGAACCTGGCCGGCCACCGCATCTGGATCCCCGGGATCAAGCCGGGCACGGAGTGGGCGGCGTTCTACCAGGCGCTGTCCAAGACCTTCGGCCTGAGCATCGACGCGCTCGGCCCCAACTTCGGTGACGAGGCCCTGATGGACGCGCTGGCCGACTCAGCCTCGCTGTCCACCCTCGTCGGCAGCGGGGACCGGTACCTCTGGCCCCAGACCCACGACCTACGGCGCATCCCGTTGCACGACCCGACCCCGGTCTACCCGCACGTGCTGCTGTTCCGCAGCGGAGACCAGCACCCCATGCTGACCGCGCTACGCGACCATCTGCGCACCGTAGGCCCGCGAACCCCGCACGATGTGTGGGCGCCGGACTGGGTAGACCACTGACCAGACGACCGAATTAACAGACACGGCCTGGGACGCTGCTCGCGCTGCGTACGGGCTTTGAAATCCGGCCTCCTCCTTATCAGGTCGATCATCGGCGATTACCGGGGGCGATCAACTCTCGTTTGGCTGTACTCATCGTCCGCCGAAGTGCAGTGCTGACCGGTCCCGTACGTGCCTGTTGGTGTCACCCGTTGATGTCGGTCGTCGTACGCGGTCTTGACGCGGCACTGTCAGGCAGGGGGGCGGGTGACCACGTTGACGTTGAACGTGTGATTACCAAGACCGTTCGCGATGCCCGTGAAGAGCAGGGCGAAGTGTTCCTGCCCACGCGCAGAAGTGATGCCGCCGATGTCCAACTGGGACGATGGGGGCCAGCCGAGGTCAGTGAGCAGCCGGCCGGTGGTCTGCTTGGCCTCGGCGTCATCGCCGGAGAGAAACACGGTGCTCGGGCCGTCCAGACCGCCTGGGGCGGTCATCACGGTGGAATCCATCGTGCACAACGTCTTGACGACAGGGGTAAGGGGGAAAGCCTCCTGGATCTGTTCGCCGAGGCTGCTGTTGGGATGCGACAGCTCGGTGAAGTCGTCGGAGAGACCGACCCCGACATCGATCAATAAGGTGCCGGCCAGCGCCGGTGCCCCGATGGAATGCAGCAGTTCTACGGAGACGGTCCCCGGAGTGGCGTTGACGAGTACCTCTGCGTGGGCCGCTGTCTCGTTCAAACTCGCCACGGGGAACCCGAGACCCGTCCGGTTCTCGGGCTGGCGTGAACCGAGGAGCACGTCGTGCCCTGCGGCACTCCAGCCGTGAGCCAATGCTTGGGCGACGTTGCCGGTGCCAAGTATTCCTAAGCGCATGCTGGGACGCTAACTGTTGCCGGAGCTCGGCGAATCGGACCACAGGGCCAGACGAACCGGCACCAAGGACCTAGGTCGTGGTCGCTCGCCACTCACTCCTGCAAGACCGAGCGGCCATCACCCTGCATTGCTCTTGAGCAAACGCGGCATTTTGACGACCACCGCGAGCCACTGTCCGAATGACCTGGACGCCATGGGCCGCGTCTGCTCGGCTCTGCCTGGGTCGGCGGTGGACGGGATGGGAGCTCCTCGCGCACGCCACCACGGGCCCGGCGGTCGGCGACGGCGCCCACCTCCATCCCGGTGCCGGCCGATCCCCCGCCGGAGGCATTGCCTTGACCGCGGGCCGCTCTGTGCGGTGATCGACTCATGGCTTTCGACCCTATCCATGTGTGGGCGCGCGTCGGTGTAGCGCGGGCGGAGCGCAGCCGGGGCTTGATGCCCTCGCCTACGCGGCCGAACTGGGGGAGCTCCCCGAGAACCCGGTCACACTCGTGAAGTGGAAGCCGCCCAAGGTGAGCAAGGAAGTAGACCGCCGTGTCATCGTGAACCCCGGCAGGCCGGGGAGCTCCTGGCGGCGGTCTCGTACGTGGGCGGGTTCCACCGAGCCCGCGGACGTCGGCTCGTCGCGCTGTTCGCCTGCATGTACTTCGGCGGTCTGCGTCCGGCTGAGGCGGTGGCGCTGTGGCGGCAGGACTGCACGCTGCCGGACAGCGGATGGGGCTCGCTGATCCTGGAGAAGAGCCGCCCGACCGTCGGTAAGCGCTGGACCGGGACCGGCGCCGTTCACGACGACCGCGACTTGAAGAATCGGGCGGCGAACGAAACACGCATCGTCCCGGTCCCGCCTCACCTCGCCTCGCCTCGCCTCGTGAGGATGCTCCGCGCGCACATCGGGGAGTTCGGCACGGCCAAGGACGACCGGCTGTTCGCCAACGAGCGTGGGGGAGTGGCCGCCTCGACCACGTACTGGCGTGTCTGGGACGAGGCGCGGCACCTGGCGCTCACGCCGGAACAGGCGGCCTCGCCGTTGGCCGCTCGACCGTACGACCTGCGGCACGCCGCGCTCTCCTCCTGGCTCAACGCAGGCGTGGATCCCACCGAGGTCGCCGAGCGGGCGGGCAACAGCGTCGAAGTGCTTCTGAGTCGGTACGCCAAGTGCCTCGACGGTCGACAGGACGTCGCCAATCGCCGGATCGACGAGCTTCTCGACGAGAACGGCGACCAGGAGGAGAGACCCGGCAGCGGGCCCTGATCCCGACACGCCTCCGACACCCGCACCTGCTGCGGCATGATGGCCCCTGGACCACGGTCCGGGGGCCTCGTCGTTTCCGGGGTTCCACCTGCGGGTTTCTGCTCTACGGCTTGGCCGCGAATAGGCCGCGACCCCCGACACACAGCCGCTCCGAGCGGCATACGGCTGCCCATACGCCAAGACCCCGTCCTCAGCGAAAGCGCTGATGGCGGGGTCTTTGGGCACCTAATCCAAGGTGCCCCCGGCAGGATTCGAACCTGCGCACACGGCTCCGGAGGCCCCGTGCGTCCCTCACGTTTCAGCAGGTCAAGAGCGCAGAGGCTGTTTTGATCGCCTTGCCAGTCCACAAATGGGCCGCGCTCTGACTTCCGAGCTACACCTTCGGGAAGCTTTGCTCCAGCCACTGGCGGACGGCGTCAACAGTCGTGCGGCCGTTGTGGCGCAGGGCGTCGATCACGTCCCGGCCGGCGATGAGAACGATTGGGTGGCCATCCTCGTGAACCTCTTCCTGGACCTGCTTCTGAAAGTATGACGTGGTCACCAGGACGCCGAAGTTGCGATGCCTGATTCGCGAGATCAGTCGTGATACCTCCCGCACTCCTACCGAGTTGCCGACGCCGTAGCACTTGGCTTCGAGAGCGAAGTCGATGGAGATGCGACTGGATGTCGGCCCGAGGTCATACGTGCCGACGGCGTCGCGCCCTCCATCCCTGCTGGGGCGCGTGAGGTCCACCAGCCCGGTGTTCCGGGCGATCAAACGCCAGATGGCCACGGCACACGCCTCGAAGTCGTGCTCCCGCTCGCGGAAGTACTCGCGGATCGCCTCCAGCATGGCCGTACCTAGGGCGTCATCCGGGAACTGGTCGGCCTTGGAACGGATGACGGTAGTTGTAGGCGCCAGCAGCGGCCGGTAGACGCGTCCCTCAACCCAAGTGCGCCAGACGTCGGGACACTCACCGGCCAGAGGGTCACCGCCGTCGAGCAGGTGCTGAATCCAGCTGCGTGGAATCTTGTCGTGGTCGAGGACGGTGAAGTGTGACCGGTAGTTCTGGAACCGGAGCCCTGACGTCGTGCGCCAGATGGCAGCGAGCTCGTCGTCAGATGTGAGGGTCGGTCCGCCTGGTGCCAGGAGGCCGCGGAAGCGCACGGTCCGGCCTGAGGAGCCTGCCTTCTCGAACAGGAGAAACGGAGGCACCTTGGCCCGGTCATCTGCGGTTCCGTGGGATGCAGCGAAGACGTCCCGGAGGAGGACGTTGCCCGACCGTGGGGTGTTGTGGAGGCCTTGGCCCGGCTTTTTGTTGTCCCCGTAGTACGTGAAGGTGCCCGTCTCGATGTCCAGGTGGTCGGGCCAGTCGACATCGCTGCCGCTCGTGTAGAGCACAGCCAACTTCACAGTCCCCTTGGCAGGGGAGCCGGAGTATCGGAAGCCGCCCTGGTTGCCAACTCTCCTTATCAGCTTCGAGATGGGATCGTCGCCGGTGTTGCCACTCGTGCCGCCGGCGTAGAGGGCATCGACGATGAGGTCAGCAGTTTCCAGGTCAGCGAACGATACCTGGGGCTCAGAAGCGGCAGGGAGGATCATAGCAACAAGATGTACCAGCACGCACTGACAGGCGTGCTGGCACAGTTAGTCTCCTGGCTCCGCGGTCCCACGCTGTGGGGGCACATCGCGCTTGTTAAGGGCCATGAACGCGCCGGAGGGACAAATTGTTTCAGCGCACCGTGGATGAGGGACTTCGCGTCTCGTGGTTCATTGCCCCGCGCTGTTCTCGGCTGACACAGACTTGTTGGGACCCTCTTCCTGCATGACCCAGCCGCGGTACGAGTCGGAGTCGTACCCTGCTGAACCCAGGAGCGCAGCGGACTCCACAATGCATTTCTCGAACTCTTCAGCCTGCTCCTGAAGTATTTTGTCCACTTGAATGCGTTCACGGACCCGACGAGGAACTATGACTGATTGCTCACATTTTTTATCGGCCTGAGACACTGAAGTATTAAGGATTCGCGCAAGTCCGTGCGGATCGGGGGGGATGTCCGGGGAGTCCAGCTTAAAGCGGATTGCGAGCGATACGATATCGTCGTCGCCAAGGCCGTAACCCGTGCGGTAGGTCATAAAGCTTCGCACTGATGCCTTCAACCCAAAAGACACTCCGGTTGAAATGATCCATTGAGTTAAGCCGAGCATGAAGGCTTCGCCCGTGCCGACAACTTCAGGCACACTTAGGGATGCGTCGTCTTCTTGGACGCCCCATGCTTCGGAGAACGCAGAAGCGTACCCTTTGCAGGTATCGTGGATTTCTTGCGCCAACTGAAGCAATACTCCTTTGGCCCCGTCGTCGACGTTGTCGTCATCCATTCGGGTCGTGATGAAAAGAAGAAAGTCGTCATCAGAACGCGCTTGATTTTGCAGGATTGCTCGCAGAGCTCCGAAGTAATTAGGTGCACTTTCGGTCTTCTCGTGTCCCGCAAACCCCCCGCACAGATCAATGTTGATCGCATGGTAGGGTCCTTTTTCCCTCATGCGCCGATAGGAAGGTGAGCGAAGATTTCCAACTTGACGGAAATCGCCAGGGAAAACCTGTGACTCGAATTCGATCCAGTTTTCCCTGATGGCGGAGAACTCGGTTCCATTGAGTTCGGCCTGATCCGCAGAAGTTGGAATGGCGGCAGAATTGAAGCCGAGATACCGGAGTTTCACCTGCCGTGGGGAGCAGATCGTCTCGGCAATATGACGGATGTCGAGCAGGTCACTGCCGGGCAACGTCAAGTACCGGAGTTCATGTATTTCACCCTTGGTACGCATCAGGTCAGTCGTGAGATTCCAAATTTCATGACACCACTGGACTCTACGCACATACTGCTTACGTGGCCGATGCCATGCTTGGAACTCGCGCACTACTTTCTCTGGAAAATCCAGCGGACCTGTGCCAATCAGGGCCTCAAGGTCTTCTGACTCGTCGGATCCTGTCACTTCGTCAGTCAAAGTTATCGGCCTCCATGATGCCAAGGATGGATCCAAGCAGGTTTTCCTGTTCCTTTGGGGTCAAGTGCTCAAGAACCCCATAAATGGACAGCACCTTGGTGATCGCTTCCAGTTTTCGAACACTGCCGGGAGTTGGTGAAACGAGTCCCAGCGGAACCTCCTGGACGATTCGATCAAGGTCAAAGGTCTGAGTGATACCTTCGCTTGTCGACGTCACCTTCCGATTGCTGCCTGCAAAATGGATATCTGGGACAACCCCTTCGCCGTCTGTGCGAAGGGTATTAGCCGAATCCACGATGCGGCCGATTCGATATTCCACGTCACGTTGTGCTGAAATCCGCGCGACACCTCGGACTTGCTGCGCTTGTCGTTTCTGAGCGTTCGAAAGCTGACGTAGTGCGTTATGAAGCCACCGCGTTAGGACAACCGTGTGCGGGTGTGCTGTATTGAAGCTCTCACGGTCGATATTCAGGGCGGCTTCCAACCCCTGTTTTACGAAAATCTCGCATGTGATTTGCCGACGCCTTGTCGTCTCCGAGACCTGATAGTTGAAGAATGTCGAGTCAAAAAGGGTGCCACTAGCTCCGTGGATGCGAACGAGAACCCCCTGATGTTCAGTCGGCGCTACCTTCGGTGTCCAGAAGAGATAGCCTTCGAACTCAAGGGGCCCAGCACTAACGTTTCGGTCGATCCCCTTAAAATCCTGGCGTAGCGAACCAACAAATACCATCGGCTTCTTAAGGGCATGCTGTGTCGCCGGTAGGTTGCGAAATTTCAACGGCCGACTCAGCTCAACGCCGTCTACAAGGATTTTGAAGGGGGCATCCTTAGATTCAGGAGGGGTGAGACCTGCAAGCTCACGAATGGTGATTTTCGGATCGCTACTCTGGATCTGTTGTGCTGCACCTTTAGAGTTGTTCGAGAGTTTGTAGAAGTAAGCCCAGTCGTCGGCAACGCTTTCGTCTAGGACGTTTGTCTGCACGTAAGGCAGTGGCAACGCGAGAGCGAGATTCCAAAGCATTTGGAGATACGTATCAAAAATGCTTGAAAGCTTCACCGTGGCCTGTCCTCGCACGGCAGACCAGACGCTTTCCACCATTTTTGAAAATGCTTCCCGTGGATCATCCTGCTCATCCCATGGGAGGTTAACGAACTCGGGCTTACCGCGCGGGTCATCGAGATAGGAACCGTTAGAGTCAAGCCGCCCGATGTGGTATTTGGGGATTGTCGTAAGGTTTTTTTCCTTCTCCTCCCTGCTCATTGAGTTATCGATGGCACCCCACAATTGTTCGCTGCGCAAGCTGTCGCGAGTTTGAGGACGGATAGCTGTCAGCACAATGGTTGTGCCGTGTGTCTCGATGTTGTCGGCTGGTTCCCTCCAAACGCGATAACGCCCGGCTTGAAACTCGCCATGATCGCTTTCTGTGGAACCGTCAGCAAACTGACGCAGATTAACTAGGACAACGGTGCGGTATGAATCATTCGCCGTCTTGGTGATGATCTGAAAACTATGAGTAAGCTGCGAAACGGAGAAGATACCGATTCCCAATTTGCCGATAAGTTCACGACCGCCAGGACTCGTGTTTGGGTTAGTCGAGGAAGTAATGTCAAGTTCCTGACCCAGTTCGGTCCGTTTAGCGCTTCCGCCGATATTTCCCAGCAGGTGAATAACTGCCTCAGGGGTCATGCCGGTGCCATTGTCTTCGACTGTGATACGGCTGAAATTCGGGGCATCCGTTTTAACCGATACCCAAGTGGCATCCGCATCGTAGGCGTTTGCTACTAGCTCCCTAATCGCCGACCCGGGCTGCCGATAGATGCCGTCAGTGACACGAGCAATCACTCGGTCATTTGTCTTCAGTACCTCATCGATCGGTCGCGTCTCACTCGCAGTCCCACGAAGTTCATTAACGAGTTTCCGATCCCGTTCGCTTAGCAACGGACTCATCGTCGGCCCATGCCTTCCATCCTGCGGGGTGAACACCCCGGCCTCTGCCCTTTGGCCGGCGCTGTTCCTTGTCCAGTGCCTTGGCGTCCCTCTCTGGTGGCGCGCACTAAATTTGGACGTGCAATCTCGGGTAATCTCGCGACGTAGCCAGTGTAGAGACTCACAGCATCGAACGGTGAGAAAATGCGCAAACAAAGACCATCTGGTTCAGCGCGTCTGGAGGAATGTCTGGGTGTCAGAGAGGCCAGGGGCTGTTTCTGCCCCCACGGGCCATCCTCGATGCCACCTCCCTCCAGGAGCCATCTCCCTCGACTGCTGCTGGCCTGGCAGCGGAGGTCACCGTCTACCCGTACCTGACGCGGTGGGCACCGGGTCCAGCATGCACACATGGGCTCATAGGTGCCCATCAGCGTACGGACGTATTCATACGCAGTTCCGAGATGCGACCTCCCGAAGTTGGCCTGGTCCTCGAATGTGCGGTCGGTTGAGCTTCAATGACCGAGTCAAGCCGGCCGGGCGCCGTCCATGCGCCGAGAACAGTGCCCCGCGCACGCCTTTGCGGCAAGCTGCCCCTCGATACGAACACTGGGCACGGTGGTGGCTGAGGTCTGGTGGGCACGTCAGGCGGTCATGCAGAGCCGTTCGCGGGCGGGGCTGGTCGCGGTGGTTGCTGTACAGCAACGATGCTTACCACCACTTTAGGAGAGTGGTGGGGGAGCGGCGGCGCCGACCTGGAGCTTCGATACCTGCTCAGGGCACCGAGAACTCGACCGCGAGATAACTCCGTTGACCGTGGCTGGCCCCTGCATCTGGCACGGCAGTGGCACGAACCCCAGCCAACGACAGTCAGCCACGACGGCGGGTGTGCTGACCGAGCACGCACGCGTATGCCTCGCTGCACCACCACTGGCCTCAGCCACGTTATCCGGTTTTGTCGTCGACCAGAGCAAGCGACCACCGCCAGTCCGTGACGAATGGCCTGAGCCCTCAGCTTGGGAAGCTTGGGTTTCCGGGCGGGTTGCCATGCTGCTAAGTGGTGACTGCGGTTCGGAGGTCCGACTCGATTTTGCGAGGACTGCTGCCAGGCAGGGCCGAGGCTCGTCCGAGAGCGTAACTAAAAATCTTTCGGTCGCCAGCCTGAAGAATACTTCTCAAAGAGCGCCAGGGAACGGGTAAGCCTCCCGTCAACTTCGATTTCTCCGGCAGTAACTGATGCCTGCATTGCGGCAACAGCACCTCGGAATCTATCCTCGCTTCCGTATACCAACAAAAGCGTATCCCATGCAAGTCGATCTTCCCGGTGTACTTGAACACTTCCCAGGGTCTGTTGCCTGGCTGTTGTCAGTCCGGTTGACAGTAGCTGCGCAGTAACGCGAGGACTGTCCGCCGCCTCGATCAAGGGCGATCCACTGTCATTCTCCTCTTTTCCGAAAACTTGGACCACCGTTCGCAATAGATCCCTTTCGTTCTCAAGCGCGCTCGCCGGAACGGACGAAATATCGCTGCGTAGCCTATCGCGCAATTCGGTTTCAAGTTCCTGGGAAATGATCCGAGGCTGAGAATTTTTCCTTTCCCCTATGAGTTGGATAAAGCGAAGGCGTGCATAGAAGCTGTCGTTTGCGTCGTAGACACCCCGCGCTATTCGGTCAGCACTATCCTGACCCTCCACTTGCTCCATCAATCGCAACACTGGACGCAATACTGAGTAGTCTGCACCTGGATCGAAGAAACCTTTCGGTTCGACTCTAAGTCGAGGGAACATTTCAAGAAGTACAGTCACGGTCGACTGGATTACCTCAGAGGGTACCGATTCCAGATGTGCTGGTAGGCGATCGAGGACATCTTCTAGAAGGTCGTCCGCTATTGCGGATAGTGCATTCCTAAGTCCCTCCTCACTGCCGATAGCGTGGGCTACCATTTGTACCTGCACGTTCGGTGCAGTGCCCTCGGGCAGTTCGCGGTGGAAGTAATATCTGAGAATCTGTGCGTGCGCTACTCGCCCATCCCGCTTCCATGCCTGATTTGAGTCATTTCCGTGCCAAATATTTTCTGTGTACAGTTGTGCGGCAGGAAAGATGAGTCTGACGACACTATTTCCTACATTGCTCGGGAATAGCTCGACGATTGATTCTATGACTGGCCTATTTCGTTCGCGGGCGCCATCGTCGCGCCCGAATGAGCTCTGAATTTCTGTAAGTACTGACATGTTTTGAAAAATTAGGTCGTAAGCGTGTGGACGCTGGACTCGAATGGCCTCTAGAGCAACCAAATCAACGATGCCCACTTCTTCACCTAGGGACCGCGCCGCGAGGGAAAGGGAGGAGAGGAACCGCTTAATTTCCCGCAGGGTCGAAAAAAGAGGGCGTACCACTTGCCAAAATACGTCCGCCCACCTTGACTCGTCCAACGGCCCGACGGGGATATCGCGTAGACACTCGGTTATTCCTCGGATGAGCAGGTCAGCTATAGACTCGTCAGTGGCTGGTGGCACCTCTACTGACGTTCGTACGATTTTTTCGAGGTAGGCCGCCCCGTCCATACCTTCGCCATTGAGGGCTGCTTCGACAACCGCCCGGTCAAAGCATAGGACATAGATAATTCGCGGGAAAGAGCCGTTCAGTCTGACCAGTCGGAGTAGGTCCCTGATTTCCCCCTGTGAAAGTCGATCGATATCGTCTATCAGTACGGCAATGCGACCATTCAGTCGATTGAGAGATTCGATTATCTCGGTGCGCTGTTCGTGCACGGAAGCTTGCTGGCCGAACGCCTGCGACACCCCGGAAGAAATGCCCTGTGCGGTGCCAATAGCTGCCCCTGCGAATGGCATGAACTTCAGGGGTGAAAGTGCGGCAGAGTAGCGTGTGAATGCGTCAGCTATGGAAACGCTCTTTTGTCTAAATCTTTTACGCTTCTTCTCTGTGTCCTGAAGTTGGCTAGCTAGCTCCGTGAAAAAGAATCCCATAAGTTGATCTGTCCCCGAGAAGAGCCAGGGATTGAAGCGGGTGGTGCGAACCGCCTCGTTCTGTTCAAGCTTATTGGCAATTAGATTTATTAGGGAAGTCTTCCCGGTCCCCCACCTGCCGGTTATAGCCAGAACGCCACCGTTGTCGGCATTCATTCCTGCTATTTCCTCCGCAATGGCGGCTGCCAAAGACGTCCGATTTAGTAGATCGTCCTGTTCTCGCGAGATCGGGTCGTCCCCAGAAATTAGGGCGCTGCCGTTGTCGTCGTCGTTTACTTCGCTCATTCCTGCCACCGTTCCTTATGAGAGTCGTTTCAGTGTGACAGCCTCGGTCCACCAAGGTGCGAGGATCGATGGATTGCAGCCATGGAGCCGACCGTTCCCAGACGCGCGCACTCAAACTCGGGTATCAAGCGGCCAATCGCTGTGCGTGCGGCCCGGCTGCCGGCCGGGTTGGAGCGGGGCGGAGACAGGAGCGCAGGCCCGGCCGGGGGTCGGGCCGCACGCGGGGAGCGGAGCGAGCCGCCTTGAACCAGTAGAGAAACTTTGAATCATGCTCTGTGCCGACCGGTGTTGATCACTCCGGTTCGGACGCCCGGTGCCTGCTGTCCTGTGGTGTAGAACCCTGGGTATGGGGAGTGAGCGGCGGGAGCGGATGAGGGCGCTTGGGGCGCGTCTTCGGGGACTGCGAGCTGAAGCCGGGCTGACGGGTGCTGTGTTGGCGCAGCGGGCGGGTGTGGGGCAGCCGACTGTGTCCAAGGTCGAGACTGGGCGCATGGTTCCGAGTCTCGATGTGCTCGACCGGCTGTCGCGTGCCCTCGGCCTCGATGACTTGACCGCTCGTGAGGTGCGTGAGCTTCTGGTCGCTGTGGAGGCTGCTGCGGACTCTGGTTCGGCGTCTGGTGATGAGGCTCCCGCGGGAATGGTCCTGGATGACGCCGTACGGTCCGCTCGGCTGGTGCGGTCGTTCCAGTGCGTTGTTCTGCCGGCCATGTTGCAGAGTGCGGAGTACGCCCGGCACGTCTTCGAAAGCGCGCCGAACTCGACCCCTGAAGTGGTTGGTCGGGC
Organism: Streptomyces beigongshangae; assembly: GCF_019710745.1. Classification (GTDB taxonomy): domain Bacteria; phylum Actinomycetota; class Actinomycetes; order Streptomycetales; family Streptomycetaceae; genus Streptomyces; species Streptomyces beigongshangae. The sequence continues at coordinate 186,322 of NZ_JAHKJW010000002.1, forward strand.
TGTCGCTGCTCGTGTGGAGCGGCAGAGCGTGTTGTACGAGCCGGGGCGGGAGTCGGTGTTCGTGCTGACGGAAGCCGTGTTGCGGACCTGGCCGGGGACCCCGGCGCTGATGCTCGCCCAGTTCGACCGGCTGCTGGCTGTCGAGAGTCTGAGCACGGTACGGCTCGGGGTCATCCCCTGGCGTCGGCCGGTGCCGGTGCTGCCTCGGCATGGGTTCACGCTGTGCGATCAACGGGCGGTCGTGGTCGAGACGTTCGATGACGAGCGGGTATCGATCGACTCCGTCGAGCTGGCCGCGTACGAGGAGACGTTCGCTCGCTTCGAGCAAGCCGCGGTCTTCGGTGGTGAGGTGCGGGAGCTGCTGTTGCGAGTGATGAAGGAGTTCCGCAACTTGGGAGACGCCGTCACTCCTTAGAGGAATAATTCCTCAAGATGCCTAGGCTGTAGGTCGTGTCTGGGAATATTCTGCCGTCACGTTGTCTAGCCCCCTAGACGTACTGAGGTGGTTTCCCATGCATCCCAAGTGGTGCCGTGCCTTTCCCGGCCATGCTGAGGAGGTGGCCCATGCCCGTCACTTCGTGGCATCCCTGGTCGGTGAACGGAGCTGCGTCGACGATGCCGTCCTGGTCGTGAGCGAGTTGGCGACCAATGCCGTTCGGCACTCGCGGAGCGGCGCGGTCGGCGGCTGGTTCCTGGTGGTCATCTGCTTCGGTGACGACTTCGTGCGTATCGAGGTGGTCGACCAGGGCGGCAAGTGCAGGCCGCGCCTGTGTGACGTGACGCATCAGGAGGAGGGCGGCCGGGGCCTGGTACTGATCGCGGCCTGCGCCAAGGACTGGGGCGTGAAGGACTGGCCCGAGGGGCGTTCGGTGTGGGCCGACCTGGTCCAGGAGGGCGTGTGATCGCGCTCCGCTCGACGCCGACCCGCGGTTGCCGCACGGACGGTGACGTGTGAGTCCTCGGGGTGTGCCTCGGCGGCGGTCCCGGTTCTACGTGATCGGCGTTCATACGGGGAGGCGCCTCCCGCCCATACCGTCTAGAGCCCTAGACTCCTGGGTAACCGTGGGAGGTGAGGTCATGTCGGACGAGTTGCAGCGGATCATGGCGATCGATGATCCGTACCTGCTGCTGCGTGAGGTCACGACCCGGTTGGCCGACGCGCAGCAGGAAGTGACCGAACTGGCCCGCCTCCGTCGGCGGGTGGTGCAGGACCTGCATGCCCAAGGGCTGTCGTACGCGCAGATCGCGACAAAGGCCGGCCTGAGCCGCGGGCGCATTCACCAGATCCGGCACACCGGACCGGCTCCTGAAGGTGCCTTCCTGGGTGCGGGCGCCGTCACCATCGTGACCCCGCTGCGGTGGGACGACACGAAGAAGCGCCCGGTCGTCGCCATGGACGACGTGAACTCCGGTAAGCGTTTGGAAGAGCTGGCGAAGTCGTACGGGCTCGATGTCAGCTCCGGTCACGTACTCGTGAGTGGGGAAGTCGACCTCAACCGTAACGGCCTGGTCGTCGTCTGCGGGCCGGGGATGTCCCAGGCCATGAGGGACCTGTACGCCCAGGATCCGGTCCTCGGCTGGGAGCACCCGGAGGGCGAGCCATGGGCCCTGGTGGACCGGCGTACCGGCACGGCGTACCGCGCGGGAGCGGACACCGAACCGCACCGCCCGCACGATGTCGGCTACCTCGGCCGGCTGCCCCGCCCGGACGGCAACGGCTCGGTGCTCGCCATCGCCGGAATCCACACCGCGGGCTCCCTCGGCGTCGTGCACCTGCTTGCCTCCGACCTCAACGCGCTTTGGGGGCAGGTAGGGGAACGTCACTTCTCCACACTGGTGAGCGTCGACTACGACCCCGAGACCGGCGAACCGCAATCCGTCGAACTGCTCTGCCCCCTCTACCTGCACGACGAGGAAGCAGCGGCGTGAACGTCGCCCTCGGCTCGTTGCCTGCCGACCCGGAACGGGAGAACGAGGACTTCGCGGCCGTCGCTCCCGGTGTGGCCGTACTCCTCGACGGTGCAGGCGTGGCCGGGGCGGAGACCGGATGCGTGCACGGTGTCGCGTGGTTCTCCTCGACGCTAGGCGGGCTGCTGTTGAGCAGCATCACGACGCGCCCCGCCTGGTCCCTTGCTGGTTGCCTTGCCGACTCGATCCGGGCGGTCCGGTCCCTGCACGAGGACAGTTGCGACCTGACCTATCGGGCCAGCCCGACCAGTACGGTCGTCGCGGTGCGGGTCGGTGCGGGAGCTCTGGAGTACCTCGTACTCGGTGACTCGACGCTCCTCCTCACCGACGAGGACGGGAAAACCGCTGCCATCACCGACCGGCGCCTGGACGAGGTCGGCAAGCGGCTCCGTGGCCGGGTCGACGACCTGCCCACCGGCTCGCCGGAACATGCTGCCGCGCTGGCCGAGTACCGCGATGCTCTGACAGGGCTACGCAACCGGCCGGACGGCTTCTGGATCGCCGGCCCCGACCCGCGAGCAGCCGAACACGCCTTTACGGGAACCGTGCCGCTGGACTCGTTGGCGTCCGTGTCGCTGCTGAGCGACGGAGCAACCCGCCTTGTCGACCGGTTCGAACTGGCCGACTGGCAAGAGGTTGTGGCGGTCCTCGGATCCTCCGGGCCGGATGAGCTGATCCGCCGTGTGCGAGAAGCGGAGGACGGCGACCCTAACGGTCGGCGCTGGCCGCGCGGCAAGGCGCGCGATGACGCGACCGCCCTTCACTGGGTCCTGCCGTAGCCCGTTCGAGCGGCTCCGGAAGACGTTTCGTATACCCCCCTAGACAGTTGATGGGGCGTCGGGTTACGGTTGGCGTCAACCCCCCTAGACAGATGGGGCGGGTCACCTCTCTACTGTCTAGGGGGGTATCCAATCGAAGTGGCGCCGCCCAACAGCGCCACCGACCCTGTGAGGTTCAGGAAATGCGTGTCATCCCTGTGGACACCTCGGCCGCGACGCTCCTCGTCACCAAGCTGCCCGAGGTCAAAGTGAGGGACCGGCAGACCGGTGAGGTCGCCGTGGACCCGGTGTCCAATCAGCGGCTCATGACGCTGGAGCTGGTGTTCATCGCGGCCGGCGGCTCCGACATGGTCAAGGTCACCGTGCCCGAACAGGGCATCGGTGAGGGCCTGGTGATGGGAGCGCCGGTCATCCTGTCCGGCCTGGTGGCCCGGCCCTGGGAGAGCGAGTTCGGCGGGCGCGCCCGTCACGGCATCGCCTACCGGGCCGACGCCGTCATGGTCAACGCTCCGGCGCCGGTGAAGGGCTGATCGCCATGACAGACGCCGTGCGGGTGCTGTTACCGCTTCTCCTGGCCCTGGTCGCGCTGCTCGTGCTGCGCCGTCGGATGCCGGTCCTGTTCTGGTGGCTGGTCGGGTATCCGGTGATCGCGCTGCGGGTGCTCGTCTCGTACCGGGCGACAATGGACGCCTGCGGCCTGACGGTCCCGGCCTCGGCCATCCGCCGGGCCACGGCCCGGATGGTGGGGCGAGAGGCGGCACCCGTACCGCCTCGCCACTCGTTCCCGCTGCCGACCGGGTCCGGACTCGTGATGCGGCTGCGCATGGCGGCCGGGCAGGCTCCGGAGGACTTCACCGCCTCGGCGGACCGGCTGCGGCACGCCTGGGGCGCTCACGCCGTGCACGTCCGTCCCACGAAGCCGGGGCGGCTCGAACTGCGGTTGGTCGGTTGGGACGTGCTCGCAGAGGTGCGTCCCGCCCGGAGACGGCTGGCGACCGGTCCGCTCTGTCTGCCGCTGGCGCTGCGGGAGGACGGGCAGTGGCACGTACGGGACTTCCGCACCGTGCCGCACGAACTGATCCTCGGCGCCACGCAGTCCGGCAAGTCCGTCTACCTGCGCAACCTGCTGTGCGGTCTGGCCCGGCAATCGGTCGTGCTCGTCGGCATCGACTGCAAATGGGGCGTCGAACTGGCCCCGTTCGCACCCCGGCTGTCCGCGCTCGCCGACAACCCGGACCGGGCTGACGAACTCCTCGACGCGCTGCTGGAGGAGATGGAGGCACGGTTCCGGCTCATCGGGCTCCGCAGCGGGGCCGGTCCGGACGCCGTACTCACCTCGGACGTATGGGGGCTGTCGGAAGCGGTGCGGCCGGTGCCGGTCGTGCTCGTCGTCGACGAGGTGGCGGAACTCTTCCTCGCTGCGAACAAGGACGACGAAAAGCGACGGGATGCCATGGTCACCAAGCTCATCCGCCTCGCCCAGCTCGGCCGCGCGGCCGGCATCTACCTGGAGGTCTGCGGACAGCGTTTCGGCTCCGAACTCGGTAAGGGCGCCACCATGCTCCGTGCCCAGTTGACCGGGCGGGTCTGCCACCGCGTCAACGACGAAGCCTCGGCGAACATGGCGCTGGCCGACATCTCCCCTGAGGCGGCACTGGCCGCCACCTCCATCCCCGCCGAACGGCCCGGCGTCGCGGTCGTCGGCGACTCCTCCGGCGGCTGGTCCCGCGTCCGCTCGCCTCACCTCACCCTCGACGCCGCGGCGGCCGTCTGCCGCGACACCTCGGCCCTGGTGCCGGAACTGCCCCGGCTCGACTCCTTCCGGCCCGTCGTAGCCATGGAGTCCGCCGCGCTGGCCTCGCCTGCCGCTGCCGCGCCCACCACTCGCCCGGTGACCGAGTAGCCGCACCCGCCCCTTCCACGGTCGGCGTGACCGTCTCGCGCCAAGCCCCTACCCCTCCCATGCCCGAAACCGGAAGGAACGCCGTGCCCATGCGTGCCCACCTGGTCCGCGTAGACGCCGTGCTCGTACAGGCGGTCATCGCGGGGGCCCTCTCCTTCTCCCACCTGCACGACTTGGCCGAAGCGGCCGGGCAAGGCGGCTGGAAGGCATGGGCCTACCCCGTCAGCGTCGACCTGCTGCTGGTCGCTGCCTGGCGCCGGATGCGTGATCAGCAACGGGCCGGAGTACCGGCCGAGGGACCGCGGCTGTGGTTCCTGGTCGCGCTGGCCGCGTCCCTTGGTGCGAACGTCGCCACCGCCGGGCTCCTCGACCTGGACCACGTCCCCGCTTGGCTCCGAGTCGTGGTCGCGGGCTGGCCCGCCGTCGCCTTCTTCGGCGGGACGCTGCTGGCCCACACACCGCGCAGCCCGGAAGCGCCGGTCTCGCCAGCCCCGCCGGTCTCGCCGGTGACTGACACGGGTGAGGACGCGGAATCACATCCCGCCCCGGTCCCCGTCGACGTACCCGAGCGGGACGCGCTCCCGGCACCGTCCCCCGCCGCTGTCCCCGCCCTCGACCCTGCCTCCGGTCCCGATCCCGTTCCCGCCGCGGAACCGGTCTCCGCTCCGTCTGTGGCAACCGTTCCGGCCGTCCCGCTCCCGCCCGCCCTGGTCGAACGCGTCCGGGCCCTGGCCTACGAGCACCACTCGACCACTGGCCGCCCCGCCGATCCCGACGTCGTACGCACCCGGCTCGGCCTGCCCCCGTCCATGACCGCGTCCGTCGCCGCGCACCTCTGAGAGGAGCACCACCATGCACCGACGCTTTCGCAACGTCCGCCGCATCGGCCCCGTGAACGTCGCTTCCTACCTCGACCGCGGCAAGAACCGTCACCTGGCCGCCTGCACCGCACCCCGCTGCGACTTCTCCGCCGAGTACGACAGCCGCGCCGCCGCCGAACTCGCAGCCCGTACCCACCGCTGCTCCGCCTGACAGGAGATCACCGTCATGGACGTTCCGCTCTGGCTGGCTCTGCTCTGCGTCGGGGTCCTGGGCGTCAAGCTCATCCGCCCGCCCTGGTGGCTCATCGCCGCGCTGCTCCTCGGCGGCTACCTCCTCGCCGACAGCCTGCTGACCCCCGTCATCGACTCCGTCGTCAAGTAACCCGCGAAGGGAGATCCGCCATGCTCCGACCCAAGATCCCGGCCATGCCCCAGCCGACCGGCCTGGTCACCCCGCCCGCTGTCGCGCAGCCGGTCACCATCACCTCGGCCGCTCAGGTTCCGCAGCCGGCCCCCGCCGCCCCGGCGCCGTTCCGCCCGGCCGTCCAGCTCACCCCCGGCACCGCGCTCACCTTCGTCGGCGGCGGCACCGCCGTGGTCCTGGTCGTCGGCGCCGTCCTGGTCTCCATGCTCCTCGCCGTCGCCATCACGGCCGCCTCCGTCGCCGTCTGCGCCGCGTCACACGCTCTCCTCACTAAGCGCTGACCTCGCCTGCTTCGCCCCAGTCCGGCTTGCCCATGCTGTCTAGCCCCCTGGACGACATGGGTGGGCCGGACCAGCCCTCAACCCCAACCTCTCTCAAGGAGGAAACCGCACATGCGTCCCGCGGCTCCGACCGGAGCCATCCGCCAGCTCGCAGCCCTCGCCCAGCACGGTGATCTCAGCGCCTATGCCCGACAGGTCCAGCGCCTCGGCGGCTGCGAGCAGCCGGTACGGATGGAAGGCCACCGGCTCGACGTCCACGCCGCCACGGGCGAGATCGTCCGGGAAGTCATCGACCGCGACCTTCCCGCCGGACAGCTCCTCATCCGCTGCAACAACCGCCGCGCCACACGATGCGCAGCCTGCGCCGAGGTCTACCGCAAAGACACCTTCCACCTCGTCACGGCCGGACTGAGTGGCGGCAAAGGCATCGGCCCGACCGTCGCCCAGCACCCCCGCGTCTTCGCCACCTTCACCGCCCCTTCCTTCGGACCCGTCCACAACCGACCGGCAGGCGGTCGCTGCCGCTGCGGACGCACCCACCCGGACGGTGACCCCGCTCTCGGCACGCCCTTGGACCCGGAGCGGTACGACTACCGCGCGGCCGTCCTGTGGAACGCGCATGCCGGAGCGCTCTGGGCCCGGTTCACCACCTACCTGCGCCAGCAACTCGCCTCCCGCGCAGGCATCGGTCGCTCCGCGCTGCGCCACTGCCTCAAGGTCTCGTACGCCAAAGTCGCCGAGTACCAGCGGCGCGGAGCCGTCCACTTCCATGCCGTCATCCGCCTCGACGGCCCGGAAGGCGCCGAGGACACCCCACCCTCCTGGGCCACCACCGAACTCCTCACCGACGCGATCCGCTCGGCGGCCCACCTCGCCGAAACCCCCGGCCCCGTCCTCGACGGCCACGCGTACACCTTCAGCTTCGGCCGACAGCTCGACGTCCGACCGATCCGCTCTGCCGACTTCGCGGGCACCTCGGAGCTCTCCAGCCGCGCCGTGGCCGCGTACATCGCCAAGTACGCCACCAAGGGCGCCGAAACCGCCGGCACCCTGGACCGTCCCATCCGCAACCCGATCACCGACCTGATCGGCACCGAGGTCACCGACCACGCCCGGCAGATGATCCTCACCTGCTGGCACCTGGGCGCGCTGTCCGAACTCGAAGACCTGCGCCTGCGCAAGTGGGCCCACATGCTCGGCTTCCGCGGCCACTTCTCCACCAAGTCCCGCGCCTACTCCGTCACCCTCGGGGCCCTGCGCCAGGAACGCGCCGACCACAACGAAGCCGTATCCCGCGAACGCGCGGCCGAAGCGGGCCACCCGCTGCCCGACCCGGACACCGTCCTCGTCCTCTCGCACTGGCGCTTCGCCGGTACCGGCCTGACCGCGGCCGAGTCCTGGTTCGCCACCTCCCGGCGACCCGACGTCCTTGACGCTCCTGACGTGGAAGGAGACTCGGCGTGGACCGCCGACGAGACGAACTGATGACTGTTCCGCAGGTCCTCGCCGAATTGGGCGGAGTCTCCCGCCGCACCTTCTACCGCTGGCGCGAACTGGGGCAGGCTCCGGAAGCTATCAAGCTCCCCAACGGTGAACTTCGCTTCTGGCGCAGCGACTTCACAGCATGGCTTCACGGACTCGGAGAAGCGGCATGAAGTCGCACGACGTGAAGGTGTGGGGCATCCGGAAGCGGCCGTACAAGACACCGTCGTATGACGTGCGGTGGAAGGTCGGTGAGGCTACGCCGTTCTCCGAGACCTTCCGGACCAAGGCGCTCGCTGACAACTTCCGCGCGCAGTTGCTCCGGGCCGCGCAGAAAGGGGAGGCATTCGACACGGAGACCGGTCTGCCGGACTCCATGGCGCCGGTCAAGGAGTCCCTTACCTGGTACGACTTCGCGCGGACGTACGTGGCCATGAAGTGGCCGCACGCGGCTCCGAACTCCCGCGACAGCCTGAACGAGACGATGACGCTCGTCACGACTCAGCTCCTGGGGGACCGCCCCGGTCGTCCGGCGGACGATGTGTTGCGGCGGGCCCTGCGCGGCTGGGCCTTCGTCGTCCAGGACGAGGACGAGAACACCCCACCGGTGGACATCGCGAACGCTCTCCGCTGGGTGGGCAAAGCCTCGCTGCCGCTGACCACGCTCAAGAACCCGGCCGACATCCGGAACGTCCTCGACTCGCTCAAGCTCACGCTTTCCGGGGCTCCGGCCGCCGCCGAGACGGTACGGCGCAAGCGAGCCGTCCTGTTCAATGCCCTGGCCTATGCGGTCGAGCTGGGGGAGCTCCCCGAGAACCCGGTCACGCTCGTGAAGTGGAAGCTGCCGAAGGTGACCAAGGAGGTTGACCGCCGAGTCGTGGTGAATCCCCGGCAGGCTGCCGAGCTCCTCGGGGCTGTCTCGTACGTGGGTGGCTACCGCCGGGCCCGTGGGCGCCGTCTCGTCGCGCTCTTCGCCTGCATGTACTTCGGCGGGCTTCGGCCGGCAGAAGCCGTGGCCCTGCGGCGGCAGGACTGCACGCTGCCGGACACCGGTTGGGGCTCGCTGATCCTGGAGAAGAGCCGCCCCACCGTCGGCAAGCGGTGGACCGGAACGGGCGAGGTGCACGACAACCGCGGCCTCAAGAACCGGCCCGCGAACGAGACCCGCATCGTTCCGATTCCGCCGCGCCTGGTGCGCATGCTCCGAACTCACATCGCGGAATTCGGCACGGCCAAGGACGGCCGGCTGTTCGCCAACGAACGCGGGGGAGTGGTCGCCTCGACGACGTACTGGCGTGTCTGGGACGAGGCGCGGCACCTGGCGCTCACCCCGGAACAGGTGGCCTCGCCGTTGGCCGCTCGGCCGTACGACCTGCGGCACGCCGCGCTGTCGTCCTGGCTCAACGCGGGAGTGGACCCCACCGAGGTCGCCGAGCGCGCGGGCAACAGTGTGGAGGTGCTGCTGAGCCGGTACGCCAAGTGCCTCGACGGTCGGCAGGACGTCGCCAATCGCCGGATCGCCGAGTTGCTCGGTGAGAGCGACGGCTAGGAGGAGAAGAAGCCCGGCGGCGGGCCCTGATCCCGACACACCTCCGACACGCGCACCTGCGGCATGATGGCCCCTAGACCACGGTCCGGGGGCCTCGTCATTTCTAGGGCTGACCTGCGGATTCCTGCCCTGCGGCCAGTCCACGCATAGTCCACGGCACCCGACATACAGCCGCTCCGAGCGGCATACGGCTGCACATACGCCAAGACCCCGTCCTCAGCGAAAGCGCTGATGGCGGGGTCTTTGGGCACCTAATCCAAGGTGCCCCCGGCAGGATTCGAACCTGCGCACACGGCTCCGGAGGCCGTTGCTCTATCCCCTGAGCTACGGGGGCGTGTCGGGCGCTGTTGTTGCGGCGACGGGTAGAACCCTACCAGCTCTTTCGGGGTCGTCATGAACAGGTTTTGAGGGTGGGAGGCGGAGGGACGGGGGCTCAGTGGATCTTGGTTGGGTCCTGCTCGGTTCCCGTGATGGTTGGGGTGGGTGCGGTGGTCGCGGCGGGTGTGGAGTTGGGTGGCTGTGGCGTACCCGTCCCCCGTTGGCCCAGAGCGTCCGCTCGTCACCCCGTGGAGCGCCCCGGCCCGAAAGGGTGCCCGGTGCGAAAGAGCGTCGGTGTCCCCCGTGCGAGGCAGAAGTGGGGAAAAGCCGGACGCGGCCCCGCGTGCCGACCTACTCTCGAGTTGTGCCAGGCGCGTCGGGTCGGGTGCTTGTTGTGGACGACAACAAGGTCATCCGGCAACTGATCAGGGTCAACCTCGAGCTGGAGGGTATCGAGGTCGTGACCGCGGCCGACGGTGTCGAATGTCTGGATGTCGTCCACCAGGTTCGGCCCGATGTGGTCACCCTCGACGTGGTCATGCCCCGGCTGGACGGGTTGCGTACCGCCGCCCGGCTCCGGGCCGATCCGCGGACCCGTGGACTTCCCCTCGCCGTCATCAGCGCTTGTACCCAGTACGAGGTCGACAGCGGTCTTGACGTCGGCGTCGACGCCTTTCTGGCCAAGCCCTTCGAGCCCGCCGAACTGGTCGCGCTCGTACGTCAGTTGCTGGAGCGGCGAACCCCCTACGGCGGCACCGGTGCCACCGATGGACCGGCTGGGCCGGTTGCGCCCGGTGCTCCCGGCGCGTCCAGTGCGCTGTTGCAGGGTGCCGAAGGGCTGTACGGGGCCGGCGGGAGCGAGCATGCCGGCCGTACCGGGAACTGAGCCGGGCCGGGGAAGGCGGGAGGGAGGGAACGGGGAGTCTGTCCATAGTGCGGACAGTCGTCTTAACCCGTTCGCCTGCCCCACCCCCTCCTCCCCTACGCTTGTCCCATGACCCCCGTCGAGCTCTCCAGCACCGTTCTGCGCGCCGTGCGCCGTGCGGTGGACGCCGGTGAGCTTGATGTCGGTGTGCCCCGGCGGGCGCAGGTCGTCCCGCCCGGACCCGGCGGCCGGGGGGACTACGCCACCAACGTCGCCCTTCAGCTGGCCCGCCCCGCGGGTCGCCCGCCCCATGAGGTCGCCGCGATCCTGCAGCCGTACCTCAGGGGAACGGCCGGTGTGACGCGGGTCGACATCACCGGGCCGGGATTCCTCAACATCACCCTGCGGGGGAGGGGGCAGGCCCTGGTCGGCGAGGTGCTGCGGCGCGGGGAGCGGTACGGGTACGCCGACGCGCCCACCGGTGAGCTGGTCCGACTGCACCACCCCCGCGAAGTGCGCGCCGCCGTGACCGGTCAGGTCGTCGCCCGGATTCTGCGTTCCCAGGGCGTGGCGGCCCGTACGTACTGCGCCGGGGAGCCCGATCCCGCCTGGGCGGAGGTCCTCGGTGTCGACGGCGACGACCATGGGGTGGGCCAGGGCGCGGACCGCACCCCCGGTGCCCCCCTCGACGTGGGCCTCCGGCCCGTGCCCGCCGGTCAGGACCCCCGTCCCCTCGGCCGCGACGCCGGCCGCTGGGCGCTGCTCCACCCCGCGCCCCACGACCGGCCCCGCATCACCGGCGAGCACCTCGTGCAGCGGGAGGGCAATCCCCTCTTCCGGGTCCGCTACGCCCACGCCCGTTCCCGGGCCCTCAGCCGCAACGCCGCCGGACTCGGGTTCAGCGGCGTTGCCGGAGACCCCGGCGGTTCCCAGGACTGCGGTGCTCTCCTCGACGCCCTCGACACCTACCCGCACGCCCTCGCCGCCGCCGCGCGCCACCGTGCGCCCGACCGGCTCGCGCGGCACCTCGTCACCACCGCCGACGCGGTGCTCGCCTTCCAGCACGGCGTGCTCCCGCCGGGCGACGAGAAACCCTCGGCCGCCCACCGCGCCCGGCTCGCGCTCGCCGAAGCCGCCGGGACGGTGCTGGCCGGCGGCCTGTCCCTGCTCGGCATCGACGCACCAGAGCACCTCTGAACCCTTCGAGCATCCCAATATCTCTGAATATCCCTGCATAACTCTGCACACCTCTGCATATCTCTGAACATCTTCGAGAGAGCCCACCAGACATGAGCCGTTCCGCACACCCCGCCGGGCCCCGTCACGCCGATGTGCTGCCCGAGGGCCACTACTCCGCTCCGGCGGCCGACCTCAACGTCCTCGACCCGAAGGTCTGGGCGCAGACCGTGACGCGTACCGAGGACGGCTCGGTCAGCGTCGGCGGGATCGACGTGGCGACGCTCGCCGAGGAGTTCGGCACCCCCGCCTACATCCTCGACGAGACCGACTTCCGTGCGCGGGCGCGCGCCTGGCGCACCGCCTTCGGGCACGACGCCGACGTCTTCTACGCCGGGAAGGCGTTCCTCTCCCGCGCCGTCGTGCGCTGGCTGCACGAGGAGGGCCTCAATCTCGACGTGTGCTCCGGTGGCGAGCTGGCCACCGCCCTCTCCGCCGGCATGCCCGCCGACCGCATCGCCTTTCACGGCAACAACAAGTCCGTGGAGGAGATCACCAAGGCCGTCGAGGCCGGCGTCGGGCGCATCGTCCTCGACTCCTTCCAGGAGATCGTGCGGGTCGCGCACATCGCGCAGGGCCTCGGCAGGCGGCAGCGCGTGCAGATCCGCGTGACCGTCGGCGTCGAGGCCCACACGCACGAGTTCATCGCCACCGCCCACGAGGACCAGAAGTTCGGGATCGCGCTCGCGGACGGGCAGGCCGCCGAGGCCGTACGGCGCGCGCTCGCCCTCGACGGGCTCGAAGTGATCGGTATCCATTCCCACATCGGTTCGCAGATCTTCGACATGGCGGGGTTCGAGGTGGCCGCGCGGCGTGTCGTGTCGCTGCTCGCCCAGATCCGTGACGAGCACGGGGTCGAGCTGCCCGAGATCGACCTCGGCGGCGGTCTCGGCATCGCCTACACCAGCGAGGACGACCCCCGCGAACCCCACGAGATCGCCAAGGCGCTCGGTGAGATCGTGACGAGGGAGTGCGAGGCCGCCAAGCTGCGCACGCCCCGCATCTCCGTCGAGCCCGGGCGTGCCATCGCCGGGCCGACCGCCTTCACCCTGTACGAGGTGGGCACCGTCAAGCCACTCGAAGGACTGCGTACGTACGTCTCCGTCGACGGCGGCATGTCCGACAACATCCGCACCGCGCTGTACGACGCCGAGTACAGCGTCGCCCTGGTCTCCCGTACGAGTGACGCCGAGCCCATGCTCGTCCGGGTGGTCGGCAAGCACTGCGAGAGCGGCGACATCGTCGTGAAGGACGCGTTCCTGCCCTCCGACCTGGCCCCCGGCGACCTCGTCGCGGTGCCCGCCACCGGTGCGTACTGCCGCTCGATGGCCAGCAACTACAACCACGCCCTGCGCCCGCCCGTCGTCGCGGTCCGCGACGGCGAGGCGAGGGTGATCGTGCGCCGCGAGACGGAGGAGGACCTTCTGCGTCTCGACGTCGGCTGATCGCGACGACGCACGGGTGTCGCGGCCGACCGCGACCGATGCCGACCGGCCGCGACCGTTGCCGACCGGCCATGGTCGGCATCGGCCGACCGTGACCGGTGTCGTCGGCGCCGGCGACCGGTCGTCGCTGGTGGCGGCCTGCGGAGCGAGTGAGTCCGGACGGAAGATCTCCTGTCCTCCGTCCCGTAAAGATGAAATAGACATCTCACGATCCGGACGAGGGGCAGAAACCCCCGTCCGGTGAGTGAGACTGGTTCCACCGTGACGGTGTGAGGAAACGAGGTCGGATGATGCGTACGCGTCCGCTGAAGGTGGCGCTGCTGGGCTGTGGGGTCGTCGGCTCAGAGGTGGCGCGCATCATGACGACGCACGCCGACGACCTCGCCGCCCGCATCGGGGCCCCCGTGGAACTGGCGGGCGTGGCCGTGCGCCGCCCCTCCCGGGTGCGCGAGGGCATCGACCCCGCGCTGGTCACCACGGACGCGACCGCCCTGGTCAAACGGGGCGACATCGACGTGGTCGTCGAGGTCATCGGCGGTATCGAACCCGCCCGCTCCCTCATCACCACCGCCTTCGAGTACGGCGCCTCCGTCGTCTCCGCGAACAAGGCGCTCCTCGCCCAGGACGGCGCGGCCCTGCACGCGGCGGCCGAGGACCACGACGCGGACCTCTACTACGAGGCCGCCGTCGCCGGCGCCATCCCGCTGATCCGGCCGCTGCGCGAGTCCCTCGCCGGCGACAAGGTCAACCGGGTGCTCGGCATCGTCAACGGCACCACCAACTTCATCCTCGACAAGATGGACTCGACGGGCGCGGGCTACCAGGAGGCCCTGGACGAGGCCACCGCCCTCGGGTACGCGGAGGCCGATCCCACCGCCGACGTCGAGGGGTTCGACGCGGCCGCCAAGGCCGCCATCCTCGCCGGGATCGCCTTCCACACGCGGGTGCGCCTCGACGACGTGTACCGCGAGGGCATGACCGAGGTCACCGCCGCCGACTTCGCCTCGGCCAGGGCGATGGGCTGCACGATCAAGCTGCTCGCCATCTGCGAGCGGGCCGCCGACGGGGGGTCGGTCACCGCGCGGGTGCACCCCGCCATGATCCCGCTGAGCCATCCGCTGGCCTCCGTGCGCGGCGCGTACAACGCCGTGTTCGTCGAGTCGGACGCGGCCGGGCAGCTCATGTTCTACGGGCCGGGGGCGGGCGGCGCCCCGACCGCGTCCGCCGTGCTCGGCGACCTCGTGGCCGTGTGCCGCAACAAGCTCAGCGGTGCGACCGGGCCAGGCGACTCGGCGTACGCCCGGCTGCCCGTCTCGCCCATGGGCGAGGTCGTCACCCGCTATCACATCAGTCTCGACGTGGCGGACAAGCCGGGTGTCCTGGCCCAGGTGGCGACCGTCTTCGCCGAGCACGGCGTGTCCATCGACACGGTCCGCCAGCAAGGACGGCAGGACGGGGGCGGCGACGCCTCCCTGGTCGTCGTCACGCACCGCGCGTCCGACGCGTCCCTCACCGGGACCGTCGAGGCGCTGCGCAACCTCGACACCGTGCGGGGTGTCGCCAGCATCATGCGGGTTGAAGGGGAGTAACCAGCAATGACCCACCAGTGGCGCGGAATCATCGAGGAGTACCGGGACCGGCTGCCGGTGTCCGGCACCACGCAGGTCGTGACGCTCCGTGAGGGCGGTACGCCGCTCGTGCCGGCGCAGGTGCTCTCCGAGCGCACGGGCTGCGAGGTCCACCTCAAGGTCGAGGGCGCGAACCCCACCGGGTCCTTCAAGGACCGCGGTATGACCATGGCCATCACGCGGGCCAAGGAGGAGGGCGCGAAGGCCGTCATCTGCGCCTCCACGGGCAACACGTCCGCCTCGGCCGCCGCCTACGCCGTACGGGCCGGGATGGTCTGCGCCGTCCTCGTCCCGCAGGGCAAGATCGCGCTCGGCAAGATGGGCCAGGCCCTCGTGCACGGCGCGAAGATCCTCCAGGTCGACGGGAACTTCGACGACTGCCTCACGCTGGCGCGCAGCCTCTCCGACAACTACCCGGTGGCGCTGGTCAATTCGGTGAACCCGGTGCGTATCGAGGGGCAGAAGACCGCGGCGTTCGAGATCGTGGACATGCTCGGCGACGCCCCCGACATCCACGTCCTCCCCGTCGGCAACGCGGGCAACATCACCGCGTACTGGAAGGGGTACACGGAGTACGCCGCCGACGGGATCGCCGGCCGGACTCCGCGGATGTGGGGCTTCCAGGCGTCCGGGTCCGCGCCCATCGTGCGCGGCGAGGTCGTCAAGGACCCCTCGACGATCGCCACCGCGATCCGGATCGGCAACCCGGCCTCGTGGCAGTTCGCGCTCGCCGCGCGGGACGAGTCGGGCGGCCTCATCGACGAGGTGACGGACCGTGAGATCCTGCGCGCCTACCGGCTCTTGGCCGCTCAGGAGGGCGTCTTCGTCGAGCCCGCCTCCGCCGCCTCCGTCGCCGGGCTCCTCAAGGCCGCCGAACAGGGCAAGGTCGACCCGGGGCAGCGCATCGTCTGCACGGTGACCGGGAACGGTCTCAAGGACCCCGACTGGGCCGTCGCGGGCGCCCCGCAGCCCGTCACGGTCCCCGTCGACGCGGCCACGGCCGCCGAGCGCCTCGGGCTGGCGTAACCGCGGCATGCCGCGACGCGGCGTGGCGTGGCGCGTGACGCCCTGTGCCACGCCGCAACGCGTCACGCCCCGCGCCACGCCGGGCGCGTGACGCCTCGCCCCACCGGGGCGCCCCACCAGGGGCGTGCCACGCTTCACCGCGTCACGTCACGCGGCCAAGGCGGCCGGCAGGACACCGGCGGCGTGTCCGGCGTGGCACGGCAAGGTGCCTGACAAGGGGTGCACAAGGGGCTTGCGACACGCATCGTGCGCCTCTTGTGCGCCCTATGTCGCCACGGAACCTTCCTTCGATAAGCTGTACCGAACCCGCCCGCCGCATATGCCGCGGTGCCGCGCCGTCCCTGCGGCCTCCGGGTGTTCCGCATTCTCCGTACGTCTCGCAGGATTTCGAGAATCTCGCAGCTCAAGCTCAAGGAGAGTCATCGAGCGATGGCCGGTCCAGCGTTCCGCGCCGCCGCCGTCCGGGTGCGCGTCCCCGCCACCAGCGCCAACCTCGGCCCGGGCTTCGACGCCCTCGGCCTGTCCCTGGGGCTGTACGACGACGTGGTCGTCCGGGTGGCCGACTCCGGGCTGGACATCGACATCGCGGGTGAGGGGAGCGAGACGCTCCCGCGCGACGAGCGCCACCTCCTCGTACGCTCCCTGCGCACCGCCTTCGATCTGCTGGGCGGACAGCCCCGCGGCCTGGAGATCGTCTGCGCCAACCGCATCCCGCACGGCCGCGGCCTCGGCTCCTCGTCCGCCGCGATCTGCGCCGGCATCGTCGCCGCCCGCGCCGTGACGATAGGCGGCGACGGCAAGCTCGACGACACCGCGCTCCTGGAGCTCGCCACCGAGATCGAGGGACACCCCGACAACGTCGCGGCGTGTCTGCTCGGCGGGTTCACCCTCTCCTGGATGGAGAGCGGAGCCGCGCGCGCCATCAGGATGGACCCTGCGGACTCCGTCGTTCCGGTGGTCTTCGTACCCGGCAGGGCCGTGCTCACCGAGACCGCCCGCGGGCTGCTCCCGCGTACCGTCCCGCACGTCGACGCCGCCACCAACGCGGGCCGCGCCGCCCTGCTCGTCGAGGCCCTGACCAGGCGCCCCGAGCTGCTGCTGCCCGCCACCGAGGACCGGCTGCACCAGGAGTACCGCGCCCCCGCCATGCCGGAGAGCGCGGCGCTGGTGGAGCGGCTGCGGGCCGACGGGGTCCCCGCGGTCATCTCCGGCGCCGGGCCCACCGTGCTCGCGCTCGCCGACGAGGCCGCGGCCGACAAGGTCGCACGACTGGCGGGCGAGGGCTGGGCGGCCAACCGGCTGGCCCTCGACGCCACGGGGGCGAGCGTGCTGCCGCTTGCTCCGTGACACTCGGTTGCCGGATTTCGAGAGGGGGAATGTTTGTTGGATCCGGTAGTGTTAACCTCAAGTCTGCACCCGACCCCACCATGGCGAGGTGCTTCACGTCCCCGTCCGGGACAACCATTCTTCCGGGAGCCCCCCAAACTGCTTTGTGCCATGCATTGGGTTGCATTGGGTGCTACGCGCGCTGAGCGGTGCTGAGCACGCTCCGGAACCGGCGTGAACGAGCCGATGGACACAGCACCTCAGGTCCATGGCCCCGGGAAACGTCATCCCAGAAGTTCCCTCCGCCTTTTGGCGGACCACCGCCCCGGCACGGTCCACACAGCAAGGACCACTGTCGGACAGCACAACCGGTCGCCGAGCCAGACAGGCCGACGTCCGCTCCAGGGAAGGACCCTTCGTGAGCGACACCACCGATCTGATGGGCGCACGTGTCGAGGAGACCGCTGCCGCGCCCGCCACGGACGCCTCCGCGCCTGCCACCGGTGCCGGCTCCCGTCGGCGCCGCGGTACCGGCCTCGAGGGCATGGTGCTGGCCGAGTTGCAGCAGGTCGCATCCGGCCTCGGCATCAGGGGCACCGCGCGGATGCGCAAGAGCCAGCTGATCGAGGTCATCAAGGAGGCGCAGGCCGGGGGCGGTGCTTCCCCCAAGGCCGCGTCCGCCGCCGACGCCGAGGCGAAGCCCAAGCGCCGGGCCACCTCGAAGGCCCGTACGGGTGACGAGACCGTCCCCGCCGACGGGAAGAAGGCGGACGCCGAGGCCGGGAAGGCCGTGGCGCAGCAGCAGATCGAGATTCCCGGCCAGCCCGACGGCGGCCCCTCCCGCGGCGAGGCCGAGGACGCCCCGGCCGAGCGCCGCCGCCGTCGCGCCACCGCCGACGCGGGCAGCCCGGAGACGGTCACCGCCGAGGCGAAGACCGACCTGAAGACCGAGCCGAGGGCCGAGGCGCCCGCGCAGTCCCAGGGCGAGCCCAAGGGCGACGGCCCGGACGCCGGCGCCGAAGGCCGTCAGGGCCGCCGCGACCGCCGGGACCGCGGGGACCGGGGGGAGCGCGGCGACCGTGACCGCGGGGGCCGCGACCGCGACCGCCGTGGCAAGGGCGACGAGCAGCAGGGCGGCCAGGGCGGCCAGGGTGGCCAGGGTGGCCAGAGCGGCAACCAGGGCGGCGGCAACCAGCAGCGCCAGGACCGACAGGACCGCCAGGACCGTCAGCAGGGCGGCGGCCGTCAGGACCGCCAGGACCGCCAGCGGGACAACGGGCCCCAGGACGACGACGATTTCGAGGGTGGCCGCCGCGGTCGCCGCGGTCGTTACCGGGACCGCCGCGGCCGCCGCGGCCGCGACGAGTTCGGCCCCAACGAGCCGCAGGTCGCCGACGACGACGTCCTGATCCCCGTCGCGGGCATCCTGGACATCCTCGACAACTACGCGTTCATCCGTACGTCGGGTTACCTGCCCGGCCCGAACGACGTGTACGTCTCGCTGGCCCAGGTCCGCAAGAACGGCCTGCGCAAGGGCGACCACGTCACCGGCGCCGTCCGCCAGCCCAAGGACGGCGAGCGCCGCGAGAAGTTCAACGCGCTGGTCCGCCTGGACTCCCAGAACGGCATGGCGCCCGAATCGGGGCGCGGACGGCCGGAGTTCAACAAGCTGACGCCGCTCTACCCGCAGGACCGGCTCCGCCTGGAGACCGACCCGGGCGTGCTGACGACCCGGATCATCGACCTCGTCGCGCCGATCGGCAAGGGCCAGCGCGGTCTGATCGTGGCCCCGCCGAAGACCGGCAAGACCATGATCATGCAGGCGATCGCCAACGCGATCACGCACAACAACCCCGAGTGCCACCTGATGGTCGTCCTGGTCGACGAGCGTCCGGAAGAGGTCACCGACATGCAGCGGTCGGTGAAGGGCGAGGTCATCTCCTCGACCTTCGACCGTCCCGCCGAGGACCACACCACGGTCGCCGAGCTGGCCATCGAGCGTGCCAAGCGCCTGGTGGAGCTGGGCCACGACGTCGTCGTGCTGCTCGACTCGATCACGCGTCTGGGCCGTGCGTACAACCTCGCCGCCCCGGCCTCCGGCCGCATCCTGTCCGGTGGTGTCGACTCGACCGCGCTCTACCCGCCGAAGCGCTTCTTCGGCGCCGCGCGCAACATCGAGGACGGCGGCTCGCTGACGATCCTGGCCACCGCGCTCGTCGACACCGGCTCGCGCATGGACGAGGTCATCTTCGAGGAGTTCAAGGGCACGGGCAACGCGGAGCTCAAGCTCGACCGCAAGCTCGCCGACAAGCGCATCTTCCCGGCGGTGGACGTCGACGCGTCCGGCACCCGCAAGGAGGAGATCCTGCTCGGCAGCGACGAGCTCGCGATCACCTGGAAGTTGCGCCGCGTGCTGCACGCGCTCGACCAGCAGCAGGCGATCGAGCTGCTGCTCGACAAGATGAAGCAGACGAAGTCGAACGCCGAGTTCCTGCTGCAGATCCAGAAGACGACGCCGATGCCGGGCAACGGCAACGACTGACGTCACCGCCGGCGCAGCCGGTACCGCGCAGGGCCGCCCCCGTCACCCCGGGGGCGGCCCTGCGCGTTGTGGAGCGCGGAGGCGGACCACCGGCCGTGTCCCGTCGGTCACTCTTCGTGCCCTCCGCCTCACAGTACGGTCACAGCGTGTTGTGCAACCCTTTTTCCGGTTCACCCGTCTCAACGGACAGACCCTGACAGAGGCGTCACGACATCCGACCACGCCTGACCCCGACCGCAGGGGGTAGCCGGGAGAACCAGCGAGGACCGAGGAGCCCATGCCTGCCGAGAGCACACCGGAGCCCGAGAGCACGCCGGAGGGCGGCCGCCGCACGACGCGCAGCCGGCGCCGCAGGGCGCTGCTCGTCGCCGCCTGGTCCGCGGCGGGAGTCCTCGTCCTGGGCGGCACCGGCCTCGGATACCTGTACGTCAACCTCAACGACAACATCAGGACCGTCGACATCGACCAGGCCCTCGGCACCGACCGGCCCCTGGACGTCGACGACGGTTCCCAGGACATCCTCGTCCTGGGCTCCGACACCCGCTCCGGCAGCAACAAGGAGCTCGGCGGCGGCGCCGACGACGGCAGCGCCCGCTCGGACACCGCGATGGTCGTGCACGTCTACGAGGGCCACCGGAAGGCCAGTGTGGTCTCCATACCCCGTGACACCCTCGTGCCGCGGCCCTCGTGCACCGACGACGAGGGCGTCACGCACGACGCCGCGTCCCTGGCCATGTTCAACTCGGCGTACTCCACGGGCGGCGCCGCCTGCGCGGTGAAGACCGTCGAGGCGATGACCGGCATCCGCATGGACCACTACGTCGAGGTCGATTTCAGCGGCTTCCGGAAGCTGATCGACGAGCTCGGCGGCGTCGAGGTCACCACGACCGAGGACATCGAGGACAGGGACAGCCACCTCGACCTGGAGGCCGGCACGCACCGGCTCACCGGCGAACAGGCGCTCGGCCTGGTCCGTACGCGCCACGGGGTCGGCGACGGCTCCGACCTCGGCCGTATCCAGCTCCAGCAGGCGTTCGTCAGGGCCCTGGTCGAGCAGGTGTCGGACATAGGCGTGCTGAGCAGCCCGAAGAACCTGTACGACCTCGCCGACACGGCCACCGGGACCGTCACCACCGACTCCGACCTGGACTCGGTCAAGGACCTGGCCTCCTTCGCCCACGGGCTCAAGGGAATCGATTCGTCGAACATGCACATGGTCACGATGCCGGTCCGGTACGACCCCGCGGACGGCAACCGCGTCCTGGTCCAGCGGAAGAAGGCCGAACAGGTCTGGGACGCGCTGAAGAACGACCGTCCGATCCCGGAGTCGGCGACGCGGGACACGGCGACGGGTGACGCGAAGGGCGTCGTCACGGGGTGACGGCACCCTGCGGCGGGGCTGCGCCCCGGGGCGGCAGGGGGCGGGTGCCTCGCGCCGAGGGCGGGTGCGGGTGCGCCGGGGCTGGTCGCGCGGTTCCCCGCGCCCCTCACGGGGCCGGGGCCCGGCCCCGGGAATACCCACGGCCGTCCCCCGGTTTGGGGAGATGGCACCAGTCCTGGCAGACTGGACAGTCGGCTCCGGTTCACGCCCCGCATCCCGCGGCAGCGACCCGGCGCCCTCCCGAAACTAGGAGACACCTTGAAGCGCGACATCCACCCCGAGTACGTCGAGACGCAGGTCAGCTGCACCTGTGGCGCGTCGTTCACCACCCGCAGCACGATCTCCAGCGGCACCGTCCGTGCCGAGGTCTGCTCCGAGTGCCACCCGTTCTACACGGGCAAGCAGAAGATCCTCGACACCGGTGGCCGCGTGGCCCGCTTCGAGGCCCGCTTCGGCAAGGCCGCGGCGGCCAAGAAGTAGCGACCTCACAGCGCCGGTCTCCGTCGCCTCCGACCAGGAGGCGCCGGGACCGGCGCTTTGCGGTGCAGCGTCCCCGCAGCTTCCCCCCCCGCTGCAGCCCCTTCTCCCCGCTCTCGGCGTCGATCGGGCGCCGATCGAGCAGGGGAACCCCCATGCCGTACCTACGTCCCCGGGCCCGAGACGGTGCCGGGGGCAGCCCATTGGAGCCGGAGATGTTCGAGGCGGTCGAGGAACTCATCGGCGAGCACGCCGATCTGGAGAAGAAGCTCGCTGACCCGTCGGTCCACGCCGATCAGGCCAACGCGCGCAAGCTCAACAAGCGCTATGCCGAGCTGACCCCGATCGTGGCGACCTACCGCTCCTGGAAGCAGACCGGGGACGACATCGAGACGGCCAAGGAGTTCGTCGCCGACGACCCCGACTTCGCCGCCGAGGTCAAGGAGCTGGAGAAGCAGCGCGAGGAACTGACGGAGAAGCTGCGGCTGCTCCTCGTCCCGCGCGACCCCAGCGACGACAAGGACGTCATCCTGGAGATCAAGGCGGGCGCGGGCGGCGACGAGTCGGCGCTGTTCGCCGGCGACCTGCTGCGCATGTACCTGCGGTACGCCGAGCGCGTCGGCTGGAAGACCGAGATCATCGACTCCACCGAGTCCGAGCTGGGCGGCTACAAGGACGTCCAGGTCGCCGTGAAGACCAAGGGCGGCAACGGCGCCACCGAGCCCGGCCAGGGCGTCTGGGCCCGGATGAAGTACGAGGGCGGCGTGCACCGCGTGCAGCGCGTGCCCTCCACCGAGTCGCAGGGCCGGATCCACACCTCCGCCGCCGGTGTGCTGGTCACGCCCGAGGCCGAGGAGGTCGACGTCGAGATCCACGCGAACGACCTGCGGATCGACGTCTACCGCTCCTCCGGACCCGGCGGCCAGTCCGTCAACACCACCGACTCCGCCGTGCGCATCACGCACCTCCCCACCGGGGTCGTCGCCTCCTGCCAGAACGAGAAGAGCCAGCTGCAGAACAAGGAGCAGGCGATGCGCATCCTGCGCTCCAGGCTCCTCGCCGCGGCGCAGGAGGAGGCGGAGCGCGAGGCCGCGGACGCCCGCCGCAGCCAGGTCCGCACCGTCGACCGCTCCGAGAAGATCCGTACGTACAACTTTCCGGAGAACCGCATCTCGGACCACCGCGTCGGGTTCAAGGCGTACAACTTGGACCAGGTGCTCGACGGCGACCTCGACGCGGTGATCCAGGCATGTGTGGACGCCGACTCGGCGGCCAAGCTCGCCGCCGCGTAACCACGCTCCCAGCCCACCAGACCGCTCAGCCCGGAGGACCAGCGTGCAGCAACATCTTGGGGGGCGACCCCCGAACCCCCGCGGCGTGCTGCTCGCGGAGGTGGCCCAGGCCACCCAGCGGCTGGCCGACGCCGGTGTGCCCTCGCCGCGCAACGACGCCGAGGAACTCGCCGCGTTCGTGCACGGCGTGAAGCGGGGCGAGCTGCACACCGTCAAGGACGCGGACTTCGACGCCCGGTACTGGGAGGTCATCGCGCGCCGCGAGGCCCGCGAGCCGCTCCAGCACATCACCGGACGGGCCTACTTCCGGTATCTGGAGCTGCAGGTCGGGCCGGGTGTGTTCGTACCGCGGCCGGAGACCGAGTCCGTGGTCGGCTGGGCCATAGACGCCGTGCGCGCGATGGACGTCGTGGAACCGCTGATCGTCGACCTGTGCACCGGCTCGGGCGCCATCGCACTCGCCCTCGCCCAGGAGGTGCCGCGCTCCCGCGTGCACGCCGTCGAGCTGTCCGA
Organism: Streptomyces beigongshangae; assembly: GCF_019710745.1. Classification (GTDB taxonomy): domain Bacteria; phylum Actinomycetota; class Actinomycetes; order Streptomycetales; family Streptomycetaceae; genus Streptomyces; species Streptomyces beigongshangae. The sequence goes on from NZ_JAHKJW010000002.1 coordinate 209,578, forward strand.
GGACGCCCTGCGGTGGACCCGCAAGAACGTCGAGGGGTCCAGGGTCGACCTGCGCCAGGGGGACGCCCTGGACGCCTTCCCCGACCTGGACGGCCAGGTGGACCTCGTGATCACGAACCCGCCGTACATCCCGCTCACCGAGTGGGAGTACGTCGCGCCGGAGGCCCGGGACCACGATCCCGAGCTCTCCCTGTTCTCGGGGGAGGACGGCCTCGACCTGATCCGGGGCCTGGAGCGCACCGCGCACCGGCTGCTGCGGCCCGGTGGTGTCGTCGTCGTCGAGCACGCGGACACCCAGGGCGGCCAGGTGCCGTGGATCTTCACCGAGGAGCGGGGTTGGGCCGACGCCGCCGACCACCCCGACCTCAACAACAGGCCGCGGTTCGCGACGGCCCGCAGGGCGACGCCATGACGACGGCGACCCGTCGCGCGCACCACGCAGACAGCACAGACAGCACAGACGGCACTGACAGTGCAGACGGCACAGACGGCATGGAATTCGTCAGGTACGCGGCCGACGGGGCCCGCGTGTTCGAGGAGGCTTGCTGACATGGCACGGCGATACGACACCAACGACGCGACCGACCGCACGACGGGTCTGCGCGAGGCCGCGTCCGCCGTCCGCCGGGGCGAGCTCGTGGTGCTGCCGACCGACACCGTGTACGGGATCGGCGCGGACGCGTTCAGCTCGGAGGCCGTGTCCGACCTGCTGGAGGCCAAGGGCCGCGGCAGGAACATGCCCACGCCCGTCCTCATCGGCTCTCCGAACACCCTGCACGGCCTGGTCACGGACTTCTCCGAGATGGCCTGGGAGCTCGTCGACGCCTTCTGGCCGGGCGCGCTGACCCTCGTCGCCAGGCACCAGCCGTCCCTGCAGTGGGACCTGGGCGACACCCGGGGCACCGTCGCGGTCCGCATGCCGCTGCACCCGGTGGCCATCGAGCTGCTGACCGAGACCGGCCCGATGGCCGTCTCGTCCGCGAACCTCACGGGACACCCGTCCCCCGAGGACTGCGACGCCGCGCAGGAGATGCTCGGCGACTCCGTCTCCGTGTACCTGGACGGCGGTCCGACCCCCGGCATCGTCCCGTCGTCGATCGTCGACGTGACGGGCGAGGTCCCGGTGCTGCTGCGGGCGGGGGCGCTGTCGGCCGAGGAGCTGCGCAAGGTCGTACCCGACCTCGAGGTGGCGAATTGACAGCCCCTGACGCGGGGCGTGGCATAGGCACGGGAACGGGGGGCTCGGGGGCTTACGGCGACGGGGCCTTCGGCGACTCCTCCTTTCGCATCCTCCACGTCAGCACCGGCAACGTGTGCCGCTCGCCGATCACCGAGCGGCTGACCCGCCACGCCCTGGCGGACCGGCTCGGCGACCCCCTGGGCGGCGGCCTGATCGTGGAGAGCGCCGGCACCTGGGGGCACGAGGGCGCGCCCATGGAGGCCAACGCCGAGACGGTCCTCGCGGACTTCGGCGCGGACCCCTCCGGCTTCGTGGGCCGCGAACTGCTGGACGAGCACGTCATCAAGGCCGACCTGGTGCTCACCGCGACCCGCGACCACCGAGCCCAGGTCATCTCCATGGGCCATTCGGCGGGCCTGCGCACCTTCACCCTGAAGGAGTTCACCCGTCTGGTCCGGGCCATAGACCCCGCGACGCTGCCGCCCCTGGACGACGGCATGGTCGAACGCGCGCGGGCCCTGGTCCGTGCCGCGGCGGCGCTGCGCGGGTGGCTGCTGGCCCCGACGGCGGAGGCGGACGAGGTGTACGACCCGTACGGGGCGCCCCTGCCGTTCTTCCGCTCGGTGGGGGAGGAGATCCAGCAGGCCCTGGATCCGGTGGTCACGGCGCTGACGGGGGCGCCCGCGGGCAGGTGACCCGGGCGCGCGGGAGTGCGGCGGGGGCAGGGCGGGCAGGGCCGTCCGGGTGTGACACCGGGCGCGGGTGCGCACGCGGTCCTACATTGGACACAGCGTCCCCGTCGAGGTCCGGAGTCCGCCATGCCGGTCGCACACCCGCTTGAGAGCCCGCCGTCGGCCGATGTGCTCGGCCGGCAGGATCCGGAACTGGCCGAGATCCTCCGCGCGGAGCGGGAGCGGCAGTCGACGACGCTGCAGCTGATCGCCGCCGAGAACTTCAGCTCGCCGGCCGTCCTGGCCGCGCTGGGCTCGCCGCTCGCCAACAAGTACGCCGAGGGGTATCCCGGCGCCCGGCACCACGGCGGCTGCGAACTGGTCGACATGGCCGAGCGGACGGCCGTGGAGCGCGCGAAGGCGCTCTTCGGCGCCGCGCACGCCAATGTGCAGCCCCACTCCGGGAGTTCGGCCGTCCTGGCCGCCTACGCCGCCCTGCTGCGCCCCGGTGACACCGTTCTCGCGCTGGGGCTGCCGCACGGCGGCCACCTCACGCACGGGTCGCCCGCCAACTTCTCCGGCCGGTGGTTCGACTTCGTCGGGTACGGCGTCGATCCGGAGAGCGGGCTCATCGACCACGAGCAGGTGCGGGCGCTGGCCCGCGCGCACCGGCCCAAGGCCATCGTGTGCGGGTCCATCTCCTACCCGCGGCACATGGACTACGCCGCGTTCCGCGCGGTGGCGGACGAGGTCGGCGCGTACCTCATCGCCGACGCCGCGCACCCCATCGGCCTCGTCGCCGGGGGAGCGGCGCCCAGCCCGGTCCCGTACGCCGATGTCGTGTGCGCGACCACCCACAAGGTGCTGCGCGGCCCGCGCGGCGGCATGCTGCTGTGCGGGAGCGAGCTGGCCCAGCGGGTGGACCGGGCGGTCTTCCCCTTCACCCAGGGCGGGGCGCAGATGAACACCGTCGCCGCGAAGGCCGTCGCGTTCGGCGAGGCGGCGGCACCGGCGTTCGCCGGGTACGCCCGTCAGGTGGTCGCCAACGCGCGAACGCTCGCGCGCTGCCTGACGGCCGAGGGGTTCACGGTCACCACCGGCGGCACCGACACCCATCTGCTGACCGTGGACCCGGCGCCGCTCGGGGTGGACGGCCGGACCGCCCGCGGCCGGCTCGCCGCCGCCGGGGTGTTCCTCGACACCTGCGCGCTGCCCGGCCCGGGGGTGCGGGGGCTGCGTCTGGGCACGGCCGCCGTCACCACGCAGGGCATGGGGGAGACGGAGATGGCCCGGATCGCGGCGCTGTCCGCAGCGGCCGCGCGGGACGAGTCCGCGGCCCTGCGGGTCCGTGGAGAAGTGCGGGAGCTGACCGGGAGATTTCCGCCTCATCCCGGCGGGTGAGGGGGAGAGGGGCCGGGACGCACAGCCACTCGTGCAACCATCGGCCCTACCCGGAAGTCCCCAACCGTATGCGCACGAAGCTAGGGTGTGGGGCTGAGACGGCTAGCGAGACCTGTGGGGAAGCCCGTGCGTGAATACCTCCTGACGCTCTGCATCACGGCCGCGGTGACGTACCTGCTGACCGGGCCGGTGCGGAAGTTCGCGATCGTGGCCGGGGCGATGCCGGAGATCCGGGCACGTGACGTGCACCGGGAACCCACCCCGCGCCTCGGCGGCATCGCGATGTTCTTCGGGCTGTGCGCCGGTCTGCTGGTCGCCGACCACCTGACCAACCTCGACGAGGTGTTCACCGACTCCAACGAGCCGCGGGCCCTGCTCTCCGGCGCGGCCCTGATCTGGCTGATCGGCGTCCTGGACGACAAGTTCGAGATCGACGCCCTCATCAAGCTCGGCGGCCAGATGATCGCCGCGGGCGTCATGGTGATGCAGGGCCTGACGATCCTGTGGCTGCCGATCCCCGGGGTCGGCTCCGTCTCGCTGACGCAGTGGCAGGGGACGCTGCTGACGGTGGCGCTCGTCGTGATCACCATCAACGCCGTGAACTTCGTCGACGGCCTCGACGGCCTCGCCGCCGGCATGGTGTGCATCGCGGCCACGGCGTTCTTCATGTACGCGTACCGCATCTGGTACGGCTACGGACTGGAGTCCGCGGCCCCCGCCACCCTCTTCTCCGCGATCCTGATGGGCATGTGCCTCGGCTTCCTGCCGCACAACATGCACCCCGCCCGCATCTTCATGGGCGACTCGGGCTCGATGCTCATCGGTCTCGTCCTGGCGGCCGGCGCCATCTCCATCACGGGCCAGATCGACCCCGACGCGATGAACCTGTTCGCCGGGTCCGAGAAGGAGGCCGTCCACCAGACGGTGCCCGTCTACATCCCGCTGCTGCTCCCGCTGACGATCATCGCCGTCCCGGCGGCCGACCTGGTGCTCGCCATCGTGCGGCGCACCTGGCGCGGCCAGTCGCCGTTCGCCGCCGACCGCGGGCACCTGCACCACCGCCTGCTGGAGATCGGGCACTCGCACAGCCGGGCCGTGCTCATCATGTACTTCTGGTCGGCGCTGATCGCCTTCGGGGCCCTCGCCTACTCGGTGAACTCGGGCGCCATGTGGATCGTGCTCGGCATCATGGGGCTCAGCGCGGTGGGCCTGGTCCTGCTCCTGCTGCCGCGCTTCACGCCGCGTGCCCCGCGCTGGGCCGAGCACCTGGTGCCGCCCCGCTACCGCCGCCGCAAGGCCGTGGAGGTCTCCGGGGAGGGTGCCCCCGGGGCCGCGTACGGGGCGGGCGCGCAGCCGCGCGGCGGGGCCGGCGGGGCCGGCGACGGGGATGCGGAATGTGCGGACGACCGCGCTCCGGTGGCCGCCGGCGTCAACGGGGCGACCGCCGTCGGCGCCGGGCAGCGTCTCCTGGAGGACCACAAGACCGGAACGTCGCGCTGACGCCAGGGTAAGAATCGTGCAAGAGCCATCCTGTGGACGGCTCTCCGAAAATACCCCAATACCACACAAGAGGTCCGCGCGGGCGCGCAGATGCGCATGTTCGTTCTCATGTGTGACGCCGGGCACACCAACCAGGTAAAGACCTCATCAAATAGTTTGTGATACGGTTCACGAGAACCCGGGACAGAGCCGAGGGACCGCGATACGACGGTCCACCGGCGATGAGGTTCTCTCGCTGTCCGGGACTACGCTCGTCCATGACGACACCTGCCCCCTTGAGCAAAGCGGAGTTGCCGCCATGCCCTCCAATGACGTCCGGATCCTTCTCCAGGCCGCTGTACCCACGGCTGCCGTCGGCGCGATCGCAGCCGTCGTCAGCGCCGTGGTCGCGGGTGGCGAGGGGGCGGTCGGGGCGGTCGTGGCGACGCTGGTCGTGATCCTCTTCATGGGCATCGGGCTGTACGTCCTGCAGCGCACCGCGAAGTCGCTTCCGCATCTCTTCCAGGCGATGGGTCTGATGCTGTACACGGCACAGATTCTTCTGCTGTTCATCTTCATGGCGACCTTCAAGGACACGACGCTGTTCGACCCCAAAGCCTTTGCGATCACCCTGGTCGTCACCACGCTCGCGTGGATCGGCGCCCAGGCTCGTGCTCATATGAACGCCAAGATCCTTTACGTGGAACCCGACTCCTCGAAGGGCGACAAGCCCGAAAAGACGGGGCACTCGTCGTGAGGGGTAGGGCCGGGATAAGGGCACGTCGGAGATCCTGCTATCGTCCGGTGCCAACTGCGGCATCGCGGGCGCGGGCATGTGAGCTGACGCCTGCTCTAGCGCGAGGCTCGATGCCCTCCTGCCGCCCCCACATCCGTAACACCAGTCCAGTGCCGAACCGCGGCTGTCCGCCGCGCCGACACAACGAGGTTGCCGTACCCATGCGCCACGCTGAAGGAGCCCGCGGTGAGTGCTGACCCGACGCAGGTGCTCGCCTTCGAGACCGACTGCCACATCTTCGACGGCTGTGGATTCCCGGCTCCCGGCCTGCACTCGTTCCTGTTCGAGCCCATCTGGGGCCATCAGGACGACGCCGTCTACTTCAACAAGACGATGCTGCTGGCGCTGCTCGGCTCCGTCATCATCATCGGTTTCTTCTGGGCCGCTTTCCGTAAGCCGCAGGTCGTGCCCGGGAAGCTGCAGATGGTGGCCGAGGCGGGCTACGACTTCATCCGTCGCGGTGTCGTCTACGAGACCATCGGCAAGAAGGAGGGCGAGAAGTACGTCCCGCTCGTCGTCTCCCTCTTCTTCTTCATCTGGATGATGAACCTCTGGTCGATCGTCCCGGTCGCCCAGTTCCCGGTGACGTCGATCATCGCGTACCCGCTCGTGCTCGCCCTGATCGTCTACGTCCTGTGGGTCTCGCTGACGTTCAAGCGGCACGGTTTCGTCGGTGCCTTCAAGAACATCACGGGCTACGACAAGTCGCTCGGCCCGGTGCTGCCGCTGGCCATGCTCATCGAGTTCTTCTCGAACCTGCTGGTCCGGCCGTTCACCCACGCCGTGCGGCTCTTCGCGAACATGTTCGCGGGTCACACCCTGCTGCTGCTCTTCACGATCGCCAGCTGGTACCTGCTCAACGGCGTCGGTATCGCCTACGCCGGTGTGTCGTTCGTGATGGTCATCGTGATGACCGCCTTCGAGCTCTTCATCCAGGCGCTGCAGGCATATGTCTTCGTGCTTCTGACCTGCACCTACATCCAGGGCGCGCTCGCCGAGCACCACTGAGCCACCCCACCTGCAAAACCCCCAAACGTCCGGTGGCCAACCCCCGCCGGTCCGTACAGAGAAGGAAGAATCAGCATGGCTGCCACTGAGACCCTCGCCGCTGTCTCCGGCTCCCTCGGCTCCATCGGCTACGGCCTCGCCGCCATCGGCCCCGGCGTCGGCGTCGGCATCATCTTCGGCAACGGCACCCAGGCCCTTGCCCGTCAGCCCGAGGCCGCCGGCCTGATCCGCGCCAACCAGATCCTCGGCTTCGCCTTCTGTGAGGCGCTCGCCCTCATCGGTCTGGTCATGCCGTTCGTCTACGGCAAGTGATCTGACGATCCACGACCAGCCGACTAGACGAAAGGCACTGACATGAGCCAGCTGCTCATTCTGGCGGCCGAGGAGACGCAGAACCCCCTGGTTCCGCCGATCCCCGAGCTCGTCATCGGCCTGATCGCCTTTGTCATCGTCTTCGGTTTTCTCGCCAAGAAGCTCCTCCCGAACATCAACAAGGTTCTGGAGCAGCGCCGCGAGGCCATCGAGGGTGGTATTGAGAAGGCCGAGGCCGCTCAGACCGAGGCTCAGAGCGTGCTTGAGCAGTACAAGGCTCAGCTCGCCGAGGCCCGGCACGAGGCCGCGCGGCTGCGCCAGGAGGCGCAGGAGCAGGGCGCCACGCTCATCGCCGAGATGCGCGCGGAAGGCCAGCGGCAGCGTGAGGAGATCATCGCCGCCGGTCACGCCCAGATCGCGGCCGACCGCAAGGCCGCCGCGTCCGCGCTGCGCCAGGACGTCGGCCAGCTGGCCACCGAACTGGCCGGCAAGCTCGTGGGCGAGTCCCTCCAGGACCACGCCCGCCAGAGCCGGACCATCGACCGGTTCCTCGACGGTCTCGACGACAGCGCTTCGAAGGCCGAGGCCACGCGATGAACGGAGCGAGCCGCGAGGCTTTGGCCGCCGCACGTGAGCGTCTCGACGCGTTGACGGACTCCGTGTCCGTGGACGCGGCGCGGCTCGCCGACGAGCTGGCCGCCGTCACCGCGCTGCTCGACCGCGAGGTGTCGTTGCGTCGGGTCCTCACCGACCCGGCGCAGGCCGGCGAGGCGAAGGCCGAACTGGCCGGGCGTCTCCTCCGCGGCCAGGTCAGCGGTACCACCGCCGATCTGGTGGCCGGTCTGGTGCGCTCCCGCTGGTCGCGCTCGCGCGACCTGGTCGACTCCGTCGAGGAGCTGGCCGACACCGCCGACCTCACGGCGGCGCAGCGGCGGGGCGCGCTCGACGACGTCGAGGACGAGCTGTTCCGGTTCGGCCGGATCGTCTCCTCGAACACCGGGCTGCGCGCCGCGCTGACCGACCGCGGTGCCACGACCGCGGCCAAGGGCGAGCTGCTGCGCAGCCTGCTCGGCGGCCGGGCGGACACCGTGACCGAGCGATTGGTCACACGCCTCGTGACCGCGCCCCGGGGACGTAGCCTGGAGTCGGGACTCGAATCCCTGTCCAAGCTCGCCGCCGGGCGCCGCAACCGCATGGTCGCCGTCGTCACGTCGGCGGTCCCGCTGAGCGAACTGCAGAAGCAGCGCCTGGGCGCCGCTCTCGCGAAGCTCTACGGCCGCCCGATGCACCTCAACCTCGACGTGGACCCCGAGGTCCTCGGCGGGATCCGGGTGCAGGTCGGCGACGAGGTCATCAACGGTTCGATCGCGGACCGGCTGGAGGACGCCAGCCGCCGTATGGCGAGCTAGCAGAACCAGCAGCACCTGAACACGCGTACACGAGCAGTACCCGAGCAGTACTACGGCCCTGGTTGGGCCGTGCAGAGGATTCCTGGGGGCCCGCGGCTCAGCCGCAAAGGGAAACAGCCCCAGACCCCCCAAGAAAACTTCGGGCCCAACAAGGAGAGCAGGGAACCCAGATGGCGGAGCTCACGATCCGGCCGGAGGAGATCCGGGATGCGCTGGAGAACTTCGTCCAGTCGTACAAGCCGGACGCGGCCTCGCGCGAGGAGGTCGGTACGGTCACCCTTGCCGGCGACGGCATCGCGAAGGTCGAGGGCCTGCCCTCGGCCATGGCCAACGAACTGCTGCGGTTCGAGAACGGGACCCTCGGTCTCGCGCTGAACCTGGAGGAGCGCGAGATCGGCGCGGTCGTCCTTGGCGAGTTCAGCGGCATCGAAGAGGGACAGCCGGTCACGCGTACCGGCGAGGTCCTGTCCGTGGCCGTGGGCGAGGGCTACCTCGGCCGCGTGGTCGACCCGCTCGGCAACCCGATCGACGGCCTCGGCGAGATCGAGACGTCCGGACGCCGTGCCCTGGAGCTGCAGGCTCCGGGCGTCATGGCCCGCAAGTCGGTGCACGAGCCGATGGAGACCGGCTACAAGGCCGTCGACGCGATGACCCCGATCGGCCGTGGCCAGCGCCAGCTGGTCATCGGCGACCGCCAGACCGGCAAGACCGCCCTGGCCGTCGACACGATCATCAACCAGCGTGACAACTGGCGCACGGGCGACCCGAAGAAGCAGGTCCGCTGCGTCTACGTCGCCATCGGCCAGAAGGGCTCGACCATCGCCTCCGTGCGTGGCGCCCTCGAAGAGGCCGGCGCGCTGGAGTACACGACCATCGTCGCCGCCCCGGCGTCCGACCCGGCCGGCTTCAAGTACCTGGCGCCGTACACCGGCTCGGCCATCGGCCAGCAGTGGATGTACGAGGGCAAGCACGTCCTCATCATCTTCGACGACCTCTCGAAGCAGGCCGACGCCTACCGCGCCGTGTCCCTGCTGCTCCGCCGTCCGCCGGGGCGCGAGGCGTACCCCGGTGACGTCTTCTACCTGCACTCCCGTCTCCTGGAGCGCTGCGCGAAGCTCTCGGACGAGATGGGCGCGGGCTCGATGACCGGTCTGCCGATCGTCGAGACGAAGGCCAACGACGTCTCGGCGTTCATCCCGACCAACGTCATCTCCATCACCGACGGCCAGTGCTTCCTGGAGTCGGACCTGTTCAACGCCGGTCAGCGCCCCGCGCTGAACGTCGGTATCTCCGTCTCCCGGGTCGGTGGTTCCGCGCAGCACAAGGCGATGAAGCAGGTCTCCGGCCGGCTCCGCGTCGACCTCGCCCAGTTCCGTGAGCTGGAGGCGTTCGCCGCCTTCGGTTCCGACCTGGACGCCGCGTCGAAGGCGCAGCTGGAGCGCGGCCAGCGGATGGTCGAGCTGCTCAAGCAGGCCCAGTACCAGCCGATGGCCACCGAGGACCAGGTCGTCTCCGTCTGGGCCGGCACCACCGGCAAGATGGACGACGTCCCGGTCGCCGACATCCGCCGCTTCGAGAAGGAGCTCCTGGAGTACCTGCACCGCAAGGAGCAGGGCCTCATGACCTCCATCAAGGAGGGCGGCAAGATGTCGGACGACACCCTGCAGGCCATCGCCGACGCGATCGCGGACTTCAAGAAGCAGTTCGAGACGTCGGACGGCAAGCTGCTCGGCGAGGACACCCCTGCCGCTGCGGGCAAGTGACGACGGAAGGGACCTGACTCATGGGAGCCCAGCTCCGGGTCTACAAGCGTCGCATCAAATCCGTCACCGCGACCAAGAAGATCACCAAGGCGATGGAGATGATCGCCGCCTCGCGCGTCGTCAAGGCGCAGCGCAAGGTGGCGGCCTCCACGCCGTACGCGACCGAGCTCACCCGCGCGGTCACGGCGGTCGGGACCGGTTCGAACACCCAGCACCCGCTCACCACGGAGGCTGAGACGGCGACCCGTTCCGCGGTGCTGCTCCTCACGAGCGACCGCGGACTGGCCGGCGCCTTCAACTCCAACGCCATCAAGGCGGCGGAGAAGCTGACCGCCCGCCTGGAGGCGGAGGGCAAGGAGGTCGACACGTACATCGTCGGCCGCCGCGGCCTGGCCCACTACAACTTCCGGGAGCGCAAGGTCTCGGAATCGTGGTCGGGCTTCACCGACGAGCCCTCCTACGGGGACGCGAAGAAGATCGCGGTCCCGCTGATCGAGGCCATCGAGAAGGAGACGGCGGACGGCGGCGTGGACGAGCTCCACATCGTCTACACCGAGTTCGTCTCGATGATGACGCAGACGGCCGTGGACAGCCGCCTGCTGCCGCTCAGCCTCGAAGAGGTAGCGGAGGAGCAGTCCGCCAAGGACGAGATCCTTCCGCTGTACGACTTCGAGCCGTCGGCGGAGGACGTCCTGGACGCCCTCCTGCCGCGGTACGTCGAGAGCCGTATCTACAACGCGCTGCTCCAGTCGGCTGCCTCCAAGCACGCCGCCACCCGCCGCGCGATGAAGTCGGCGACCGACAACGCGGGAGACCTGATCACTTCACTCTCCCGACTTGCGAACGCGGCCCGCCAGGCCGAAATCACCCAGGAAATCAGCGAGATCGTCGGTGGCTCCGCAGCCCTGGCCGACGCGACCGCGGGGAGTGACAGGTAATGACGACGACAGTTGAGACGGCCGTTGCCACGGGCCGCGTCGCCCGGGTCATCGGCCCGGTCGTCGACGTGGAATTCCCCGTCGACGCCATGCCGGAGATCTACAACGCCCTTCACGTCGAGGTGGCCGACCCGGCCAACGCCGGCGAGAGGAAGACGCTGACCCTGGAGGTCGCCCAGCACCTGGGTGACGGCCTGGTCCGCACCATCTCCATGCAGCCCACCGACGGCCTGGTCCGCCAGGCCGTGGTGACCGACACCGGCAAGGGCATCAGCGTCCCGGTCGGCGACTTCACCAAGGGCAAGGTGTTCAACACCCTCGGTGAGGTGCTGAACTCCGACGACACCTACGACGGCGAGCGCTGGTCCATCCACCGCAAGGCCCCCTCGTTCGACCAGCTCGAGTCGAAGACCGAGATGTTCGAGACGGGCCTGAAGGTCGTCGACCTCCTCACCCCGTACGTCAAGGGCGGCAAGATCGGTCTGTTCGGTGGTGCCGGTGTCGGCAAGACCGTGCTGATCCAGGAAATGATCATGCGTGTCGCCAACCTCCACGAGGGCGTCTCCGTCTTCGCGGGCGTCGGTGAGCGCACCCGTGAGGGCAACGACCTCATCGCGGAGATGGAGGAGAGCGGCGTCCTCGACAAGACCGCTCTCGTCTTCGGCCAGATGGACGAGCCCCCGGGCACCCGTCTGCGGGTGGCGCTGGCCGGTCTGACCATGGCGGAGTACTTCCGCGATGTGCAGAAGCAGGACGTGCTGTTCTTCATCGACAACATCTTCCGCTTCACCCAGGCCGGTTCCGAGGTCTCCACCCTGCTCGGCCGTATGCCGTCCGCGGTGGGCTACCAGCCGAACCTGGCCGACGAGATGGGTCAGCTGCAGGAGCGCATCACCTCGACGCGTGGTCACTCGATCACGTCGATGCAGGCGATCTACGTCCCCGCGGACGACCTGACCGACCCGGCCCCGGCCACCACCTTCGCCCACCTCGACGCGACGACGGTGCTCTCCCGTCCGATCTCCGAGAAGGGCATCTACCCGGCCGTGGACCCGCTGGACTCCACGTCCCGCATCCTGGACCCGCGCTACATCGCGCAGGACCACTACGACGCCGCCATGCGCGTCAAGACGGTCCTGCAGAAGTACAAGGACCTCCAGGACATCATCGCGATCCTCGGTATCGACGAACTGGGCGAGGAGGACAAGCTCGTCGTCCACCGCGCCCGTCGCGTGGAGCGCTTCCTGTCCCAGAACACCCACGCCGCCAAGCAGTTCACCGGCGTCGACGGGTCGGACGTCCCGCTGGAGGAGTCGATCGCGGCCTTCAACGCGATCATCGACGGCGAGTACGACCACTTCCCGGAGCAGGCGTTCTTCATGTGCGGTGGCATCGAGGACCTCAAGGCGAAGGCCAAGGAGCTCGGCGTCTCCTGAACCGGAGTGTTCGGCGGCCGAGGGGGCGGGTGCGTCCCGCCCCCTCGACCGCGCCAGTGCAGCACCCCCGGGGGACGGTCCCCGGACCCCCGCCGGGAGGCGGGGCGGGGCCCGGCGCCTTCCGGTGCGCGGCGCCCCATTAGACTTAGACCCAACACCCGGCGGCAACGGCCGGGTGGTGACCCGAGGAGCCCACCTTGGCTGCTGAGCTGCACGTCGAGCTCGTCGCCGCGGACCGCAGTGTCTGGTCCGGCGAGGCCACCCTGGTCGTCGCGCGCACCACGTCCGGCGACATCGGCGTCATGCCCGGTCACCAGCCGCTGCTCGGTGTGCTGGAGTCGGGCCCGGTGACCATCCGTACGAGTGATGGTGGAACGGTCGTCGCCGCGGTGCACGGCGGTTTCATCTCGTTCGCGGACAACAAGCTGTCCCTGCTGGCCGAGATCGCCGAGCTGTCGGACGAGATCGATGTCCAGCGTGCGGAGCGGGCGCTCGAGCGCGCGAAGTCGGACGCCGACGCGTCCGCCGAGCGGCGCGCGGACGTCCGACTGCGGGCGGTGTCGGCGCACTGAAACCAGCGCGTCGGAGGAAGTGACTCAGCCGCGGCCAGGACCGGAGCTTTTTCCGGACCGGGTCGCGGCTGAGGCGATGCGGGTGCTTTTTTCCTTTCCGTTACCTAGGAGACGAGGAGGTCGGTGTCGATGGTCCTCGCTCTGACTGTGGTCGGGTCGGTAGTAGCGCTGGTGGCCCTCGGACTCCTCGTCTTCGGTCTGCGCCGCAGAGTGATCCAGCGTTCGGGTGGCACCTTCGACTGCAGCCTGCGCTGGAACGTCCCGGAGAAGGGCGACACCGGCGGCAAGGGCTGGGGGTACGGCATCGCCCGCTACAGCGGCGACCGGATCGAGTGGTTCCGCGTCTTCTCGTACGCCCTGCGGCCGCGCCGCGTCCTCGAACGCTCGGCGATCGAGGTGGCGGGCCGGCGCACTCCCGAGGGGGAGGAGGAGCTGGCGCTGCTCTCCGACTCGATCGTCCTCGCCTGTGTCCATCGCGGTACGCGCCTGGAACTCGCCATGAGCGAGGACGCGCTCACCGGGTTCCTCGCCTGGCTGGAAGCGGCGCCGCCCGGACAGCGGGTGAATGTGGCCTAGCGCCGCATCCACCCACCGTCCGGGCGTCGTGCCGTCCGGGGGACGGGGCGCGGGGCCCGGGGTCACCGGGCGCCCGCGCGGACCGCTACTTCAGACCGCTGTCGATCGCGGTCACCAGCTCGCCGTTGCCGGTGTCACCGCTGAACTCCCAGAAGAAGGCCCCGCCCAGGCCCTGGTTCTTGGCCCAGGCCATCTTGGAGTTGATGGTGGCCGGGGTGTCGTAGCTCCACCAGTTGCTGCCGCAGTGGGCGTAGGCCGTGCCGGCGATCGTGCCGGTGACGGGGCAGGAGTTCTTGAGGATCTTGTAGTCCTCGATGCCCGCCTCGTACGTGCCGGGTGCCGCGCCGGTCGCCGAGCCGCCCGGGGCGGACTGGGTCACGCCGGTCCAGCCGCGGCCGTAGAAGCCGATGCCGAGCAGCAGCTTCTTCGCGGGTACGCCCTTGCTCTTGAGCTTGGCTATCGCGTCGGCCGAGTTGAAGCCGGCGGCCGGGATGCCGCTGTACGAGGTCAGCGGCGAGTGCGGGGCGGTCGGGCCGTCCGCGTCGAAGGCGCCGAAGTAGTCGTACGTCATCACGTTGTACCAGTCGAGGTACTGCGCGGCGCCGCCGTAGTCGGCCGCGTCGATCTTGCCGCCGGAGGAGCCGTCGGCGGTGATGGCCGCGGTGACCAGGTAGTTGCTGCCGAACTCGGTGCGCAGCGCCTGGCTGAGGGTCTTGAAGGCGGCGAAGCCCGAGGTGTCGCAGGTCAGGCCGCAGGCGTTCGGGTACTCCCAGTCGATGTCGATGCCGTCGAAGACATCGGCCCAGCGCGGGTCCTCCACGACGGCCTTGCAGGACTTGGCGAACGCGGCCGCGTTCTGCGCGGCCTGGCCGAAGCCGCCGGAGTAGGTCCAGCCGCCGAAGGAGTACAGCACCTTGATGTGCGGGTACTTCGCCTTCAGCTGGCGCAGCTGGTTGAAGTTGCCGCGCAGCGGCTGGTCCCAGGTGTCGGCGGTGCCGCTGACGGACTGGTCGGCGGTGTAGGCCTTCTCGTACGCGGCGAAGGTGTCGTCGACGGTGCACTGACCGTTCTTGACGTTGCCGAACGAGTAGTTGATGTGGGTGATCTTCGACGCGGAGCCGGAGGTGACCAGGTTCTTGACGTGGTAGTTGCGGCCGTAGACGCCCCACTCGGTGAAGTAGCCGAGCTTGACCTTGTCGCCGGTGGGCGGCTCGGTGGTGCCGCCGGTGGTGCGCACCGCGGTCGAGCCGCTGACCGGTCCGGTCTGGTCGGCGGTGTCCCGGGCCTGGACCGTGTACGAGTAGTCGGTGCCGGCGGTCAGGCCGGTGTTCGTGTACGAGGTCCCGGTCACCGTGGCGACCTTGGCGCCGTCGCGCAGGACGTCGTAGTTCTTGACGCCCTTGTCGTCGGTGGCCGCGCTCCAGGAGAGCTTCACCGAGGTGTTCGTGATGTCGGAGGCGGTCGGCTTGCCCGGCGCCGAGGGCGGGTTGTCGCCCGGGACGGTGGGGCCGCCGTCACAACTGCCGCCGTTGAGCTTGCAGTTGGTGGGGGAGCCGGTGCCCGAGCCGTTGAAGCCGAAGGAGAGGGAGGCGCCCGGTGCGAGGGTGCCGTTCCAGGACTTGTTCTTGGCGGTCCAGTGGGTGCCGGAGCTGGTGACGTCGGCGTCCCAGGAGGAGGTGACCGAGGTGCCCGAGGGGAAGTCCCACTCGACGGTCCAGGAGTTGATGGCCGTGGTGCCGGTGTTCTTGACGGTCCACTTGCCCTCGAAGCCGTTGCCCCAGTCCTGGGTCTTGGCGTAGGTGGCGGTCGCCGTCGTGGCGGCGGAGGCGGGGCTCGCGAGCCCGACCAGTGCGGCGAACGGCAGCAGCAGGGTGGTGAATCCCGCTACCGCCCTGAGTCCGAGTCTGCGTCTGAGGCGCATCCGCGTCTCCTTGGGGGGAGTTTGATGAGGTGCGCAGGACAATAGAAAGGTCTGGACCATAGGTCAAGAGGTCCAGACCACTGAGAAGGTGCGGTGCGGCTACTTGTTACACGCCCAACTCCTGGGCCAGCACGGCCGCCTGCACCCGGCTGCGCAGCCCCAGTTTGCCCAGCAGTCGGCTGACGTGCGTCTTCACGGTGGCCTCCGCCATGTCGAGCCGCGTTCCGATCTCCGCGTTGGACAGACCCTCGCCGAGGCAGGACAGGACCTCCCGTTCGCGCCGGGTCAGCGCGTCCAGGACGGCCGGGTCGGTCCCCGGCCCGCGTACCGGCCGCGCGGCGAACTCGGCGATCAGCCGGCGGGTGACCGCGGGCGAGATCAGCCCCTCGCCGCCGGCCACGGTGCGGACCGCGTCGAGGAGCTGCCGCGCCTCGGTGTTCTTCAGCAGGAAGCCGGCGGCGCCCGCGCGCAGCGCGCCGAACACGTACGCGTCGAGGTCGAAGGTGGTGAGCACGAGGACGTCGGCGAGTCCTTCGGCGACGACCTGGCGGGTGGCGGAGACGCCGTCCAGCCGGGGCATCTGGACGTCCATCAGGACGAGGTCGGGCCGCAGTTCCCTGGCCAGGGCCACCGCCTGCTCGCCGTCCGCGGCCTCGCCGACCACCTCGACGTCGGGGGCGCTGCGCAGGATGAGCACCAGGCCGGCGCGTACGGCGGATTGGTCCTCGGCGACGAGCACACGGATCATGCGGTTTCTCCTTCGGTGATCGGGAGGGTGGCCCGGACGGCCCAGGTCCTGACGACGGCCGCCGGGTCCCCGGCGCCGCCCCCGGCCCCGGCCCCGTCCGCGGGTCCGGGCGCAGGGCCGTTCGCGGGTCCGGGCGCGGGGCCCGCCCCGCCGAGTGCGGGACCTGCCTCGAACGTGCCCTGGAGCAGGGCCACCCGCTCGCGCATCCCGATCAGGCCCGCGCCCGAGCCGGGGGCGCGCGGGCCGTCGTCCCGGACGCCGCCGAACGGACTGGTCACGCACACGTCCAGGGCGTGGTCGCGCCGGTGGAGGCGGACGGTGACCCGGCCGGGGGCGGCGTGCTTGAGAGCGTTGGTCAGCGACTCCTGCACGATGCGGTAGGCGGCCAGCTCGACCGGGGCGGGGAGCGCCGTGTGCGCGCAGTCCAGGTCGGGGTCGAGATCGACGTCGACGTCGAGGCCGTTGGCGCGGGCGTGCTCCACCAGGGAGCCGAGCCCGTCCAGGGTGGGCGCGGCGGCCGGCTCGGTGTCCCCGCTGCTGTCGCGCAGGATGCCGATGAGGCGGCGCATCTCGGCGAGCCCCTCGACGCTGTTCTCGCGGATGACGCCGAGGGCCTGCCTGGAGGTGTCCGGGTCGTCCAGGGAGAGCGCGGCCGTGGAGTGGATGGCGATCGCCGACAGGTGGTTGGCCACCAGGTCGTGCAGCTCCCTGGCCATCCGGGCGCGTTCGGCGGTCACGGCCTGGACGCGGTCGATCTCGGCGAGCAGGGCCGTCTGCCCGGCCCGCAGCCGGGCGGCCTCGGCGGCGTCGCGGTGGTTGCGCACGACCCAGCCGGTGGCGCCGGGGGTGAACGCCACGACCCCGACGACCACGCCGATCAGCAGTGCCTCCGGCACCCGCCAGACCGCGAAGGGCACCACGGTGCCGACCACCGTGAGCAGGCCGCTGTTCCACAGGACGCGGCGGGCGGTGGCGGGCGGACCGTACAGCACGGCCGCGTACACGAGGTCCGTGAACATCAGGACCGTCACGAGGCTGCCCTGCGTGACCGTGTCGAGGGTCAGTGCGGCGACGCCGGTCAGCAGGCCGGTGCGCGGACGGGTCCGCCGCAGCAGCTCGCAGCCCGCCGTGACCGCGAGCGGCAGCAGGACCGGCCAGCGGCCCGCCCAGAGCACGAGATCGTCGGTGGCCGGGCGGGTGCCGAGGCCGGCGCCCCACAGGAGGAGTCCGCCGAGCAGTCCCGCGAGGGCGATGCGCACGTCGTCGCGGTGCGGTCGGGGGCTTCGTGCGGACATGACCCCATCCAACACGCGGCGTCCCCCCGCCGCCCGGTCCCGGGGGACGGTTCGCGAGGTCCGCGAGTACATCGAAGGATGCAGCGGCGGTTCGTCATCGACGACGACGATCTCCGGCGGCGCCCGCGGGAGCCTGGACGGTGACCGGGAGGAGTCCGTCATGATCGTCGTACTGATCGCCGTCTGCGAGGTCGGGTTCTGGGTGCTGCTGGCGGCCGGGCTGTCCTGCCGCTACCTGCTGCGCATGCCGCGCACGGGGCTGGCCCTGCTGCTGTGCGAGCCGCTCCTGGAGGTCGTGCTGCTGGTGGCCACCGCGCTGGACCTGAAGGCGGGCGCCGAGCCGAACTGGACGCACGGGCTGGCCGCGCTGTACATCGGGTACACCGTCGGGCACGGCCACCGGACCGTGAAGTGGCTGGACGGCCACGCCGCGCACCGGTTCGGGGGCGCTCCCCGGCCCGTGGGCCCGCCCCGGTACGGGATGGCGCGGGCGCGGCACGAGGGGCGGGTGTGGCTCGGCACGGTCGTGGCGGCGGCCGTCGCGACCGCGCTGCTCCAGATCGCGATCTGGTACGTCGGCGATCCGGAGCGCGTCGGGTCGCTGGAGAACTGGCGGTACGTGGCGTGGCGGGCGGCCGGGATCCACGGGATCGTGGCGCTGACGTACCTGGTGTGGCCCAAGAGGGCGCCGGCGCCGGACCTGACGAAGCGGTGACCTCGGTCGGGTGCCGGATGCCGGGTGCCGGGCTAGCGTTCGCCGCCCGGGACCCACAGGACGTCCCCCACCTCCTTGTTCGCCGTTCTGGCCAGGATGAAGAGCAGGTCGGAGAGACGGTTGAGGTAGGTCGCCGTCAGGGGGTTCATCACCTCGGCGTGGGACTCCATGGCGGCCCACGTCGAGCGTTCCGCCCGGCGGACCACCGTGCACGCCTGGTGCAGGAGGGCCGCGCCGGGGGTACCGCCGGGGAGGATGAAGGAGCGGAGCTTCTCCAGCCGTTCGTTGAAGCGGTCGCAGTCCGCCTCCAGCCTGTCGATGTAGAACTGCTCGACGCGCAGGGGCGGGAACTCCGGATTCTCGGCGACCGGCGTGGACAGGTCCGCCCCCACGTCGAACAGGTCGTTCTGGACGCGGGAGAGGACCCCGACGATCTCCTCGTCCAGGCCGCCGAGGGCGATCGCCGTGCCGATGGCCGCGTTCGCCTCGTTGGCGTCGGCGTACGCCGAGATCCGCGGGTCGGTCTTGGCGGTGCGGCTCATGTCGCCGAGGGCCGTCGTGCCCCGGTCGCCGGTCCTGGTGTAGATGCGCGTCAGATTGACCATGGCGCCAGCGTAGTTACGCCCCGGCCCTCCGGAACACCCGTGTGCCCACCGTCACGGCGAGCACCGCGGAGCCGGCGGCGACCGGGCCGCCGTACCCCGTCGGGGCGGTGGCGCACGCCGGCCCTCCTCGACCGCATGGAGGACCCTTTGGGCGGGAAGGGCCTCAACTACGCCGTACGGGCGGCCGGCTGAGCCGCCCGGTGTGATGTCCGTCAGATGAGACGTGACGCGCGTTACTTACCGGTCACACGGCACCCCACGGGCGCTAGGGTCCGCCGGAGGGACAACCCGGCCGGCCACGGGACACGCGGTGCGGGGCTGTCCCGCGATGTCAACACCAGTCCTTCCGGCCGGCCCGTTCGCCGGCCGGGGTCCGGGGTCGCGCGGCGGTGGCCGCACCGGGACGCGGCCCCCGGAAGAAGCAGCAGGGAGTCGGACAGTGGCAGGGAAACTCGCCGTCATCGGAGCCGGGCTCATGGGTTCCGGTATTGCCCAGGTCGCCGCACAGGCGGGCTGGGACGTCGTCCTGAGGGATGTCACCGACGAGGCGCTGACCCGTGGCACCGACGGCATCAAGGCTTCGTACGACCGGTTCGTGGGCAAGGGGAGGCTGGACGCGGACGCGGCGCAGCAGGCGCTGGGCCGCATCACCGCGACCACCGACCTGGACGCGGTCGCCGACGCCGACGTCGTCGTCGAGGCGGTGTTCGAGAAGCTGGAGGTCAAGCACGAGATCTTCCGCGCGCTCGACCGGCTGGTGAAGGACGAGACCGTCCTGGCCTCCAACACCTCCGCCATCCCGATCACCAAGATCGCGGCAGCCACCGCGCGGCCGGAGCGGGTCGTGGGCGTCCACTTCTTCTCGCCGGTCCCGATGATGCAGCTCTGCGAACTCGTCCGCGGCCACAGGACGAGCGACAGCGCGCTCGCGACCGCGCGTGAGTTCGCCGAGTCGGTCGGCAAGACCTGCATCGTCGTCAACCGGGACGTGGCGGGCTTCGTGACCACCCGGCTCCTCTCGGCGCTCGTCGTCGAGGCGGCCAAGCTGTACGAGTCGGGCGTGGCCACCGCCGAGGACATCGACCTCGCCTGCAGACTGGGCTTCGGGCACGCCATGGGACCCCTGGCCACCGCCGACCTCACGGGTGTCGACATCCTGCTGCACGCGGCCGGCAACATCTACACCGAGACCCAGGACGAGAAGTTCGCCGCGCCGGAACTGATGCGCCGGATGGTTGACGCCGGTGACATCGGACGCAAGAGCGGGCAGGGCTTCTACACGTACTGATCCGCGTACCGGTCCCGTGAGGATCCCGAGCCCGTCACACCGCCGCGGTGCGGCCCTGTCACCCGTCGGGGTTGAATTGGGTATCGGTTCGCTCACGGAGGGCAACTTCTGCCCCGGTGCGCCAGTCAGTCCTGACATCAGGACACGACGCAAGACGCCGAAGGCGCCGTCACGATGAGGGCGCCGCGTACGAACACGCACTCTCGGGGAGCGCATATGCACATCAGGGGCGACCACGTCGAGCTGGTCGTCGGGGGCCGCCTCGACGTCCGCAGCGCGGCGGACGCCCGTACGGTCCTGCACTCGGCCGTCGACGACGGAGCCGGCGACCTGGTGCTCGACCTGTCAGAGCTGGACTCCTGGGACGCCACCGGACTCGGTGTCATCATGGGGGCCCACCGGCGGGCGGGGCGGTGCGGCCGGAGGCTTGTGCTGCGCGGTGTCCCGCCGCAGATGCAGCGCCTGCTGGTGGCCACCCGCCTCCACCGCATCCTGGCCGTCGAGGGCGGTATCGGGGTCGAGTCGCTGCCCCGGGTGTGACGCCCGGGACGTGACGCCCGGGACGTGACGTCCGGCCGGGTCGCCGGCCGCCTCCGTGCGCGGCCCGCGTCGCTGCCGCAAACGGCGAAGATCGGATGGGAAGCGGCGTACGAAACCCGTACCCGGCGAACAATCCTCACGAAGCTGTGACGTCTCGGACGGCGCGGTACCCCGTGTGTTCGTAGATACTGTGCGAAGGTTTAGGGTTCGGCTGCCCGCGTCTTCACGAACCCGTGCGGGGGCACCGGACCAGAAGCGACAGCGCGGTGTGCGGCAGGCCGGGAGGGGCTCGGCACACGACGCTTTTGGGGGGCTAGAACCTATGGACCCGACAGACCGGGAACCCGAAGAGTACGGACGCGACGACGGCTCGGCGTCACGACAGCGCCCGCCGCGCGATCAGCTGACGCACCCGCTGGGGCAGGGGGGCGCCCAGCACACACCCGCACCGGTCCGCACCGTGCGACTCGTCACGGGCGACCACCTGCTCACCGTCAATCCCGTCGACGGCAGCGAGATCGAGCTCTGCCCGCCGGGCGAGCGGCCGCCGCGGCCCGTGAAGTTCGGCGCGGCCGAACGGACCGAACTGACCCGCGCGGGCCGCCCGACCGTACCGCCCGGGGCCCCGCAGCCCAGACTGCCGCTCCTGGAACGCCAGGAGGAGCGCGAGCGGCTCGTACGGCTGCTCGCGCGCGGGCGCTCCGTACGGCTCACCGGGCCCTCGGGCTCGGGCCGCACCGTGCTGCTGGACGCCGTCGCCGACGACTGCGCGGACCTCGCGCCCGACGGCGTGATCCGCCTCAGCGGCCACCGCCGCACGGCCGACGATCTGCTGCACGACCTCTTCGCGGCCGTCCACGACGCTCCGCTGCACCGGCCGGAACAGGACGAACTGCTCGCGCTCGTCCACGACATCGGCGCGGTCGTCGTCCTGGACGACGTGGAGTTCGGCGGCACCGCGCTCGACGGCCTGCTCGACGCCACGCCGGAGTGCGCCTGGCTGGTCTCCGCGACGCCCGCGACCGCCGCGCCGTCCCCCGACTCGCTCCTGGAGGAGGTCCTCCTCGGCGGCCTCGGGCGGGGCGGCGGGCTCGAACTGCTGGAGCGTGTCGTCGGCCGCGTGCTGACCGAGGAGGAGGCCAACTGGGCCGGCGACCTCTGGTTCGAGTCGGAAGGGCTTCCGCTGCGGTTCGTGCAGGCCGGTGCCCTGCTGCGGCAGCGCGACCAGCTGCGCGCCGCCCCGGAGGCGTTCGAGGAGTCCGGCCGTTCACGTTCAGAGGGCGGATCGGACAGACCGGACGGATCGGACGGACCGGACGAGTTCGACGACGCGGCGGACGCGCCCTTCGGCGCCGGGGACGACCACCACGTACCGCTGCCCTCGCTCGCCGAGGGGGCCGCGCCCGCCGCGCTGCTCGCCTCCCGGCTCAGCGAGTCGGCCCGCGCCACCCTGCGCTTCGCCGTCGCGCTGGGCGGCGAGGTGCCGCACCAGGCCCATCTGCCCGCCCTGGTGGGGCACACCCACGCGGACGCCGCGCTCGCCGAGCTCGTCGGCTGCGCGCTCGTCACCCCGGTCGGCTCGCACTACCGGCTCGCGGCCGGCGTGCAGACCCAGCTGGAGGCCGCCGGGTACGCGTCCGACGCCGAGGAGACGGCCCGGGCCGCCGCCCGGCACTACACCTGGTGGGCCGGACACCCCTCCGTCGCCCCGGAGCGGGTCTGCGCCGAGGCGGACGCCGTGCTCGCCGCACTGGCCGCCCTCGTGCCGCTCACCGTGCCGCCGGGCGGGGACGGTGAGGACGGCGAGCACGCGCCCGCGGTCGGGCTGGCCCGGGCGGCCGCGCCCGCGTTCGCCGCGGGACTGCACTGGAGTGCCTGGGAGCGCGCGCTGCGCTCCGGGAGCGAGGCGGCCCGGCTCGCGGGCGAGGTCGCGGACCAGGCCTACTTCCACCACGAGCTGGGCGTCCTCGCGCTCTGCGGCGGACAGCTCGACCGGGCCCGCGCCGAACTGGAGGCGTCCATCGGCCTGCGCGGCGCCCTCGCCGACAAACGGGGCACCGTCGCGGGCCGGCGCGCCCTCGCCCTGGTCGCGGACCGCTCGGGCACCGTACCGCTCGTCGGCGGCGCCTTCGCGGGCATCGGCCCGACGGCGGGCGAGGAGGTGTCCGACGCGCGGTACGAGGAGTCGGCGTCGCCGCCCGGCGGTGTACCGGCCGGGTTCGGGGCGGTCCCCTCGCTCCAGGGCCCCGGCGAGCCCGCCACCCTGATCACCCACCGCGACGGGCCGGTCTCCCCGGCCAGGACCGGTGCGGCCGGTGCGGTCGGCGGAGCGGCCGCGGCCACGGGGGCGGCCGGGGCCACGGGGGCAGCCCGGGTGACCGGGACGGCCGGGACCGGCGGAACCGGGAGGCTCAGGGGCCTGGTCCACGGCACCCGGCGCAACCTGGTGGCCGCCGGGGCGGGCGCCCTGCTCGCCGCCGTGCTCGGCACGGTGGTGACGCTCGGCGCGACCTCCAGCCCCGACGACAACGCCCCGGCGGAGAAGGTCGGCAGCGGCCCGTCGGCCAGCGCGGGCGAGGACGACGGCGGACTGGGTGCGGACCGGCCGAAGAAGGGCAGCGGCGACGCGGACTCGACGAGCCGCCCGGCCGACCCGGGCAGGGACGGGGTCATCGGGACCTCGGACGATCCCGAGCCCAGCCCGACCGGCGAACCGTCGCAGGACCCGAGCGGATCGAAGGACCCGAGCCCGAGCGCGTCCTCGTCGGAGCCGCCGCCCTCCACCCCGGAGCCGTCGCCCTCGACGACGAAGCCGCCGACCGGTTCGACACCGCCGGCCAGCCCCACCCCGGACCCCACGCCGACCGGGAGCGAGCCCACGGGGGAGCCCAGCGAACCGCCGCCCTCCACCCCGCAGACCTCGGACTCGGCCGGCGGCCCCGCGTCCAGCCCCGTCGCGAGCGGCTCCGCGAGCAGTTCCGCGAGCGGCCCGGCGGAGGACGGCGGCACACCGGACACACCGGTGATCTGAGGCACGGCAGACGCGGCAGGCACGGCAGACGCGACGGGCGCGCCCCCGAGGGGACGCGCCCGTCGCGTTCGCCGTTGCCGTCAGAACAGCCGCAGCTTGTCGTCCTCGATGCCGCGCAGCGCGTTGTAGTCGAGGACCGTGCAGCCGATGCCCCGGTCGGTGGCGAGGACCCGCGCCTGGGGCTTGATCTCCTGGGCCGCGAAGATGCCGCGCACCGGCGCGAGGTGCGGGTCGCGGTTCAGCAGGTCCAGGTAGCGCGTCAGCTGCTCCACGCCGTCGATCTCGCCGCGCCGCTTGATCTCCACGGCGACGGTCCCGCCGTCCGCGTCACGGCAGAGGATGTCGACCGGGCCGATGGCCGT
Organism: Streptomyces beigongshangae; assembly: GCF_019710745.1. Classification (GTDB taxonomy): domain Bacteria; phylum Actinomycetota; class Actinomycetes; order Streptomycetales; family Streptomycetaceae; genus Streptomyces; species Streptomyces beigongshangae. The sequence goes on from NZ_JAHKJW010000002.1 coordinate 233,624, forward strand.
CATGTACTCGCGGCGGATGAGGGAGTAGCCCTCGCCGAGAGTCTCTATGCGGTCGGCCAGCAGCTCCTGGAGGTGCGCCTCCACCCCGTCCTTGATCAGGCCGGGGTCGACGCCGAGCTCGTGCGAGGAGTCGTGGAGGACCTCCTCCATGGTGATGATGAGCTTCTCACCGGCCTTGTTGACGACGGTCCAGACACCCTGGTCGTCCCCCGAGCCCTCCTTCAGGGTGCAGGGCGGCGACATCCAGTTGAGGGGCTTGTAGGCCCGGTCGTCCGCATGGATCGAGACACTCCCGTCCGCCTTCACGAGGATGAGGCGGGGGGCGGACGGGAGATGGGCGGTGAGCCGGCCCGCGTAGTCGACGGAGCAGCGGGCAATGACGAGACGCATGGTCGGCAACGCTACTCGACCGGCACGGGTCGGCGCGATCCGCCCGCAGGGCCCGCCGGGCGCTGCTTCCCCGCTCGTCCCCGTTTCCCCGGATAAGCCCCGTTCGCCGGTGGCCGGTTGTGTGCACGTCGGGCCCCCGCCGTGTGCGCGATGTCCTGGTGCGGCCACGAACAGTTGCCTACCGTGTGAGCGGGAGGTCGCGATGCGTGTACCGAGCGTGTTTGACATCGCTGTCTCCCGACCCGTCCGTCAGCCCCCTCTGACGAGGGGGTGCGAGAGGAGAACCCATGTCGCTGGACGTCTCACCGGCCCTACTCGAAAAGGCCGAGCGAGGCGAGGTCGACGAAGCGGAATTCGTCGACTGCGTCCGGAACTCCCTGCCCTACGCATGGGAGATGATCAGCTCCCTGGCGGTGCGGCTGAAGGTGGACGGCGGCAACTTCGCCGACAACCAGACGCCTCCGCCGGACGAGCAGGCGCGGGGCCAGCTGCTGCGCGCCCTCGCGAGCGACGCGATACGAGGTGCCTTGCAGCGCCACTTCGGGGTGCGGCTGGCCTTCCAGAACTGCCACCGGGTGGCGGTGTTCCCGCTGGACGGCTCGGTGGACGACACCCTGGCCCGCTTCACCTCGGTGCGCAGCCAACTGCTGAACCAGTCCCCGGAGTTCCGGGACTGCTGACGCGGTGAGCCCGCACGGCCTGCTGCTCCGTACGCGGGAGGTGTTCTGTACGGGAGCGGCAGGCTCCCCGCGGTCCGGGCCCCCGGGTCCGGACCGCGGGCCGGCGGAGCCGGGCCGTCGCGCCCGTCGCCGGGCGGGGCCGGCTCACCGCAGCCGTGGCAGTACCTCGCCCCCCAGCCGCCGTACGTTCTCCTCCGTGGCCGTCAGGTCGCCGGAGCCCTCCACGAGGAGCGCGAAGCGGGTGATGCCCGTGCGCTCGGAGGTCGCCGCGAGGCGGTCCGCGCACAGCTGCGGAGTACCCACCGGGTGCAGTCCGCACAGGAGTTCGGTGTAGGCGAGGGGATCGCGCATCGGGCGCTTCCGGCCGTCCACCGTCACATGCGCCTCCAGTCCCTGCCTCAGCCAGCCCGGCACGGCCTTCAGGAGCGTCTCGACGGCGTCCGTCCGCCGGTCCGCGATCTGTGCGACCCCGGCCGACACATGGGGGGCGCCCGTGATCTCGGCGGGGGAGCGCCCCGCGGCGCGCGCGTGTGCACGCCACAGTGCGACCATCCCGGCCTTCTCCTCGTCCCCCACGTGCATGCCGAGCAGCATCGGCAGCCCGCGCTCGGCGGCCGTCCGCACGCTCGCCGGCGAGGTGCAGGCGACGACGACCTCGGGGCCCGTACCGCCCGTCAGGGCCTCCGAGGGCCGGGGCACCACGGCGACCTCGCGGAAGGCGAAGCGCTCGGAACCGCCCGCCACGGACGGCTCGCGCAGCCAGCGCACCAGCAGATCGAGTGATTCCGGGAACCCCTTCTCGTACGCCTCCAGACCCGCCCCGAAGACCTCCAGATCGACCCAGGGCCCACCGCGCCCCACCCCCAGCGAGAAGCGCCCGCCCGAGACGACGTGCAGCAGCGCGGCCTGCTCGCCGAGCGCCACCGGGTGCGCGGTGGGCAGCACGCTGACCGCCGTGCCCACCCGGAGGCGGCGGGTGCGACCGAGCAGCAGCGCCGCGAGCGTCACGGCCGACGGGCACGTCCCGTACGGCACGAAGTGGTGCTCCGCCAGCCACACCGCGTCGAGTCCGGCCTCCTCGGCGACCTCCGCCGACCGCACCGCGCGGTGCAGCGCCTCGGCCTGCCCCTGACCGGGGAACTGTGCGGCCAGAACGAAACTTCCTACACGCATCGCACTCCTGCCTCCTTGTGCCGACGCTCCTCCCCCACCTCGCATAACCGTCCGACACGTGCCAAAGACACGGCTTGGCGGGGGGATTGGCGGATTGTCTGCAGAATGAGCTGATTGTGCGGGTGATCTGAGGTGATAGGTGACGTACGCGTACCCCTGGGCGCTCCGCGTAGGCTGGATGCGGCCCGTGCTCCCTGTATAGCCCCGTGAGGTGTCCCGTGTCCCCGCGCCGCAACCGTCCCCATGCCGCCGGCTCCGGCCGGCGCGCGGACGAGGATCCGTCCGACCGGTACGGCGGCTGGCAGTCCACGGAGAGCTGGCGGGGCGAGCCCTGGAGCGTGCGGCACGTGGCGGGGGCCGGCGCGCAGGGCAAGACGTACCGCTGCCCCGGCTGCGACCAGCAGATCCCCTCCGGTGTCCCGCACGTGGTGGCATGGCCCGAGCACTCCGGGGTGGACGAGCGCCGGCACTGGCACAAGGCGTGCTGGAACGCGAAGGACCGCCGCACCACACGGGTGCAGCGGTCCCGGAACGCGCCGAGGTTCTAGTCCCAGGGCGAGGTTCCAGCCCCACGGCCGGAGCGGGTACGCCCGGCCCGGTTCACACGTCGCGCCGCTCCACGAGCACGTAGGCGCCCGCGACGGCGGCGGCGGTCAGACCGGCGAGCAGGGCGAGCTGCGGGGTGCCGGTCCCGGCCTCGGCGTCGATCCGGAAGATCCTGGCGAGCGCGTTCGGCGCGTTGTAGTCCATCATCTTCTCGCCGATNGCGCGTTCGGCGCGTTGTAGTCCATCATCTTCTCGCCGATCGAGCGCAGGCTGTCGGAGATCATGAGGAACGCGGGCAGGATCGCCGGCACCAGCACCAGGCCGAGCATCGCGGTGATCGCGCCCGCGGAGTGCCGCAGCATCGAGCCCACGGCGAGCGCCAGCACGCCGAGCAGCGACACGTAGAGCGCGCCCTTCAGGACGGTCCCGGTCCAGGAGACGTCCGACACCCCGCTGTGCATGCCCGACGTGACCAGGCCGACGAACCCGATGGCGAGGACCGACACGGCGAACGCGACGAGGAAGAAGACCAGCAGCTTGGCGGTGAGCACCCGGTGGCGCTGCGGGGAGGCCGTGAACGTCGTACGGATCATGCCCGTGCCGTACTCCGACGAGATCACCAGCACACCCAGGGTGATCAGGCAGATCTGCCCGAGGATCAGCCCGAAGAAGGCGGGGATCGTGTAGGGGACGTCCACGTAGTCGCTGCTGTCCGTGTTGGCGGCGACGAGGAGGCCGATCCCCACGACCAGGAGCAGGAAGACGCCGAGCGTCCACATCGTGGAGCGCACCGACTTGATCTTCGTCCACTCCGAGGCGAGCGCGTGCCCGAGGTGGGTGCGGGTGACCGGGATCGGCGAGGTGTACGAGGTCCCGGGCGCCGACTGCCAGTTGGGGGCAGGGGCGGCCTGCTGGTGCGTCTGCGGCTGGGGCGTGCTCATCGGGCGTCCTCGGGCTTGGTCAGGTCGGGGGCGGCGGAACCGGCGGGCTGGGCGGGCGCGGGCTGGGCGTACGGGTTGGACACCGCGGCGCCCGGGACGCCCGGGGTGCCGTAGGGGCCCGCCGGCGGCTGTCCCTGGGGCATCCCCTGGGGCATCGCGAACGGCTGCCCGCCCTGCTGGGGCGGCGGCGGCGCGTACCAGCCCGGCTGGCCCTGCCCCGGCACCGGCGGCTGCGGTACCGCCCCCGGCGGCAGCTCCTGCCGCAGGCCCGCCCGCTGGTCGGTGGTGGAGCGGTAGTCGACGACGCCCTGCGTCATCCGCATGTACGCCTCCTCCAGCGAGGCCTGGTGCGGGGAGAGCTCCCACAGGCGTACGTCCGCGTCGTGCGCCAGGTCGCTGATGCGGGGCAGCGGCAGCCCGGTGACGCGCAGCCCGCCGTCCTGCTCGGGCATCACCTGGCCGCCCGCCTCGGTGAGCGCGGCCGTCAGCTTCTCGCGCTGGGCGGGCTCGGTGTCGGGCGTGCGCACCCGCGCGAAGTCGGCGGAGTTGTGCGAGATGAAGTCGCGCACGCTCATGTCGGCGAGCAGCTGGCCGCGGCCGATCACTATGAGGTGGTCGGCGGTGAGGGCCATCTCGCTCATCAGGTGCGAGGAGACGAAGACGGTACGGCCCTCCGCGGCCAGCGACTTCATCAGGTTGCGCACCCAGAGGATGCCCTCGGGGTCGAGCCCGTTGACCGGCTCGTCGAAGAGCAGCACCTGCGGGTCGCCGAGCAGCGCGGCCGCGATGCCCAGCCGCTGGCCCATACCGAGCGAGAAGCCCTTGGAGCGCTTCTTGGCCACGTCCTGGAGCCCCACGACACCGAGCACCTCGTCCACCCGGCGGGCGGGGATGCCCGACAGCTGTGCCAGGCACAGCAGGTGGTTGCGGGCGTGCCGACCGCCGTGCACCGCCTTGGCGTCGAGCAGCGCGCCGACCTGGCGCGGTGCGTTGGGCAGCCTGCGGTAGGGGTGGCCGCCGATCGTCACCCGCCCGGCGGTGGGATTGTCGAGCCCCAGGATCATCCGCATGGTCGTCGACTTGCCCGACCCGTTGGGGCCGAGGAAACCGGTGACGGAGCCCGGCCTGACCTGGAAGGAAAGGTTGTACACGGCCGTCTTGTCGCCGTAGCGCTTCGTCAGGCCGACTGCCTCGATCATTCTCCGCACCCATCGAAAAGGTTCAGGACGTCGGGGCACATGCCCCCCGTAAGGGTTAGGAGGATATCGGGGCGCTGACGGTTCCCTTCAAGACCGGGTAAAAAATCGCGCCCCACACGTCCCGCCCGTTCGGGAAGGAGCTCCGTAAGGGGCGCGGGTGGACTGCGCGACCAGCCACGGCCGGTCCGCAGTCCACCCGCGCCCCGTACCGAACGGGAGTGCGGGTCCGCGCCTAGCGGGACTGCTGAGCCGGCACCCCGCGGGAGATCGGCTCGTCCTCCGCCGGAGAGCCCGCGGCGGCCACGGCCGCCCCCGTGAGCGTCGCCAGCATCTCGCGCACGTTCGTCAGCTGGGCGTTGATCGAGTCGCGCCGGTTCGTCAGGGCCGCCAGCTCCCGCTCGGACTCCGAACGGATCCGGTCCGCCTTGGCGTTCGCGTCGGCCACGATGTCCTCGGCCTGCCGCTGAGCCGTCTCGACGGTCTGGCGCGCACGCCGCTCCGCGTCCGTGCGCAGCTTCTCGGCCTCCAGCCGCAGCTGCTCCGCACGGTGCTCGATCTCGGCGAGCCGCTTCTCGGCCTTGGCCTGCCGCGACGCCAGGTCGCGCTCGGACTGCTCACGCCGCTTGGCGAGGTTCGTCTCGAAGTCGGCGGCGGCCTGCGCGGCCTTCGCGCGGGTCTCCTCGAAGAGGGCGTCCGCCTCCTCACGCTTCGACTGCGCGTCCTTCTGCGCCTCCTGGCGCAGCTGGGAGGCGTCGGACTTGGCCTTCTCGACGATCCGGACGCCTTCGTCCTCGGCCTTGGACTTGCGGTCCGCGGCGAACGACTCCGCGTCGTTGCGCACCTGCTGGGCCGCCGACTCGGCGAGCTCGCGGTGCTGCTCGGACGCGCGTCGGGCCTCCTCGCGCAGGTCCTTGGCCTCCTCCTCGGCGAGGCGGAGGATCTTCTCCACGCGGGCGCCGAGACCGGCGTACGACGGCTCGGCGTCGCTTACCTGGGCCTGGGCGTTCTGCGTTTCGAGGTGGAGTTCCTCGATGCGCTTCTCGAGAGCAGTGATACGGGCCAGAGCGCTGTCACGGTCGGAGACGAGCTTCGAAATGCGTTCGTCCACCTGAGCGCGGTCGTACCCACGCCGCACAAGCTCGAAGCCGTAGGGGGAAGTGTCGCTCATGGGGTTCCTGTCGAATGAGACCGGTGAGGTGATAGGTGGAATCCTAGGGGCCAGAACGGTGTGTCATCGAGCAGTAGCCCGATTGATATGGAGAATGACACCCTTTTTGGAGGCTAACGGCCGGAAGTGGCAGCCGGAGGGTTCACTGAAGCTCCTCGACATGCACGAGAGCCGCCCATCCGGCTAGCCATCCGACTGTTTGCCACCCGAACGGGTCGCGCCGGCCGCGGCGCCCGCCTTGACGCCCCCGTCCTTGCCGCCCGACGGGGCTTCAAAGGACTCCAACGCCTCCAGGACGTCCTGGACACGGGAGATCTCGGCATTGATGTCCTGCCGACGGCGGACCAGCACCTCCAGCTCCCGCTTTCCCTCCTCGACCGCGGCCCGCGCCTCGCGCACCGCCTCGGACCTGATCCCCTCCGCCTCCGCGATGAGCGCGGCCTTCTTCTGCTCGGCCTCCTTGAGGAGCCCTTCCGCCTTCTTCACGGCGGCGATCCGGACCTTGCTCGCCTCGGAGCTCGCCTCCGACACCAGGTCCTCGGCCTTCGCCTCGGCTTCCCTCAGCTGGTCCTCGGCGGCCCTGATCAGCGCGTCGCACCGGTCGCCGGCCGCCTTCATCGTCTCGGCGGACTCCCGGCGGGCCCGCTCGTGCAGCTCCTCGATCTCGGTGGTGATCCGGTCGCGCAGCTCCTCGGCCCGCTCCCTTATGGCCGTCGCGTCCCGGCGCGCGCCGACCAGCAGCTCGTCCGCGTCGGCCCTGGACCGCTCCACCAGGGAGTTGCCCTCGACCGTCGCCTCGGCGAGCAGCCGCTCGGCCTCGTTGCGTGCCGCGCCCACCATCGAGTCGGCCTGCGCCTCGGCGTCCGCGGTGGTCTTGCGCGCGTTCTGCTGCGACTCGGAGAGGAGCTTGTCGGCCTCGGCCGTCGTCTCCGTGATCAGCTTGTCGACCTGCTCGGCCGCCTCGGAACGCCGCTTGTTGGCCTCCTTGCGCGCCTTGTCCAGCGTGTCGTCGGCCTCGTCCCGGGCGTTCGACATGAGGCGGTCGGCCTCCGCGGCGGCCTCGGCCTTGACGCGCTGCGCCTCCGAGCGGATCCGCTCGGCGTGCTGCTGGGCGGAGCCGACCGTCTCGGCCGCCTCGGCGCGCAGTCGCTCCGCGTCGCCCGTCGCGTCCGAGATCAGCTTCTCGGCCTTCGCCACGGACTCGGCGCGAACGCGCTCCGCCTCCTGGTTCGTCTCCGCGGTGAGCCGCTCCACCTCGGCCGTGGTCTCGGTGATGAGGGTGTCCGCCTGCGCCGCCGCGTCCGACCGGATGCGGTTGGCGTCCTCCCGGGCCTCGGCCCGGGAGCGCGAGGCGTCCTGCTCGGCCGACGCGATGGTGTCCGATGCCTCCGTGCGTGCCCGCTGGACGTACTCCGAGGCGTCCGAACGCAGCCGCTCGGCCTCGGCGATCGCCTCCGAGACCGTGCGCTCCGCGAGCGACCTGGCGGCCTCCGACTCCTCCTGCGCCTCGCGCCGGATCCGGTTGCCGTCCTCGCTCGCCCGCTCCCGCTCCGCGTGCGCGTCGGCGCGGACCCGGTCGGCCTCCTGCTGCGCCTCGGTGCGCACGCGCTCCGCCACGTGCTCGGCGGCGCTGCGCAGGCCCGTGATCTCCTCCTGGGCCTGCTCGTGCAGCCCGGCCACGGAGTCGCGCACCTGCTGCGCGGTCTGCTCGGCGGCCGACACCATCTCGGTCGCCCGGCGGTCCGCCTCCTCGACCAGCCGTACGGCCTCGGTCTGGGCCTCCTCCACGCGGTTGCGCGCCGAGGCCAGCAGCTCCTCGCTCTGCTCGCGCGCCCGCTGGCGCTCCTGGTCCGCCTCCTGGCGCGCGGCGCCGAGGAGTTCCTCGGCCTCGCGGCGGCGCCGGGCCGCCTCCTCCTGGGCCGCGGACAGCGCCTCGGCGGCCTCGGCGGCGAGCCGCTCTGCGGCGGCCTGGGCCTCCGCCCGTACGCGGTCGGCGGTGTCCTGCGCCTCCGACTTCAGCCGTTCGGCCTCCGCCGCGGCCTCCGAACGCAGCCGTACGGCGACGGACTCGCCCTCGGCACGGGAGGCCGCCGCGTCCGAGGCGGCCTCGTCGCGCAGCCGCTCGGCCTCGGACTCGGCCTGCGCCTGGAGCGTACGGAGCCGCTCGGCGGCCTCGTTGCGCAGCCGCTCGATCTCCTCGGCGGCCTCGCGGCGGATCCGCTCGGCCTCCGCCCGTGCGTCGGTCAGCGCCTGCTCGGCGGAGGCGAGCCGCTCCTCGGCCTCCGTGTGCAGCCGCGCCAGCCCCTCGGCGGCCTCGGCCTGCCGGGCCGCTACGGCGCGCTCGGTCTCCTCGTGCAGCTCGCGGGCGGCCCGCTCGGCGTCCGCCTTGATCTCCTCGGACTGCTCGACGGCCTCCGTGCGGTGCCGCTCGGCCTCCGCGCGGGTGCGCTCCAGGGTCTCCTCGGCCTGGCGGCGCAGCGTCGTCGCGCGCTCGATGGCCTCGGTGCGGACCCGCTGGCTCTCCGTCGTCGCGTTGGAGCGCAGCTCCTCCGCGTCGGCCTTCGCCTTGGCGAGCAGCTCCTCGGCGGTCTTGGCGGCCTCCTCGATCTGCTGGACGGCCTCCCGCCGGGCCTCGGCGCGGATCTTCTCGCCCTCGGCGCCCGCGTCCGCGCGCAGCTGCTCGGCGTCGCCGCGCAGCCGCCGCGCCTCCTCCTGGAGCTCGACCGTCTTGGCGCGGTACTCCTTGGTGTCGTCCTTCGCCGTGCCCTTGAGCTGCTCGGCGATGTCGTGCGCCTCGGCGCGCAGCCGGTCCGCCTCGGCCTCGGCCTCGGCGCGGATCCGCTCGGCCTCCTCGGCCGCGGCCCTGGTGGTCGTCTTGGCGTCCTCGGATGCCTTGTTCAGGACCTCCTCGGCCGTGCGGGCCGCCTTGGCGAGCTGGGAGGCGGTCTCCTCGGCGGTGAGGGCGCGGGCGTTCTCCTCGGCCTCCGCGATGATCTTCTCGGCCCTGGTCCGCGCGTCCGCGACGACCTGCTCGGCCTCGGACCTGGTGGCCTCGGCCTCCTTCGTGGCCTCGCCGACCAGCCGGGCTACCTGTTCCTTGGCCGTACGCGTGCGCTGCTCGTTCGCGGACTCCGCCCCGGCGAGCGCCTTGGCCGCGGCCTCCTTCGCCTCGGAGAGGACCTTCTCCGCCTCGGCCCGCGCCTCGCGCAGCGCCGTGTCCGCCTCGCTGATGCGCTGCTCGGCGGCGCGGCTCAGCTCGCCGGCCTGCCGGCGGGCGCTGTCCGCGTCGGCCGCGGTCGAGGTGCGCAGCTGCTCCGCGTGCTCGGTGGCCTCCTGGGCCTGCTTCGACGCCGCGTTCAGCAGCCGCTCGGCGTCGGTACGGGCCCGGCGCAGCAGCGCCTCGGCCTCCGCGCGGGCCTGCTCGGCGTCGCTCCGCAGCCGCTGCCGGGCCTCGGCGGCGATCCGCTCCGCCTCCGCGCGGGCGGCGGCCAGGGCCTGCTCGGCCTCGTGGCGCGACTCGTCGACCAGCCGGCGGGCCTGCTGCTCGCTGCGGGCCCGCAGCTGCTCGGCCCACGCCACGTTCTCGTTGACGTGCGACTCGACGCTCTGCCGGCGCTCGGCCAGCTCCTGGTCGAGCTGCTGGCGGCGGGTGACCGCCTCCTGGTGCAGCTCGGCCTGGAGACGGGCGGCCTGCTCGGCGTGCTCCTGGAGGATCCGCTGCGTCTGCGCGCGGGCCTGGCTCAGCTCCCGCTCGGCGTCCTGGCGCAGCGACTCCGCCTGCGCCTGGGCGTTGCGGAGCATCTGCTCGGCCTGATAGCCGATGTCGGCGCTGTCGTAGGCAGGCCGGGTCGCCAGAGCGCGCCGCGCCTCGTGCAGCTTGGCGCGCAGCACCTCGACCTGATAGCCGAGGTCCTCGGCGTGCTGGACGGCCTTCTCCCGCTCGGTCTTCAGCCGTTCCATCTCGGCCTCGAACCGAGAGAGGTGGTCGACGTCAGCCGCCGGCTCTCGCTCCTGGCGTTCGTAGCCCCGCACTGCGCGGTCCCATCCGTCCCCTGGTCGCAAGTCTCTCCAAACGAGCACCGTCCATCCGCCGGACGGGGCCCCCGGGGAATGGTGTCAGATCAACGGCGGAGCACGGGCTGCCGCCCCGACGCTCATCCCCCGAAACCTGGACCCCGGCCATCAGATCCCGACGATGAGGACCCGGGCCGCCCCGAAGTGGCGACGGCCGAGCCCAACCCTACCGGCCCAGATATACGGAGGTCAGTGCTCAGGTGACTCAACTGGCGCCGAAGTGACCAGTTCTGTCAGGACGCCATGGCAGTCCTTCGGGTGCAGGAAGGTGATCCTGGAGCCCATCGAACCCCTGCGCGGCTCGTCGTACAGCACCCGTACGCCCTTTCCCCGGATGTCCGCGGCGTCCCCGTCGACGTCCGCCGTGCCGAAGGCGATGTGGTGCACGCCCTCACCGTTCTTGGCCAGCCACTTCCCGACCGCGGAGTCCTCGCGGACGGGCTCCAGGAGCTGGAGGTAGGAGGCGCCGCCGTCGGACGTCTCGTTGATTTTGAGCATGGCCTCGCGCACGCCCTGCTCCTCGTTGACCTCGGAGTGGAAGACCTCGAAGCCGTACGTGGCCCGGTAGAACTCGACGGTCGCGTCGAGGTCGAAGCAGGCGATCCCTATGTGGTCGATTCGCGTCAGCATGGTGTCAGTGCAGCGCTCCGGAGGCGGTTGCGCAACGTGCGCGCGATCACACGACGGGTCGGATGACGGGTGGCCTACCGCTCAGTACCTTCATGAGTAAACCCTCGTTCACTCCTCGGCTGCGCAAGCTGGAAGGGGATCGCTCCTCATGTCTGGAACGAACAACACCACCTCCGTCATCGTTGCGGGTGCACGCACTCCGATGGGGCGGTTGCTCGGCTCCCTGAAGTCGTTCTCCGGAGCCGATCTCGGCGGCTTCGCGATCAAGGCCGCCCTCGACCGTGCGGGGATCGGAGGCGACCTGGTGCAGTACGTGATCATGGGCCAGGTGCTCCAGGCCGGGGCGGGGCAGATCCCGGCACGCCAGGCCGCGGTCAAGGCGGGCATCCCGATGAGCGTCCCGGCGCTCACCGTCAACAAGGTGTGCCTCTCGGGCCTCGACGCCATCGCGCTGGCCGACCAGCTGATTCGCGCCGGTGAGTTCGACGTGGTCGTCGCGGGCGGCCAGGAGTCCATGACCAACGCGCCCCACCTGCTGCCCAAGTCCCGCGAGGGCTACAAGTACGGCGCGATCGAGATGCTCGACGCGATGGCGTACGACGGTCTGACCGACGCGTTCGAGCACATCGCCATGGGCGAGTCGACCGAGCGGCACAACACCCGGCTCGGTATCCTGCGCCCCGAGCAGGACGAGTTCTCCGCCCTGTCGCACCAGAGGGCCGCCGCGGCGCAGAAGAACGGCGTGTTCGACGCGGAGATCACGCCCGTGGAGATCCCGCAGCGCAAGGGCGAACCCGTCGTCTTCGGCCAGGACGAGGGCATCCGCGCGGAGACCACCTCCGAGTCGCTGGGCAGACTGCGGCCCGCGTTCAGCGAGGACGGCACGATCACCGCCGGCTCGGCCTCGCAGATCTCCGACGGGGCGGCCGCCGTGGTCGTCATGAGCAGGGCCAGGGCCGAGGAGCTCGGCCTCGACTGGATCGCGGAGATCGGCGCCCACGGGAATGTGGCCGGACCCGACAACTCTTTGCAGTCGCAGCCGTCGAACGCCATCCGGCACGCGCTCCGGAAGGAGGGCATCGGCGTCGAGGATCTTGACCTGATCGAGATCAACGAGGCCTTCGCCGCCGTCGCGGTCCAGTCGATGAAGGACCTCGGAGTGTCCACGGAAAAGGTGAACGTCAACGGCGGCGCCATCGCGCTCGGTCACCCGATCGGCATGTCCGGCGCCCGGCTCGCCCTCCACCTCGCCCTCGAACTGAAGCGGCGCGGCGGCGGCGTGGGCGCGGCGGCGCTGTGCGGCGGCGGCGGACAGGGCGACGCGCTGATCCTGCGGGTGCCCGGGGCCTGACGCGGGGGTCGGTACGAGTACGGGACCACCGGTACGACTACAGGGCCACCGGTACGACTACGGGGCCATGGGGCCGGGCGATCCGGCCGGTGAACGCTGAACGGAGCTGTCGGAGCTGTGTCGATGCTGCAGGACGTCCCCTCGCTGGTGGCCGCGGCCCGGGAAGGCCGGCCGCGGGCCGTGGCCCGGCTGATCTCCCTGGTGGAGGGGGCGTCCCCGCAGCTCCGCGAGGTCATGGCCGCGCTGGCCCCGCTCACGGGCGGCGCGTACGTCGTGGGGCTCACGGGATCGCCCGGCGTCGGCAAGTCGACGTCCACGTCGGCGCTCGTGAGCGCCTACCGGCGGCGGGGCAGGCGGGTCGGCGTCCTGGCCGTCGACCCGTCGTCGCCTTTCTCCGGCGGGGCGCTGCTCGGCGACCGCGTCCGGATGGCGGACCACGCCGCCGACCCGGGCGTCTACATCCGCTCGATGGCCACCCGCGGCCACCTCGGCGGACTGGCCCGGTCCGCGCCCCAGGCCGTCCGCGTACTGGACGCGGCCGGCTGCGACGTGGTGCTCGTCGAGACCGTGGGCGTCGGGCAGTCCGAGGTCGAGATCGCCTCCCAGGCCGACACGTCCGTGGTGCTGCTCGCGCCCGGCATGGGCGACGGGATCCAGGCGGCCAAGGCCGGGATCCTGGAGATCGGGGACGTGTACGTGGTCAACAAGGCCGACCGGGACGGGGCCGACGCGACGGCCCGCGAGCTGAACCACATGCTGGGGCTCGGCGAGTCCCGCGGGCCCGGGGACTGGCGGCCGCCCATCGTGAAGACGGTGGCCGCGCGCGGGGAGGGGATCGACGAGGTCGTCGAGGCGCTGGAGAAGCACCGGGCATGGATGGAGGAGCGGGGGGTGCTGGCCGCACGGCGGCTGACGCGGGCCTCCCGCGAGGTGGAGACGATCGCCATGACCGCGCTGCGGGAGCGGATCGGCGACCTGCACGGGGACCGGCGGCTCAGCGCGCTCGCCGAGCGGATCGTGTCGGGGGACCTCGACCCGTACGGGGCGGCGGACTCCCTGGTGGAGGCGCTGGCGGAGGGCTGAACCCGTCCTCGGACGCCGGACGGGCCGACATGGTCGGCCCGTCCGGCGTCCGAGGACGAAGGGGGTTTGGGGGCGGGAGAACGAATCAGTCGTCGGTGTCGGTGTCGGTGTCGTCGTTCGAGTCGTTCGAGTCGTCGTCGTCGTCCGACGACGTGTCCGCCGTGACCTTCGCGGAGCCGGTGTCGACCTTCCACTCCTTCTCGGCACCGTTCGCGGCGGTCGTGTCCACGTCCCAGGCGGACGTGCGGCCGTCGTCGTCCAGATCGACGGACGTGACCGTCCCCTTCGCGGCCCCGGCCTCCGCGGCCTCCGCGGCGGTGACGGACGTGCCCTTCAACGCGGCCCGCGCCCGCGCGGTGTCGTCGGCGTCCTCCCGCTCGGCGTCCGAGCCGAGCACCTTCCCCGTGCCCGGGTCGATCCGGACGCTGTGCCAGTCGCCGCCCGAGGACAGCACGTCCACGTCCCACACCAGGCTGCTGCCCTCGTCGTCCAGGTCGGCCGAGACCGCCGTGCCCGGGAGGCTCTTCAGCGCGGCCGTGATCGCGTCGGCCGCCGTGACCTTCGCGGCCTTCACCTCGGCGGCGTCCTCGGCGTCGTCCGCTGTGTCCTTGCGGCCGTCGCGGCCGTCGCGGCCGTCACTGTCATCACGGTCGTTGTCGTCGCGGTCGTCGTCCGAGGCGCGCACGCTGGACTGCTTCGTCGGCGCGTCGTCGTCACCCGTGACGGCGAGGGCCGTCGCCGTACCGCCTCCGATGAGGGCGGCGGCCGCGACGGTGGCGATGACGATGTTGCGCTTCATGGGAATTCCTCCGAGATCATCTGCTTCGACCGGATGTCGAACGTCTTCGGTGCGTTTCGACATGACCCAATCTGGCTGAACGACGCTGAAGGGACCCTGAAGCACCCTGAAGGCTTCTTCAGCTTCGGTTTGGGACCCTCTACACATGCGCCCACCCGTCTCCCACCACCGCCCCGCCCCGGACGCCCCGCGTCGCCCCTTCCGCCTGTTGATCGTGGAGGACGAGAAGCGGCTGGCCCTGTCGCTCGCCAGGGGCCTGACGGCCGAGGGATACGCCGTGGACGTGGTCCACGACGGCCTGGAAGGGCTGCACCGGGCCGGCGAGGACGCGTACGACCTCGTCATCCTCGACATCATGCTGCCCGGGATGAACGGCTACCGGGTGTGCGGCGCCCTGCGGTCCGCCGGGCACGAGGTGCCGATCCTGATGCTCACCGCCAAGGACGGCGAGTACGACGAGGCGGAGGGCCTGGACACCGGCGCCGACGACTACCTCACCAAACCGTTCTCGTACGTCGTCCTGGTCGCCCGGGTGAAGGCGCTCCTGCGGCGGCGCGGCTCCCCGGGCGGCGGAGGGTCGCCCGTGCACGTGCTCGGCGATCTCAAGGTCGACACCGCCGCCCGGCGCGTCCACCTCGCCGAGGACGAGGTCACGCTCACCGCCAAGGAGTTCTCGGTCCTCGAACAGCTCGTCGTGCGGGCCGGCGAGGTGGTGTCCAAGGCGGAGATCCTGGAGCACGTCTGGGACTTCGCCTACGACGGGGACCCGAACATCGTCGAGGTCTACATCAGCACGCTGCGCCGCAAGCTGGGGGCCTCGCTGATCCGGACCGTGCGCGGTGCCGGCTACCGCCTGGAGGCCAGGTGAAACGCCTCCTCGGGTCCGTACGGGCCAGGGCCACGCTCGCCGCGAGCGTCGTGGTGGCCGTCGCGCTCGCCCTCGCGGGCGCCGCGGTCCTGCTGTCGCTGTGGACCAACCTGAGCGAGCAGGCCGGCACGGAGGCCGAGCGGGCCGCCCAGGCGGTCGCCACCGATCTCGTGGCCGGGGCGGCCTACGGAGACCTGTCGCTGGACGACGACGACCAGCCGGTCCAGGTCGTGGACGGCGCCGGGAGGCTCGTCGCGGTGACCAAGGACCTGGAGCGGATCGACGGCACGGGCCTCGACCGGGTCAGGCCGCAGGCCCCGGGACCCGTCACCGACACCGGCACCGGCACCGGCACCGGCGCGGACGGTGAGGACGACGCGGACGACGATCCCCCCGAGACCGGGACCGGGACCGGGACCGAGGCCGTCGACATCGAGGACGCCTCCTTCAGCGACGGCTCCGCCACCATCGACGGCGACACGGCGGACTACCGCTTCGCCACCGTGCCCGTGGAGACCGGGGACAGGGGCACGCTCACCGTCCACGCCGGGGCGCCGCTGACCGCCGAACAGGAGGCCGTGAGCACCGCGCTGACCGTGATCCTCATCGGGTTCCCCCTGCTGCTGGCCCTCGTGGCCCTGGTCACCTGGCTGGTCACCCGCCGGGCGCTGCACCCCGTCGAGGGCATCCGCAGCGAGATGGCGGCGATCACCGCCTCCGAGGACCTCACCCGGCGGGTCCCCGTGCCGGACACCCACGACGAGGTCGCGCGGCTGGCCCGGACCACCAATGAGACGCTCGCCGCCCTGGAGCAGTCGGTCGAGCGCCAGCGGCGGTTCGTCGCGGACGCCTCGCACGAGCTGCGCAGCCCCATCGCCTCCCTGCGCACCCAGCTCGAAGTGGGTGCCGCGCACCCGGAGCTGCTCGATGTGGAAGGGGCCGTCGAGGACACCGTACGGCTGCAGCGGCTGGCCGCCGACCTGCTGCTGCTGGCCCGGCTGGACGCGGGGGAGCGGGCGGCGGACGCGCGCTTCGACCTGGCCGAGTTCGTCCGTACGGAGGCCGCTCAGCGCACCGGGGACCGGGTCGCGGTGTCCGTGGACGCGCCCGCCGCCGGCACCGGCACCGTTGACGTACGCGGCTCCCGCGGTCAGCTGGCGCGGGTGCTGGGCAATCTGCTGGACAACGCGCAGCGGCACACCCGGTCGTCGGTCGCGGTGACCGTCCGGCGCGTGGGGGAGTGGGCCCTCCTGGAGGTCGCCGACGACGGCGCGGGCGTGCCCGCCGCCGAGCGCGAGCGGGTCTTCGAGCGGTTCGTACGGCTCGACGAGGCCCGTACCCGCGACGACGGCGGAGCGGGCCTGGGCCTCGCCATCGCCCGTGACGTGGCCGTGCGGCACGGCGGATCGCTCATCGCCCGGCAGGCCCCGGCGGGCGGAGCCCTGTTCGAACTCCGCCTGCCCGCGGCCCCTTAGTGCTCCGCGGTGCTCTGTAGCCCCTTGGTGCTCCGCGGCGCCCCGTAGCCCCGTCCGGTGTTCACCCGGTCACGGACGCCCCCGCTGCCCCCGGAGGTGTTCCGCGATCGGGGCCAGGGACTTGTGCAGTTCCTCCAGCGCCTCCGGCGGCAGGAGGTCCATGAAGTGCCGCCGCACGGACCCCACATGGTGGGGCGCGACCTTCCGCATCGTCTCCATGCCGTGGTCCGTGAGCACCGCGTACAGTCCGCGCCGGTCGGACTCGCAGTTCTCGCGCCGGACCAGGTCCGCGTTCTCCATGCGGGTGATCTGGTGCGAGAGCCGGCTCTTGGACTGCAGGGTGGCGGACGCGAGGTCGCTCATCCGCATGCGGACGTCCTCCGACTCGGAGAGGTTCACCAGGATCTCGTAGTCGTTCATCGTCAGTCCGAACGGCTGGAGGTCCCTTTCGAGCTGATACGTCAACAGCCTGTTGACCTCCAGGTGGGTGCGCCAGGCGCACTGCTCCGCATCGGTCAGCCAGCGGGTGGCCGTCTCGGTCTCCATGAATGAAGTCTACCTAAATTGTTGAAAGGCGAACTAGTCAGGGCGGCGTGACGGCGCGCACACGTTCGACGTCACACTCCGCAGACTACCGCTCACAGCCCGAAGCGACGCTGGAGGTCTCCCAGCTGTCCGGGAAGGCGCGGTGCGCCGCCCGGCTGCCCAGGGTGGACCGGTGTCCCGCCGCCGCCGGGTACCCCGGGTTCGTTCGGGACCGCCCCCGTCGCCTGCTCCGCCATCAGTGTCTCGGTGGACTGCAGCAGTACCGTGCCGGCTCCCACGAATTCGAACTGGTGCTCCTCCCCGGAGGCCCCGCCGAGGCCCGTCATCGCACGTAGACCGCCCATCAGACCCGTCATGTACCCGTGGTCGTAGTGGTGGCACGGGGAGGGGCAGTCGGCCCAGCCGACCAGGGCCTGCGGATCGACCCGGATCGGGGGTTCCATGAACACCACGGGGCCGTTCGAGGCGGCGACGAACTTGCCCGTTCCGATGAGGGTCAGGAAGCCCGGCACGATCGACTGCTTGAGCGAGAGACTTGGCTGAAAAGCGAGGAGGTTGCCCGAGCGAATGGTCAGGTTGCCCTCCTCCAGGTCGAACGAATTCACCTCGAAGGCCCGGTCGGCGAGGAGCATCTTGCCCGAACCGGAGGCCACCACCCAGTCGCTCGCGTGCAACGGCGAATGGAACGACGTCCGCACGAGACGGTCCAGGCGGCCGTGCCCGATGCCGTTGAACTCCATCGAGCCGTAGTAGGCGATCATCTTGCCCTTCTGCAGGAACCACTCGCTCCCCTTGAGCTCCACGCAGAAGGTGTACGCGTTCACGTTGTCGTCGGCCGGCAGGGTCGCCGGATCGTGAACGAGGGGGCCGACGGGGCCGCTGCCCGGGTGGGTGGTCACAGCTTCTCCTCCGACGCCTGCACGTACACCGCACCACTGCCGCTCAGCTCCAGCTGGAATGCCTCGCCCGAGCCGCGGCCCACCAGATCGCGCAGACCGAGCGCGCTGGAGAGCTTGTTGCGCACGTCCCCGTGGTGGGCGACGTACGCCTGCGGGTCGACGTGCACCGGGCGCTGCGGGCTGATCGGGACCTCGATGACCCCGCCGTGCGCCATGACGGCGACGGAGCCGTGACCCTTGAGGGTCGTGGTGAACAGGCCCTGTCCCGTCACCTGGCCGCGCACCATGCCCATGACCCCGCCCTGCGAGCCCATGAACATCGTGCCCTGCTCCAGGGTGCCGTCGAAGGCCAGCAGCCGGTCCGCCTCCACGTACAGGGTGTCGCCCGTGAGGTCGATCACCTGGATGTGGTGGCCGCCGTGCCCGAACAGGACCGTGCCGGAGCCCTCCACGGTCATCAGGGGCGTCGCCTCGTCGGCGACCCGGCGGCCGATCATCGACATGACCCCGCCCTGGCCGCCCTGCGTGTTCGGGGTGAAGGAGACCTCGCCCCGGTAGGCGAGCATCGCGCCGCGCTGGCTGAACAGCCGCAGGCCCGGCGCGACCGTGGCCTCGATCATCTTGGAGTTGATCTCACGGAAGGGCATGTCACACGTCTCCCGCGATCGAGTTGCGCTCACTGGGCTGCACGTAGACGACTCCGTCGCCCTCGAAGCGGATCTGGAACGCCTCGCCGCCGCCCTCGCCCAGATACGTGCGGAACGTCACGCCGGACTGGAAGGACTGCCGCAGGTCGCCCTGGTGGGCGATGTACGCGCCCGGGTCGACGGTGAGCGGGTACTGCGTGCCGACCCGCAGGGCCACGGCCGGGCCGTCCGACATGATCGCCGCCTGGCCGTGCCCCTCGACCGTGGTCGTGAAGAGGCCGTTGCCCTGGGAGGCGCCCCTGAGGCCCGTGAAGGACGTGCCCGTGCGCAGGCCCGCGTCGGTCGCGAGCAGGTTGCTCGACTCGACGAAGAGCTTGTCGCCCCGGAGGTCCACCAGGTTGATCTCGCTCGCGCGGTCGGCGAACCAGCACGTCCCCTGGCCCCTCACCTCCATGAGGGTCATCTGCTCGCCGGTGATCCGGCGCGTCACCATGCCGCGGATCCCCTCGCCGCCGCCGCTGAGTTTCTTGAAGGCCATCTGACCGTCGTACGCGACCATGGAGCCGTTCTTCGCCTTCACGGCGTCCCCGGTCATGTCGACGGCCAGCACCTTGCTGCCTTGGAGTCGGAACATCGCCACGGTGCGACGGTAGCCGCCGGGTGCGGCCGGGGGCCAGGTCCTCCGGGATGATCCGACCCCGAGCGAACCCCGAGCGAACCCCGGGCAGACCCCGAGGGCGTCCCGGGGGCGCCCGCGTGGGCCGCCGACGCGCGGACCCCGTGCCCGTGCGGTGGGCGGTCGGATGCTTCAATGGGAGTAGCTTGTGCGTACGTTCACAAGGGGGCGTGCCCGCCCCCGGTTCGCTCCTGCGTTCCCTGCCCTCTTCGCCCTCTTCATCCTCTTCATCCTCTCCCGAAGGTGACCCGTGGACATCAAGACCGCCTCCGCCCTCCGCCGCCTCCGCCTGGTCTCCGGTCCGGAGGCCGTCTCGTTCCTGCTGCTGCTCGTCTGCTCGGTGCTGAAGCGGACCACGGAGTTCAACGCGGTGCCGGTCATGGGCATGGTCCACGGCATCCTCTTCGTGCTCTACATGATCTTCTGGGCCGACGCGTGGAACCGGGCGAGGTGGGGGCTGAGGACCGCGGCGCTGTACTTCGTCCTGTCCGTGCTGCCGGGCGGCGGGTTCCTCGCCGAGCGCAGGCTGAAGCGGGAGGCGGAGAACGCGGTCATCGCGTCCCGCGCGCGCAACGAGGGGATCGTCAACGCATGATCGTCGCTTTCTCCGTGACGCCGCTGGGGGTCGGTGAGGACGTCGGGGAGTACGTCGCCGACGCGGTGCGGGTCGTACGGGAGTCGGGGCTGCCGAACCGTACGGACGCGATGTTCACGTCCGTGGAGGGCGAGTGGGACGAGGTGATGGACGTCGTCCGGCGGGCCGTGGCGGCCGTCGAGGCGCGGGCGCCCAGGGTCTCCCTCGTCCTGAAGGCCGACATCCGGCCGGGGGTGACCGACGGGCTGACGTCCAAAGTGGCCACGGTGGAAGGTCACTTGTCCGTGTGAGGTGAGGGGCCCGGGGCGGGCTGCGCCCCGCCCCGGGCCTTGCGGTCCTGCGCCCGCTGCGGGCCGTGGGGCGGGCCGCGCAGTTCCCCGCGCCCCTGCGGGGCGCCCGCGCCCGACTCAACTGCTGACCGCCGGTGGCAACTTCCACCCGACTGGACCCCCTCCGTTCGACACGCCGCCCAAAAGCCACTTCTGTGTGGTTATCGGCTTGTTCGACCACTGGAGGGCACTGTGCGGCCGGAGGGCTACGACTACGACACCCACAGCCGGCTGGCCGGACCGCTCACGGAGCCGTCCGGATCGGCGTACCGGGTGCAGTACACCACGCTCCTGTCGAGCGAGCCCCGCCGAATAAGAGCGGTCCTGCTCATGACGCTCGCCCCGCTGCTCACGGGACTGCTCCTGGTCTACCTCGTGTGGCCCACCCACTGGGTGGAGCGCGAGGGCGGCGCCCGCTGGCTGGTCGGCCTCGACGTCGCCATGCTCGTGTCGATCGGCCTGATCGAACTGTTCATGCTGGTCAACGTGGTCTCCATCGCCCACGCGACGATGGTCGCCAGGGACCCGGTCCCCGTCACCCCGCAGAACGGCACCCGGGTCGCCTTCCTCACCACCTACGTCCCGGGCAAGGAACCCCTCTCGATGGTCCGCGCGACCCTGGAGGGCGCCGTCCGCATCACCCACACCGGCCCGCTGGACGTGTGGCTCCTGGACGAGGGCGACGACATCCGGGCCAAGGCCCTCTGCGAGGAGCTGGGCGTACGCCACTTCACCCGGCACGGCGTCCCCGCGTGGAACAGGGACAAGGGCGTCCACAAGACCCGTACGAAACACGGCAACTACAACGCGTGGATCGCGATGCACGGCGGCGCGTACGACTACTTCGCCTCCGTCGACACGGACCACGTCCCGCACCCGGACTTCCTGGCCCGGACGATGGGCTACTTCCGCGACCCGGACGTCGCCTTCGTCGTCGGCCCGCAGGTGTACGGCAACTACACCACGCCCGTCACCAAGGCGGCCGAGTCCCAGCAGTTCCTCTTCCACGCCCTGATCCAGCGCGCCGGCAACCGCTACCGCGCGCCCATGTTCGTCGGCACCAACAACGTCGTGCGGATCGAGGCCGTGAAGCAGATCGGCGGCCTGTACGACTCCATCACCGAGGACATGGCCACCGGCTTCGAACTGCACCGGAGCCGTAACCCCGGGACCGGCCACCACTGGCGGTCCGTCTACACCCCGGACGTGCTCGCCGTCGGCGAGGGCCCCGCCTCCTGGACGGACTTCTTCACCCAGCAGATGCGCTGGTCGCGGGGTACGTACGAGACGCTGTTCAAGCAGTACTGGAAGGCACCCTTCTCGATGCCGCCCGGACGGCTCTTCTCGTACACGCTGATGCTCGTCTACTACCCCATGACGGCCGTCAACTGGCTGCTGGGCATCCTCAGCTGCGTCCTGTTCCTGTGGTGCGGCGCGTCCGGCACCCAGGTCTCCGCCTCCATGTGGCTGATGCTCTACAGCGACGCCGCGGCGCTCCAGGTCGGCCTGTACCTGTGGAACCGGCGGCACAACGTCTCTCCGCACGAACCGGAGGGCAGCGGCGGTCTGGCCGGCATGGCGATGTCGGCCCTCTCCGCGCCCATCTACCTCCGGTCCCTGGGCGCGGCCCTGGTCCGCCGCCCGAGCCGTTTCGTCGTCACCCCCAAGGGCGACGGCACCAGCCCCGACCGGCTGCTGACCTTCCGTGTCCACCTCTTCTGGGCGGCGGTCCTGACGGCCTCCCTGGCCGCGTCGTTCGTGCTCGACCACACCCACGCGGCCATGCGCACCTGGGCGTTCCTCGCGCTGGCCGTCTGCCTCGCCCCGCCGGCCGTGTGGGCCGCCACCCGCAACCGGGTGCGCAGGGTGGACCGGCGCGTCGTACCCACCGTCCGGATCGCGGAGGCCGAGCCCGCCCCGGCGCTCGCGGGCCGGGCCGGCGCCACGGTCCCCGGCGGCTCGCTCCCCGCGGGGACCGTCTCCAGCAGTACGACAGGAGGTAGTTAGGCATGGCCCACCGGCTCTCGAAGAAGACCCAGAAGCGGCTGCTCGGCGTCGGCGGCGTCGCACTGCTCGCCGGACTCAACGCCCCGGCCGCCATCGGCTTCGCCTCGGAGCAGTACCACGAGTACAAGATCGCCCAGCCCGGGTACAAGGCGCGGTACGGCTCCTGGAAGCAGCTCGGCATCCCCGAGGAGTTCCGCACCAACGCCATCCACGCGGCGCTCCTGCACACCGGCAAGGTGCTGATCGTCGCGGGCTCCGGCAACGAGCAGAAGAAGTTCGACAAGGGCTCCTTCGACACCGTCCTGTGGGACCCGCGGACCGACACCTTCAAGAAGATCCCCACACCGGTGGACTTCTTCTGCGCCGGCCACGCCCAGCTGCCGAGCGGCCGGATGCTGGTGGCCGGCGGCACGGCCCGCTACGAACTGCTCGACGGGGAGGTCGAGCGGGCCGGCGGCGGGATGCGGGTGAAGAACGAGAACCCGGACAAGCCCGTCGTCCTCAGGAAGGGCACCCGCTTCCGCTCGCCCTCCGGCGTCGAGTACGTCAGCCGGTTCGACGTCACCGTCCCCAAGGCGAAGCGCACCCAGAAGATCACCTACAACAGGGCCGGGGTGATGCAGCCCTGGCGGACGAAGGTCCGGGCGAGCGAGGCCCGGGTCTTCGTCGAGGCCACCGAGGAGGGGCCGGCCCCGGTCAGGGACAAGCGCGCCCAGTACGAGATCCTCGGCCTGAAGGGCAAGGACGCGAAGAACACGTACGGCCTCTCCGAGAAGATCACCATGGAGAAGCAGGACTTCCAGGGGATCAGGGCCGCCTACGAGTTCGACCCGGTGGCGGAGAGGTACGTGCCCGTCGAGCCGATGGACAAGGCACGCTGGTACCCGACGCTCGTCGGGCTCCAGGACGGGAAGGTGCTCGCCGTCTCCGGGCTCGACGACGTCGGCGTGATCGACCCCGGCGACAACGAGATCTACGACCCGGGGAAGAAGAAGTGGACCCCGGGCCCCAAGCGCTACTTCCCCACCTATCCGGCCCTCTTCCTCACCAAGGGCGGCAAGCTCTTCTACCCCGCCTCGAACGCGGGGTACGGTCCCGCGGGACTCGGCCGCGAACCGGGCCTGTGGGACCTGCGGACCAACACGTTCCGGAAGGTGCCCGGCCTGACCGACCGGGACGTCACGGAGACCTCGGCCTCGCTCCTGCTGCCCCCCGCCCAGGACCAGAAGGTGATGATCCTCGGCGGCGGGGGCGTCGGCGAGTCGGGAAGGTCGACCTCGCGCACGGCCGTCGTCGACCTCAAGAAGGACAACCCCGTCTTCGAGGACGGCCCCGACCTGCCGCAGGGCACCCGCTACCTGAACAGCGTGATCATGCCGGACGACTCGGTGTTCACCTCCAACGGCGCGAAGGACTACCGGGGCCGCGGCGCCAGCAACATCCACAAGGCGCAGTTCTACGACCCGCGGTCCAACTCCTTCCGCCCGGCCGCCGCGCCGAGGGTCGGCCGCAACTACCACTCCGAGGCGCTCCTGCTGCCCGACGGACGGATCGCCACCTTCGGCTCCGACCCGCTCTTCGACGACCAGCAGAACACCAAGCTCGGCCACTTCGAGCAGCGCATGGAGATCTACACCCCGCCCGCCCTGCACAGACACGGCAAGAGCCGCCCCGTCCTGGGCGACGGCCCGCAGGAGGTGGACGGCGAGGGCCGCGCGACCTTCGCCACCCGGCACCCGGAACGGATCGTGAACGCCCGTCTGATGCGGCCCAGCGCGGTCACCCACACGACGGACGTCGAGCAGCGGTCCGTCGCGCTGGGGCTGACCAGGTCCGAGGACTCGGTGACCGTGGACGTACCGGAGGACCGGACGCTGGTGCCGCCCGGCTGGTACATGCTGTTCGTGACGGACCGCGACGGGACGCCGTCCGAGGCGAAGTGGGTCCAGATCAGGTGAGGCGCCGCGGGCCGGGCGCCCGTCAGGCCCTGGAGTTGCGGGCCAGGCCCAGGGCGTAGTCCGCCCACCACTGCCCGGCCGCGGGGCCCCCGCGGCACTCGCCGTCCGACTCCCCGGGCCGCTTGATCCACAGGTAGGCGTCCACGAGCGGGTCGCCGGTGCGCGTGGTGGGCGCCGCGCCCAGGGCCCGGCCGGGCGGGTTGCACCAGGCTTCGGAGGGGTCGCCGCCCAGCGGGCCGTTGCCGTTGCGGCTGGTGTCCACGACGAAGTGCTTGCCGCCGAGGGCCGCGGACAGCCGGCGGCCGTACTCCTTGGTGGTGCCGTCCGTCTGGAAGTTGGAGACGTTCAGGGCGAAGCCGTCGGCGTTCGCGATCCCGGCGCGCCCGAGGGGCTCGACGAGCTTGTGCGGCTCCCGGATCCAGGCCGGATTGCCCGCGTCCAGGTAGACCCGGGTGCGCGGCTGCCGCTTCAGCCGCACGATCGCCTCGGAGAGCAGCAGCTCGCGCTCGGCGTGGTACTCGGCCGGGGTGCAGCCGTCGACGACGTGCGCGACCGCGTCGGGCTCCAGCACGACCAGCGCGTCGCTGTCGCCCAGCGCCCGCGCGAACCGCTCGATCCAGTCCCGGTAGGACTGCGCGTCCCGCGCCCCGCCCGCCGAGTGCTGGCCGCAGTCGCGGTGCGGGATGTCGTACGCGACGAACACGGCCGTACGCCCCTCGCGCGCCGCGGCCCGGGTCGCCTGCCCGATCGCCGGTCCGGGGTCGTCGCCGGCCGGCCACAGTGCCGCGGGCCGGTCCGCGATGCGCCGCAGCAGCCGGGCGTCGTCCCCGCGCCCCTGCCGCTCCCACGTCCGCACCTGCCGGGCGGCGGGGCTCGCCGGGTCGGTCCAGAAGGGGGAACCGGCGGCGGGGGCCGCCCGCACACGGGTCTTCCGGGCGGGGGCGCTCGTCCCGGCCTCGGGCGGGGACGAGCAGCCCGCCGCGAGTCCGAGCACGGCGAGGACCGCGAGGGTACGGGTACGGATCGGCCGGAGCATCCTGCCCCCTTGGACGAAGGTGACGGTCGGTGACGACTTTCCGCCGGTGACGATCTCCCGTCATGACGGTCCCCCGTCGTGGCGGTTCTCCGTCACCGGCGGTTGCCGGTGGGTGAACAATTCCGGCTATCGTTACATAACTGACCTATCGCTCAGGGATGCGACACCGCAGGGCGTGCCCGCGGCCGCCGGGCCGTCAGATCCCGCCCGCGGCCAGCGCGGTGCCGAGCGGCGTCCGCTCGTACAGCACCTGGTGTCCGTAGCGGTGGGAGACGAGCAGGCCCGCGTCGCGCAGCGTCGCCAGGTGCGCGGAGACCGACGAGGGTGCGAGGCCGAGCCGGTGCGCGAGGGCCGTGGTGGCGCCCGGCTCCTCCAGCGCGGTCAGCACGGCGGCCCGGCCGCGGCCCAGGAGCCGTACGAGGGCGTCCGGCGCGGTGCCCGACGGCTCGGCCCACAGGCCGCCGATGCCGCGCGCGGGGTAGGCCAGCGTCGGCTGCCAGGGCGGCTCGAAACCGCTCGCCACGTCCGGCCAGACGAAGACGCTGGGCAGCAGTACCAGGCCCCGGCCGCCGAGCTCGCGCACGTGCTCCCCCGCCGAGTCGACCGCGAGCCTGCCCGCGTCCCAGGAGACCCGGCGGTCCAGCTCGGGCAGCAGTCCGGCCAGGCCCACCTCGGCGAGGCGCCGCGAGTGGAAGGCGACGTCGGCCTCCAGGAGGGCGCGCAGTCTCGGCCAGTCGGGTGCCACGAGCGTGTGCCAGGCCGCTTCCATCGTGTCCGCGAGGTCCCGCACCGCACGGGCCGGGTCGGCGAGCAGCGCCCGGCCGCGCGGGGAGGCGGCGGCGCCGGGGGTGTCCGCCAGGGAGGACGCCATCTCGGCGCGCGCGACCTCGGGGGGCACGCCGCGCACGGCGGCGATCTCCTCCTCGAACGTGGCCGCGGGCCCGAGCGGGGGCGGCATCAGGCAGTCCGGGGTGTTGCCGCGTCGCGGCATCAGCAGCCACAGCGGTTCCAGGTCCAGCGCCGCCGCGGCCGGGCGGGCGCGGCGCAGCCACGCGGCGTGGTAGCCCTGCCGCTCCGGCCGCCGCAGGGTGCGGATCGCCTCGTGGGTCTCCCAGAGGGGGGACACCGCGAACCGGCAGTTGAGGAAGTCGTCCTCGCGGAAGAGGAGGTGGTGCGGCATCACGCCTCCCGACGGGGCTCCGGCCCGGAACGGTCGTGCCGAACCGGTCGTGCCGGAACGGTCGTCCCGGGAAGAACCGGTCCGGGAAGAACCGGTCCGGGAAGATTCGGGCCTGGCCGAAACTCTATGGTGCCCGGTCCGCACGCGTGACGCTGCTGCCCATGCCAGAAGAAACACGGACCGCGCCGGTCCGGCCCGGCCCCGCCGCGGACGTCCGGCCGGCCGGCTACCGCGCCGTCCTCGCCGTCGGCGAGTTCCGCGCCGTCTTCGCCGCGCACGCCCTGTCCCTGCTGGGCGTCGTCGTGAGCGAGATCGCCCTGACCGTGCTCGTGTACGAGCTGACGGGTTCACCGCTGCTCAGCGCGCTGGTCTTCGCGCTCGGCTTCCTGCCGTACCTCGTGGGCGGGACCCTGCTGTCCGGAGTGGCCGACCGGTTCCCGGCGCGGCGGGTGCTGGTCGTCTGCGACCTCCTGTGCGCCGGCTGCGCGGCGCTGATGGCCCTGCCCGCCACCCCCGTCGCCCTGCTGCTCGGACTGCGGTGCGCCATCGCGGCCGTCTCACCGGTGTTCAGCGGGACCCGGATGGCCACACTGGGCGCGATCCTCGGGGACGGCGACCTGTTCGTGCTCGGCCGCTCCCTGCTGCGGATGGTGGCGCAGAGCGCCGTCCTCGTGGGTTTCGGTCTGGGCGGCGTCCTGCTGACCCTCGTGTCCCCGCGCGGGGCGCTGGTCGTCACCCTGGGCACCTTCCTCGCCTCCGCGCTGCTCCTGCGGCTGGGCACCCGGCGCCGGCCCGCGCGCGACGGCGCCGGCCCGCTGGTGCGGTACTCGCTCGCCGGCACCCGGCAGGTCCTCGGCGACCGCCGGGTCCGGGCACTGCTGCTGCTCCTGTGGGTGCCGCCGATGTTCGTCGTCGCGCCGGAGGCCCTCGCCGCCGCGTACGCGGACCAGATCGGCGCCGGCACGGTCTGGATCGGGCTGCTGATGTGCGCGATGCCGGTCGGGACGATCGCGGGGGAGCTGTACGCGGGCGCCGCCCTCTCGCCGGGGGCCCGCTCCCGGATCGTGCTGCCGCTCGCCGGCTGCGGTCTGCTGCCGCTGCTGGTCTACCCGTTCCACCCGGACCCCGGCTGGATCCTGCTCGCGCTGGCCGTCGCCGGGTCGGCGGGCGCGTACACGCTGGGGCTGGACCGCTGGTTCGTGGACGCCGTGCCCGAGGAGTTGCGCGGGCGGGCCATGACCGTGCACACGGCCGGACTGATGACCATCCAGGGCGTGGGCATGGCGCTGGCCGGCGCGGCCGCCGAGATCTGGGCGGTCAGCACGGTGGTGGGCGGGGTGGGCGTGCTGGGGACGCTGTGCTGCCTCCTGCTGGCGGCGGAGGTACGGCGTACCGCGAAGCCCGCGCCCGCCGGTGCGGCGGGGCACGAGGTGCGTACCGAAGGGCGAGACGGGGCTGACCACGATATGACCGGCCGGTAGGGTCCTTGCCGTGCCGAAGCCGCTCAGTCTTGCCTTCGATCCCATCGCCCGGGCCGACGAACTCTGGAAGCAGCGCTGGGGATCCGTGCCCTCGATGGGCGCCATCACGTCGATCATGCGCGCGCACCAGATCCTCCTCGCCGAGGTCGACGCGGTGGTCAAGCCGTACGGGCTGACGTTCGCCCGGTACGAGGCCCTGGTGCTGCTCACCTTCTCCAAGGCCGGCGAGCTGCCGATGTCCAAGATCGGCGAGCGGCTGATGGTGCACCCGACCTCCGTGACGAACACGGTGGACCGGCTCGTGCGCTCGGGGCTCGTCGACAAGCGGCCCAACCCGAACGACGGACGCGGCACCCTGGCCTCCATCACCGGCAAGGGCCGCGAGGTCTGCGACGCGGCCACCCGCGATCTGATGGCGATGGACTTCGGGCTCGGCGTGTACGACGCCGAGGAGTGCCGGGAGATCTTCGCGATGCTGCGTCCGCTGCGGGTCGCGGCGCGCGACTTCGGCGAGGAGTAGAGTTTCTGCGGGTCGGCATGCTGCTCTTCGCCGGTGCGGAGGTGTTCCGAGCGTTCTGGCGCGCTACCGCGTGACGGCGTGTCGCTCCCCGCGGAAGCGGGGGTTTTTCGGGCGGTTAGGCTCGATGCATGAAACGAAGCGTGCTGACCCGCTACCGCGTCATGGCCTACGTCACCGGTGTCCTGCTGGTCCTGCTGGTCCTGGGCATGATCGGCAAGTACGTGCTCGACCTGGACGGCGCCGCGGACTTCACGCATGTCGTCAGCCTCGCGCACGGCTGGCTGTACGTCGTCTACCTGGTCCTCGCCTTCGACCTGGGCTCCAAGGCGAAGTGGCCGGTCCCCAAGCTCCTGTGGGTGCTGCTCGCGGGCACCGTCCCCACCGCCGCGTTCTTCGTCGAGCGCAGGGTCAGCCGCGAACTGGAGCCGAAGGTCACCGACGGCCCGGGCGCGGTCGCCCGGGCCTGAGCGGGCCCGCTCGGGCGGCCCGGCCGTACGGGCGGCACCACCGCCACGGACGCATCCGTGGCGGTCTCCCATCGACTTTTACTAGGACGTCCTAGTAAATTCGGGGGTATGGACGCTGACGCCATCGAAGAGGGCCGCCGACGCTGGCAGGCCCGTTACGACGCCTCGCGCAAGCGCGAGGCCGACTTCACCACGCTCTCCGGGGACTCCGTGGAGCCGGTCTACGGACCGCGGCCCGGGGACACGTACGAGGGTTTCGAGCGGATCGGCTGGCCCGGGGAGTACCCCTACACGCGGGGTCTGCACGCCACGGGCTACCGGGGGCGGACGTGGACCATCCGGCAGTTCGCCGGCTTCGGGAACGCCGAGCAGACCAACGAGCGCTACAAGATGATCCTCGCCAACGGCGGGGGCGGGCTGTCCGTGGCCTTCGACATGCCCACGCTGATGGGGCGCGACTCCGACGACCCCCGCTCGCTCGGCGAGGTCGGCCACTGCGGGGTCGCGATCGACTCCGCGGCCGACATGGAGGTCCTGTTCCGGGACATCCCGCTGGGTGACGTCACGACGTCGATGACGATCAGCGGGCCCGCGGTGCCGGTCTTCTGCATGTACCTGGTGGCGGCCGAACGGCAGGGCGTGGACCCGGCCGTGCTCAACGGCACGCTCCAGACCGACATCTTCAAGGAGTACATCGCGCAGAAGGAGTGGCTCTTCCAGCCCGAGCCGCATCTGCGGCTCATCGGGGACCTGATGGAGCACTGTGCTGCGAAGATCCCCGCGTACAAGCCGCTGTCGGTCTCCGGCTACCACATCCGCGAGGCCGGCTCCACGGCCGCGCAGGAGCTGGCGTACACGCTGGCGGACGGCTTCGGGTACGTGGAGCTGGGCCTCTCCCGCGGCCTCGACGTCGACGTCTTCGCCCCCGGCCTCTCCTTCTTCTTCGACGCGCATCTCGACTTCTTCGAGGAGATCGCCAAGTTCCGGGCGGCGCGGCGGATCTGGGCGCGGTGGATGCGGGACGTGTACGGGGCGCGGTCGGAGAAGGCGCAGTGGCTGCGCTTCCACACGCAGACGGCCGGCGTCTCGCTGACCGCCCAGCAGCCGTACAACAACGTCGTGCGCACGGCGGTCGAGGCGCTGGCCGCGGTGCTGGGCGGCACCAACTCGCTGCACACGAACGCGCTGGACGAGACGCTCGCGCTGCCGTCCGAGCAGGCGGCGGAGATCGCCCTGCGCACGCAGCAGGTGCTGATGGAGGAGACCGGCGTCGCCAACGTGGCGGATCCGCTGGGCGGGTCC
Organism: Streptomyces beigongshangae; assembly: GCF_019710745.1. Classification (GTDB taxonomy): domain Bacteria; phylum Actinomycetota; class Actinomycetes; order Streptomycetales; family Streptomycetaceae; genus Streptomyces; species Streptomyces beigongshangae. The sequence continues at coordinate 263,644 of NZ_JAHKJW010000002.1, forward strand.
TGGTACGTCGAGCAGCTGACCGACCGCATCGAGGCGGACGCCGAGCGGATCTTCGAGCAGATCAGGGAGCGGGGGCTGCGGGCGCATCCCGACGGCCGGCACCCGATCGGGCCCGTCACCTCCGGGATCCTGCGCGGTATCGAGGACGGGTGGTTCACCGGGGAGATCGCCGAGTCGGCCTTCCAGTACCAGCGGGCACTGGAGAAGGGCGACAAGCGGGTGGTCGGGGTGAACGTCCACCACGGGTCGGTGACCGGGGACCTGGAGATCCTGCGGGTCAGCCACGAGGTGGAGCGGGAGCAGGTGCGGGAGCTGGGCGGCCGCCGGGCCGCCCGGGACGGGGCCGCCGTGCGGTCCTCGCTGGACGCCATGCTGGCGGCCGCGCGGGACGGGTCGAACATGATCGCGCCGATGCTGGACGCGGTGCGGGCGGAGGCCACGCTGGGGGAGATCTGCGGTGCCCTCCGGGAGGAGTGGGGGGTGTACACGGAGCCGCCGGGGTTCTGACCGGCCCCCGCCGCCACCGGGGGTTGAGGTCCCGGCCCTCGCCGCCACCGGGGGTTGCGTCCCGAACCCCGTCGTCCCCGGGGCCGCGCCCCGGCCGGCGGGGCTCCCGGCCGGGGGCGGGGGCGCCGTCAGGGGCCGGTCGCCGCCCCCGCCAGTCCCAGCAGCAGGACGCGGGTGAAGTCGCGGACCCACGGCGGGTCCACCGGCTCCGCACTGATCAGCGTCCGGTGCACCACCGCGCCCGCCACCATGTCGAAGATGAGGTCCGCGGACCGCGCGGCGTCCGACGCGTCCGCCTCCGGCGGCAGCTCCCCGCGGACCTGCGCCCGGGCCCGCCCCTCCAGCACCAGCCGCTTCTGGCGGTCCACGACCGACGTCCGGATCCGCTCGCGCAGGGCGTCGTCCCGCGTCGACTCCGCGAGCACGGCCATCAGTCCGCTCCTCGTCTCCGGCCGGGCCAGGACGGCCGCGAACTGGATCACCACCCCTTCGATGTCGGCCGCGAGCGTGCCCCGGTCGGGCAGTTCCAGTTCGTCGAAGAGGGCCGCGACCGCGTCGACCACGAGTTCGTTCTTGCCCGCCCAGCGCCGGTAGAGCGTCGTCTTCGCCACACCCGCGCGGGTCGCCACGTCCCCCAGCGTCAGCTTGGACCAGCCCAGTTCGACGAGGGCCGCACGCGTCGCCGCCAGGATCGCCGCGTCGGCCTCGGCGCTGCGCGGACGCCCCGTGCGGGGGCCGGAGATGCGACTCTGCATGGCGGCGACCATATCCGGACGTTCCGCTGAGGGGGATCGTACGGAAGGGTGAGGGAGATCACGGGAACGGGCTTCCCCGGGCCGTCGCGGGACAGTTACGCTACGGCTCGTAGCGAAAGCGACGGCCACACGGTGGCGGGTGGGGACCCGACGTCGGGAACGCGTATCGACCCGGCTTGCGCAACGCTTTTCACGCAGGCCCGCGGAGGGGGGAGGATAGGCGCATGCAGCCACGGAACATGTCCATGAGCGGAGTCGTCGACCTCGCCGCGGTGAAAGCGGCCCAGGAGGCCAAGGCGAAGGCGGAGCAGGCGCGCGCCGAAGCGGCACGGCAGGGCGGCGGGGCCGTTCCCGCGGTGTCCGCGTCGAGTCTCGTCATCGATGTCGACGAGGCGGGTTTTGAGCGGGACGTCCTGCAGCGCTCCACCGAGGTGCCGGTCGTCATCGACTTCTGGGCCGAGTGGTGCGAGCCGTGCAAGCAGCTCAGCCCGCTCCTGGAGAGGCTCGCCGCCGAGTACAACGGCCGGTTCGTCCTCGCCAAGATCGACGTCGACGCGAATCAGATGCTGATGCAGCAGTTCGGGATCCAGGGGATCCCGGCCGTCTTCGCGGTGGTGGCCGGGCAGGCCCTGCCGCTCTTCCAGGGCGCCGCCCCCGAGGCGCAGATCCGGGGCACCCTGGACCAGCTGGTGCAGGTCGCCGAGGAGCGCTTCGGCCTCACCGGCCTGACCGTGGACCAGGACGGCGGTCCGCAGGACCAGGCCGCGGAGGCTCCCGCGGTCCCGGCCGGCCCGCACGACGCGCTGCTCGAAGCCGCGGTGCAGGCCCTGGACGCGGGCGATCTGAGCGGCGCCGTCCAGGCGTACCGGAACGTGCTGAACGACGACCCGGGCAACACGGAGGCCAAGCTGGGTCTGGCCCAGGCCGAGCTGCTCCAGCGGGTGCGGGGCGCCGACCCGCAGCAGGTGCGCAAGGATGCCGCGGACCGGCCCGGGGACGTCCCCGCGCAGATCGCCGCGGCCGACCTGGACCTGGTGGGCGGCCATGTGGAGGACGCCCTGGGACGGCTCGTGGACACCGTGGCCCGTACGGCGGGCGACGACCGGGAGGCGGCGCGCGTACGGCTGCTCGAATTGTTCGAGGTGGTCGGCTCCGACGACCCGCGGGTGACGGCCGCGCGCAGGGCTCTGGCGCGCGCGCTGTTCTGACCAGTCGCTAAACACCGGGGCTCGTGGTGCCCCGGTGAAGGATTTCGCCGACAGACCCCTATTGCGGCCGCGTTTTGCCAAAACTTGGCAATCGCGGCCGCTGTTACTTGGAGTAAGTCGACAGCACTGATCTGTCGGATTCCGTACGGACTTCGATTGCTTTGTCGCCTCCTTCCGGGACACCCTCGGTGGTCGCCCGACACCGATGGGTCGTTGTTCGGTTATCCGGCCGTTACTAGCCAGTAACGAACCCCCTTGTGCGGGCGGCCCGAATGCACCACGATCGGCGACGCTCGGTCCATTTCCCTCTCCCGACAGCCACTCGGGTCACTGGGTTTCGTTGGGTCCCCACCGAGTAGGGGCGGCGGCAGTGGCGCCGGCCCTCGGACAGGGGGGTCTCCGCCGTCCGGTGGAGCCTGTCCGGCAGGTTGTGCGTGAAGGGTTCAGGCGCGACCAGTGGTTGTCGCTCGGGGGTGATCGCCGATGATCCGGGTGCGTTGCGCGCCTCCGGTTCGGGGCGCTCCCCTTCCCGAGGACGTAGCACTTCTCCCATCCCTGCCCGGCTGAGCCGCCGTCTGGGGGCAGTCAGGGCCGGAGATGTACGTCCGAGAAGGAGGAAATATGGAGTCCCAGGTGCGTGGCGGGACCAGATGGAAGCGGTTCGCTGTGGTCATGGTGCCCAGCGTGGCCGCGACGGCGGCGATAGGTGTCGCCCTGGCTCAGGGTGCTCTCGCCGCGTCGTTCAGCGTGTCGGGCCAGTCGTTCAAGGTGACGGCTGACCGGCTCGAGGCGAACGAAGGCTTCTCGCAGTACGGAGCCATCGACTCCGGATACACGCTCAAGGGTGAGAAGACGGCGCACCCGGTCGCGGTCTCGGCGTTCAACCAGGCCACGATCACCAAGATGTGCCAGTCGGTGGTCACCCCGGACATCCCGTTGCTCGGTTCCGTGACCCTGAGGCTGGAGGCCGGGGGCGGCAAGGAGCCGGTGGAGGCCAAGCAGCTCTACATCGACGTCGAGGACCTCGAGGCCGACGCGACGTTCACCGACATGAACATCGGTGTGGCCGCCGGGGACCTCAAGAACGGCCCCGGTCCCGGCATGAAGGGCGGCAAGGAGCAGGCGAACCCGTACGGCTTCGGCCAGCAGGCCGGCACGGCCGTGCTGACCGGTGTGAAGCAGACGGCGTGGGCGACCACCGCGGGCACCTTCAAGCTGAGTGGTCTGAGCATGAAGCTGTCCAGGGGAACCAAGGCGGAGTGCTACTAGGCACTCCCGGGGCGGGTGGGGGAGCCGAGGCTGCCTCGCCCGCCCGTTCCTCCCCGTAGTACGTGAACCTTTCACAGCAACGCCGTTCCAGGGAGCTGTTTTCCATGAGCGCCGAGACTCCTGTCGCTGCCGCGCACGATCGATTCACCATCTGGCGGCTGCGGTTCCGTGCCTGGCGCGGCAGCCGGCCGTTCTGGGCGGGCCTGTTCATCCTGATCGCGGGATTCCCGATCGCGTACCTCCCGTACGCGAACCTCCAGATCGGGCATCTCACGCTGGCCATGTCGACGACCGCCGGCGCCGGGTCGCTCATCATCGGCATTCTCCTGGGCGTGCTCGGAATCAGCCTCTGGTACCAGAAGCACATCCGGACCTTCGCCGGTGTCGCGTCGATTCTGCTGGGGCTGGTGTCCCTCCCGGTGTCGAACTTCGGCGGCTTTCTGATCGGATTCCTGTTCGCGCTGGTGGGCGGCGGGATGGCGGTGGCCTGGGCGCCGGGCGAGGAGCCCGTCGCGAGCCCTGCCGGGACGGACCGTACGGACGAGGCAGGCGCTCCGGAGGCCGGGCAGACCGCGTCGGCCGGCGCGGTGGGCGGGTCGCACGATCTGTCGGGAACGAGCCCGGTCAACGGGGCGGACAACGGGGCGAACGGGAGGCACAGTGCCGGCTGACGAGGTTCCCCACGCGGGCTCCGCGGGCGAGACCCGTGCGAGAACCGGGCCGCGGCACGCAGCCCCCAGGAAACCGCTGTTCACCAGGCTGCACGTGCCCGCGGGCAAGGCGATAGCCATCGCGTCGATGCCGACGGCGATCCTCATGGGGATGGGGTTCACACCGACACTCGCGAACGCCGACGACAAACCGTCGGCGAAGAACCTCACGGTCGACGAGTACAAGGACTGTGTCGAGGCGCTGGACGACGGCAAGGCGGACGCCGGCGAGGCCGGTGAATCCGGCGAGTCCGGCGGGGAAGCGTCGGCGACCCCCTCGCCCTCCGCCTCGACGAGCGCTCCCGCCTCCGGCGGCGAGGCACCGAAGACACCGGACGCACCGGGCGCACCGGACGGCGGCTCGGCGGGCAACGGCTCCGCGGGCGGCGGCCCTTCCTCGGATTCAGGTTCCGAGGACGAGCCCGCGCCCGCACCGGCGCCCTCCACGAGCGCGCCGGCCGGGTCGGGGGGAGACGCGTCCACACCGGCGCCCACCCCCACCCCCACCCCGACTCCGGGCGGGGGCGGTCTCCTGGACGGGATCGGCGACGCGCTGGAGGACATCCTCACGCCCGGCGACAAGGAGTCCGCGGCCCCCACCGCGGCCCCCGCGGAGCCGTCCGCCGCACCCGGTCCGTCGGCCACGGAGAGCGCCTCCGGGGGGCCCGGGGACGCGAAGGACCCCACCGGGGACGCGGCGGACGAGCCGGAGAACACACCCGGGGACGCGGCCGACGCGACGGACGGGCCCACGGACGAGGCGGAGGAGACGGACGAGACGGACGAGACGGACGAGGCGGAGGAAGCTGCCGACGGGGCCACCGCCTCCCCGACCCCGAGTCCGACCCCGAGTCCGTCCGAGAGTTCCACCACGGACCCGGACGACTGCCCGGCCGCCACGGACGAGGAGGGCGGCGTCGAGACGGGCATCCCGGCCCTCGCCGACGACCCCTGGATGCTGGAGGCCAGCTCCCTGACGCTCAAGGGCGCCGACTACCAGGGCATCGTCAAGGTGAGGACCGCCAACGGCTCGGTGAAGAAGGTCCTCAAGTACGTCGTCTCCGACGGCACCGACATAGGCGACCTGCACCAGATCGTCGACGACAGGGACGCCGGGGTGAAGTACCACGTCCAGGGCGGCAGGGGCACGACCTCCACCATCCGCGACGGCAGGACGGTCATGTACACGGAGAGCATCTCCGGCAACCTGCTCGGACTGGTCCCGATCACGTTCGACCCGGAGCACCCGCCGCCGCTGAACATCCCGCTGATCTACTTCACGAAGGTGAAGGTGGTGCAGGCGGCCCAGTTCGGCGGAACGCTCACCATCCCCGGCATGCGCCAGTTCAACACACCGCTCGGGTAGGCCCCGGAAGCACTCCGGCTCCGGAAGGCTCCGGCACCCGTACGACGCGCCGAGGGCGCCCCCTGTGTCCAGGGAGCGCCCTCGGTGCCGTACGAAAGGGTCAGGCGCCCAGGTGGTGGACCCGGACCATGTTGGTGGTGCCGGGGACGCCGGGGGGCGAGCCCGCCGTCATCACGACGACGTCGCCCTCGCTGAAGCGGTTCAGCTTGCGCAGCTCGTTGTCGACCAGCTCGACCATCTCGTCGGTGCTGTGCACGAACGGCACGACGTAGGACTCGACGCCCCAGCTCAGCGCGAGCTGGTTGCGGGTGGCCTCCTCAGTGGTGAAGGCCACGATCGGCTGCTCCGCGCGGTAGCGGGACAGCCGACGCGCGGTGTCGCCCGACTCGGTGAAGGCAACCAGGCCCTTGCCGCCCAGGAAGTCCGCGATCTCGCACGCGGCACGGGCCACCGAACCACCCTGCGTGCGCGGCTTCTTGCCCGGCACCAGCGGCTGCAGGCCCTTGGAGAGGAGCTCCTGCTCCGCCGCGACGACGATCTTCGACATCGTCTTCACGGTCTCGATCGGGTACGCGCCCACGCTCGACTCGGCGGACAGCATGACCGCGTCCGCCCCGTCCAGGATCGCGTTGGCCACGTCGGACGCCTCGGCGCGCGTGGGGCGGGAGTTGGTGATCATCGACTCCATCATCTGGGTCGCGACGATCACCGGCTTGGCGTTGCGCCGGCACAGCTCCACCAGGCGCTTCTGCACCATCGGGACCCGCTCCAGGGGATACTCGACGGCCAGGTCGCCACGAGCCACCATGACACCGTCGAAGGCCGCCACGACGGCCTCCATGTTCTCCACCGCCTGCGGCTTCTCCACCTTGGCGATGACGGGGACCCGGCGGCCCTCCTCATCCATGATCTTGTGCACGTCGTTCACGTCGTGGGCGTCGCGCACGAAGGAGAGCGCGACCAGGTCGCAGCCCATCCGCAGGGCGAAGCGCAGGTCGTCGACGTCCTTCTCGGACAACGCGGGCACGTTCACGGCCGCGCCGGGCAGGTTGATGCCCTTGTGGTCCGAGATGACACCGCCCTCGATGACGATCGTCCTGACGTTCGGGCCCTCGACCTGGACGACCCGCAGCTCGACGTTGCCGTCGTTGATCAGGACCTGGTCCCCCTTGGAGACGTCGTTCGGCAGGCCCTTGTACGTGGTGCCGCAGATGGACTTGTCGCCCGGGACGTCCTCGGTGGTGATGGTGAACTCGTCACCGCGCTCCAGCTCCACGGGGCCCTCGGCGAAGGTCTCCAGCCGGATCTTGGGGCCCTGGAGGTCGGCGAGGACGCCGATGGCGCGGCCCGTCTCCTGGGCGGCGGCCCGGACCCGGTCGTACCGGCCCTGGTGCTCGGTGTGCGAGCCGTGGCTGAAGTTGAAGCGAGCCACGTTCATGCCGGCCTCGATCAACGAGACGAGCTGCTCGTGCGAGTCGACGGCGGGGCCCAGTGTGCAGACGATTTTGGAACGGCGCATGGGGACGATCCTATCGGTTTGTTTCGCTTCGGAATATTCCGGCTGGCGGAAGATACAAATGGGCGGGCACGCGCTCAGGCGTGGCCCCGAGCGGACTTTTCCTCGACGTTCTTACAGCTGCTTTTCTCGCTTTTTCTCGCTTTTCCTTGCTTTGTCACTGCTTCTCGGCTGATCCCCGTGAGGCTCGGCGGCGCCCTCTCAGGCGGCGCCCTCGCCGTCGTCCTGTCCGGCGCGTTCCGCGGCGTCCCCGCCCACGAGGGCGTACGTCTGGTTCGCGATCTCCAGTTCCTCGTCGGTCGGGACGACGGCCACCGCGACCCGCGCGCCCTCGGGCGAGATCAGCCGCGGCCCGGCGGACCGTGCGGCGTTCAGGCCGGGGTCGACGGCCAGACCCAGTGCCTCCAGGCCCGCGATCGCGGACTCGCGCACCGGGGCGGCGTTCTCCCCGACCCCGGCCGTGAAGACCACCGCGTCGACCGTGCCCAGGACCGCGTAGTAGGCGCCGATGTATTTCCTCAGCCGGTGTATGTAGATGTCGAAGGCGAGCTTCGCCCGCGCGGCGTCCTCGTCGCCCTCGACGCCCTCGTCGATGCGCCGGCGGATCTCCCGCATGTCGTTGTCGCCGCACAGGCCGACCAGGCCGCTCTTCTTGTTGAGCAGAGTGTCGATCTCGTCCGTGGACATCCCGCCAACGCGCGTCAAATGGAAGATGACCGCGGGATCCACGTCTCCGGAGCGCGTACCCATCACGAGTCCTTCCAGGGGCGTCAGGCCCATGGAGGTGTCCACGCACCGGCCTCCCCGTACCGCCGAGGCCGAGGCGCCGTTGCCCAGGTGCAGCACGATGACGTTGACGTCCTGCGGCGCCCGGCCGAGGAGGCGGGCGGTCTCGCGGGACACGTACGCGTGCGAGGTGCCGTGGAAGCCGTACCGGCGGATCCGGTGCCGGTCGGCGGTCTCCACGTCGATGGCGTAGCGGGCGGCGGCCTCCGGCATCGTCGTGTGGAAGGCGGTGTCGAAGACGGCGACCTGGGGGAGGTCCGGGCGCAGTGCCCGGGCGGTACGGATGCCGGTGAGATTGGCCGGGTTGTGCAGCGGTGCCACCGGGATGAGGCGCTCGATCTCGGCGAGGACCGCGTCGTCCACGACGGTCGGCTCCGTGAACCGCTTCCCGCCGTGCACGACCCGGTGGCCGATCGCGGCCAGCTCGGGGGAGTCCAGGCCGAGCCCGTCCCGGGACAGCTCCCGCGCGACGGCCTTCAGCGCGGCGTCGTGGTCGGCGATCGGCCCGGTCGTCTCGCGGGACTCCCCGCCCGCGGCCAGCGGGGAGTGCTTCAGCCGGGAGGTCTCCTCGCCGATGCGCTCGACGAGGCCCGCGGCCAGCCGGCTGCCGTCGCGCATGTCGAGCAGTTGGTACTTCACCGACGAGGAGCCGGAGTTGAGGACGAGGACACGAGAAGCAGTCACGTGGTGGGAACCTTCGGGTTCGAGGTCGAGGTCGGGGAGGGAGCCTGGTGCGCGGTCCCGGCGGCCGGGTCCGCCGGGACCGGGGCCCGGGCCGCCTGGGCCCGAGCCGCCTGGGCCTGGATCGCGGTGATGGCCACGGTGTTCACGATGTCCCCGACGAGCGCGCCGCGGGACAGGTCGTTGACCGGCTTGCGCAGCCCCTGGAGCACCGGTCCGACCGCGATCGCGCCGGCCGAGCGCTGCACGGCCTTGTACGTGTTGTTGCCGGTGTTGAGGTCCGGGAAGATCAGCACGGACGCCTGCCCGGCGACCTCCGACCCCGGCAGCTTGGTCGCCGCGACGGACGGCTCGACGGCCGCGTCGTACTGGATCGGCCCCTCGATCCGCAGGTCGCCGCGGAGCGAGCGGACCAGCTCGGTGGCCGTGCGCACCTTGTCCACGTCCGCGCCCGAGCCGGAGGTGCCCGTCGAGTACGAGAGCATCGCGATGCGCGGCTCGACCCCGAACTGCCGGGCGGTGGCGGCCGACTGGATGGCGATGTCGGCCAGCTGCTCCGCGTTCGGGTCCGGGTTCACCGCGCAGTCGCCGTACACGAGGACCTTGTCGGCGAGGCACATGAAGAAGACCGAGGAGACGATCGACGCCTCCGGCTTCGTCTTGATGATCTCGAAGGCGGGGCGGATGGTGGCCGCGGTGGAGTGCACCGAACCCGACACCATGCCGTCGGCCAGGCCCTCCTGGACCATCAGCGTGCCGAAGTAGTTCACGTCCGCGACGACGTCGTACGCGAGCTCGACGGACACGCCCCGGTGGGCCCGCAGTTCGGCGTAGCGCTCGGCGAACCGGTGGCGCAGTTCCGAGGTCTGCGGGTCGATCAGCTGCGCGGCGCCGAGGTCGATGCCGAGGTCGGCGGCCTTCCTGCGGATCTGGTCGACATCGCCCAGCAGGGTGAGGTCGCAGACACCGCGGCGCAGCAGCACCTCGGCGGCGTGCAGGACCCGCTCCTCGGTGCCTTCGGGCAGCACGACGCGCCGCTTGTCGGCGCGGGCCCGCTCCAGGAGCTTGTGCTCGAACATCATCGGCGTGACGCGGTCACTGCTGGGCGCCGAGACGCGCTTCAGCAGGTCGCCGGTGTCCACGTACCGCTCGAAGAGGCCGAGGGCCGTCTCCGCCTTGCGGGGCGTGGCCGCGTTCAGCTTGCCCTCCATGGCGAAGAGTTCGGACGCCGTGAGGAAGGAGCCGGTCTCCACCGCGATCACCGGGGTGCCGGGGGCGAGCCGGGCGGCCAGGGTCAGGACGAGGTCGCTGGGGCGCTCGTCCAGGGTGAGCAGCACGCCCGCGATGGGCGGGGTGCCGGCGCTGTGCGCGGCGAGGGCGCCCACCACGAGGTCGGCGCGGTCGCCGGGGGTGACGACCATGCAGCCCGGGGTCAGCGCGCCCAGGAAGTTCGGCAGCATGGCGCCGCCGAAGACGAAGTCCATCGCGTCGCGCGCGAGCCCCGAGTCGTCGCCGAGCAGTACCTTGCCGCCGAGGGCGTGGGTGATCTGGGCGACCGTCGGCGCGGAGAGCGCGGGTTCGTCCGGCAGTACGTGGCAGGGCACCGGCAGGCGGTTGTCGAGCAGCCCGTGGATCTTTGGGCGGTCGGCCGGGGCGACCCGGTTCACCACCATCGCCAGCACGTCGCAGCCGAGTCCGTCGTAGGCGCGGAACGCGTTGCGGGTCTCCGCGAGCACCGACTCCACGGTCTGTCCCCGGCCGCCCACGACCGGGATCACGGACGCGCCGAACTCGTTCGCCAGGCGGGCGTTGAGCGCCAGCTCGTCCGGGAACTGGGTGTCCGCGTAGTCCGTACCCAGGACGAGGACCACGTCGTAGTCGCGGGCCACCCGCAGGAAGCGGTCGACGAGCTGCGAGACCAGTTCGTCGGTGCCCCGCTCGGCCTGGAGCGCGGACGCCTCGTGGTAGTCCATCCCGTAGACCGTCGCCGGGTCCTGCGCCAGGCGGTAGCGGGCGCGCAGCAGCTCGAAGAGCCGGTCGGGGCCGTCGTGGACGAGGGGCCGGAACACCCCCACCCGGTCGACCTGCCGCGTCAGGAGCTCCATGACTCCCAGCTCGATGACCTGGCGGCCGTCACCCCGGTCGATCCCGGTCACGTATACGCTGCGCGTCACGCGTGCTCTCCGTTCCGTTCCGTCCGACATCCGTGCATCAGTCCGACATCCGTGCGGGCGCGGCCGACGGGGTCGGCTGCGCCCTCTTGACAATACCCGCGCGCATGGATAAGGCGCCCGTCAGGTCGGGGTGGCCGGGGTCACCGGTGAGGGGGAAGGGGGCTCCCGGGGGCGCGTCGGCGGTCGGAGGGGGCGTGCCGGGGGCGCCACGGGTCAACGAGGGCACGGACAGCGGCCCCGTGCCGCCCGTGAAACAATCGCACTGCTCTCAGGCATCACAGGAGACACAGCCCAACAGCGAGCAGGAGACACAGCACGATGCGTATCGGAGTTCTCACCGCAGGCGGCGACTGTCCGGGACTGAACGCCGTCATCCGTTCGGTCGTGCACCGGGCCGTCACCAACTACGACGCCGAGGTCATCGGCTTCGAGGACGGTTACGCGGGCCTGCTCGAAGGCCGCTACCGCTCGCTCGACCTGGACGCCGTCAGCGGCATCCTGGCCCGGGGCGGCACCATCCTCGGCTCCTCCCGTCTCCAGCGCGACCGCCTGCGCGAAGCCTGTGAGAACGTGCAGGACACCGCGCGCGAGTTCGGCATCGACGTACTGATCCCGATCGGCGGCGAGGGCACCCTCACGGCGGCGCGGATGCTCTCCGACGCGGGCCTGCCGGTGGTCGGCGTCCCGAAGACCATCGACAACGACATCTCCTCGACGGACCGCACGTTCGGGTTCGACACCGCCGTCGGGGTCGCCACCGAGGCGATGGACCGCCTGAAGACGACCGCCGAGTCGCACCAGCGGGTGATGGTCGTCGAGGTCATGGGCCGCCACGCCGGCTGGATCGCCCTGGAGTCCGGCATGGCCGCCGGCGCCCACGGCATCTGCCTGCCCGAGCGGCCCTTCGACCCGGCCGACCTGGTCAAGATGGTCGAGGAGCGCTTCTCGCGCGGCAAGAGGTTCGCGGTCGTCTGCGTGGCCGAGGGCGCGCACCCCGTCGAGGGCAGCATGGACTACGGCCACGGAGCCATCGACCAGTTCGGCCACGAGCGCTTCCAGGGCATCGGCACGGCGCTGGCGTTCGAACTGGAGCGGCGCCTCGGCAAGGAGGCCAAGCCGGTCATCCTCGGCCACATCCAGCGGGGCGGCACGCCGACCGCGTACGACAGGGTGCTCGCGACGCGCTTCGGCTGGCACGCGGTGGAGGCCGCGCACCGGGGCGAGTTCGGCCGGATGACGGCGCTGCGCGGCACGGACGTGGTGATGGTGCCGCTGGCCGAGGCGGTCACCGAACTGAAGACGGTGCCCAAGGACCGGATGGACGAGGCCGAGTCGGTCTTCTAGGCCGGCTCCTCCAAGGGGTTCCGCGCCCGCCCGCCATGCCCGCCGGCCGGCCCCCGGAACCGGCCCCGCACCGCCCGCTGCCGGTGGTGCGGGGCCGGTCAGGTGTCCGGACGTCAGGCGTCGCCGCCGCCGTCGCGCCGGACCGCCGACCAGAAGCGGCCGACGATCCCGTCCAGGAAGTCCCGGCCCGCGTCGTCGGCCGGGCCGCCGGGCCGGCCGGGCGTCGCCGTCGGCCGGTCCTGGTACTCGGTGTGCAGCGCCCGCAGCGCGCGCCCCACGGCCCGCCGCTGCATCGGCAGCAGTTTGCCCACCGGGCGGACGTACGCCTGCCAGCGCGTCGTCACCGCGCCGCGCAGCAGCTCCGCCAGCTTCGGCTCACGCCCGGTGACCGTGACGAGGTCCGCCAGCGAGAGGTCGAGCACCTCGGCGAGCGCCGCCGACTGCCGGTCGCCGCCGCGCCATTCGTCCGCCTCCTCCATCCGTACGTACGCGAGGAGCTGGAGCCCCACGGCCCGCGCGACGTCCTCGACCGCCAGACCGCGGGCGACGCGGTGCTCACGCAAGGTCCGCGGCGCGCCGACGAGTTCGCCGGGCGAGCACCACAGCACGCCCGCCAGCGCGGTCAGTTCGCCGTTGCCGGGAGCGGCCAGGCCGCGCTCCCAGGCGACGACCAGGTCGGGTGTCACATGGGAGAGCCCGAACGAGGTCCGCATGCCGTGCGCGACGTGTTCGGGCCCCATGCCGAGGGCGGCGCGCAGCCTGCCGGCGGCCGTGGCGTCGAAGGGCGGGGTGGGTCGGGGGGTCGACTGTTGGTGCACACGCACAATTTATGGGCGCGGGGCTGCGGTGACTACAGTCTGTCCGGCCAGGGACACGGATTGTGCGAAGCTACGGTTTCGGACAGGCGTCCGGAGAACCTGCGGATCGGCCGACGTGTCCGGGTGGCGCCGCGCGTATGCGACCGGCCGCCCGGCGTGCGGAGGCCGGAACGGTTCGGTGAGCGCCATAGGCTGCTTTTACGGGCGTATCCGGAGCCGCCCCGGTCGGCGGAGCGCCTGCCTCCGGCGGGAGCGACGCGCGCCAGGGCCGACGGGCGTCGCCCCCGCGCGCACCGCCCGGCATGTGCGGCGGCTGCGTGAGGGCGACGGGACCCGCGGCGCAAACCGGTCGGTCCGGAGGTGCCCACGGTGGGCAAACCGACGCGCTTCATTGTTTTCCTCGTTTCCCGTGGTCCGATCCCGACGGCTTCCGTGGCGCGCGTGTGCCGTCGGCGGCCCCGGAGTGCCCACTCGCCCTCGTGGGTGACGTTTAAATCACTTGTTCCCTGTTTGTCCTCTTCCCTGGCGGCTCAGATTGTCCGGGGTGGTGCGCATCCGCCGCACCCCTGAGGAAATCGCACCGAAGAGACCGAAGAGACCGAAGAGACCGAAGAGAACAAGGAGAACCCGTCATGCGTCGCATCCAGTCCGCGGTCCTCGCCGTAACCGCTCTCGCCGCAGCCGTCCTCACCGGGCCCGCCGCGACAGCGGCCCCCGCGGCATCCGGCAACCGGGCGGCCTACAACAACTGCCCCTCGGGATACTTCTGCATCTACAGCGACTGGAACGGCGGGGGAACCCGCTGCCAGTGGTCGCAGGCGAACAAGGCGAACACCGCCGACGACTGCTCCTTCATCCAGCGGGGGCAGAACGTGCGCTCGGTCTGGAACAAGACGGGGCACCGCGTGCAGTACTACACGCAGACCAACTACAACTCGCGCGTGGGGTCCACCCCCGCGGGCAACGGCGGCAACCTGCAGGGCAACTACCAGATCCGTTCCTTCCGGCCGCAGTAGACGCGAGATCCGCCCCGCGGTACCTCGGGGGAGGTGCGGCGGGGCGGGACCGACGGCGCGAAGCGCCTACCCCTTCACCGCCCCGCCCAGCGCGAACCCCCCGCCCAGCCGCCGCGCCACCAGCACGTACAGCAGGATCACCGGGGTCGAGTAGATGATCGAGAACGCGGCCAACTGCCCGTAGACCACCGTCCCGCGGTTGCCGAAGAAGTCGTTGATGCTCACCGACGCCGGCATCCGGTCCGGCGAGAGCAGGAGCATGAACGGGACGAAGAAGTTGCCCCACATCATCACGAACGCGAAGACGGTCACCACCCCGACGCCCGGACCCATCAGCGGCAGCACGATGCGCAGCAGCGACTGGAACGACGAGGCGCCGTCGGTCCAGGCCGCCTCCTCCAGCTCCTTCGGCACGCCGTCCATGAAGTTCTTCATGAGCCAGACGGCGAACGGCAGCTGGGACGCGGCGAAGAAGAAGATCGTGCCGTGCATGGTGTCGATCAGGTCCACCTGCACGAACAGCGCGTACACCGGAACCATGATCGCCGTGATCGGCAGGCTCGTCGCGAAGAGGATCGTGAGGAGGAAGGGGCGGTTGAGGCGGGACCGGAAACGGGAGAGGGGGTACGCGGCCAGCGCCGCGCACACCACTGTCAGCAGCGTCGCCCCACCGCACAGGACCAGGCTGTTGAGCAGCGGCGTGAAGGTGATGTCCGGCTCCAGGACCGCGTCGAAGTTGTCCAGTGTGACGCCGTCGGGCACCTTCACCTTCAGCCCGGCGTGCGGGTCGAGGGAGGACAGGACCACCCAGGCCAGTGGCAGGACGAAGGCGGCCGCGGCGAACAGGAGCCCCGCGTCGGCGGCGTGACGGCGGCGGGCCCGCCGGACGTTCGCCGGGCGGGGGCGGGGGCGGGGCGTCGTACGCGCGGCCATCTCAGACCTCCGTCCGCAGCAGGCGCAGGTAGACCAGCGAGAAGAGCGAGCCGACCACCAGCAGGAGGAGGGCCACAGCGGTTCCGTAGCCGATCATGCTCTTCTGGAATGCCTGCTCGTACATGAAGAGGGGCAGGGTCTGGCTGCGGTTTCCCGGGCCGCCCCTCGTCATGACCCAGATCAGCCCGAAGACCGAGAGGGTCTGGAGGGTGTTGAGCATCAGGTTCGTGCCGATGGAGCGGCGGATCATCGGGAGCGTGATGTGCCACATCCGGCGCCAGCCGCCCGCGCCGTCCACCTCCGCGGCCTCGGTGATCTCCTTCGGGATCTCGTTCAGGGCGGCCGAGTAGACCAGCATCGAGAAGGCCGTGCCGCGCCACACGTTCGCGAACGACACCGCCAGGATCGGCAGCGTGAACAGCCAGTTCTGGGACGGCAGACGGAGCCAGTCGAGCACCGCGTTCAGGGTGCCCTCGCGGCGGAAGAACGCGTAGAGCAGGAAGCCGGCCACCACCTCCGGGAGCACCCAGGCCGTGACCACGATCCCGCCGGTGAGCGTACGGACCGGCTTCGACGCGCGCTGCATCAGCGCGGCCAGGGCCAGGCCCAGCGTGTTCTGCCCGACGAGGGAGCTGAGGACCGTGAAGACGAGCGTCAGCCACACGGCGTTGAGGAACGCCTCGTCCGCGAAGGCGGTACGGAAGTTGTCCAGGCCGTTGAAGGACGACTCGGCCTGGCCGGTGAGCTGGAGGTCGGTGAAGGCGATGTAGGCGCAGTACGCGATCGGGCCGGCCAGGAAGAGGACCAGGAGGACGAGGGCGGGGGAGACGGGCAGGGCGCGGGCGAGGGTGCGCAGGAGGGGCGGGCGGCCGCCGCCCGCCCCGGCTCCCGCTCCGCGCGCGCCGGGCCCCGCCTCCCGCCGGGTGACGCTCACTCGGCGCTCACTTCTCTCGGTGCTCGCTTCTCCCCGTACTCACTTCTTCCGGTGCTCACTTCTCGATGACCTGGTTGTCCGTGGCCGTCCTCAGTTCCTCGTCGTAGTTCCGGGCCGCCTCGTCGACCGAGCTGTCGCCCGTCGTCACGCCCTCCATGGCCTCCTGGATGGCGGTGGACACCCTCGGGTACGCCGGGTACGCGGGGCGGTAGTGGGTGTGCGCCACCAGGTCCGTGAAGAACTCGATGCCCGGCTGCGCCTTCACGTACGCCGGGTCCTCGGCCACGTCCGTGCGCACCGCGATACCGGAGTTGGCGATGTACCACTTCTGCGCGTTCGCCTTCGTCTGCATCGTCTTGACGAACTCGAAGGCCAGGTCGGGGTTGGCCGCCTTGCTCGGGATCGCCCAGGTCCAGCCGCCCGACATGCTCACCTTCCCGGGAGCCTGGCCGTTCTGCGTCGGCATGTACGCCAGACCCAGCCTCTCGGACCACTGGGGCCACTCGTGGCCGCTGCCCTCCAGCCAGTCCTGCGGGAGCCAGGAGCCGTCCAGGTTGATGCCGAGTCTGCCCTCGGGGAGCAGTTCGCCGCGGACCCTGGTCGCGAAGTTGGGGTCGAGGGCGTCCGACACGTCCGGGCCGAGCTTCTCCTTGAAGACCGTCTCGACGAACCGGAGCGAGTCCTCGAAGCCCTGGCTGCCCGTGATCCACTTCTTGGACACCGTGTCGTACAGCGGGCTCTCGGTGGCCCCGGTGGCCGTCCCGTACAGGAGCATCTCGAAGCCCTGCATGGTGGCCGCCTCGCCCACGGGCTTGCCCGTGTACACGTTCATGGGGATGACACCGGGGACCTCCTCCTTGATCGTGCGGGCCGCTTCGAGGATGTCGTCCCAGGTCTTCGGCTGCCAGTCGGCGGGCAGCCCGGCCTTCTCGAAGATGCCCTTGTCGAACCAGAGGCCGCGGGTGTCCGTGCCGTCCGGGACGCCGTACGTCTTCCCGTCCTCCGCCCGGGCCGCCGACTTCGCCGTGTCGATGAAGTGCTGCCAGTCGTCCCACTTGTCGAGATAAGGGTCCAGGGGCTTGAGATAGCCGCTCGTGATGTCGGAGTTGATGAGGAACGTGTCCTCGTAGACCAGGTCCGGGGCCGTCTTGGGGGAGCGGAGCATCTGCTGGAGCTTGGTGTAGTACTCCGCGTCCGCGGCCTTGATCGGGATCAGCTTGATCTTCTTGTCCGGGTTGGCCTTCTCGAACTGCGCCTTCACGTCGGCGAGATACTCGTCCATGACCCGCACGGAGTTGTCGGTGGACTGCTTGTAGGAGATCTCCACGGTGTCCGGATCACTGCCGGAGTCGCCGCCGCACGCGCTGAGCGCGGTGGCGGCGAGCAGGGTCGCGAGAAGAAGGGGGGCGGCGTTGGGACGCACGGGTACGACCTCCTGCTGGCCGACGTCTTTGTGGCCGTGTTCGGTTGCCCGAACGTAAGAGCAGGGGTCCGGCCGGGTCAATGACCGTGCACGGCCTTCCTCACGGATACGTACCGAGTCGTTACCCGCGGTGACCGGTGTGCCCCGGCACGCCGGATTTTCCGGTCACCCCTTCTCGCCCCTCCTCGCCCCTCTTCCCGCCTTCCCGCCTCCACGTCTTCCCGCCTTCACGTCTTCACCCAGCGGTACTGCAGCTCCGGCCGTCCCACCTGTCCGTACTGCGGGCTGCGGTCCGCCCGGCCGGTGTGCACCAGGTGTTCCAGATACCGCCGGGCGGTGATCCGCGAGATACCGACGGCCTCCGCCACGCCGGTCGCGGTCAGTCCCGTAGCGCTGCCGCGCAGCGTACGGGTGACCTTCTCCAGGGTCGGCCCGCTCAGCCCCTTCGGCAGGGCGGCCGGACCGGGCGCCCGGAGCGTGGCCAGGGCGCGGTCGACCTCGTCCTGGCCGCTGGCCTCACCGGCGGCGGCGTGGAACTCGGCGTAGCGGACGAGCCGGTCCCTGAGGGTGGCGAAGGTGAACGGCTTGAGCACGTACTGCACGACCCCCAGCGACACGCCCTCCCGCACGACCGTGAGGTCGCGCGCGGACGTCACCGCTATGACGTCCGCGTGGTAGCCGGCGGCGCGCAGTGAGCGGGCCAGCTGCAGGCCGTGGACGTCCGGCAGGTGGAGGTCGAGGAGGAGGAGGTCCACGGCGGTGCGGTCCAGCGCCCGCCTGGCCTCCGCGCCCGTGTGCGCCTTGCCGACCGGGGTGAACCCCGGCACGCGTCCCACGTACAGGACGTGCGCGTCCGCCGCGACGGGGTCGTCCTCGACGACCAGGACACGGATGTCGGGCCGCGCGGAAGGAGCACTCACGGGGTACCTCCGTACGGCGTGGGCGTGGGCGTGGGCATGGGCGTGGGCATGGGCGTGGGTATGGGCTCGGGTTCACGTGCCGGCTCGGGCTCAGGCACGTGATCGGGGACGGGCCCCGGTGCCGGCGCGGACCCGGCCCCCGGGCCGATGTCCGTTCCGGGGGCGGCCGGAGGCGTCGCCCCCTCCGGAGGCGTGGGCGGCAGGGGCAGGTGTACCTCGAAGGACGCGCCGCCGCCCGGGGCCGACGCCACCGTGAGGGTGCCGTCGTGGCGGGCCACCGCCTGCCGTACGAGGGCCAGGCCGAGGCCCCGCCCGCCGGGGCCCGCCGGCTTCGTGGACCAGCCGCGCTGGAAGACCTCCTCCGTGTGGGCCGGGTCCACCCCCGCCCCCGTGTCGGTGACCCGCAGGACGAGGTTCGCCGTGTCCGCGAGTGCGGTGACCGTGACCCGGGCGCCGGCCGAGCCCTGGGCCGCGTCGACGGCGTTGTCGATCAGGTTGCCCAGGACCGTCACCAGGTCACGGGCGGTGAGGGACTCCGGGAGCAGGCCGTCGTCGATACTGCTGTCCTCGGAGACCACCAGTTCCACACCGCGCTCGTTCGCCTGGGCGGTCTTGCCCAGCAGCAGGGCGGCCAGGACGGGCTCGCTGACCGCCGCGACCACCTGGTCGGTCAGCGCCTGGGCCAGCTCCAGCTCGGCCGTGGCGAAGTCGACGGCCTCCGCCGCCCGGCCCAGCTCGATCAGCGAGACGACCGTGTGGAGCCGGTTCGCCGCCTCGTGGGCCTGCGAACGCAGCGCCGTGGTGAACCCGCGCTCGGAGTCCAGCTCGCCCATCAGGGACTGCAGCTCGGTGACGTCGCGCAGGGTCACCACCGTGCCCCGGCGCTCGCCGCCCGACACCGGCGAGGTGTTCACGACGAGCACCCGCGACTCGGTGAGGTACACCTCGTCCACCCGCGGTTCCCCCGACAGCAGCGCCCCCGTGAGCGGAGCGGGCAGTTCGAGCTCCGCCACCGAGTGGCCCACCACGTCGCCGTCCACCCCGAGCAGCTCGCGCCCGCCGTCGTTGATCAGGGCCACCCGGTACTGCCCGTCCAGCATCAGCAGCCCCTCGCGCACCGCGTGCAGCGCGGCCTCGTGGTAGTCGTGCATCCGGCTGAGCTCGGCCGCGTTCATCCCGTGGGTGGAGCGGCGCAGCCGGGCGTTGATGACGTACGTCCCGACGGCGCCCAGCGCCAGCGCCGCCGCGGCGACCCCGACCAGGGCCTTGACCTGGCCCTCGACCCGCTGGCTTATCTCGTCGACCTTGATGCCCGCGCTGACCAGGCCGACGATCCGGCCGCCGTCGTGGATCGGCGTGACGGCCCGCACGGACTCGCCCAGGGTGCCGGTGTAGGTCTCGGTGAAGGACTCGCCGAGCAGCGCCCGCTCCGTGTGCCCGAGGAAGTGCTTGCCGATCAGCTCCTCGTTGGGGTGCGTCCAGCGGACACCCTCCGGGTCCATGATCGTGACGAAGTCGACCTGTGCGCCGCGCTGCACCGCGAGCGCGTACGGCTGGAGCGTCCTCGTCGGGTCCGGGGTGCGCACGGCCTCCCGTACGGAAGGGGAGTCGGCGACCGATTCGGCCACCCCCATGGCCTGGCGTCCCGCCGCGTCCTCGGCCTGGCTGCGGTCGCTGACGTACGTGAAGAGCGCGCAGCCCGCGACCACGACCGCCACCAGTACGGCCTGCATGGCGAAGAGCTGGCCGGCCAGGCTGCGGGGCCGGGGGACGCGGGGGAGGCGCATAGGAACAGTCTGCCTGGCCGGAAATGCGTGAACGTAATGAACGGAAGGGTGACCGCCCTCACACGCCGGGAGATAGTCACCGCAACCCCCGGACGTGAGCCGCACGCCGGATGATGCCGACGACGTCGTCAAGGAGGGCAGCCGTGACCAGCACACCCGATACGGCACCTGCCGCTCCCGCCGCCAAGCGGGACCGCACGCACTATCTCTACATCGCGGTGATCATCGCCGTGGCCGCCGGTATCGCCGTGGGTCTGATCGCCCCCGACTTCGCCGTCGAGCTGAAGCCGATCGGCACCGGCTTCGTCAACCTGATCAAGATGATGATCTCGCCGATCATCTTCTGCACCATCGTCCTGGGCATCGGCTCGGTGCGCAAGGCCGCCAAGGTCGGCGCGGTGGGCGGCATCGCGCTCGGCTACTTCGTGGTCATGTCGTTCGTCGCGCTGGCCATCGGCCTGGTCGTCGGCAACATCCTGGAGCCCGGCACGGGTCTCGCGGTGACCGACGCGGTCAAGGAGGCGGGCCAGGGGCAGGTCACCGAGGCGAAGAACACCGAGGAGTTCCTGCTCGGGATCATCCCCACGACGATCGTCTCCGCGTTCACCGGCGGCGAGGTCCTGCAGACCCTGCTCATCGCGCTGCTCGCCGGGTTCGCGCTGCAGGCCATGGGGTCGTCCGGCGCGCCGATCCTGCGCGGCATCGAGCACATCCAGCGGCTCGTCTTCCGCATCCTCGCCATGGTGATGTGGGCGGCGCCCATCGGCGCGTTCGGCGCGATCGCGGCGGTGACCGGCTCGGCGGGCGTGGACGCCCTCAAGAGCCTGGCCGTCCTGATGCTCGGCTTCTACGTCACCTGCTTCCTCTTCGTCTTCATCGTGCTCGGCGCGATGCTGCGGATCGTCGCGGGCCTGAACATCCTCGCGCTGTTCAAGTACCTGGGCCGGGAGTTCCTGCTGATCCTGTCCACCTCCTCCTCCGAGTCCGCGCTGCCGCGGCTCATCGCGAAGATGGAGCACCTGGGCGTCAGCAAGCCGGTGGTCGGCATCACCGTCCCGACCGGCTACTCCTTCAACCTCGACGGCACCATGATCTACATGACCATGGCCTCGCTGTTCATCGCCGACGCCATGGGCACGCCGATGTCGGTCGGCGAGCAGATCCCGCTGCTCCTCTTCCTGCTGGTCGCCTCCAAGGGCGCGGCGGGCGTCACCGGTGCCGGTCTGGCCACCCTGGCGGGCGGCCTCCAGTCCCACAAGCCGGCGCTGGTGGACGGCATCGGCCTGATCGTCGGCATCGACCGCTTCATGAGCGAGGCGCGCGCCCTGACGAACTTCGCGGGCAACGCGGTGGCCACGGTCCTGATCGGCACGTGGACCAAGGAGATCGACCGGGCCCGGGTCGACGAGGTGCTCGCGGGGAACGTGCCGTTCGACGAGGCGACGCTGCTGGACGACGGACACGGGGGTACGCCCGCCGGGCCGGCGGACGCGCCGGACCGGTCCGGCGACAAGACGCTGGCCAAGGCATAGCCCTGGCCGGCCCCGGGCGGCTGCCCACTTCCCCCGTCGCAGCCGCCCGGCTCACCCGCGGAACCGGCGGCAGCCGGCCGGCTCCCCCCGGCCGGCTGCCGCCGGTTCCGCGCGCTCCGGAAGGGCGCGGGGAACCGCGCGCCGAGTCCTCACCGGCCCGCGGCGCACGAACGAACCGCCCGCCCCGCGCACTCCCTTACCCCTGGTACCTCCGGCTCCCTTACCTCTGGCTCAGTACCTGAGCAGATAGTGCGTACTTGTGGGGAGTTGCGACCCCCGATGACCATGGTCGGCATGACCTCCGACCACGACATCACCACGCGCGGGACCTCCGTCGCCGTCCTCGGACTCGGTGCCATGGGCCGGGCCCTCGCCGCCGCGTTCCTGGCCGCCGGCCACCCCACCACCGTCTGGAACCGCTCCCCGCACAAGGGCGACGAGCTGGTGGCCCGCGGCGCCCGCCGGGCGGGCACCGCCGCCGGAGCCGTACGCTCCGCCGGGCTCGTCGTCCTCTGCGTGGTCGACCACGCAGCGGCCCGGTCCGTCCTGGACACCGTCACCGGCGACCTGCCCGGCAGGGTCCTCGTCAACCTCACCTCGGACACCCCCGCCCGCGCCCGTGCCGCCGCCTCCTGGGCGGCCGGGCACGCCGTCGACTACCTCGACGGTTCGGTCATGGTGCCGGTCCCGCTGGTGGGGCGGCCCGAGGCGCTGATCCTGTACAGCGGCCCCCGCGCCGCGTACGACGCGTACGAGCCGGTGCTGAGGGCGCTGGGCGGCAGGTCCGCCCACGTCGGCGAGGACCACGGGCTCGCCGCCGTCCACGACCTGGCGCTGCTCGACTACTTCTACTCCTCGATCTCCGGCCTGCTGCACGCGTTCGCCCTGGCCGGCGCCGACGGGGTG
Source organism: Streptomyces beigongshangae (assembly GCF_019710745.1). GTDB lineage: Bacteria > Actinomycetota > Actinomycetes > Streptomycetales > Streptomycetaceae > Streptomyces > Streptomyces beigongshangae. The sequence goes on from NZ_JAHKJW010000002.1 coordinate 286,229, forward strand.
CGGGCGGCCGACCTCGTCCCGTACCTGGACACCATCACGGGCCTGCTGCCGCACATGGCCGCCGGGGCCGCGCGGGACATCGACACGGGCACCCACCCGGGCGACGACGCCAACCTCGGCATGATGGCGGCCGGTGTCGGCCACGTCCTGGAGTGGGCCGAGCACCGCGGCCTCGACGTACGCGGCCTCCGCCCGGTCAAGGAGGCGTACGACGAGGCCGTCGCCCGCGGTCACGCCGCGGAGAGCTGGACGCGCACGATCGAGTCCCTGCGCGGCACCGGACGGCGGTAGTACGCGGTCCGGCCTCGCCGGTTGCCTTGACGTGGACGTCAAGGAATACCGTCGCGGTATGCGCATCGGCGAGCTGGCGAAGCGGGCCGGGACCACCACGAGGACGCTCAGGTACTACGAGTCGCGGGGGCTGCTGCCCGCGCGGCGCGGGAGCAACGGGTACCGGACGTACGACGAGGACGACCTGAAGCTGCTGCGGCAGATCAGGACGCTGCAGGACTTCGGGTTCGACCTGGAGGAGACGCGGCCCTTCGTGGAGTGCCTGCGGGCCGGGCACCCGGAGGGCGACGCCTGCCCGGCGTCGCTCGCCGTGTACCGGCGCAAGCTGGGCGAACTCGACGCGCTGATCGCCGAGTTGCGGTCGGTGCGCGGGCAGGTCGGCGAGCAGCTGGCGCGGGCCGAGCGGGCGATGGGCGAGCTGGCCGCCGAGGCGGCGGCCCCGGGCGGCCCGGAGCCCGTGTGCGCGGTGTTTCCCCCGGGGACGGTCCCCGGGCTCCCGGTGGACGGGAATCCGGCCGGCGGAAATCCGGCGGCGGCAGCGGAAAGGCGGACACGATGATCGAAGCGGCGGGTGTGGCCGAGGTGACGGACGCGGACTTCGAGGCGGAGGTGATCAGGGCGGATCTGCCCGTACTGGTGAAGTTCACCGCGGACTGGTGCCCGCCGTGCCGGCAGATCGCGCCGGTGCTGAGCGCCATCGCCGCGGAGGAGGGCGAGCGGCTCAAGGTGGTGCAACTGGACGTGGACACGAACCCGCGGACCACGCAGGCGTACGGGGTCCTGTCGATGCCCACCCTCATGGTGTTCCGCGACGGGCAGCCGGTGAAGTCCATGGTCGGCGCCCGTCCCAAGCGGCGGCTGCTGGAGGAGCTGGCGGACGTGCTCTGATCCCTCGCATCGCTCACGAAGAAATCCCCCGCTGGCAATTGCCCGCGGGGGATTTCTTTGCGTATATTCAATGGCTCGCGTCTTGCTTGAAGTACATAGAAGTACATACTTGAAGTCCGTAACGCAAGCCATTAGCAAGTTCACTGCGCACAGTATATCCGGGCGGGAGCGGAATTGTCAAACAAGGTTTCCGACACAGAATCGACCAGTGCGTTCACGGACGATGAATTGCGCCGTGAGCAGGAATTCATCGACGACCTGTACACGCGTGTCGACGCGCTGCGCGGCGGTACCGAGGCATCGGTGACGGACGCCCTCGCGCAGGGCAGCACCCCCATGCAGGCCCGCCTCGAACGGGACGTCCTCGTCGCCGAGCGCTCCGGCCTGCTCGCCGCGCTGAACGCGGTGGACGGCTCGCTCTGCTTCGGCCGGATCGACCTCGCCACCGGTCCCGCACCGGACGGGGACGGCGCAGGACCCGGGGGCCCCGTCCACCACATCGGCCGTATCGGCATCCGCGCCGACGACGCCGAGCGCACCCCGGTCCTGATCGACTGGCGGGCCCCGGTCGCCCGCCCGTTCTACCTCGCCACCGGCCACACCCCCATGGGCCTGCGCCGCCGCCGGCACATCACCACCGAGGGCCGTACCGTGACCGCCCTGCACGACGAGATCCTCGACCTCGGGGACCGGCGGCGCACGGGGCACGAGGACCCGACCGGGGACGCCGTGCTGCTGGCCGCGCTCGACTCCGCCCGCACCGGCCGCATGAGCGACATCGTGCAGACCATCCAGGCCGAGCAGGACCGCATCATCCGCGCCCCGCACCGCGGGGTCCTGGTGGTCGAGGGCGGCCCCGGCACCGGCAAGACGGCAGTGGCGCTGCACCGGGCGGCCTACCTCCTCTACGAGCACCGCGAGCTGCTCGCCAGGCGCGCCGTGCTGATCGTCGGCCCGAACCCCGCCTTCCTCGGCTACATCGGCGAGGTCCTGCCCTCGCTGGGCGAGACGGGCGTCCTGCTCGCGACCGTCGGCGAGCTGTACCCCGGGGTGCGGGCGACCGCCTCCGACACCCCCGCGGCCGCCGCCGTGAAGGGCCGCGCCGACATGGCCGACGTCCTCGCGGCCGTGGTGCGCGACCGCCAGGCGCTGCCCGACCCGGTGATCGCCGTCGAGCACGACCGGGACGTCCTGATGCTCGACGCCGGTCTCGTACGCGTCGCCCGCGAGCGCACCCGTGCGCTGGGGCTGCCGCACAACGTGGCCCGCGAGCACTTCGAGGGGCACATCCTCAACACCCTCACCGACATGCTCGCCGAGCGGATCGGCACGGACCCCTTCGACGGCACGAACCTGCTCGACCCCAGCGACATCACCCAGATCCGCGACGACCTCGCGGACAACCCCGGGGTGTGGTCCGCCGTCGACCGGCTGTGGCCGCGCGTCACCCCGCGGCGCCTGGTCGCGGACTTCCTCGCCGCGCCCGACGCCCACCTCTCCCCGGCGGACGCGGACGCCGTCCGCCGTACGGTCACCCGCGCCTGGACGACCGCCGACGTCCCCCTTCTCGACGAGGCCGCCGAACTCCTCGGCGAGGACGACCGGGTGACGCGGGCCGCCGCCGAGCAGGAGCGGGACCGGCAGGTGGCCTACGCGCAGGGCGTCCTCGACGTCTCCTACGCGTCCCGGACGTACGAGTTCGAGGACCTGGACGCCGAGGACGCGGAGGTCCTGTCGGCGCACGACATCATCGACGCCGAGCGGATGGCCGAGCGCCACGAGGAGGACGACCACCGCAGCGCCGCCGAACGGGCCGCCGCCGACCGTACCTGGGCCTTCGGGCACATCATCGTCGACGAGGCGCAGGAGCTGTCGCCGATGGCCTGGCGGCTGCTGATGCGCCGCAGCCCCACGCGGTCGATGACCCTCGTCGGGGACCCGGCGCAGACGGCCGAGGCGGCGGGGACCGGCTCCTGGGCGGACATCCTGCGCCCCTATGTCGACGACCGCTGGGAGCACGCCCGGCTCGCCGTCAACTACCGCACGCCGTCCGAGATCATGGACGTGGCGGCGGCCGTCCCGCGGGCCGAGCGGCCGGACTTCGAACCGCCGGGTTCGGTGCGGTCGACGGGGGTACGGCCCTGGGCGCGGGAGAGCTCCGACCTGCCCGGCGCCGTGGAGAAGGCCGTCGCGGAGCTCACCCCCGTCGAGGGGCGGCTCGGCGTGATCGCGCCGCGGGAGCTGCACGGTCCGCTGGCCGCGCGGCTCGGCGGGGTGGTGGCGGGGGAGGAGCCGGACCTGACACGGCGGGTCGTGCTGCTCGACCCGCGTCAGGCGAAGGGGCTGGAGTTCGACGCGGTGCTGGTGGCCGAGCCGGGGCGGTTCGGTACGAGCGACCTCTACGTGGCGCTGACGCGGGCCACGCAGACGCTGGGCATCGTGCACACGGAGCCGCTGCCGGCACCCCTGGCGGCCGCGCTGGCGCAGACCGCCTAGGCCCCTTTCGGCCCGGGGGCTCCGCCCCCGGGCCCCGGTCCCCGATGGCCGGACGGGCCGGATCCCCGGCCCGTCCGGCGCGAAGAACCTACGCCGGGCGCAGCCACACCGTCGACAGGGGCGGCAGCGTCAGGCGGATGCTGGCCGGGTGCCCGTGCCAGGCCAGATCGTCCGGCTTGAGAGGGTCGGCGTTGCCGACGCCGCTCCCGCCGTACCGCTCCGCGTCCGTGTTGAGCACCTCGTGCCAGGCGCTCACGTCGTCCGGCACCCCGAGCCGGTACTCGTGCCGCACCACCGGCGCGAAGTTGGACACGGCCAGCAGCGGCGACCCGTCGGCGGCGTGCCGCAGGAACGCGAAGACGTTGTCCTCGGCGGCGTCCCCGGCGACCCATCCGAACCCGGCGGGATCGGTGTCGAGCTCCCAGAGCGCCGGGACGTCCCGGTAGACGGTGTTGAGGTCCCGGACGAGGTCCCGCACCCCCCGGTGGTCGGCCGCCGCCCCGTACGACGGGTCCAGGAGCCACCAGTCGGGACCGTGCGCCTCCGACCACTCGGCACCCTGCGCGA
>NZ_JAHKJW010000020.1 GCF_019710745.1 Streptomyces beigongshangae
CAATCATTCCAGGAAAGCCCCCGCACCTCGGTGCGGGGGCTTTCCTGCGTTCAGGGGCGTCTAGGGTTTTGTCATGCGCTATGACCTGGTGATCTTCGACAACGACGGTGTCCTCGTGGACAGCGAGCCGCTCTCCAACACCCTTCTCGCCGCGTACCTCACCGAACTCGGGCACCCCACCTCGTACGAGGATTCCCTGCGCGACTACATGGGGGCCGCCATGCACCGCGTACACGATCTGATCGAGGAGCGGACCGGGGAGCGGCTGCCGGCCGATTTCGACGCCGTCTTCGACGGGCGTGTGTTCGCCGCCTTCGAGCGGGAGCTGCAGCCGGTGCCGGGGGTGGAGGAGGTCCTGGGGAAGCTGACCGCGGACGGGGTTCCGTACTGTGTGGCGTCGTCCGGGAGCCATGAGCGGATCCGGGTGGGGCACCGCACGACCGGGCTGGACCGGTGGTTCGACGACGGGCGCGTCTTCAGCTCGCAGGACGTGGGGCGCGGGAAGCCGGCGCCGGACCTGTTCCTGTACGCGGCCGACATGATGGGGGTGCCCCCGCGGAAGTGCCTGGTCGTCGAGGACAGCCCGCTCGGGGTGCAGGCGGCCGTCTCGGCGGGGATGGACGTGTACGGGTTCACGGCGATGACACCGGCGGAGCGGCTGGCGGGCGCCGACCGCCTCTTCGACGAGATGGGCGAGCTGATCGGGCTGCTGCAGAGCCGAAGCTGAGCGGAGTTCATCTTCTGCGGCGTCTACCCACGGGTAAGCCGGAGCCCTACGCTGAGCCGCCATGACAGAGGTGCTGCGGCGTGGCCGGGCTTCGTTGGCGTTCAGCTTCTTCGCCCAGGGCGCCGTCTTCGCGCTGCTCGTGACCCGTATCCCCGCGATCCAGGACCGGTACGGGGTCTCCGACGGACTGCTGCCCGCCTTCCTCGCCGCCGTACCGGTCCTCGCGGGCATCGGGAGCGTCTGCACCGGGCGTCTGGTGAGGCGGGTGCCGCCGAGTCACGTCCTGCGGTGGTCGCAGCCGGTGGTGCTGCTCGCGCTGCTCGGCGTGGGGGCCGGTGACGGGATGTGGGCGCTGGGGCTCGCGCTCGCCGCCTTCGGGCTTGCCGTCGGAGCCCTTGACGCGTCCATGAACATGCTCGGGGTGAGCCTCCAGCACGCGTACGGGCGCAGCATCATGCTCGGGTTCCACGCCGCGTCCAGCCTGGGCGGGATCGTCGGGGCCTCGCTCGCGTGGCTGGGGGCGCACGGGGATCTGGCGCTGTTCGTGTCGTACCTGCCCGCGGTGGCGGTGCTGCTGCCCGCCGCGCTCGTGGGGAGCCGCTGGTACGTGGACGGGGACCGGTCCGGGGCCGGGTCCGGGGAGGAGCGGGTGCAGGAGGCGGCCGGCGGCACGGGTGCGGGGCTCAGGCCGCTGCTGCCGCTGTGCCTGGTGATGGCCTTCTCGTACATCGGTGACGCGACCGTCTCCAACTGGAGCGCCAAGTACCTGCAGGACGTGCTCGGCAGCTCGGAGCAGCTGGCGACCGTCCCGTACAACGTCTACATGGTCACCACGCTGATCGGGCGGGCCGTGGGGGACCTCGGGGTACGGCGGTTCGGGGCCGTGGCGGTCGTGCGGGCGGGGGCGCTGGTCGCGGCGGCGGGCTTCGCGGTGGTGGCGGGGGCGCCCGGGGCCTGGACCGGGATGCTCGGCTTCACGCTCGTGGGCTTCGGGCTGTGCGTGATCGTTCCGCAGGCATTCGCGGCGGCGGGGAAGCTCTTCCCCGGGGCTGCGGACGCGGCGGTCGCCCGGCTGAACATCTTCAACTATGTGGGGTTCCTGGTCGGTTCGCCCCTGGTGGGCGCTCTGGGCGATGCGTGGAGCTATCGGGGGGCGATGCTCGTGCCGATGGCGTTGGTCCTGGTGACACTGTTCCACGTTCGCTCGTTCGCCTCCGGGCCTTCCGGATACGGTGACGGTCATGAGCGGCCGCGCACAGCTGATGTGGGACGAGGCAGTAACGGGCTATGACTTCGGTCCGGACCATCCGATGGACCCGGTCCGGCTGACGCTGACCCGGCGCCTGGTCGACGCCTTCGGGCTCGACCGGGAGGTGGAGGTCGTCGCGGCCAAGCCCGCCGGGGACTCGACCCTGCGGCTGGTGCACCGGGAGGACTACATCGAGGCGGTCAGGGCCGCCTCCGCGGATCCCCGGGCGGCGGACCCGGCGTACGGGCTCGGGACCACGGACGATCCCGCCTTCGCCGGTATGCACGAGGTGTCCGCCCTGATCGCGGGGCAGTCGGTGGGCGCCGCCGAGGCGGTGTGGCGGGGCGAGGCGTTGCACGCGGTGAACTTCGCGGGCGGGCTGCACCACGCGATGCCCGGGAGCGCGTCCGGGTTCTGCATCTACAACGACGCCTCGCTGGCCGTCGCCCGGCTGCTGGAGCTCGGTGCCGAGCGGATCGCGTACGTGGACGTGGACGTGCACCACGGGGACGGGGTGCAGGCCGCGTTCTGGACGGATCCGCGGGTTCTGACGGTGTCCCTGCACGAGCATCCGCGGACCCTCTTCCCGCAGACGGGGTGGCCCGAGGAGACCGGGGGCGCCGGGGCGGAGGGCTCCGCCGTGAACGTGGCGCTGCCGGCCGGGACCGGGGACGCGGGGTGGCTGCGGGCCTTCCACTCCGTGGTGCCCGAACTGCTCGCCGACTTCCGGCCGCAGGTGCTGGTCACCCAGCACGGGGCCGACACGCACTTCGAGGATCCGCTCGCCCACCTCGCCGTCTCGCTGGACGCCCAGCGGGCCGTGCAGGTCGCCTGTCACGAGCTGGCGCACGAGTACGCCGGGGGGCGGTGGGTCGCGCTCGGCGGGGGCGGGTACGCGGTGGTGGACGTCGTGCCGCGGTCCTGGACGCATCTGGTGGCGATCGCGGCGGGGCGGGAGGTGGCGCCCTCCTCCACCGTTCCGGAGGGCTGGCGTCAGGAAGTGTTCGCCCGTACCCGGCAGTTGGGGCCCGCGCGGATGACCGACGGGCGGTGGCCCGTGTCATGGGCGGAGTGGGAGGCGGGGTACGACCCCGCGGACCGGCTGGACCAGGCGGTGCTGGCCGCGCGGCGGGCCGCGTTCCCCCTCCGGGGCCTGCTGGCCTAGCGCCCCTCGGGGGCGTCCGATTAGGCCAACCGTGGGGCTCCCGGCCCGTTGTGGGCGCGGTCGTGCGCCACGTGCGGCAGCATCGGGGGGTGTTGAGCACCGGAGCGCTGCGGGCGCACCTGCTGACGGCGAGGCTGGCCGGGACCGTGGCCACCTCGCGCGAGGCGAGCCTCAGGAGTTATCGGCTGTTCGCCGCCCGGGATCCGCGGGTGACGATCGGAATCGATCCTGAACTGAACTGGAAGCAGCGCGATCTGATCGCTCTGATGGCGGACAGATGCGGGGTATCCGCCGATCCGCGGCATACGTCCGGGCTCGACGTGATCGATCCCGAGCGGACCCTCGGGGCGCTGGACGCCTTCGCGGAGCGGGTCGCGCACGCCGCGCGGCACCGTTCGACGGTGCTGTTCGGCACCGGACACCCGCACCGGCTGATCGGTTTCTACGCCGCTCTCGCGGACGCTCTGTCGGCGGCCGGATGTACCGTCCTCACCTCCGCGCATGGCCACCGTGTCGACATAACGACCCGGTTCGGCCTACGCACGTACAACCTTGACTACGTACGGGGAGTCGCGCTGGTGCGGGAACCCGGGGTGTGGGGCGCCGGTTGCGGGACCGGCGCGCACACCCACTCACCCCTCCCGGTTCGGGTCGTCCTGGCCGCCGCGGCGGAGGCCGGCGGACCGCTTCCCGAGCTTGTGGTGGGGGACCACGGATGGGTCTGCGGAGCAGGTCAGCTGGGGTTCGAGGCCATCGGCCTGGGGGACACCGACGACCCCGCGCTGTTCGTCGGAGAGGCGGAGGGGCGAGTGTCCGTCGTCGTTCCACTTGATGACGCTGTGCGGTCTGATTACTACCGACCGCTTACTCGCTATGTACTCAATCGAGCGTGTCTGTCACAGTAGGCCGCCGATGGCCCCTCCTCTTCCCCACTCGCATCACCCGCCCCTACTCTGGGGAGTGAGCGCGCAACGACGAAGTGTCACCGGAAGGGGAAGCCGGCGACCGTCGAGTGCGGAAGGTTCAGGTGTGTCATGGCTGCTGGCGAGAGGCCTCTGAACGAGGTTCAGTTCCTTACCGTGGCGGAAGTCGCCTCGGTGATGCGAGTGTCGAAGATGACCGTGTACCGCTTGGTGCACAGCGGTCATCTGCCCGCGATCCGGGTGGGGAGGTCATTCCGCGTCCCGGAGCAAGCGGTTCACGAGTACCTCCGCGAGTCGTACGTGGGGGTCGAGACAGCCTGACGGCGGTCCGGGGAAGTCCCGGGGCGGCTCGATCGCGCTCCCGGGATTTCGTCCGGAACCCCTCGATTACAACCTCAGCGCTCAGGCGGGTAGGCTGGCCCCTCATAAGTCGTGTGGGCCCATGCAGCCCAGCAACGAGTAAAGAGAAGTGAGCGAGGGTAGTCGTGGGCTCTGTTATCAAGAAGCGGCGTAAGCGGATGGCCAAGAAGAAGCACCGCAAGCTGCTCAAGCGCACTCGCGTCCAGCGTCGCAACAAGAAGTAACCGCGACGGACGGCAGTCGCCACCACGCGCGAGCGGGGAGTCGGCGACGCCGCGACAGTGCGCTCTGTGGCCCCCCACCGGCCGGTGGGGGGCCACAGTCGTGTCCGGTCGTATGGTCTGTGCGGCGAATGGCCGGGTCTGTACGTATGTCCGGGGACGCCGCGGCGTCACGCATCGGGCAGTCCTCACAGCGCGACGCCGACCGGCTAACGTGACCGTCACGGGGAACGCGGCAGAGTGCGGGCAGCAGGTCGTCGACGGCTGGAAGGAAGGCGCTGATCTTGGGGAAGGTCGTGCTCGTCACCGGAGTGGCCCGTCAGCTGGGGGGCCGGTTCGTACGGCGGATCCAGCGTGACCCCGAGGTGGACCGGGTGGTCGCCGTGGACGCGGTCGAGCCGGAGCACCACCTGGGCGGAGCGGACTTCGTACGCGCCGACATAAGGCAGCCCACCATCGCCAGGCTGCTGGCCGAGCACTCCGTGGACACGGTGGTGCACATGGACGTGACGGGCACACCGCTGACCAGCGGAAGCCGGACCACGGTCAAGGAGACCAACGTCATCGGCACCATGCAGCTGCTCGGCGCCTGCCAGAAGTCCCCGACGGTCGAGCGGCTGGTCGTGAAGTCCAGCACGAACGTCTACGGCTCGGCCCCCCGTGACCCGGCGGTCTTCACCGAGACGACCACGCCCAAGTCCCTGCCCAGCGGAGGCTTCGCCAAGGACACGGTCGAGGTCGAGGGGTACGTGCGCGGCTTCGCGAGGCGCCGGCCCGACGTCGCCGTGTGCATGCTGCGGTTCGCCAACATCCTCGGACCGGGTGCGGACACCCCGCTCGCCGCGTACTTCTCGCTGCCCGTCCTGCCGACCGTCCTCGGCTACGACCCGCGGTTGCAGTTCGTGCACGAGGACGACGTGATCGACGTCCTGCGCATCGCCTCGCACGAGCCGGAGCGGGGCACGCTCAACAGCGGCACGTTCAACATCGCCGGCGACGGCGTCCTGCTGCTCTCGCAGTGCGCCCGCCGGCTGGGCCGGCCCACGGTACCGCTGCTGATGCCCGCGATCAGCTGGGTGGGCTCGGCGCTGCGCACGGTGGGCATGACGGACTTCTCGCCGGAGCAGCTGAGGCTGCTCACCCACGGCCGGGTCGTGGAGACGAACCAGATGCGCGAGACGCTCGGGTACCGGCCGAAGTTCTCGACGGCGGAGGCGTTCGCGGACTTCGCCCGCAGCCGCGGGCCCGGGCTGCTGCCCCCCGAGGCCCTCGCCGGGGCCGTCGACCGGATCGCCGCACTGCCCGCACTGGGCGGTGGCCACCTCCCGACGCAGAGCGCGGACTGACGCCAACCGAGGAGCACATCAACGATGGCGGACGCCAAGGTCATTCCGTTCGACGACGACCGGTCCCGCGGGGGTGCCGTGCCGCGGCCACCGCGGCGCCGGAACGCGGGGGGCAGGCGCAAGGGCGAGCCCGCGGTGGTCCAGGAGGTCCAGCCCCTGCCCGCACGAACGATTCAGCAGGATGATGTCCCCGTGACGCGTGAGGAGCCCGTTGCCGGTGGAGCGGCTGCCGGTGGGCCGGCCGCGGCGGAGGAGCGGGGCGGTGGCTGGGACCGGCGCATCGCCGGCGGTCTGTCGTTCCTGCGGCGGCGTCTGACGGGCGAGTACGAGGTCGACGACTTCGGTTACGACCAGGAGCTGACCGAGCAGGTCCTGATGTCGCTGGTGCGGCCCCTCTACGAGAAGTACTTCCGCGTGGAGGTGAAGGGCGTCGAGAACATCCCGTCGGAGGGCGGGGCGCTGATCGTCGCCAACCACTCGGGGACGCTCCCGCTGGACGGCCTGATGATGCAGGTCGCGGTCCACGACAACCACCCCCGGAACCGGCACCTGCGGCTGCTCGCGGCCGACCTGGTCTTCATGCTGCCCGTGGTCAACGAACTGGCCCGCAAGGCCGGTCACACCCTGGCGTGCGCGGAGGACGCCGAACGGCTGCTGGAGCGCGGCGAGCTGGTCGGGGTGATGCCCGAGGGGTTCAAGGGCATCGGCAAGCCGTTCGGCGAGCGCTACAAGCTCCAGCGGTTCGGCCGGGGCGGATTCGTGTCCACCGCGCTCCGCCAGGGCACCCCGATCATCCCGTGCTCGATCGTGGGCGCGGAGGAGATCTATCCGATGATCGGCAACGCGAAGACCCTGGCGCGGCTGCTCGGGTTCCCGTACTTCCCGATCACGCCGACCTTCCCGTGGCTGGGTCCGCTGGGCGCGGTGCCGCTGCCGACGAAGTGGACCATTCAGTTCGGCGAGCCGATCCCCACGGACGGCTATCCGCCGGAGGCGGCCGAGGACCCGATGCTGATGTTCAACCTGACGGACCAGGTGCGGGAGCAGATCCAGCACACGCTCTACAAGCTCCTGGTGCAGCGCCGCTCGGTGTTCTTCTGACCTGGTCCCCTCGGCCTCGGTACGTGGGGTGCCCCTCTTCCCGAAGAGGGGCACCCCACGACCGGCGGGTCGGCGGGTCGGCGGGTCGGCGGACGGGCTTAGTCCGCGTCCTCGCCCTCGATGCCCAGGCCCGGGAGCAGGCCCGGCAGCAGGGGCGGCAGGGTCACGTCCGGCTCGGGGGGCGGACTGTCCTTGCCCTTGCCCGACGGGGTGACGCTGGTGTCCTCCTCGGGCGGGTCGAGGAGGCCGCCGGTGCTGCCGCCGAGCAGCCCGTCGTCCTGGGTCCGGGACGTGGACGGCTTGGGTCTGCCGCTGCCGGGGCCGGAACCCGTGCCGGCGCTGTGGGACGCCTCCCCGCCCGTGGCGCTGGGCGGGACGGAGTGGTCCGAACCGGAGGAGCCGGGGGAGTCGGGGCTCGGGCCGCGGTGCCGGCCGGTGCCCTCCGGGACGGGCGGCTGCGGGAGCAGCGCCCGCAGCGGGTCGACCTCCTCCTCTATGGCGTCGAAGACCGAGCTGACCTGGCGGCTGACGTCACCGAGCTGCACGGGCAGCCGCTCGCGCAGGGCGCCCCACGCCTCCCGGTGCGACCGCGAGAAGGCGGAGAGCCGCTGGATGGGGCCCAGGGAGTCCGGGTCCCGCTCGTACGCCTCGTGCAGGAGGCGGTGGCCCTCGGAGGCGTCGTGCTGCATACCGGACAGGGCGCGCCGGATCTCGCCCAGGGACTCGTGGTCCAGGGGGCCCGACCGGCCGCGCTCCATCAGGCGGCGCGCCTCGCTCAGCCGGGTGGAGGCATGGTCGAGGTAGAGCCCGCCGCGGTCGTTGTTGTCGTCGGCCATGCCCAGCCTGAGGTCCTCCATGCCGCGCTTGAGCCCGTAGAGCGAGTCGCCGGGCAGCGCGTCGGAACTGGCGGCGGCCACTCCGCTGAACGCCCCGGCGGCCACGCCCACGGTGAGTCCACTCGCGGCGAGTCCCTTCGACAGCCTGGACCTGGGCCTCAGTTTCCCGAGCCCGGTCGCCCGGTGCGCGCCCCTGCTCCGGTGGGACCGCTGCTCGGGCAGCGCGGAGCGCGCCGCTTCGCCTCCCGTGGCCGTGCCCTCCCTCAGCATGGCCTCCATCGCGGCCACCAGCTGTGCCCGCTGGACGACCTTGACCTCGGGGTCCATCGTCGGTTTGGGCAGCTCGCCGAGGCCGGTCGCCAGGGACAGCATCCGGCTCTGCTCGGACCGGTCCGCGACGGCCGGAGCGGGTCCCTCGGACTGCTCGGACTGCTCGGCCGCCGGGCCCCTGTCGGACTGCTCCTCCAGGGCCTGGGCGAAGGCGTTCGTCCGCCGGTGCGCCGATACGTTCGCGATCACTGGCGGCACCTCCTCTCGTCATGACGGTCGGCTCCCCAGGGGGGTCCTGGGATCGCATTCCTGATCGCGACGACTCGATCGAGTGATCGAAGACGGTCAAGGTGTGACCACAGGGAGCCTGTATCCCGCACAACGAGCGGCTCGGCACTTGGGTTACGGACGACGGATGATCGGACCGCGGAACCAACGGGGTTTCACGGACTGTCAGTTGGACGTGGCTGAGCGTACGGAGCCATACGGAGTCGTATGGAGCCGTACGGGATCGTGCGGGGGCGTGCGGGTCGTACCGGAGCCGGTTCACCGGAGCCGGTACGGCGGGCCCGGCGGGCCGGCCGCGTGGTGCCGGATCCGCGGGGGCACGGGGTCTCAGCGGGCGTCTTCCGGGAGGAGCCGGGCCAGGGTGCGCACCGCCCGGTACTGGAGGGTCTTGATCGCGCCCTCGTTCTTGCCCATGACACGGGCGGTCTCGGCGACCGAGAGGCCCTGGAGGAACCGCAGGGTCACGCACTCCTGCTGCTGGGGGTTGAGACGGCGTACGGCGTCCAGCAGTGCCGCGTTCGAGAGGGACTCCAGGACGGAGTCCTCGGGGGAGCGCTCGACCTCGTTGGCGTCGAGCATCTCGCCGGTGGTCACTTCGAGCCGGAAGCGGCTCGACTTGAAGTGGTCCGCGACGAGGTTGCGGGCGATGGTGACGAGCCAGGCGCCGAAGTCACGGCCCTGCCAGGTGAACGTCCCGATGCGGCGCAGTGCGCGCAGGAACGTCTCGCTCGTGAGGTCTTCCGCGGTCGCCTTTCCGCCGACGCGGTAGTAGATGTAGCGGTACACGGTGTCGCTGTACTGGTCGTAGAGCCGGCCGAAGGCATCGGCCTCACCGGCCTGCGCGCGCTCCACGAGATCCATCATCCGGGCGCTGTCACTGTCTGCGGCCGGACGGCGTGCGGGGGTGGCTGGCGCGCTCGAACGTCCTCGTCTGCCGACCGCCGCGCTGTTCTCGGCCAGTGCGTAGCACGGGCCGACGGGCGCGACGGAGACAGCGAGGGCGGGGACGGCGTACGCGGTGGGGACGAAGCCGCGCAGGCGGTCGAGGACCGTCGCGCGCAGCGTAGCCAGGCCCGAGGCGTCAACCCCGACGTGTGGGTACACGGGACTCCCAGAGGCAGAGCTTCCATCACGTGCAGTGAGGGACTTTTCACCCTTCGTGGCGAAAGGTGGGGTCCGTCATGCGTCTGAGGAGAATAACGCTTCGTACAGGCAGTGCTACACCCAGTTGCTCAAACAATCGATTACGTCGCTTCTGTAACCGAATGACACCCCCGCAAGTGCCGGATTGTGACCGCTTGTTGATCGAAACGGTCCGTGTTCGGTCTGGGTCCGGGGCGTGTTGTGGCCGGGTCCCGTCAACGGAAATCACCGGATCACACCTGTGCCCGGCGTGCCCCGGGGCGGTGCCCGGGTGCCGGCGGCGGCGGTGCCGGGGCGCTAGCGGCGGCGGCGGTGCAGGGCGATCGCCGCCGCCGTGCCGCCCGCCACGGCCCCCACCCCGGCCGCCGCCGGGATGCCGACCTTCGCCGCCTTGCGTCCGGTGCGGTAGTCGCGCAGCCGCCAGTCGAGGGTGCGCGCGTGCTTGCGGAGCTTGGCGTCCGGGTTGATCGCGTAGGGGTGCCCGACCAGTGACAGCATCGGGATGTCGTTGTGCGAGTCGCTGTACGCGGCGCAGCGGCTCAGGTCCAGGCCCTCGCCCGCGGCCAGGGCGCGCACCGCCTCCGCCTTCGCGGGGCCGTGCAGCGGTTCGCCGACCAGCTTGCCGGTGTAGACGCCGTCCACCGACTCCGCGACCGTGCCGAGGGCGCCGGTCAGGCCGAGGCGGCCGGCGATCACCGTGGCGATCTCGACCGGGGCGGCCGTGACGAGCCAGACCTTCTGCCCGGCGTCCAGGTGGGCCTGGGCCAGCGCGCGGGTGCCGGGCCAGATGCGCTCGGCCATGTACTCGTCGTAGATCTCCTCGCCGATCGACATCAGCTCCACGACGCGGTGGCCCTTGACGATCGACAGCGCGGAGTCGCGGGCGTCCTGCATGTGCTCGGGGTCCTCGATCCCCGCCAGCCGGAACCACGCCTGCTGCCAGGCGAACCGCGCGAGGTCGCGGGACTCGAAGAACTTCCGCTTGTAGAGGCCGCGGCCGAAGTGGAAGATCGCCGCACCCTGCATCACGGTGTTGTCCAGGTCGAAGAACGCGGCCGCCTGGTCGTCGCCGTACACCGGGAACTCCGGTTCGGCGGCTCCGGGCGCGGCTTCGTGCGCGAGCTCCTCCAGCACCTGGGAGGTCTTGCGTGCTGCCTCTGCCGAGGCCTCGCCCGCCAGCACGCTGCGCGCGGTGGCGGGGCGCCTGCGGGGAGTGAGCCATCCGAGAGCGGCCATGGCGTGAGCATAGCCAGTTTGTTCGGGGCGTCTGGAGTCGAGAGGTTGGGATGTTGTGAACTCTCCGTGACCGTGCCGTTAAAGAACTCATTTCCCCGGGGCCGTTCCTGTAGGGCTCCGGCCCGGGCGCCGTCGGCCGGCCGCGGAGGTGCGGGAGCCCGTCGCGCCGGTTCCCCGCACTCCCGCGGGGCACGGGAGAATGGCCTGCATGAGTTCTCTTTTTCGGCGTGGGGAGAAGAAGGTGCCGCGTGAGCGGTTGGTCACACTCATCGGGAAACCCGACTGCCACCTGTGTGAGGACGCACAGGCCGTGGTGGCGAAGGTCTGCGGCGATCTCGGTGTCGTCTGGGAGGAGAAGGACATCACCCAGGACGCGGAACTGCACCGGGAGTACTGGGAGCAGATCCCGGTCGTGCTGGTGGACGGCGCGCAGCACACGTTCTGGCGGGTGGACGAGGACCGGCTGCGGCGGGCGCTCGCGGGGTAGCCGCGCGGGGCGGCCGGGACCGGCGGGCCGCAGCTGTGACCGGACTGTGGCCTGACCGGTCAGTCCGGCGGGTCCGGAAAGTCACTTAGGATCGAGGGCGATTCGGACTCGGGGGCGGGGATCGTAGAGGAGAGTGTGCGGCTTTGCCCCCAACAAGACAGGAACGAGGGTGCGTGAGCGCCGGTTCCGTACGGGTGCGCCGGGGGCGCGTGACGCCGGTCACGTTGCCGGGGCAAAACGGACACCATCTTTGTGCACGCGTTCACAAAGGCATAGCCTGCAGGGGACGGGGCGGTCCGGGTACGTGTGACCGCCTGCAGCCCCGCGCTACCCGCAGGAGCACCGTGGCAACTGGCCGAACTCACCGACCGGCGACCCGCAGCCGAGGAATCCCCGAGGCCACCGTCGCCAGGCTTCCGCTGTACCTCCGAGCCCTCACCGCTCTGTCGGAGCGCTCGGTGCCCACGGTCTCCTCCGAGGAGCTCGCGGCCGCGGCGGGGGTCAACTCCGCCAAGCTGCGCAAGGACTTCTCCTACCTCGGTTCGTACGGGACGCGCGGTGTGGGCTACGACGTCGAGTACCTCGTCTACCAGATCTCACGCGAGCTGGGCCTGACCCAGGACTGGCCCGTGGTGATCGTCGGCATAGGAAACCTGGGCGCGGCCCTGGCCAACTACGGCGGGTTCGCCTCGCGCGGCTTCCGGGTCGCGGCGCTCATCGACGCCGACCCGGCGATGGCCGGGAAGCCCGTCGCGGGAATCCCCGTGCAGCACACCGACGAGCTGGAAAAGATCATCGACGACAACGGCGTGTCGATCGGTGTCATCGCCACCCCCGCCGGCGCCGCCCAGCAGGTCTGCGAGCGGCTCGTCGCCGCCGGTGTGACCTCCATCCTGAACTTCGCGCCGACCGTGCTGTCCGTGCCGGACGGCGTCGACGTGCGCAAGGTCGACCTCTCCATCGAGCTGCAGATCCTCGCCTTCCACGAGCAGCGCAAGGCCGGCGAGGAGGCCGAGGCGCAGGCCGACGCCGCACTGGAGGCGGAGGCCGGGGCCGCCGCCGCGGCGGCCGGGAAGTCCGGCAAGGGACCCGACGGGGACGTTCCCGCGGTGATGCCGGCATGAGCCTTCTCGTCGTCGGGCTCAGCCACCGCAGTGCCCCGGTCAGCGTCCTGGAGCGGGCCGCGCTGTCCGCGGACGCCCGGGTCAAGCTGCTCCAGGACACGGTCGCCGCCGAGCCGGCCACCGAGGCCGCGGTGCTCGCCACCTGCAACCGGATAGAGCTGTACGCCGACGTGGACAAGTTCCACGCCGGTGTCGCCGAGCTCTCCACGCTGCTCGCGCAGCACAGCGGGGTCGGGCTGGAGGAGCTCACCCCGTACCTGTACGTGCACTACGAGGACCGGGCCGTCCACCACCTCTTCTCCGTGGCCTGCGGGCTGGACTCGATGGTGGTCGGCGAGGGCCAGATCCTCGGCCAGATCAAGGACGCGCTCGCCGCCGCGCAGGAGCTGCACACCGCCGGACGGCTGCTGAACGACCTGTTCCAGCAGGCGCTGCGGGTCGGCAAGCGCGCCCACTCCGAGACCGGCATCGACCGGGCCGGGCAGTCCCTGGTGACCTTCGGCCTGGAGCAGTTCGCCGCCGGTGCGACGGTCGACGCCTGGGCCCGGGGCAAGCGGGCCCTCGTGATCGGCGCGGGCTCGATGTCCTCGCTGGCCGCGGCCACGCTCGTCCGCGCCGGGGTGTCCGAGGTGGTCGTCGCCAACCGCACGTTCGGCCGGGCCGAGCGGCTCGCCGGGCTGCTCGTCGAGCAGTACGGCAAGGACCGCGGGAGCGGCACGGACGTGCTGGCCCGCGCGGTGCCGATCGACGCGGTCGCGGATGAGCTGACACGTGCCGACGTCGTCGTGTCGTGCACCGGCGCGACCGGTCTCGTCCTCACGGCCGAGGTCGTCGCGACGGCGACGGAGGGCCGTACGGCCCCGTCGGCGGCCGGCGGCGGCACCGGCGCGCGGCGCGGGACCGGCGACGACGGCCCCGCCCGTACCACCGCGCCCGCCGTGCGGGAGGGCCTGGCGTCCACCGGTGCGGGCGGCGACGAGAACTGCCCCCTCGACCTCTCCGCCGTGCAGGGCACCGCCGGGTTCTCCGTGCTCGGCGAGGCCGCGGTGGCCGGTCTGGCCGCGGCCGAGCTGGAGCAGCACGCCGCCTGGGTGGACAAGGGCGCGTCGGCCACGGGTACGGCCGCGTCCGAGGCGCCCGCCGGCTTCGCAGCGGCGCCCGACCCCGCCGCCGAGTCCGGGACCATCGCCGCGCTCGCCGCCGCCTCGGCCGCCGTCGGGTGGGTGCCCGAGCGGCGCCGGCCCGAGCCGGTCGCCGAGGTGCCCCGGCCCGCGCCCGTGCTCTCGCTGCTCGACCTCGCCATGCCCCGTGACATCGACGCGGCCGCGCACCGGCTGCCCGGGGTGCGGCTGGTGGACATCGAGTCCCTCGCCGAGGCATCCGCCGACGCGCCCATGGCCGCCGACGTGGACCAGGTGCGGCGCATCGTCTCCGACGAGGTCGCCGCCTTCGGCGCCGCCCAGCGCGCCGCTCACATCACTCCGACCGTCGTGGCGCTGCGGACGATGGCGGCCGACGTGGTCGCGAGCGAGATCGCCCGCCTCGACGGACGGCTGCCCGGCCTCGACGAGAAGCAGCGCGGCGAGATCACCCAGACCGTGCGACGCGTCGTGGACAAACTGCTCCACGTGCCGACCGTACGGGTCAAGCAGCTGGCCGCCGAGCCCGGCGGCGCCGGGTACGCGGACGCGCTGCGGACCCTGTTCGACCTGGACCAGGAGGCGGTCGCCGCCGTGTCCCGGGCCGATGACGGCGACAGCGGCGACACTGGGAACAGCGTCGCCGGCGGCAGCAGGAACAGCGGCGACGGCCGCGGCACCACCGACTTCGACGGCAGGGTCTTCGGAGCGGACACCTTCCACAGCGGCAACAGCGGCAACAGCGGCACATTCGAGAGCGCCGAGAACCGAGGGCGAGCATGACTGAGCAGGCACTGAGGCTCGGGACCAGGCGAAGCAGGCTCGCCATGGCCCAGTCCGGGCAGGTGGCGGACGCCGTGAGCCAGGTGACCGGACGGCCCGTCGAGCTCGTGGAGATCACGACCTACGGGGACACGTCCCGCGAGCACCTCGCGCAGATCGGCGGTACGGGCGTCTTCGTGACCGCCCTGCGGGAGGCGCTGCTGCGCGGCGAGGTCGACTTCGCCGTGCACTCGCTCAAGGACCTGCCGACCGGGCAGCCCGACGAGCTGGCGCTGGCCGCCGTACCCGCCCGCGCGGACGTCCGTGACGTGCTGATCGCACGCGACGGCCTGACGTTCGCCGAGCTGCCGGACGGGGCGCGGATCGGCACCGGCTCGCCGCGTCGCATGGCCCAGCTGAACGCGTACGCACGCGATCACGGGCTGACGATCGAGACCGTGCCGATCCGGGGGAACATCGACACCCGGATCGGATTCGTGCGCAGCGGTGAGCTGGACGGCGTCGTGCTCGCCGCCGCCGGGCTGCAGCGCGTCGGACGGACCGGCGAAGTGACCGACTTCCTGCCGGTCGACACCGTTCTGCCCGCCCCCGGCCAGGGGGCACTCGCGATCGAGTGCGCCGCGGACGACGCGGACCTCGTCGCCGCGCTCGCCGCGCTCGACGACCCGTTCACCCGGGTCGCCGTGACCGCCGAGCGGTCCCTGCTCGCCGCCCTGGAGGCCGGCTGCAGCGCCCCTGTGGGTGCCTTCGCCGACCTCCTGGCCGACGGGCAGATTGTCAAGGAAATGCGCCTGCGCGGCGTCGTCGGCACGACCGACGGCTCGACGCTGGTGCAGTTGTCCACCACCGGTCCCGTGCCCGAGACACATGACCAAGCAATGGCGCTCGGCCGTGAACTCGCCGCCGAGATGCTTGCCAAGGGCGCGGCCGGTCTGATGGGGGAGCGAGTACATTGAGCCCCACCACCCTTCCCGTCGGCCTCGAACACGGGCACGTCACCTTCCTCGGTGCCGGACCCGGTGATCCCGGACTGCTGACCCTGCGCGCCGTGGAGGCGCTGGGCAACGCGGATGTCCTGGTCGCCGAACCCGAAGTGCTCGACGTCGTCCGCACGCACGCCAGACGGAACGTCACCGTGCTCGAAACCGGTACGGAGCCGAGCCCGGACACGCCTCAGCTGAAGGTAGTTGACGGTGCGTCAAGGACCTCTGGCGTCCCCGCGTCGAAGGACGCGGCCAATATTGTCATGGAGGCCGCGCGGGGCGGCAGGCGGGTCGTCCGTGCGGTCCAGGGCGACCCCGGACTCGACACGTACGCCGCCGGCGAGATGCTCGCCTGCGTCGCCGCGGGCGTGCCCTTCGAGGTCGTGCCCGGTGTCGCCGCCGCCGTGGGCGTGCCCGCGTACGCGGGTGTGCCGCTGCGGGACGCCGAGGGCGCGGACGTGCGGTTCGTCGACGCCCGCACGGCGTCGGCGCGCTGCTGGAGCGAGGTCGGCGTGTCCGACGGGACCGTGGTCGTCTCGACGACCCTCGATTCCGTGGGGGCGGCCGCGGGGGAACTCGTCGCCGCCGGGCGCAAGCCCGACACCCCGATGACCGTGACCGTCGCCGGTACGACCACCCGCCAGCGGACCTGGTGCGCGACGCTCGGCACCATCGCGCAGACGCTCAAGCAGGCCAAGGTGCTGCCCTCGCCCGAGGGCGGCCGGCCGGTGATAGCCGTGGTCGGTGAGCGTTCCTCCGCCGCCCAGCGCGAGCAGCTCTCGTGGTTCGAGTCCAAGCCGCTGTTCGGCTGGAAGGTGCTCGTGCCGCGCACGAAGGAGCAGGCGGCGTCGCTCTCCGACCAGCTGCGGTCCTACGGGGCCGTACCGCACGAGGTGCCGACGATCGCCGTCGAGCCGCCGCGCACGCCCCAGCAGATGGAGCGGGCGGTCAAGGGGCTCGTGACGGGCCGCTACGAGTGGATCGCCTTCACGTCGGTGAACGCGGTCAAGGCCGTACGGGAGAAGTTCGAGGAGTACGGGCTCGACGCCCGGGCCTTCGCCGGGATCAAGGTCGCGGCCGTGGGCGAGCAGACCGCGAAGGCGCTGGTGGCCTTCGGGGTGAAGCCGGACCTGGTGCCGAGCGGTGAACAGTCCGCCGCGGGGCTGCTGGAGGACTGGCCGCCGTACGACCCGGTCTTCGACCCGATCGACCGGGTCTTCCTGCCGCGGGCCGACATCGCCACGGAGACGCTGGTCGCCGGGCTGATCGAGCTGGGCTGGGAGGTGGACGACGTCACGGCCTACCGGACCGTGCGGGCGTCGCCGCCGCCGGCCGACACGCGTGAGGCGATCAAGGGCGGCGGTTTCGACGCGGTGCTCTTCACGTCGTCCTCGACCGTGCGCAACCTGGTGGGCATCGCCGGGAAGCCGCACAACGTGACCGTGATCGCCTGTATCGGCCCCGCCACGGCCAAGACGGCCGAGGAGCACGGGCTGCGGGTCGACGTCATGTCGCCCGAGCCGTCCGTGCACAAGCTGGCCGAGGCGCTGGCGGAGTTCGGACTGCGCCGGCGGGCCTCCGCGGTGGAGGCCGGGGACCCCGTCACCCGGCCCAGCGAGCGGCGGCCCGGCTCCCGGCGGAGACGGTCGACGACCTGAGCCGCGGGCAGCGGTGAGGCCGTGAGGGTCACGGGGCGCACTCGTCGAGTGCGCCCCGCCTGCGTTCGGTGACCGGCTGCGGCGGGCTGAGTTCGGTGTCCGGCTGCGGTCGGCTTCGTCCTGCGTCCGGGCGTGGCGGGCTTCGCTCGGTTCGGTGTCGTTCTGTTCTGCCTCAGTCGGGTGTGCCGGCCCGGTCGAGTGCCCTCGTCCAGATCTCGGTGGCCTGCCGCAGGCGGCTCCTGTCGGCTTCCGGGAGCGAGTGCGCGTACCGCTTCCGCAGGGACAGGACGACCGAGGGGATGCGCAGCCGCGCGGCGCACGTGCCGTCGGCCACCGCCACGTCGATCTCGCGGCGCCGGAGGCCCTCCGTCGCCCCCTGCTTCCGGTACTCCGCCTTCAGCCGCTCGGCCGCCTCGTCGGGCGTCCGGTACCGGTGCCCCTTTCCGACCATGCACTTCCGCCAGTCCCGCATGGCCGCGGTGTACTCCGCGTCCGCCGTCACGACGTCCGTGAGCGAACTGTTGAGGTTCTGGGGCAGGTAGGTCGCCACGGCCCAGTCGTCCAGTTCGCCGAACAGCCTTTTGCGGCTCTCGGCCTCGCAGCCCACTTCCGGGAAAGTGATCGTCCTTTCCCGGCCGAACCGCATGGCGCGGAGATCGGTTTTCCCGCCACGCAGGGCGTGCATGTACGCCGCCGCCTTTTCTGTCGACAACCGGGCGACGTATTGGTCGTTCGTCGGGGATTTCCCGCGGTTCCCGTTTTCCGGAGAGGCGGACAGGGCGGGGGAGGCGGGATCTTTTCCGGTGGCGTACAGGCGGTGGAGCCCATATCCCTCCGTGCGCCGCTCTTCCAGGTTCACTTGGCGTTCCTGAGGGGAGCCGGAGGGCGGGACGAACGCGTCGACCTCGTAGCGGAAACCCCGCTCCGTCATGCACGCCGCGATGAGCCTCGTCTCCGCGTGGTGGAGCACGGCATCGTCCCGGGGGTGGTTCCCGGACCGGGTGAGCAGGTCGAGTTCCGCCGCGGTGAGGCCGGACGCGGCGGTGGGACCGTTCGCCTCCCCGTTCGCGCCCCTGTTCGCGCCCCCGTCCCCGGACGACGTGCAGGCCGCCGACGCGAGCACGAGCGCCGCGGCACCCCAGGAGAGCACGCTCGTCCTGAAGGCCCGGCCGTGTGCCGTGACGCCGTGTGCCATGAGGGTGCCCCCACTGCTCCTTCGTGTCCTTCGTGCGTGTCCTTCGTGTCCTTCATGGACGTACCGCGGGTGTGTGACGTGCGGCGGTGCCCGCCGGTCGCCCGGCGGACACCGTCGGGTCCGGTCAGTCGTAGGGGTTCGGGCCGCTGCAGGTGGACGTGGTGGTGTTGCTGGGGGAGATCCAGCTGTTGGACGAGAAGGCGTTGTTGTGCGAGGAGGCCAGCTGGGTCTCACCGGTGCCCCGGGGCAGGCTGTAGAAGCCTCCGCCGTAGTTCTTGTTGGTCCAGGTGACGGAGTTGCAGTTGACGCCGTTGTTGTAGATCGAGGATGCGCAGTTGTCCCAGTTCCCGTTGGGACAGGCGCTGTTGCCGAAGACGGACCAGTCCGGGTTCTTGCCGGACAGCTGCCCCGGTCCGGCGCCCGTGTAGTTCTGGCCGTTCCAGAAGCAGAGGCTGCCCGAGTTGCAGCCGGCCGGTGCCGCGGCCGTCTTCACGCTGGTGGGCATCGTGGCCGCCGACGTGCCGTCGGGGCCGCTCGCCGGAGTGGCCGCGGACGTACCGGCCGTGCCTCCCATGGTCAGCACGACTCCCGCCGCCACGGCCCATACCCGTCTCATAATCTTCCCTTTCGGTCCGGGGTGTTTCGGCCATTCGATTGTCCGCTGGCCGATTTACGCGCTCGACCGATGCGCATGTGCCTTTGATCAGGCACGTGCGCACGGATGCCATGAGCTTTCCGTCCCAGCATTGCCCAGGGGGTCACGCTGGGCAATGATGTGTCACCTGGGTGAAAAAGCCGGTGTCATCGGGGGGAGGAGAATGCTCCGCATCCATTTCACAGACGCCGATTTGGCCCGTACGCGATGTGCCGGATCACCGAATGCGCTGTGGGAGATCACCGCCAGCCTGCACCGTTTCCAGACGCGAAAAGGCCGCTGGGCCTATGCGGAGTGGCACAGGGCCACCCGCGTCCGGCTGGAGGAGAAAGGGCTCGGCCGCGTACTGCGCGAGATCCTGCTGCCCGTCTTTCCGAGGGCGTCCTACTTTCCCGACTTCCTGACCCCGCCCGAGTCCATGGAAGGGCTCGACGCCGGTCTGGAGGCCGTCCTCGCGACCCCGCCGCGCCAGGTCCTGGCGGAGGTGGCGCAGCTGGACCGCCTCGTGGGAGCCCCCTCCTGGGCCCCGCGGCTCGCGGAGCGGGAGACCCGGGAGGAACTCGTACGGGCTATCCGCGCCTACCACGGCGCCGCCGTCGCCCCCTACGAGGAACAGATGCAGGCCCGCCTGGAGGCCGAGCGGGCGATGAGGTGCCGGGCCCTCCTCGACGGCGGCGTCGAGGGGATGCTGACGGGGCTCGGACCCACCATGCGCCGGCGCCGGTCCGTCCTCCATGTCGACTTCCCGTCCAGCGACCGGGACCTGCACCTGAACGGCCGCGGGCTGACGCTCGTCCCGTCGTACTTCTGCTGGCACACGCCGACCACCCTCGCCGACCCGCGGCTGCCGCCCGTCCTGGTCTACCCGTTGCACCACGAGGCCCCGGCCCCGCGGCCGGACTCGCCGGGTCCGCCGGGGACGTGGGGCGAGCGACTCTCCGACAGCCCGGCCGGCCCGGCCGGCTCCCCGGCGAGCCTGACCGGGCTGCTCGGCCGCGCCCGGGCCGGTGTGCTGTGCGCGGCGGCCGTCGGAGCCACGAACGCCGAGATCGCGCGAGCGGTCGGCATCTCCGCCCCGTCCGCCAGCAGATACGCCACAGCCCTGCGCTCGGCAGGGCTGATCACCAGCAACCGCTGCGGGGCGACCGTCCTCCATACGCTCACCCCCACCGGGGCCGCCGTACTGCGGGCGGGCAGGCGGGCGGCGGAACCCGGGAGGGGGCGGCCTCCCGGACAGGGAGGGTGACGGCCCTCGGAGGACGCCGTGCGGTGCTGGTTCGGCGCCGGGATGCTCGACACCGTGGTCGCCGTGCTGGGTCCGGCCGACATCGATGAGCCGTGGGCGCACGTCCTCACCGCTCGATGACCTGATACCGGCAGTTCGGCGGCGACGGCCCCGACGGCGGTCCTCCTCCGGCGCGGACCGACTTCAGCACGGCCGGCGCGTCGGCGGCAGCCTTCCCACGGCGGTCGACGCCCCGCGGGGTGCCGTCGCGGCAGCCGTCCCCTCGGGTCGCTCCCGTCCGGGCGTGATGTTCGATGACGACTTCTAGCAGTCCGCCTCGGTGCCACTGCTCACGGACGAGTCGACGTCGACCGAGTAGCCGGCTCCGGCGGTGAGGTCGGGACGGTTTCCGTGGCCGTCCTCCGCGAGACGCTCGGCGGTGAGGAAAGAGATCCGCAGGACCCTCTCCTCCCTGGTGAAGCACAGGTCGTCGGGCGAGGTTCCGGGACCGGGATCCCAGCCGTCCCGTGCCGCCGCCGTCCGGTAGTGTGCGGCCACCTCGGCCCGTGTGCCGGGGAAGGCGTAGGTCCGGCCGGCATGCACCGAGACCTCTCCGCTGTCCGCCCAGCAGCCGGCGTCGACCTCCTCGAAGCCCCGGGGCACGGTGGCCCCGGCGGGCCGGGAACCGAGGATGTCGAGTGCCGCGGTATCCCGCACCCGGTCGTCGGTCCCCTCGCAGTCCTCGGTGAGTTCCAGCAGCGCGCAGCCGGTGAGTGTCCCCGCCGCGAGCGCGGTCGACAGGAGCAGGGACATCGGACGGGTGGCGCCTGTGCGCAGGGGCAAAGCGGACTCCGGGGTGAAGGGTCGGGTGCCGGGGCGTGCTCGACGAGTGTGCCCCCGTCTGCGTTCAGCGGCCGGCGGCGTGGGGGAGGAAGGCCGTCCAGGTGGTGGGGGTGAGGGTGAGGCGGGGGCCGTCGGGATTCTTGGAGTCGCGGACGAGGACGTGGGCGGGGGCGGCTGCCACCTCGACGCAGTCCGGGCCCTCGTCCGTGCTGTAGCTGCTCTTTATCCATGAGGGGTGTGGGCTGGCGCCGTCGCCGGGCTTGAGGCTCATGTCTCTCCAAGAACTTTCTCGATGAAGGCCACGGACTCCCGTGGGCTGAGAGCCTGTGCTCGGATGGTCCCATAACGCATGTCGAGGAGCTGGACCTCTTTCGGCTCGGTGATCACCCGGCTGAGGTGCTGGACCTCGACATGTCCGACCGTGGTGCCGCCCTTCAGTCTGAGCAGCCGGAACGATCCAGCGAGACCTGAGTTCTCGTCGCGTCCCAGTGGCAGTACTTGAAGGTCGACATTGCGGAACCCGGAGACCTCCAACAGGCGTTCGAGTTGCCGTCGCAGGACCATTCTGCCTCCGACGGACCGGCGGAGTGTCGACTCGCACTGCACGAAACTGAAGAAAGGGAAGGCCGTCGCGCTGTCGAGGATTCCCTGACGGGCCGCACGAGCCGCCACCCGCCTCTCCAGCTCCTCGACGGGGAACGGCGGCCGACGCGAACCGAAGACACTCCGTGCGTACTCCTCCGTCTGCAACAGGCCGTGCACGACGGAGTTGTTGTAGGCACACAACTCGACCGCGTCCGACTCCAGCTTCTTCAGGTCCCGTACCTTCTTCGGGTACCGGACCTCCGCCACGTCCTCCTTGAGTGCGGCGATCCTGCCGCCCGCCGTCAGGGCCTCGTCCGCGCGGTCCAGGTACTCGGGGCGGGGGATGCGCCGTCCCCGTTCGACCGAGGAGACCAGTTCCTCCCCGTACCCGATGGCCTCTCCGAACTCGGCCTGGGTGAGGCCGGCCGCCTCGCGCCACAGTTTGAGCTGCCGTACCACCGTCCGCATCACGGCCCCGGCCTCGTCGTCCTCCGGTTCCGCGTCCCAGTCGTTCACGTCCGCCGTCCTCCCCTGCTCCCGCCGAGCCCTTCCCGGTCCAACGCGTCAGCCCGCGGCCGGACATGCCGTACCGCCCGGACGGAACCGGACGGCGCGCGGACATCCAGCGGCCGCACGGGCCACCGGACTTCACAGATTACGCACGAGTGAACACGCTGGGTGATGTGAATCAGCAGACAGCCCCGCTCGTCCCCCCGATCCCGCCGCACCGCTTCACCGTGCCGCTCTCCGCCACGCGCCGGGGTGCCCGTCTCGCCCGGGTGCTCGCGGCCGAGCAGCTGTGCGCCTGGGGGCTCCCGCCGGACCCGGCCCGGCTCGTCGTGGCCGAACTCGCCGCGAACGCCGTCCTGCACGGCCAGGTCCCCGGCCGTGATTTCCGCCTCACCCTCCTCGTCACACGGTCCGGCACGCTGCGTATCGAGGTCGTCGACCTGTCCGGTGACCGGCTGCCCGCGCGGTCTGCGGCGGCGGACGCCGCGCTCGCCGAGTCGGGGTACGGCCTGCTGCTCGTCGAGGAGTCGGCGGACCGCTGGGGAGTCCGGACCGGGCCGGGACCGGGCAAGGCCGTGTGGGCGGAGATCGACTACCCGGGGCACGTCGCGAGGGCCCGGCCGGAGGCCGACCGTGCGTCGGCAAACGCACCGGTGGGGCGGGCGTAGCGTGGTGGCATGACTTCGTACGGATCCTTTCCCGGTACGCGGCCGCGGCGGTTGCGTACCAGTCCCGTGATGCGGCGCATGGTCGCCGAGACCCGGCTGCACCCGGCCGATTTCATCCTTCCGGCCTTCGTGCGCGAAGGGGTGTCCGAACCGGTGCCGATCGAGGCCATGCCGGGTGTCGTGCAGCACACGCGGGACAGCCTGAAGAAGGCCGCCGCGGAGGCCGTGGCGGCCGGGATCTCGGGGATCATGCTCTTCGGTGTGCCGGAGGACGCCAAGAAGGACGCGGTGGGGACGGCCGGGACCGACCCGGACGGAATCCTGCAAGTGGCCCTGCGGGACGTGCGGGCCGAGGTCGGTGACGAGTTGCTCGTGATGTCCGACCTGTGCCTGGACGAGACCACCGACCACGGGCACTGCGGTGTGCTGGACGCACAGGGGCGGGTCGACAACGACGCCACCCTGGAGCGGTACGCCGAGATGGCCCAGGTCCAGGCCGACGCGGGAGCCCATGTGGTCGGCCCCAGCGGGATGATGGACGGCCAGATCGGGGTCGTCCGCGACGCCCTCGACCAGATCGGGCGCGAGGACGTGGCGGTGCTGGCCTACACCGCCAAGTACTCGTCCGCCTTCTACGGGCCCTTCCGGGAGGCCGTCGGCTCCTCGCTGAAGGGCGACCGCAAGACGTACCAGCAGGACCCGGCGAACGCGCGGGAGTCGCTGCGGGAACTGGCGCTCGATCTGGAGGAGGGCGCCGACATGGTGATGGTCAAGCCCGCCGGTCCCTACCTCGACATCCTGGCGCGTGTCGCGGACGCGGCCGACGTGCCGGTGGCCGCGTACCAGATCTCCGGCGAGTACTCGATGATCGAGGCCGCCGCCGAGAAGGGCTGGATCGACCGTGACAAGGCGATCCTGGAGACGCTGACCGGCATCAAGCGGGCCGGTGCGCGGAACATCCTCACGTACTGGGCCGTCGAGGTGGCGCAGAAGCTGCGGTGACAGGGGTGTGTGACGAGTTGGGGCGACGACCAGCATGGTCGTCGCCCCAACTCGTCACAAGTACCCGCTAGTCGGTCAGATGCCTACCTCGTGGTGGGCGAGGGGCCGACCGGTGTCACCAGGTGAGGGCGTCGGCCCTCGACGCCTGCCAGTAGGTGACGTAGATCGAGTCGTCCACGTACACGCCCTCCGCGGGGAGCGACGGGCTGAAGGGCGTGTCCGAGTCCGTGTCGAGGTGGACCTCCAGGGACTCGGCCGTGTAGCCGTTGGAGCCGCTGCCGTCCGCCGCCGAGAGGCCGACGCCCGCGTAGCCCGACTCGCCCGGGGCCAGGGTGACCACGGCCTGCGGCTTGGACTCCTCGACGACCGGCGGCACCGACTGGGCCTCGCCGAACCGGACGACCGGGTAGTTGGGCAGGTGGCAGAGGGTCGAGCCGGTGTTGGTGACGGTGAGGAGCAGGTGGTTGAGGGGGCGGGGGACCGGGGTGGCGGTCACCCGGATGTCGGTGCAGGGGGTGAGGGCGGAGGAGTCCTTCGCGTCGGAGCCGGTGGCGGCGCCCGTGGCGCCGGAAGAACCCTTTCCGGTCTTGCCGGTCTTGTCGGCCCTGGCCGCCACGGCGTCGGCCCGGCCCGTGCCTGTGCCCGTTCCCTCGTTCTCCTGGGACGAGGGTGCCACGGACGAGGAGCCGGCCGGTGCGCCCTCGTCGCGGACGCCGTCCGCGTTGCTGCACGCGGTCAGGGACAGCGTGGCGACCGTGAGCGCGGCGGCGGCGAGCAGACGGGTACGGGTGGTGCGTGCGGACATGAGTGATCCCCCTGGTGCGGTACGGATGGTGACGCAAACCGCTCGACCGGATGCCGGAAGCGGCGTGTTTGGATGGCCCAAGCTTGTGCGGTGGTCCGTCCCGGGCGCCACATCCGTCGGCAATTCCGGGACGCTGGAACGGCTGTAAGGGCTCTGACCCGGGGGAATGACCTACCCCTGGAATGCGGATCCGGGACGCGGGGAGAGGGAGAACGGTGGCGGGGGACGAGTTCACTGAGCTGTTGGGGCAGTTGAAGGAGCGGTCCGGACTCAGTTACGGGGTGCTCGCGAAGAGGCTGCACACGAGTGCGTCCACGCTGCACCGGTACGTCAACGGGGAGGCCGTGCCGACGGACTACGCGCCCGTGGAGCGGTTCGCGCGGATGTGCAGGGCGACACCCGAGGAACTGGTGGAGCTGCACCGGCAGTGGATCCTGGCGGACGCACGACGCAAGCAGAGGCCGACCGGATCCGGCCCTGAGACCGGGTCCGGGGCAGGGTCCGCGGCCGGGGTCGGGGCCAAGGCTGCGGCCGGCAGCGGGGACGGGGATTCGGCTGACGGTCCGGCAGCCCCGGCTCCGGCTCCGGCGGGCGGTCCGGCAGCCCCGGTTCCGGAGGATGGTCCGGGCCCTCCGGACGGTCCGGAGGGCCCCGGTGGTTCGGCTGCGGCGGACGGGCCCGGTGGTCCGGCTCCGACGGGCCGTCCGGGCGCGCGGCGGCGGCGTACCGGTGTTCTCGCCGGTGCCGCCGTGGCCGCCGCCGTCGTGTCGGCGGCGCTCGTGGCGCATCTCGCGCCGGTCGGGGGCGGCGACGGGAGCCGCGAGCGGTCCGTGGACGCGGCCGGGTCCCCCGACGGGCGCCCGAGCGCCCACGGGTCCGCCGGCGCGAAGGGCCGGTCGGCCGCACCGTCCCCTTCGCGCTCCGGCAGCCCCTCGCCGTCCGGGTCCCCTTCCCCTTCCGCCACCCGCGGCGCGGGCGGCACGGGCGGGGCCGCCGGGCCCGTCCCCGACGGCGGGGCCGCGGACGGCGCCACCGCACCCGCGGTCGCCGTCAACCCGTACAAGTGGGAGAACCAGTGCAGTCAGCACTACCTCTTCGACCGCGAGCCCGAGCAGGTGCCCCCGCCCCCGAGCGAGCCCGACGCCCGCGGGTGGGTCAACGCGCTCGGCGGGGTCGCCGCCGGGCAGCAGATGCTCGCGCTGACCGTCCAGGGCACCGGGAAGTCCACCGTCGTCCTGGAGGAGCTGCATGTGCGGGTGGTGGGGAAGAGCGCCCCGCTCGCCTGGAACGACTTCGTGATGGGCGTCGGGTGCGGCGGCGACGTGCGGACCACGTCGTTCGGTGTGAACCTGGACGCCGGACGGCCCGAGACCTCGCCCAGGGCCGGCCAGCGCGACTTCCCGTACAAGGTGAGCGAGACCGATCCCGAGGTCTTCCACGTCTTCGCGGACGCCCGGACGTACGACGTCAGCTGGTACCTGGAGCTGGAGTGGTCGAGCGGGGACGCCAAGGGCACCGTACGCGTCGACGACAACGGCAAGCCCTTCCGGACCAGCGGGAACGTGGGGCGGCCCGCCTACACCTTCCCGCTCGGTGCCTCAGCCTGGGGACGCGACGAGTACGAGCCGGACGTGCCCGGCTGAGTGTTCGTCCCTTCCCCGGCGGGTGGGTGGTGAAACACCGATCGCATGGTTCCCCGCCCCGGATCCCGGGGTCGGGGCACCGTCAAGTCGGCGCGGGAGCTAGGTTGTTGCCCATCGTTGACGCGACTCTCCAGGGGGAGAACCCATGCCCGGTGACGCTCTCAGCCAGGACCCGGCCGAGCTGAGAAGGAGGATCGACACCACCAGGGCGCACCCCGCCCGGGTCTACGACGTCTTCCTCGGGGGCAAGGACAACTACCCGGTGGACCGGGCCGCGGCCGCCGCGGCCCTGGCCGCCAACCCGCGCGGCTACCTCGACGTCCGGCACAACCGCGACTTCCTGCGCCGCGCCGTGAACACGCTGACCGGCGAAGAGGGCATCCGGCAGTACCTGGACATCGGCACCGGGCTGCCGACCCAGGAGAACGTGCACCAGATCGCCCAGCGCATCGCCCCCGACTCCCGGGTCGTGTACGTCGACAACGACCCGGTCGTGCTCGCCCACGCGCGCGCCCTGCTCACCAGCGGGCCGCAGGGCGCCACCGACTACATCGACGCCGACCTGGAGAACCCGGCCCAGATCCTCGAAGGCGCCGCGAAGACCCTGGACTTCGACCGGCCGGTCGCCCTCGCCCTGGTGGCGATCCTGCACTTCGTCGAGGACGGGCGGGCGTACCCGATCGTGCGCGAGCTGATCGACGCGCTGGCCCCGGGCAGCCGGCTCGTGCTCAGCCACCTCACCGAGGACCTCAACCCGGAGAACGTCCGCGCGGTCCAGCGGACGTACACCGAGCGGGGCTTCACCTTCGTGCTGCGCACGAGGGCGGAGGTCGAGCGGTTCCTCACCGAGAACGGGCTGGAGATCGACGAGCCCGGCGTGGTCCCCGCACACCACTGGCGGCCCGACCACGCGGCGCCCGTGCCCGAACTGCCCGAGCGGGGCTACCTCGACGGTCTCGACGACATCGAGAAGGTGCGCTACCGGGACATCAACGACGTGACGGACGCGGACATCAACGTGTACGCGGTCACCGGCCGCAAGCCCTGAGCCCCGGGCCCCGCGTCGGGTCCTGAGCCAGGTCCTGAGTGAGGTCCTGAGTCGGGTCAGTCCCAGCGGAAGGTCCAGGAGCGTGCGCCGAGCACCTCGTGCTCGGCGTACGCCCGCAGGGAGGCGTGGCCGCCCCCTGTCATGGCGTCCGGGCAGAACGCGTAGTGCTCGGCGGCCGTCGCCGCCGCCTCGGCCGGGGTCCGGGGCGGTGCCGCGACGGAGACGACCAGCCGGTCGGCGGCCAGCGCCACGACCCGGGCGCCGAAGCGGTCCTCCCAGGAGCGCAGGACCGCGCACAGCTCCGCCACGTCGTCCGTCAGGTCGGCCGGTCCGCACCAGCCGATCGCCGCCGGTATGTCCGCGCTGCGGCGGGCCGGGACGAGCGCGAGCCGCACCCCCTCCAGCGGGCCCGCACCGCCGGTCAGGGCGTCCGCCACCTCGGCCGCCCGCACGTCCGGGTCGGCGTCCGGGGTCCCCGCCGGGGCGAGGCCCGGCCAGTCGGTGTCCTGCTCCCGTGTCGCGTACTCCTCCCAGAGCTCGCCCAGCACCTCGTCGGCGTCGTGGTCGCCCGGGTAGGAGGCCAGGTCCGGATCCAGTCCCCACTTGTCCGGACGGGGTTCGCCGTCCCCGCCCCCGCCGACCAGGACCGGATACAGGCCGGCCGTGCGGCGCGCGGGCGCCAGCCGCAGCCAGTCGCCCGGCGCCGCCGGTCCGTCGGCGAGCCACAGCAGCGGCTCGTCCCAGGGGCCCTCGACCGTCGTGTCGAGCAGGGCGCCGGGCGGGAGGTCGAGACCGAGCGAGCGGCCGGCCGGGTCGGCCGCGAGCTTCGGCAGCTGGTTCGGAAGTGTCGCCATGCCCGAGACTCTAGGGCCCGCCACTGACAACGCCTCCGGGGTCCGCGGGCGCCGTCCGTCAGTCGGTGCCGAACCAGGTCTGCGCGAGCGAGTCCAGCGTCGGCCGCGGGGGCGGGGGCAGCATGCCCAGGTACGAGCGGAGGTTGCTGTAGACGTGCAGCAGCGTGTACGCCATGAGGGTGTGCGGGTCGAACGGCGGGCGCCCGTACGCCTCGTAGAACCGCTTCAGCAGCCGCGGCCGCCCGCACGAGACGAAGAGGCCGACGCTCACGAAGTCGTAGGCCGGGTCGCCGACCATCGCGGGCTCGAAGTCGAACAGGCCCGTCAGACGCCAGGTGTCCGGGTCCACGGTCAGGTGCTGGCGCATGAACTCGGTGTGCAGCAGCACCCGCCGGGCCGGGGCGGCCAGGGGCACCGAGCCGAGGAACCACGGGATCTGGTCGAGCCACGCCTCGGACAGTCCGCTCTCGCGCTGCTGCTCCACCGCGTTCGCGCGCTGCGCGTCGACGAACAGGTTCCAGTCGGCCGGGCCGATCACACCCGCGAGCGGCGCGGGACTCAGCGCGTGCAGCGCCGCGAGCGTCTCCCCGGCCTCCGTGACGAGCCGGTCCTGCTCCGCCGCCGGGATCCGCGGCCACGCCTCGGCGAGGCTCTCGCCGGGCAGCCGGGACATCAGGACGAAGGACCAGCCGTTCTTGTACGCGCCGGCCGAGTGCAGCTGCGGGGTCGGCACGGGCAGCCTGCCGTACACATGGGCGAGCATCCGCTCCTCGCGCCTGGCGTCGAGCTTCTCGAAGGCGGGGAACAGCTTCAGTACGTGCGCGGCACCGATGGCGTACACCGGCAGTGAGCCCTCGATGTAGCGGACCATGGGCTTGGGGACCAGGCCGAGGCGTTCGCACAGGTCCGCGACGGCGGGCCGCAGCAGGGCCTCGTCACGGACGACGTCGTCCAGCTCCTCGCCGGTCTCAACGAGTGGCAGCATGACGGGCGGACACCCTCCGGACGGCCTGCGGCGCAGCCTGCGGGGCGGGGAAGGGCGGTGCGGTGCTCATGGCGCTCCCAGCGTGCGGATCGGCAGGGCTCGTGGATCCCCGGAGCCGGGGTCGGCGGCCCTGCCGCACCGCATCATGGGGGGTGCGCTCCGGGACCTCAACCTCTGGCCAAGGTTCCGCGTCGCACACACACGGCAGCCCTTCACCCGAACGGGTGAAGGGCTGCCGTGTGCCGGACGGTGCGGCCCGGACTCAGAGGCGGTCGGGTGTCCTGATGCCGAGCAGGGCCATGCCCTGGTGGAGCGTGCGGGCCGTCAGGTCGACGAGGAACAGCCTGTTCTCGACGACCTCCTTCGGGTTCGCGTCGCTCAGCACCTGGCACTGGTCGTAGAACGTCGTCAGGTGGGACGCCAGCTGGTAGAGGTACGCGGCCAGCTTGTGCGGCTCGTACCCCGTGGCCACGTCCAGGACCAGCTCGCCGAACTGGTCCAGGTGCAGCCCCAGCGCACGCTCCGCCGGGGCCAGCGCCAGCTCCGGGTGGGCCTGCGGACGCGCGTCCCCGGCCTTGCGGAGGATCGACTGGACACGGGCGTACGCGTACTGGAGGTACACGCTGGTGTCGCCGTTCAGCGACACCATCTGGTCCAGGTCGAACTTGTAGTCCCGGACGGCGGACGTGGAGAGGTCCGCGTACTTCACGGCGCCGACCCCGACGAACCGGCCGTTCTCGGCGATCTCCTCCTCGCTCAGGCCCACCTTCCCGGCCTTCTCCCGGACCACCGCCGTGGCACGGTCGATCGCCTCGTCCAGGAGGTCCACCAGCCGGACCGTCTCGCCCTCACGCGTCTTGAACGGCTTGCCGTCCTTGCCGAGGACCGTGCCGAAGGCGAGCTGCCGCGCCGTGGTCTCCCCGTCCAGCCAGCCCGCCCTGCGCGCCGTCTCGAAGACCATCTTGAAGTGCAGGGACTGGCGGGCGTCGACCACGTACAGGAGCGTGTCCGCCTTCAGGTCGAGGACGCGGTTCCTGATCGCGGAGAGGTCGGTGGCCGCGTAGCCGTAGCCGCCGTCGGACTTCTTCACGATCAGCGGGACCGGGTTGCCGTCCGGGCCCTTGACGTCGTCGAAGAACACGCACAGCGCGCCCTCGGACCACTGCGCCACACCGCTCTCCTCAAGGAGGCGGCACGTCTCGTCCAGCATGTCGTTGTAGCCGGACTCGCCGACGATGTCCGCGTCCCGGATCTCCATGTCCAGCTTCTCGAAGACCGAGAAGAAGTAGACCTTCGACTCGTCCACGAACCGCTGCCAGGTGGCGAGGGTGGCCGGGTCGCCGGCCTGGAGGTCGACCACCCTGCGGCGGGCCCGCGTCTTGAACTCCTCGTCGGAGTCGAAGTGCGTCCGCGCGGCCTTGTAGAGGCGGTTCAGGTTGGACATCGCCTCCTCGCCGGTCCCGGTGCCCCCGGCGCCTTCAGCGCCCTCGGTGCCTTCGGTGTCTTCGGGGGTCCTGCGGTCCAGCTCGTGCGGGTGCTCGTCCAGGTACTGGATGAGCATGCCGAACTGGGTGCCCCAGTCGCCGATGTGGTGCCGCCTGACGACGGTCTCGCCGGCGAACTCCAGGATCCGCATCACGGCGTCGCCGATCACGGCGGAACGCAGGTGCCCTACGTGCATCTCCTTCGCCACGTTCGGCTGGGCGTAGTCGATGACCGTGGTGCCGGGGCGGTCGAGCAGCGGCACGCCGAGGCGCTCCGCCGGGTCCGTGGCGCGGGCCGCGAGGGTCTCGGTGATCGCGCGGTCGGTGACCGTGACGTTCAGGAAGCCGGGGCCGGAGACCTCGATCTCCCCGATCAGGTCGCCCTTGACGACGCGGTCGACGACCTGCGCCGCGAGGTCCCTGGGGTTGGCCTTCGCCTTCTTCGCCAGGGCGAGGATCCCGTTGGCCTGGAAGTCGGCCCGGTCGCTGCGTCGCAGCAGCGGGTCCGCGTCCGCGGTCTCCGGCAGGGCTGCCGTGAGCGCGGCCGTCAGGCGCTGGTGGACGTGGGCGGTGAGGGACGTGACCGAGGCCATTTCAGTGGGTGCCGTTCTCCTCGTGGGTATGGATCAGCCCAGTATCCCACGGTGGGCAAAGGGATTTTTCGCCCCCGCCGCCCTCGCCCTTCCCCTCCCCGGCCCCCTCCCTGGGGGTCGCGCCCCGGACCCCCCTGTCGCGCCACGCGCTCGTCCCCGAGCGCCGGACGGGCCGCGAACCGGCCCGTCCGGCGCTCGGGGAAAGCCGTTTTCGTGGATGCGGCCGGAGCTGGGAGAATAAAGGGGTCAGCCGTGCGCACCGTGCCGCCGCGGCCCATGACACCCCCGAGGAAAGAAGGACGTGCCGATCGTGGCTCAGAGCACCGAGACCACCGACTGGGTCTCCCGTTTCGCGGATGAGGTCATCGAGGAGTCGGAGCGCCGGGCCCCGGGCGCGAAGACATCGGTCGCCACCGCTCCGGTCATCGTCGTCGCGTCCGGGCTGTCCCCCTCCGGCCCCATCCACCTCGGCAACCTGCGCGAGGTCATGACCCCGCACCTGGTCGCCGACGAGATCCGGCGCCGCGGACACGAGGTCAGGCACCTGATCTCGTGGGACGACTACGACCGCTACCGGAAGGTGCCGAACGGTGTCCCCGGCACCGACGCGTCCTGGGCCGAGCACATCGGCAGGCCCCTGACCTCCGTACCCGCCCCGGCGGGCTCCCCGTACCCGAACTGGGCCGAGCACTTCAAGGCCGCCATGGTCGAGGCGCTCGCGGAGCTGGGCGTCGAGTTCGACGGGATCAGCCAGACCGAGCAGTACACGTCCGGCGTCTACCGCGAGCAGATCCTGCACGCGATGAGGCACCGCGGTGAC
Organism: Streptomyces beigongshangae; assembly: GCF_019710745.1. Classification (GTDB taxonomy): domain Bacteria; phylum Actinomycetota; class Actinomycetes; order Streptomycetales; family Streptomycetaceae; genus Streptomyces; species Streptomyces beigongshangae. Next base: position 31,955 of record NZ_JAHKJW010000020.1, read on the forward strand.
ATCGACGCGATCCTCGACCAGTACCGCACCAAGAAGGCCCCCGCGAAGAAGCAGGGCCAGAAGCCCGTCGACGAGGCCGAGCTGGAGGCCGCCGAGGGGTCCGGCGCGGCGGCCGAGGACGACGGCACCGGCTCCGCCGGGTACTTCCCGTACAAGCCCTACTGCGGCGGCTGCGGCAAGGACTTCACCACGGTCACGGCCTACGACGACGACACCACCGAGCTGACGTACACCTGCACGGAGTGCGCCTTCTCGGAGACCGTCCGGCTCAGCGAATTCAACCGCGGCAAGCTGGTCTGGAAGGTCGACTGGCCGATGCGCTGGGCGTACGAGGGCGTCGTCTTCGAGCCCAGCGGGGTCGACCACTCGTCCCCCGGGTCGAGCTTCCAGGTCGGCGGGCAGATCGTCGGGAGCGTCTTCGGCGGCAAGCAGCCCATCGGGCCCATGTACGCCTTCGTGGGGATCTCCGGGATGGCGAAGATGTCGTCCTCCAAGGGGGGCGTGCCCACACCCGGTGACGCGCTGAAGATCATGGAGCCGCAGCTCCTGCGCTGGCTCTACGCCCGCCGCCGGCCCAACCAGTCGTTCAAGATCGCCTTCGACCAGGAGATCCAGCGCCTCTACGACGAGTGGGACAAGCTGGAGGGCAAGGTCGCCGACGGTTCCGCCCTGCCGGGGGACGTGGCCGCGCACTCGCGCGCCGTCGGCACCGCCACCGGCGAACTGCCGAGGACGCCCCGGCCGATGGCCTACCGCACCCTCGCCTCCGTCGCCGACATCACCGCGGGCGCCGAGGACCAGACCCTGCGCATCCTCAGCGAGCTCGATCCCGCGCACCCGCTCGCGTCGCTCGACGACGTCCGGCCGCGGCTCGACAGGGCGGAGGCATGGATCAACACCCAGGTCCCGGCCGACCAGCGGACCGTCGTCCGGGAGGAGGCCGACGCCGAGCTCCTCGCGTCCCTCGACGACCAGGGCCGCGCATCACTGCGGCTGCTGCTCGACGGCCTCGACACGCACTGGTCGCTGGACGGGCTCACCCACCTCGTGTACGGCGTCCCGAAGGTCCAGGCCGGCTTCTCCGCCGACGCCGGACCCAGGGAACTCCCGCCGGAGATCAAGGTCGCCCAGCGCACGTTCTTCGCGCTGCTCTACCACCTGCTGGTGGGCCGGGACACCGGCCCGCGCCTGCCCACGCTGCTCCTCGCGGTGGGGCAGGAACGGGTGCGGAAGCTGCTCGGCGCGTAGGGGGTGGGCGCGTAGAGGGCGGGCACGGCCCTCACCGGCCCGTACGTGAAGGGGGCGCCCGGAGGTCTCCGGGCGCCCCCTTCGCGTAGGCGCGTATGCGAAAGCGCAGGCGCCTGCGCTTTCACGTACGCGCCTGCGCTTTCGCGTACGCGCCTACGCGATGTGGTCCTCCTCCAGCTCCACGGCGTGCCGGTTCGCGAAGCGCGCGACCAGCCGCTTGGCCTCCTGCTCGGACATGTCGACGCGGAACTCCGACTCGACGTCGGCGCCGAACTCGCGCGGAGTCGGGTAGCTGCCGTTGATCGACCGCTTGAAGAGCTGGTAGAACGATTCCTCGTCCGGCTCCTGGACCGGGGTGCCGCCGCCCTCGCCGAGCTGACGGGTGCGGTTGGGGCCCGACGGGATCGGGAAGGTGCCCGTGTCCTCCGGGGAGGGCTCCCGCTCCTCGTACTCCTCCAGCACCTGTCCGTCCGGCCGGCCGTTCCGGGACGCGCGGCGCTGCTCGGCCTCGTACTGGGCCTGCTGCGCCTCGTACTGCGCCCACATCGGGTCGTCGGGCACGTACGTCGGGTCGTAGCCGCCCTCGTAGACGACCTCCTGGTGCGGGGGAGCGAACCACGGGCTGAACTCCGGTTCAGGCTCCGGCTCCTCCTCCCGCTCCCGTTCCCGCTCCTGGTCCTGGTCCTGGTAGTGCGGGTGGTCCGGCCGGTCCTGCTCCCGGGCCCACTCCTCCTCCGTGACGGAACGGCGGTCCTCCTGCCGCTCCGGACGCCGCCGGCCGTCGTGAGACTCCGCGGGGCCCACCCGAGGCGGGACGGCGACCGCACCGGCCGTGGACGCGGGCACCTCGGCGCGCTCCAGCTCCAGCTCGGTCTGCGGCCGGGGGGCCGGGGGCAGCAGCGCGGGCTCGATGCCCGCCGCCGCCAGACCGGAGGGGGCCGTCTCCGCCAGCGGCACGCCGTAACGGGCCAGCCGCAGCGGCATCAGGGACTCCACCGGTGCCTTGCGGCGCCAGGAGCGGCCGAAGCGCGAACGCAGCCGCGCCTGGTAGACGAGACGTTCCTGCTCCAGCTTGATGACCTGCTCGTAGGAGCGCAGCTCCCACAGCTTCATCCGGCGCCACAGCAGGAACGTGGGGAGCGGGGAGAGCAGCCAGCGGGTGAGGCGCACGCCCTCCATGTGCTTGTCGGCCGTGATGTCCGCGATCCGGCCGATCGCGTGCCGGGCCGCCTCCACGGAGACCACGAACAGGATCGGGATGACCGCGTGCATACCGACGCCCAGCGGGTCCGGCCAGGCGGCCGCGCCGTTGAACGCGATCGTCGCCGCCGTCAGCAGCCACGCCGTCTGGCGCAGCAACGGGAACGGGATCCTGATCCAGGTGAGGAGCAGGTCGAGCGAGAGCAGGACGCAGATGCCCGCGTCGATGCCGATCGGGAACACGTAACTGAAGTTCCCGAAGCCCTTCTCCAGGGCGAGTTCGCGTACCGCCGCGTAGGAACCGGCGAAGCCGATCGCTGCGATGACGACCGCTCCGAAGACGACCACCCCGATGAGGATCCGGTGCGTCTTGGTGAGCTGCATAGGCGCGGCCACCCGTACTCCCCTCCCATTACGACCTGTTGCGCGCAACAGAGTGGCACATGTGTACGGGGCGTGGACGCCCGGTACGGCCGAAGCCCGGCCCGGTACGGGTGGAGCCCGGCCTCCGTCGGGGCCGGGCTCCGTCGAACGTCCTGGTGGGGGCCACGAGTTCGCGACAGCGATGACCGGGCCCCCGGCGTCAGCCCTTGGCGAGGTCCGAGCCCTGGCCGGACGCCTCGTCGACACTGGCGCTGGCGCTGTCGGTGGGGCCGGCGCTGGAACCGGTGCTCGCGCCGCCGTCCCCGTTCCCGTCGCCCTCGTTCCCGCCGCCCTTGTTCGCGGCGACGACCGCCTGCACGGCCTCCTTCGCGGCCTTCTGCGCCGCCTTCGACAGGTCGGCCGCCTTCGGGGAGTCGTCACCCGCCAGACCCGCGCCGTTGTAGTCGACCGTCACGACGACGTTCTCGACCCGCGTCACCAGCGTCTGCTGCTTGAAGGTGCCTTCCTTCTTCTTCAGCTCGTACGTCACCAGCGTCGCCTCGTTGCCCGTCCCGGACACCGGCTTCGACTCGGCGTTCTTCGCCTCCTCGACCGCACGCGCGTCCGCGGCGTGCTTCGTGTAGTACTCCGAGGCCAGCTTCTCGCCCGTGCCGCGGGTCTGGTCCGACTCGAAACGCAGCAGGGACACGTTCAGCCAGCGGAACTGCGAGCCCTCCACACCGTTGTTGTCGAGGCTGTCCCAGGAGCAGCTGCCGCGCGTGGCGACGTCGTCCGACGTGCCCTCCTTGCCGGACTCGGTGCCCTCCGGGACCAGCTCCTTCAACGTCTTCGACGAGAACACCTTGCACGGCTCGGGCAGCTTCGCGTACGCCGCCTCCTTCACCACCGGGTCCGCCTCCTCGGTGGCCGAGGACGACGCCGAGGCGCTCGTGTCCTTCTTCGCCTCGTCGCCGGAGCCGTCACCGGAGTCCGAGGAGCAGCCGGAGGCGACGAGCATCACCGGGACCGCGGCCGCCCCGGCCAGGATGCGGGCGAGTCGCTTGCGGTGTCCCTGTACGGATCGGTGCATGGTTCCTTCACTCAAGACGCTCGGGTGTACGTGCGAACGGCCACGGTAGCCCGAACGGGACAGGTGCGGCTCGGGTTCCGCCGAGGCCGGACGTCCCGCCGGACGCCCCTAATCGCTGAACGTCCCGGCCAGCCGGCTCGCCAGCTTCCGCGCCCTGTCCTGCATTTCCTCGCTGCTCGGGATGTCCGTGGTGGTCGCCGGCTGCTCGTCGTACTGGATGGTCACGACGACGTTGGACGTGCGGAACACCACAGTCACCGTCCGCTGCTTGGAGTCGGTCAGGGCGTCGTCGAGGAAGGCCGCGTCACCCAGCCCGTCGAGTGTCCGGGGCTGGAGGGCGGCCGACGGGGAGCCCGGGGTGCCGGTCACGTCGGAGTCCGGCGAAGCCGACGTGCCGGACGATCCGGGTTCGGAGGAACCGGGACGGGGGGAGCTGGATCCGGAAGGGCTGGTCGAGCCGGATGAATCGGGCGAGTCGGGTGAGTCGGGTGAATCAGAGGTTTTTGATGATTCCGATGATTCCGATGATTCTGCTGAGTCGGGCGAGGCGGATGAGGGAGGTGTCGACGCGGCCGGCTCCGGGAGGTCCGCCGCCTCCTCCTTCTTCGCGTAGATGTCGCTCGCGCGGTCGTCGTCGCTGACCGCGTTGTCGTACGACACCACGCGCTCGAAGTCCACCAGCAGATGGTCCGTCGCGGTCGCCGACTCCGCCTTCCAGCGGCAGCCGACCTTCCGGTCCGTGTCGTACGTGACCGTCGCCGTCCCCTCGTACGTCCTCTCGCGCCGCTCCTCGTCCGTCAGCTGCCGGATGCCGGGCAGCAGCGAGTCCAGCGTGCTGCGGGACACCGCGCCGCAGGGTTCGGGGAGGGTGCGGTACCTGCCGGGCTGCGGTGCGGCGGCCGCCGTCGCCGTGTCGCCCGACTTCGCGTCGTCCTCGTCGCCGTCGTCCGGCGATCCACCGGTGCAGCCCGCCAGCAGTACCGCCAGGAGCGCGGCGACGCCGGGTACGTACGCCTTCCGCTGCACGGAGGGCTCCTCTCGACGGGCCGCGGAACTGCTCGCGACCAGGGTGTCCTGTGGTTATTCGGTTGCCGCGCGGGGGCGGGCCCTGGAGACAATGTGTATCGCACGCACTGCCGTGGATGCCGGTCCGTTGTCCTGAACGTTGGCCTTGGCGCCGGTTTTGCGTTTCACGACTTCTGTTGGTTTCGCGGGGGAATGAGGACGATATGTCGTACGTGGAAGTGCCGGGGGCGAAGGTTCCGATCCGTATGTGGGCGGACCCGGCGTCGGTGGAGGACGGCGCGATGCAGCAGCTGCGCAACGTCGCCACGCTGCCCTGGATCAAGGGCCTGGCCGTCATGCCGGACGTGCACTACGGGAAGGGCGCGACGGTCGGGTCGGTCATCGCGATGCGGGGCGCGGTGTGCCCCGCGGCGGTCGGGGTGGACATCGGCTGCGGCATGTCCGCGGTCAAGACCTCCCTGACGGCCAACGACCTGCCGGGCGACCTGTCCCGGCTGCGCACGAAGGTCGAGCAGGCGATCCCGGTGGGGCGGGGCATGCACGACAGCCCCGTCGACCCGGGCCGCTTCCACGGCCTCGCGACCGGCGGGTGGGACGACTTCTGGGGGCGTTTCGACGGAGTGGCGGAAGCGGTCAAATTCCGTCAGGAGCGCGCCACGAAGCAGATGGGAACGCTCGGATCGGGAAACCACTTCGTCGAAGTCTGTCTGAGCGAGGACGGTTCGGTCTGGCTCATGCTGCACTCCGGATCCCGGAACATCGGCAAGGAACTGGCCGAGCACCACATCGGCATCGCGCAGAACCTCCCGCACAACCAGGGCCTGATAGACCGCGACCTCGCCGTCTTCGTCGCGGACACCCCGCAGATGGCGGCGTACCGCAACGACCTCTTCTGGGCGCAGGAGTACGCCAGGTACAACCGCACGCTCATGATGGCGCTGCTCAAGGACGTGATCCGCAAGGAGTTCAAGAAGGCGGGGCCGACCTTCGAACCCGAGATCAGCGCCCACCACAACTACGTGGCGGAGGAGCGGTACGAGGGGATGGACCTGCTGGTCACCCGCAAGGGCGCGATCCGCGCGGGCTCCGGCGAGTACGGCATCATCCCGGGCTCGATGGGCACCGGCTCGTACATCGTGAAGGGCCTCGGCAACGAGAAGGCGTTCAACTCGGCCTCGCACGGGGCGGGCCGGCGGATGAGCCGCAACGCCGCCAAGCGCCGCTTCTCGACCAAGGACCTGGAGGAGCAGACGCGGGGCGTGGAGTGCCGCAAGGACTCCGGCGTGGTGGACGAGATCCCGGCCGCGTACAAGCCGATCGAGCAGGTCATCGACCAGCAGCGGGACCTGGTCGAGGTCGTGGCGAAGCTGAAGCAGGTCGTCTGTGTGAAGGGCTGACGGAAGCCGCCGCGGCTCTTCCTCCTGCGGCCCCGCAGCCCTTCAGCCCCGCAGCCCCGCGGCCTCCTACAGCTCCCGGTGGACCTTCGTGTTGGACGCCTGGGCCCGGGGACGTACGACCAGGAGGTCGATGTTGACGTGGGAGGGGCGGGTGACCGTCCAGGTGATCGTGTCGGCGACGTCCTCGGCGGTGAGGGGCTCGGCCACCCCCGCGTAGACCTTCGCCGCCTTCTCGGCGTCGCCGCCGAAGCGGGTCAGCGCGAACTCGTCGGTCCTGACCATGCCGGGGGCGATCTCGACGACCCGCACCGGTGTGCCGACGATCTCCAGGCGGAGGGTCTCGGCGAGGACGTGTTCGGCGTGCTTGGCGGCCACGTAGCCGCCGCCGCCCTCGTAGGTGCCGTGGCCCGCGGTCGAGGAGACGACGACCACCGTGCCGTCGCCGGACGCGGTCAGCGCGGGGAGGAGGGCCTGGGTGACGTTGAGCGTGCCGATGACGTTCGTCTCGTACATCTGGCGCCACTGCGCCGGGTCGCCGGACGCGACCGGGTCGGCGCCGAGCGCGCCGCCCGCGTTGTTGACCAGGACGCCGATCTTCCTGAAAGCCGTCGCGAACTCGTCGACCGCCGCGCGGTCGGTGACGTCCAGCGCGTACGCCGTCGCCTGGCCGCCCGCCGCGGTGATCTCCTCCGCGAGTGCCTCGATGCGGTCCTTGCGGCGGGCGGTGAGGACCACCCGGTAGCCCGCGGCCGCCAGCTGCCGGGCCGTCGCGGCGCCGATCCCGCTGCTCGCGCCGGTGACGACGGCGATACGGGAGGCGGGGGAGGGTGCGGCGCTCGCGGCGGATCCGGCGGGTGCGGCGGCGGTCATGGGGCTGCTCCTCGGGGGAGGGCGCGGGCGCGACGGCCTGCCACCGCGCCTCGCTCGTACGGTCGATTGCTTCACCGGCCAGGATAGGCGGGCGCGCGAGAAGAGGTCCGGGGCGTCGACGATGTCTCTGGTGTCGACGATGCCTCTGGTGTCGCGGCATGGGTGGCCGTTCCCGGACCGCAGGACGGGGCACCGGCAATCCCTGGACGAGGCGGGAGGGGGAGGGGGGAATAGTCCGGGCGGGGGGCTCGTTTGCGGGTATAGTTGAATCGTAAACAACCTGCGAGGGATGAGGCAGCCATGCAGTTCGGGATCTTCACCGTCGGCGACGTCACGCCGGACCCCACCACGGGCCGGACCCCGACCGAGCACGAGCGGATCAAGGCCATGGTCGCCATCGCGCAGAAGGCCGAGGAGGTCGGGCTCGACGTCTTCGCGACCGGCGAGCACCACAACCCGCCGTTCGTGCCGTCGTCGCCGACGACCATGCTCGGCTGGATCGCCGCGCGCACCGAGAACATCGTCCTCTCCACCTCCACCACCCTCATCACCACCAACGACCCGGTGAAGATCGCCGAGGACTTCGCGATGCTCCAGCACCTGGCGGACGGGCGCGTGGACCTGATGATGGGGCGCGGCAACACCGGCCCGGTCTACCCCTGGTTCGGCAAGGACATCCGGCAGGGCATCAACCTCGCCGTCGAGAACTACGCCCTGCTGTACCGCCTGTGGCGCGAGGACGTGGTGACCTGGGAGGGCAAGTTCCGTACGCCGCTCCAGTCGTTCACGTCGACGCCGCGACCGCTGGACGGGGTGCCGCCGTTCGTCTGGCACGGCTCGATCCGCTCGCCGGAGATCGCCGAGCAGGCCGCGTACTACGGGGACGGGTTCTTCCACAACAACATCTTCTGGCCGGCCGACCACACCAAGCAGATGGTCGAGCTGTACCGGTCGCGGTACGCGCACTACGGGCACGGCACGCCCGAGCAGGCGATCGTCGGGCTCGGCGGACAGGTGTTCATGCGGCGCAACTCGCAGGACGCGGTGCGGGAGTTCCGGCCGTACTTCGACAACGCGCCGGTGTACGGGCACGGTCCGTCGCTGGAGGACTTCACGCGGCAGACCCCGCTGACGGTCGGCACGCCCGAGCAGGTCGTCGAGAAGACACTGTCCTTCCGGGACTACGCCGGTGACTACCAGCGGCAGCTGTTCCTCGTGGACCACGCCGGGCTGCCGCTGAAGACCGTGCTGGAGCAGATCGACATGCTGGGCGAGGAGGTCGTGCCCGTGCTGCGCGAGGAGTTCGCCAAGGGGCGTCCGGCGGGGGTGCCGGAGGCGCCCACGCACGCGGCGCGGGTGGCCGCGGCCACCGCTGGTTCCGGTGCCGCCGCTGGTGCTGGTGCTGGTGTCGGTGCCGGTTCCGGTGCCGTTGCCGGCAAGGAAGTGGCCGCGTCATGAAGCTCGTCGTCGTCTCGGCGGGGCTGAGCGTTCCGTCGTCCACGCGGTTGCTGGGGGACCGGCTCGCGGCGGCCGTCGTGGGGCGCGTCCCCGCGACGGCTCCGGCCGAGGTCGAGGTGGTGGAGCTGCGGGACCTCGCGGTGGCGATCGCGCACCACCTCACCAGCGGGTTCCCCGGGCCCGAGCTGGGTGCGGCGCTGGACGCGGTGGCGGCCGCGGACGGGCTGATCGTCGTGACGCCCGTCTTCTCGGCCTCGTACAGCGGGCTGTTCAAGTCGTTCTTCGACGTGCTGGACCGTGACGCGCTGGCGGGGAAGCCGGTGCTGATCGCCGCCACCGGGGGTTCGGCGCGGCACTCGCTGGTGCTGGAGCACGCGATGCGGCCGCTGTTCGCGTACCTGCGGGCGGTGGTCGTGCCGACCGCGGTCTACGCGGCGTCCGAGGACTGGGGCGCGGAGGGGCTCGCCGAGCGGACCGGGCGGGCCGCGGGGGAGCTGGCGGCGCTGATGGGAGCGCTGACGGTGGCGGGGACGGGGGCCGGAACGGGTGCCGCGCGGGGTGCGGCCGACGGGCCCGTGCCGGGAGCGCGGCGGGACGGGTCCGTGCGGGTCGGCGGCCTGGAGGTGACTCCCTTCGCGGAGCAGCTGGCGGCGCTGCGGCCCGAGTAGGCCGTTCGGTTCACCTTGACCGGGTGGGTGAGGTGCACACGGGAGGTGTCCGTTCCCGCCGGGCAGCTCCGCTCCCGTCGGACGGGTTCTCCGTCGTCGACGCGCGGGAAAGAACACACCATGAACACCGGTCACTCCATGCCCGGACCGACGGTCCCGGCGAACGGGCGGCGCCGGACCCCGCCGGTCCCCGGCCGCACGGCGGCCCCGGACGGAGCGGGAAGGGCCGGCCACTTCGCCGTCTCCGACGAGAGGCGCGGAGAGCCGGAGGGGGAGCAGCTCGCACCGGACGAGGGTCTTCGCGCGGACGAGGGTCTTCGCGCGGACGACGGCCACGGCGCTCACAGCGGTCATGGCGGCCGTAGCGGCCGAGAGGTCCTGTGACATGCAGGCATCCGACCAGAACGCCGCTCCGGACGGCGCCGGGGGACCTCATGACGGTCCGTCGGCGTCTCCGCCTCCCGCGGGAGGAGCCCTCCGGCCGGACGGCGGACTGCGCGCGGTGCCGCCCGGCACCGCGCGGCGTCTCGGTCTGGACGCGCTGACCGTGAGCGCGGTAGTCCTCGGCGATCTGCTGGAACTGGTGTGGAGCGACCCGGCCGAGGGACTGGGACCGGAGCTGGAGGAACTGCAGTTCACCCTCGGCGAGGGACCCACGGTGCAGGCCGCCCGCCGGGGCGACTTCTGCGCCGAGCCGGACCTGGCCGCCACCGACCCCGCACGCTGGCCCGCCTTCCTCCCGGCTGCCGCGCACACCCGCGTCCGCTCCGTCATCGCCGTCCCGATCCGGATCGGTGCCGCCACGGTCGGCGTACTGACCGGATACCGCGTCGCTCCCGGCCCGCTGACCGCCGCCCGGCAGCGCGACGTCCACCGTCTGGCACATGACCTGGTACCCCTGCTGCTCGACAGCCCGAAAGCCGTCCCGGAGGAGGAGACCGGCCCGAGGCCCGACCTGGCGCTGTACCACGCCGAGATCCACCAGGCCACCGGTTTCCTCTCGGTCGAGCTCGGGGTCCCCCCGGCCGAAGCCCTCCTGCGGCTGCGCGCCCACGCCATCGCCGGCGGCCGGTCCCTGACCGACCTCGCCCGGGCGGTCCTCGCGCGCCGTCTGCCCCCGGGGACGTTCGACGGATGACGGGACCGCGGAACCGGTGGCCGCCGTCGGCGGCCACCGCCCGCGAGGGGGTGTCCCGCAAGGGGCCGACAGGACTTCACTGGGTACGGACGGCCGGCCGGGCCGGCCGAGCGGCAGGCTCCTTCGCGCGGGCGACGCGGTGCAGGACGTCGCACCGTCCGGCCCGTCCCCGGTCCGGTCCGTCGCACCGTCCGGTCCGTCCCCGCCCGGTTCGTCCCCGTCCTCGCGACCGGACCCCGGTGACGCCGCCCGGCCGTCATCGTGGGGGAGCACCGGCATGACAGAGCAACCCCGGTCCTTCCGTGGCTTCGCGGGAGCCCTTGTCCGAGGAGAGGAAGCATGAACAGACAGGAGAACATCTCGCGTGCGTTCGTGGAACTGGCCGACACGCTGGTGGAGAACTTCGACGTCATCGAGTTCCTGCAGCGGATGACCGTCCGCTGCCAGGAACTGCTGGACGTCACCGACGCCGCGGTCTTCCTCGGCCATCCGGGCTCGGGTCTGTACAGTCCCGCGCCCTGCGACCCCGGACCCGGACTGCAACGCGTCCTGGACGCGGCCCTGGAGGAGGGACCGGCCGTGGAAGCCTTCCGCACCGCCCGGCAGGTCCTCCCCGGCGCCCCGGCCGACCGCACGCCGCCGCGCTGGCCGCGGCTGGACACACGGATCCGGCAGGCCGGTTACGCACCGCCCAGCGCCCTGCCGATGCGGTTGCGCAAGGACAGCGTCGGCGCCCTGCTGCTCCTGCACACCGACAGCCGCTCCCTGACGCCGCAGGACCTGAGACTCGCCCAGGCGTTCGCCGACGTCGCGACCATCGGCCTGCTGCACGCCCGCACCGCGGGCGAGCAGGAGTTCGTCAACGCGCAGCTGCGCATCGCCCTGCGCAGCCGCATCATCATCGAGCAGGCCAAAGGAGTCATCGCGGCCCGCTGCGGCGTCTCCCCCGACCAGGCATTCGAGGCGATGCGCCGTCACGCAGGCCACCACCGGATCCTGATCAAGAAGGTCGCCATGGACGTCGTCGACGCCGGATTCCTGCCCGCCGTTCCCCCCGGCCGGCCGCAGACGGCCCAGGACGGCTGAACCGGGTGCCGGACGGTTGAACCGGGTGCCGGACGGTTGAACCGGGTGCCGGACGGCCCGGGTCCTGGAACCGGCCGCGGATCCGGTGGGGCCCGGCCGCCCCCGTACTCGGCGGGCGGTACGCCGCGGCGGGCTTGGCAGACTGGTCCCGTGCCCCACACCCTGCTGCTCGCCGAGGACGACCGTGCGATCCGCCATGCCCTGGAGCGGGCCCTGACCCTGGAGGGCTACGCGGTCACCGCCGTCGCCGACGGCGACCAGGCGCTCGCCGCGGTCCGCCGCGACCCGCCCGACGTGCTCGTCCTCGATGTGATGATGCCGGGCACGGACGGCCTCCAGGTCTGCCGCGCCCTGCGTGCCGAGGGCGACCGCACCCCCGTCCTGATGCTCACCGCGCTCGTCGAGACCGCGGACCGCATCGCGGGCCTGGACGCCGGCGCCGACGACTACGTGGTCAAGCCCTTCGACGTCGAGGAGGTCTTCGCCCGGCTCCGGGCCCTGCTGCGGCGCACGGGCCCGCCCGACGACGTACCCGGCGAACCGCGGCGCGCGTCCGACGGCCGGATCGTCGCCGCGGACCTGCGCCTCGACCCGCAGGCCCGCCGGGTCTGGCGGGGGTCGCGGGAGATCGAGCTCACCCGCACCGAGTTCGACCTCCTCGAACTGCTCGCCCGCCACGCCGGCACGGTCCTCGACCACACCACCCTCTACGACCGCATCTGGGGCTACGACTTCGGCCCGGGCTCCAAGAACCTCGCCGTGTACGTCGGTTACCTGCGGCGCAAGCTCGACGAGCCCGGCGCGCCCTCCCCGATCCACACGGTGCGGGGTGTGGGATACGTGCTGAGGGAGGGCTGAGTGCGGCCAGGACTCTCCTCGCTGCGCACCACCTTCACGGTGTCGTTCGCGGCGGTGGCGGCGGTCGTCACCGTGCTCATCGGCTTCCTGTCGTACGACGCCGCCGCCCGGCTGGTGCGCGTGGACCAGCAGACCGTCTTCGAGGGCGTCGTGCGGGACCTGCTCGACGAGGTGCGCCGTAACCCCCTGTCGCCCGCGGACTTCACCACCGGCGACACCGACGGCGGCCCGCGCGACGAGATCGTCCGGCCGAGCGGCACGGTCGTACAGGTCCTGGGGCCCGGCGGGTCCGTCGTCGACCGGGGCCACCCGCCGCTGCCCGTGGGCGCCGCGGACCGTCCGGTCGCGGCCGGGCGGTCCGCCGGGCGGCTGGTGGTGCACCGGGACGTCGAGGTCGGCGACGGCGACGACGTGTACCGCGTCGCGACCGTCTCGCTCGGCGGCGGCCGGGGCGCCGTGCAGGTGGCGCAGGAGTTCAGCGGCACCGAGGACCTGCTGCGCGACCTCCAGCAGCGGACCGTGCTGCTGGAGGCCGCCGTGGTGACCGCCGCGGGCCTCTTCGGATGGTGGCTGGCCCGGCGCATCACCTCGCGCCTGGTGCGGCTCACCGGCGTCGCCGAGGACGTGGCGCGCACCGGACGCCTCGACATCCAGGTGCCGGTCGCCGGACACGACGAGGTGGGCCGGCTCGGCCGGTCCTTCGACCGCATGCTGGGCCGGCTCGCCCAGTCCGAGGACGACCAGCGGCGCCTCGTCCAGGACGCGGGACACGAACTGCGTACGCCCCTGACCTCGCTGCGGACGAACATCTCGCTGCTGCGCCGCATCGACGAGCTCCCGCCCGCCGTCCGTACGGAGCTGGTCGCCGACCTCGCGGAGGAGTCCCGCGAACTCACCGACCTGGTCAACGAGTTGGTCGCCCTGGCGGCCGGCCGGTCCGACACCGAGCCGCCGCGCCGGGTGAGCCTCGCCGACCTCGCGGACGAGGTGGCGGTGACGGCCCGCCGGCGCACGGGGCGGGCCGTCACGGTACGGGTGTCCGGGGACCCGGCGGTCGACGGCCGGCCGGCGGCGTTGCAGCGGGCGGTGTCCAACCTGGTGGAGAACGCGGCGAAGTTCGACCGGGGCGGGACCGGTCCGATCGAACTCGTCGTGACCCGCGCCGGGGACACCGTCCGCGTCGAGGTGCGGGACCGCGGGCCCGGCATCGCGCAGGAGGACCTGGACCGGGTCTTCGACCGCTTCTACCGTGCGCCGGACGCCCGGAGCCTGCCCGGCTCCGGGCTGGGCCTGTCGATCGTGCGCGAGGTGGCGGCCGCGCACGGCGGGGAGCCGTTCGCCGTGCGCCGGGAGGGCGGCGGCTCGGTGACCGGGTTCACGGTGCGCGGCGCGTAGCGACGGGTCACGGGTGACGGGTGGTGGGTGACCCGGGGCCGCCAGGCCGGGAGCGGGGCCCTGGAAGGGCCCCGGAAGGGCGGTGGAAGGGACACGGCCGGGCGAGGGACGGGCGGGAGGGTGCGGGCCGAGAGCCCAGGTCGAGGGCCGTGCCGGACGGGGGTCTGCCGGGCCGTGGGGGTGGTGCTGAGTACACCCGCCGATACGGGCTCTGTGCCCAATGTGCCGAAGCCTCCTCCTCCGTAGCGTATTGATCAGGGCACAGGGAGTGCCCGGGAGCGGGGCGCGGACCGTGCCCGACGGAGGCTGATGACGATGTTCCGCCGAACCGATCGACGTACCGAGGGCCATGGGGCGGGCCCCGCCGGGATGGCTCTGCGCCTGGTCAAGGTCAGCAAGACCTACGGGAGCGACGACAGCGCCGTACGGGCGCTGGACGAGGTGACCTTCAGCCTGGCGAGCGGCACCTTCACCGCGGTGATGGGGCCCTCGGGCTCCGGCAAGTCCACGCTGCTCCAGTGCGCGGCCGGGCTCGACCGGCCCGACAGCGGCATCGTGACCGTCGACGGTGCGCAGATGACCGGCGGCACGGAGGCCGAGCTGACGAAGTTCCGGCGCAACCGGATCGGTTTCATCTTCCAGCAGTACAACCTGCTGGACACACTCACCGTGGCCCAGAACACGATCCTGCCGCTGAAGCTCGCCCGGCGCCGCGTGAACCGGGAGCGGGTGCGGGACACCCTCACCGCCGTCGGCCTCGGCAACCGCCTCGGCCACCGGCCCGACCAGCTCTCCGGCGGCCAGCGCCAGCGCGTCGCCATCGCCCGCGCGCTGGTGACCGAGCCGAGTGTGATCTTCGCGGACGAGCCGACCGGCGCCCTGGACACCCGCAGCGCGCGGGACGTCCTGCTGCTCCTCCAGGAGGCGGTACGCGTCCACGGCCGTACGGTCGTCATGGTGACCCACGACCCGGTCGCGGCCTCGTACGCCGACTCGGTCCTGTTCCTCGCGGACGGCCGGCTCGCCGGCCAGATGCACCAGCCGACCGTGGACGCGGTGGCCGAGCGCCTCGTGCACCTCGGCGACGACGTGATGGCGAGGGCTTGACCATGATGTTCGCCCTCGCCATGCGCTCCGTCCGGCAGCGCCCCGGACGCTTCGCCGCCACTCTGCTGTCGGCCTTCCTGGGCGCGACGATCGTCATGACCTTCAACTCGATGCAGGACACGGCCGGCGCGCGGGGGGTCGACGCCGTCAGCAAGGACACCCTGTCCAGCGCGGCGGGCGTGGTCGGCAGCTACGGGACCCTGCTGGTGTTCTTCGCCGTCGCCTCCACGCTGACGGTGAACGTGCGCCAGCGCTCCTCGGAGATCGAGCTGCTGCGCTGCTCCGGTGCCACGCCCTCACAGATCCGGCGCATGGTCGTCGGGGAGTCGGTGGTCGTCGCCCTGGTGGGCGCGCTGCTCGCCGTCGTTCCCTCGCTGCTGGCCGGGCGGATGCTGCTCGACCTCTTCAAGGACAGCGGGCAGGTCGCCGACTCCGTCGACCACGCCTTCGGGCCGATCGCCCTGTACTCGGGCTTCGCCACCACGGTGGTCGCGGCGGCGGGCGCGGCGTTCCTCGCCGTGCGGCGGGCCACCGTCCGGCGGACGCGGCCCCGCGGCAAGGGGCGCAGGTTCCTCGTCGTCGCCGCGCTGGTGCTCGGCGCGGTGTCGGTCTGCTCCACCTTCGCCCTGTCCGGGACCGACGAGATGCTGATGGCGCCGCCCGCGTACGGCTCGATCCTGCTGTCGGTCGGCTTCGGGCTCCTGGCACCGGGTCTGCTGAAGGCGCTGGTCGGCCGGCTGCCGCTGACGGGTCCGAGCGGCTACCTCGCCGTACGCATCCTGCGGGTGCAGGCCGCCCGGCTCTCCGGTGTCCTGGTGCCGCTGACGCTCTTCACCGGCATGGCCACGGCCACCCTGTACATGCAGGCCGTCGAGAACGACGCCATCGACGCGGCGGGGGTGCCCAAGTCGGTCGACGCGAAGAACCTGGAGACCCTCAACCTGGTGATCGTCGGGATCATCGTGGTCTTCTCCTGCATCATGCTGATCAACTCCCTCTACGCGTCGACCACTTACCGGCGCAAGGAGTTCGGGCAGCAGCGGCTCGCGGGGGCGACCCCGGGGCAGATCCTGCACATGATCGGCCTGGAGTCCCTCCTCCTCACGGTGACGGGTGTCGCCTTCGGGGCGGTGGCCGCGCTGGCCGGGGCCGTCCCGTTCACGATGGTCCGCACGGACGGGGTCCTGCCGGACCAGGGGCTGGGCATCTGGCTCACGATCGTGGCGGTGGCCGCGGCGGCGACGTTCGGGACGAGCCTCCTCACGGCCCGGCGGGCACTGAAGGACTCCGCGGTCCAGGCGGTGTCACTGGCCGCATGAGGTGGTCGCAGGACGCCGCAGGGCGACGCAGAGGGGTGTGGGCAACCGCTTCAAGCGGTTGCCCACACCCCTCTGCGGTGCTCATGCCACGGGGCCGGCGCCCGAAGGTGAGCTTCGGCGCCCTCGGCTCAGGGCCAGACCAGGCAGTACGGCTGGTGTCCCGCCTCGTGCAGGCGGTGGCTGAAGTCCTGCCACTCGTGCAGCAGTCGGTAGACGTTGAACGCGTCCCGGGGGCCGCCGCGGTCCGGGACCGTCGACCAGATGAAGGCCGCCGCGCCCACGGCCTCCTCGCCTATGCCGCGCAGCGGGTCGACGACCGTCATGGGGAGCCTGACGACGGCGTAGTCGGGGTGGAGCACGACCAGTTCGAGCGGGGGCACCTTGTGCAGGGGTATGCCCTCTATGCCGGTGAGGACCATCGCGGCCATCGTCTCCGGCTTGATCTTCGTGAACATGCCGTTCATACCGAGCTCGTCACCGCCGAGCTCCTCCGGGCGCATGGAGATCGGGACGCGGGCGGCGGTCGCGCCGTCCGGGGCCCCGAAGTATTTGTAGGTCACCCCCACCCGGCCACCATTCCCGCTGCTTCCTGGCCTGAGCTGGTCCGCCCCGCGGTCCGTGTAGTCCATACCGTCCATACGCGCGGACGGCTCGATCCGCTCAGGCTCGCCCTGCGATCCCTGTGCCTGCCGTGCTTCGGCCGCTTCCGCCTCGCGTCGGTGCTTCCCCCGCCGGGCACGCCGAGGACCGAGGTCATCGGTCCCCTCGCCCAGTCCGCCACCGCGATGCATATCTCCACCCGACTGCCTTCTGGGGCGCGCGACCCCCGCCACGCGACCCGATCATCGTGACAGTGACCTCCCCAACGGCCGCACGCCGAAACGTGCGCTGAAACACCTGTCCGCGGGATCTTCGCAGCCTCCGACACCATGGTCCGTGTGAGCCACCTTACGAAGCCTCGGCTTCACGGCCTCAGCGTACCCCGGCCCCCGCGTCCGGCCATGAGGGCGGAGATTCCGGAGCACGTCGCAGCCGGGGTCCGGGCGGCCGCAGTTGAGCCGGCGGCCCGCGGACGTGCCGCGTCCCGACCGGTCCGGGAAAGGGATCCCGACCGGTCCGGGGAAGGGGGCGCCGCCTCCGGCGGGAACGCCGGCTGTCCTAGGCTGGAGGAGTCCGACGTCCGCCCGCGAGGAAACCGCAGGTCATGACCGAACTGCCCTACAGTTACGAAGCCCCACATTCGCAGAGCCTCTTCGACCGTGCGGCGGCCGTGACGCCCGGCGGCGTGAACTCCCCCGTCCGCGCGTTCCGCGCCGTGGGCGGTACGCCCCGGTTCATGGTGTCCGGCAAGGGGCCCTACCTGACGGACGCCGACGGCAGGGAGTACGTCGACCTCGTCTGCTCCTGGGGGCCGATGATCCTCGGCCATTCCCACCCCGAGGTGATCGAGGCGGTCCAGGAGGCCGTCTCCCGCGGCACCTCCTTCGGCACGCCCGGCGAGGGGGAGGTCGCGCTCGCCGAGGAGATCGTCGCGCGCGTCGGACCCGTCGAGCAGGTCCGGCTCGTGTCCAGCGGCACCGAGGCGACCATGTCCGCCATCCGGCTCGCGCGCGGTTTCACCGGACGCGCCAAGGTCGTGAAGTTCGCCGGCTGCTACCACGGGCACGTGGACGCCCTGCTGGCCTCCGCCGGCAGCGGCCTGGCCACGTTCGCGCTCCCCGACACCCCCGGCGTCACCGGCGCCCAGGCCGGGGACACCATCGTCCTTCCGTACAACGACCTCGACGCCGTCCGCGCGGCCTTCCGCGCGCACCCCGGCGAGATCGCCTGCGTGATCACCGAGGCATCGCCCGGCAACATGGGCGTCGTACCGCCGCTGCCCGGCTTCAACCAGGGCCTCAAGGACGCCTGCGCCGCCGACGGTGCCCTCTACATCTCCGACGAGGTCATGACCGGCTTCCGTACGAGCCGGGCCGGCTGGTACGGGGTGGACGGTGTCGTGCCCGACCTCATGACCTTCGGCAAGGTCATGGGCGGCGGCTTCCCGGCCGCGGCCTTCGGCGGGCGCGAGGACGTGATGGCGCACCTCGCGCCCGCGGGCCCCGTCTACCAGGCCGGCACGCTGTCCGGGAACCCGGTCGCCACCGCGGCGGGCCTCGCCCAGCTGCGACTGCTCGACGACGCGGCGTACGCCCGGCTCGACGCGGTGTCCGAGCAGATCCGTACGCTCGTCGCGGACGCCCTCACCAAGGAAGGTGTGGTGCACCGGCTGCAGAACGCGTCCAACATGTTCTCCGTCTTCTTCACCGGGGCGGACGTACGCACCTACGAGGACGCGAGGGCGCAGGAGTCGTACCGCTTCAACGCCTTCTTCCACGCGATGCTGGCGCGGGGCGTCTACCTGCCGCCGTCCTCGTTCGAGTCCTGGTTCGTCTCGACGGCGCACGACGAGCAGGCGGTACAGCGGATCGCCGACGCCCTTCCGGCGGCGGCACGGGCAGCAGCGGAGGCCACGGCAGCATGAGTGACATCACCGTCGTACACGTGATGCGGCACGGGGAGGTGGAGAACCCGGACGGTCTCCTCTACGGGCGGCTGCCCGGGTACCACCTGTCCGAGCTGGGGCGGCGGATGGCCGAGCGGGTCGCCGAGCACCTCGCCCCGCGGGACGTCACGCACGTCGTCTCCTCCCCGCTGGAGCGGGCCCGGGAGACGGCCGGCCCGATCGCCGATTCGCACGGTCTGGAGCTCACGACCGACGCCCGGCTGATCGAGGCCGAGAACGTCTTCCAGGGCAAGGCGTTCGGGGTCGGGGACGGCGCGCTGCGCAGGCCGGAGAACTGGAAGCACCTGGTCAACCCGTTCAAGCCGTCCTGGGGCGAGCCGTACCTGGAGCAGGTCGTACGGATGATGGGCGCGCTGGACGCCGCCCGGGACGCGGCCCGGGGGCACGAGGCCGTGTGCGTCAGCCACCAGCTGCCCATCTGGACACTGCGGTCCTTCGTGGAGCGGCGGCGGCTGTGGCACGACCCGCGGAAGCGGCAGTGCACGCTGGCGTCCCTGACCACGTTCACGTACCGCGGGGACAAGATCGTGTCCGTGGGGTACACCGAGCCCGCGCGGGATCTGGTGCCGGCACACCTCCGGGCGGGGGCCAAGCCGGTGAAGGGCAAGTCCAAGGCGTACGGGGCCTAGCCTTCCGACTCCGCCCGGCTTTTCCTCGTAGTGCGGGTGGGTGGGGGGCCGGGCGCGCAGTTCCCCGCGCCCCTCACGGGCGCGTCCGTCGAGGGTGTGCCGCTGACGGAGAGTGCCGTGACGGTGACGCGTATTCCATGAGGGCGGTTCTCCTGCTGGCCGTCACAAGTTCGTCGTCGAACGGTCACCGGAATATCCGCAGGTGAGCGGGAACCCCGCCCTTCGTCGTGCCCTCTAACCCGGTGCCCAGATTTCTTGGGCACCGGCACGACGAACAGGGGACGGGAATGCGCGACATCAGTCGAAGGGGAATGCTGGGGATCGGGGCCGGAGCCGCGGCGGCCGTGGGACTCGCGGGCTGCGGTACCGCCCTGGGGAACCACTCCGACGGCTCCGGCGGTGTCGGGGATTCCGGAGGCGCTGGTGGCGAGGGGGGCGGACGCCCCGGCCGCTCCCTCGGCGACGGCTCCACCTCCTTCACCGGGAAGCAGCCCGGGCAGCCCGGCAAACCCGTACCCCTCGAACCCGGCGAAACCCCGCCGCAGTTCGTCGTCTTTTCCTGGGACGGTGCGGGAGACGTCGGCAACGGCCTCTTCGAGCGATTCCTGAAACTCTCCGAAGAACACGACGCGCGAATGACGTTCTTCCTCTCCGGGCTCTATCTCCTGCCCGAGTCGAAAAAGCGCAAGTACCTCCCGCCGAACAACGCGCCGGGCGCGTCCGACATCGGTTACCTCACGGACGGCCACATCAAGTCGACGCTGAGGAACCTCCGGCGGGCCTGGCTCGACGGGCACGAGATAGGCACCCACTTCAACGGCCACTTCTGCGGCGGCACCGGCACGGTCGAGAACTGGACCCCGGCCCAGTGGAAGAGCGAGATCGCCCAGGCGAAGTCCTTCGTGAAGGAGTGGCGCACGAACACGGGCTGGAGCGAGGACGAGGTGCCCCCGCTGCCCTTCGACTACGAGAAGGAACTCGTCGGCGGCCGCACCCCGTGCCTGAAGGGCCAGGACAACCTGCTGCCCACCGCCCGCGAGCTCGGCTGGCGCTACGACGCCTCCTCGCCCGGCGGCACCCAGGTCTGGCCCGGGAAGAAGGAAGGGCTGTGGGACCTGCCGCTCCAGGCGATCCCCTTCCCCGGGCACACCTTCGAGGTCCTCTCCATGGACTACAACATCCTGGCGAACCAGTCGGTCAACTCCACCCAGGCCCCGCCCGCCAACTACCCGGCCTGGCGCAAGCAGGCGACCGACGCGTACATAGCGGGCTTCACGCGCGCGTACGAGACGAACCGCGCGCCCTTCTTCGTCGGCAACCACTTCGAGGACTGGAACGGCGGCATCTACATGGACGCCGTCGAGGGCGCGCTGAAGCACATCGCCGGCAAGAAGGACGTACGCCTGGTGTCGTTCCGCCAGTTCGTGGACTGGCTCGACGCACAGGACGCGGCCGTCCTGGAGAAGCTGCGGTCGCTGGGGGTGGGGCAGGAGCCGGCCGGCGGGTGGAACGCCTTCCTCGGCGACGTCCCGACCCGCTCCGGAAGCGGGCCGGGCCCGGGGAGCAGCGGGCCGGGCTCGATGAAGGGCCCGGCGAAGGCCGCTTGATGATCCTCCCGGGGCTGCCCGGAACCGAGCCCGAGGCGGTGCCCGGAACGGAGCCCGGGGCGGTGCCCGGAACGGAGCCCGGGGCGGCGGCTCCGCCCCGTGAGGGGGGTGCGCAAGATCCTCGGAACGGACATGCGAAACTTTTCACATGAGTGCCGCCAGCCGCGCCCCCCGGCGCACGAACCGGACCCGTGGCCCCGTCCGCAACCGAGCCGCCGCACTGACCTGCGGGACCGTCGCCGCCGCGCTGTTCCTGTCCGCGTGCGGGTCCGGCGGCACGTCCGGCGGGGCGGGCGACACCGGTTTCGTCACCGGCTCCGACGGCATCGCGACGGTCGAGAAGGGCAGCCGCGCCCAGGCCCCCGACCTGTCCGGCGAGACCATCGACGGCAAGCGGCTCGACGTCGCCGACTACAAGGGCAGGATCGTCGTCCTGAACGTCTGGGGCTCCTGGTGCGCCCCGTGCCGTCTGGAGGCCAAGAACTTCGTCAAGGTCTCCGAGGACCTCAAGGACCGGGGAGTGCAGTTCGTCGGCATCAACACCCGCGACACCAGCACCACCCCCGCGATCGCCTTCGAGAAGGCGCACGGCGTCGAGTACCCGAGCCTGTACGACCCCACGGGCAAGCTGATGCTCCGCTTCAAGAAGGGCACGCTCAACCCGCAGGCGATCCCCTCCACGCTCGTGCTGGACCGGGACGGCAAGGTCGCCTCCCGGTCGCTGGCCGCGCTGAGCGAGGCGAACCTGCGCAAGATGATCAAGCCGATCCTCGCGGAGAAGTGACCGCTCGTGTCCCTTCTCGCAGCCGCAGGCACCGACGCCAACCAGACCGTCCTCACCGGGGCCCTGGTGCTCGCCGTCCCGATCGCCGTCCTCGGCGGGCTCGTCTCCTTCTTCTCGCCGTGCGTGCTGCCGCTCGTGCCCGGCTACCTCTCGTACGTCACCGGGATCAGCGGCACCGACCTCGCCGAGGCGCGGCGCGGGCGGATGGTCGCGGGGGCCTCGCTGTTCGTCCTCGGCTTCACCGCGGTCTTCGTCTCGGGCGGCGCCCTCTTCGGCTACTTCGGCTCGACCCTGCAGGAGCACCAGAGCACCCTGTCCAAGGTGCTCGGCGTCCTCATGGTCCTCATGGGTGTCTTCTTCATGGGCATGATGCCCTGGCTCACCCAGCGGGAGTTCCGCTTCCACAAGCGGCCGGTCGCCGGGCTGGCCGGTGCTCCCGTGCTGGGCGCGCTGTTCGGGATCGGCTGGACCCCCTGCATCGGCCCGACGCTCGCCTCCGTGCAGGCACTCGCGTTCGACCAGGCGAGCGCCGGACGCGGGGCCGTGCTGACGGTCGCGTACTGCGTCGGCCTGGGTCTGCCCTTCGTCGTCGCGGCGGTCGCCTTCCGCAAGGCGCTGGGTGCCTTCGGCTGGGTCAAGCGCCACTACGTGTGGGTGATGCGTATCGGCGGCGGCATGATGGTCGCGACCGGTCTGCTCCTGCTGACCGGCGCGTGGGACGGCATCGTGCAGGAGATGCAGGGTTGGTCCGACGGCTTCACGGTAGGGGTCTGATCCATGGGCACGACACGGGACACCGACGTGCGGACCGGCGACGGGACGAACAGCGGGACCGACGGCGGGACGAACAGCGGGACGAACAGCGGGACCGACAACAACCCCACGACGAGTGGGGGAAGCGGCACGGACGGTGCTTCGGTGCGGGACGCGGGCGAGTTCGGTGACGCCGGGGCCCAGCTCTCCACCGCGCCCCGCGAGACGACGGTGCCCGGCTCCTTCGGCGGTGCACGCGCGCCCGGTGCCGCGGGATGGCTCGGGTGGGCCGGCCGCGAGGCCCTCGGCTGGACCCGCTGGATCTGGCGGCAGCTGACCTCGATGCGGGTCGCGCTGCTCCTGCTCTTCCTGCTGTCCCTCGGCGCGATCCCCGGCTCGCTGATCCCGCAGTCCGGGACCGACGAGATGAAGGTGGCCGACTTCCAGGAGCGGCACACCACACTCGGGCCGATCTACGAGAAGCTCGGGCTGTTCCACGTGTACAGCTCCGCCTGGTTCTCCGCGATCTACATCCTCCTCTTCGTCTCCCTCATCGGCTGCATCGTCCCCCGCACCTGGCAGTTCGTCGGCCAGCTGCGCGGCCGCCCGCCGCGTGCGCCGCGGCTGCTGACCCGGCTGCCCGCGTACACGACCTGGCGGACCGGGGCGGCCCCCGAGGAGGTCCGCGAGGAGGCGCTGAAGCTCCTCCGGCAGCGGCGCTTCCGCGCGCACCCGGCCGGGGACGCGGTCGCCGCCGAGAAGGGCTACCTGCGCGAGGTCGGCAACCTCGCCTTCCACATCGCGCTGATCGTGATGCTGACCGCCTTCGCCTGGGGCCAGCTCTTCAAGTCCGAGGGCAACAAGCTGATCGTCGAGGGCGACGGCTTCGCGAACACCCTCATGCAGTACGACGACTTCAAGTCCGGGAGCCTCTTCGACACGGACGACCTGGAACCGTTCAGCTTCGTCCTGAAGGACTTCGAGGGCACGTACGAGACGACGGGACCCAACCGGGGCACCCCGCGCACGTACCAGGCGACCGTCGACTACAGCGTGGGCGCCGACGGCGAGGAGAAGAAGAGGACCGTCAAGGTCAACGAGCCGCTGGAGATCGACGGCTCGAAGGTCTACCTCACCGCCCACGGCTACGCGCCCGTCGTCACCGTCCGGGACGGCAAGGGCGACGTCGTCTACCGCCAGGCCGTGCCGCTGCTGCCCCTCGACTCCAACTCCACCTCGACCGGCGTGGTCAAGGTCATGGACGGCTACCGCAACGCCGAGGGGGAGAAGGAGCAGCTCGGCTTCCAGGCGTTCTTCCTCCCGGCGTACGGGGGGGACGGCACCGCGGTGGTCTCGCAGTTCCCGGCGCTGCTGAACCCGGTGCTGAACCTGGAGGCGTACCACGGCGACCTCGGTGTCGACGCGGGCCTGCCGCAGAGCGTGTACCAGCTGGAGAAGAGGAACCTGAAGGAGTTCAGGAACGCCAAGGGCACGCAGCTGCGGGAGAACCTGAGGCCCGGCGAGACCATGCAGCTCCCGGACGGCGCCGGCTCGATCACCTTCGAGAAGGAGATCAAGGAGTGGGCGAACTTCCAGGTGACCCGGCAGCCCGGCTCCGGCTGGGCGCTGGCCGGGGCGCTCACCGCCATCTTCGGTCTCGCCGCCTCCCTCTTCATCCAGCGCCGCCGCGTCTGGGTGCGCGCGGTCACGGGCCCCGACGGCGTCACGGTCGTCGAGATGGCGGGCCTGGGCCGCAGCGAGTCCGCCAGGCTCCCGGAGGAGCTGGGCGTCCTGGCCGGCCACCTGTACGACGTCGCTCCGGGCGCCGCTGAGTCCCCGGACACCCCCGACACCCCCGACGCCCAGGACACCCTGGACGCCCCGGGCTCCAGCGAGACCCCGACCCCCGAACCTCCCGCCGCACCTGCCGAAGGGGCTGAGACCAAGTGACTCTCGCCGCCGCACCCGATCTCGCCGGCGCGACCCAACTCGCCGCCGCGACCAACGAGAACCTCGCGAACCTCAGCAACACGCTGATCTACTCCGCGATGGCCGTCTACACGCTGGCGTTCTTCGCGTACATCGCCGAATGGCTCCTCGGCAGCCGCAGCAAGGTCGGCCGCACGGCCGCCGCGCTGACCGCGGGCGACGACGCCAAGGACGCCAAGGGGAGCAAGGGCGCCCCCGCGGTCACCGTGCAGAACGCGGGCGGCACCGCCGTACTGGAGCGGCCCGAGGTCGTCACCCGGGCCGTGGCCGGCGCGCGCGACGTACCGGACGGGCCCGGCGCGCACGGCGGCGACGAGCAGGGCGACCTCTACGGCCGGATCGCGGTCTCGCTCACCGCGCTCGCCTTCCTCATCGCGTTCGG
Source organism: Streptomyces beigongshangae (assembly GCF_019710745.1). Taxonomy (GTDB): domain Bacteria; phylum Actinomycetota; class Actinomycetes; order Streptomycetales; family Streptomycetaceae; genus Streptomyces; species Streptomyces beigongshangae. The sequence goes on from NZ_JAHKJW010000020.1 coordinate 56,888, forward strand.
CGGTGTGCTCGCCCGCGCCCTGTCGGTGCAGCGGGCGCCGTGGGGCAACATGTACGAGTTCAACATCACCTTCTCCACGGTCGCGGTCGGCGTGTACCTCTCGCTGCTCGCGATGAAGAAGAACGTCCGCTGGATGGGCCTCTTCCTGACGACGACGGTCCTGCTGGACCTCGGTCTGGCCGTCACGGTCCTCTACACCGCCAGCGACCAGCTGGTGCCCGCCCTGCACTCGTACTGGCTGTACATCCACGTCTCCACGGCGATCTTCTGCGGCGCGGTCTTCTACGTGGGCGCGGTCGGCACGATCCTGTACCTCTTCAAGGACTCGTACGAGAACAAGCTCGTGAGCGGCGGCAGGCCGGGCCGGTTCGCGACCTCGGTGCTGGAGCGGCTGCCCTCCTCGGCGTCGCTCGACAAGTTCTCGTACCGCGTGAACGCCGCCGTCTTCCCGCTGTGGACGTTCACGATCATCGCCGGTGCCATCTGGGCGGGCGACGCGTGGGGCCGCTACTGGGGCTGGGACCCGAAGGAGACCTGGTCGTTCATCACCTGGGTCGTCTACGCCGGCTACCTGCACGCCCGCGCCACGGCCGGCTGGAAGGGCCGCAAGGCCGCGTACATCGCGCTCATCGCCTTCGCCTGCTGGCTGTTCAACTACTACGGCGTGAACATCTTCGTCTCCGGCAAGCACTCGTACGCCGACGTCGGCTGACACCCCGGCGGGACCGATTCCCCCGCTCCCCGTCTAGCCGACGCGCAGGGGTCGGCCCGCCAGGGCGTCCCGCGGCCAGTTCCGGGAGGCCCGGCGCAGGGGCTCGGCGTCCGTGGGGCGGAGCCTCGACAGGTGCTCCAGCTCGGACCGCAGCCGCTCGGCGACGACCGGGTCGGGCAGCGCCAGCGGGTCGGTCACCTGCCAGACCCCGTACAGGAGCCGGCGCACCCGCAGGTGCAGCGCGGTGTCGGCGTCGTCCGGCGGACGCGGTCCGGTGCCGGCGCGGCCGAGGGCGACCGGGACCCGGTCGTCGGTCCCGGTCCCGGTTTCGCTTCCGGAGTGGTACGGGGCCGATGCGAGGAAGGCCAGCGCGGACAGCCACCGCACCGCGGCACGGTGGTGGAAGGCGTCGCGCAGGTACGTGACGGCAGGTTCGGCGGCCCCGAGGGCGAGTCCGTGGTGGAGGCGGCGCAGGGCACGCCGCTCCGCACCGTCCCCGCTGTCCTCCGGGGTCTCCGGGGTCTCCGGGGCCGCCGGGACCGTCGGGGTGTCCGTGTAGTACGCGAGGAGCGTGCGGTGGGCGGCCCTCCAGGTGGCGTGGTCCGGTTCCCTGCGGTGCAGGTCGAGCAGGAGCAGCGCGCGCAGCAGCGGGTCGCCGACGAAGTGCCCGGGGACCGTGGGCACGCCCTCCCCGGCGAGCCGGGCCTCCAGGGCGAGGACCTCCGCCGCGCCGAACCGGGCGGGGAGGCGGGCCGCCGCCAGCGCGCACGCCGACTCGTGGTCGTGGGCCACGGTGAGCAGCGCCAGCTCGTCCCGCCGCCTGCCGGGCGCCAGACGGTCGAGCAGCTCGCGGTAGGCGGGGCGTCCGCCGTGCTCACCCCCGCCGTGCTCCGGCTGCGGTACAAGGCGGGCGGTGAGCAGGTCGCCGGGCGTCACGGCGCCCCGGGGCAGGTTCTGCCGGGCGGACTCGGCGAGCAGCGCGGTGCCGAGCGGGCTGCCGCCGGTCAGCCGGTGGGCGGCGCACGGCAGCCGGGACGGTACGGCCAGCCCGCGGCAGGCCGCCTCGACGACCCGCGGGGTGTCGTCGGGGGACAGGGGCGGCAGCGGCACGAGCAGTGCCCGTGAGGAGGCCGTGGCGCCGGGCTCCCATCCACTGGTGCGGGCGAGGCCGGAGAGGGTGGCGCGGGTCGCGTTGCGCAGCGCGGGGTGGCCGTGGCCGCGCAGCCCGGCGAAGAACGCCACCCGGTCGGCGATGCCGTCGGCGCGGTCCCGCAGGACGGCTCCGATCAGACCGGCGCCCGGCCCGCTCTGCGCGTTGTCGACGAGGACCACCGGGCGTCCGGGCCGGTGCCCGCGCGGCAGCGGGCCGCCGTACGCGTCGTCGAGGTCGGCCAGCAGGGCCCGTACGAGATGTCCCTCGGCGTGGGTGCGGGGGGCGCCGCCCGCCCTGAAGTGCCCGGAGAGCAGCAGGAGTCCGAGCTTGGGGTTGCCGCCGGCGTTCGGGTGGTCGCGGTACCAGGTGGCGGCCTTGCGCAGCCTGCGGTACGTCGGCGAGACCCCTTCGGAGAAGGCTTCCAGGGCCGCCTCGACGACGGGCTCGACGACCGGCCCGGTACCGGGCGGTGATCCGGTCGGGGATCCGAGCGGTGATCCGGGTGGTGATCCGGGTGACGGTCCGCCGGCCGGCCCTCCGGCCACCGGTCCGGTCAGCGCGCCGGTGAGCCGGGCCGCCATCCGGCCGACCCGGCGACTCCCCGACCCGCCGGGCCCTCCGGGTCCTCCGGGCCCGCCGAGTCCGGCGACCCACGAGCCCGTGTCGTTCAGCAGCAGGATGCGCTCGGCCTCCCGGCGGATGCGGGGGAGGTCCCGGTCGTTCCAGCCGCCCGCCGCCACGGCCAGCAGGCCCACCGCGAGCCGCGGGAACGGTATCCGCCCCGCGTCGGCCACGGGTTCCGCGAGCTGCTCGGCGATCGTCACCAGTGCCTGGGACACGGGGGACCAGACCTCCCGCGGCCGGTGCGCGGGCGGCCCGCCGAACAGATCCGCCTCGCAGTCGACGAGCGCGACGGGCGTGTGCCCCTCGTACGCCGCCCGCATCTCCTCCAGCAGCGCGCTCTTGCCGAGTCCGCGGGCACCGGTGAACACCACGAGGGGGAGGTCCCTCGCATGCTCGTACGGACTCGTCGCGCCGTGCTGGAACGGGCGCAGGCCGACGAGCCGTGGCGCGAGGCCGGGCGGCTCCGTGTCGAACAACGCCCCTCGGCCGAGCAGCCCTCTGCGCACCGCATCTCCCCCTGGGGCCCGTGGGTCCGGTTCTCGTGTTGAGGTGAGGTGTATCAATCGAGGGCCGCGCGGGGGCCGTTGTTCCGGAGTGGACCGCATCGTGTCGATCGCCTTGCGCAAATGTCCCGCCCGCCACCGGAGTCCGACCGCGGAACAGCCGGCCGGGGGCGCTCGCGATCCCCTTCACGCCCGGCGCCCCGACCCACACGCCCCCGTGGTCCCGGCGCACCGGCCGGGGGTGCCTCGACCGGTCTCAGACCAGCCGCAGATCGATCCAGAGCTCGCTCTCGCCCGGAATCACGTAACGGTCGGCCTCGACGTACCCGTGCGTCCGCGCGAACCGCAGCCCCTCGGTGCCGGCGGCCAGTACGACCGTCCCGATCGTCCGGGCACCGAGTTCACGGGCGGTCGTCAGCGCCCGTGCGTGCAGGAGTCCGCCGTAACCCCGGCGGCGGTGGGCGGGGAGCACGCGGACGATGACGGTGGCGGTCGCCTGTTCGCCCCGCGGTGGCCGTACCGTCCTGCACCCCACCAGCACGCCGTCCAGGTACGCCACCTCCAGGTGGTACCGCCGGGCGCGGTCCCGCACCTCGTCGGGGGACAGGGCGGCGGGCGTCAACCGGGTACGTGTCGTTGCCCGGCTCCTCCGTGGCCGTGCCCCGTCCCCGCACTCCGGCGGACACCGGTGGGATGCGGGGACGGGGCACGATGAAAGGCTTCGCAGATCTCACCGGCCCCCGGATGAACGAGGCCGTGTGGCCGGACGCTCGACCCGGTGGCCCCCGGTTCCAAGGTGCCGTCCTGGCCGGATGGCGGCCGGTGGGTGCGGTCAGGCGTCGCTGGTGCCGGTCGGTGCCGCCCCGCCGAGCACGGCGAGGGTCAGCACGTTGCCGGAGATGCCCCAGCCGCCGTCGGCGACCTCCTCGACCAGCACCATGGTGTTGTCGCGGGCGCGCTCGCCGTAGAGCTCGACGTACAGCTCGGTGGTGCGGGTGACGATCTCCTCCTTCTGCTTCGGGGTGAGGGTCTTCTCGGGGACCTTGAAGTTCGCGAAAGGCATGGCTGGTCGTTCCTTCTCTCAATGGGGTGTTACATGGAATGGCCGCGGGCGGTTCAGACGATTCCGCCGTTGGCGCGGACTACCTGTCCGTTGATCCAGTGGCCGGCCGGTGCGGCCAGGAACGCCACGACCTCGGCGATGTCGGTCGGGGTACCGAGGCGCTCCAGCGGAGACCGGGCGGCCAGGCGGGCGATGGTCTCCTCGTCCTTGCCGTCCAGGAACAGGTCGGTGGCCGTGGGGCCGGGCGCGACGGTGTTGGCGGTGACGTCCCGGCCCCGCAGCTCCCGGGCCAGGATCAGCGTCAGCGCCTCGACCGCGCCCTTGCCGGCGGCGTACGCGCCGTAACCCGGGAAGGCAAGCCCCACCACGGACGTGGAGAACGTCACGATCGCGCCGCCGGGGCGCACCCGGCGGGCGGCTTGCCGGACGACGACGAACGTGCCGCGGATGTTGGTGCGGTGCAGGTCGTCCAGGACGGCCAGGTCCAGCTCGGCGATCGGTGCCAGGTGCATCCGCCCGGCCGCGTGCACGACGACGTCGACGCCGCCGAACTCTGCTTCGGCCGTGTCGAACAGGGCTGCGACCGCGTGTTCGTCGGCGACGTCGGCGCGTACCGGGATCGCCCGGCCACCAGCGGTGGCGGCCTCCTGCACGGCTGCCTCGGCCTCGTCCCGGTTGTCGGCGTAGCCGACCACGACGGCGTACCCGTCGGCGGCCAGCCGGCCGACGGTCCGGCGGCCGATGCCGCGCGAGCCGCCGGTGACGATCGCGACACGGGGTGAGGCGGAGCGCCGGGTCGGGGCAGCGGTCCCGTCGAGGGTGATGGGGACAGGCATGGCTGACTCCTGGGGTGGATGGGGGTGGGGCCGCGGTCCTGCCGTTGCCCTGCTGCGTCCTCCACGATCGGCCGGTCCTCCCTCCCCAGCCAGGGCTGTGTCCACCCAGGGGATGCCACCCCCTGGCTGCGCTCCGGCGCACGAGTGACCATGGAGGGGTGAACCTTCCAGAACTCGGTGCCTTCCTCAGGACACGCCGCGACCGCATCCGTCCCGCCGAGGTCGGTCTCCCCCAAGGCCCACGCCGGCGCGTCCCCGGGCTGCGCCGCGAGGAAGTCGCGCAGCTGGCAGGGCTGTCAGCCGACTACTACACCGAGCTGGAACGCGGCGGCACGAAAAACAGGGTGCAGCCGTCGGCCCAGACCCTGGCCGCCCTCGCCCGAGCCCTGCGCCTGAACGGCGACGAGCGCGACCACCTGTTCCACCTGGCCGAACGGCCGGTCCCGCCGTCCGTACACGGACCATCGGCGCACGTGCAGCCCGCGCTCCTCGGACTCCTGGACCGGCTGTCCGGCACTCCCGCGCGCGTCATCACCGACCTGCACGAAACCCTGGTGGAGAACGACCTGGCCCTGACCCTGCTCGGCAGGTCCCCGGCACACCGCGGCCCGGCGGCGAGCTTCGTGTACCGCTGGTTCACCGACCCCCGGGCGCGCGAGATCTACCCGCCCGAGGACCACCCGCAGCACTCCCGGGTGTTCGTGGCCGACCTCCAGGCAGCGGCCGCCCGGCGCGGCCGGGACACGGAGGTGACGAAGATGGTCGCCGTGCTACGCCGCCACAGCCAGGAGTTCGCAGCACTCTGGGACACCCACGACGTCGCGGTGCGCCGCATGGACCACAAGAGGATCATCCACCCCATGCTCGGCGTCATCGAACTCGACTGCTACAACCTCCTCAGCGAGGACGGACGGCAACGCCTGCTGTGGTTCACCGCTCCGCCCGGAAGCCCGGGAGCCGAGCAGCTGGAACTGCTGTCCGTCGTAGGGACCCAGGAACTGGGCGTCACGGAGGGCATGGCACCGGAGAGGCCGTCCGTGGCGGAGTCCGGATCGCAGCGCTGACCCGCGCCGCGGAGGGAGGGACGCCCTCCCGGCAAGGCGTGGCGACCCCCACCCGCACAGAGACACGTTCTCCGGCCGGGGACTCGTCGTCCACGGACACAAGCGGCTCGGCCGCGGCGTCGAACTCGCCGTGCCCGCCGCGGGACCGAAGGCGAGCGGTGCCGGGCCGGAGTTCCTCACCCGCCACCGTCATGCGGATGAGGCGCGAACACAGCGAGCAGACCGCCACGGCGACGAACGTATGATCACCCCGCTGCTCTGCGGCTGGCGTCCGGGCTGGGACACCGGGGCCTAATCGGCCGTCGCGGGCAGGCGCAGGTGTGCCCGGTAGCCGCCGTCCGGTGTGGGGCCCGCCTCGAAGGAGCCGGCGAGGTTCTCGGCCCGTTCGCCGAGGCCGATCAGTCCGAGCCGGGAGCCGGGCAGTTCGAGGACGGCACGGGTCGGCGCGGTGTTGGTGACCGTCACGCCCAGCCCGTCGCCCCCGTGCCACAGGCGCACCGTCGCGGTGGCGCCCGGCGCGTGCTTGCGGACGTTGGTGAGGGCCTCCTGCACGGTCCGGTAGACCGCCCGCTGGACCGGCGCCCCGATGCCGGGCGGCAGTTCGCCCTCCAGCGTCACCTCGATGCCGCTCGTGTCGATCAGCTGCCGCAGGTCGGCCAGCGTCGGCTGCGGTGTCAGCTCGCCCGTGCGGACCCCGGAGGCGCGCAACAGCGTGACCATGTGCCGCAGTTCGTCCAGCGTGGTCACGCTGAGCCGGCGGATCGTCCGGGCGGCCTCGCGCGTCCCGGCGTCCCGCGCGCCGACCTGGAGGGCCCCGGCCCGTACGGCGATGAGGCTCACCTGGTGGGAGACGACGTCGTGCATCTCCCGCGCCAGCTGGGCGCGTTCGCGGGCCAGCACGCTCTGGGCGTGCAGCCGGCGTTCGTGCTCGCGGGCCTCCTCGACCTCGGCCAGCCGGGCCGCGACATCGCGCCGGACCTGCACCAGCTGGCCCAGGAAGACCGGCGCGGCGGCCGTCGCCAGCAGGTAGACGAAGTCGACGAACGTCCAGAAGCGGTCGTCCGTCGCGTAGTCCGACAGCGGCCACGGCAGCGCGGAGGCCACCGCCGACGCGGTGGCGCACACCGTCAGCAGCCGCCGGTCCCGGCTGCGTTCGGCCAGGGTGTAGAGGGCGGCGAGAGGCACCACCACGACCGACGAGAACAGCGCGGCGGGCAGCGACAGCAGGAAGACCGGGAGGGGGAGGCGCCGCCGCACGGCCAGCGCCGCGCAGGCGGCGGCCGAGAGGGCCGCCTCCACCGTGCCCTGCCCGTGATGGAGCTGGAGCCAGACGTCCACGGACGCGAACGCGACGAGCAGCGCGTCGGCCGGTCTCGGTCTCCCGGCCCGGCGTGGTGGCTCGGGCGGCCCGGCCGCCCGTGGCGCCCCCGCTCCTCGCGGGCCGCGGAACCGGCAGTCGCCTGACGAGCCTCACCGCTCGGCGTCCCCGCGCCGCCCGCCGCCCTGCCCGCCCAGCAGCCCCGCCCGCTGGGCGAGCAGCGCCGCCCGGACCCGGCTCCCCACCCGCAGCTTGGTGAGGATCGCGCTGACGTGGTCCTTCACCGTGCCCGCGCTGAGGTGCAGCCGCGCTCCGATGTCGGTGTTGGAGAGTCCTTCGGCGACCAGCACGAGCACCTCGCGCTCCCGTCCGCTGAGCAGGGCGACCCGCCGTACGCCCGGATCGTCGTCGTGGGCCGCTCCGGGCCCGGGGTGGCCGTGCAGCATCGACCGCGAGGCCTTCGGCGACAGCACCACCCCGCCTGCGGCGAGCGCCCGCACGAGCTGGGCCAGCTGCTCCGGCTCGGTGTCCTTGAGGATGAACCCGGCCGCGCCCGACCGCAGGGCCGTCACGATGTACTCGTCGGAGTCGAAGGTGGTCAGCATCGCGACCACGGGCGCCTCCGGCAGCGTCCGGATCCCGCGCAGCACGGTCAGCCCGTCCACGTCCGGCATCCGGATGTCCAGCAGCACCACGTCGGGCCGCAGGCGCCGTACCGCGGCGACCGCGTCCGCGCCGACGCAGGTGGCGACGACCTCGATGTCGTCGGCCGCGTCGAGGATCAGCTCGAAGCCGGACCGGACCAGCGCCTCGTCGTCCACCACCTGAACCCGGATCACGCGCCCCGCCCCCGCCCGCCCCGTGCCCGCTCGTCCCGCCCGCCCGCCGGTGCCGAGTCAAGCGTAGGCACACCGGTGCACACCGCCCCGCCGGAGACCGCCGGATCCGCCACCCGGCGGGGGCGGTCCGGCCGCCCGGCGGGGGATCGCCGGATGCCCGGCGGATGGGCTGTGACCTGCGCTCTTCCCAGGGTGGAAGCATGACGCAGAACGTCCCGGAGCGCATCACCCCCGCCGCTTCTCCTACCCGGCCGTCGAACCCGCCGCCGACCCGGCCACCGACCTCGGACGCGCACTCGGACGCAGGTCCGGCCCCGCACTCGGACGCAGGTCCGGCCCCGCACTCGGACGCAGGTCCGGACCCTCACCCGAGCCCTCACTCGAACCCGAGTCCGGATCCGCACTCGAACCCAGGTCCGGATCCGTTCCCGAACAAGGATCCGGACTCGCGCTCGAACGCAGGCCCGACCCCGGCCGGTCGGCTCGTCGGTGTCGATCTCGCCCGCGGTCTCGCCGTCTTCGGCATGTACGCGGCCCACGTCGGCCCCGACCCCTCCACCACCGGCGGAGCCACCGGATTCGTGATGGAGCTGGCCCACGGCCGCGCCTCCGCCCTCTTCGCCTTCCTGGCGGGCTTCTCGATCGTCCTCATGACCGGCCGCCGTACGCCGAAGACGGGCCGCGAAGGACGCCGGGCCGTCGCCAAGGTGCTGATCCGGGCCGTCGTCCTGCTCGCCCTCGGCACCTGGCTGACCTCCACCGACACCCCGGTCGAGGTGATCCTGGCGTACTACGGCCTCCTCTTCGTCATGGTCCTGCCCTTCCGCCGGCTGCGTCCCGCCCCCCTGGCCGCCCTCGCCGCCGGCACGGCCCTGCTGCTGCCCCAGCTCCTCCACCCCGTCGCCCGGTCGGCCGAGAACGGCACATGGTCCGACACCGTCCTGCGGTACGACCCGCTGGCCCGTGCCGGCGGCACCGACGGGTTCGTCGAGCTGCTGTTCACCGGCGGCTACCCGGTGCCGGCCTGGATCCCGTTCGTCCTCGCGGGCATGGCGACGGCGAGGCTCGACCTCGCGGCCACCGCCGTACGCGTCCGGCTCGCCGCCACCGGCGCCGGGCTGGCCGTACTCGGGTACGGCGGTTCGTGGGTGGCCCTGCACCTGGTCCCCGGGGTCCGCGACGCCCTCACCGCCGACATCCGGGAGGAGGGGTACGGATCCGGGTCGGCCCTGTCCCTGTGGTGGTCGGACACGGCCGGCTACCCGAGCGGCGACACCGCGGCCTGGCTCTGGGCGGCCTCCCCGCACAGCGAGACCACGCTCTCCGTCGTCGGCAACACGGGCGTGGCCCTCGCCGTACTGGCCGGCTGCGTCGCCGCGGTCGAGTGCCTGCCCCGCTTCCGCCGGCTCGCCGCACCGGTCACCGCGGTCGGCGCGATGTCCCTCACGGCGTACGTCTTCCATGTCGTCGGCATCCAGCTCCTCGGCATCGACGAGCTGCCCGGTTCCCCGCTGCGGGTGCTGGCCGGTTTCAGCGCGGCCGTCACACTGCTCGCCGTCGTCTGGTCCCGCTTCTTCCGTCGCGGTCCGCTGGAACACGTGCTCGGCGCCGTCACCGAGGTCGCGCGCTTCGTCAGGTAAGCGGAGCCGTGCCTCGCACTCCACATCCCGCACTCCACATCCCGTACACCACCGGATCCGGTACACCACCGGCCACCGGTTCGGGGTTTTGCCATTCCTTTGCAACCCGTCCCGCCGCTGCCTCGTCTCTCCGCCCGATTCCCGACACACCGCCCGCCCGGCCCCGCGCGGGCGGACCGACGAAAGAGAGCCCTTCATGCGCCGAACCGTCCTCAGCGCCCTGGCAATCGCGTGCACCGCCGTGCTGGCGAGCACGGTGCCCGCGGTCGCCGACACGTCCCCCACCCCCGTCCCCGCCACCGAGGCACCGAGCACCGCGCCGACGCAGGCACCGAGCGACGCGCCGACCGAGGCGCCGACCGAGGGAACCGAGCCGACCGTCGCACCGAGCAAGGCGCCGGACGCGAGCGAGGTCTCCGTCGTGCCGAGCGGCGCGCCCGACACCGGTGTGGCGTCGACGGACTCCGACGGCGGGGGTGCCCTGATCGGCGGGGGCGCCGCCGCGGCGTTCGCGACGGCCGGCGCCGCGTTCTACGTCGTGCGCCGCCGGCGGGCGACCGGAGCATGACCCCGCCCTCCAGGCGCGCCTTCGTCACCGCGGCGACGGCCTCCCTGCTCGTGGGCTGCGGTGGCGGGAGCACGCCGCCGTCCCCGGAACCCTCGGGCAGCGCGCCGGGGGAGTCGGGGGAGTCGGGGAGGACGGTGCGCGCCCTCGGGCGTTCGGTGCCGGTCGGGCTGCGGATCCCGGCCATCCGGGTCGACACCCGGGTCATGCGGCTGGGGCTGGACCCGGACGGCGCCATGCAGGTACCGCCGGTCGAGGCCGACGACCGGGCGGGCTGGTACCGGCACTCGCCGACGCCCGGCCAGGTCGGCCCATCGGTGATCGTCGGCCACGTCACCGTCGGCGCGTACGGGGACGGTGTCTTCCGTCACCTCGCACGGCTGCGGCGCGGCGACGCGATCGTGGCACGCCTGGAGAACGGCACGTCGGCCCGGTTCGCCGTCAGCGGTGTACGGACGGTCGCCCAGGCGGACTTCCCGACGGAGGACGTCTACGGGGACGTGGGCCGCCCCGAGCTGCGGCTCATCACGTGCGGCGGCCCGCGCAGCGGCGACGGGTACCGCGACAGCGTGATCGTCTTCGCCGCGCTGAGCGCGGGCAGCCCCTGATGCCGCAGATCCCGCAGATCCCGCAGATGCCGTAGATCCCGCAAGAACTGCGGATCCCGGGCCGACGCAACCGTACGCAGACGGAACCGTACGCCGACGGTCCGGGATCCTCTTCCACGAGCACGAGTCCCACCGGTCCGCCGACCGGTCGGCGCCACGACCTGGAGAACGTTGAAACGGTCCCGTGAGGAGGCAGCGTCCGAGCTGTTCGCCGCCCTCTATCCGCGCCTCGCCGGCTGGTGCCGGCGCCTGGTCGACGACGACGGGACGGCCCACGAGATCGCCTCGGAGGCGTTCACCCGGCTCTGGGCCCGCTGGACCTCCGTGGCGGAGCCGCGCGGCTTCCTCTACGTCACCGCGGCCAACCTCGTCCGGGACCACTGGCGCAAACTGGAGCGGGAACGCAGGGCGGTGCGCCGGGCGACGGTCGAGGCGGCCGTCCGCCCCGGGACCGAGCAGGCCGATCCGTCGGTGCGCCTGCTCGTGCAGTCGCTGCCGGAACGGCTGCGCGTCCCGATCCTGCTGCACTACTACGCCGACATGCCGATCAGAGAGGTGTCCGTGCTGACCGGGCGCAAGGAAGGGACCGTCAAGGCCGACCTCCACGCGGCCCGCGAACTGCTCCGTGCCCAGCTGAGGAGAAGCGTTGATCACACACTCTGACGACGGCCCGGACTTCGACCCCGACGACCCCCTCGCCGTGATCCTGCGGCCCCCCTCGGACCTCCTCGGCCCTCCGGCGGGCCGGTACGAGGCGATCCGCCGCGGTGCGGTCCGCCGGAAGCTGCTCCGGGCCGCGGCCGGGGCCGGTCTGCTGGGCGCGGTCACCGCCGCCGTGGCGCTGCCGGTCCTGCTGGCCCCGCCCGAGCGGCCCGCCTCCCCGACGGTCCCGCTCGCCCCGCCGTCCGTCAGCGGTCCGCCGTCCGTCAGCGGCCCGCCGACTCCGTCCGGTCCGCCGCCGTCGCCGTCATCCGGCCCTGTGGAGTCCCGGCCCGCCGACACGGGTCCGAGTGAGAGTTCCGGCACACAGGGGAGTCCCCCCGAGGTCGCCCCGGGCAACCCGCCGACGCGGGCGGCCACCTCCGCCCCGACCTCGGTACCGACACCGGTACCGACACCCCTCCAGCCGTCGGAGGCCGGAAGGACGCCAGGCGCCACCCCCGGAAGCGGATGACGGACGCGCGGAGGCCGCGGGTCCCTCAGGGCTTCGGCGGGGCGGCGTCCCCGGGGCCCTCGCCGCCGGTGTCGTCCGGGCTCCCGTCCGGGCTCCCGTCCGTTTTCTCGTCCTTGCCGTCGCCCGTACCGCTGTCCTTGCCGTCCCTCTTGCCGTCCCCCTTGTTCCCCTTACTCCCCTTGTCCTTCTTGTCCTTGCTGTCGTCCCTGAGGGACTTCAGGAAGTCGGGATTGTCGTCGGGCGCGACCCAGCCGCCCCGGCGGGCCGATGACGCGCCGCGCGGGGTGCGGGCGCGGCCGACGATCAGCCAGGAGACGGAGCCGACGAGCGGGAAGAGCAGCACGAGGATGGCCCAGAGGGGCTTCGGAATGTAGCGGACGTCCTTCTCATCGGTGGTGATGCAGTCGATGAACGCGTAGATGCTGAGTGCCAGCGGCACCAGGATCATCAGCACCCGAAGCATGCGGTGGTCCCCCTGCTGTTGCTGTGGAGAGTGCGTGCGGTGATGCCCACGGGCATCAGGACCGGCTGGGCGGCCCCCGTCATGAAGCCAGCGTAGCGAGTAGCCGATACTGGAACGCATGGCTTACGACGATCTTCGCTCCCTGCTCCGGGCCCTGGAGCGCGAGGGCGACCTCCAGCGCATCAAGGCCGAGGTGGACCCGCACCTGGAGGTGGGGGAGATCGTCGACCGCGTGCAGAAGGCGGGCGGCCCCGCGCTGCTCTTCGAGAACGTGCGCGGCTCGGCGATGCCGCTCGCGATGAACGTCTTCGGGACGGACCGCCGCCTGCTCAAGGCGCTCGGCCTGAAGTCGTACGCCGACATCAGCGACAAGATCGGCGGACTGCTGAAGCCCGAGCTGCCGCAGGGCTTCGTCGGGGTGCGCGAGGCGTTCGGGAAGCTCGGCGCCATGACGCACGTACCGCCGAAGAAGGTGAAGGACGCGCCGGTCCAGGAGGTGGTGCTCCGCGGCGACGACGTCGACCTGGACGCCCTGCCCGCGCTGTTCACCTGGCCGCAGGACGGCGGGTCCTTCTTCAACCTCGGGCTCACCCACACCAAGGACCCCGAGTCCGGTATCCGCAACCTCGGGCTCTACCGGCTCCAGCGCCACGACAAGCGCACCATCGGCATGCACTGGCAGATCCACAAGGACAGCCGCAACCACTACGCGGTGGCCGCGCGCCGCGGCGAACGGCTGCCGGTCGCCATCGCCTTCGGCTGCCCGCCGGCGGTGACGTACGCCTCCACCGCGCCCCTGCCCGGTGACATCGACGAGTACCTCTTCGCCGGGTTCCTCCAGGGCAAGCGGATCGAGATGGTCGACTGCAAGACGGTGCCCCTCCAGGTGCCGGCGCAGGCCGAGGTCGTCATCGAGGGCTGGCTGGAGCCGGGGGAGATGCTCCCGGAGGGCCCCTTCGGCGACCACACCGGCTTCTACACGCCGCAGGAGCCCTTCCCGGCCCTGACGATCGACTGCGTGACGATGCGCAAGCGCCCGCTCCTCCAGTCGATCGTGGTCGGCCGCCCGCCGACGGAGGACGGTCCGCTGGGCCGCGCGACGGAGAGGTTCTTCCTCCCCCTCCTCAAGATCATCGTGCCGGACATCGTGGACTACCACCTCCCCGAGGCGGGCGGTTTCCACAACTGCGCGATCGTCGCGATCGACAAGAAGTACCCGAAGCACGCCCAGAAGGTCATGCACGCCGTCTGGGGCGCCCACATGATGTCCCTGACCAAGCTGATCGTGGTCGTCGACGCCGACTGCGACGTCCACGACCTGCACGAGGTCGCGTGGCGCGCGCTGGGCAACACGGACTACTCCCGCGACCTCACCGTCGTCGAGGGGCCGGTCGACCACCTCGACCACGCCTCCTACCAGCAGTTCTGGGGCGGCAAGGCGGGCATCGACGCCACGAGGAAGTGGCCCGAGGAGGGCTACACGCGGGACGGGGGCTGGCCCGAGATGGTCCTGTCGGACCCGGAGACGGCGGCGAAGGTCGACCGCCGCTGGAAGGAGTACGGACTCTCGTGAGCAGCGCATCGGCGGCGGTTCCGCAGCCCCAGCCCCAGCCGCAGCCGCAGCAGGGCCGGACCAAGGCGTTCCTGCGGCTGGTCATGATCGAGCACTCCGTGTTCGCGCTGCCCTTCGCGTACATCGCGGCGCTGACGGCGATGTTCGAGCTGGACGGGAACATCCACTGGGGCCGGCTGCTCCTCGTCACCGTCGCGATGGTCGGGCTGCGCACCTTCGCGATGGCCGCGAACCGGATCATCGACCGGGAGATCGACGCCCGCAATCCGCGTACGGCCCACCGCGAGCTGGTCACCGGCGCGATGTCGGTGAAGCACGCCTGGACGGGCGCGCTGGTCGCCCTGGTGGTCTTCCTGGCGGCGGCGGCGCTCCTGAACCCCCTGTGCCTGGCCCTCGCCCCCGTCGCGGTGGTCCCGATGGTGGTCTACCCGTACGGCAAGCGGTTCACGAACTTCCCGCAGGCCATCCTCGCTCTCGCCCAGGCCATGGGCCCGATCGGCGGCTGGCTGGCGATCACGGGCGAGTGGTCCTGGGACGCGGTGGTACTCGGTCTCGCGGTCGGCATCTGGATCGGCGGCTTCGACCTGATCTACGCCTGCCAGGACGTGGAGACGGACCGCGAGGTCGGCGTGAAGTCGGTCCCGGCGCGCTTCGGCATCCCGGCGGCGATCTGGGGCGCCCGCGGCTGCCACGCGGTCACGACGGCCCTCTTCGTCTGGTTCGCGCTGGCCACGGACGCGGGCGTCCTCTTCTGGCTCGGCCTGCTGATCGTGGCGGCCGCGTTCGTCTACGAGCACACGATCGTCCGCCCGACCGACCTGACCCGCCTGAACCGAGCGTTCTTCCAGGTCAACGGCTTCATCGGCATAGCGTTGTTCGTGTGCGCGCTGCTGGACCTGCTGGTACGGGGGCTGACGGTCTAGCCGGCGGCGCCCGGCGGGGCCGCGCACTGGGGTCCCTCCTGCCGAGTGCCGCCGTGTGCGGCCCCGACCCGGAGGAAGCCGAGCCCGATGTACCTGAGCCGGACCGGTGTGCGGAACGTCGAGTCGTCCCACGGCCCCCGCGAGGTCGATCTGGATCTGACGCGCCCGGACGGGGGGGGCGTACGCGGGGCGGTCGTGATGTCGTCCCGTACGCCACCGAGCTGGGCGTCGGCTCGTCGCTGGGCGCGCCGACGCTCGGCACCGGGCGGCTGCCCGAGGACCCGAAGGCGCGCCACCGGTCCTGAGCCGGTACCGCCGCGCCGGTAGGCTCGGGGTGTGAACGCAGGAGAAACTCAGCGCCGGCCTTGGATCGTGGGGGTCTCCGGTGCGTCCGGAACGCCGTACGCCGCCGCCGTGCTGCGCGCCCTCCTCGCAGCCGGTGAGAGCGTCGACCTGGTCGTCTCCCGGGCCTCGCGGCTCACCCTGCTGGACGAGACCGGGATCGGCTTCCGGGACGCCCACTGGCGGGACGACCTGCGGGAGTGGCTGGCCCGGGGCGCCGACGGCAGGACCGGCACCTTCTCCGGGGACATCGAGGGGCGTCTCGACGACGTACGCCACTGGAGCGCGGGGGACCTGGCGGCGGGGCCGTCCTCCGGCTCGTACCCCTGCAAGGGCATGCTGATCGTGCCCGCCTCCACCGCCTGCGTGGCGGGGGTCGCGCTCGGCCTCTCCAAGGACCTGTTGCAGCGGGCCGCGAGCGTCACCCTCAAGGAGGGACGCAAGCTGGTCGTCGCCGTCCGGGAGACCCCGCTGAACGGACAGACCCTGCGGCACCTCGTCACGCTCGACGACGCGGGTGTGACCGTGCTGCCGGCCTCCCCGGCGTTCTACGCGGGGGCCACGCACATCCAGGACCTCGTGGACTTCGTCGCCGGACGCGTGCTGGACGCGGCGGGCGTCGGGCACACGCTCTACCGCCGCTGGGAGGGCGAACTGGGCGGCGGCTCCCGCAGCACCACCTGAGCACGACGCACAGCACGTACATCACCTCAGGAACACTTCAGCGGAAGGCTATCGATCGCATGGACGCGGTGGACAGGCAGCTCATCCAGGCCCTCAGGGAGAACGGCCGGGCCTCCTACGCGGAACTGGGACGCCTCGTCGGACTGTCGGGGCCCAGTGTCACCGACCGCATCAACCGCCTGGAGGCCGCCGGTGTCATCACCGGTTACCGCGCGACGGTCGACGCGGCCTCGCTCGGCCTCGGCGTCACCGCCCTCATCGGCATCTCGCTCTCCGACGCCGCCGACCACGAGGACGTGGCACGCCGGATGAAGGACCTGAACGAGATCGAGGACTGCTGGTTCATCGCCGGTGACGACTCCTTCATGCTCAAGGTGCGGGCGTCCGACGTGGACGGCCTGGAGCGGACCATCCGGCGGCTGTCCGGCACCAAGGGCGTCTCCCGGACCCGTACCACCATCGTGCTCTCCACGAAGTGGGAGAACCGGGTGGGCGAGCTGCCCGAGGAGGAGTAGCACGGGCGCGGGAGTACGGTTGAGCGGTTGACGCGAATCGGCACAGGTCGCGCAGGTCACGCAGGTCGCACAGGTCGCACAGGTCACAGGGAGAGGTACACGCATGGACGTCGGGCTCAAGCGCGAGCTGGAGGACAAGGTCCGGGCCGGTGAGCGGCTGACCCGTGAGGACGGCATCGCGCTCTACGAGTCGGACGACCTGGCCTGGCTGGGCGGGCTCGCCCACGAGGTGCGCACCCGCAAGAACGGCGACGTCGTCCACTTCAACGTCAACCGCCACCTCAACATGACGAACGTGTGCACCGCGTCGTGCGCCTACTGCTCGTTCCAGCGCAAGCCGGGCGAGAAGGACGCGTACACGATGCGCATCGAGGAGGCGGTGAAGCTCGCCAAGGCGATGGAGGGCGAGAACCTCACCGAGCTGCACATCGTCAACGGCCTGCACCCGAACCTGCCGTGGCGGTACTACCCGCGCTCGCTCAGCGAGCTGAAGAAGGCCCTCCCGAACGTCTCCCTGAAGGCGTTCACCGCCACCGAGATCCACCACTTCGAGACGATCAGCGGGCTGTCCGCCTCCGAGATCCTCGACGAGCTGATCGACGCGGGCCTGGAGTCCCTCACCGGCGGCGGCGCGGAGATCTTCGACTGGGAGGTGCGGCAGCACATCGTCGACCACCGCACCCACTGGGAGGACTGGTCGCGCATCCACCGCCTCGCGCACGAGAAGGGCCTGAAGACCCCGTGCACGATGCTGTACGGCCACATCGAGGAGCCCCGCCACCGGGTCGACCACGTCCTGCGGCTGCGTGAGCTGCAGGACGAGACCGGCGGCTTCCAGGTCTTCATCCCGCTGCGCTACCAGCACGACTTCGTGGACATGAAGGACGGCAAGGTCCGCAACCGCCTCCAGGCGCGTACCCAGATGGCGACGGGCGCGGAGGCCCTGAAGACCTTCGCGGTCTCGCGGCTGCTCTTCGACAACGTGCCGCACGTCAAGGTCTTCTGGGTCATGCACGGCGTCCAGACGGCCCAGCTCGCGCTGCAGCACGGGGCCGACGACATGGACGGCTCGGTCGTCGAGTACAAGATCACGCACGATGCCGACAACTACGGCACCCCGAACAAGCTGACCCGCGAGGACCTGCTGGACCTGATCCGCGACGCCGGTTTCCGCCCGGTCGAGCGGAACACGCGGTACGAGATCATCCGCGAGTACGAGCCCGCCGCCGCGGACCGGCGGGACACGCCGCAGCCGATGCGGGTCTGAACGGTCCAGTCCGCGTCCCGGCCCCGGCCCCGGCCCCAGCCTTGGCCTCAGCCTTGGCCCGGCCCCGCCGACGCTCCTACGGAGCGGACGGCGGGGCCGTTCGCGTTCGCAGGATTCCCTCCACGCCCCGGAGGAAGGTGTCGGAGACCAGTTCCGGGTCGAAGAGGCAGCCGGCCGCCATCGCGCCGTCCCTGAGCATGACGAAGTGCCGGGCGTCCGCGTCGGCGGACTCCTCGCCGGGCTCCCCACCCGTCCGGGCCAGCAGATCCGTGACGGTGTTCAGGAACCACTCCCGGTGGGCCAGGACGGCCCGGTGGACCGGGTGGGCGGGGTCGTGGTACTCGGCCACCGCGTTGAGGAAGGCGCATCCGCGGAAACCGGGGGACCGGATGCCCTCGGTGATGGCCCTGGCGACGGCCCGGACCCGGTCGGCCGCCGACCCGTCGCCCGCCAGGGCGGCGGCGACCTGCCCCCGGATCCCTTGGTCGGCCTGGTCCAGGTACGCGAGGACGAGTTCTTCCTTGCCCGAGAAGTGCCGGTACAGCGTGGCCCGGGTCACCTTCGCCTCCGCGGTGATCCGGTCGACGCCGACGGAGTGGATCCCCTCCGCGTAGAAGATCCTCGTCGCCGTCGTGAGCAGCCGCGCCCGCGCCTCCGACGTGCTGCCGCCCTCCGGCCTTCGACTCATGGCGCCAGCGTAGCAAAGCAATGAGGGAGAACGTTCGGTATTGACAAGGGCTGTCGGCTGCCCCTTGACTGTGCGCAACGAGACCGAACGTTCTCCTTCATTCGCATCGGCGCTTCCGCCGAAACCGAAAGGCACTCCTGTGGACACCTCCGTGAACACCCCCGCCGGCGATCCCGTGGTCCTGCGCAAGCTGTACTTCGTGCGCTTCGCGTTCGCCGCGGTGTGGGCCGCCCTGCTGTTCGCGACCGCCGGTGACACGCTGGGACCGGTGAGCGGCACGCTGCTGGTGGTCTACCCGTTGTTCGACGTGGCCGCCGCGGTCGTCGACGCCCGGTCCGCCAGGGCGAACGGCGGTACGGCTCCGGCCCTGCTCGCGAACATCGTGATCAGCTCGCTGGCGGCCGTCGGTCTGGCCGTCGCCGCCACGTCCGGCGTTCCGGCGGCCCTGCGGGTCTGGGGAGCCTGGGCCGTCCTCTCGGGGGTCGCGCAGCTCGTGGCGGGTGCCGTCCGCCGGAAACTGGGTGGCCAGTGGGCGATGATCATCAGCGGTGCCATCTCCACCTTCGCCGGCGCGTCGTTCCTCGCCCAGGCCGGCGCCGACGATCCCATGCTGAAGGGCCTCGCCGGCTACGCCTTCCTCGGCGGCGTCTTCTTCCTCGTCTCCGCTCTCCGGCTGGGGCGCACCCGTACCCGCACCCGCACCGGTGTTCGCGCCGGGGTGTGACACCGCAGTCGCTTGAGTCCCGCCCGAGGTAATAAGTAATCTGCACGCATGGCCCTTACGTTCACACTCGACCCCTCCGTCGATCCCGCCCTCCACGACGGCATCGTCACCCTGTGGGCCGACGTGTCCAACGCGGGTGGCTCCGTCGGCTTCGTGCCCCCCGTCTCCCGTGAGGAGATACGGCCGGAGCTCGTGAAGCACCTCGCCGCGATGGCCGAGGGGCGCACCCGGCTCCTGGTCGGCCGCGACGAGGACGGCTCCGTCGCGGCGACCGCCTTCCTCACCCTCAACACCCACCGTCTGATGAAGCACTGGCTGTGGCTCTACACGGTGATGGTCCACCCCGGGCACCAGGGCAGGGGCTACGGCCGTGACCTGCTCGCGGCTGCCGCCGACGCCGCCCGCGGTATCGAGGGCATCGAGGCGATACGCCTCACCTGCCGCGGCGGCGAGGGTTTGGAGCACTTCTACGCCTCGTGCGGTTACAAGGAGGTCGGTCGCGTCCCGGACGCGATCAGGGTGGCCCCGGGCGAGGACCGGGACGACATCACGATGCTGCTGCCGCTGGGCCGCCTCGACTGAGACCCGACCGGGATCCGTCCGGGATCCGTCCGGGAGTCGATCGTGATTCGACCGGGAGTCGATCAGGACTCGACTGGGGGAGGCGCCGAGCACCCCCCTACAAGATCGCGCCCCGCCCGTGCTTCACTGGACGGTGCCCTTGGGGAACGTCCGGAACGGGAAGAGTGGATTGAGATGCTCCGCTACACACTGATGCGCCTAGGGATCTTCGCGGGCTGCCTCGTGGTCGTCTGGGGCCTCGTCTACTCCGGTGTCGCCCCGCGCGGCCTCGGCGACTCGAACGGCATGTGGATCGTCATGCTCGCCCTGCTGGTCTCGGCACCCATCAGCTTCGTCGTCCTGCGCAAGGAGCGCGACCGCGCCTCGGTGCAGATCGTCGAGCGCGTCGACCGCGTGAAGTCCAGCCTGGAGGCCAACCGCAACCAGGAGGACGAGGCGGTGGACGCGGTGGCGGACGGGACGCCGCGGACCCGGAGCCAGCCGAGCCAGACCTCCTGAAGAGGGTCCGGACCAGACCTCCCGCAGAGGTTCCGGAGGAGTCACCGGACCGGTCACGGGCCGCACCCGGCTCCGGCGCGGCCGCCCGCGGACCCGCAGAACATACCCTTTCCCGTATGGGTGCAGTGAA
Organism: Streptomyces beigongshangae; assembly: GCF_019710745.1. Classification (GTDB taxonomy): domain Bacteria; phylum Actinomycetota; class Actinomycetes; order Streptomycetales; family Streptomycetaceae; genus Streptomyces; species Streptomyces beigongshangae. Next base: position 77,376 of record NZ_JAHKJW010000020.1, read on the forward strand.
GAACAAGCGGATGCCCCGTGCCGTACGCGAGCAGCAGATGCTGGACGCCGCCGTGCGGACCTTCGGGCAGCGGGGTTACCGGGCCGCGTCGATGGACGAGATCGCCGACCTGGCGGGCGTGTCCAAGCCGTTGGTCTACCTGTACCTGAACTCCAAGGAAGACCTCTTCACCGCCTGCATCCGGCGTGAGGCGGCCGCCCTGACCGCGGCCGTACGCGCCGGGGTCCGCCCGGACCTGCCCGCCGACCGCCAACTCTGGGAAGGGCTGCGGGCGTTCTTCACCCACACCGCGCAGAACCCGGACGGCTGGGCGGTGCTGCACCTCCAGGCGCGTACGCACGGGGAGCCCTTCGCCGCGGAGATCACCTCGATGCGCGAGGAGATCGTGGAGTTCGTCACCCAGCTGATCGCGGTCGCGGCGCGGGAGGCCCACCGGGACCCGTCGCTGCCCGGGCGTGAGGTCGCGGGTCTCGCGGAAGCCCTCGTCGGCGCCGCCGAGTCCCTCGCCGCCTGGGCCAACGTCACCCCCGGCGTCTCGGCCCGGCAGGCCGCCGCGACCCTGATGAACTTCGCCTGGGCGGGCCTGGGCGACCTGATGGCGGGACGGCCCTGGGAGGAGGCCCCAGAGGCACCGCGGGCACCAGAGGCACCGCGGGCACCGGGGGCTCCGGGGGCTCCGGAGGCGGCTGCGCGGCCCTGATCAGAGCAGCGGCAGTACCTCGCCCGCCAGGTGCAGCCGGCCGTCCGTGCCGCGCATCTCGAAACGGCCGCCCCTCGCCCCGTACGACACCGTCCCCGGCAGCAGCACCGGCGCCCTGAACTCCGCCCGCACCGCGGCGGCCCGCGGCACCCCGTGCTCGGCGAGGCAGCGGGCCACGGTCCACATGCCGTGCGCGACGGCCCGGGGGAAGCCGAACGGCCGGGCGGTGAGAGGGTGCAGATGGATCGGGTTGCGGTCCCCGGACGCGGCCCCGTACCGCCGCCCGGCATCCCCCGCGAGCTGCCACTCGGCGAGGACGGGCAGGGGTCCGGGCACCTCGGCGGCGGTCCGCCCGCCGGAGCCGGGGTCACCCGACACCGTGGGCGCGGTGCGATGGCGTGCGAGGTACCTGCTGCGCGACTCCCACACCAGGTCCCCGCCCGCTCGCACCTCGGTCACGACGACGGCCTCGGTTCCGCGCCGGTGGGGCACCAAGTCGTCCACGTACACCGTGAGTTCGTACGTACCGGTCGCCGTGAGCGGTCCGTGCCGCGTGACGGCGACGGACGTGTGCATCAGGCCGAGCAGCGGCAGCGGGAACGCCCGCGCGCTCATCAGCCGCATGGCCGCCGGGAAGCCGAGCACGTGCGGATAGGTCACGGGCAGCTCGTCCGCCCCCGTCCCGAACCCGCAGACCCGCTCGTACGCGGCGAGCCGGCCCAGGTCGACCCGGACCCCGGGCAGGACCAGCCGGGTCCGGGGCGCGGCGGCCCCCGCCCCGGGCCGCTTGAACGGCGAGAGGAGAGCTCCCCGGGCGAGCGACGGCCACAGGGACGGCGTACTGCTGACGCTCTGGCTGTTCATGGCATCCGTAAGGTCGTCCGTCACTGACTTTCCGCACCGACTTTCCGGCCCGGCCCGTGCGGCGCTCCCCCTCGGGACGGCAGGGCCACGTCTTTCAGGGGCGCGGGGGACTGCGCGACCAGCCCTCACGAATCCGCATCCTCCCCGCGGCCGCAGGCCGATTACCGGCGCCCCGGGCGGAGCGCTCACGCGCCCAGCAGGCTCTGCCCGCAGACCCGTACGACCTGCCCGTTGACCGCGCCGGACCCCGGACTCGCGAGCCACGCCGTCGTCTCGGCGACGTCCACCGGCAGCCCGCCCTGCGCGAGCGAGTTCATCCGCCGCCCCGCCTCGCGGATGAGCAGCGGCACCGCGGCCGTCATCCGCGTCTCGATGAAGCCGGGCGCGACGGCGTTCACCGTCACCCCGTACTCCGCCAGCGCGCGGGGCCCCAGGGACCGTACGAGCCCCACGATCCCCGCCTTCGACGCGGCGTAGTTCGTCTGGCCGGCGTTCCCCGCGATTCCGGCGATGGACGCGGTCGCCACGATGCGCCCGCCCACCCGGAGCGTGCCCCCGGACAGCAGCGCGTCGGTCGTGCGCAGCACGCTCGCCAGGTTGACCTCCAGCACCGGACTCCAGCGTTCGGCGGGCATGTTGACCAGCCGCCGGTCCCGGGTGATCCCCGCGTTGTGGACGAGGACGTCCAGCCCGCCGGGCAGCGCCTCGGCGATCCGTGCCCCCGCGTCGTCCGCCGTGATGTCCAGCGGCAGGGCGACCCCGCCGAGCCGGCCGGCGACGGCGGTCAGGGCGGCCCCGGCGGCGGGCACGTCCAGGCACACCACCCGTGCCCCGTCCCGCGCCAGGGCCGCGGCGACGGCCTCGCCGATCCCGCGCGCCGCCCCGGTGACCAGGGCGGTCCGCCCGGCGAGCGGCTTCGCCCAGTCGTCGGGCGCGGTCGTCGCACGGGCGCCTTCACCGGCACCGGCACCGGTACCGGCACCGCCGCCGACCTCGATCACCTGTCCGCTGACGTACGCCGACCCGGGCGAGAGCAGGAAGCGCAGCGTCGACTCGGCCGGGCGCGCGTCCGTGAGCCGTACGAGGTTCACGGTCCTGCCCCGCCCGATCTCCTTGCCGAGCGACCGCACGAACCCTTCGAGGCCCTGCTGCACGGCGGCCCGGTGGTGGTCGGCGGGGTCCGGGACCGTGCCGAGCACCACGATCCGCCCGCCCTCGGCGACCGTCCGCACGACGGGGTGGAGCGCCGCGTGCACCTCGGCGAGCGTCTCGACGTCCCGCACCCCGGTGGCGTCGAGGACGACGGCGACGGGGTGGTCCGTGCCCAGGCCCAGGTTCCGGTCCAGACCCAGGTCCCGGTCGAGTCCCAGCCCGGGGTCCAGGCCCAGGTCCAGTCCCGACCGGGCCAGGACGGGGGCCAGGTCCAGGGCGGACCTGCCCGCGGTGAGATGCAGCAACTGCCCGCGCAGGGTGGGTGCTTCGGGGCTCCACCGGCGCAGCCGCGCCGGCTGGGGCAGACCGAGCCGGCGGGTCAGGAAGCGGCCGGGCGCGGTGCCGGTCAGGCTCAGATAGCGGTCGGCCACGGTCCAGCTCCCGGTTCGGTCGGTCGCCGGACTCGCGACCGGCTTACTCTGAAGTAAGGTTACCGGAGGTAAGGCTACGTCACGGTGAGGAGCAGGTCGAGATGAGTCCCGTCGAACCCCGTGTGCCCCCCGTGCCCCGATCCCTCCGCGCGCCGGAGCCCCGCCCCGTCGCGGTGGTCGGCGGCGCGCGCATCCCCTTCGCCCGCTCCGACGGCCCGTACGCCACCGCCTCGAACCAGGAGATGCTGACCGCGGCGGTCGACGGCCTCGTGGACCGCTTCGGGCTCGAAGGGCCGGGCGCGGTGGGGGAACTGGTCGCGGGCGCCGTCCTCAAGCACAGCCGCGACTTCAACCTCGCGCGCGAGACGGTGCTCGGCTCCCGGCTCGACGCCCGCACACCCGCGTACGACATCCAGCAGGCGTGCGGCACCGGTCTGCAGGCCGTGATCGCGGCGGCCAACAAGATCACCCTCGGCCAGACCGATGCGGCCGTCGCGGGCGGCGCGGACACGGCCAGCGACGCCCCGCTCGGCGTCAACGACGCACTGCGGCGCATCCTGCTGGAGGCCCGGCGCGCCAGATCGGCGGGCGCCCGGCTGAAGGCGCTGGCCCGGGTCCGCCCCGGCCACCTCGTCCCGGAGATCCCGCGCAACGCCGAACCGCGCACCGGGCTGTCGATGGGCGAGCACGCGGCGGTCACCGCCCGCGCGTGGGGCGTGACCCGCGAGGCGCAGGACGAACTGGCGGCCACGAGCCACCGGCGGCTGGCCGCCGCCTACGAACGCGGTTTCTTCGAGGACCTGGTCGTGCCCTTCCGGGGCCTGGCGCGGGACCAGAACCTCCGCCCCGGCTCGACGGTCGACGAACTGGCCGCCCTGAAGCCGGTGTTCGGTGTCGAGGATCCCGATCCCACCATGACCGCAGGGAACTCGACGCCCCTGACCGACGGCGCCGCGGTCGTGCTGCTCGCGAGCGAGGAGTGGGCGGCGGAGCGCGGGCACGCTCCGCTCGCGTATCTGACGGCGTACGGGACGGCGGCCGTCGACTTCGTGGCGGGGGACGTGGCGGACAACGCAGCCGGAGGCGGAACGGACGGCGGGGCCGGAGGCGGAACGGACGGCGGGGCGGGCGGCGGGGACGGCCTGCTCATGGCACCGGCGTACGCGGTGCCGCGCATGCTGGAGCGGGCCGGTCTCGGCTTCGGCGACTTCGACTTCGTGGAGGTGCACGAGGCGTTCGCGTCCCAGGTCCTGGCCACCCTGGCGGCCTGGGAGAAGCAGGGCCTCGGGCAGGTGGACCGCGCCCGGCTGAACGTGGCGGGCTCCTCGCTGGCGACCGGCCATCCCTTCGCGGCGACCGGCGCGAGGATCGTGGCGACCCTGGCGAAGCTGCTGGCCGAACGGGAGGGACCCGGCCGCGGTCTGATCTCGGTCTGCGCGGCGGGCGGCCAGGGCGTGACGGCGATCCTCGAACGCCCGTGAGGCACGAGGAACGCCACCGAGGCACGCCGCCCGCCCTGCACCCGCACCCCCACCTGAGCCCGCACCCCCACCCCACCTGCACCTGAGCCCGCACCCCCACCGACCTCTCACCCTTCCCGCACGAGCCCCCCGCTTTCCCGGGTGAACCCCCTCCCGCACGGGGCCGTAAGGGGAGGAGGACGAAAGCAAGGAGCCGCCCGTGTCCCGTGATCCCGCGTCCCGCCCGTCGCCCCGCCTGCCCGAACCCGAGGTCAGCCGGCTGGACGGGGTCGTACGGGAGGTCTCGGTCCCCCCGCTGATCCTCCCCGTGACCCACGGCTCGCTCGCGGACATCCCCTTCGACAACGCCGGCCAGGTCCCCGACGACGTGGTGCTCAGCCGCAAGGACCCGGACGGCCGCTGGAGGGACGTCACGGCGGCCGGGTTCGCCGACCAGGTGCTCGCCGTCGCCAAGGGGCTGGTCGCGGAGGGCCTGAGGCCGGGCGACCGGCTCGCGATCATGGCCCGTACGTCGTACGAGTGGACGCTGCTGGACTTCGCCGCCTGGGCCGCGGGCCTCGTCACCGTCCCCGTCTACCCGACCTCGTCCGTCTTCCAGACCCGCTGGATCCTCCAGGACTCGGGCGCGGTCGCGATCGCCGTCGAGCACGTGTCGCAGGCCGCCGCGCTGGGCCCGGAACGCGACCGGCTGCCCGACGTCCGCCACATGTGGGTCTTCGAGAAGGGCCACACGGAACGCCTCGCCGAACTGGGCCGTGACGTACCGGACCAGGAGGTCGCCGTACGCCGGGGCGTGCTCGGTCCCGACTCGCTCGCGACGATCATGTACACCTCCGGCACCACGGGGCGCCCCAAGGGCTGCGCGCTGACCCACGGCAACTTCTTCGCCGAGGTCGACAACGCCGTCGAACTGCTCCACCCCGTCTTCAGGTCCACCTTCAAGGAGCCGGCGTCCACGCTCCTCTACCTCCCCCTCTCACACGTCTTCGGCCGGATGGTCGCCGTCGCCTGCCTGCGTGCCCGGGTGCGCCTGGGCCACGCGCCGAGCATCCGTACGCAGGAGTTGCTGGCCGACCTCGCGGGCTTCGGCCCGACCTTCCTGCTGGCCGTCCCGTACGTGCTGGAGAAGGTCTACAACACCGGCCGTGCGACCGCCGAGAAGATGGGCCGCGCCGCCTCCTTCGACCGGGCCGCCCGGGTGGCCCGCCGCTACGGCGAGGCGCTGGAGGCCCAGCAGCACGGCACGGGTCCGGGCCCGGGCGCGAAGCTCAGGGCGGCCCGCGCCGTCTACGACCCCCTCGTCTACCGCCGCATCCGCGCGGCCCTCGGCGGCAGGGTCCGCCAGGTGATCTGCGGCGGCTCCCCGCTCGGCCGCCGCCTCGCCTCCTTCTACGCGGGCGCCGGCATCCAGGTCTACGAGGGCTACGGCCTCACCGAGTCGACGGCCGCGGCGACCCTCACCTACCCGCACCGGCCCCGCCTCGGCACGGTCGGCTGGCCGCTGCCCGGCACCCGTGTGCGGATCGCCCAGGACGGCGAGGTGCTGCTGAGCGGGGACCAGGTCTTCCGCGGCTACTGGGACCCGCAGGCGGGCGGGGTGGTCCCGGCCGGCCAGGACGGCTGGTTCGCCACCGGGGACATCGGCGAGCTGGACGACGACGGCTATCTGACGATCACCGGCCGCAAGAGGGACATCCTGATCACCACCAGTGGCAAGAACATCGCCCCCGCGCCGCTGGAGGACTGGCTGCGCGCCCATCCCCTCGTCAGCCAGTGCGTCGTCGTCGGGGACGACCGCCCGTACGCCACCGCGCTGGTCACGCTGGACGGCGAGGGCATGTCCCACTGGTGCCGCATGACCGGCAGGGACCAGGTGCCGGTCGCCACGCTGGTCACCGACCCCGGCCTGCTCGCCGTGCTCCAGCGGGCGGTCGACGACGCCAACCGCCTCGTCTCGCGCGCCGAGTCCATCCGCCGCTTCACCGTGCTGCCCCTCACCCTCACGGAGGCGGCCGGGCACCTCACCCCCACGATGAAGCTCCGCAGGGCGGTGGTGACCCGGGAGTTCGCCCGGGAGATCGAGGAGATGTACGCCGGGAAAGGCAGGAGCCCCTCCACCTGACGGTGTCGGGGCTCCTTGGGTCGTGCTCCTAGGTTCCGGATCAAAGTATCGGGCTCGGGGAGCCCGGACTCAGCCGAAGGATCAGACGGGGGTGACGTTCTCCGCCTGGGGGCCCTTCGGGCCCTGGGTCACGTCGAAGGTAACCGCCTGGTTCTCTTCGAGAGAGCGGAATCCGCTCGCGTTGATCGCGGAGTAGTGGACGAAGACGTCCGGGCCGCCGCCTTCCTGGGCGATGAAACCAAAGCCCTTTTCGGCGTTGAACCACTTCACGGTTCCGGTAGCCATAAGCCCTCCTTGGGCCCAAAGGGTTGCCCTGCTCCAGAACCTGCAAGGTGTAAACAAAAGCTTGTAAACAACTGCATTCTTCTGAAAAAGACGAGAGCCCGCGGTCACATGCTCCGCAGGCTCTGTACTGCAAGGGAAACCAAACTGCAACTTGCGGAAGAGACTACCGACGAGGGCAGCCGAACGCAATAGAGGGCAAGATCACGTCACCCGCAGGTTTGACGGTGTCCCTCGAAGGGCTGACGTAGCGGTATCACTTGACGTCACGGGGGTTGACAGAACGGAACGGGAGCTTCACGGACCACTCCGGGACCCTGGGTCCTGCACCGTACCGCATGGGGGCTAGCCTCGCGATGTGGACAATTCTCCCGAGTCTCCCGAGGGGCGTCCCGACGCCCGCCGCCCCAGGCCGCGCGTCGGCCACATCCAGTTCCTGAACTGCCTGCCCCTGTACTGGGGACTCGCGAGAACGGGCACGCTGCTCGACTTCGAGCTCACGAAGGACACCCCGGAGAAGCTCAGCGAACAGCTCGTGCGGGGCGACCTCGACATCGGCCCGGTGACCCTGGTCGAGTTCCTCAGGCACACCGACGACCTGGTCGCCTTCCCCGACATCGCGGTCGGCTGCGACGGCCCGGTGATGTCCTGCGTCATCGTCTCCCAGGTCCCGCTGGACCGGCTGGACGGCGCCCGGGTCGCCCTCGGCTCGACCTCGCGCACGTCGGTGCGGCTCGCGCAGCTCCTCCTGTCGGAGCGGTACGGCGTCGAGCCGTCCTACTACACCTGCCCGCCCGACCTCAGCCTGATGATGCAGGAGGCCGACGCGGCGGTGCTGATCGGCGACGCCGCCCTGCGGGCCAACCTGCTCGACGGCCCGCGCTACGGCCTCCAGGTGCACGACCTCGGCGCCCTCTGGAAGGAGTGGACGGGCCTGCCCTTCGTCTTCGCGGTCTGGGCCGCCCGCCGCGACTACGCCGAGCGCGAGCCGGTCCTCACCCGCAAGGTCCACGAGGCGTTCCTCGCCTCCCGCGACCTGTCCCTGGAGGAGGTCGGCAAGGTCGCCGAGCAGGCGGCCCGCTGGGAGGCATTCGACGAGAGCGTCCTGGAGCGCTACTTCACGACGCTCGACTTCCGCTTCGGCGGGCCGCAGCTGGAGGCGGTCGCGGAGTTCGCACGGCGGGTGGGTCCCACGACCGGCTTCCCGGCGGACGTGAAGGTGGACCTGCTGGAACCCTGAGCACCGGGGCCCGGCCGGCCCGGGCCCGGTCCACCGCGACCGACGTCGAGCCGTCGAACGTGCTGCTGACCCTCGACGGCCCCCTCCTCGTCGACTTCGGCTACAACGGCTACGACGGCACGGTGACCGTGATCGTCTCCCCGTTCCCCAGGTGCAGCATCCCCTTGCCCGGCGTGACCGGGCCGCCGACCATGCTGCGGGTCGTGCGGATGCCGATCAGTTCACCGGCGCCGGAGTCCTGCGGAGAGAGCAGGAGCCCGCGGCGGCCCTTCTTGGCCTCGACCTGCCAGCCGGAGAAACCGCTGCCGACCTCCTCCTCGTCACCGCCGAGGACCAGCGCGAGCCCGCGGTCGGCGCCGCGCTGGACGAGCCGCTTCAGCTCGCGCTCGCAGTCCGCGTCCTCCAGGACCTCCCCGTCGTCCACGACGACCACGACGGGTTCCTCGGGGCTCGCCGACTCGACGGCCTCGTTGAAGTCGTCGCTCTCGATGTCGTCGTCGGTGAAGACCTTCAGCACCCCCTCCGTCCCCTCCAGTTCGCGCAACGGCGACGGGCGCGGGGCCGCGACGACGAGGCGTACGCCCTGGAGCAGGTACGAGCGGGCGAGGTTGAGCAGCGCCGTGCTGCGGCCGGACTTCGCCGGTCCGGCCACCACGAACGTCGGCACACCCTGCGAGAGGTCCGGGCCGAAGGCCATGATGTCGTCGCCGCCGATGCCCGCCAGACCCCACAGCCGGGACCGCGCGACTGCCGGGTCCCGCATCTCCCAGGCTTCCGCGAACCCGATCCGGGAGGGCAGCGAGTCCACCCTGAACGGCCGCCGCGCGCGCGGCACCCCGGTGTCACGGGCGGCGGCGCTCTCACCGATCGCGGCGAGCGCGGCGGCCTGCCCCTGACCGGTGACGTCGTCGGAGAGCAGCGCGAACTGCGTCTCGGTCCCCGACTCGTTCCTGAAGCCGCGGCCGGGCGGGATCTCCTCCGGGACCTTGCGCGCGTTGATGCCGAGCATCGTGAAGTCGGAGCGGTCGGCGAGCCGCAGACCGTACTTCTCCTCGGTGAGCGAGGCCATCCGGCCGAGCAGCACCTGCCGGTCGCCGGTGACGACGAGGTGGATGCCGACGCTCGCGCCCTCGCGCATCATCGTCTGCAGTTCGTCGGTCAGTTCACCGTGGTTGTACTCGCCGAGCGTCGGCAGCCAGCCCTCCCACCGGTCGAGCAGGACGACGAGGTGCGGCAGCCGCGCCTCGTCGGTGCCCTCTTCGGTGTCCTCCTCGGTGACGGACGCCCGCTGCTCGCCGATGTCCGCGAACCCCTTGTCGGACAGCAGGTCCTGGCGCCGGGTCAGCTCGCTCTTGAGGCGGGTGATCAGTCGTACGGCCCGCTCCGTCTGGTTGCGGGCGACGACGGCCCCGCAGTGCGGCAGCCGGGTGAGGGCGTTGAGGGCGCCGTTGCCGCAGTCGATGCCGTACAGGTGCACGTCCGCGCAGGAGTGCGTACGGGCGAGCGAGCCGGCCAGGGTCCGCAGGATCTGCGAACGGCCGCTGCGGGGCGCACCGCCCACGATGAGGTGCCCGAAGGAGGAGAAGTCGACGACGACGGGCCGCCGCGCCTGGTCGGCGGGGACGTCCTCGACGCCGAACGGGGCGGGCGGCAGCGTGCCCGGCGCCGACGCCGGGGCGTCGGCGCCCGGCACCGCGATCCCCGCCCCGATCCCGATCTCGTCGAGCAGCAGCGTCTCGGGGAGCGCAGGCAGCCACGGGCTGTGCTGGGCGGGGATGCCGAGCGCGCTGTTGGCGTCCCGGACGGCGTCGACGAGCACCTTGAGGTCGGTGATCTCTTCCTCCTCCCGCGCCTCGGCCCTGGGCTTGACCAGCGCGGTCCGGCCCAGGTCCGCCCAGTCCAGCGGCCCCGCCCAGGGCGCGAGCAGCCGCGGGTCGGCGGCGCCGGGCCGCCGCCCGCCGACCCGTCCCGACTGGAACGGCACGAGCGAGGCGTGCCCGAGCCGTACGTACGCGCGGCCGGGCGTGTTCTTGGAGATGTGCCCGGCCTCGGGCGAGTCGATGACGTCGCTCGACTCACCGCCGTCCGTCACGCGCAGCGCGATACGGAGGTTGGTGTTGGCCCGGATCTCGGGCGACACGACACCGCTCGGACGCTGGGTGGCTAGCAGCAGGTGGATGCCGAGCGAACGGCCCCGCTGGGCGATGTTGACGAGTCCCGTCACGAAGTCGGGCAGGTCGCGCACCATCGAGGCGAACTCGTCGATGACGATGAGGAGACGCGGCAGGGGCTTGTGGGACGGCTCGCGGCGTACGAGGTCCTGGTAGTCCTCGATGTCCTTGGCGTCGGCGGCGGCCAGGATGTGCTCGCGCCGGTGCAGTTCGGCGCCGAGGGACTCCAGGGCCCGCTCGACGAGGTGGGCGTCGAGGTCGGTGACCATGCCGACGGTGTGCGGCAGGTTGACGCAGTCCTTGAAGGCGGCGCCGCCCTTGTAGTCGACCAGCACGAACGTCATGTTCTCCGGCGTGTTGGCCACGGCGAGCGCCGCCACGATGGTCTGCAGCAGTTCCGACTTGCCGGAACCCGTCGTACCGGCGATCAGACCGTGCGGCCCGTCCCGCCGGATGTCGATGCCGAAGGGCCCGTCGTACGACTCACCGACGACGGCCGTCGTCGACTGCCCGCCCAGGCGCCAGCGCGCGGAGATCGCGTCACCGGTCGGCGGCTCCAGCTGGAGCACGTCGAGCAGCCGGCTGGAGGCGGGCAGCGCCGAGTCCTCCGTCTCGCCGCTGATGTCCCGGACGGGCGACAGGGCGCGGGAGAGGCGCGCACACCAGGCCGGCGACACGAAGTCCGGCCGTACGTCCGCGACCCGGGCGGTGCCCGTCTGCTCGACGCGCAGCCGAAGTTCGAGGGGCTTCTCCTCCTCGCCTGCCCGCTGTCCGTCGGCCTCGGCGGTGTGCCAGGCGTGGAAGGACGGGAAGGTGGGGAAGCCGCCGCCGGCGCCGGCCTGGTGGCCGCGGCCGGTGGCCGCGGCCGTCCCGGGGGCGGGGCGTGCCTGCGACGCGGGGCGCGCCTGCGACGCGGGCCTGGGCTTCGGCTCGGCGACGACGACGGCCTGGCACTCGCCGGGCAGGAACCGCTCCTCCGCGTCGAGGCAGATCGCGTACATGCTGACGGCGGGGCCCTCCCGCAGCAGCCGTACGACGCCCGGCAGGGAACGCAGCCGTCGCGAACCGTCCCAGACGACCACGATGTCGGGGTCGGTGAACCGGGTCTCGCGGCCGTTCTCCCCGGCCGCCTTCCGGCGGGCGTCGAGGAGCTGGGTCAGCTCGCCGATGCGGGCGGCGACGGTCTCGGCGTCCGTACCGATCAGGACATTGGTGTCCTGGCCGCCGGACGGCCGGGAGTGCGGCAGCCACCGGACCCAGTCCCAGGCCGGCCGGGCGGTGTTCTCGGTGAGGACGTAGAACTGCACGTCCAGCGGGCTGTGCAGCACGGCGCCCTGCGCCACGATCCACCGCCCGATCGCCCGCGCCGAGTCGCCGGGCCCCGCGACGCCGACGACTCCGCGCTCGGGCAGCGGTACGGCGACGGGGGCGTCCTCGATCGTCCAGGTGACCTCGCGCTTGTGGTCGTCCTGCTCGGGGTCGTCGAGCACGACCTCGGAGGGCAGCCGTCCCGTGCCGACCCTGATGAGCAGGTGGTCGGCGTCGGTGCGGCGCCGCTCCCAGAGCCGCGTACGGGGACCGGTGCCCATCGACAGCACGGTGGCCGGGTCGGGCACGGCCTGCCGCCGGTCGAGGCGCTCGTCGACGAGGGCGTCCTGCGCGTCCCTCTCGATCCGCTCCTTGTGCTCCTTGTACTCCTTGACCTGCTTCGCATGGGACTTGCGCCCGTGCTTCTTGTCCATGAAGTAGTTGCCGAACAGGATGACCGGGCTCAGCAACGCCATGATCAGGTAGTACCAGCGCCCGAAGATCATCACGGCGACGACGGCACCGACGAGCGGGGTGATCGCCATCAGCCAGGGCAGCGGCCGGGCCTCGAAGTCGCGCGGCTTGGCGGGCAGCCTGAACCGGGTCCGACGCTCGGGGGGCCGCAGCCGGGGCGGCCGGTTGTAGTCGAGTCCGGTCCCGTCCTCGGACCACTTGAGCGCGGCGTCGGGCGGGGAGTAGCGGTCGAGTTCGAGAAGGGTGTTGCCGACGGCGACCTGCGCACCGAGGGGCCACTCCTTCCCTTCCTTTCCTTCCTTCCCTTCGAGGGGTTCCCCGTCGAGGGTGACGACTTCCTCGTCCTGACTCCTGTCGCCGCCCTCGTGCACGACGACCTGGCAGGTTCCGTCGGTTGCAACTGACAACGTGAGCGCGCGCGGAGCGAGCTCGGGGTCGTCGACGCGGAGCGCGGAGGCGGGGCCGCTGCCGATGTCGTAGCGCCCGATGCCGAGTCGGTGCACGGAACCGGCGGCGGGCCCGCTCGCGACACGCAGCTCGACGAGCCCGGCCGGCTCGCCGGGCAGACAGCCGAGGGGGTCGTACAGGCTGACGACGGCGCCCTCGCGGAGGGGGGAGGTGGCGACGGTGGCGCCGGGGTCGAGGGGATGGCCGTCGACGTAGGCGACGGGCGCGCTGCCGCTGCCGGTACGGGCACCGCCGTCCGGCTGCTGCCCGATGGGGATGATCCGTGCCCCGCCGTCGTGACCGACGTGTGCGGCCAGCTCCCTGGTTATGTCCCCCACGGAGGACTCGGGATCCGCGTCGAGCACCACGTCGGCACCGGCGCCGCCGAGCGGATCGACGACGGTCAGAGTCAGGCGCACGATCGTCCTCCCCGTAAACCCCCTGATGACTGCTCAGGGCTGCCGAATACTGCCCCGTGACGATATCCGCTCGACCCTTCCCACAGGCAACGGTGTGTGTGCCGCTCGCCCCAAGGGTCTTGACGGAACCAGGGTGTGCGGGTGCAAGCGCCCTGCGTAAGCTGCATGCTCAGCGGACGATCGCATCATCCGCAACGGGAGCCACGGGGGTTGGCCCTGCGGCAAGTCGAGTTGCTACGGAGGACGCCACATGGCCGGCGGCAAAGACGCGGATATCACTTATGACGAGATGCACAAGGCGGCTACCAAGCTGACCGACGCCAAGGACAAGATCGACGAGAAGCTCGACTCCCTCGAACGCTACATCCAGGGCCTCGTCAAGGACGGCTACACCACCCGCAAGGGCTCACAGGCATTCGAGGACTCCTTCACGGAGTTCAAGAAGGGCGCGAAGGACACGATCGAGGGCCTGACGGGCATGGCCAAGTTCCTGACGAGCGCGGCGAAGGCGTACGAGGACCTGGACAACGAGCTCGCCAAGGGTGTCAAGGGCTGAGCGCTCCTTCTGGCACGCGAGTGCGGCGGAGCGGGGCACACGCGTGCCTCGCTCCGCCCGGCTCCTCAGAATTCGGCCCTACCGGGCTCGTCCGTCTGCCTGTGACGCACCAGGTACATGTGGAGATCACTGCGCTGCTCCTCCGCTATGAGGACCACGCCGGCGCCTGCACCGCGACTACGAACGGAAGCCAGAACATCTCCTCGCCTTCGTCGGCGTGGCGGCGCTTCTTATCGGATACCGCCGTCTGACCAGACGGTCAGTGCCTGATCCGATTCTGCTGAGGATCGAAGCAGACCAGTCCCATCGACTCCGCGAGTGCCGCTGCCCAGGCAGAGACTTCCTCAGCCCTGCTCCAACTCATAGGGAAGTAGACAATCGGGCCACCGGCCCCACCGATCAACGGTCCAGCCGACCAAGGAGAAGCGTCCTCCACGTCATCAGTCACGTCACCCCACCGCTTCACAAGCGCAGCAACGTAAGCCGTGATGCGCTCGCTCGGGGGATCGCACACCTCTGCCTCCAGGTAGCGGTCGAAGAGGTCTGTGAAGACTCGACCGGCGGTCCTGTCATCCGTCGGCCGCTCTCCTTCCCACACAGCCAAGTCATAACTCATGCCTGGACACTCTCATGTCGTGACACAGCATCGACAGCTGCCAAGCGCCAAAGGAAACGACGTTTACGTCAGAGGCCGGGAAGCCCGGGGTGCGGAGGAAATCTGGGCGCTCGGTCATAGGGAACATCGTCTTCGGCGTCGGTTTCAGCCGGATGTCGCTGGTACTGGTGTCATGGGAGTGGTTCGGGATGAGGAACCTGGCAAGGCTGTGAGTCCCCTGACTTCGCTTACGGAGGCATGGGCAGGTCGAGTTCAGTCGGCCCGTTCGTGCACGGCCCGGACAGATCCGAGAGGGCCAGGGATATTGTCCGTAGCCGTGCAACGGAGCGCGATACCTGACGGGACAGCGCTATGCCATGTTCGTGAGCCTGACGCTTCGAGCGAAGTCGTCGATGGCGTCGAAGGAGGATTCGAGGAGAGCAGGGTCGTCGTAGTGCCCCTTGAGGAGCAGGTCGATGTTGTGGTCCGGGTCGTTCCAGGCGTAGCTGACCGAGAGCATTTGATTGCCGTCAGCGGTCCAACTACGCAAACTGCGAAGACCTTCGCCGAATTGCGGAGAAGCGAACGGGACAGTTTCCACGCGTTGGCTGGCCGCAGCGGTCGAGGGGTCGGGTTCGGCCAACATGCTGAGGTGCAGCGGGCTGTGCTCTTCGTCGCAGTCGAACTGTTTGACGAAGAAGACGAGTGGCGCTGCTTGTGGCGGCATCGGGCCGAAGAGGAACGCCTGGTCGGCTACAACCCGATCGCGCAGCATGGCGGCCGATCCCTCCAGGAACTTCTTCATCTGCCGCTTTTCACGCCAGGTGAGTTTGCGCTGATGAAGCAAGGCACTGGCATCGAGTTGCAGGTCCAGCCACTGCGCGAACTCTGACCTGGAACCGTGCAGTGGCATGTGGAACCACAGGGCCGGATCGGCGTCGGTCTCGACAATCATCATGCATAGCTCCAGCGGAAGGTTGTCATCACGGCATCGAAGAGCTCGACAAGGGTCTGGGTGAACTCAGTGTCCATGTCAGAGGCGACCAGCGTGCTGAAGGAGAAGGTCAGCCACTGCGCGGGGGCGCTGTCCGGGATCGGAACGGTGTACTGCACTCGCCAGGACGGCACCTCCGCCCCGTTGTCGGGATCGGCAGGCACTTTCTGCAGGGTGCGTACAGCTGCCGTACCGTCCAATTCCCGTAGCGAGGCGTCCTCGGCGTCACGGGCGAGGTCCATGAGTACGACTTCGGGCTCGGTGTTTCTTCCCGTCGGCGCCGTCAGAGGTTCGGAGACGACGAAGGAGGCCGGGATGATCATTCCATGCATTCGCTCGGTGGGAAGGTAAAGGGTCAGGCCATCAGCGTTGCGGGCTTGTCGCGCGGCTCGTTTGAGTTCTTTCGTGAGCTGCAGCCGAGCCCTTGGAATATCATCTTTGGGGAATCCTGCTGGGAGCTGTGCGGCAGATTTTCTTACGATCCGCTGGATGGCGTCCCTCGTTCCGCTTTGGAGCGGAATGGCGTCCCATCCTGGTGGCGGGACGAGATTGAATCCGTTGGGCACAACAGCAGATTCGGAGGATGTCTCAGGATGTGGCACCGCGGTTCCGAATCTTTTCTGCGACCCAGGTCGCACCGACCAGCACGGTGAGCAATGGCGCTGCGATGATCCCGGGCCAGAAGGAGCTGAGAAGGCTTGGCAACAGAAGAGCCCAGCTCATCGCCAGGTCGCGCGTCAACAACGGTGGACGTCTGCTGGGCGTCGGATTCTGGATCAGGATCCATAGAAGATGGAGCAGACAACCGGTCAACAAGACCCAGTAGATCCAGTGCAAGGCTGTACGACCGTCGTCGGGGAGCAGTACAGCGATCCCGATCAGTGGAAAAATAGATACCAGTGCGCTGATAATGGTGACTCTCACCCTGAGATTGGCGCCCGTTCCCAACTGCTCTCTGAGCGACCCGGCCATTTATCCCACTTTCTTTACTATTGTCATCTTTCCGGACAGTGTCCGCCTGATCACCAATGAGTATCCGGGGCCGGTTTCCAGTCGTTCTCCTTCCAGTCGTTGTATCCCTCGTTGTAGGGCTTGTCTCCGGGGACCAGGCCTTCCTTGTCCAGCCAGCCGACGGAGTCACTCTTGCTAAGCGACTTGTCCATGACGTCAACGCCCATGCCAACGTACGCGGCGCCCATGGACGCCACATAGCCAACGTGTCCCTTCACGGAAGTCCCGCCGGACACGGCGCCGGGGAAGACCCCCTTGTTCGCGCGAAGTTGTCCGAACAACCCGGCTGCTTCGTCGTCGCCCAGGTGCGCCCACTTGGAGAGGGTGCTCACCGAGGTCGGCGTCTTGGCAACGCGACCGGCTTCTCCAGAGATCTTCTTCAGCGTGAACGTGCGCAAGTCCGAGAAGAACTTCCGGGAGACTTCGTCCTGGGCGCCTGCCATGGCTTTACCCAGGTCGTTAAGCATTCCCTTGTGGGACCTGAGGCCCGACTTCAGCGCCGCGGTCCGGGTGGCCTGGGCAGCCGTGCTGGTGGTCCTGTTCGCGCTTTTCAACGCATTGATGCCCCCTCGGCCGATGCCCATGAGGAGCAGACCACCGATGTCGAAGGCGAGGTCGGTCCAGGATGCGTCACCGGAGGCGACCAGTATGGATCTTGTCAAGATGGTCAGGACGGCGATTGCGAGGACGAGGAGGTTCAGGCCTGGAATCCAGATGGCGACGATGCCGGCGATGGTTGCGACCCATCCGAGCCCGTCGAGGACAGTCTTGATCCAGTCCGCATTGTCATGGAACCAACCCTTGACGTCGTCCCACCACGAGTCCTCGATGACATCATCGATCTCGTCTCTGATCTTTCCCGCGAAATGGTTGGCACGGCTGTCGCGGTCTCCGGTGATGGTGTGTAGCCGGTTCCGGTACGTCTGCAGCGGATCGTCGTCCGTTCCGCTTCTGGACGGTTGTGGAGTCTGCTTGTCGGCGGAGTCGACCGCCTTGGCTTTCTCGGCCGCGATCTCGTCCTGTTTCTCCTTGGCTTGACGCAGGACACGGTCAGCGTCGGACTGAAAATCCTCCAATTCGTTGGACCAAGTCGTCAGATGGCCGTGGACGCGATCGTAGCGACTGGCAACCTCACGCATGTGTTTCTCAAGGGTGCTGGAGTCCTCGCGCAGGCGTTTGGCGTATTTTCCCTTGAGTCGTTCTTCGTTACTGAGAGTCTGTAGGTTTTTGGCCTGGTTCCGGAGCTTCTGTGCGACCGACACCATGTGACGGACTTCGGCGCGGATCTCCTCGGGATCACCAGGTACCGGATCGGAATCGCAGAGTGGATGCCAGTCAATCGGACGACGCTTGGACGTGGCTGTAGTCACTTCTTCGGCTTCTTCTCGTTGGCTTTGCTTAGATCGTCGTCGAGGTCTTCGAATGCCTTCTTCGTGCCGCCCACGAGCTTTCCGACCGATTCGATGCCTTCGATGAGCTTTGTGCGGTAGTCGTCCCAGTTGTCGACGAAATCCCCCATGGCTTCAGCTATCGCACTGGATCCCCAGTGTTGCCTCATGTCATCGCGACGGTTTTCGATGTCCTTGAACGTCCGGCTGAGCTGGTCGAGCTTCCGCTCGGAGTCGGAGAGGAACTCGAAGTCGACTGTCAGGTCCGGGTCTGCCACTGCCGGCCCTCCTCGTGTCCGGGGGTTGATTTGACTGAGGTGAGCTGTCCCTCGCTGTTGGATCTGATGTCATCTCCGGCGTGGACCGGCGGGGGTGAGAGTACTGCCGTGCCAACGACGGCTGTGACGGGCGAAGCACGACGCTCCACGAAGGGCTCCCCATTGAGAAAAGATGCAGTCCGGAGCAAAGAGGGATATTTACGCTACGCACACCCTGTGAGTATTATTCTGACGCCGCTGTTTTCGACGCCAGCCTTCTTCCGGCGGCGAGGACTGGCCGAACCGCCCATGCCAAGAATTCCTTTCTTTTGCCAACGAATGCGTGAGTCGTTTCGTTGGCGGCCGACTCAGGGGAGGGCGTGCCGTACAGCGCGTTTCGCGGTCAGCGGTTGACCGACTGGATTTCCTCGACCGTGATGTCCTGGGTTGCTTCGATCGTGCCGTCCGGCATGCCGATCGGGCCGGCCTGGCCCGTGCCCGTCCAGCTGATCTCCCAGGTGAGAGCCGCCTTGAGGGGGATCGTTCCGCCGTTGGACGAGCGGTGGTAGACGATGCCGCAGGGCGGAGTCTCCTTGGCTTTCCCCTTGGCGTAGGGCTCGCCGATCCTGCCGTCGACGATGGGGCATCCGCCGTCGGCGGGGATCGTCGTGGCGTCCGTCGTGCCAGGGCTGAGCGTCAGAGACTTGGGCTTCGCCGTCGTGGTCGCCTGGATGTTGAAGCCGGGAACGTTGATGGCCGCCGTCGCCTGGACCTCGTCGAACACGGCTTCGTCGAGCCACGCCCAGGTCGGCAGGTTCACCTTGGTGATGGCCTCGGGGGCGAGAGACACCTTCGTGCCCGGCAGTTCCATGTGCTGGTAGGCCAGGGCCGCGAGCATCTCCGGGGTGATGGCCTGCTCGTACTGCGGTGGCGGGGCTTCGCCGTTGTCGACCCAGAAGGGCAGGTCGGAGCACGCTTTTCGCTTGAGGATGTCCGGCTCGGCGGGGTTCTCGACGGCGGCCCAGAACATCCCCTCGCCGTCCTTGTCGACGTTGTAGTCCTTGTAGCCGGGTGTGTCGGTCCAGCCGTAGTCGTCCTCGTAGTGGCGCTGCATCTCACCGATCGCCGCACCCGCGTGGCCGGTCATGCCGGGTTGGTTCTTGGCGGTCTCGATGTTCTTGGACATCTCCTTCTTGAAGTCCTTGGCACCGAGGTAGGGGGCGTACCAGCAGGGTGGCGGTGACCAGTTGACGTCGGCGGAGGAGATGTTGCCGGTGCTGCCGGTCTTGGTGACCGATCCGGAGTACTGGACGCGGGCGGCGGCGTAGATGCCGGCGCCGTCGCTGCCGCCTTGCTGTTCGCTGTTGGCGCCTTCGCCATTGCGTTTCGGCTCTGCCGCATGGGCCGGTGGCGCCAATATGAGGGCGCCGAGGGCCAGAGTCAGGGCTACCGTTCGGATGTTGAGGGGCATATGCCGCACTACGTTCACTGGCACTTCACCGCCTCCTCCTCGACGAACACCTTGGAGGCCTGCCACAACTTGTCGCTCGTGGGGAACTTGACCATGATGATCTTGAAGTGGTCGAAGTCCGCGATGCTGGGCTTGGTCGTGTGGACCTTCCCGGTCTTGACCTCTTTGCCGTAGAACTTGCTGGAGTCCACGCAGAACGCAATCTCCACCGAATTGCCGCCCGGGGCGGATCGGGTCGTGGCTTGGTAGTGGCGCCGGGTGCCGGTGGCCGTCCATCCATCGTCGACCCTTGAGCTGATCTGCGTCTCCGCGTAGTGGAGGCCATCACCTGTGGAGTACGCGGTCACGGCAGCGTCTTTGGTCGTTCCCTTGTTCACGCCCCGGTAGATAGCGCGGATGTAGTTCGCGGCGTCGTCCATCGCCGCCGCCTCGTTCTTCTTCTCCGGCTTGTCCCAGTCGAAGACCAGGTCCATGTCCTTGGGCAGGGACACGTCCACGCCGTCCGGCTTGTCCTTCGCCGCTCCCGCCGGCTCCGCCGACTTCTTCGGCTTCTCCGTGCCCTGTTCCGCGCCTGCGATCTTGTCGTTGTCACTGGACTTGTCGTCCTCGCCGCCGCACGCCGTCAGTAGCAGTGCTGCGGTCGTGGCGAGCGCGGCAGCAACGGGCAAAGAGCGGCGCTTCACAGTGAACCCCCGTGAGATTTAGATGTATTCAGGAGGCACGACGGTATCTGCGGGGCGGGCGGTTTCGCTACCGCGAACCCCCTTGTGCGGCCGGTCGGACATGGAGGAATCGGGGCAAGTCGGTGACGTAAGTGACTCGATCGTGTCTGGGGGTGCGGTGGTCCCGGACGGCCTTCGGGTCCCGGATGGCGGCGTGCGTCCGGGACCCGAAGGGCTTCGGTTCCGCCGGGCCGTGCCGGACTCAGGCGTCCGGCAGCGCGGGCACCTGCACGGCGGGTACGCCGACGTCTGCGGCAACGGACCGGCCCCTCCGCCGGCCCGGACTTCGACCTTGCTCCGTTCCCTGGTCACGGCGCCCTGTGCGTCGACCGTGTGGACCCGCAGCGTGAGGCCGGAACCCTCGGAGGGTGTGCCTGTGAGTTCCAGGGGAGCGCTCATGGGCGGGTGCTGGTCGGCGCACTCGGCGCACGCGTAGACGTTGAAGCCGGGACCCGTCGCCGCGTGCACCTCGTGGACCAGTACCGGGTGGTTCGTCAGGCGGTGGCAGCGGGCGCACATCCGTACGGCCGGGCGCGTCATCGGGCGGTCGCCGGGATGCCATGGACATGGTCCGGGCCGAGGTGGGGCGGTGGGACCGGGAAGAAGCGGAGGGGCGGGGGTGCTCCCAGGCGGCGTCGGCCCTGAGGGGTGGGGGTGCAGAGGCCCGGTACCCGGGCGAAGAGGCGGAGAGTGAGGTCCAGCGCGTTGACGCTCCTTGGAAGCGTTGGCCGTGCCCCGGGACGGTCGCCGCCGTCGCCGGGGTTTTTCGTGCCTTCAGAATTCATTGCTGCGCATGTCAGTGCACAGCGGTTTGTAGCTGTAGGGCTATTGGCGCAGCTCAGTGCTGTTTTGCGGTGGTTGTCATGGCGGCAGACACAGGCGATTCACCGATCGACCCGAACAAGATCGCGTACGTGTATATGCAGGTGGCTGACCACATTGCTGCCCGGATCGCGTCGGGTGAGCTTCGGCCGGGGGCGCGGTTGCCCGGGGAGCGGGACCTCGGAACGGAGTACGGAGTCGCCTACCTGACCGCCCGCCGGGCCATCCGCGAACTCCGTGAACGCGGACTCGTCCTCACCCTCCCCGCCAAGGGCACCTTCGTCGCGTACCCCGAGACCGGCGACGGTCAGGACCGGTAGACGGTAGGTGCCAGGCGGCCGGACGTCGCGGCGCCGTCGCCGCCCGAACTGTTCGCGTTCACCGCACGTGGGCACAAAACAGGCATGCCATGCTGTCTCTCCGCCCCGCACGACGTCCTGCGGTCCGCCGCGACCTGTGCCCCCGCCCTCCTCCGAGCCCTCCACTCCGCCGCCCGTCGCGGTACGGCGCAGGCGCGCCACCCCCGAGGACCCGACGGCCCTGACGCCGTGTCCGCCGTCAACCTGGAGCTGGTGACCCTCACGGAGGACCGGGCCGTCATCACCTGGCACACCGGTGCGGAAGGCAGCGACGACGGGTTCGGGCACATGGTTCCCGCGGTGACCGAGGGCGAGGTCGTCTACGGCACGCATCCCGCCCGGCTCAACCGCACCGCGGCCGAAGGCCGGCGGACCGCCCACCACTACGTGGAGCTGACCGGCCTGGAACCCGGCCAGACGTACTACTACCAGGCCCGTTCCCGGGGCACGGCGGCCACGCCCACTCCGCTGCACCTGGTGAAGGGGAACGCCGTGGGGACCTCCCTCCACGGATTCGGCACCCACGGCGGCCCGTACTCCTTCACCACGCCGCAACCGCCGCCCGGCCGCCACCTGCTGTCGGTCGCGCTCTGCAACGACCTGCATCTCGGTGAGACCACCGCCGGACTGGTGGCGGGCGTGCCGATGATGCGCGGCATCTCGCAGCGGCTCGGCCTCGCCCCGTACCCGGAGGTCATGGGCAGGGCACTGGTGGAGGAGGCGCACCGGCGCGGCGCCGACCGGCTGGTGGCCGCGGGGGACATATCCGCCGGCGGGGCACCGCGCGACCTGACGGAGGCCAGGCGGCTGCTGGACGGGTTCGGCACGTACGGGCAGGACTACTTCGTCGTCCGCGGCAACCACGACCGGCGGCGCGGGCAGGGTGAGGACAGCTTTCCGCACGCCTTTCCCGTAGCCGTCGGCGGCAGGCCAGGTGACGGACCGGGTGACGGACCGGGTGACGGACCGGGTGGCGGACCGGGCGACGGGGCCGCGTACTTCGTCCAAGACCTCGGTGGACTGCGGATCATCGGACTGGACACCTACGAGAAGAAGGGGAACGGCGCCAACTCGGGCGGCCTCTCCGACGAACAGCTCTCCTGGTTCCGGGCGCGGCTGCGGGACCACGCGGACCAGCCCACGATGGTCTTCGGGCACCATCCGCTGACCGTACGCAACTCGCCGTTCCCCGTGACGGGCGGGCAGCGCCTGAACCGCCGCCAGGCCCGTACGATCCTCGACGCGTACGCCGCCGCCCCCGGCGTCTTCCTCCACCACGCGGGCCACACCCACCGCAACAAGCGCACGGTCCTCCCGCAGGCGCGGCACGTCACGTTGCAGGAGGTGGGCGCGGTGAAGGAGTACCCCGGCGGTTTCTGTCTGCTGCGCGTACACACGGGCGGGTACGCCCTCAACTACTACAAGACCAGCAGCGGGCCGGCGCGGGAGTGGAGCGAGCGCAGCAGGCGCGTGGCGGCGGGCCTGTGGCCGCAGTACGCCCTGGGCCGCTCGGTCTGCGACCGCAACAGCGTCACGGTGCGCGACCTGTCCGGCATCGAGCCGGCGGGGGTGCGGCGGCCCGCGCTCGACGGCGCCGTCTGAAGCGATCCCCGGGAGAGGGGGGAGGGGGAGGGGGAGGGGGGAACGCGGGTGAGGGCGGACTGCCGGGGACGCGGGCGCAAGCGGCCTCGTAGGCTTGCGCGCAGCCGTCGCAACCACCGGAACCCGGGAGAGACCAACCGACATGGCCCGCTACATGGAAACCCTCACCATCGAGCGCGGTGGCTTCCGGATCAAGGTGCCCGAGTCGTGGTGGGAGTTCGACGTACGGCCCGAGTCGCGGGACGACTCGATCCGCCGCATGGTGGCCGAGCGCCTGCGCCAGCAGCCCGAGTTGATCGAGTACAAGGACACCTACACCGCCTTCCTGCAGAAGTCCGCGGCGGACGCCTGGAAGTCCGGCGCGCTGTACTGCGGCTGCATGGCCGAGAGTTTCGGCGGGGACGTCCCGATCACCGGGTCGGTCACCGTCTCGCTCGTCGGCGGGCGTACGAAGGACGGCGAACCCCTCTCCACCGACCCGCAGGTCATGGCGGGCCAGCTCGCCGTGCGGGAGGCCAAGAAGGAGGGCGACGCGTGGCGGAAGGTCACGACGGTCGACATCCCGGACGTCGGTTCTGCCGCGCGGACGTACGGCATCGAGGACATCCCCGTACCCGGCGACGCACTCAACCGCACCGTCCGCGCCGTACTCATGCAGACGTTCATCCCCGTTCCGGGCCAGGAGGGCAAGGTCGCCCTCGTCGCCGGGAGCAGCCAGGTGCTCGATCTCGCGGACTCGTTCTTCGACATCTTCGACGCGATCACGTCGACGTTCCGCTTCGTGGAGTAGGAGGGTGACGTAGGGCCGTATCCCCTGCAGCGGCCCTCGTTGCCCTGCCGTCCCCGCAACCTTTTCATCGAACACCCGTACCCATTAGCTTCACGTGTGTGCGTACGCGTGTGTGGTCGGCGGGGTCGGCGGGGTCGGTGTGGTGGGGGTTCGGGGTGGCGGGGGAGGATGCCGTCCTGTCGATGGTGGGCAAGACGGCTGAGGTGTTCCGGGGCGAGTTCTCGGGTGTGCCGAAGAATCTCAAAAAGCTGAAGAAGTCCTATGACCTGGCCGGGGATGCGCTCTGTCGATCCCGCCAGGATGGAAGGTCGGCGGTTTCGCCCCGTGGCACGTCACCGGCCCGCAGGAAGTCCGGTGCGGGTGCGGACAGGAGATGGATCGCCTCCTGACCATGGACAGCAGGGAATGGGACAGGGGAACTCGAAGCCGGGTTCCCCTCGAAGACCGCGACGCGGTCGACACGGAGGCGAACACCCCTACCCGGATCGTGGTGGGACGGGGCGGCTCCCTCCTGGTCTTCGTCTGCCCGTCGGCCTGGGCTCATCCGCACCGGATCGTTCTTCAGTAACAGGAGCGGTGAGGAGAGCGGGGAGGGAAGTGGTGAGGGAGAGCAATACGGTCGGCTTTCACCTCTTCGGTTGCTCCACGGGCGGACGTCACCCCCGCCGACGTGGCGAACAGCGGGCCGGCCGGGCTTCACCGGTACGGGGGAAGAGGCCCTCTCATCGCAAACCGACCCCCCCGTCACCGACAGCGACCCATGGCCGAAGATCGTCCCGTGCGTCGCACGGTTCTCGTGAGCGCGGTGTACGGAAGTGGTGGACGCACCGTGACCGTGCAGGTCAGGCAGGGGAGTTGGGTATTCGCTGGTGCACAGGGGATCGTCCCCGCGCGGACCTTTTCCCGGCCGGGAACCGAACGGCCCCGGTTGCGCGTGGACACCGTCGGGGCGTGTGAGGTCCACGGTCGCGGTCGCGTCTTGAGGGGCTTATGTGCTGCTGATACGGTGCGATGACTTGACACCCGTTCACGCCTGTTCCGGCCATGGCCGGTCGGGGGAGTGCGACCAGGCCGGACGGCGGCACGCCCGGTGAGGGTGAAGCGGTCGGAATGGCCGGAGTGGTCGGAGTGTGTCGGGTGTCCTGGACTACAGAGACCTTCTTGGGTGTACGGGGAGCGGTTGCGTGAAGATCCAAGAGCGTACGGGGGCGGGCCGCAACCGGTCCTCCGCGCCGGCTCAGCCGATGATGGGGGAGCGTCTTCCCACGCCTCCTCGCGAGCGCAAACCGGCGTTGGCCGCGCTCGCGGTGCTGCTGATCCTCGTGGGTGCGCTCGGGGCGACCATGCTGGTGCTCCGCGCCGGCGACCGTGTCGAGGTCGTCAAGGTGACCGCTGACATCCAGCCCGGTGAGTCCGTGGGCAAGAAGGTGGAGCCGGTCCTGGTGGCCGGCGACGCCGGGATCAACTACATCAAGTGGACCCAGCTCGAAGCCCTGAAGGAGCTCAAGGCCAAGTCCACGATCTACAGGGGCACCCTCGTCATCGGCGAGATGTTCGGCACCGAGAGCAGCCTCCCGGCCGGTAAGGCCGTCGTCGGCCTCTCCCTCAAGGAGGGGCAGTACCCGGCGGGCATCGAAGCGGGCGACCTCGTGGCCGCCTACCGGGTCGGCAACACGGGTTCCTCGAACTCCGGCTCGGGCTCGGGCTCAAGTTCCGGTTCCGGCTCGGACGACGGGACGGGCTCCGGCTCCGCGGGCGGCGCCGACGTGCCCATCGTCGAGAACGCCCGTGTCACCGACGTGCCGGACACCAGGAGCGACAGCACCATCGGCAGTACCAACAAGCGTGTCACCGTGACCGTCGACGAGAGCGCCGCCGCCGCGCTGGCCCGTGCCGCCGCGGCGAACCAGGTCGCCCTCGTCAAGGTCCCCGGCAACTAGCGGCGGAGAGTCACCCACACCATGGCCCTCATCGCCATCGCCGCGGACAAAGGCTCCCCCGGCGTCACCACGACGGCCGTCGCGCTCGCCGCGGTCTGGCCGCGCCGTACGCTGCTCGCCGAGACCGACCCGGCCGGCGGCGACCTCGTGTACCGCAGCGCCGCCGCGCACGGCGGACCGCTGAACCCCAACACCGGCATGCTCTCCATCGCCGCCACCGCCCGCCGCGGCCTCGTACCGGACCAACTGTGGGACCACGTACAGCCGTTGAGCGGCGGTCTCGAAGTGCTCGTCGGGCTCGGGAGCGCCGAGCAGGCGGCCGGGCTCGCGGGGCTGTGGCCCACCCTCGGCCGGGCCTTCGCGCAGCTCGCCGACTCCGAGCACGCGCCCGCCGACGTCATGGCGGACTGCGGCCGGATCAGCGGGGACACCCCGGCCGTCGAGATGTTCGCGCAGGCCGCGCTCGTCCTCCTCGTGGCGCGCACCGCGCCGGAGTCCATCGCGCGCGTACGCGACCGGGCCGCCGCGCTCACCACCAAGCTGCACGGCGGGCCGCGGGGCGCCGCCGCACCGGGCACGCCCTTCGTCGGGGTCGTCCTCATCGCCGACCCGGGCGACTCCGCCAAGATCGTCCGCCAGGTCGACGACATGCTGACGGCCGCGCGGACCGGTGCCCGCGTCGTCGGCACGATCGCCGAGGACCCCGCGGGCGCCGACCAGCTCGCGGGCCGCAGGCGCGGACGGCTCGACAAGTCGCTGCTCATCCGCTCGGCACGCAAGGTGACCGCGGACCTCCACCAGCAGTTCGGCGCGGCCTGGTCCGTACCGGCCGGCGGCCCGGACGGCGTTCCGCACGGCGCGCGCCCCGCCGGAGCCGGCCGATGACCGTCGTCGACCACCAGCTGGTCAAGCGGTTCCGGCAGGAGGCCGGTGACCGCATCGCCGAGCAGCGCCGCCTCGACCAGGTCTCCGGCGTCACCCCGATGACCAACGAGGACGAGCGGCAGTACGCGCGCGCCGTCATCGCCCAGATCCTGGAGGACCACGCCCGCACGGAGATCACCTCCGGCCGTACGCCGCTGGACGCCGAGACCGAGGAGCAGTACGCGGCCGCCGTGCACGCCGCGCTCTTCGGAGTGGGCAGGCTCCAGCCGCTCCTGGACGACCCCGAGGTCGAGAACATCGACATCAACGGGTACGACCAGGTCTTCGTCGGCTACGCGAACGGCGAGGAGGTCAGGGGCGATCCGGTCGCCGAGACCGACGAGGAGCTCATCGAGCTGATCCAGATCCTCGGCGCGTACTCGGGCCTGTCCTCCCGGCCCTTCGACTCCGCGAACCCGCAGCTCGACCTGCGGCTGCCGGACGGTTCGCGCCTGTCCGCCGTCATGGACGTGACCCGCAGGCCCGCGCTGTCCATCCGCCGCGCGCGCATGGGCAAGGTCTTCATGTCCGACCTCGTCGGCAACGGCACGCTCACACCGGAGGTCGGGCACTTCCTGGCCTGCGCGGTCCGGGCCCGCAAGAACATCATGATCGCGGGTGCCACCAACGCCGGCAAGACGACGCTCCTGCGCGCGCTCGCCAACGAGATACCGCCGCACGAACGCCTCATCACCGTCGAACGCGCCCTGGAACTGGGCCTGGACACCTTCGCCGACCTGCACCCGAACGTCGTGGCGTTCGAGGAGCGGCTGCCCAACTCCGAGGGCCAGGGCACCATCTCGATGGCGGAACTGGTGCGGCGGTCACTCCGTATGAACCCCTCGCGCGTCATCGTCGGCGAGGTCCTCGGCGACGAGATCGTGACCATGCTGAACGCGATGTCGCAGGGCAACGACGGCTCGCTCTCCACGATCCACGCCAACAGCTCCAGCGAGGTCTTCAACCGCATCTCCACGTACGCGCTCCAGGCCGCCGAGCGGCTGCCCATCGAGGCCAGCCAGATGCTCGTCGCGGGCGCGGTGAACTTCGTCGTCTTCATCCAGCGGCGCAACGACTACCAGACGGGCGGCCGGCTCCAGCGCATGGTCACCTCGATCCGCGAGGTCAACGGCGTCGACGGGCGCGTCCTGTCCAGCGAGGTGTTCGCCGAGACTCCGGACGGCCGGGTCGTGCCGCACGCGCCCATCGCCTGCCTCGAAGACCTGGTCCAGCACGGCTACCGCCTGCCCGGCGGCGGGAACTGGGGGTGAACCGACCATGACGCACCGACCAGGCATGACACCGGCCGCACTCGACTCACCGGCCGCACTCGACTCGCTGGCCGCACTCGACTCGCCCGGCTCGCTGGGCTCGATGGGCGGACTGTTCTCCACGACGGTCCTGTACGCGCTCGCGTGCGGTGTGGCGGTGGGCGGCGGCCTCGCCCTGCTCGCCGTCGCGGTCCGCGGCCTGCCCGCCAAGCCCGAGCACGAGAAGCGGAAGGCGAGCGAACGCGCCTTTGAACTCGCACGGTTCGCCGGGCGCCGCGGTTCGATCGCCGCCGGCGCCGGCATCGTCGTCCTGCTGCTCACCCGGTGGGCCGTCGCCGGTCTCGCGACCGCCGTCCTCGTCTTCTTCTGGGACAAGCTCTTCGGCGGCGCCTCCGAGGAGAAGGCCGCCATGCGCCGTGTGGAGGCCCTCGCGTCCTGGACGGAATCGCTGCGCGACACCATCGCGGGCGCGGTCGGCCTGGAGCAGGCCATCCCCGCCTCCGCCCGCGCCGCGGCGCCCGTCCTGCGCCCGCACCTCGACGCGCTCGTCGACCGGCTGCGCTCGCGCACGCCGCTGCCCGACGCCCTCCAGCAGCTCGCCGACGAGATCGACGACGCGTCCGCCGACATCATCGTGGCCGCGCTGATCCTCAACGCGCGCCTGCGCGGCCCGGGGTTGCGCCAGGTCCTGGGCGCGCTCGCCAAGTCGGCCCGTGAGGAGGTCGACATGCGCCAGCGCGTCATGGCCCAGCGCGCCTCGACCCGCCGCTCGGTGCAGATCGTCGTCGCCGTGTCGATCGCCTTCGTGCTCGGCCTGTCCGTCTTCAACCGGGAGTTCGTCGAGCCGTACGGGACGGCCGTCGGACAGCTCGTGCTCGCCTGCGTCTGCGGCCTGTTCGCCCTCGGCTTCTGGTGGCTGCGCAAGCTGTCGGTCATCGAGACGCCGGAGCGGTTCCTGGTGCGGGACGAGGCGGCGGTCCGGTTCGTCCGCCCCCGCACGCCGTCGATGTCCCGGCCGCGGTCGCCTGCCCAGGCGCAGTCGCCCTCCCCGGCGCAGCAGCCGCCGTCGCAGGCGCAGCCGCCGCCCTCGCAGTCGCTGCCGGATGAGGGGGTACGCCGATGAGTTCGACCCTGACCCTGCCCGTCCTGGTCGGCGCCGTGCTGGGCCTCGGCGTCTACGCCCTGGTCCGGGCCCTGGTGCCGACCAGGCGCAGCGCGGTCTCCCAGGTCGCCCGCATCGACGCGATGCGGGCGCGGGGGGCGGCGTACGAGTCCGCGCACCGCCCCTCCGACGACGGAGGGCGGCTCGGCGGCGTACGGGCCCGGGTGGGCCGGCGCGTCGCCGAGTTCTACCTGCAGCAGGGCTGGGAACAGCACTCGCTGCGGGCGGACCTGTCGGTGCTCGACCGGAGCTGGGAGAACTTCCTCGCGACGAAGGCGCTGCTGGGGGTCGCGGGACTGTTCTTCGGGCCGTTCCTGTTCGCGGTGGTCTGGACGCTCGGCTTCAACGACAGCCCCGCCGTCCCGGTCTGGCTCGCCCTGCTCTGCGCGCTCGTCTTCTTCTTCCTGCCCGACCTGGAGGTCCGGCGGGACGCGGCCGAGAAGCGGCGGGACCTGCGGCGCGTGATCGGCGCGTACCTGGACCTGGTGTCGATGAGCCTGGCGGGCGGCCGCGGTCTCCCGGAGGCCCTGATGGCGGCCGCCGAGGTCTCCGACGGCTGGGCCACGCAGCGCATCCGCAACGCGCTCGCGGACGCCCGGATCACCGGCATCAGCCAGTGGCAGGCGCTCGGTTCGCTGGGGGAGGAGATCGGGGTCGACGAGCTGAAGGACCTGTCGGCCTCCCTGGCGCTCGTCGCGGACGACGGCGCGAAGGTGCGCGAGTCGCTCGCCTCCCGCGCCGAGACGATGCGGCACCGCGAACTCGCCGAGATCGAGGGCAGCGCCGGTGAGAAGTCGCAGTCGATGCTCGTGGCGCAGCTGCTGCTCTGCGCCGGTTTCCTGGTCTTCCTGATCTTCCCGGCGGCGATGCGCGTGTTCCAGGTCTGAGCCCGACAACCGACAACTGCTTCTGCGAACTGCCCTGAACTGCCCTGAACTGTCCTGAACTGCCCTGACCTGAACTGTCTCGAGAGGACGACTCACCATGAACGGACGGAACTGCAGCACCGGGATCCCGGGGGTGGACTTCCTGATCACCTTCCTCCAGGGGAGGGTGCAGCGCGCCCGCTCCGGCGAACTCGACCGCGGTGCGTCCGCGGTGGAGTGGGTCATCATCTCGGCGGTCGTCGTGGCGATCGTCGGCGTGGTCGCCGCGATCATCAACGCCGCGCTCAGCGACGGCGCCAACAAGGTCGGCGACTGCATCAAGGGCGCGGACGCGGGCAGCACCTGCTGATCCGGTCCCTGTCACCTGTCGGCAGATTCCGAAGCCGTCCTTTCCCTCTCTCGCGCACGGGGGTGCCGGTGAGCGTACGACGCTGGGTACGCCGCAGGGCGGAGGCCGCCTCCGCCCGCGGCGACTCCGGCATGACCGCGATCGAGTTCGTGCTGCTCACGCCCGTCCTCTTCTTCATGATCTTCGCGACGGTGCAGTTCGCGCTGTACTTCTTCGCCGACCACGTGGCCCAGGCGGCGGCCCAGGCCGGTGCCCGCGAGGCCCGCGCCACGGCCGACGAGTCCCCGGGCACATGGCGCGGCGAGGCGCGGGACGTCGTGGACAGCTACATCGCGCAGCTGGGACCGCAGTTGGTGCTCGGACCGGACGTGAAGCTGGTCCAGCCGGACCAGAACACGGTCGGGGTGGAGATCACGGCGAAGGTGCCGTCGGTGTTCCCGGGACTGGACCTGACCGTGCACGCGCGGTCGGTGGGGCCCGTGGAACGGTTCGTCGAGGAGGGCGAGAACTAGATGCGCCCAGGTGTACGTGACGCCGTGCGTGTGTGTATGCGTGTGCGTGACGCCGTGCGTGTGCGTGACGCCGTGCGCGCGGCGGGCGACCGGGGGCTGTCCACGGTCGAGGTGGTGATCCTCGCCCCGGTGATGATCCTCTTCATCCTGGTGCTGGTGGCCTTCGGGCAACTCGTGGACGGACGCGGGGCGATCGACGGGGCCGCCCGGGACGCGGCCCGCTCCGGCTCGCTGCAACGGGACGAGGGGTCGGCGATGGCGGAGGCGCAGAAGGCCGCGGACGCCGACCTGGCGGACGTCTGCTCCGGCCCGGTGACGGTGAACAAGACGAGTGCGGGCTTCGAGGACGCCGACCTCTTCACCGTGGAGGTCAGCTGCCGGGTACGGGGCCTGGCGATCCTCGGCCTGGACGTGCCGACCCGTCTGACCGCGTCGTTCACGTCACCGCTGGACCCCTTCAAGAGGAAGGCGTGACGGCGGACGTGACAGAGCGCACGAAGAACAGGAAGAGCCTGCGCGGCGGGGTGGACGCGCGCCGCCTGCGGCTCGACGACCGGGGGTCCGGCGCCGGCGCGGTGATCATCTTCGCGCTGGTGTTCCTGTCCCTGTCGGCCTTCGTCATCGACGGCGGACTGTCCATCTCCAAGCGCGAGCGTGCCGCCGACATCGCGGAACAGGCCGCCCGTTACGCCGCCCAGGACGTGGACCTCGAAGAGCTGTACCAGAACGAGGGCGGCGGCGCCCCGATCCTCTTCGAGAACTGCGGTGCCCGGGTGAAGGCGTTCGCCCAGGAGATGGGCATGACCGACGCAGACATAGCCGCCACGAACTGCGTCGCCGCGAACGCCGACCAGGTGGAGGTGGAGGTCCGGCTGACCTACTCCCCGGTCTTCACGGGCATGTTCTACGGCGGCGACGTGACGGTCCGGGGCCGGGCGGTGGCGGAGAACGAGGTGGGCTGACGAGGGTGGATCGGCGGGGTCTGCCGGCGGGGCGGTCTACTCGCCGCCCTTGTCCTCGCCCTTCACGCCCTCGGAGACCTGCTTCGCCAGGTCGTCGTCCAGCTTCTTGAACTCCCGGACGATCGCCTCGGACATCTGGGCCAGCGCGTCGAGCTGCTGGT
Source organism: Streptomyces beigongshangae (assembly GCF_019710745.1). Lineage (GTDB taxonomy): Bacteria > Actinomycetota > Actinomycetes > Streptomycetales > Streptomycetaceae > Streptomyces > Streptomyces beigongshangae. The sequence goes on from NZ_JAHKJW010000020.1 coordinate 109,202, forward strand.
TGATGTCCTCGCGGCCGTCCTCCCAGTTGGACTCGAAGTCCGCCAGCTTGTCGTAGACGCCGCCGTCGCCGATGTCGTCCCGGTAGGACTCGAAGAGCTTCTTGGTGTGGTTCATGCGCGTCTTGATGTCGCGCAGCCGGGAGCCGTAGTCCTCCAGGTCGCTCAACGGGAGCGCGAGGTCGGGTCTTCCGCCCATGCCGGGTCCCCCTCCTGATGGTCGGCGGCTTCTGCGTACGCGAGTCTACGACCGGGGCGGGCGGGCCGCCCCGAACCGGCTCTCCCGACTTCCCCGCCCTTCGACACGCTCCATAAGATCTCAGTAGGCTCAGGACACCCCCGCCCCCGCTCCAGTCACCTCCTTCCCCACACGACATCAGGACATCCGCCATGGCGCGACGTACCACTCCCAACTCGCCGGGAAGCCCGCCGGGATCGCCGGGGGCACCGGGACCGCAGGGCCCGCCGGTTCCGCGGAACCGGACGCCGCAGCCCCTGCCCCGGCGCCGGCGCACGGTGGGGGACTTCGTCAAGGCGTTCCTCGCCCTCGTCGCGCTGCTCCTGCTGCTCGTCGGCGTGCCCGGGGCGCTCGCCACCCAGATCGGCTGGCCGCTGCCCTCCGGGGCGCCGAAGGTGGAGTGGCTCCAGCAGGAGATCACCGTCGGCACGTTCGTCAACGTGCTGACCGTGGTCGTCTGGTTCGCCTGGGCCCAGTTCACCGCCTGCGTGCTCGTCGAGGTGAAGGCCGCGCTGTCGGGTGTCGGACTGCCGAACCGGGTGCCCGGCGCCGGCCCGAGCCAGCTGCTCGCGCGCCAGCTCGTCGCCGCGCTGCTGCTGGTCGGTGCGACCGCGGCGAGCTTCACGCCCGGTCTGTCGCAGCTCGGCCAGCAGCTGGAGGGGAACCAGCGGCCGACCGCCGCCGCGGCGCAGCAGACCCCGGGCGGGCTGCTGGCGCAGCAGCAGGAACAGGCCGCCGCGAGCGCCGCCGCCCTGGCCGGGCAGGCCGCCGACGCCGCCGCGCACGCCCAGGGCGGGAGCGGGGCCCACGCGTCCGGGGACGCCACGAAGTTCTACCGGATCCAGCCCCCGGAGGGCCGCCACCACGACTCCCTCTGGGAGGTCGCGGAGCGCCACCTCGGCGACGGGCGCCGGTACAAGGAGATCTACCGGCTCAACAAGGACCGTACGCAGCCCGACGGTTCGAAGCTCTCCGAGGCCAGCCTGATCAGACCGGGCTGGATCATGGAGATGCCCGGCGACGCCCGCGGCGGCGAACTCGTCGAGATGCCCGACGAGACCCCGGAGGTCTCGCCGGAGGTCCAGCGGCAGATCTCCGACTACGCGAGGACCGGCGACGCCCACCAGCAGGGCGGCGGACGGCAGGACGGGGGACGGCAGGACGGGGGACGGCAGGGTGACGGGTCCGGGTCCCCGGACCGCGACACCGCCCACATCAGCCTTCCCGCGCAGCGGCCCGCCCCCGATCAGGGCCACCAGCAGAACCAGGGCCAGCGGGAGCACGCCGCGCCCCCGGCCGGTGAAGGCAGCGGGTTCGGGCTGCCCGAGGCGCTCCTCGGCGCGCCCCTCCTCGCCGCCGGGCTCCTCGCCGCCCTCGGCCGGCGCCGCCGCCAGGCGCTGTGGCAGTCCGCGCTCGGCGCGGTCGGCGGGCGCCGCGGCACGGAGCCGCCCACGCCCACCGGCGCCGCCGCCGACGCGCAGGACGCGCTCCTGGTGGGGGCCGACCCCGAGGGCGTACGGCTGCTGGACCGGTCGCTGCGCGGGCTCGCCGCGTCGCTCGCGGGCGAGTCGCGTCCGCTGCCGACCGTGTACGCGGCCTGGCTGAGCGGCAACGGCGACCTGCACCTCCAGCTGGCCCAGCCCGCGGGCAGGCCGCCCGCGCCCTGGCAGCTCGGGCAGGACCAGACGTTCTGGATGCTGGCCCGCGCCGACGCCGAGCGGTACGCGGACGTGGACACGGCCGCCCCCTACCCCGGCCTGGTCAGCCTCGGCACGATGGACGACTCGCGGCTGCTGCTCAACCTGGAGTCCGTGCCCGGCATCGTCTCGCTGAGCGGCCGCGAGCAGGACCGGGCCGGTGTCTTCGCCTCCGTCGCCGCCGAACTGGCCACCAACGGCTGGTCCGACCGCATGACGATCACCCTGGTCGGCTTCGGCGAGGACCTGACGCCGCTCGCGCCCAACCGGCTGCGCCACCTCGACGGCATCGAGGCGCTCGTGGAGACCATGGAGGCCGAGACGCGGCAGCGGCGCGGCGCGCTCGGCGCCGCGGGGCAGGACTCGGTCCTCACCGGGCGCACCGGCCCGGCCCGGCACACCCGCTGGGCCCCGCACCTCGTGCTGCTGGCCGCCGAGCCGTCCGCCGAGGACGCCGTCAAGCTCGCCGAACTCGCCGCCGACGCGAGCAGGCTCGGCATCGGCTACCTCGTCGGCACCGGCTCGGGCGACCTGCCCGGCGCCGCCTGGGAGATGGAGGTCACCAGCGAGGGCAAGCTCCTCGCGCCGCTCCTCGGCCTCGAACTCGACGCGCAGCTCCTGCCGGTGTCCCAGCAGCGGGCCGTCGTCGAGCTGTTCACCGACGCCGACCCCGGGCGCGACGACGACGGCCGTCCGGCCACCGCCCCGCCGTTCCTCGTCGACATCAGCGAGCAGGGGCGCCCCGCGGTGTACGCGCGGCTCGTCGGCCCGTACGAGATCATCGGCCTGGAGACACCGGACGGCGAGCGCAGCCCGCTGCTGCACGAGGCGCTCGCGCTGCTGCTCCTGCACCGCGAGGGGGTGCACCCGCGGGTGCTGTCCTCCGCGCTGTGGCCGCGCGGTGTCACGGACGACGTCCGGGACGCGCTCGTCGAGCGGCTGCGCACCTGGCTCGGCACCGACCCGGACGGCACACCGCGGCTCGCCCCCGACGCGACCGGGCGGCTCAAGCTCGCCAAGTCCGTCGTCTCCGACCTGGACGTGCTGCGCTCGCTCTACCACGAGGCCACCCAGGGCCGGGGGGCCGGCAGCCGTGCGGTGCGCGGCCGGCTGCTGACCGACGCGCTGGTCCTCGTCCGGGGGCCGCTGCTGGCCGAGCGGCCCGCCGGGCGCTACGGCTGGCTGACCCACGAGATCATCGACGCCCGGCTCCCGCTGCTGGTCGCGGACATCGGCCTCGCCCTGTCCGCGTTCCACCTGGAGAAGGACCGGGCGGAGAAGGCGATGGAGGCGCTCGACGCGGCACTGGGCTCCGCGCCGGGCGACGAGCGGCTGTGGCACGAACTGCTGCGGGCCACGCACGCCACCGGCGACACCGACCGGCTGAGGCGCCGGGCGGCGGACCTGGTCTCGCGCAGCGGGGCGCGCGGGCTGCCGCCCCGCACCGAGGCACTGCTGGACGAACTGCTGCCGACCTGGCGCAGCGGCGTCCCCGCCGCGGGATGAGCGGCTTCCAGCCCGTCGACCAGCTGATCGTCGTCGGCGCCGTCCTCTGGGGCGGCGTCGCCGGTCTGCTGGTGCCCCGCGCCGCGTACCGCTTCTCGGTGGCCCCCGAGGAGCCGTGGGCGGACCGGTGTCCCGAGGGCCATCCGGTGGGCGGCTGGATCGGTCCGGCCCGCTGCGCGGACTGCGGCGGGCGGGCGTACGGCCCCGGCGCGCTCCCCGTCTCCCTCGTCACCGCTCTCGTCTGCGGCGCCCTCGCCGCGGCGACCGGGACCCGGCCCGAGCTGGCGGTCTGGCTGCTGCTCGCCCCGCCCGGAGTGCTGCTCGCCGTCGTGGACTTCCGGGTGCAGCGTCTGCCGGACGTGCTGACGCTGCCCCTGGCCGCCGCCGCACCCGCCCTGCTCGCGGGCGCCGCGGCGGCCCCCGAGCACGCCGGGCACTGGCTGACCGCGCTGTACGGGGGCCTGGCCCTCGGTGCCGGCTACTTCGTCCTCTTCCTGGTCAACCCCGACGGCATGGGCTTCGGGGACGTGAAGCTGGCCCTCGGCCTCGGCGCGGTCCTCGGCTGGTACGGCTGGGGAGCCGTGCTGCTGGGCACCTTCGCGGGGTTCCTGTACGGCGGCCTGTACGGGGCGGTGCTCGTCGTCGCCCGCCGGGCCGGGCGCAGGACGTCGATCCCCTTCGGCCCGTTCCTGATCGCCGGAGCCCTCACGGGCCTGCTCATCGGGGCCTGTGCGGCCTGACGTCGGGTGCGGGGAGGCGCTGGCGTACGCTGGATCAGTCTGTCCACACCCCCATGAAAGGGACCGCTCCGGTGACCGAGAAGGCCGACCTACAGTCCGTCCTCGACCGTGCCGCCGAGGGTGGGCGGATCACCCCCGAAGAGGCGCTCGCCCTCTACCGCGACGCCCCGCTGCACGCGCTCGGCTCCGCCGCGGACGCCGTACGCCGCCGCCGGTACGCCGGTACGGAGCACATCGCGACGTACATCATCGAGCGGAACATCAACTACACGAACGTCTGCGTCACGGCGTGCAAGTTCTGCGCGTTCTACGCCCCGCCGAAGGCCACGGACAAGGGCTGGACGCGCGACCTCGACGACATCCTGCGCCGGTGCGCGGAGACCGTCGAGCTCGGCGGCACGCAGATCATGTTCCAGGGCGGGCACCACCCCGACTACGGCGTCGAGTACTACGAGGAGCACTTCGCCGCGATCAAGGCCGCGTACCCGCAGCTCGTCATCCACAGCCTGGGGGCGAGCGAGGTCGAGCACATGGCCCGCATCTCCGAGGTGAGCGTGGAGGAGGCCATCACGCGTATCCACCGGGCGGGGCTCGACTCCTTCGCCGGTGCCGGCGCCGAGCTGCTGCCCGCGCGGCCCCGCAAGGCCATCGCCCCGCTGAAGGAGAGCGGCGAGCGCTGGCTGGAGATCATGGAGACCGCGCACAACCTGGGCGTGGAGTCCACGTCCACCATGCTCATGGGCACCGGCGAGACCAACGCCGAGCGCATCGAGCACCTGCGGATGATCCGTGACGTACAGGACCGGACGGGCGGCTTCCGCGCCTTCATCCCGTACACGTACCAGCCGGAGAACAACCACCTCAAGGGCCGTACGCAGGCCACGCTCTTCGAGTACCTGCGGATGATCGCCATCGCGCGGCTCTTCATGGACAACGTCGCCCACATCCAGGGCTCGTGGCTGACCACCGGCAAGGAGGTCGGCCAGCTGTCGCTGCACTACGGCGCGGACGACCTGGGATCGATCATGCTGGAGGAGAACGTCGTCTCCTCCGCGGGCGCGAAGCACCGCTCCAACCGCATGGAGATCATCGACCTGATCCGCAAGGCGGGGCGGGTGCCGGCGCAGCGGGCCACGACGTACGAGCACCTCGTCGTCCACGACGACCCGGCGAACGACCCCGTCGACGAGCGGGTGCAGTCGCACATCTCGTCGACGGCGATCGAGGGCGGGACCGCCCACCCCGGGCTGAAGCTGCTCGCGTCCAACTAGCGCCATGGCACTGACGATCCACGTCGCGGACGAGCTGCGCCTCGCCTGGGACGGCACCGGCGCCGTTCCCGGCGGGGCCGTCGCCGTGGAGGGGGACCGGGTCGCCGCGACGGGTGCCGCGGCCGAGCTCCAGGAACGGTTCCCCGGTGCGCGGGTGCGCCGGTGGCCCGGGGCGCTGGGTCCCGGACTGGTCCACGAGGGACCGCTGCCGGAGGCGCCGACGCCGCGTGAGCGGGTGCACGAGCTCTTGAAGCTGGGCGCGGTGGCGGTGCCGGCGGAGTCCGTGGCCGGGGCGGGGTTGCGGGCGGCCGCCGAGCGCGGTGGTGTGCGGGTCCTGCCGGAGGCGCGCCCTGCGACGATCACCGCCGGGGGCCGGGCCGACCTGGCGGTCTTCGCCGGGGACGGGTCGTGCGTGGCGACGGTGTGCGCGGGGCGACTGGTGCATCGGCGTCGATAGCCCCGGGCGTCGGGTACGCGGTCGTGCTCGGGACGCTGGTCGACCGGCTCTGGGAGGTCCCGGCCTTCGAGGCGTGTCTGCCGCTGGGGAGGCAGTGGTTCCTGTTCGGCGTCGGCTGGGTCCTCATCGCCGTGTTCGTGGTGCTGTGCGGATGGGTGGAGGACGTGGCCGCGGGGAAGAAGCCGAGACTGCTGCCCTGAGGCGGGCCCGCGGTGTGGCGCACCGGCCGGTGCGCGGACCGGCCGGTGTGCGGACCGGCCGGTGCGCGGGCCGGGCGGCGGCGGGCCGTCCGGCCCGTGCTGCCACAATGGGACCGTGACCCGCGCATCCCTGACCAAACAGCCGCACGAAGTCGCCTCGATGTTCGACGACGTCGCGGAACGCTACGACCTGACGAACGACGTGCTGTCGCTCGGCCAGGACCGGCTGTGGCGCAAGGAGGTCGCGAAGGCGGTCGACGCGCGGCCCGCCCAGAGGATCCTGGACCTCGCGGCGGGCACCGCCACCTCCTCACTGCCCTTCGCGCGCACGGGGGCGTACGTCGTTCCCTGCGACTTCTCCCTCGGGATGCTCAGGGTCGGCAAGAAGAACCACCCCTGGCTGCCGCTCACCGCGGGCGACGCCACGAGGCTGCCGTTCAAGGACGGCACCTTCGACGCGGTGACGATCTCCTTCGGCCTGCGCAACGTGCAGGACACGGACGCGGCGCTGCGGGAGCTGTACCGGGTGACGAAGCCCGGCGGGCGCGTGGTGATCTGCGAGTTCTCGCACCCGACCTGGACGCCGCTGCGCACGGTCTACACCGAGTACCTGATGCGTGCGCTGCCGCCGCTGGCCCGTACGGTCTGCTCGAACCCCGACGCGTACGTCTACCTCGCCGAGTCGATCCGCGAGTGGCCCGACCAGCCCGCCCTCGCCGAGCGCCTGATCGGGGCCGGCTGGTCGAAGGTGGCCTGGCGGAACCTCACGGGCGGGATCGTCGCGCTGCACCGCGGCGTCAAGCAGGGCTGACCACCGGGTCCGGGCAGCCGGCCACCGGGTCCGGGGAGCCTTCCCGGCCCGGGGCGTCGAGCGCGCGGTGCAGGCCGCCCGACGGCGGTGGGGGCAGGCGCGGTTCGCGCACTCCGGCACCGCCGCCGCCCTCGCCCTCGCCGAGGTCGAACCACACCGTGACGACCGCTCCGCGCGGTACCTCGGCGCCGGGCGGCGGGTACTGGCGTACGACGTGGTCGACGACGGTCAGGTCGAAGTCGGGCCGGTCGGGCGCGGTGAGGAGCACCCCACGCGCCTCGGCCGTCTCGCGCGCGTCCACGGCCATCAGACCGACGAGCCGCGGTACGCGCACTTCGGGTGTCTTGCGTGGAATGCGCACAGACGTCACCCCCAGCGGTACCGGCAGCGTAGGCCCGTGCCGGGCCCGCCGGAAGGCGCCGGGGCCGGGCGGCCGACCGCGGACCGGCCCCGGGCCCGAACCCGAACCCGTCAAAGAGCCAGCCGGTAGCAGTGCCCGAACTGGTCCGACGTGGGTGACGTGAACGTTTCGGCGAGCTCCATGCCCAGGCGTCCGGTCACGGCGATCGAGCGTTCGTTGCGGGAGTTCACCATCGCGACGACGCCGGCGACGCCGGCCGCGCGCACCCGGTCCAGCGTGGCCCGCGCCGCCGCGGTCACATAACCCCTGCCCCAGTACTCCCGCCCGAGCCGCCAGCCGATCTCGACCTCCCCCCTGGGCCCCCACTCGTGCGGCCACGGCTGGGCGCCGGTGAAGCCGATGACCCGTTTCTCCTCGTCGAGCACGGTCCAGAGGCAGAAACCGAACTCCGCGTCGTGCCGGCGCTGCCGGGCGGTCAGCTCCTCGTAGACGGACAGTTCGGCGGACCGGCCGCCGTGGAACTCCATGACGTCCGGGTGGTCGAAGACCCGGTGCCAGGCGAAGGCGTCCTCGTCGGTGGGGACGCGCAGGTGTACCACGGGCAGTGCTCGGTTCACGGGGCAGCCCTTCAGCCAGGCGGATCAGTACCGCTGCATAGACTGCCCATGTCACGTGCCCGTCAGCACGTGGATTTCGAGACCTCGCGCACTAAGACTTCGAGCCTTCGAGACTTGGGGAGACCCCGCCGTGACCGAGTCCCAGTCCCAGCCCCTCTCCGAACACTCCGCCGACGTGATCGTCGTCGGGGCCGGGCCAGCCGGTTCCACCACGGCGTACTACCTGGCCAAGGCCGGACTGGACGTCCTGCTCCTGGAGAAGACCGCCTTTCCGCGGGAGAAGGTGTGCGGCGACGGGCTGACGCCCCGCGCCACCAAGCAGCTCGTCTCCATGGGGATCGACATCTCGGAGGAGGCCGGCTGGCTGCGGAACAAAGGGCTCCGCATCATCGGCGGCGGTGTCCGCCTGCAACTGGACTGGCCGGAACTCGCCTCCTACCCGGACTACGGACTCGTCCGCAAGCGCGACGACTTCGACGAGCAGCTGGCCCGCCAGGCGCAGAAGGCCGGCGCGCGGCTGTACGAGCGCTGCAACGTCGGTGCCCCGATCGTCGACGACCGCACGGGCCGCATCACGGGCGTGCACGCCAAGCTCGGCGACGCCGACTCCAAGGAGAAGCGCGACGTCACCTTCCACGCGCCCCTGGTCGTCGCCGCCGACGGCAACTCGACCCGGCTCTCCCTGGCGATGGGCCTGCACCGCCGCGAGGACCGCCCGATGGGCGTCGCCGTGCGCACGTACTTCACCTCCCCGCGCCACGACGACGACTACCTGGAGTCGTGGCTGGAGCTGTGGGACCGCCGCGGTCCCGGCGAGGACCGCCTGCTGCCGGGCTACGGCTGGATCTTCGGCATGGGCGACGGCACGTCCAACGTCGGCCTGGGCGTCCTGAACACCTCGTCCTCGTTCAAGGAGCTGGACTGGCGCGAGGTCCTCAAGGCGTGGTGCGCCTCGATGCCGGCGGACTGGGGCTACACCCCGGAGAACATGACGATCCCGATCCGCGGGGCCGCCCTGCCGATGGCCTTCAACCGCCAGCCGCACTACACGAAGGGCCTGCTGCTCGTCGGCGACGCGGGCGGCATGGTGAACCCCTTCAACGGCGAGGGCATCGCCTACGCCATGGAGTCCGGGCAGATCGCCGCCGACGTCATCGTCCAGGCGCACGCCCGCGCCACCCCCGCCCAGCGCGAACTGGCCCTGCAGCGCTACCCGAAGGTCCTGAAGGACACGTACGGCGGCTACTACACGCTCGGCCGCGCCTTCGTGAAGCTCATCGGCAACCCGACGGTCATGAAGATCGCCGCGCAGCGCGGTCTGACGCACCCGATGCTGATGAGGTTCACGCTGAAGATGCTCGCCAACCTGACGGACCCGACGGGCGGCGACGCGATGGACCGCATCATCAACGGCCTGACGAAGGTCGCCCCGAAGGCGTAGCCGGTACGGCGGCCCGCTCCTCGCGGGCCGCTCCCCGCCGGGGACGACCCGGGGACGCCCCGGACACGACTGTGGGCCGCTTCCCCGACGGGGAAGCGGCCCACAGCCGCGCGACCGGAGGTCAGAGCACCCGCACCGCACCGTCCGCGGGGTAGCCCGACAGGTCCTGGATGACGACGCCCTTCGAGGGGTTCGCCGCGTCCAGGTACTGGCCGCCGCCGATGTAGACGCCCGTGTGGTACGCGGACCCGGCACCGCCCCAGTACAGGATGTCGCCGACCTGCAGGTTGGACAGGGAGACCTGGGTGCCGGCCAGGGACTGGTCCTGGGAGATGCGCGGCAGGTCGACACCGACCTGCTTGAACGCGGCCTGGACCAGGCCGGAGCAGTCCCACGCGTCGGGACCGGTGGCGCCCATGACGTAGGCGTCGCCGACCTGCGCCCGCAGGAAACCGATGACGGTGGCGACGCTGCCGCCGGCCGGGGCGGCCGCGGCGTCGTTGCCGGCCGCCGCGGAGGGCGCGGAGGAGGCCGTCGAGGCCGTCGTGAGGGTCGTGCGCTCCGCGGTGCGCGTGGCGCGCTCAGCGGCCTCCTTGCGGGCCTCCTCGGCCTTCTGCTTCTTGATCTCGGCCTGCTTCTTCGCGTCCGCGAGGTCCGCCTTGGCCTGCTTCGCGGCCTTCTCGGCGGCCGCGTCACGCTCGGCCCGCAGCTGGTAGTCCGCCGCGGCCTGCTGGGTGACCTCAGCGGACGCCGCGACCTGGGCGGTCAGGTCGGCCGTGAGGGTGGGCAGCTCGATGGTCTGGGTCACCGGCTCGGCCGCGTTGGCCGTTCCGGCGGCACCGGCCACTGCCAGGGTGCCGAGGACGCCACCGGCGACGCCGGCGCGCATCGCGAGCGCCGAACTGCTGCGAGGCCGGGGTTTCCGGTGGCTGCGTATGTGAGCGGTGTGGGACATAGGGACAACCGGTATCAGGGGCTCCTCCATACCTTCAAGAAACGTGTGGTGCGCCACAATTGTTCAACGGGCTCTCGAATCCCGGTCGCGTCGCCCTCTATTGACGCCGTAACGGGCATTGCGGACAGCGTCCGACGCGCCTGTGATCATTGCCTTTTCGCATTACGCCCGAATTGCCCGCCACCTACCACTGGTTGACGCGGATGGCCAAGCCCGCTTGTTTTCGCCCTGTGATCAATGTGACGCACGTCACGCAACGGGGGTCCCCGTGGCCGCGTCACGCGCGGGGTCGCGCGGGAGGTGTGGGAGCCGGCTCGGTGCCGACTCCCGCTAGTGAACGGATGCACGCGCCCGGCTCGTCCACAACGGACGTCCCAACTCCTCCCGGGGTGTGAACGAGTTCCTCTATCAAGCCGCCCCGTCCAGCGCCAATTTGCCCTGGATCCACTTCGCTTGATAGAGGGCCAAGCCCCGGACCAGCGAAGACGAGCGAAAATGTCACCTCTGGTGATCACTCGGACGCTTCTCGTACGAAGATCGGCACTCATCCGACTTCATGATCGTTCGCCGGGTGGTAGAGATCACAAAGACGTTGTCGCACCCCGTGTCGCAGATCACAGACCCACGGGCATAGGATGCGGGGCAGTTGGGCTTGTGACCTGCTTCACATGTGCGCGATCTTCGTGGAGCCGCAGGGAGCTCGTGCGCCCCACGGCAGCCGTGGGGTTCGCGGAGCAGGTGCGAGGCCGATGCAACCGCCAGCAGTCAATGCCGACTGAGAGGAGCGAGGAGCGGTGAACGCGTATGCGCCCATCCTCGTACTGGGAGCCCTCGGGGCAGGCTTTGCGATCTTCTCCGTGGTCATGGCCACGCTTATCGGTCCAAAGCGATACAACCGGGCCAAGCTCGAAGCCTACGAGTGCGGAATCGAGCCGACCCCCACGCCGGCGGGCGGCGGGCGGTTCCCCATCAAGTACTACCTGACGGCGATGCTCTTCATCATTTTCGATATCGAGATCGTCTTCCTCTACCCCTGGGCCGTCACCTTCGACGCGCTCGGGGTCTTCGGGCTCGTGGAGATGCTGCTCTTCGTGCTCACCGTCTTCGTCGCCTACGCGTACGTCTGGCGGCGCGGCGGCCTGGAATGGGACTGAGGCCCGTACGGGACTGAACCCCGTATGGGACTGACCCGGGCAAGGGACTGACCCCCGCAAGGGACTGAGCCCCGTACAGGGGACAGAGGAGCCATTGAGCATGGGACTCGAGGAAAAGCTGCCGAGCGGCTTTCTGCTGACCACCGTCGAGCAGGCCGCGGGATGGGTGCGCAAGTCGTCCGTCTTCCCCGCCACCTTCGGCCTCGCCTGCTGCGCCATCGAGATGATGACGACGGGCGCGGGCCGCTACGACCTGGCGCGCTTCGGCATGGAGGTCTTCCGCGGTTCGCCGCGCCAGGCCGACCTGATGATCGTCGCGGGACGCGTCAGCCAGAAGATGGCGCCGGTCCTGAGGCAGGTCTACGACCAGATGCCGAACCCCAAGTGGGTGATCTCCATGGGGGTCTGCGCCTCTTCGGGCGGCATGTTCAACAACTACGCGATCGTGCAGGGCGTCGATCACATCGTCCCCGTCGACATCTACCTGCCCGGCTGTCCGCCGCGGCCCGAGATGCTGATGGACGCGATCCTCAAGCTGCACCAGAAGATCCAGTCCTCCAAGCTCGGCGTGAACGCCGAGGAGGCGGCCCGGGAGGCGGAGGAAGCGGCGCTCAAGGCGCTCCCCACCATCGAGATGAAGGGGCTGCTGCGGTGAGCGGCGCGAACGGCAACGGCACGAACGGCACGGGTGGGGGAGCCGACCGCCCCAACCCCGACAAGGACCTCGGCGCCTCCAACCTGCCGGGGCAGCGCGGCGACGGCGGCGAGGAGATCCGCGTCCAGCGCGGCATGTTCGGCGCCGACAGCGGCGGCGACACCTCCGGGTACGGCGGCCTGGTCCGCTCGATCCGTCTGCCCGGCCCGGCCACCCGCCCGTACGGCGGCTGGTTCGACGAGGTCGCCGACGAGCTCGAAGGGGCCCTGGAGGAGCAGGACCTGCTCCCGGAGAACGTGATCGGGAAGACGGTCGTCGACCGCGGCGAACTCACCTTCCACATCGAACGCGAGCACCTGCCGCGCGTCGCCCGGACCCTGCGCGACGACCCGGCCCTGCGCTTCGAGCTGTGCACCGGCGTGAGCGGTGTGCACTACCCGGCCGACAAGGGCCGCGAACTGCACGCCGTCTACCACCTGCGCTCGATCACCCACAACCGGCTGATCCGCCTGGAGGTCAGCGCCCCGGACAGCGATCCGCGCATCCCGTCCCTGGTCGGGGTCTATCCGACCAACGACTGGCACGAGCGCGAGGCGTACGACTTCTTCGGCATCGTCTTCGAGGGCCACCCGGCGCTGACGCGGATCATGATGCCGGACGACTGGCAGGGCTTTCCGCAGCGCAAGGACTATCCCCTCGGCGGCATCGCCGTCGAGTACAAGGGCGCCCAGATCCCGGCTCCGGACCAGCGGAGGTCGTACTCATGAGTACACAGTCAGCATCTGCCCGGGAGACCACCGAGGGCACCGTCTACACGGTCACCGGCGGCGACTGGGACGAGGTCGTCCAGACCGCGGCGAAGGCCGACGACGAGCGCATCGTCGTCAACATGGGCCCCCAGCACCCCTCCACCCACGGCGTGCTCCGGCTCATCCTGGAGATCGAGGGCGAGACGGTCACCGAGGCCCGCTGCGGCATCGGCTACCTGCACACCGGCATCGAGAAGAACCTCGAATACCGGACGTGGACCCAGGGCACCACCTTCGTGACGCGCATGGACTACCTGACGTCCTTCTTCAACGAGACCGCGTACTGCCTCGCCGTCGAGAAGCTCCTCGGCATCGAGGACCAGGTCCCGGACCGCGCCACGATCATCCGGGTGCTCCTGATGGAGCTGAACCGGCTCTCCTCGCACCTGGTGTGCATCGCCACCGGCGGCATGGAGCTCGGCGCCACCACGATCATGATCTACGGCTTCCGTGACCGTGAACTCATCCTCGACCTCTACGAACTCATCACCGGCCTGCGCATGAACCACGCGTTCATCCGGCCCGGCGGTCTCGCCCAGGACCTGCCCCCGGGCGCGGTGGACCACATCCGCGAGTTCGTGAAGAAGATGCAGAAGAACCTTCCCGAGTACGACAAGCTCGCCACCGGGAACCCCATCTTCAAGGCCCGTATGCAGGACGTCGGCCACCTCGACCTGACCGGCTGCATGGCCCTCGGCGCCACCGGGCCGATCCTGCGGTCCGCGGGGCTCCCGCACGACCTGCGCAAGGCCCAGCCCTACTGCGGCTACGAGACGTACGACTTCGACGTCCCGACCACGGACACCGCCGACGCGTACGGGCGCTTCCTGATCCGGCTGGAGGAGATGCGCCAGTCGCTCGCGATCGTCGAGCAGTGCCTGGACCGGCTCCAGCCCGGACCGGTCATGGTCACCGACAAGAAGATCGCCTGGCCCGCCCAGCTCGCGCTCGGCCCCGACGGTCTCGGCAACTCGCTCGACCACATCAAGAAGATCATGGGCACCTCCATGGAGGCCCTGATCCACCACTTCAAGCTGGTGACCGAAGGTTTCCGCGTCCCGCCGGGACAGGCGTACGCGGCCGTCGAGTCGCCCAAGGGGGAACTCGGCGTGCACGCCGTGTCCGACGGAGGCACCCGTCCCTACCGGGTCCACTACCGGGACCCGTCCTTCACCAATCTGCAGGCCATGGCGGCGATGTGCGAGGGCGGCCAGGTCGCCGACGTCATCGTCGCCGTCGCGTCCATCGACCCCGTGATGGGAGGCGTCGACCGGTGACCACCACCACCCCTTCCGGACAGGGCGTACAGCCACAGGGCCCGCAGTCGCAGGGTCCGCAGCCGCAGGGCGTCAGCCTGGGCATGCCCCAGCTGCCCGCGCCGGACTACCCGGACGACGTCCGGGCCAGGCTGGAGGCGGACGCGCGCGAGGTCGTCGCCCGCTACCCGGACTCCCGTTCCGCGCTCCTCCCGCTGCTGCACCTCGTGCAGTCGGAGGAGGGGCACGTCACGCGCACGGGACAGCGGTTCTGCGCGGAGGTGCTCGGCCTCACCACGGCCGAGGTGACCGCGGTCGCGACCTTCTACTCCATGTACCGCCGCAGGCCGGGCGGCGACTACCAGGTGGGTGTCTGCACCAACACGCTGTGCGCGGTGATGGGCGGCGACGCGATCTTCGAAGCCCTCCAGGAGCACCTGGGCGTCGGCAACGGGGAGACCACGGACGACGGCAAGGTCACCCTGGAGCACATCGAGTGCAACGCGGCCTGCGACTTCGCGCCGGTCGTGATGGTCAACTGGGAGTTCTTCGACAACCAGACCGTTCAGAGCGCGAAGGGCCTCGTCGACGACCTGCGCGCGGGCGCCCGGGTCGAGCCGACGCGCGGCGCCCCCCTGTGCACGTTCAAGGACACCTCCCGCATCCTGGCCGGCTTCCCCGACGAGCGCCCCGGCGCGGTCGAGGCGGGCGGCACGGCGGGCCACGCCTCGCTGACCGGCCTGCGGCTGGCCAAGGGGGAGGCGGGTCCGGCGCGCGTGGTGCACCCGCGCGGTTCCGGCACCCCAGCGGCCGCCGGAACGCCCGCGGCCTCCGGAGACTCCCGGGACGGCTCGCCGCACGACCCGTCCCCGACCGAGCACCTCAGTTCGCACGACGCGCCGCAGGACACGGCGGCCTCCGACCCGGACCACCCGGCCGGGCCCGCCGCCGAGGAGGGGGAGTGATGACCGTGTCCACTCAGTACGGGGACACCTCCCGGCCGGGGGCCGGGGGAGGGAACGACCCCGGGAACAGCTCCGGGAACGGTTCCGGGAACAGCCCCGAGAAGCTGCTCTCACCGGTGCTGTCGGCCTTCTGGGACGAGGACAGGTCCTGGTCGCTGGACGTGTACCGCAGGCACGACGGGTACGAGGGCCTGCGCAAGGCGTTCGCCATGTCACCGGACGACCTCATCGCCTACGTGAAGGAGTCCGGTCTGCGCGGCCGCGGCGGCGCCGGGTTCCCCACCGGGATGAAGTGGCAGTTCATCCCCCAGGGCGACGGGAAGCCGCACTATCTCGTCGTCAACGCCGACGAGTCGGAGCCGGGGACCTGCAAGGACATCCCGCTCCTCTTCGCGAACCCGCACAGCCTCATCGAGGGCATCGTCATCGCCTGCTACGCGATCCGCTCCTCGCACGCCTTCATCTACCTGCGGGGTGAAGTCGTCCCGGTACTGCGCCGGTTGCACGAGGCCGTGCGCGAGGCGTACGAGGCGGGCTACCTGGGCGAGAACATCCTGGGCAGCGGACTGGACCTGCAGCTCACCGTGCACGCGGGCGCGGGCGCGTACATCTGCGGTGAGGAGACCGCGCTGCTCGACTCGCTCGAAGGCCGCCGCGGCCAGCCGCGACTCCGGCCCCCCTTCCCCGCGGTCGCGGGTCTCTACGCCTGCCCCACCGTGGTGAACAACGTCGAGTCGATCGCGTCGGTTCCCGCGATCCTCCACCAGGGCAAGGAGTGGTTCCGCTCGATGGGCAGCGAGAAGTCCCCGGGCTTCACGCTCTACTCGCTCAGCGGCCACGTCACCAGCCCCGGGCAGTACGAGGCCCCGCTCGGCATCACGCTGCGCCAGCTCCTCGACATGAGCGGCGGCATCCGGGCCGGGCACCGCCTGAAGTTCTGGACGCCGGGCGGCTCCTCGACCCCGATGTTCACCGACGAGCACCTCGACGTCCCCCTCGACTACGAAGGGGTGGGCGCCGCGGGTTCCATGCTCGGCACGAAGGCGCTCCAGTGCTTCGACGAGACGACCTGTGTCGTACGGGCCGTCACCCGGTGGACCGAGTTCTACGCCCACGAGTCCTGCGGCAAGTGCACACCCTGCCGCGAGGGCACGTACTGGCTCGTGCAGCTGCTGCGCGACATCGAGGCCGGCAAGGGCGTCATGTCCGACCTCGACAAGCTGAACGACATCGCCGACAACATCAACGGCAAGTCCTTCTGCGCCCTCGGCGACGGCGCGGCCTCCCCGATCTTCTCCTCCCTCAAGTACTTCCGAGAGGAGTACGAGGAGCACATCACGGGCCGCGGCTGCCCCTTCGACCCCGCGAGGTCGACGGCCTGGGCGGACCAGGACAAGCACACGGAGGTGAACGCATGACCGTGACCACGAGCGCTCCCTCCGGAGGCGGGGAGGCGGCGGTCCCGCCGGAGGATCTCGTCTCGCTGAGCATCGACGGCATCGAGATCAGCGTGCCCAAGGGCACCCTGGTGATCCGCGCCGCCGAACAGCTCGGCATCGACATCCCCCGGTTCTGCGACCACCCCCTCCTCGACCCGGCCGGCGCCTGCCGCCAGTGCATCGTCGAGGTCGAGGGCCAGCGCAAGCCCATGGCGTCCTGCACGATCACCTGCACGGACGGCATGGTCGTCAAGACCCACCTCACCTCCCCGGTCGCCGAGAAGGCCCAGAAGGGGGTGATGGAGCTCCTGCTCATCAACCACCCGCTGGACTGCCCCGTCTGCGACAAGGGCGGCGAGTGCCCGCTGCAGAACCAGGCCATGTCGCACGGCCACGCCGAGTCGCGCTTCGAAGGAAAGAAGCGGACGTACGAGAAGCCCGTCCCGATCTCCACCCAGGTGCTGCTCGACCGCGAGCGGTGCGTGCTGTGCGCCCGCTGCACCCGGTTCTCCAACCAGGTCGCGGGCGACCCGATGATCGAGCTGATCGAGCGCGGCGCGCTCCAGCAGGTCGGCACCGGCGAGGGCGACCCCTTCGAGTCGTACTTCTCCGGCAACACCATCCAGATCTGCCCGGTCGGGGCGCTCACCTCGGCGGCGTACCGCTTCCGTTCGCGCCCCTTCGACCTCGTCTCCTCGCCCTCGGTGTGCGAGCACTGCTCCGGCGGCTGCGCGACCCGCACCGACCACCGCCGCGGCAAGGTCCTGCGGCGCCTCGCGGCCGACGACCCCGAGGTCAACGAGGAGTGGATGTGCGACAAGGGGCGGTTCGGATTCCGGTACGCCCAGCAGCGGGACCGGCTGACGACGCCCCTGGTGCGCGGGGCCTCCGGTGAGCTGGAGCCCGCCTCGTGGCCCGAGGCGCTGGAGGCGGCGGCCCAGGGGCTGCTGGCCGCCCGCTCCCGGGCCGGCGTCCTCACCGGCGGCCGGCTGACCGTCGAGGACGCCTACGCGTACAGCAAGTTCGCGCGCGTGGCCCTCGACACCAACGACATCGACTTCCGCGCACGCGTGCACAGCGCCGAGGAGGCCGAGTTCCTGGCCGCCCACGTCGCCGGACGCGGAAGGGACCTCGACGGTACGGGGGTCACGTACACCGCCCTGGAGAAGGCGCCCGCGGTCCTGCTCGCCGGGTTCGAGTCCGAGGAGGAGGCGCCCGGCGTCTTCCTGCGGCTGCGCAAGGCGTGGCGCGGACACGGGCAGCGGACCTTCTCGCTGGCCACGCACGCGACGCGCGGCCTGGAGAAGGCGGGCGGCACGCTGCTGTCGGCCGCCCCCGGCACCGAGACCGAGTGGCTGGACGCGCTCGCCTCCGGGGTCGGCCTGGACGAGGACGGGGCGCGGGCCGCCGAGGCGCTGCGCGCCGAGGGCGCCGTGATCGTCGTCGGCGAACGGCTGGCCTCGGTGCGGGGCGGGCTCACCGCGGCCGTACGGACCGCCACCGCCACCGGCGCCCGCCTGGTGTGGATCCCGCGCCGGGCCGGGGAACGCGGCGCGATCGAGGCGGGGGCGCTGCCCTCGCTGCTGCCCGGCGGACGTCCGGCCACCGACCCGCGCGCGCGGGACGAGGTCATCCAGGCATGGCGGATCGCCGCCCTCCCGCACCGCCACGGACGCGACACCGGGCAGATCGTCGAGGCCGCCGCCGACGGCGGACTCTCCGCGCTCGTCGTGGCCGGCGTGGAGGTCGCCGACCTCCCCGATCCCACGCGCGCGCGTGCGGCCCTGTCCGCGGTGGGCTTCCTGGTGTCGCTGGAGCTGCGGCCCAGCGAGGTCACCGCGCACGCGGACGTCGTGCTGCCCGTCGCCGCGGTCGCCGAGAAGGCGGGCACCTTCCTCAACTGGGAGGGCCGGGCGCGGCTCTTCGAGGCCGCTCTCAAGCCCGACCAGATGACCCGCCGGGTGGCGCCCACCGACGCGCGCGTCCTGCAGATGCTGGCCGACGCCATGGACGTCCACCTGGGCCTGCCCGACCTGCGCGCCGCGCGCCTGGAGCTGGACCGGCTCGGCGCCTGGGACGGGCCGCGGGCCACCGGACCGCTCGCGACCGCGGCCCAGCCGCCGCGCCCCGCCGCCGGGGAGGCCGTGCTCGCCGGGCACCGGCTGCTCCTCGACCAGGGACGCCTCCAGGAGGGCGACGAGGCGCTCGCCGGGACCCGGCACGCCGCCCACGCGCGCGTGTCGCCCGCCACGGCCGCCGAGGCGGGCGTCAGGGACGGCGACACGCTGGCCGTGACAGGACCCTCCGGAGTGGCCGAACTCCCGCTGCGGATCACCGAGATGCCCGACCGCGTGGTCTGGCTCCCGCTGAACTCCGCCGGGGGAGGCGTCGCCTCGGACACGGGCGCGACCCCCGGCGCACTCGTCCGCATCGGACCGGCGACGACCGCCGCCGAAGCCCCCAAGGTGGTGGAGGCATGACCCCGAACCTCGCCGCGCCGGTACACCTGGCCGCGGAGGACCTCTCCATGTTCGGCCACGACCCCTGGTGGCTGGTCGTCGTCAAGGCGGTGTTCTGCTTCGCCTTCCTGATGATCACCGTGCTCTTCTCCATCGTGTGGGAGCGCAAGGTCGTCGCCTGGATGCAGCTGCGCATCGGCCCCAACCGGCACGGCCCCTGGGGCATGCTCCAGTCGCTCGCCGACGGCGTGAAGCTGATGCTCAAGGAAGACCTGATCGTCAAACGCGCGGACAAGGTCGTCTACGTCCTCGCGCCGGTCGTGGCGGCCGTCCCGGCCTTCATGGCGATCGCCGTGATCCCCTTCGGACCGGCCGGCAACGAGATCTCGATCTTCGGCCACCGCACCACGATGCAGCTCACCGACCTGCCGATCGCGATGCTCTACATCCTGGCGGTCGCCTCGGTCGGCATCTACGGCATCGTCCTGGCGGGCTGGTCCTCCGGATCGACGTACCCGCTGCTCGGCGGTCTGCGCTCGTGCGCGCAGATGATCTCGTACGAGATCGCCATGGGCGCCGCGTTCGCGTCGGTGTTCCTGTACTCGGGCTCGATGTCGACCTCGGAGATCGTGGCCCAGCAGGAGGACCGCTGGTTCGTCCTCCTGCTGCCGGTGTCGTTCCTGATCTACATCGTGACGATGATCGGCGAGACCAACCGCGCCCCGTTCGACATGCCGGAGTCCGAGGGCGACCTGGTCGGCGGCTTCAACACCGAGTACTCGTCCATCAAGTTCGCGCTCTTCATGCTCGCCGAGTACGTGAACATGGTGACCGTCTCGGCGGTCTCCGTGACGCTCTTCCTGGGCGGCTGGCGGGCCCCCTGGCCGGTCAGCACCTTCTGGGAGGGCGCGAACCACGGCTGGTGGCCGATGCTCTGGTTCGTCGTCAAGGTGCAGCTGCTGCTGTTCTTCTTCATCTGGCTGCGCGGCACGCTGCCCCGCGTGCGCTACGACCAGCTGATGAAGCTCGGCTGGAAGGTCCTGATCCCGGTCTCGGTGGTCTGGCTGATGCTCGTCGCGACCGTGCGGACGCTGCGCAACGAGAACTACGACTTCGCCGACATCGCCCTGTACGTGGGCGGCGCGGTCCTCGTCCTGCTGCTGCTCTCCTTCGTCGCCGACATGTTCCGCGAACGCAGGGCCGCCGCCCAGGAGGCGCCGCAGGAGCCCACCGCCTTCGACCCGATGGCGGGCGGGTTCCCCGTACCGCCGCTGCCGGGACAGGAGCTGCCGCCGGTGCCCCGGCGCCGCCCGCGCCGGGAGCGGGAGCTCATTGTCAGTGGTGGACCCGATACTGCCAGTGACGGATCCGATGGACCTCGTGACGGAAAGGAGGCGTCCGATGGCCGATGAGCAGAAGGAGACCGACCCCGGTTTCCAGAACCCCGTCGCAGGCTTCGGCGTGACCTTCAAGGCCATGTTCAAGAAGCGGCTGACCGAGCAGTACCCGGAGCAGAAGAAGACCACCGCTCCGCGCTTCCACGGCCGGCACCAGCTCAACCGGCATCCGGACGGCCTGGAGAAGTGCGTCGGCTGCGAGCTGTGCGCCTGGGCCTGCCCCGCCGACGCGATCTACGTGGAGGGCGCGGACAACACCGAGGAGGAGCGCTACTCCCCGGGCGAGCGGTACGGGCGGGTCTACCAGATCAACTACGCCCGCTGCATCCTGTGCGGCCTGTGCATCGAGGCGTGCCCCACGCGCGCGCTGACGATGACCAACGAGTTCGAGCTGGCCGACAGCAGCCGCGCCAACCTCATCTACACCAAGGAGCAGCTGCTCGCCGGCCTGGAGGAGGGCATGGTCGAGGCACCGCACTCGATCTTCCCGGGCACGGACGAGCAGGACTACTACCGGGGGCTGGTCACCGAGGCCGCGCCGGGTACGCGGCAGCAGGTCGCCCACTCCAAGGGGGAGGTCCCCCAGGAGGGCGCCTCCACCTTCGGCGAGGACGAGCCGGCGTCGGGGGAGGTGATCGGCCGATGAGCGCGCACCTCGCCGCCGGAGCCGGCTCGCCGGCCACCGACGCCGCCCTCGCGGCCTACTCCACCTCCACCGGGGAGGCCGTCCAGTTCTGGGTCCTCGGTACCGTCGCCGTGCTCGGCGCCCTGTGCACCGTCTTCCTGAAGAGGGCCGTGCACAGCGCGCTCTGCCTGGCCGGAACCATGATCGTCCTGGCGGTGTTCTACCTCGCCAACGGCGCGTACTTCCTGGGCATCGTGCAGGTCGTCGTCTACACCGGCGCGATCATGATGCTGTTCCTCTTCGTGGTCATGCTCGTCGGTGTCACCGCGGCGGACTCCCTCAAGGAGACCGTCAAGGGGCAGCGCTGGCTGGCCCTCCTGTGCGGCCTCGGCTTCGGCATCCTGCTGTGCGCGGGCATCGGCAACGCGTCGCTGACGGAGTTCGACGGCCTCGCGCAGGCCAACGCCGGCGGCAACGTGGAGGGTCTGGCGGCCCTCATCTTCACGAAGTACGTCTTCGCGTTCGAGATCACCGGCGCCCTGCTCATCACGGCCGCCGTCGGCGCCATGGTGCTCACCCACCGCGAGCGCACCGAGCGGGCCAGGACCCAGCGCGAGCTGGCCGCGGAGCGCGTGCGCGCGGGCAAGCAGCTCCCGCCGCTGCCCGCCCCCGGCGTCTACGCCCGGCACAACGCGGTGGACATCGCCGGCCTCCTGCCGGACGGCACCCCGTCCGAGCTGACCGTCATCGGCACACTGCGCGAGCGCGGCCAGATCCGTGACGTGTCGGACCAGGCCATCAAGGACCTCAGGGCCCTCGAACAGCGGGCCGGGGAGCGGCTCGGCCGCGGCGACCGCGCAGCGCGCGAGGACCGCGAAGGCCGCGCAGAGGAGGCCGCGAAGTGAACCCCGTCAACTACCTGTACCTCGCCGCCCTGCTGTTCACGATCGGCGCCACCGGCGTCCTGATCAGGCGGAACGCGATCGTGGTGTTCATGTGCGTCGAGCTGATGCTCAACGCCTGCAACCTCGCGTTCGTCGCCTTCTCCCGGATGCACGGCAATCTCGACGGCCAGATCATCGCCTTCTTCACGATGGTCGTCGCCGCCGCGGAGGTCGTGGTCGGGCTCGCGATCATCGTGTCGCTGTTCCGTTCCCGCCACTCGGCCTCGGTCGACGACGCCAGCCTGATGAAGCTGTAAGGGGTCGCTGAATCGTGGACAATTTGATTGCGCTGCTCGTGGCGGCGCCTCTGCTCGGAGCGGCCGTACTGCTGTGCGGCGGCCGGCGGCTCGACGCCGTCGGCCACTGGATCGGTACGGTCCTCGCGGCCGCCTCCTTCGTGATCGGCGCGGTCCTCTTCGCCGACATGCTGGGCAAGGACGCCGAGCACCGGGCCGTCGGCCAGCACCTGTTCAGCTGGATCCCCGTCGAGGGCTTCCAGGCCGACGTCGCCTTCCAGCTCGACCAGCTGTCGATGACGTTCGTGCTGCTGATCACCGGCGTCGGTTCGCTCATCCACGTGTACTCGATCGGGTACATGGAGCACGACGAGCGCCGCCGCCGCTTCTTCGGCTATCTGAACCTGTTCCTCGCGGCGATGCTGCTGCTCGTCCTCGCCGACAACTACCTGCTGCTGTACGTCGGCTGGGAGGGCGTGGGCCTGGCCTCGTACCTGCTCATCGGCTTCTGGCAGCACAAGCCCAGCGCCGCGACCGCCGCGAAGAAGGCGTTCCTGGTCAACCGCGTCGGCGACCTGGGCCTGTCGATCGCCATCATGCTGATGTTCACCACCTTCGGGACCTTCGCCTTCGGGCCGGTCCTGGAGGCCACCGGCGAGACCGGCGAGGGCACGCTCACCGCCATCGGCCTGATGCTGCTGCTCGCCGCCTGCGGCAAGTCCGCCCAGGTGCCGCTGCAGTCCTGGCTCGGCGACGCGATGGAGGGCCCGACCCCGGTCTCGGCCCTCATCCACGCCGCGACCATGGTGACCGCGGGCGTGTACCTGATCGTCCGCTCCGGGGAGATCTTCAACGCCGCGCCGGACGCCCAGCTCGTCACCACCGTCGTCGGGGCGGTCACGCTCCTGTTCGGTGCGATCGTCGGTTGCGCCAAGGACGACATCAAGAAGGCGCTCGCCGGTTCGACCATGTCGCAGATCGGCTACATGATCCTCGCGGCCGGCCTCGGCCCGATCGGCTACGTCTTCGCGATCATGCACCTGGTGACGCACGGCTTCTTCAAGGCCGGGCTCTTCCTCGGCGCCGGCTCGGTCATGCACGGCATGAACGACGAGGTCGACATGCGCAGGTACGGCGGCCTCAGGAAGTACATGCCGGTCACCTTCGTGACGTTCGGCCTCGGCTACCTCGCCATCATCGGCTTCCCGGGCCTGTCCGGCTTCTTCTCCAAGGACAAGATCATCGAGGCCGCCTTCGCCAAGGGCGGCACCGAGGGCTGGATCCTCGGGAGCGTGGCCCTGCTGGGCGCCGCCGTCACCGCGTTCTACATGACGCGCGTGATGCTGATGACGTTCTTCGGCGAGAAGCGCTGGCAGCCCGACGAGAGGGGGAACGAACCGCACCCGCACGAGTCCCCGAAGTCCATGACGATCCCCATGGTCGTGCTGGCCTTCGGGTCGGTCTTCGCGGGCGGCTTCTTCGGTGTCGGCGACCGCTTCGTCCACTGGCTGGAGCCGGTCACCGAGCACACGCACGGGCACCCGCCGATCGGAGCGACCGCGGTCACGCTCTCCACGGTGACCGTCATGGTCGTCGGCGTCGGTCTCGCCTACCTCCTTTACGGGCGCCGTCCCGTCCCGGCCGTCGCCCCGCGCGGCTCCCTGCTCACCCGGGCCGCCCGGCGCGACCTCCTCCAGGACGACTTCAACCACGTCGTCCTGGTGCGCGGCGGCGAGCACCTCACGCGCTCCCTGGTGTACGTCGACCACACCCTGGTCGACGGGGTCGTCAACGGCACGGCGGCCTCGATGGGCGGTCTGTCCGGACGGCTGCGCAAACTGCAGAACGGCTACGCGCGCTCGTACGCCGTCTCGATGTTCGGCGGTGCGGCGCTCCTCATCGCCGCGACCCTGCTGATGAGGGCGGTCTGATACCGATGTCCTTTCCTCTGCTGACAGCGACGGCGGCCCTCCCGGCGATCGGGGCGATCGCCACGGCCGCCGTGCCGGCCGCGCGCCGCACCGCCGCCAAGTGGCTGGCCCTGCTCGTCTCGCTCGCCACGCTGGCCCTCGCCGTCGTCGTCCTGGTCCGCTTCGACCCCGACGGCGACCGCTACCAGCTCACCGAGTCGCACTCCTGGATCAAGGACTTCGGGGTGCGGTACGAACTGGGCGTGGACGGCATCGCGGTGGCGCTGATCGCGCTGACCGCCCTGCTGATCCCGTTCGTGATCCTCGCGGGCTGGCACGACGCCGACCCGCTGGAGACCCGCAGCAGCCGGTGGCGGCCGACGCAGGGCTTCTTCGCCCTGATCCTCGCCGTCGAGGCGATGGTGATCATCTCCTTCGAGGCCACCGACGTCTTCCTCTTCTACATCTTCTTCGAAGCCATGCTCATCCCGATGTACTTCCTCATCGGCGGCTTCGGGGACCGGGCCCACGCGGGTTCGGACGAGCACGCGGCGGCCCAGCGCTCGTACGCCGCCGTGAAGTTCCTCCTCTACAACCTGGCCGGCGGCCTGATCATGCTCGCCGCCGTGATCGGCCTCTACGTGGTGGCGGGGAACTTCTCGCTCCAGGAGATCGCCGCGGCCCGGGCCGACGGCTCGCTGGACATGGCGACCAACACCGAGCGGTGGCTGTTCCTGGGCTTCTTCTTCGCCTTCGCGGTGAAGGCGCCGCTGTGGCCGCTGCACACCTGGCTGCCCAACGCCATGGGGGAGTCCACCGCCCCGGTCGCCGTACTGATCACGGCGGTGGTCGACAAGGTCGGCACCTTCGCGATGCTCCGCTTCTGCCTCCAGCTCTTCCCGGAGGCATCGGAGTGGGCGACGCCCGCCATCCTCGTGCTCGCCCTGATCAGCATCATCTACGGGGCGCTGCTCGCGGTCGGCCAGCGCGACATCAAGCGCCTGGTGGCGTACGCCTCGATCTCCCACTTCGGCTTCATCATCATGGGCATCTTCGCGATGACCAGCCAGGGGCAGTCGGGCGCGACGCTCTACATGGTCAACCACGGCATCTCGACCGCCGCGCTGATGCTGGTGGCCGGCTTCCTGATCTCGCGGCGCGGCTCGCGCCTGATCGCCGACTACGGAGGGGTGCAGAAGGTCGCGCCGGTGCTCGCCGGCACCTTCCTGGTCGGCAGCCTCGCGACGCTGTCGCTGCCGGGTCTTGCGCCGTTCGTGAGCGAGTTCCTGGTCCTGGTCGGCACGTTCGCGCGCTACCCGGTGATCGGGATCATCGCCACCTTCGGCATCGTCCTCGCCGCGCTCTACACCCTCGTCCTCTACCAGCGGACCATGACGGGCCCGGTGAAGCCCGAGGTGTCGGCCATGCCCGACCTCAAGGTGCGCGAACTCGTGGTGGTCGCCCCGCTGATCGCCCTGCTGATCGTCCTGGGCGTCTACCCGAAGCCCCTGACCGACATCGTCAACCCGGCGGTCGAGCAGACCATGTCCGACGTGCAGAAGACAGACCCGAAGCCCGACGTGGAGGCCGCCAAGTGAGCGCAACAGCCGTCCACAGCCTGTGGACAACGGCGGCCGATCCGATCCAGAAGATCGACGCGCCGAACATCGAGTACGGGCAGCTGTCGCCCGTCCTGATCGTCATCGGGGCGGCGGTCGTGGGAATCCTGGTCGAGGCATTCGTGCCGCGCAAGTCCCGCTACCACGTCCAGCTGTTCGTGTCCGTCGTCGCCCTCGCCGCCGCGTTCGCCGCGGTCGTCGGGCTCGCGGCGAGCGGGTACGGCACCACCAAGGCCGGTATCGCCGCGATGGGCGCCGTCGCGGTCGACGGGCCCGCCCTCTTCCTCCAGGGCACGATCCTGCTGGCCGGTGTGCTGGGCGTGTTCACGTTCGCCGAGCGGCGCCTGGACCCCGTGGCGCACGGCAACCGCGTCGACTCCTTCGCCGCGCAGGCCGCGTCCGTACCGGGCAGCGACAGCGAGAAGGCCGCGGTCAGGGCGGGCTTCACCACCACCGAGGTGTTCCCGCTGCTGCTCTTCGCGATCGGCGGCATGCTCGTCTTCCCGGCGGCGAACGACCTGCTGACGCTGTTCATCGCACTGGAGGTCTTCTCGCTGCCGCTCTACCTGCTGTGCGCCGTGGCCCGCCGCAAGCGGCTCATGTCGCAGGAGGCCGCGGTCAAGTACTTCCTGCTCGGCGCCTTCGCCTCCGCGTTCACCCTCTTCGGCATCGCCCTGCTCTACGGCTACGCCGGCTCCGTGTCGTACGCGACGGTCGCACAGGTCGTCGACGGCACGGTCGAGACGGTGAACCCGGCCCTCGCGGGCACCATGGGCAACGACGCGCTGCTGCTCATCGGCGCCGCGATGGTCGTCATGGGCCTGCTGTTCAAGGTCGGCGCGGTGCCGTTCCACATGTGGACCCCGGACGTGTACCAGGGCGCGCCGACCCCGGTGACCGGCTTCATGGCCGCCGCGACCAAGGTGGCCGCCTTCGGCGCGCTGCTGCGGCTCCTGTACGTCGTCCTGCCGGGCCTGCGCTGGGACTGGCGGCCGGTGATGATGGGCGTCGCGGTCGTCACCATGCTGGGCGGCGCGATCGTCGCGATCACCCAGACCGACATCAAGCGGCTCCTCGCGTACTCGTCGATCGCGCACGCGGGATTCATCCTCGCGGGTGTCATCGCGACGACCCCGGACGGCGTCTCGTCGGTGCTGTTCTACCTGGCCGCGTACTCGTTCGTGACGATCGGCGCGTTCGCGGTGGTCACCCTGGTGCGGGACGCGGGCGGCGAGGCCACCCACCTGTCCAAGTGGGCCGGTCTGGGCCGCAGGTCACCCCTGGTGGCGGCCGTGTTCGCGGTCTTCCTGCTGGCCTTCGCGGGCATCCCGCTCACCTCCGGCTTCGCGGGCAAGTTCGCCGTGTTCAAGGCGGCGGCCGAGGGCGGCGCGAGCGCGCTGGTCGTGGTCGGTGTGGTCTCGTCGGCCATCGCGGCGTTCTTCTACATCCGGGTGATCGTCCTGATGTTCTTCAGCGAGCCGCGCCCGGAGGGACCGACGGTCGCCGTGCCGTCGCCCCTGACGATGACGGCGATCGCGGTGGGGGTGGCGGTCACGCTGGTGCTCGGTGTGGCCCCGCAGTACTTCCTCGACCTGGCGGGACAGGCGGGCGTCTTCGTCCGCTGACGGCGCTGCGGTCCGCGGGCCCCGGTTCCGGTCGGAACCGGGGCCCGCGGCGTCTTCGGGGACGGGTGGACGGCCGCGTTCCGCACATACTCCGTCGCAACCTGTGGACAACTCCGGGGCTGTCGGTGCGGGCCCCTATCGTGGACACAGCGGTCGGGGCACGAGCTACGGGCCGCGAACTACGGGCCGCGGGCTGCGGACTGCGAATCACGGGGCACGGAACGATGGGCGGGACGGGTGCGATGGCAGAGGTGGCGGAGGTGATGACGGAGGTGACGACGGAGGTGGCGGAGAGCGAGGCGCTCGCGACGCTCCACCGGGTCTTCGGTTACGAGACCTTCCGGGGCGAGCAGGAAGCCGTCATCGAGCATGTGGTGAGCGGCGGGGACGCCGTCGTCCTCATGCCGACGGGCGGCGGCAAGTCGCTCTGCTACCAGATCCCGGCCCTGGTCAGACCGGGTACGGGTGTGGTGGTCTCCCCCCTCATCGCGCTGATGCAGGACCAGGTGGACGCGCTGCGGGCGCTCGGCGTGCGCGCCGGGTTCATGAACAGCACCCAGGACTTCGACGAGCGGCGCACCGTCGAGGCCGAGTTCCTCGCGGGCGAGCTCGACCTGATCTACCTCGCGCCCGAGCGGCTGCGCCTGGAGTCCACGCTCGACCTCCTCAAGCGGGGGAAGATCTCCGTCTTCGCGATCGACGAGGCGCACTGCGTCTCCCAGTGGGGCCACGACTTCCGCCCCGACTACCTGTCGCTCTCGCTGCTGGGCGAGCGCTGGCCGGACGTCCCGCGGATCGCGCTGACGGCGACGGCCACGCACGCGACGCACCGGGAGATCACCGAGCGCCTGGGCATGCCGGACGCCCGCCACTTCGTCGCCAGCTTCGACCGGCCCAACATCCAGTACCGCATCGTGCCGAAGGCCGACCCCAAGAAGCAGCTGCTGGCCTTCCTCGAGGAGGAGCACCCGGGTGACGCGGGCATCGTGTACTGCCTCTCGCGCAACTCCGTGGAGAAGACGGCCGAGTTCCTCGCCCGCAACGGCATCGCGGCGGTGCCGTACCACGCGGGCCTCGACGCGGGCACCCGCGCCGCCCACCAGGCGCGGTTCCTGCGCGAGGACGGCCTGGTGGTGTGCGCGACCATCGCCTTCGGCATGGGCATCGACAAGCCGGACGTCCGGTTCGTCGCCCACCTGGACCTGCCCAAGTCCGTCGAGGGCTACTACCAGGAGACGGGCCGCGCGGGCCGCGACGGACTGCCGTCCACGGCCTGGATGGCCTACGGGCTGAACGACGTCATCCAGCAGCGCAAGATGATCCAGTCGAGCGAGGGCGACGAGGCGTTCCGGCGCCGGGCCTCCGCGCACCTGGAAGCGATGCTCGCGCTGTGCGAGACCGCCCGGTGCAGGCGCGCCCAGCTGCTCGCCTACTTCGGCCAGGACCCGGCGGCCGAGGCGTGCGGGAACTGCGACACGTGCCTGGTCCCGCCGGAGACCTGGGACGGCACGGTCGCGGCCCAGAAGGTGCTGTCCACCGTGGTGCGGCTGCAGCGCGAGCGGGGGCAGAAGTTCGGGGCGATCCAGATCGTCGACATCCTGCTCGGCAGGAAGACGGCCAAGGTCATCCAGTTCGACCACGACCAGCTGTCCGTCTTCGGCATCGGCGAGGAGCTGGACGAGGGCGCGTGGCGCGGTGTCATACGCCAGATGCTGGCCCAGGGCCTCCTCGCGGTCGAGGGCGCCTACGGGACGCTGGTGCTGACCGAGGCGAGCGGGACGGTGCTGCGGCGCGAGCGGGAGGTGCCGCTGCGCAAGGAGCAGCCGAAGCCGGTGACCGCACGCGGCTCGTCCGGCTCGTCGTCCGGCTCCGGCCGGGCGGAGCGCAAGGCCAAGGCCGCCGCGGCGGCGGCCGAGATGCCTTCCGAACTGCTCCCCGCGTTCGAGGCGCTGCGCGCCTGGCGGGCCGGTCAGGCCAAGGAGCAGGGCGTCCCGGCGTACGTCATCTTCCACGACGCCACGCTGCGGGAGATCGCCGCGCTGTGGCCCGGCTCCGTCGAGGAACTGGGCGGCATCAGCGGGATCGGCGAGAAGAAGCTCGTGACGTACGGGGAGGGCGTGATCGGGGTGCTCGCGTCCCTGGAGCGGCCCGCCGGGCCCGCCGTGGCAGCCCCGGAGCCGCGGCGCCGCAGCGACGGCGACCCGGACCTGCACTGGCCGGAAACGGAAACGGAACCGGAACCTGAACCGGAGGACTGGGGGTAGGAGGGCGCCCCACGAGGGGCGCCCCGTCAGGGGCGCGGGGAACTGCGCGACCGACCCCCACCGGCCCGCGGATCCCCACGACCTCGCGTCGGCGAAACCCCGCGGCGGAGCGCTACGCGCTCACGACGCGCCCGCTCACCTCACCGAGCCCCACCCGCGTCCCCCCGGGCCCGGGGGCCCACGCGGTCAGGGTCACGACGTCACCGTCCTCCAGGAACGTCCGCTTCCCGGAGGGCAGTTCGAGCGCGTCCCGCCCGTTCCAGGTCAGCTCCAGGAGGGAGCCCCGCTCGCGCTCCGAGGTCCCGCTCACGGTGCCCGACCCGTACAGGTCGCCCGTGCGCAGCGAGGCCCCGTTCACGGTCATGTGGGCCAGTTGCTGGGCGGCCGTCCAGTACATCGTGGAGAACGGCGGCTCGGAGACCACGTGGCCGTTGACGGCGACGGAGATGCGCAGGTCGTAGCCGCCCGGCTCCTCCGCGGAGTCGTCCAGGTAGGGGAGGAGGGGATGCGTGCGCGCGGGGGGCGCGACCCTGGCGTCCTCCAGTGCGTCGAGCGGGGTGACCCAGGCCGACACGGACGTGGCGAAGGACTTGCCGAGGAAGGGCCCGAGGGGGACGTACTCCCATGCCTGGAGGTCGCGCGCGGACCAGTCGTTGAGCAGGCAGAGCCCGAAGACGTGGTCGCGGAAGCCGGCGAGCGGCACCGGCGCGCCCATCGCGGAGGGCGCGCCGACGACGAAGCCGACCTCCGCCTCGATGTCCAGCCGCACGGACGGGCCGAAGACCGGCGCCGGGTCCGCGGGGGCCTTGCGCTGACCGGAAGGGCGTACGACGTCGGTCCCGGAGACCACGACGGTCCCCGCCCGGCCGTGGTAACCGATGGGCAGGTGCTTCCAGTTGGGGGTCAGGGAGTCCTCGGCGTCGGGGCGGAAGATCCGGCCGACGTTACGGGCGTGGTTCTCGGAGGCGTAGAAGTCGACGTAGTCGGCGACCTCGAAGGGGAGGTGGAGGGTCACCTCGGAGAGCGGGTGCGTCAGGGACGCGACGGTCTCGCGGTGGGCGGGCACCGTCACCCACGCGGTGAGCGCCCGCCGCACGTCCGACCACGCCGTACGGCCGGCCGCGAGCAGCGGGTTCAGCGAGGGCCGGGCGAGCAGCGTGGCGTACGGGGAACCGAGGGCCGTCGCGGCGGCCCCCGCGTCGAGGACGTGGTCGCCCAGCCGGACGCCCACACTCCGGTGACCGGAGCCGTCCGGAGAGCCGTGCCGGGAGAACACGCCGTACGGAAGGTTGTGCGGGCCGAAGGGATCGCCCTCGGGGAGGTCGAAGGGGGGCATGGGGTACTGCCTCGCTTTCCGTGTGGGTGTGGCACACGTTACGGGGAGGCGCCGTTCAAGGGCAGTGCCCGAGGGCGGGGTCGGCCCGCGCCGACCCCGCCCTCGCGGGCGACGGCGCTCGCCACCGGGACCGGCGTACGGATGCGCGTGGTGGCGCGCGCAAAGAGCCCAGCCTCTTTCGGCGCGCCCCCGGCGGCGGACGCGGCCGCGCCCCGGGCCGTCCTTCGGGCGGCCCGTCCGGACCCCCGACGGCCGTGCGGAGGGGCGCGAACCGGGTCGGTGGGGTGGCCGATATGTCATGGGATCGGCCCGAACTGCCGGGGTCCCGTGGGACGTGCGGTGACGCGTGAGGCGGTCGCGGTGCCGGACGACGTCCGGTTCCCGTCGAGTCGCTGGAGCATTCGATCCGTATTCTCTGATCATGGCCGCACCCACTGCATATTCACTCATCGCCACTGACCTGGACGGGACGTTGCTGCGCGGCGACGACACCCTGTCGGACCGGTCGCGCACCGCGCTGGCGATGGCGGTCGGCAGAGGCGCCCGGCACCTGGTGGTGACGGGTCGCCCCGCCCCGCGCGTGCGGCCGCTGCTGGACGAACTGGGCAGCCGGGGGCTCGCGGTGTGCGGACAGGGCGCGCAGCTGTACGACGCCGGCGCGGACCGCATGGTGTGGTCCGTCACCCTGGAGCGCGAGCTGGCCGAAGTGGCCCTCGGCAAGATCGAGGCCGAGGTCGGCGAGGTGTACGCGGCCGTCGACCAGGACGGGGTCGACGGCCTCACACTCATCGAACAGGGCTACGAGGTGCCGCATCCGACGCTTCCCGCGGTACGGGTGCTGCGCCGCGACGACCTGTGGACACGGCCCATCAGCAAGGTGCTGCTGCGTCACCCGCTGCTCACGGACGACGAGTTGGCGTCCGTGGCCCGTGCGGTGGCCGGTTCCCTCGTCACCGTCACGATGTCCGGCCCCGGCACCGTCGAACTCCAGCCATGCGGCGTCACGAAGGCGACGGGACTCGCGCTGGCCGCCAGGCGCCTGGGCCTGACGTCGGCGCAGACCGTCGCCTTCGGGGACATGCCCAACGACATCCCCATGTTCGACTGGGCGGCGCGCGGGGTCGCGATGGCCAACGCGCACCCGGAACTCAAGTCCGTCGCCGACGAGGTCACCCTCTCGAACGAGGACGACGGCATCGCGGTGGTCCTGGAGCGGATGTTCCGCGGCGACCGCCCCGAGCGGCGGACGGCCCACCTGACCGGCCGGCAGGCCGGCCGGGGTGGGGGGTACGGCGCCGTCGGTCAGTAGGCCCCGAAGACGTTGTCGATCGAGCCGTAACGCGCGGCGGCGTAGTTGCAGGCCGCCGCGATGTTGGCGACCGGGTCGAAGGGGTCCGACGACGTGCCGGGCACGTGGTACGCCGCGAAGGTCGGGTCGATGACCTGGAGGAGCCCCTTGGAGGGGGTGCCGGCGGCCGCGTTGGAGTCCCAGTCGTTCAGGGCCTGCGGGTTGCCCGACGACTCGCGGATGATGTTGCGGTGGATGCCGTCGTAGGTGCCCGGGATGCCCTGCCGGGCCATGACGTCCAGTGCCTGCCTGATCCAGCCGTCGAGGTTGTCGGCGTAGGTCTTGGCGGTGGCCGCGGTGGCCGCGGTGGCCGCCGGGGCGGTGGCGGACGTCGTGGTGGCCCCGGTCCTCTTCGCCGCCGTGCTCGACGTGTCCGCCGTGCCCGCGGTCTTCGCCGTGCCCGCGGTCTTCGTCCCGACGGTCAGTTCGATCCCCGGGCGGATGAGGGCCGGGTCGTCGCCGATCACCGCGCGGTTGGCCTTGTACAGCGTCCTCCAGCCGTTCGGGGTGCGCGCCTCGGCGATCCTGGACAGGGTGTCGCCTTGAACCACCTTGTACGTGACCAGCGAGACCTGTGGGACGGTGGCCTGCGGAGCCTGTGCGGTCGGTGCGGCCGGTGCGGTCTGTACTGCCCGGGCCGGCTGCGTGGCATGGGCGCCGGTCGCCCCCACGAGGGGGAGGGCGAGCGCGGCACCGCCCGTCCCCGCGGCGACGGCGCCGCGGGTGAGGGTGCTCGTTCGGTGGCGGCGGTGCTTGCCTCGTGCGGGCATGACGCATTCCTCTCCGGCGCCTGCGAGGTGAGCTGTCGGGTTCGGGCGGGAGCTGCCCGGCCGCGTGCTGTGCGCGACTTCACCCCCAGCCGTTCCGATGTCCGGACCGGCGACTTACCTGGGTTCCCCGCTCCTGCCGTGCGCGAATGAATGGGTGACTGGTTCTTTCCGGGCGGCGGCAGGATTAGGCGGTCCGTCCGGAGTGACGTGAAGGTATGCGAGAGCACATGTCGGCAACAAGCCCTGAATTTCCAGAGCGGTGTTCATGACCTGCTTTGTCGAGCGAATACCTCTTGATCGATCCGGAGAGCAAAGTTCAACTTACTTTCCGCGAAGGGAAGTCGATGAGTCGCGCAAAAGGATCACTTCGAGTGGACGTGACTCAATTCACTGACCTCGGGTGGCGAATCGGGGGTACGGGAATTCGGCGGGGGGCAGGTCGACGCGGGGCGGGACGGATTCACTTCCATGAACTCCTGCCCTTTTGTCGGCATAACGGTTTTACCGGTCATATCGGAAGATGAACGACATGTCGTCCATGGTTCCGTGCCGTCCGGTCCGGTCGAGGGGCGAAAGAGGTCAGGCAGAACGTGTCCGACAGGGTGAGAGCAGGTGACGGGCGGGCGCTCATCGTGATCGAAAGACGACCGGATACGCTGACTTGAGTGCCGACAGCGACACATCGACAAACACCTACAGCACGCGCCACACCCACAGCACCCACCACAGCACGCACAGCATCTACAGCACGCACAGCATCTACAGCACGCACAGCATCTACAGCACGCACAGCATCTACAGCACACACAGCATCTACAGCGCGCAGCGCGGACAGCACCCGGTGCATCCGGTACACCCGGCACACCCAGAACATCCAGAGACCGCCGTTGAGAGCGTCAGCAGACAGGAGACCCTCGTGACCGTCGTCGGGCCGTTCGGGCTGAGCGTGCGGGACCAGGCTCTCGAAGCCGATGTCCAGGCCGGACTGACGGCTGTCGAGGAGGGACTGCTCGAAGCCACCAAGAGCGAGGTCCCGTTCATCACGGAGGCCGCGCAGCACCTCGTGCGCGCGGGCGGCAAACGGTTCCGGCCCCTGCTCGCGATGCTCGCCGCCCAGTTCGGCGACCCGTACGCGCCGGGTGTCGTGCCCTCGGCGGTCGTCGTCGAGCTGACCCACCTCGCCACGCTGTACCACGACGACGTGATGGACGAGGCGGACGTGCGCCGCGGGGTGCCCAGCGCCAACAGCCGC
Organism: Streptomyces beigongshangae; assembly: GCF_019710745.1. Taxonomy (GTDB): domain Bacteria; phylum Actinomycetota; class Actinomycetes; order Streptomycetales; family Streptomycetaceae; genus Streptomyces; species Streptomyces beigongshangae. The sequence continues at coordinate 143,556 of NZ_JAHKJW010000020.1, forward strand.
TGGGGCAACTCGGTCGCGGTCCTCACCGGCGACTTCCTCTTCGCACGCGCCTCGCACATCCTGGCCGACCTGGGCCCCGAGGCCGTACGCATCCAGGCGGAGGCATTCGAGCGGCTGGTCACCGGCCAGATCCTGGAGACGGCCGGACCGCGCGACGGGCGTGACCCGGTCGACCACTACATGGACGTGCTCGGCGGCAAGACCGGCTCCCTGATCGCGGTGGCGGGACGGTTCGGCGCGATGATGTCGGGTGCCGACGAGACGGTCGTCGACGTGCTGACGCAGTACGGGGAGCGGCTCGGCGTCGCCTTCCAGCTGGCCGACGACGTGCTGGACATCGCGAGCGACTCGCACGAGTCCGGCAAGACGCCCGGCACCGATCTGCGCGAGGGCATCCCGACCATGCCCGTGCTGCGGCTGCGCGAGCGCGTGGAGCGGCTGGGCCTCGCCGAGGACATCGCCCTGTCCGAGCTGCTCGCGTCCGACCTGACGGACGACGCCCGGCACGCGGAGGCACTGGCCAGGCTGCGCGTCCACCCCGCGCTGGACCAGGCGCGCCGTGACACCGTGCGGTACGCGCAGGACGCCCGCGCGACGCTGGCCCCGCTGCCGGAGTGCGACGCGAAGGCGGCCCTGGTGGAGCTGTGCGACGCGGTGGTGCACCGCGCGGGCTGACCCGCGCGTCCGGACCCGCGCGTCCGGACCCGCGCGTCCGGACCCGCGCGTCCGGACCCACGCGTTCGCGTGCGGCCTGCCCCGCCCGTCCTGCCCGCCCCGCCCGTCCCCGTCGGATGAAGGGTTTCATCGCGCTCCCACGCGGCATACGGACGGCGTCTCCCCCGTACGACCCCTACGGGTCGGGGGAGGCGCCGTCCGCCCGTGTCATCCCGCAGGTGTACGTGGAGTTGGCTCCGAGGTCTGACGCTTTCCGGCGTCCGATTTGGTCGGATGGACCTCACCACTTCACAGGAGTTCGGGTGACAATGGCGGCCAGGGGTGGACGAGTGCGAGGACGGTAAGCCGCCGCCGACAACGGAGGTAGGGCACACATGGCACCGTACGAATCCGACGACAGCAGGACCGGGGACGAGGCCGACGGCACGCGCGCCGGCCGGCGCAGGGCCACGCGGTACGCCGTCCCCGTCGCGGTGGTGGGGGTGGCGGCGGCGACCATCGGGCTGGTCCCGGCGTTCGCGGGCTCCGGCGATCCCGACCTGCCGGAGGTCAGCGCCCAGCAGCTCATCGAGAAGATCGCCGCCTCGGACGTACAGCGGCTGTCCGGCACGGTGAAGGTCAGTTCCGATCTCGGCCTGCCGGACCTCGGCGGTCTGGAGAGCAGCCTCGGTGGCGTGACGGGCGGGCGCGAGGGCGAGGGATCGTCCGCCGATCCGTCGTCCAGGCTGATGGAGCTGGCGTCCGGCACGCACACGCTGAGGGTCGCGGCCGACGGCGAGGACAGGCAGAAGCTGTCCCTCCTCGACAAGGCCGCGGAGTACAGCGTGATCCGCGACGGCGACGAGGTGTGGGCGTACGACAGCGCGTCGAACGAGGCGTACCACGTGCGGGACGCAGCCTCCGGCTCCGCCGGGAAGGGCGCGGAGGACAGGTCCGGGGACGTGCCCGCCACGCCCCGGGAACTGGCCGAGGAGGCGCTGAAGGCGGCCGACGGCACGACGTCCGTGACCGTCGACGGTACGGCGCAGGTCGCCGGCCGCGACGCCTACAAGCTGGTGATCAAGCCGAAGCAGTCCGGTTCGACGGTCGGCGCGATCTCCGTCGCCGTGGACGCGAAGACCGGTCTGCCGCTGAAGTTCACGCTCACCCCGGCGAGCGGCGGCGCGGCCGTCATCGACGCGGGCTTCACCGAGGTCGACTTCTCCCGGCCGGCCGCGTCCACCTTCGACTTCAGCCCGCCGAAGGGCGCGAAGGTCACCGAGGGCGACGAGCTGAAGTCCGGGGGGCCGGCGGGCAAGGACGGCAGGGCGGACAAGGACGGCAGGGCGGACAAGGCGCGTCCCGGAGGCGCCGGGGACCCGGGCAAGGAGTTCGAGGGCCTGAACGTCATCGGTGAGGGCTGGAACTCCATAGTCCGGTTCGACACCGGCGGCGAGGGCCTGCCGTCGGGCGAGGCCGCCGGAGGCGACGCGGGCCGTTTCCTGGACTCGCTGGGCGACCAGGTGAGCGGTGGGTTCGGCTCGGGCACGGTCTTCACGACCCGCCTGGTCAACGCGCTGATCACGGACGACGGCAAGGTCTACGCGGGCGCGGTCACCAAGGACGCGCTGGTGAAGGCGGCCGACGCGGCGAAGTAGGTTCCGCCGGTCCCTCACGGGCAGGAGCCGGGCAGGATTCTGCGGGTTCTCCGGAGGGCAGGGCGAAGTGAGGAAGTCGATGGCGGAACCGTCCACCGCGGGCGCTGCGGACAGCGCGGACAGCGCGGACGTGGGTGACAGCGCGGACGTGGGTGACACGGCGATCGTCACCCGGGCGCTCACCAAGCGTTACCGCGGTGGGCAGCTCGCCGTCGACGGCCTCGACCTGGCCGTCCCGGCGGGCAGCGTCTTCGGCTTCCTCGGACCGAACGGCTCCGGCAAGACGACCACCATCAGAATGCTGATGGGCCTGATCGAACCGACCTCCGGGAGGGCGCGCGTGCTGGGCCGCCCCATGCCGCGCGCAGCGCGGTCCGTGCTGCCGCACGTGGGCGCACTCATCGAGGGACCCGCGCTCTACGGCTTCCTCTCCGGCCGCGACAACCTCCTGCGGTACGATGCCGCCGACCCGGCCGCCGACCCGCGCACCCGGCGTGCGCGTGTGACGGCCGCGCTCGACCGCGTCGGGCTGACGGCCGCTGCGGGCAAGAAGGCGAAGGCGTACTCGCTCGGGATGAAACAGCGGCTCGGGCTCGCCGCCGCGCTGCTGCAGCCCCGCAGGCTGCTGGTGCTGGACGAGCCGACCAACGGGCTCGACCCGCAGGGGATGCGGGAGATCCGCGCGCTGATCCGCGAACTGGCGTCGGACGGCACGACCGTGTTCCTCTCCTCGCATCTGCTGGACGAGATCGAACAGGTCTGCACGCACGCCGCGGTGATGGCCCGGGGCCGGCTGATCACCCAGGGCCCGGTGGCCGGGCTGTCGGCGGGCGTGCGCGGTCGGCTCATCGTGACGACACCCGATCCGGGCGACGCGGCCCGGACCCTGAAGGAACTGGGCGCGAACGACGTCGTGACCGCCGAGGACCGGGTGAGCGCCGAGCCCCCGGACCGTGATCTCGCCGAGGTGAACGCGGCCCTGGTGACGGCGGGTGTCCGGGTCCGCGGTTTCGGGATCGAGCGGGCCTCGCTGGAGGACGCGTTCGTGGCACTCACGGGAGAGGGATTCGATGTCGCTGGCTGAGGTCGCGGAGACGCCGGCCGCGGCGGGAGGGACGCCGGGTCCGCCGCGGACGCCGGGTCCGCTGTGGACGCTGGGTCTGCTGCGCAATGAGCTGAGCACCACGCTCCGCCGCTGGCGGACCGTCGCACTGCTCGGGGTGCTCGCCGCCGTGCCGGTGCTGGTCGGCATCGCGATCAAGATCGAGACGAGTGACGGGTCGTCCGCCGGGGGCGGGGGCGAGGGCCCGGCGTTCATCGCGCAGATCACCAACAACGGCCTGTTCCTGGTGTTCACCGCGCTGGCCGCCACCCTCCCCTTCTTCCTGCCGATGGCGGTCGGCGTCGTCGCGGGCGACGCGATAGCGGGCGAGGCCGGCGCGGGGACACTGCGCTATCTGCTGGTCGCCCCGGCCGGACGCACCCGCCTGCTGATCACGAAGTACGCCACGACGATGGCCTTCTGCCTCATCGCGACGCTCGTCGTGGCGATCTCGGCGCTCGTCGTGGGCGCACTCCTGTTCCCGCTGGGCGAGCTGACGACGATCTCCGGCACGCGCATCGGCTTCGGCGAGGGGCTGGCCCGGGCCCTGCTGATCGCGCTGATCGTCGCCGTCTCACTGATCGGGGTGGCGGCGCTGGGCCTGTTCGTCTCCACCCTGACGAACAGCGGGATCGCGGCCATGGCCACGACCGTCGGCCTGCTCATCACCGTGCAGATCCTCGACCAGATACCCCAGCTCCACGCGCTCCAGCCGTACCTCTTCCCGCACTACTGGCTGTCCTTCGCCGACCTCATGCGCGACCCCGTGTACTGGGACGACCTGATCCGCAACCTCCAGGTGCAGGGGCTGTACGCGGCGGTGTTCGGCACGGCGGCCTGGGCGCGGTTCACCACGAAGGACATCACCGCGTAGGGCCCGGGGAGAGCTCCTGCGGTGGTCCGGCTGCTCCGGAGTGCTCCCGCGGCTCAGCTCTCGTGGGGGAAGCGGGCGAGCGGGGCCTCCCGGGCGAAGAACGTCTTGGCGCGGGTCAGGGCGGCGGAGTCGTTCAGTACGTCTCCCGGCTTGCTGCCGTTGCCGAGGAGGACACCGCCGAAGCGCATCTCCATGTACGCGGCCGACTGGTTGAGCGTGCCGATCAGCGGGTCGGCGACCTGCTCCTCCTCGTGCGCCAGCGCGGTGACGCCCCACAGGGTGCGCCCGCCCATCCTCTGCTTGAAGTCGAGGCCGGGGGTGCGCAGCCAGCCCGACCAGTGGTCGAGGTAGCGCTTGGTGTGCGCGGACAGGGAGTACCAGTACAGCGGTGACGCGATGACGAGGTCCGTCGCCGCGAGCGTCGCGTCGAGCAGCGTCGCCCTGTTGTCGCCGGACGGCCGGACGTGGTCGCTGTCGTGGCGCAGGTCCTCGAAGTCGGGCAGCGGGTGCTCGGCCAGGGAGATCCACTGCTGGGTGACGTCGGCGGGCAGTTGTTCGGCGGCCCTGCGGGCCAGCAGCTCCGTGTTCCCGTTCTCGCGGCTGCTGCCCAGGAGGAAGAGGAAATGGCGGGTCATGGGAAGGCTCCGTCATGTAGGGCGTACGACGACTGCATGCGTGTGCAGTATATGCACCTGCATGCAGTCGTCGGCTACCCGTGAGCGACCCGTCTTTCGCACCTGGTCCGTCTGGCCCGGTCCGTCCGGCCCGGCCCGTCTGGTCTCCGACCCGGTCCGCCGGGCCCGGCCTCTCAGGTCGGGCCGGTGGACCCGGTCCGCTCCCGCTCCGGTTGCCGCCGGTTACTCCGACAGCTCCCAGACCGCGTACGCGAGCGCGTCGCTGTTGCGGTTCAGCGCGGTGTCGTTGATGTTGGCCGTCGTGTCGCACGAGGAGTGGTAGCAGCGGTCGAACGCCTGGCCCGACGTGCCGCCCCACTTGGCGGCCTGGGCCGCGGACTTGGTGCTGCTGGCGCCGGTGAAGAGACCGCCGACGGGGACGCCCGCGCTCTTGAACGGGGCGTGGTCCGAGCGGCCGTCGCCCTCGGTCTCGATCTCGGTCGCGACGCCGAGGCCGGTGAAGTAGTCCTTGAAGGTCTTCTCGATGGCCGGGTTGTCGTCGTAGACGAAGTAACCGGGGTTCGGTGACGCGATCATGTCGAAGTTCAGATAGCCGCTGATCCTCGCGCGGTTGGCGGCGGAGAGGTTGTTGACGTAGTACTTCGAGCCGACCATGCCCAGTTCCTCGGCTCCCCACCAGGCGAACCGCAGGTGCTTGGTGGGCTGGTACTGCGTCCGGGACACGGCGAGCGCGGCTTCCAGGACGGCCGCCGAACCGGAGCCGTTGTCGTTGATGCCGGCTCCCGACGCGACGCTGTCGAGGTGGGAGCCCGCCATGACGACCTGGTTGGCGTCGCCGCCGGGCCAGTCGGCGATCAGGTTGTAGCCGACCCGGCCCGAGGCGGTGAACTGCTGGACCGTGGTGGTGAACCCGGCCGCGTCCAGCTTGGCCTTCACGTAGTCGAGGGACGCCTTGTAGCCGGTGCGGCCGTGGGCGCGGTTGCCGCCGTTGGCGGTGGCTATGGACTGCAACTGGGTGAGGTGGGCTTTGACGTTGGCCACGGGTATGTCCGGCGCGGCGGCCACCCGCGCGGGCGCGGCGTCGGCCATCGCGCTCGTGGTGAGCAACGCGGCGATCGCCATGGCGGCGGCACCCGTGGCACGTCCGGGAACGGAGAGCTTCATGTGGGGGGCTCCGAATTCCTTGGATTCCTTGGATTCCTTGCGGAAATTGGTGCCTGATGGTGAAGCTGAGTCTGACGTTCCGTCAAGAGCAGAATCCGGTCAGTCACGTTCGCATAGCGGATACCGGGTATTCACCAGCACTCACCGGCCGGATTTTTCTCTCCGAACACCTTCACGCAGCTCGGCTCGGCGATCGGCATCCCGGTGGTGATGGTGACGCTGGGCGCGCTTCTGCCGTCTCGACCGCCCCGGCACTCGTTCCCGTTCCCGGCGTTCCCCGGGTTCCGCAGGCCCGGCCCGGCAGGTCCTGAACCGCGGAGCCGACCCGTCGATTTCGCCATACTGTTCGTATGACCGCAGACGCGTCCGCTCCGTCCGCCGCGCGACAGTCCGCCGCCCCGCAGTCGCAGTCCGCCGCCCCGCAGTCGCAGTCCGCCGCTGCGCAGTCCGTCAGCCCGCAGCGCACCCGCGTCGTCGTCGTGGGCGCGGGGCCCGCCGGGCTCACCCTGGCCAACATCCTGCGGGCCGCTTCCGTGGACTGCGTGGTGCTGGAGGACGAGAGCAGGGAGTTCGTCGAGCAGCGGCCGCGCGCGGGTTTCCTGGAGGAGTGGGCGGTCCGCGCCCTGGAGGGCCGGGGCCTCGCGGACCGGCTGCTGCGCAACACCGCGGTGCACACCGAGTGCGAGTTCCGGTTCGCGGGGGAGCGGCACAGGTTCCCTTACGCGGACGTGTCGGGCCNGTTCCGGTTCGCGGGGGAGCGGCACAGGTTCCCTTACGCGGACGTGTCGGGCCAGCGTCACTACGTCTATCCGCAGCCGCTCCTGGTGACGGACCTGGTGCGCGAGTACGCGGACGTCCGGGGCGGCGACATCCGCTTCGGCGTCCGCGACGTCGAGCCCGCCGGGATCGACACGGACCGGCCCTCGGTGACGTACACGGATCCCGGGTCGGGCGGACGCATCCGGCTGGACTGCGAGTTCGTCGCGGGCTGCGACGGCGCGCGCGGTGTGACCCGGGACCGTATGCCGGCGGAGCACGTCACGGTCGCCCGGCACGATCTCGGCGTCGGCTGGCTGGCGCTGCTCGCCGAGGCGCCCCCGTCCTGCGACTGCGTCGTCTTCGGCATCCACCCGCGCGGGTTCGCCGGGCACATGGCCCGCAGTCCGCAGGTCACCCGCTACTACCTGGAGTGCCCGCCGGAGGACGACCCGGAGAACTGGCCGCACGACCGCGTGTGGTCCGAACTCCACGAACGCCTCTCGGCCGACGGGGCCCCGCCGCTCATCGAGGGCGGGCTCATCGAGAAGCGGGTCCTGGCGATGCACAACTACGTGGTCGAGCCGATGGCGTACGGGCGGCTGTACCTGGCGGGGGACGCGGCGCACCTGCTCGCGCCGATCGGCGCCAAGGGCATGAACCTCGCGATCCACGACTCCCTGCTGCTCGCCGACGCGCTCGTGGCCCACTGCGCCAAGGGCGACGGGAGCGGGCTGGCCGGCTACTCGCAGGCGTGTCTGCGGCGGGTGTGGCAGTACCAGGAGTTCTCGCAGTGGCTCTCCGAGGTGTACCACGGTGCCTCGTCCGGCGATCCGTTCCGGGCGGGCATCGCGAGGGCGCGGCTGCGGCGGACCCTCGCTTCGCCCGCCGCCGCGGCGGGCTTCGCCGAACTGTTCATGGGCAAGGACACCGACTACTGACCGGCCGCCGATCGGTCGCCGGCCGCGGCCCGCCGGCCGCGGCCCACTTGCTCGGTCTCAGTCCCAGTCCCAGTCCCAGTCTCGGCACCGGTCTTGGCCGCCGCCTCCGCCGCCTCCGCCGCCTCCGCGGTGGCCGAGGCCGCCGCGATCGCCGCGTTGCGCAGAGCGGTCCGCGACCGCCGGGCCGTCCGCAGCGCGTCCCACGTCAGCAGCGACAGCGCGGCCCACACCAGGGCGAACCCGGCCCACCGCTCGGGCGGCATCGCCTCGTGGAAGTACAGGACGCCGAGCATGAACTGCAGCACGGGCGCCAGGTACTGCAGCAGTCCCAGGGTGGACAGCGGTACCCGGATCGCCGCCGCGCCGAAGCACACGAGCGGCAGGGCGGTCACCACACCGGTCATGGCCAGCAGCACCGCGTGCCCGGCGCCCTCGCCGCCGAAGGTGGCGTCCCCCCGGGCCGACAGCCACAGCAGGTAGCCGAGCGCGGGCAGGAACTGGACCGCGGTCTCCGCGGCCAGCGACTCCAGCCCGCCGAGGTTGAGCTTCTTCTTCACCAGCCCGTACGTGGCGAAGGAGAAGGCGAGGCAGAGGGAGACCCACGGCGGCTGGCCGTACCCCACGGTCAGTACGAGGACCGCGGCGAAGCCGGTGCCGACCGCCGCCCACTGCACAGGACGCAGCCGCTCCTTCAGGAGCAGGACGCCCATGGCTATGGTGACGAGCGGGTTGATGAAGTAGCCGAGCGACGCCTCCACCACGTGGCCGCTGTTGACGGCCCAGATGTAGACGCCCCAGTTGACGGTGATGACGGCCGCCGCGACGGTGATCAGGCCCAGCTTGCGCGGCTGCCGCAGCAGGGGGACGGCCCAGGCCCAGCGCCGCGTCACCACGAGGGCGATCAGCACGAAACCGAGCGACCAGACCATGCGGTGGGCGAGGATCTCCCCGGCACCCGCCGGTTCGAGGAACGGCCAGAAGAGGGGGACGAGCCCCCACATGCCGTACGCCGCGAAACCGTTCAGCAGACCGATCCGCTGTTCGCCCCTGGACTGCGGACCCGTGTGCTGCTCGCCCTTGGACTCCACCGGCACGGCCCTCCTTCCCACTCGCCCGGCCGCGGACCTCGTGGCATCCGAGCCACGCGCGGCCTCCAAGAAGGTAGCGTCCGGCACCCCCGCACGTCATGCCCGTATCGCCATACGGTCATGACAGGCGGGGGTGCCGGCTCCGGCCGGGGCCGGGGTGGGGGAGGGCTCAGCCCTTGAGTGCCAGTGCGACCGACTCCGCGATCGGCGTGGTCGGGCGGCCGGTCAGTCGCGACAGGTCGCCGCTGGTGACGACCAGCTCGTCCTTGGCGATGGACGCGTCCACGCCGGCCAGGATCGCGGCGAGCGGCTCGGGCAGCCCGGCGCCGGTCAGGATGCCCTGGTACGTCTCGACGGGGACGGGGCTGTACGCGATCTCCTTGCCGGAAGCCTGCGACACCGCGGCGGCGTACTCGTCGAAGCTCCAGGCGTCGTCGCCGCCGAGCTCGTACGTCTTGTTCTCGTGGCCCTCGCCGGTCAGCACGGCCACGGCGGCGGCCGCGTAGTCCGCGCGGGAGGCGGAGGAGAGCCTGCCCTGGCCGGCGGCCTGGACGACGGCGCCGTGTTCGAGGACGGGGGCGAGGTTCTCGGTGTAGTTCTCGTTGTACCAGCCGTTGCGCAGCAGGGTGTACGTCACACCGGACTCCAGGATCGCGGCCTCGGTGTCCCGGTGGTCGTCGGCCAGCGCGGCGGTCAGGCTGCCGGGAGCGCTGGTGTACGCGAGGAGGGCGACGCCCGCGGCCCTGGCGGCGTCCAGGACGACCTTGTGCTGGCCGACCCGGCCCTTGTCGAACTCGTTGCCCGAGATGAGCAGCACCCTGTCGCCGGCGGAGAAGACCCCGTCGAAGGTCTCGGGGGCGTTGTAGTCGGCGACCGCGATCCGCACACCGCGGGCGGCGAACCCGGCGGCCTTCTCCTCGCTGCGGACGACGGCGGTGATCCGGTCGGCCGGGACCTTCTCCAGCAGCCCCTCGATGACGTGCTTGCCGAGGTGTCCGGTGGCTCCGGTGACGACGATGCTCATGGTGGAAACAACTCCTTGTGGGGTGGGTTCCCACTCACCATAAGAGCTGCACTAACTTTGGGAAAGTACCCACTTTGAAGTAAGGTACCCGCATGACGGTGAGTACCCCGGCGGTGAACGGGACGGCAGGCATGGCGGACAAGCCGGATAAGCCGGACGCGGCGGTGAATGCGATGGTGGGCAAATACGCCGTCGCTGAGGGGATGTGCCCGTACCGGCTCGTCCTGGAGCACATCACGAGCCGCTGGGGCGTCCTCGTCCTGATCGAACTCAGGGAGCGCCCGTACCGTTTCAGCGAGCTGCGCCGGGCGATCGGCAGGGTCAGCGAGAAGATGCTCACCCAGACCCTGCAGACCCTGGAGCGCGACGGGCTCGTGCACCGTGACGCCAAGCCGGTCATCCCGCCGCGCGTCGACTACTCCCTCACCGACCTCGGCCGCGAGGCCGCCGAACAGGTCCTCGCCCTGGCGATGTGGACCGAGCACCGGATGGACGACGTGGAGAGGGCCAGGCAGGCGTACGACGAGGCCCGCGCCCCCGTGGCGGAGGCGCGGGAAACCGGGCGCCCGGACTGATCGCCCGGACCGGGCGCTTCGACCGGGCGCCCGCGCCGGGCACCCGCGCCGAGCGCCCGGTCGAAGCGCCTAGCCGACCACCGTCCAGGCGTCCCCGCCCGTGAGCAGTGCTGCGAGGTCGCCCTTGCCGTTGTGTTCCATGGCGGTGTCGAGTTGG
>NZ_JAHKJW010000200.1 GCF_019710745.1 Streptomyces beigongshangae
TCGGGCGTGAGCGAGGCGATCACACCGTCGTCCAGCACACCCGCCGTGTGCACCACCGCGGTCAGCGGGTGCTCCACCGGCACGGCACCGACGAGGGCCGCGGTGGCGTCACGGTCGGCGGTGTCGCACGCGGCGACGGTGACCTCCGCGCCCAGCTCCCGCAGCTCGGCCGCCAGTTCGGCCGCACCGGGGGCGTCCGGGCCGCGCCGGCTGGTCAGCAGCAGGTGCCGCACACCGGCCGCCGCGAAACGACGGGCCAGGTGCCCGCCCAGCGCACCCGTACCACCGGTGATCAGGACCGTGCCCTCGGGGTTCCAGCGCGGCGGCATGGACAGCACGATCTTGCCCACGTGCTTGGCCTGGCTCATGAA
>NZ_JAHKJW010000201.1 GCF_019710745.1 Streptomyces beigongshangae
ACGGGCTGCGGGTCGACGCCGTCGCCTCCATGCTCTACCTCGACTACTCGCGCGAGGCCGGGCAGTGGACGCCCAACGTCCACGGCGGCCGGGAGAACCTCGACGCGGTCGCCTTCCTCCAGGAGATGAACGCCACCGTCTACCGGCGCGAGCCCGGCGTCGTCACCATCGCCGAGGAGTCGACCGCCTGGGACGGTGTCACCCGGGCCACCCACCACATCGGGCCGGGCGGCTTCGGCGGCCTCGGGTTCGGGCTGAAGTGGAACATGGGCTGGATGCACGACTCGCTGGACTACGTCTCGCACGAGCCCGTCCACCGCAAGTACCACCACCACGAGATGACGTTCTCGATGGTGTACGCGTACAGCGAG
>NZ_JAHKJW010000202.1 GCF_019710745.1 Streptomyces beigongshangae
CCACACGAAGATCGGCATGCGGAACATCGTCATGCCCGGCGCGCGCATGCAGATGATCGTGGTGATGAAGTTGACCGCGCCCAGGATGGTGCCGAACCCGGCCAGCGCCAGCCCCATGATCCACAGGTCCCCGCCCACGTAGGCGGAGCGCTCGCCGCCGCTGAGGGGGGTGTAGGCCGTCCAGCCGAAGTCGGCCGCACCCTGCGGGGTGAAGAGACTGGAGATCACGATCAGGCCGCCGAAGAGGAACAGCCAGTAGGAGAACATGTTCAGCCGCGGGAACGCCACGTCCGGCGAGCCGATCTGCAGCGGCATGATCGCGTTGGCGAACCCGGCGAAGGTGGGGGTGGCGAACAGCAGCAGCATGA
>NZ_JAHKJW010000203.1 GCF_019710745.1 Streptomyces beigongshangae
ACGCCCCATCCCCAACCGCTGCGAACCCTGACCCGAGAACAGGAACGCCGTACGGCCCGTCTCGTTCTGGCCGACGACGGCGGCCGGGTCGGGTTCGCCCACGCACACGGCGGCCAGACCGCGTACCGCGGTCTCGCGGTCGTCCACCAGGACAACGGCACGGTGGTCGAAGAGTGAGCGCTGGGTGGCGAGGGAAAATCCCAGGTCCACCGCGCGTAGCGCGGGGTCGGCCTCGATCTGGGCCAGCAGGCGGGCGGCCTGGGCGCGCAGAGCGTCCTGCGTACGGCCGGACAGGATCCACGGCACGACACCCGGTGCCAGGGAGGCAATGCCCTCCCCGCCGGTCTGCGGCTCGGTG
>NZ_JAHKJW010000204.1 GCF_019710745.1 Streptomyces beigongshangae
ACCTGGAGATCGCCCTGGACTTCGCGCTCCAGTGCTCGCCGGACCACCCGTGGGTGGAGAAGCACCCGGAGTGGTTCCACCACCGTCCCGACGGCACGATCGCCTACGCGGAGAACCCGCCGAAGAAGTACCAGGACATCTACCCGATCGCCTTCGACCAGGACATGCCCGGCCTGGTCGAGGAGACGGTCCGGGTGCTGCGGTTCTGGATGGGGCACGGGGTGCGGATCTTCCGCGTCGACAACCCCCACACGAAACCGGTCGTGTTCTGGGAGCAGGTGATCGCGGAGATCAACCGCACCGATCCCGACGTGATCTTCCTGGCCGAGGCGTTCACCCGCCCGG
>NZ_JAHKJW010000205.1 GCF_019710745.1 Streptomyces beigongshangae
CATCGAGACCGCCATCGGCCGCGCCGCCGCCAAACCCGAGGGCCTCGAAGCACTCGCCCCCTGCACGCTGAACGCCGGGGGCGCGGACGAGGCGGGCGGTGACGAGGCGGGCGGTGACGGGGCGGGCGGTGACGCCGGGGCTGAGCCGACCGGGGGCGCCACGGAAGGGGCCGGCGGGAACGCGGGCGGCGACGCCGGGGACACCGGCGCCGGGGAGGACGCGGGCGGAGCCGGGGACGGCGCCGGCGCCGTCGGCACGATCAGCTGCCCCGAGGTCGAGCCGGGCCTGCCCGCGATCCCCGCCTCCGCGCAGGCCGAGGTCACCAGCAACCTCGCCCAGCTG
>NZ_JAHKJW010000206.1 GCF_019710745.1 Streptomyces beigongshangae
CCCCTTCTTCTCCACCGTCGACACCGACTGGCTCGACACCCGCCACCTCGACGCCACCTACTGGTACCGCAACCTGCGCAACACCGTCCGCTTCGCCCCCGCCATCCACCACCTCCTCACCCAGAACTTCACCACCTACATCGAAATCAGCGCACACCCCGTCCTCACCACCAGCATCGAAGCAACCATCGAACACACCGAACCAGGACCGACCCTCGTCACCGGCACCCTGCGCCGCGGACAAGGCGACACACGCCAACTCCTCACCTCCCTCGGCCACGCCTGGACCCGCGGCACCCCCATCAACTGGACCCCCCTCCTCGACCCACAC
>NZ_JAHKJW010000207.1 GCF_019710745.1 Streptomyces beigongshangae
CAGGCCAACTACGCGGCGGCCAACGTCTTCCTGGACGCCCTGGCCCAGCACCGCGCGGCCCAGGGGCTGCCGGGCCTGTCACTGGCCTGGGGCGCCTGGGAGCAGTCCGCCGGTATGACCGGCACCCTCTCCGGGGCCGACATGCAGCGCATCGCCGCCTCCGGCGCCGCGCCGCTGCCCGTCGAGCGCGGCCTGACCCTCTTCGACACGGCCACCGGCTCCGACGAGCCCCTGATCGTCGCCGTCGGCGCCGCCTCCGGAGAGTCCCGGCTGCCCGGCGCCGTCCCGCCGCTGCTGCGGAACCTGGTGCGCGGCACCCGCCGCGCCG
>NZ_JAHKJW010000208.1 GCF_019710745.1 Streptomyces beigongshangae
GTCCTGCTCCTGGAGCGGCTGTCGGACGCCCGCCGGGGCGGCCGCCCGGTACTGGCGGTGGTGCGGGGCAGCGCCGTCAACCAGGACGGAGCGAGCAACGGCCTGACCGCGCCGAACGGGCCCAGCCAGCAGCGGGTGATCCGCGCGGCACTCGCCGACGCGGGACTGTCGGCGAAGGACGTGGACGCGGTCGAGGCCCACGGCACCGGGACCACGCTGGGGGACCCCATCGAGGCGCAGGCGCTGCTCGCCACGTACGGCAGGGAACGCCCGGAGGGACGGCCGCTGTGGCTCGGCTCCCTCAAGTCCAACATCGGCCACACC
>NZ_JAHKJW010000209.1 GCF_019710745.1 Streptomyces beigongshangae
ACCCTGCCCGCGTGCACGAACCCCGCGTCACCCTCGGGCTTGAGGGCGTCGAAGACGGGCCGGACCTTCGCGATGTGTTCGGCCTGACCGCCCACCATCAGCGCGTAGCCGTTCTGCAGGCCCCACACGCCGCCCGAGACACCGGCGTCCACGAAGCCGATGCCCTTGGCCTCCAGCTCCTTCGCGTGCTTCTCGTCGTCCGTCCAGCGCGAGTTGCCGCCGTCCACGACCACGTCACCCGGTTCCAGGAGCCCGCCGAGCTCGTCGATGACGCCCTGGGTGGCAGCACCCGCCGGGACCATCACCCACACCACCCGCGGGCC
>NZ_JAHKJW010000021.1 GCF_019710745.1 Streptomyces beigongshangae
GCTGCTCTTCCCGCCGCCGTGCGGGGCCGCTCCGCATGGGTGCGGGGCGTCCTGACGCTGCGCGACGGACCCGCCGCCGACGCCGCTGAGGCCCTGCTGCTCGCCCGGTCCCTGCTCGCCGCCGAGGAGCCGGCCCGCGCGCTGCACGCCGGCCTCGCCGCCGCGGAGGCGGCCTGGGCCACGGGGGACGACGCCGCCTGTCTGCGGGCGCTGAACGCGGCGGACCGTACGGCCGCCGCCTTCGACGCGGTCGCGGAGCGGGCAGCCCTCCTCGTCACCGCGGCCCGGCCCGCCGCCGGCGCCCTCCCCGAGGCCCCCGCCGCGGATCCCGGACTGCCGCGCGCCTACCTGCACGGCATGCGGGCGATGCTGGAGCGGGACCTCGGCCGGGCGATCCCGTGGCTGCGCCGCGTGGTCGAGCACGCCTGGGAGGAGGACGAGCCGGAGCGGCTGCTGTGGTCGGGGGCCGCGGCCCTTCTCCTCGGGGACGTGCCCGCCGCCTGCCGGATCGGCGCGCGGACGCTTGCGGCGGCCCGGTCCCGGGGACCGGAGGCGGCCGTGCCACGGGCCCTGGAACTGCTGTCCTACGCGGAGTTGCGGGAGGGGCACCACGACCGGGCCCGGACGCATGCCGAGGAGGGGCTGCGCACCGCGCACCTGTACGGGCAGAGCAACATGGCGGCCCACCACCACGCCGTGCTGGCGCTGGTGGCGTCGATCGCGGACGAACCGGCCCGGGTCGCGCACCACGCCGACGCCGCGCTGGCCACCGCGCGGCGCCACGGACTGCTGCAGGCCGCCACGCTCGCCGCGTGGGCGTGCGGCCGCGCCGAACTGGGCCGCGGGCGCCCTCACGAGGCGGCCGCCCGGCTCGGCCCGCTGGTGCGCCCGGGCCCGGACGGCGGCCACTTCGCGGTACGCATGCTGGCGATGCCCTGCTACGTGGAGGCCGCGGTGCTCGCCGGGCAGCGGGACGACGCACGCGCCGTCGTCGAGGAGTTCGCCCTGTGGGCGCACTTCGGCGCCGACGCACAGGCACCCGCGCAACTCGCCAGGTGCCGCGCGCTGGTGGCCGACGCGGACCGGGCCGACGCCCTGTACGAGGAAGCCCTCGCCCTGCACGCACAGGCGGGCGGCGAATTCGAACAGGCACGTACCCGGCTGCTGTACGGCAAGTGGCTGCGCAGACGGCGCAGACTCGGGGAGGCCCGTGGCTGCCTGCGGGACGCGCTGGTCGGCTTCGAACGCTGCGGCGCCCGCGTCTGGGCGGAGCAGGCGCGCGCCGAACTGCGGGCGAACGGGGCGGCCCCGGCCGGGGCGAGGGCCGGCGCGCTGGACGCCCTCACCCCACAGCAACTGCGCATAGCCCGGTCCGTGGCCGAGGGCGCCACGAACAAGGAGGTGGCCCTGCGTCTGGCCGTCAGCACCCGCACGGTCGACTACCACCTGCGCAGGATCTTCGCCGAGCTGGGCGTGCGCTCCCGGGTGGAGCTGTCCCGCATGGTCGAACATGCCGGATGAACCTGATGAACCTGATGAACCTGATGGATCTGAGGAACCTGATGGATCTGAGGAACCTGAGGGAACGGCAGGCACGGGCTCGGCCGGAAGTGCCGGGCCCGTGCCGGGACCCGGGCCTACTTCAGGGCCGACGCGAACAGCGGCACCACGTGCTCCAGCGCGTAGTCGACCGACAGGACGGAGTCCGTCGCGAATGCCTGGCTGATGTTCCGGTCGTCGAAGACGACGGAGTGCCCCTTCTTCACGGACGGCACGGCCTTGAAGAGGGGATCGGAGCTGATCTTCGCGGCGGTGATCCCGATGGGGGACATGACGGTCAGGTCGGCGTCGAGCAGGTTCAGGTTCTCCTCCGAGACGGGCACGGAGAAGGCGGAGCCGGCCTTGGCCTCGATCGCGGGGTTGTTGCGGAAGCCGAGCCGCTCGACGAAGTCGACCCGGCCCGTGCCGCGCACGTACGCACCCCAGGCGGAGGCGGTGCGCGAACCGAGCGTGATGGTCCTGTCCTCGAACCCGGGGTTCGCCTCGGCGGCGTCCGCGAACTTCCGCCCGGTCTCGGCGATCAGCTTCCTGCCGTCGTCGGGGCGGCCCAGGGCCTGGGCGACCATGGTGGTCTGCTTCTCCCAGGAGATCTTGTACTGGTCGCCGCCCGTCGGCACGCCGACCGTCGGCGCGATCTTGCTCAGCGTTTCGTACCGCGTCCGGTCCCCGCTGGACTTGGTGTCCAGGATCAGGTCGGGCTTCAGGGCCGCGATCTTCTCGTACTCGGGCTCCAGCGTACCGATCTTCTGCGGGCTCTCGTCGTAGAGGTCCTCGGCCCAGGGGCCGACGCCGTCACCGCCGAAGGCGAGCCAGTCGCTGGCCCCGACCGGCTGCACCCCGAGCGAGAGCGCGGCCTCGGCGTCGCCCCAGCCGAGCGCCACCACGCGCTTGGGCGCCTCGTCCACGGTGACCGTGCCGAACTTGGTGGCGACCTTCGCGGGGAACGCGCCGCCGGACTTCTGCGCGGTGCCCTCCTGGCCGCCGGAGCCGTCGGACGAGCCGCACGCCGCCAGCGTCCCCGTCAGGGTGAGCGCGAGGACGCCGGTCAGCAGGCGCGGACGGACCCGCCGGCGTCGTGAGCCGGAGACGGAGACGGGGGCGGTGGGGCGAGGGGACATGGCGGGTGCTCTTTCCGGGAGGTTCACTGGAGTGCTCGACAGGGCCGGGGACAGGGGGTTCGGGGAGACGGGGGGTCGGGGGTCGGGGAGACAGAAGGTCCGGGGAGGCAGAGGGTTCAGGAGGACGCGGCGGTCGGGGCGGTGTCGGGTGGGGGCGCCGTGATGTGGTGCCGTCCCATCGGGACGATCAGGGGGGTGGCCGACGCCGGGTCCGGGACGACCGCACTGCGCAGCCCGAACACCTCATGCACCAGCGCCTCGGTGACGATCGCGGACGGGGCGCCCTCGGCGACGATGCGGCCGTCCTTCATCGCGATGAGGTGGTCGGCGTACCGGCACGCGAGGTTGAGGTCGTGCAGGACGACGGCGAGGGTGACACCGCGCTGCCGGTTGAGGTCGGTCAGCAGGTCGAGGACGTCCAGCTGGTGGCTGATGTCGAGATAGGTGGTGGGCTCGTCGAGCAGCAGGACGTCGGTCTCCTGGGCCAGGGCCATGGCGATCCACACGCGCTGGCGCTGGCCGCCGGAGAGTTCGTCCAGGGGCCGGTCGGCGAGTTCGAGGACGTCGGTGGCGAGCATGGCCGCGGCGACCGCCTCGGTGTCGGTGGCCGTCCAGCGCCGGAACCAGCCCTGGTGCGGGTACCGGCCGCGGCCGACCAGATCGGCGACCGTGATGGCCTCCGGCGCCACCGGGGACTGCGGCAGTACGCCCAGGACGGCGGCGACCTGACGGGTGGGCAGCTCCTGGATGCTGCGCCCGTCCAGGAGGACGGCTCCCGCCGACGGCACGAGCAGCCGGGCCATCGAGCGCAGCAGCGTGGACTTGCCGCAGGCGTTGGGGCCGACGACGCAGGTGATGCGGCCGGGCGGCAGGTCGACGTCGAGCCCGGAGATGATCTCGCGCTCTCCGTAGCCGAGCGCGAGGTCCCGGGCCTGGAGGGTGTGCTGGGAGGTCACCGTCGTCTCCTTGGGGGTGCCGAGCGGTTCACGGGCCTCGCCGGAACCTTCGTACGGGGGTCGCGTCACGGTCAGCCGCCCGTGCCCACGCGGTTGGCGCGCGCGAGCAGCCACAGCAGGTACGGCGCACCGACGAGGCTGGTCACGATCCCGACCGGCAACTGCGTACCGGGCAGGAGGTGCTGGGCCGCGTAGTCGGCCGACAGGACCAGGGCGGCCCCGGTCAGGGCCGCGGGCACCAGGACCGCGCCGTGTCCGGGGAGCAGTCGCCGGGCGATGGGAGGGGACACGAAGGCGACGAATCCGACGGGTCCGGCGGCGGCCGTAGCCAGTCCCGCGAGAGCGGTCGCGCAGGCCAGCATGGCCAGCCGGCCGGGCTCGACGCGCGCGCCCAGACCGCCGGCCGCCTCGTCGCCCAGTTGCAGGGCGGGCAGGGCCCGTGCGGCCACCAGGGTCAGGGGCAGCAGCAGGGCCGCGCCGCCGAGCAGGGGCCAGAAGTGCGTCCAGGACCGGCCGTTGAGGCTGCCGGTCAGCCAGAGGAAGAGCCCTTGCGCCTCGGTGACCTCCGAGCGCGTCATGACGTACGAGACAAGGCTCGACAGGCCCGTGCCGATGCCGATGCCGACGAGGACCAGGCGGTAGCCCGAGACGCCCTTGCGCCAGGCCAGCAGGTACACGGCGGCTCCGGTCAGCAGCGCGCCCAGCAGGGCGAGCGCCGACAGGGCGAGCCCGCTCCAGCCGAGGACCAGGGTGGCCAGGACGGCGGCCGCGGCGGCCCCCGAGCTGACCCCGATGACGTCGGGACTGGCCAGCGGGTTGCGCAGCAGGGCCTGGAACACCGCTCCCGACAGGCCGAAGCAGGCGCCGACGAGGAGTGCCAGCAGGGCGCGCGGCAGACGCAGGTCGAGGACGACGAACCGGGTTCCGGCGTCGCCGCCCCCGGTCAGTGTCGCGAGGACGTCGACGAGCGGGACGACGAAGTCACCGGTGGACAGGGACACGGCGAACGCCACCAGGACGACGGCCAGCAGGATGCCGCCCACGGCGGCGCGGCGCGCCAGTCCACGGCGTCTGACCCGGACGAGACGGGCCACGGCGGTGTGCAGGGAGGCGGGGGAGAGGTGTTCCGCCGCGCCTGTCATGCCCTTCACTCCGGCCGGGTCACTCGTGTCGGTGAGGTTACTCGTGCCAGTGCCAGTGCCAGTGCCGGTGCCGGTGCCGGTGGATGCGGGGGTCGCCCCGGCCGCGGACGGGTTCGTACGGTTCACAGTTCCACCACGTTCCGGCGGCGGACGAGCAGGACGAAGGGGACGGCGCCCAGCGCGGCGGTGATCACGCCCACCTGCACCTCGCCGGGCCGCGCGACGAGCCGCCCCACCACGTCGGCGAAGAGCAGCAGGGCCGGCGCCAGCAGGGCGCTGTAGGGCAGGACCCACTTGTAGTCAGGACCGGTGATCAGGCGTGCCGCGTGCGGAACGGCCAGGCCCAGGAACCCGATCGGTCCCGCGATCGCCGTCGCCGCGCCGCAGAGCAGCACCACGCTCGCGGCGCCCGCCAGCCGCACCGCGACGATCCGCTGTCCCAGGCCGCGGGCGATGTCGTCGCCGAGGGCCAGGGCATTGAGGGAGGGGCCCAGCAGCAGGGCCAGGACGCCGCCGGCGGCGACGAAGGGGAGGGCCTGCCACAGGACATCGGTGTCACGGCCGTTGAGCGCGCCCACCTGCCAGAACCGGAACTGGTCGAACGTTTGGCTGTCGGTGAGCAGCATGGCGCTGGTCAGCGAGGTGAGTACGGCGGTGGTGGCCGCTCCGGCGAGGGCCAGTTTCACGGGCGTCGCGCCCTCGCGGCCCAGACTGCCGATGCCGTGGACGAGTACGGCGGCCGCACAGGCCCCGAGGAAGCCGAACCAGATGTACTGCGCCGGCTCGGTCAGCGACAGGACGCTGATGGCGAAGACGACGGTGACGGAGGCGCCCGCGTTGACGCCCAGCAGGCCCGGATCGGCCAGGGGGTTGCGTGCGACGCCTTGCATCAGGGCGCCCGCGACGCCGAGGGCCGCTCCGGCCAGCAGCCCGGCGAGCGTGCGGGGGAGGCGCACCTCCTGGACGATCATCTGGCCGTGGACGGAGCGGTCGGGACCGAACAGTCCCGCCACCACGTCGTGCGGGGCCACGTCGCCCGAACCGACCGCGAGGCTGAGCACGCTCGCCGCCGCCAGCACCAGGGCCGCCGCCAGCAGCCCCGCACCGAGTGCGGGGCTGCTGCCGCGGCGGCGCTCGCGCGAAGGGCCGGCCGGTGCTTCGGTGGACCGCGGAGGGGAGAGGGGGGCGGTCACGCGACGCGTGCCGGGGGGCGCGTGCCGCGGAGGGACGGCGACGGTTCGAAGCGCACTGGAGATGGTCCTTGTCCGCCCGTTCGCGGGCAGCGCAGAGTTACGGAACGGCGAGAACTACGGAACGGGGAATTCCGTTCAGTAAGGCAAGCCAAACCTAACATCACGAAAGTAGCTGCGAGTAACCGGTGTCGGCCGTGCGGCGCCGCTCATCTCACCCTGGGTTCCGGACCCGCGAGGATCTCGGCCCCGATCCGCTCGTGGTCCTTCTGGCACTGCCGTGCCTCGCGGCGGCCCGACAGGAGGGTGCCTAGCCAGCCGAACGCGAAACCCAGCGGGACGGACACCAGGCCGGTCGTGCTGAACGGGAACCAGTTGAAGTCCGCCTGGGGGAAGGCCGCCGTGGGCGTCCCGGAGACCAGTCTCGTACCCGGCATCAGGACGAGGACCGTGAGCGAACCGCCGATGAGGGTGCTCAGCAGGCCGGTCCGGGTGTAACGGCGCCAGAAGAGGCTGTAGATCAGCGCGGGGGCGATGGCCGAGGCGCCCAGGCAGAAGGACAGCGTCGCCAGCGGCTGGAGGCTGCGATGCGGGTCCTTGTGGTGGCCGGGTGCGGACGGGAGCGCGGCGTGCTCGGGTAAGTGCTCCCCGGAGACGGCCCAGGAAGGCCGGGCGGTGGGGTGCCCGGCGCGGTGCGGACGGGGGGGCATACGCATCCGAGGGGTCGTCGGACATCCCGGTTCTCCTAGCGCGGCAGGGGTCCGGCAGGGGCGCGGACCGCAGGGAGGCGGGAAGAGTTGTTCGAGTCCTCGCGCGCTATTCGGCGGGGTTCGGGTGGGAGGACTTCCGGGCGATCCGGCTCGTTCGCACGGGTGGGTGGCGCCGGCCCCGGACGGCGGGCCCGTCAGCCGGTGGGGGAGGTGCGCGAAGGGGCGGACGAGCCGTCGGGGACATCGGTCGGCGCCTCCGGGGCAGGGGCTTTCGGCCCCCGGGGCGCGTACGGGGCCGGGGGTCTCGGTCTCCGGCGGGCGTGCCGGGCCGCACGGTCCCGCACCCGGCTTCCTCCCGTGTCCCGCACAGGGCTCATGCGTACCCTCCGGCGGGCCCCGCGAATCCGTCGCAGCCCTTACTGTCCTGCCGCCGGCGGAAGCCTGACGGAGGAACCGCCCGGCCCGCCTCCGGGCCTGCGCCCGCCTCCGCGTCCGTGCCCGCCGGCCGCCGTCACGGACGCGGCCAGGGCCGCCCGCCGAGACGCTCGATGTCGGTGTTGAAGCGTCGCAGGTAACGGGCGAACCCGGCGATGTCCTCGTCGGACCAGTCGGCCATGATCCGGTCCAGCGAACCGACGATCCGCTCGCGCTCCTGGTCGAGGATCCGCGCCCCCTCGTCCGTGATGCGGAACTTGCGGGCCAGTCCGCCGTCGGGGTCCGGGATGCGCTCCGCGAGCCCGGCGCGCACCGCCGAAGCGGTCTGCCGGTTGAGCGTGGAGGCGTCGAGCCCGAAGGCGTCGCTCAATTCACCGATCGACATGGGTCCCTGGACACGGATGCGGCTGAGCAGGGTGTAGGAACTGCGTTCCAGCACGCTCTCCTTGGCGCGCCCGCCGCGCGCCGCGAGCGCATGCCTGCCGAGCAGCATCTGCTCGTACTCGACCTCGTACGCCGGCCTGGTCATGTGCGTCGCCTCCCACGCTCCGACGGGGCCGGCGCGGCACGTTCTGCGACGGCCCCGCCCTCATCCTCGCACACGCTGTGCATAAGGCATACGGCATGCATGATGCATAAGATATGTACACTGCATTCCCACTGGCCCGAGCTAGCCCGAGAGAGATGCGAGGAGTCCCCTGATGGGAACCCCACCGACCTCCCCCCACGCCAACGGGGTGGTCGCCACGCTGGCCTTCGCCGGCACCACGGCGGCGATCATGCAGACCCTGGTGACGCCGCTCATCGCGGACCTGCCGAGGATCCTGGACAGCACGGCCTCGAACACGGCATGGGTGATCACGGTCACCCTGCTGGTGGCGGCCGTCTGCGTACCCGTCACCGGACGCCTGGGCGACCTGCTGGGCAAGCGGCGGATGCTCCTCGCCTGCTCCGTCCCGCTCGTCGTGGGATCGGTGGTGTGCGCGCTCTCGTCCTCCGTCGTCCCGATGATCGTCGGCCGCGGGCTGCAGGGTGTGGGCATGGGCATGGTGCCGCTCGGCATCGCCCTCCTGCGCGACGTCATACCGGCCGAGAAGCTCAGCTCGTCCATCGCGCTCGTCAGCGCGTCCATGGGCATCGGCGGCGGGCTCGGCCTGCCGATCGCCGCGGCGGTCGCCCAGTACGCGAACTGGCGCGTGCTGTTCTGGGGCTCCGCCGTCCTGGCCACGGTGATCGCCGTCCTGATCTGGTTCCTCGTCCCGGACGTCCCCGCCGCGGCGAAGGGCCAGCGCTTCGACGCGCCCGGCGCGGTCGGACTCGGCGTCGGCCTGGTCTGCCTGCTCCTCGCGGTCTCCAAGGGCGCCGAGTGGGGCTGGGGTTCGGCGACCACCCTCGGGCTGTTCGCCGCCGCCGTCGTGACGCTGCTGGCCTGGGGCTTCTGGGAGACGCGCACCCGCGACCCGCTGGTCGACCTGCGCACCACGGCCCGCCCCCGTGTGCTGCTGACCAACGCCGCCTCGCTCTTCGTCGGCTTCGGCATGTACGCCGGGATGCTGATCGTTCCCCAGCTGCTCCAGTTCCCCGAGGAGACCGGCTACGGCCTGGGGCAGTCGATGCTCGCGGCGGGCCTGTGGATGGCCCCCGGCGGCATCATGATGATGCTCGTCTCCCCGCTCGGCGGAAAGCTCACCGACGCGCGCGGTCCGAAGTTCACCCTGATCTCCGGAATCCTCGTGATCGCCGCCGGTTACGGCCTGGCGCTCGTGCTGATGGGCTCCGCCTGGGGCCTGATGCTGGTACTCATGGTCACCAGCAGCGGCGTCGGCCTCGCCTACGGGGCGATGCCCGCCCTGATCATGAGCTCGGTCCCGCTGTCCGAGACCGCCGCCGCCAACGGCTTCAACACCCTCATGCGCTCCCTCGGCACCTCGGTGGGCGCCGCCGTCGTCGGCGTGGTCCTCTCACAGATGTCCGTCACGACGGGCGGCTACAGCATCACCTCGGAGGACGGTTTCCGTACCGCCCTGATCATCGGCGGCGCGGTCGCCCTGGTGGCCGCCGTCGTCGCGGCCGCCATTCCGGCCGCCCGCACCGCCGCGGCCGACCGCGTCACGGGCGACCGGCACGACGCGCCCGAGGAGGCCGCGGTCCAGGCCTGACTCCCCGGCCTGACCCTCCGGGCCTGCTCCCCGGCCTGACCCTCCGGGTGTGTCCGGCTGTTCGGCGGTCCCGGAATCCCCGCGGGGGTTCCGGGACCGCCGTGCGTACGGGACTCCCGCGGGAGAAGACGCGGCCGGTTCGCCTCCGCGGCCCCGTGCGACTGCTCCCGCCGCCACGCCCGGACCGGGTGGAGCCGGGCCTCCGCCCGCACCGCCGGCTCCGGGCCCCCGAGCCGCGACCGGACCGCGAGCCGTGACCGACCGCGGAGGCCGGCTGGAGCCGCACCGCCGACAACGCGGCTCCAGCCTCCGCCCCGGGGCGCGCCGGCGGGGCGACTCCCGCCGTCACGCACCGCTGGAGGGGCACCTCACGCGAGGAACGACCGAGGGGAGCCCCCGACGGCTCGCGCCCCGGCCGCCGCCGCACCCGTGCGGCGGCGGCCGGACCACCCCAGAGTGCCACCGCGGACGTGACATGTCCGCCCACCGAACGGGCGTATTCTCGAGGCGGAGGCGGAGGCGGAGGCGGAGGCGGAGGCGGAGGCGGAGGCGGAGGCAGCAGCAGTGGCGGCGGCAGTGGCGGCGGCAGTGGCAGTGGCCGCGGGCGGTCAGTCGCCCATGGCCTCCGCGACGGTGGAACGGCAGGGGATGAGCGCGTCGACGCCGACCAACCGCAGGACGCGCAGGACGGCCTCCTGGGCGGCGGCTATGCGCAGCCATCCCTGCGCGCCGCTCGCCGCCCGGTGAGCGGCGATGAACGCGTTGATGCCGCTGGAGTCCATGAACGTCACACCGCCGAGGTCCACCACGATCCGCGGCGGCTCGTGGTCCACGGCCAGCAGGGCCTCGCCGAGCAGGCCGCTGACGGCGTGGTCGATCTCGCCCCGCACCGTCACGACACGAATGCCGTCGGTGTCGGAGTGCTCGATGGAGAGCCGGCCGGGCCGGCCCGCCTTCTGGATGTCGGTCACCGTCTCCTCGACTGATTAGGCTTACCCCGGGTCGGAACGTGCAGGACGATTCTGCCCCACCGCCGTGGCCGGATGCGACCGGGCGGTCGTGCCGGAGAACAACCCCCTGTGGCATGGGGGCGCGCAGGGCGGGTAGAGGCGCGCACGTGAACGGGGAATGAGGGCGAGGCCAGTGGGATCCCATGCCGATGCCGACGGCGGTATAGCCTCGGACGGGTACGTGATGCGCGCGGGGTACGCCCTGGGCGGGGATCACGGTTGCATCGCCGAGGCCCGCCACCACGCGGTCGCCTTCCTCGACCGGGCCCGTACCGACCACCGGCTGCCCGTGTCGGCGCGTGCGGTGGAGGTCACCCAGCTGGTGGTCAGTGAGCTGGTCACCAACGCCCGCAAATACGCCCCCGGTCCCGTCCTGATGGAGCTGCGCGTCACCGCCGGGAGCGTGGACGTCACGGTGTGGGACAGCGATCCCACCGTCCCGGCCGCCCGGACCCCCGACCCGGGCAGGATCGGCCAGCACGGTCTGGAGATCGTCAAGGCGGTGACCGAGGCCCTCTCCGTCGAGCAGGAACCCGTCGGCAAGCGCATCACCGCCCGCATCGCCCTGGCGGACCGTTCCGACGACGGATCCGACGACGAGGCGCCCGGCCCCGGGGCCCCGTGACGACGGGGGTGCGGGCCGCCGCCGACGCGCCGACGAGGGCCTAGGCCGCCGCGGTGCGGCCCGGTGCGCCGTGCTCGCCGCCGTTCGCGGTGAGCCGGGCGTGGAGGCCCGCGAGCCCGACGGCCAGAGCGCGCCGCTCGGCCTGGGACATGGCGTCGACGGCGTGGTGGAGCATCGTCGCGCGCTGCTCGCGGATGCGCTGCAGATGGGCCCGTCCCGCGCCGGTCAGCCGGAGCGTGACCTCCCGCCCGCTGCCGGGGCACGGCAGGCGTTCCACGAAGCCGAGGGCCTGCAGCCGGTCGCACAGACGGCTGACGGAAGGGGGCGCGGTGCCGAGTTCCCTGCACACGGTTCGCATCCGGACCCCCTCCTCCCGGTCGACGAGGTACATCAGGCGCAGTTGTGAGGGGGAGGTGGGGGCGGCGGCACCGGCGGTGGACTGCCGGGCCTTCTCCCACATCACGTCGAGGAGCTCGCAGAGGTCGCCGGCGGACCGTGCGGCCTCCTGGGAGAACCTGCGCGAGGCGAAATCCGGTGCCGGTGCTTGTACTGGTGCTGCTGGTGCTGGCATGGGCTCCCCGTCGGTGGGTCCGGCTTGCGCCTCGTGGTGGTCGGCAGGAGGCGTCAGGTGGTGCCGTCCGGGCCGGTGGGGCGTACCGTCATCGCTTTCCCGTTCCCGCCCGTACGGGGCGGGTCTTCCGCGCCGAACGGGCCGGCGGCGGTGGCGGACGACGTCGTGAGGTGGTCCAGGGTCCCCGTGAGGGCCAGCAGCCGGTCCAGGGCCGCCGGACGGTCGTCCAGGTGGAGGCGGACACCGGCATGACCGGTCCGCCGGCGGATCATCAGCAGGACGGACAGCCCCAGGGAGTCGACCGTGCCGAGCCCGGCGCAGTGCAGGTGCAGGTCGTCCAGGCGCGGATGGTCGCCGAGCACGGTGGTGACGGCCGCGAGGAGGCCGTCGGCGGTGTCGTGGTCGAGGTCTCCTTGCAGCTCGATACGGACCGTGTCCCCGGCGTCATCGGCGTCCTCGGTGTCGTCCGTGCTCAGGCGCAGGTGGGCGGGGGGTGTCGTGGTCATGAGAGGCTCTCGGCGGCGGTGCGGTTCACAGGGGCGAGTGCGGCGGCGCCGTGGTCGAGGGCGCGGGTGGCCCGCGGGAAGTCCTTGAGTTCACGGGCCAGGAGGGTCAGGGCCGGCGGCAGGCTGTGCGCGGGTACCCCGCGGGCGGTGAGGATCTGGGCGGTCCAGGTGAGGAACCCCGCGAAGAGGTCCTCGTCACCGAGGTACAGGGCGGTGGTGAGGAACTCCACGATGTGGGCGAGGTCCTCGGCCGTGCGCTCGCGCTGCGCCTCGCTGTACGTGCGCAGGGCGGGGAACGCGTCGTGCAGGGCGGTGAAGACGCTCCGGACGAGCGAGGCGCTGTTGCGCGTGATCAGGGTGTACTCCTGATCGGCCAGGTGCGGCAGGTCGTCCAGCTGCTGGTGGTCGGGGCGCGGGCGGGGCAGCGGGCCCCGGGCGAGACGGTCGGCGGCGGCGCGGGCGTCGGGCGCCCAGGCGTCGGCGTCGAGCAGGAAGGCGTAGCGGCCGTCGGGGCCGAAGGCGGCACCTCCGACGAGCACGGGGACACCGATGGCCTGGCAGGCCGTGATCGCGGCGTGCGCGGCGGGCAGCCGGGTCGCGATCGAGCTGGAGAGGGCGACCGCGTCGGAGTCGGTGCGGTGCAGATGGGCGATGAGGTGCGGAGTGGGCACCTGCGCGCCGAGGTAGTCCACGTGCCAGCCGCGCAGGCTCAGCACCTCGGCGAAGAGGCGGGCGGGCAGCGCGTGCCACTCGCCGTCGACGCAGGCCACCGTGATCCTGCCGCGGGTGGGGGCGGTGCGGGCGGCGGGATGCCGGGAGAGCGCGGCGACGGCCCGTTCGTTGATGGCGGTCGCCGCGTGCTCCTGGGCCACGCTGAGACGGTTGGCGGCCCACTCCTCGCCCACCCTGCCCTGCACGGCGGCGATCACGTCGAGGAGCACGGTCTCCGGGTCGACACCGTTGTCCAGCGCCCCGAGCACCACCTCGGTGGCCGTGTGCTCGTCGGCGGTGGAGACGGCGCTCCACAGCTCCTCCGAAAGCCGCCGGACGGTTCCGGCGGCGGCTGACGGAGGACGGTGCGGAGTACGGGTGCTCATGCGGTGAACCTGCCCCGCGTGTGGCCGTTCACCGCGCTCAGGTGGTGGGTGCGGGGCGCGGAGATCACGACGACCGCCATGTCGTCGTGGCGTCCCCGGCCGATCCACTGGGAGGCGAGCATCTGGACGCGTTCCACGATGCTCTCGGAGGGCATGCCCGCGCACTCCGACAGGACGCGCTTGAGCCGCTGCTCACCGAAGTGGGAACCGCCCAGCGGCCCGCCTTCGGCCTCGGTGATCCCGTCGGTGTACAGCACGCAGGACTCCCCGGGCGCGAGCGTGAGGGCGGTCGTGCGGGCGGGGGCGTGGGGCATGGCCCCCACGAGGGTGCCGCGGGTCTGCGCCTCCTCCACCGTGCCGTCCGCGCGGATGATCAGCGGGGTCGGATGACCGGCGCTGGTCAGCCGCAGGCTCACCCCGCTGCCCTCGCGCACGGCGGAGGCCAGCACCAGCGTCACGAACCGGGTGTGGTGGGAGTTGAGCAGCGCGGTGTTGAGCAGGCTGATCATCCGCTGGTGGTCGTCGGCCAGCGGCAGCAGGGCGTGCAGGGTGTTGCGGATCTTGCCGGTCAGCACGGCCGCTTCCAGGCCCTTGCCGCACACGTCCCCGAGGGTGATCAGTGAGGCATCGCCCTCGACGGCGGCGGGGTGCACGTCGTAGAAGTCGCCGCCGATCCGCTCGTGGTCCGCGGACGGCCGGTAGCCGCCGGCGTAGTCGACCCCCGAGATCTGGTGCAGCGAGGGGGGCAGCAGTTCCCGCATCAGCACGTCGGTGATCGAGGTCTGTTCCGCGTACAGCCGGGCGGCCGACATCGCGGCCCCGGCGCGCGCGGCGAACAGCCGGGCGAAGACCTCCTCGCTGTCGGTGAACGCGGCCCCGCCCGAACGGCGCAGCAGGACGAGGGCACCGGCGGGGACGCCGTGGCCGGGCAGCGGGGTGATCACTATCGAGCCGACCGTGCCGAAGTCCTCGGGGACCATCCAGGCGGGCGCGCTCGAAGGGTCGATCCACCGGGAGGGCACCGGCGGGAACCCGCGCAGGGCCTCACCGAGCCCCGGGACCTCGTCGGGGTCCGCCGACTCGTGGGACGTGCTGGGGCCGCCCCCGCGCGGACAGGTCACCACCGGCAGCCGCCGCCCGTGCGTCGGGGCGATCACCAGGGCCGCGTCGGCGAGGTGCTCCGCGGCCAGCTGCGCGGTCACGTCCATGCAGCGCCCCAGGTTGAGGGAGGAGAGCAGCATGCTGGACGCCTCGGCCAGGAACGCGGTCCGCCTGCGCTCCATGTCCAGGGCCTCCCGTGCCAGCACGTGATCGGTGTCGTCGATCAGCCACCAGGTCACCGCGCCGTCGGCCCGTACGCTGGGGTGGGCCTCGAAACTGCGCTCACCGATCGTGCCCGACAGCGGCGGGCACGGCGGCTCCGCGTCCGGCTCCTGCCCGGTGCGCGGACCGGGAACGCGCACCGCGGCGTGTGCCTCCGCCAGCCAGCCCGGAACCACGTCCGCGAAGCGTGTACCCGGATGGGCTCCGGGCAGGAGCACGGTGGCGGCGTCGTTGCGCAGGACGACCGAGTCCTGCGCGTCAGCGACCAGAACGGGATAGGGGGCATCGTCCCAGGAGGCGCCGTGCTCCGCGCCGACGCCGGTTTGCGCTTGGGTGGAGACCAAAAATTGAGGACCCGCTGGGCGAATCCCTCACCTCATCGACTCGAAGAAACATTGTCGTGAGGCAACAATCCCTCATGTCGTGCCTTTCTGGCAACCACCCCCCTCCCGGGCCGGCGACCACCCCCCCCGGCCGGCGGCGCGGCAGGTCCCCGGCCCCGTGGTGCCGGAGCCGGGGACCCGTGGTGCGGGTCCGGTGGTCCGGGGTCAGCGGTTCAGCCGCGCGGCCGACGCCCCGACCGGTGCGCCGGTGACGGTGAACTGCGAACCCGGCTCGATGCGTACGCTCCCTTCCGCCGAGTCGGTGATCGTGACGTTCGTCAGGGTGGCGCTGCCGCGGGCCCCGCTCATCGCGAGGATGCCGGAGCCGTTGCGGGACCCGTCGATCCGGACGTCGGTGATCCGCACGCCCGGCATCGCGCCGCCGCCCGTCTTGAACTGGATGCCGTCGTACGTCGAGTCGAGGATCTCGGTGTCACGGATGGTCACCCCCGGGATGTCCTGCCCCTGCGCGAAGAGCGTGACGGCGCCGAACTCCTGGTCCTCGTTCCAGAACGCGCCGCCCGTGCGGTGCAGGGCGTTGCCCGCGATGAGGGTCCGGCCCGAGAACGGGAGCGGGTCGTGGTCCGTGGCCAGCATGATGCCCGGGTAGTTCATCGTGTCCGCGATCACGTTGTTCTCGATGGTGTTGCCGTGACCGCCGTACACCGCGATGCCGTTGGCCCGCCACGGCAGCTGGACCGTGTTGTTGCGGAAGTGGTTGTCGTGGCCGACGTCCACCGAGGTGTCCTTCACGTACTTGCTGGCCCAGACGGCGAGCGCGTCGTCGCCGGTGTTGCGGAAGGACGAGTTGTACACGGTGGAGTTGCGGGTGCCGTTGGCGAAGTTGATGCCGTCCGCATAGGTGTTGCGGACGCGTACGCCGGAGAACTCCAGCCCGTCGCCGGGACCCCACAGCTCGGGGATGTTGGAGTGGTCGCGGCCCGCCCACACACCGACGTTGGCGTGCTCGATCCACACATTGGTGATCCTGGTGCCCTTGCCGAAGCGGCCGTTGAGGCCCACCCCGCCCTCGTGGTTGCCGTCGCCGCCGCGGATGGTGCCCGAGCCGAAGATGGCGAGGTCGGAGATCTGGGTGTTGTGGTCGATGTCGAAGCCGAAGTTGCCCTCGTGCGGGTGGTTGATGCCACCGGCCTGGTGGGGCGGGGTGAGCGTGTGGAGCTGGGAGTGCCACATGCCCGCGCCCCTGATGGTGACGTCCCGGATGCCGACCTGGTTGTACTGGCCGCGGTTCAGCGGGTCGTCGGTGAGGATCTTCTGCTCCTGGCGCCACTGGCCGGCCGGGATCCACACGCAGGAGATCTGGCCGTTCTGGTCGGCGGTGACCGCCCGCTGGAGGGCGTCGGTGTCGTCGAGCCCGTCGTTCGGGACGGCCCCGTACTCCGTGATGGACGTGCAGTTCGCCGGCTTGGCGGCCGCGGGCGCGACCTGCTCCAGGTCGACGAGGTCGATGACGTAGAACGCGGCCGTGTCGCCCGCGTCCCGCTGCAACCGGAACCTGGTGCCGGCCGGGTAGGTCTGCGCCAGCAGCGCGTGCGACTCGTCGAAGAGGCGCCGGGCGTCGCCGCCGGGGGTGTTGGTCAGCCCCTCGGGGTCGTCGGTGCTCCCGTACAGCCAGCTGTGCTTCGACGACAGGTCGAGCTTCCGTACGAAGGTGTCGTTCGCGTACAGGCTGATGGTCGCCTGCGCCCCGCCGCCGCCCGCCGCGTCCGGGATCGAGTTGCGCACCACGACGGAGTTGGCCGGCGCGGTGGAGGTGACCTCGACGAACTGACCCGTCGAGCCGAGGCGGACGGACTCGCGGCCCGAGGACTCGGTGGCGAAGTTGGTGTGCCCGAAGGTCCGCTTGGCGTCGGCGGTGAGGAGGGTGCCCTGGTAGCGCCCGTTCTCCGCCTCCAGCTCGGTGTACGGGACGGCGGCGCCCCGGCCGACGACGAGGGACTTGGCGAGCACGTTGTTGTTCTCGTCGGTCTCGTCCACCGCTCCGGTGGCGTCGGCGGTCGCGGTCAGGGTCGCCCCGCCCGCGGTCGCCGTCCACGTCCCGCTGATCGCCACGTTCGCCGTGGCCCCGGCCGCCACCTGGCCGGTGGTGCCGTCGAGCGTGGTGGAGCCGGCCTGGAGCCTGGTCACGGAACCGGCCGCGGCGGCGCTGGTGCCGCGGTTGCGCACGGCCACGGTGAAGGAGACGGACGAGCCTACGGCCGGGTTCGCCGGACTGGTGGTGATGGACCCCACCTCCAGGTCCGGCCCGGGAGCCCGGCCGACGACCAGCCGGGTCGCCGCGGTGCGGCTGTTGTTCCCGTCGTCGAGTTCGGCGACCGTGCCGCGCGGGTCGACCACGGCGGAGACCGCGTAGTCACCGGCCGGACGGGTGCCGGCCGCGACGGCCACGGTGGCGGAGGCGCCCGGGTCGAGCGCGGGGACGTTGCCGCTGCCGGCGACCGTGCCCTCCAGGCCGGCCTCGACGGCCGTGGCGGCCGAGCGTGCCGTGCCCGCGTTGCGGACGACCGCGTTCACGGTCACCGCGTCCCGCTCGGACGGCGAGGCGGGCGTCCAGTCCAGCCCCGTGACGGTCAGGTCGGGCGCGGGCGCCGCGGTCCCCACGACCTGGAACTCGGCGACCTGGCCGCCGGGCGCCCCGGTGTTGGAGAAGAACCGCAGCCGTACGTCGGACACGCGGCCGGTGACCGGGATGGTCACCGAGTTGTCGTCCCTGGCGGGGCTGAAGGCGTAGTCGGCGCGGTCGCGCAGCGAGGTGAAGCCGCTCGCCGCGTTCGCCCGGCCGAGCACCTGGACGGCCTGGGTGCGGGCTCCCCACACCTGGTCCGGGTTGAGCTTGACCACCACGGCGTCGACGTCGGCGTCGGCGCCGAGCCTGACGGTGAGGTCGGAGGGGTGGCCGGCCGCCTCCCAGTAGGTGGAGGTGGAGTCGTCGGTGGCGTTGGCGGCGACGAAGCCGTGGACCGAGGAGGTCGCCTCGGCCGGCTTGTTGCGGGCCAGGTTGGTGCCCGGGGGAGGCGGCGTGGTGCCGCCGTCGTCACCGTGCACCTCCAGCTCGGAGAGCTGGGCGGCGTTCCAGCCGGTGTTCCCGGTGATGTGCACGCGAACGTGGCGCGTCCCGGCGGGGGAGGCGAGGTCGACCGGGACGGTGTTGGCCCGCGCCGGGTCGAACGCCCGGCCCGCGGCGGCGGCGAGCGTGCGGAAGGTGGAGCCGTCGGTGCTGCCCTGCACCGAGAGTGTCTGGCTGCGGCCCTCCCAGGCGGCGGGCAGTTTGAGCACCACCCGGTCCACCGTGCGCACCGCGCCGAGGTCGACCTGCACCCACTGCGGGAAGGACCCGGCGGGCCCCTCCCAGTAGGACGCCTGGGCACCGTCGGTGACGTTCCCGGCGGTGTACGCGCCGTTCGCGCCGCCCGCGGTGGCCGGCCGGCCGAGCGCGAGGTTGACGTCGGCCGCCTTCGTCCGTCCGGTCCCGGCCCGCGAGGCGGCCTGGGCGTCCGATGTGAGGGCCAGCGGTACCAGCCCGGTCGTCATGAGCGCGGCTATGACGGCACCGGTCAGCGACCGGCGGCCGAGGGGTCTCCATCTCATGGGGGTCCTCTGTTCCGTGGGGGAGCGTTCCGAGAGGGGAGGGAGCGTCCGTCGAGGAATGCACCGACGTTGCACATAAATTGAGTCGATCAGTCAATTCTTTGCGGAAACTGTGTCCACAGGTTTCTAGTCCGCCTCCGCTTTGTCAACGGTCGCGGCGGCAGCGGTGGTTGGGGTGAAAACGGTTTGCACTGCCTGCGGTCCACTTGCGTTTTTGCGACCGTTCGCGCGTAAGCGGTTGGCGCAAGCGCTTGCGCGGCTTGCGCTAGCCTTGCGCCCATGACGCGACGACTTGCGCAGGTAGCCAGGAAAGTGGGGGTCAGCGAGGCCACGGTCAGCCGGGTCCTCAACGGCAAGCCCGGGGTCTCGGACGCCACCAGGCAGTCCGTGCTCACCGCGCTGGACGTCCTCGGCTACGAGCGCCCCACCCAGCTGCGCGGCGAGCGCGCGCGACTGGTCGGCCTGGTGCTGCCCGAGCTGCAGAACCCGATCTTCCCGCTGTTCGCCGAGGTCATCGGCGGCGCGCTGGCGCAGCAGGGGCTCACCCCGGTGCTGTGCACCCAGACCAAGGGCGGTGTCTCCGAGGCGGACTACGTCGAACTGCTCCTCCAGCAGCACGTCTCCGGAGTGGTGTTCGCCGGCGGCCTGTTCGCCCAGGCGGACGCGGAGCACGACCACTACCGGCGGCTCGCCGAGCGGCGCATCCCGGTCGTGCTGGTCAACGCCCCCGTCGAGGGACTCGACTTCCCCTGCGTCTCCTGCGACGACGCCGTCGCGGTCGAGCAGGCGTGGCGCCACCTCACCCTCCTGGGGCACGAGCGCATCGGCGTGGTCCTCGGTCCGCGCGACCACATCCCCTCCCGGCGCAAGCTGGCCGCCGCCCGGGCGGCCGCCGAGGCCGCCGGAGGGTCCCTGCCCGAGGACCGGGTGGAGCGGTCGATGTTCTCCCTGGAAGGCGGCCAGGCGGCGACGACCCGGCTGCTGGGACGCGGTGTCACCGGTGTGATCTGCGCGAGCGACCCGCTGGCCCTGGGCGCCGTCCGCGCGGCGCGCAGGCGCGGCCTCGCGGTCCCCGAGCAGGTCTCCGTCGTCGGCTTCGACGACTCCGCCTTCATGAACTGCACCGAACCCCCGCTGACCACGGTGCGCCAGCCCGTCGAGGCCATGGGCCGGGCCGCCGTGGACCTGCTGTGCGCCCAGATCCAGGGCGCCGAGGTCCAGCCCGGCGAGCTCCTGTTCGATCCGGAGCTGGTGGTCCGCGGCTCGACGGCGCAGGCGCCCCGGGGGTAGGGCGTACGACCCGGGCGCGGTACGGCCGGACCCGGCCGTACCGCGCTTTCGCTTGCGTGCGGGCGCTCCGCTGAGATCACCCGTATGCGTTTCACTGTCAGACATTTACTAAAGCTGCGCCAGATATTGCAGTCATCTGTTCACGGTGGTTGAGTGTGCGGCGCCCCGCATCGCACCGGCGATGAGGGCGCCCTCCATGTTCATGCCCGAAGGGGACCACCCATGATCAGAGCTCGGTTCCGCCGCACCCGCCGTGCCGGCACGGTCACCCTCGCCGCCGCGCTCACGCTGACGGCGCTCGCCGCCTGCGGCACGAGCAGCAGCGGCGACGACGGCAACGGTTCCGGCACCGGCGCGAAGACCGACCCCGCCGCACCGCTGGACCCGAAGACCAAGGTGACCATCACCATCGACTGCATGCCCCCCGCGGCGAAGGCGGCCGAGCTCAGGCAGTGGAACGAGGACGTCGAGGAGTTCAACCGGAAGTACCCGAACGTCACCGTCGAGGGCCGCTCCACACCGGGCCAGTGCCTGGAGCCGCCGCGCTTCACCGCCATGCTCAAGGCCAAGTCCCAGCCCGACGTGTTCTACACCTACTTCACCGACCTGCCGCAGGTCCTCGACAACGACGGCGCCCAGGACATCACCGCGTACGTCAACGACAGGACCGTCCCGCTGATCGAGGACATCGACCCGGAGGTCCTGGGCTCGCTGAAGAAGGACGGCAAGCTCTACGGCCTGCCCACCAGCAACTACCGCATGGGTCTGCTCATCAACCGCAAGCTCTTCACGCAGGCCGGCCTCGACCCGGACGCCCCGCCGAGGACCTGGGACGAGGTCCGCGGCGCGGCCAGGAGGATCGCCGGCCTCGGCGGCGGCGTCGCCGGCTTCGGCGAGTACAGCGCGGCCAACACCGGCGGCTGGCACTTCACCGCGCAGGTGTACAGCCTCGGCGGCGACGTCGTCGACGCGAGCGGCAGGAAGGCCGCCTTCAACAGCGACATCGGCAGGCAGGTAGCCAAGAACCTGCACGCCATGCGCTGGGACGACGACTCCATGGGAAAGACCCAGCTGCTGAAGTGGGGCGACCTCCAGAAGCAGATCGCCACCGACAAGCTGGGCATGTTCCTCGCCGCGCCGGACGACGTCACGTACATGGTCCAGCAACTGGGAGCCGAGTACGGGAACTTCGGCATGGGGCCGATCCCGGGCGGCGAGAACACCCTGGCCGGCGGCAACAACTACATGATCAAGCAGGGCATCTCGGCCGACAAGGTGAAGGCCGCCGTCGCCTGGCTGAACTTCAGGTTCACCACGGTCGGCAAGGGTCAGTACGACTGGGAGCGCCACAAGGCCGACGACCTCCCCGTCGGACTCCCGCAGCCCAACCTGTGGCTGAACGGCTCCAAGGCCAGGGACGACGCCGCCCGCAGGAAGTTCGCCACCATGCCGGTGGAGAACTTCAAGGCATTCACCGACGACCCGGTCCCCGGCAAGGCCGAGCCGCCCAGGGCCCAGGAGATCTACAAGGTCCTCGACAACGTCATGTCCGGCATCCTCACCGACGAGGATGCCGACATCGACAAGCTCCTGTCCACCGCCGAGTCGCAGGTCGACAAGGTCCTCGCCACCCGGTGACCGTACGGCGGCCGGGCGGTTCGCCCGCACCGCCCGCGCGCCGCCGCAGCACGTCAAGGAGCGACCATGTCGGCCCCCACCCTCATGAAGGACCCGGCGGTCGGGGACCGCCGCCCCCGCGACCGTGCCCCGCACCCGAGGGGCGGCGGGTTCGGCAAGGCCCTGCGCCGCAACCTCACCGCCCACGGCTTCCTCATCGGCGCGGTCCTGTGCTTCGCCTTCTTCTCCTGGTACCCGATCGTCCGGGAGTTCCTCCTCGCCTTCCAGAAGACCGAGGACGGCCGCGTCAGCTGGGTGGGCTGGGACAACTTCACCACCGTCTGGAACGACCCGGCCTTCGGCCAGGCATGGCGCAACACCCTGTGGTTCACCGTCCTGGCACTGCTCCTCGGCTTCGTCGTGCCCTTCCTCACGGCCCTGGTCATCAATGAGTTCCGGCACGGTCAGGGCTACTTGAGGCTCCTGGTCTACCTGCCCGTGATGCTCCCGCCGACCGCGTCGGTCCTGCTCTTCAAGTACCTGTACGACCCCGGGTACGGCATGTTCAACGAGGTGCTCGGCGTCTTCGGCGTCCCCGCCCGGCAGTGGCTCCAGGACCCGGACACCGCGATGCTCTCCGTGGTCGTCGCCTCGACCTGGATGAACATGGGCGGCGCCACACTGATCTACCTCGCCGCGCTCCAGGGCGTACCGGGTGAGCTGTACGAGGCCGCCGAACTCGACGGCGCGGGGCTGCTGCGCAAGGTGTGGCACGTCACCGTCCCGCAGACCAGGCTCATCCTGCTGCTGATGCTCCTCATGCAGATCATCGCCACCATGCAGGTCTTCATCGAGCCGTTCCTGCTCACCGGCGGCGCCGGCCCCGAGGGGTCCACCACCACCGTCGTGTACCTGATCTACCAGTACGCCTTCAACTTCAACGACTACGGCGCCGCGGCGGCGCTCGGCCTGCTCCTGCTCGTCCTCCTGGCCGGCTTCTCGGCCGTGTACACCAAGCTGAACCGCGCCGACCAGGACTAGGACCGGGGAGACAGGCACATGTCCACTCGTACGCTCATCTCACCCGCCCAACTGGCCCGCCCCCGCGGGAAGGTCTTGTACTGGGTGTGCTTCGCACTGGTCGTCGTCCTGTTCACGCTGGCCTTCCTCGGCCCGCTGTACTGGATGGTGTCCGGCGGGCTGAAGACCACCCAGGAGGCCGTCCAGACCCCGCCCACCTGGGTGCCGGGCTCCGTCCACCCGGAGAACTACCGGCGTGCCTGGGAGGTGATGGACCTGGCGAAACTCCTGCTGAACACCCTCTACTACGCGTTCGGCGCGCTCGCCTTCCAACTGGTGCTGGACGTGGCCGCCGCCTACTCGCTGTCCAGGCTGCGGCCCGTCCTCGGCAAGGCGATCCTCGGTCTGATGCTCGCCACCCTGATGATCCCGGCCACCGTCCTCGTCGTACCGCAGTACCTCACCGTGCTGGACGTGCCGATCGTCGAGCGCAACCTGCTCGACTCGCCCTGGGCGATCTGGCTCCCGTCGGTCACCAACGCCTTCAGCATCTTCCTGCTCAAGCGGTTCTTCGACTCGATCCCCAAGGAACTGCTCGACGCGGCGGCGATGGACGGCGCCGGCCCGCTGCGCGTCCTGTGGTCCATCGTGCTGCCGGTCTCCCGGCCCATCCTCGGCGTCGTGTCCATCTTCGCCGTCGTCGGCGTCTGGAAGGACTTCCTCTGGCCGATGCTGGTCCTGCCCGATCCGTCACGGCAGACCCTGGCCGTCGGCATCTACTCGCTCGCCACCAGCGTGCCCGAGAACGTGCTGATCGCCTCGCTGACCATCGCGTCCCTGCCCACACTCCTCCTCTTCCTCGTCTTCCAGCGCAACATCATGAGCGGACTGACGGCGGGCGGCCTCAAGGGCTGACCGAGCACACCCCGTCCGGGCCCCGCCCACGGCGGGCACGCTCCCGGCCGGCACCGCCCCCGACCGGCACCGCCCCGGCGAACACCACCCCCGGCGAACACCACGAGGTGCCCCCGATCCTCCGCCGCCGCCCCGTTCCCGACGTCTCGCCGTCCGGGGCGGCGGCGGAGAACCACCCCTGCCCCGAAAGGACCGACACGTGGCAGTCCCCCAGCCCGGCACGACCCCCGGCCACACCGACGACTGGTGGCGCGGCGCCGCCGTCTACCAGGTGTACCCGCGCAGCTTCGCCGACGGCGACGGCGACGGCACCGGGGACCTCGCGGGCGTACGGTCGAGATTGCCCTACCTCGCCGACCTGGGCGTCGACGCGGTCTGGTTCACCCCCTGGTACCTGTCCCCGCTCGCCGACGGCGGCTACGACGTCGCCGACTACCGCACCGTCGACCCCGCCTTCGGCGACCTGGAGCAGGCCGAGCGGCTGATCGCCGAGGCCCGCGGCCTCGGCATCCGCACCATCGTCGACATCGTGCCCAACCACGTCTCCGACCAGCACCCCTGGTTCAGGGCCGCACTCGCCGCCGGACCCGGCAGCCCCGAGCGCAAGCTCTTCCACTTCCGCCCCGGCCGCGGCGAACACGGCGAACTGCCCCCCAACGAATGGCCGTCGCAGTTCTCCGGTCCGACCTGGACCCGGGTCGGGGACGGCGAGTGGTACCTGCACCTGTTCACCCCGCAGCAGCCCGACCTCAACTGGGCCCACCCCGCCGTGCGGGAGGAGCACGAGGAGGTGCTGCGGTTCTGGTTCGAGCGGGGCGTGGCGGGGGTGCGCATCGACTCGGCCGCGCTGCCCGCCAAACACCCCGACCTGCCCGACTTCGTGGAGGGCCGCGACCCCCACCCGTACATCGACCGGGACGACCTGCACGAGATCTACCGCTCCTGGCGGCGGATCGCCGACGCGTACGACGGCGTCTT
This sequence comes from Streptomyces beigongshangae, assembly GCF_019710745.1. Taxonomy (GTDB): domain Bacteria; phylum Actinomycetota; class Actinomycetes; order Streptomycetales; family Streptomycetaceae; genus Streptomyces; species Streptomyces beigongshangae. The sequence continues at coordinate 24,215 of NZ_JAHKJW010000021.1, forward strand.
CGTCGGCGAGGTGTGGCTGCCCGACTCCGAGCGCTTCGCCCGCTACCTGCGCCCCGACGAACTGCACACCGCGTTCAACTTCAGCTTCTTGTCCTGCCCCTGGGACCCGGTCCGGCTGCGCGCCGCCGTCGACGACACCCTCGCCGAACACGCCCCGGTCGGCGCGCCGGCCACCTGGGTGCTGTGCAACCACGACGTCACCCGCACGGTCACCCGCTACGGGCGGCGGGACACCGCCTTCGACTTCGCCACCAAGACCTTCGGCACCCCGACCGACCTGGAGCTCGGCACCCGCCGGGCCCGCGCCGCCGCCCTGCTCACCCTCGCCCTGCCCGGCTCGGTCTACCTCTACCAGGGTGAGGAACTGGGACTGCCCGAGGCGGAGATCCCGCGCGACCGCATCCAGGACCCGATGCACTTCCGCTCCGGCGGCACCGACCCGGGCCGCGACGGCTGCCGGGTGCCGCTGCCCTGGCAGGCCGACGCCCCGTACGCCGGTTTCGGCTCACGCACCGAACCCTGGCTCCCGCAGCCCGACGGCTGGTCCGGCTACGCCGCCGACCGCCAGGCCGCCGACCCGCGGTCCATGCTGAACCTCTACCGCGCCGCACTGGAGCTGCGCCGCGCCGACCCGGCCCTCGGGGACGGCCCGTTGGAGTGGCTGCCCGCCGCCGACGGCGTCCTGGCCTTCCGCCGCTCGCCGGACCTGATCTGCGTGACGAACCTGGCCGGTACCCCGGCCGTCCTGCCGGACCACACGGAGGTCCTGCTCGCCAGCGGTCCGCTGGACCCCGACGGCGGGCTGCCCTCCGACACGGCGGTGTGGCTGCGGGGCTGAGCCACGACCGGCCGGCATCCCGTCCGCCGGCCGCGGCCGGCCGGAACCGGGCCGGGGCCGGCTACCGGGTCTCGTTGGCGACGGACTCGCGCAGCCGGCGGCTGGCCATCCGCATGTGCTCGGCCATCGCCCGGTCCGCCGCCTCCGGGGCGCGCGCCCGGACGGCCCGCAGGACCGCGTCGTGCTCGCACAGCGTGCCGCTGACCGTGCCCTCGATGTCGCCGGCCCGTTCCCTCCGCACCTGCAGCAGCGCCCGGATGCCGTGCAGGATGTCGCTCAGCACGCTGTTGCGCGCGATGCGGGCCATCTCCAGGTGGAAGTCGATGTCCGCGTCGATGAACGCCTTGGCGTCACCGCCGGCCCCGCGCATGTTCCGCAGGTGCTCCTCCAGGCGCGCCAGGTCCTCCTCCGTCGCACGCTCCGCGGCCAGATGGGCGGACACGGCCTCGTGCGCGACGACTGGAAGAAGGTCTTCGAGGACGACGAGCCCGACAAGGTCATCACGCGCATGCTGAAGATCGAGGAGATCAGGTGCTGAGACCCGCGTACCACCGCCACGGCCGACTCGTCCCGCGGCGGTGGTACCCCTCGGGTGTCCCGCGCCGCCCGGCTAGGATCCTGGCCATGCCGCTGACCGTGAAGGACGTGGACCGGTTCGAGGCGCTGAGGCCCCGGCTGGAGGCCATCGCCTACCGCATGCTCGGTTCGGCGGCCGAGGCCGAGGACGCCGTGCAGGAGACCTTCCTGAGGTGGCAGGCCGCCGACGCCGGGCAGATCGAGGTCCTGGAGGCGTGGCTGACGAAGGTGCTCACCAACCTGTGCCTCAACCTGCTGGCCTCGGCCCGTGCGCGGCGTGAGACCTATGTGGGCCAGTGGCTTCCCGAGCCGCTGCTTGAGGGCGACGCGATGCTCGGCCCCGCCGACACCGCCGAGCAGCGCGAGTCGGTGTCGTACGCGGTCCTGACCCTCATGGAGCGGCTGTCCCCCCACGAGCGGGCGGTCTACGTGCTGCGGGAGGCATTCGACTGCCCGCACCGGGAGGTCGCCGGGATCCTAGGCATCACCGAGGCCGCCAGCCAGCAGCTCCTCCACCGCGCCAGGAAGCACCTGGCGGACGGCAGGACCCGCGCCGTCATCGACGGGGCCGCCGCCCGGCGGATCGTGGAGGAGTTCCTCGCGGCCGCCACCACGGGCAGGACCGAACCGCTCGTCCGGCTGCTCACCGCCGACGCCTTCTCGGTGGGGGACGGCGGCGGGCAGGTCCCGGCCCGCACCAAGCCGTTCCGGGGCGCGCTCGCGGTCGCCACGTTCATACGGGGCCTGTTCAAACCGGCCCGCTCCAAGCGGGCGCTGGTCGGGGGCTCGCCCGGGATCCACGTGACGACCGCCAACGGCGGCCCGGCCGTCGTGGCGGTCGTCGACGGCCGCGTCGTCGGCGTCATGTGCCTGGAGGTCACCGCCGAGGGCATCGCCGCGTTCCGCAACCAGGCCAACCCCGACAAGCTCGACCGCGCGACCGGGCTGTGGGCGGCCACCGACCACGGAGAGCCCCTGTTCCACGCCTTCTGACCGCCGTGCGGGGGTCCGGCCCGGACCCCCGCACGGCTGTGTGATCCGCTTCACACGAGGTTCCTGTCAGGAAACGGCGTGCTGCCCGGTTCACAGTCCGACACCGCGCTCGACACGTGTCGGACCGACCCGCGCAGACAGGAGCCAGCACATGCAGCAGCACCGCATCATCGTTCTCGGCGCCGGATACACCGGAGCCGTCGCGGCCGGCCGCCTCGCCAGGCGGCTGCACCGTGACGACGTCGCCATCACCCTCGTCAACGCCGAGCCCGACTTCGTCGAGCGCGTCCGGATGCACCAGCTCGCGGTCGGCCAGGACCTGAGGACCCGGCCGCTCCGCGAGATGCTCGCCGGCACCGGCGTCGGGCTGAAGCTCGCCACGGTCACCGGCGTCGACGTCGAGGGCAGGACCGTCACCGTCGAGCCGAACGGCGGCGCCGGGGCGGGCCCCGCCGTCGAGCACCTCCCGTACGACACCCTCGTGTACGCCCTCGGCAGCGGCTGGGACGACCAGGGTGTCCCCGGTGCCGCCGAGCACGCCCACCAGATCGCGAGCCGGCCCGGAGCGCTCCGGCTGCGCGAACGGCTGGCCGCCCTGGACGCCGGGCAGCCGGTGGTCGTGGTCGGCGGCGGCCTCACGGGCCTGGAGGCCGTGACGGAGATCGCCGAGGCCCGCCCGGACCTCGCGGTCGCCCTCGTCGCCCGCGGCGGGCTCGGCGACTGGCTCTCGGAGAAGGGCCGTGGGCACCTGCGCAAGGTCGTCGACGGCCTCGGTGTCACCGTGCACGAGCAGACCGTCGTCACCCGCGTCGGGGCCGACCGCGTCACCACCGAGGACGGCCGCGGCATCCCCGCCGCGGTCACCGTGTGGACGACCGGGTTCGCCGTCCACCCGCTCGCGCGGGCCACCGCCCTGGAGACCACGGGCGGGGGCCGGATCGTGGTCGACGGCAGCATGCGCTCGGTCTCGCACCCGGACGTGTACGTCGTGGGTGACGCAGCCATGGCGATGGGCCCCGGCGACAAGCCGCTGCGGATGTCGTGCGCCTCGGGCACCCCCGCCGCCTGGCACGCCGCCGACGTCATCGCGGCGCGTCTGACCGGCGGGAAGCTTCCGGACTCGAAGATCCGCTACTACAACCAGTGCGTCTCGCTGGGCCGTTCGGAGGGTCTGATCCAGTACGTCACCGCCGACGACCGGTCCGTCGGTGCGGCCCTGACCGGCCGGCTCGCCGCGTTCTACAAGGAACTGGTCTGCAGGGGTGCGGCCTGGGGCGTCGCCCACCCGACCCTCGGCGTGCCGGTCCGCCGCCGCCGGGTCGTGGCGGAGAGGACCGGGACGGGCCGGGTGACCGAGCCGGCCGAGCCGGCCGAGCCGGCCGGCTCGGCCGGGGCGGCCGGGGCGGGCGGGGCGCAGGTCTGACGGGGAGGGCGGTCCGCACCGCGGCACGCGGACCGCCCTCCCGGTCCGGACGGCCACGGCCGACCCGGCAACCTCCGGGAGCGCGGCCGAAAACGTGTGCCGGCCTTGAGGAACCCGCAGCAGGCAATGGTCAATTCAAGCCGTTGTCTTGTCACATCCATGACAAGACTGTGCGCCTGATGTCACTCTGCTGTCGAACGTTCACCCTTCATTCACACCGCGCCACCTCTCACTCACACATCCCCCGCACCCTCACGTCTCACGCGCCGCCGAGTCCTCCGGCGCCCTCGTGTGCCCCCTCGTGCTGCGCTTCTTCCCGCTCCAACCCCCCATGCGGACCGGCCCCACCGCGCCGGCCCGCTCACCGCCGGCCCCCCGCCCGGGACCGGCCGTCGCAGGAGGAGAAGACATTGTCCCAGCGCCCCCGTTCCGCCCGCAGGCGCAGACGCGCCGCGGTCCTGGCGCTCACCACCGCGACCTCGCTGCTCACCCTCGCCGTCCAGGGCGGACCCGTGTCCGCCGCACCCGCCGACCCCGGTTCCTCGGACATCGTCGCCACGCCGCGTGCGGGCGCCGCCCAGCCCGCCCTGTCGCCCGCCGCGCGCACCGCGCTCATCAGGAGCGCCTCCGCCGACGCCGGTGGCACCGCGAAGGACCTGCGGCTCGGTGCCGAGGAGAAACTGCTCGTCAAGGACGTCGTCAAGGACGCCGACGGTACGACGCACACCCGCTACGAGCGCACCTACGCGGGACTCCCGGTCCTCGGCGGCGACCTCGTGGTGCACCGGAAGAAGAACGGCACCACCACCACGACCAAGGGCACCCGTGCCACCATCACGGTCCCGACCACCACGCCGAAGATCTCCACGGCCCGCGCCGCCGACAGGGCGCTGGCGCTCGGCAGGGCGGCCGACGTGGAGAAGGCGGAGGTCGAGGGCGAGCCCCGGCTGGTCGTCTGGGCCGCCGCGGGCAAACCGGTACTGGCCTGGGAGACCGTCGTCGAGGGGGTCCAGGAGGACGGCACGCCGAGCGAGCTGCACGTCGTCACCGACGCGAGCACCGGCAAGGTCGCCGCGGAGTACGAGGGCGTGCACACCGGCACGGGTCACGGCCAGTACAACGGCACGGTCCCCGTGGGCAGTACGGCGACCGGTTCGTCGTACCAGCTCGTCGACCCCGACCGCGCCGGGCAGCGTACGTACGACCTGAACCAGGGAACGTCCGGAACGGGCACGCTCTTTACCGATGACAACGATGTCTGGGGTGACGGCACCCCGGGCAACCGGCAGACCGCCGGAGTGGACGTCGCCTTCGGCGCGGCGGCCACCTGGGACTACTACAAGGACGTGCACGGCCGCAACGGCATCCGCAACGACGGCGTGGCCGCCTACAGCCGCGCCCACTACGGCAACAACTACGTCAACGCCTTCTGGCAGGACTCCTGCTTCTGCATGACGTACGGCGACGGCTCGGGCAACGCCAAGCCGCTGACCTCGCTGGACGTGGCGGCCCACGAGATGAGCCACGGCGTCACCAGCGCCACCGCCAACCTGACGTACTCGGGTGAGTCGGGCGGCCTCAACGAGGCGACCTCGGACATCTTCGCCGCCGCGGTGGAGTTCGACGCCGGTCTGGAGGCGGACGTCCCCGACTACCTGGTCGGCGAGAAGATCGACATCAACGGCAACGGCACCCCGCTGCGCCACATGGACAAGCCCTCCAAGGACAACCGGTCCCGCGACTACTGGGACGCCTCGCTGGGCGGTATCGACGTCCACTACTCCTCCGGGCCGGCGAACCACTTCTTCTACCTGCTCTCCGAAGGCAGCGGGGCGAAGACCGTCAACGGGGTGTCCTACGACAGCCCCACCTACGACGGCGTCCCCGTGACGGGCATCGGCATCGAGAACGCGGCGAGCATCTGGTACCGCGCGCTGACGACGTACATGACCTCGTCGACCAACTACGCGGGCGCCAGGACCGCGACCCTGCAGGCCGCGACCGACCTCTTCGGCGCCTACAGCGACACCTACCTCGCCGTCGCCGCCGCCTGGGCGGGCATCAACGTCGGCGACCGCATCGCGGCCGGCACCAACGTCGCCCCGATCGCCGACCAGACCTCCGGCGTAGGCCAGGAGGTGTCCCTGCAGATCGACGCCTACACCACCAACAAGGACGCGACGCTGTCCTACGAGGCCACCGGCCTGCCCGAGGGCCTGACCCTCGGCGACAGCGGGCTGATCTCCGGGATCCCGACCACCACCGGCACCAGCGAGGTGACCGTGGAGGTCACCGACAGCACGGGCTCGGCGGTGTCGGAGACCTTCGAGTGGAGGGTGGCGCACATCTACGCCAACGGCGCCCGGGTCGACATCCCGGACGCGGGAGCCGCGGTCGAGTCACCCATCACCATCACGGGCCGCCCGGGCAACGCCTCGGCGACCACGGAGGTGTACGTCAACATCGTCCACACCTACCGCGGCGACCTGACGGTCGACCTGGTGGGCCCCGACGGAACCGTGTACTCGCTGCTGAACCGCAACGGAGGCTCGGCCGACAACGTGAACCAGACCTTCACGGTGGACGCCTCGTCCCAGCCGGTCGAAGGCACCTGGAAACTGAGGGTGCGTGACGTGGCGGCGATAGACGTGGGCCACATCGCGCAGTGGCGCATCACCCCCTGACGCCACGGCCCCTGCCGCCGGCCCGGACCGTGACACGGTCCGGGCCGGCGGTGCTCCGGACACGCCCCGGACACCAAGCCTCCGCCTCCGGGCACGGTCCCCGCCATGGCGATCCCGCCGTACAACCCACGGACAGCGACACTCACCGGGTGGTGAGCGGGCCGCCGGCGGAGCGCCAGTCGACGAGGCCGCGGCTCATGTTGACCGCGTCGAAACCGTTCTCCACCAGCAGGTTCGCCGCACCGGCGGACCGTAGGCCGCCCGTGCAGAAGGCGATGAGCAGACGGTCGTCGGGGAGCTCCGGGCAGCGTTCCGGCAGTTCCTCCAGCGGTATGTGCACCGCGCCCGGGATGTGCACCCGGTTCCACTCGAACGCGCGGCGGACGTCCACGACGAGCGCGCCGTCCGCGACGAGGCGGACGGCCTCGGCGGCGGTGACGGCCGGTGGGCGGCGCAAGTAGTGCCGGAAGCTCATGCGCTGCGTGCCTCCCGTCGTACGTCGGCCACCGCGAGGGGGTCTCGCGGCGGGGCGCCGGTGGCGGGGGAGTGCGCGAGCGACGGGAACGACAGGAACGACAGGAACGACAAGGGGGACTCCATGACCTTCAGCCTAGCTGAAGGTTAGTCGGGTGCCGACGCCGCCCGCGTCATCCAGGTGCGCAGCGCCTCGGTCAGCTCCGGGTGGCGCGCGGCGAACTCCGTGTCGAGACGGGTCACCACCTGGGCGGCCCGCGCCAGCAGTGACTCGCCCTCGGCGGTGACCCGCAGGCTCGACGCGGAACCGGCGTGTGCGGTCCCGTCGTCGACGAGTCCGGCGGCGACGAGCGACGCCACCGCGGTGTGCGTGCTCTGCACGGTGATGCGTGAGCGCCGGGCCAACTCGCTGAACGAGATGCCCGGAGTGCCGCGGACATGTCCCAGCAGCCCGTACTTGCGGGTGGTCAGCCCGAGCGGCTTCAGGGCCTCGGTGAACGATGCCTCCCACACCCGGCCGACCGTCAGCAGCGTCACGGTGGGGCTGAAAGGGGGTGGCTCCGGCATGGGCGCAGATTACCAACCGTGCACACCCCTGCCGGTGGAGGTCCGCTCGCGGAGTCCCGCCGCCGAGCACTTCTCCTTTTCCGTCGACCGCCCCCGTGGCTATGCGGAACCCGGTCCAGGACGTTCACCGCCGGATCCCGGCCACCGGTCCCGAACCGGCCGCGGCCGTGCTCACTCGCCCGGTGCGGCCTTCCGCAGGGCCGTGATGCAGGTGGTGACGGCCTCCTGCAGCTCCTCCAGGCGCCGCAGCATGTCGTCCTCGTAGATGGTGTCGAGGTCCTCGACGTCGTCGAAGGTCAGTTCCTCGAAGACCCTGGTCGCCTTCTGCAGGCTGCTGTAGAACTTCGTCCGGCGCTCCTGCAGGCGCAGTTCGGGGTTGCTCCGGATGGTCTGGGCGACGAGGTCCTTCACGGAGTCGTACGCGTCGGAGGCCCACTCGCCGGTCTCCTCCCCCTCCTCCAGCTCGTCGATGAGGGAGAGGTGGCGCTCGGCCTCGGCGCGCAGTTCGGCGGGGGCGTCGATGGTCTGCCCGGCGGGGGTCTTGACCTGGCCGTTCTCCACGATCTGGCGTACGTAGCCGATACGGCCGGCCGCCTGCGCCTCGGAGGCCACCGCCTTCTTCAGCTCGTCGGTACGGGCGATGTCGCGGGCGAACTCGGTCTGCAGCGCCGGGTCTTCCCGGAGGCGGTCCAGGAGCGCGGCCCGGGCCGTCTGCGCGGTGGAGGGGTCGGCGAGGATCGCGGCCCGCAGTGCGGTGGGGTTCTCGGCGACCTCCAGGGCCTTCGTCGGGCGGATGCCCTCGGCCTCCGCCGCGGCGGTGATCGCCGTGCCGCGGTCGGAGGAGGCGCTGGAGCGGGAGCTGTAGTACGCGTGCCACACGTCGGAGTCCGGCAGCTCGATCTCCCGGCCCGGGGCCAGCGTCTCGAAGTACGGGACGAGACCGTCGTCGGCCGCCTTGTCCCACGCCTTGTAGTACCGCATGACACGCTCGGGGGAGCATCCGGCCAGCTCGGCGAAGCCCTTCGCCGAGACCTTCGGCGTCTCTCCCGCCGGCTCCCCGCCGGGCCGCACGCTGCGCGCCACCTTCAGCGCGAACGCCCAGCCGCCGGCCCGCACGTACGCCCCGAAGTCCCGGGCGTCCCGCGCGACATCGGCGTGCACGCCGTCCCCGGGCGTGTCGTTCCCGGCCGTGTCGTCCCCTGCCGTGCGGGCTCCAGCCCTGTCGTCCCCGGTGGACCCGTTCCCCGTGACTCCGTCCCCCGCCGCGCCGGTCGTCGCCGCGCCGGTCGTCGGACCCCCGGCGGCGGACAGCCCGGGCTCGACCCAGAACTCCCCGGTTTCCGGGGTCGACCGCCCGGGCACCTGGTCGACGGGCGGAGCGGCCGGTTCGGGCTGCGGGGTCACTGCGGTCGCGGGGGTCACTGCGGTCACTGGGAGACTCTCCTGGGGAGGGACGGGTCCGCAAACGGCGGCGTACGCAGCCTATATGAACCCGTTCGTCATGGTTTGCGAACCCTCGAACGTACTGCCCCGTGATCTCTTCGGTAACTCTCCGCCTCCGCTCAAGTACGCTTGGTCAATGAGCGATTCGAGCGCGGAACTCCCCGCGGCGCGCGGACCGGCCGCCGTGCTGACGGGCGTGGGTTCCCATCTTCCTCCCCGTCGCGTCACCAACGACGAGCTGTGCTCCCGGCTGGACAGCAGCGACGCGTGGATCAGGGAGAGGATCGGTATCCGGGAGCGCCGCCGCGCGGAGGCGGCGGTCTCCACGGGGGACCTGGCCCTGGACGCCGCGCGGCGGGCGATGCGGTCGGCGGGCGTGACGGACGTCGACGCCCTGGTCCTGGCCACGACCACCCCGGACCACCACTGCCCGGCCACCGCGCCCTCGGTCGCCCACCGGCTCGGGCTGCGTGACGCGGTCGCCTTCGACGTCACCGCGGGATGCGCGGGATTCGTGCACGCGTCGGCCGTCGCCGCCGGGCTGATCAGCGCGGGCAGCGCCCGGAAGGTCCTGGTCGTGGGCGCGGAGACGATGTCGGCCATCATCGACCCCGACGACCGTTCCACCGCCCCGCTCTTCGGCGACGGGGCGGGAGCCGTCGTCCTGGAGGCCGGACTCCCCGGCCGGGACGGCTGCCTCGGGCCCTTCGTCTGGGGCAGCGACGGCTCGCTCGCCGACGCCATCGTCATCCCGGCCGGCGGAGCGCGCCGGCGTGACCGGCGGGACACCGCGCCCCCGGGCGACCACTTCGTCCACATGCGCGGGAACGAGGTCTTCCGGCACGCGGTACGCCGTATGAGCCGGGCCGCCCGGGAGGCGGCACTGGCCGCGGGATGGGCGCTCGACGAGGTCGACCGCCTGATCGTCCACCAGGCCAACGGACGTATCGCCGCCTCCGTCGCCGACGCACTCGGCATCCCGCCCGGACGCACACCGTCCAACATCGCCCATGTCGGGAACACCGCGGCGGCCTCCGTACCGCTGCTGCTCGCCCACGCGGCCGACGAGGGCCACCTGAAACCCGGGCACCGCGTGCTCGTTGTGGCTTTCGGCAGCGGACTCGCCTGGGCGGCCACCACCCTCGTGTGGCCGCCGGGCATCACCGCGGAGCTGTAGAGATCCACCCGCCCAGGAACGTAAGGAAACGAAGCACGTGCTGGAAGAAATCAAAGGCATCCTCACGGCCCAGGCCGGGCTGCCCTCCACGCCGATCACCGCCGACGCGACCCTGGCGGACGCCGGCATCGACTCCATGGCCGTGACCGTGCTGTCGATGCAGCTGGAGGACCGCATGGGCCTCTTCCTCACCGAGGACGAACTCTCCTGCGCCCCCACCGTCAACGCCCTGGCCGACCTCGTCGCGAGCCGGGCCGCCGGGAGCCGGTGATGACCACGGCCCCCGCGTGGAACCCGCCCGTATGGAACGCCCCCGAGCACGTCGAGGAGGAACTGGTCACCCTGGAGTGGCGCGGCCTGCGCTACGCCTGCCGCGTCATCACCCCGGACCGGCCGCCGGTCACCGAACCCCTGGTCCTGCTCGGCGGCGCCCTGCAGGACATGTACGCCTGGCCCCGGCTGGAGCGCAGGCTCAGCGACCACATGCCTCTGGTGTTCGTCGACCTCCCCGGTGTCGGAACAGCCGACGACCTGCCCGCCGAGCAGGGCTTCGACGCGCTGGCCGAGGCCGCCCTGCTCGTCGCCGACAGGCTCGGGTTCGACCGGATCAACCTGCTGGGCGCGTCGTACGGGGCGCCGATCGCCTACCGCGCCGCCCTGAGCCGGCCGGCGCGGGTGGCGCGGCTCGTCCTGGCCGGCGCCACGCACCGGATGAACCCGCGCCTGGTGTCCGACTGCGAGCAGGTGTGGCGTACGCGTGCCGCGCTCGCGGACGGCGCCGACGGGTCGCTGACGGACTCCGGCGCGCAGGAGATCGCGGCCCGCGCCGTCGCCGCGCTGGTGAACACCGCCCTGCGCGACCGGATCTCCCAGGCGTCCACCGTCGCCCGGATGCTGCACCGGCAGTTCGTCCGCGTCACTCCGGCCGAGGCCCGCCGCCACGCCGTCTGCCACCAGCGTCTGCTCGACGGGGATCCGCTCCCGCAGGCCGGCATCGACACCGTACGGGCACTGGTGTTCACCGGTGAGCACGACGACGTCAGCACACCGGACGAGAACCGCGCCGTGGCGGCCGCCATCACCGGTTCGACCTTTCTCCTCGTCCGTGACGCCGACCACATGGTGCACCTCGAACGGGAAGCCGAATACGCCGACCTGGTACTGCGCTTCCTCACCGATCTCCCGCTCGACGACCTCCCCTACACGACCCCGCCCGAGCGCCTCGGGCCGCACCGGTAGACGTGGGCGGCCCGGCATCGCCGGGGCATGTGCCAGCGGAGCAGGTCCGGCGCCGGCCGGCGCAGGCCTCCGCCCGGTCACCGGCCGCACGCCGGGCGGCCGCTTTCCCGATCATGGACGATGGCACGGCGTACCAGCGTGACCACGCCGCTGACGATCTGTCATTCCACTTGATCAGGTCGATCAGGTCGATCAGGCTGATCCGGTGAACGGCTCCCGTGGTGCCTGCTGATGTTCCGCTCCAGCAGCCGGGTGGACGACCGCACGTCCGCACCGCCCGGCACGGTCTCCGGGAGCCGCCCGTCCGTGTTCCTGAGATCGGTGAGGGCGGCGTCGACGGCGTCGTGCGCGGCGAAGAGACAAGGGGTGCTGTAGAGCGCCACGTCGACCCCGAGATCCGTCAGCTCGGGCAGGGAGAGCCTGGGTGACCTGCCGCCGCCGATCTGGTTGAACAGCAGCGGCATCCCGCCGATCACCTCGCGGATCCGGCGGAGGGACTCGACCGTGCGCACGCCGTCGACCAGGACGACGTCCGCGCCGCTCTGCGCCAGGGCGAGCGCGCGACGCTCGATCTCGGCTTCCTCCGTGGCGTCCGTACGGGCCACCACCACCAGCTCCGTACGGCTGTCGAGGACCATGGCGAGTTTCTCCAGGTATTCGCCGAGCGGCAGGATCTGCTTGCCGTCGGCGTGGCCGCACCGCCGGGGCCGCTTCTGGTCCTCCAGGATCACTCCGGACGCACCGGCCCGTTCCAGTTGCTGGACGACATGACAGGCCACCTCCGGGTCGGCGTAGCCGTCGTCGATGTCCACCAGCAGATGGTGCCGGGGCAGGGCCAGCCGCAGCCGTTGGGTGAAGGCCACGATGTCGGGCCAGGCGATGAACCCGATGTCGGGCAGCCCGTAGTAGGAGGCGGCGAAACCGAAGCCCGAGACGAAGAGCCCCTCGTAGTGGCGTGCCGCGAGGGAGGCCGAGTACATGTCGTAGATCCCGATCAGCGGCGTCGTCCCCTCGCTCCTGATCGCCTCGCGCAGTTCCAGCCCGTATCCCATCGGCCCTCCGGGGCAGGCGGCGGCGTGGACACGGCACCGCGGTCGTACAGCTCCCGGCGATCTTCGCAGTGCGAAACACACGGCGCGAGTCGTCGTCACCCGACCGGGCGCCCCGCCCGCCCCCGAACCGGGCGGGTTCACCCTGGCGGGTTGTTTGCGTGGCGATTGTGACCGGCCGGGGCTTGGGCGACCTCTGCCGGGGGAGGAACGGACCGTGCAGGGGAAGGGGACGGACCGTGCGACCGCCCGGTCCGACCGCCCCGGTTCCGCCACCGCCAAGGAGCGGCCTGTGTCCGACGTCATCTTCACGGCCGATTTCGGTTCGCACAGTCAGTGGGTGGCCGGCCGCTCATGGGCCTATCCCGAGGGCGGTCCGGTCAACCCTTCCGACGACAAGCTCGACCACCTGGTCCCCGACCCGGCCTATTCCCGTACCGGCACGTTCCGCGCCACCCGCCGGCCGGACGGCCTCTGGGACACGGGTCTGCTGACCACCGAGGGGAGCGAGGACGGCTTCCAGGTGCGCACGGGGGACGTCCTGGAGACACGGGTGCGGCTGCCCACCGAGCAGGGGGCCTGGCCGGCCGTCTGGACCTGGCGGGACGGCAACCAGGAGATCGACGTGTTCGAGTACCACCCCGACCATCCGGACCTGCTGGAGCTCTCGAACCACGTGCGCGGCGGGCACCTCTACCACCGTGACGAGGCCGTCCGGCCCGGTGGGCACATCGACCTGCGGGTGGAGTTCGGCGCGCGCTCGGTGGTCTGGTGGCTGAACGACGTACGGACCTTCGCCGACGACCGCGGTGTGGGGGAGGACTGGCAGGCGTACCTCATCGTCAACCTCTCGGTGTGCGCCGGGCGTTACCATCCCGCCCCCGATCCCCGGACGGAGGAGATGTCGTACGCCGTGGAGCACCTGGTCGTACGCCGTCCGGCGGACTGCGACGACCAGGCGGACTGAACCACCGCCCTGATCAAGAAGCAAGAGGCAAGAGGCAAGAGGCAGGACAACGAGAAGCAGGACGAGGGGAACGCGAGGGGTGGCGGTCCGGCGGACCCCCACCCCTCGCTCCGGGTCAGGGGGCCCAGGGTGTCCCGACGGCCCAGGTGGTGTCCTCGGTGAAGGAGGCGGGGTTGTCCCACGCGTGGGTGCCGCCCGGGGTGGCCAGCCACAACTCCGCGTTGTAGTGCCGCAGATACTGCTCGGGGAAGTTCGACGCGGACAGCCGTACGCCGCCGTCGACGCCGCGCACCGCGCAGAAGGTCGCGTCGGCCCGGAACACGTCCCCGCTGCCCGACTCCTTGTGGACGCGGTAGTCGCGGTGGCGCAGGTACTCGTTCGGGTAGTTGCGCGACTCGAAGGAGTAGCAGGCGCTGTCGGCGAGCCCCGGTACGACCTTCCAGGTGGCATCGCTCTTGAGCAGGGCGCTGCCGCCCGCGTCGACGACGTCGGTGTACGCGGCCCCGTCCCGGTGCCGCAGATAGCGGTTCGTGAAGCCGGGCGTCGTCACCCGCAGGGACCTGTACTGGTTCGCGGGCAGGACGACGGGGGCGACCGGTGCCCTGGAGGTGTCGATGAGGGCGCGGTTGGCGGCCCGGACGCGGGCCTCGTCCACCTTCAGGACCTGGCGGTCATAGGTGAGGAGGCCGTTCGCCTCGTTCTCCACGTCGGTGATCTCCGTGTAGACGGAAGCCGAGAGCCCGGCGGGCATCCGCACCTCGCGCAGGGCGTCGAGGAGGCCGATGAACCGGTTGTTCAGATGGGCCGGGCTCGGCTGGTCCTCGTAGCTGAAGCCGCCGCCCGGGTACCACTCGTGACCGGCGACCCTGTACCCCAGGCCGCCGTACTCGCCGAGGACGGCGGCGCGGGTGGCGCTGGGCACCGTGGTGCCGGGACCGACGTACACATGGTGGTCGACGACGTCGCCGTTGCCGCCGTCGACCGCGCCGCAGCAGTTGACGCCGCTCATGTTGTTCACCAGCCGCGAGGGGTCGTACGCCTTGACGTGGTCGGCGATGCGGGCCTGGTCGTACTGCCCCCATCCCTCGTTCTGGTTCACCCACATCACCACGGACGGCGAGCTGCGGTGCTGGTCGATGACGCGGTCGTACTCGGCCTCCCACTGGGTCCGGGCGGCGCCGTCCGGGGTGCGGGTGTCCATCGAGGGCATGTCCTGCCAGACCAGCAGCCCCAGCCGGTCCGCCCAGTAGAACCACCGCTGCGGTTCGACCTTGATGTGTTTGCGCACCATGTTGAAGCCGAGGTCCTTGTGCTTCTGCAGGTCGTACCTGAGGGCGTCGTCGGTCGGCGCGGTGTAGATGCCGTCCGGCCAGTAGCCCTGGTCCAGGGTGCCGGTCTGGAAGACGAACCTGCCGTTGAGGACGGGACGCAGGACGCCGTCCACCCGGGAGATCCCCACGGAGCGCATCCCGGTGTAGCCGCCCACGGAGTCGACCACGGCCGAACCGGCGACCAGGTCGGCCTTCACGTCGTACAGGAACGGGTCCTCGGGCGTCCACAGGCGCGGGTTCGGGACGGGCACCGTGAGGGTGCTGCCGACCGCGCCGGTCGCGCTGCCCACCGTGGCCGACCCCGAGGACACGGTCACCCGGGCGGTCTGCCCGGAGACGCCACTGCCCCTGACGGTGACCTTCAGGGTGTTGTTCGTGAGGTCGGGCACCATGTCGAGACGGGTGATGTGCGCCGCGGCCGTCGGCTCCAGCCACACCGTCTGCCAGATGCCGGAGGCCGCCGTGTAGAAGATGCCGCCCCCCGGGTGCGGGGTCACGTCGTTGATGCGCTGCTTGCCGACCGCCTGGCCGCCCGTCTGGGTGGGGTCCCAGACGGACACGACGACTGTGTTGGTGCCGCCGTTCAGCAGGTCGGTGATGTCGTACGAGAAGGAGTCGTACCCCCCGCTGTGCACGCCCCCGGCCTGTCTGTCGTTGACCCAGACCGTCGTACGCCAGTCGCTGGCGCCGAAGTTGAGCTGGACGCGGCGGCCGCTCCAGTTCGCGGGGACCGTGAAGGTGCGCTTGTACCAGAGCTTGTCGTTCTGGGTGATCCTGCGCTGGACGCCGGAGAGCGCGGACTCGGCGACGAAGGGCACCCGGATCTGGTCGGGGAACGAGGCGGGCCGGCCCGCGTCCGCCGTGGTGACCGCGAAGTCCCAGATGCCGTTGAGATTGGCCCAGTCGGGGCGGGTGAGCTGGGGGCGCGGATACTCCGGCAGCGGTTTGTCGACCGGGACCTGGTTCGTCCACGGCGTGGTCATGGGGGAGGGCTTGGGCGTCCACGCGGCCGGTGCGGTCTGTGCGGCCTGTGCGGTGCCCGTGGCGGTCAGGGCGGCCGCGCACACCAGCGCGAGGGCGGCGAGCGCGGTGGCGATCCGTCTCGTCCGCTGTCTCAGCCGTGCTGCCCAGGGGCGCGGGACCGGGGTGCTGCGCATCGTGACTCCTCGGTGTCGTCGGAGGTGGGGCAAGGAGGCGCACGTACGGAGGAGGAGCGGGGTGTGCGGAGGGCGGAGACCGGCGGTGAGCCGCTCGGGCTTGTACAACGTTGGAAAGAGGGGTAGTTGGCATGACAGCACGACACGGAAGGTCTGTACAGGTACATGACAAGCTGAATTACGTGTGCGGGGTCCGCACGAGACGGCGCCGGCCGGGGCGGGACACCTGTCCCGCCCCGGCCGGCGCCGCGGGCCGCGAGGTCAGGGGCGGGGCCGCGTGGCGGTGTCGAGGTAGAAGGCGTCGATGCTCTGCACCGCCCGCTCGAACTCCTCCAGGTTGACGGGCTTGGTCACGTACGCGTTGGCGTGACTGCTGTAGGCACCCGTGACGTCGTCCGGAGCGGTGGACGTGGTGAGGACGACCACCGGGATCGTCTGCAGGTCGTCGTCACTCTTCAGGACCTTGAGCAGGTCGCGGCCGTTCATCCGCGGCATGTTCAGGTCGAGGACGATGAGGTCGGGCCGCGGGGCCCCCGGGGTCCGCAGGTGTTCCAGCGCCGCGACTCCGTCGGTGACCTGGACCAGGTTGCGGGCCCCGCGCTCGGAGAGGGCTTCCTCGATGAGCATGGCGTCGGCGATGTCGTCTTCGACGAGCAGGACGTCGAAGGGACGGATGGGGCTGGTCATCGTCAGTTGCTCCGTGGGTTTCTCGGTGGAGTGGTGGAAGAGCCCCGGCCAGCGACGCCGGGCGCCCTGCCGGGTCATGCCGCAGGCGGCGCCGATCTGCGGATACCCGGCACCCGCCCGGGCGGCGGACACGGCCGCTTCCTGCTGCAGCCGTTCGGTGGCCTGCTTGAGATGATCCAGTACGTGCAGCAGGGCCAGGGCGTGCGCCGGGTCGTCCGGTGCCGGGCGGGGCGGGGATTCCAGCAGCCGGCCGGCAAGGCGTTGCGCGAGATCGCCGACCGCCGCGTCCGCGAGGGCGGCTGTCTCCTGCGGGGTCATCCGCAGCACGAAATCCTTGCCAGGCATACCCGCACTCTAGGTCCCGCGGACGCGCCGCGACAACAAGGGTTGTCACGATCTAAAGTGTGCTGCTCAAACTTTCACGGCCACCGGCACAGCGAGGAGTCCCCAGGATGACCGGCGATGAGAGGCAATCGCGTATGCGAGGGCTTTCCGCGTGGACGACCCGGCGGTGGCTCCGCGTGGGGGTCGCCGTCTCCCTGGTGGTTCTCGCCCTGCTCGGAACGGGGGGCGCCTGGGTCCTCAACCGGACCGAGACGCTCAGCAAGGACCTCGTGGACGTGCGCTCTCCCGCGCTGACCGTCGCGATCCGTCTGGAAGCGGCCGTGCTCAACCAGGAGACCGGGATCCGCGGCTACGGGCTCACCGGCACGAAGGACTTCGTCACCCCCTACCGGCAGGGGATCACCGAGCAGGAGAACGCCCGTGCGGAACTCGCCGGGCTGCTCCGGGACGATCCCGCAGGGCTGAGGGACCTGAAGACCGTGCAGGACGCCGTGGTGAGGTGGCAGGAGGGGTTCGCCCGGCCGATCGCCGCCGCGCCGGCCGGCGCACCCTCACCGCTGGCCGCGCAGCGGGCGGCGGAGGGCAAGGCCGCCTTCGACGAGGTACGTGCCGCCCTGGGGGGCCAGCAGGAGCGGCTGCGCGCGGACCGCGTCCGGGCGCGGGAGGACCTGATGACCACGCTGAACGTGAGGAACTGGGTGTTCAGCGCCATCGCGGTGCTCATCGTCGCCCTGACGGCCCTGGTCTTCGAAGGGCTGCGCCGCGGTATCAACAAGCCCCTGGAGCAGCTGAGCGCGGACGCCCGCGCCATCTCGGGCGGTGACTTCGACCACCCCATCAGCCCGACCGGGCCCGCGGACCTGCGGCGCCTCAGCGGTGAGATCGACTTCATGCGCCGGCGGCTCGTGCGGGAGCTGGCCTCCAGCGAGGAGACCCGGCTGCGGCTGGACGCGCAGGCCGCGGACCTCCAGCGCTCCAACGCCGAGCTGGAGCAGTTCGCCTACGTGGCCTCCCACGACCTGCAGGAGCCGCTGCGCAAGGTCTCCAGCTTCACCCAGCTCCTCCAGCGACGCTACGGGGGGCAGCTCGACAGCCGGGCCGACCAGTACATCGACTTCGCGGTCGACGGGGCGAACCGCATGCAGGTCCTCATCAACGACCTGCTCGACTTCTCCCGGGTGGGACGGGTGCACAACGCCCACCAGAGCGTCGACCTGGGCACGGTGCTGGAGCGGACCCTGTCCTCGCTGAGCGTCGGCATCGAGGAGGCCGGTGCGACGATCACCCACGATCCGCTGCCGACCCTGGTCGCGGACCCCACCCAGGTGGGCATGCTCTGGCAGAACCTCATCGGCAACGCGGTCAAGTTCCGCCGCCCGGGAGAGGCGCCGAAGATCCACATCACGGCGGACCGGGAGGGCGAGCTGTGGCGGTTCACCGTCACCGACAACGGCATCGGCATCGCGCCGGAGTACGCCGACAAGATCTTCGTCATCTTCCAGCGGCTGCACACCAAGGACGCCTATGCCGGCAGCGGCATCGGTCTCGCGATGTGCAAGAAGATCGTCGAGTTCCACGGCGGCACCATCGGTGTCGACCCGGACTACCGCGACGGCGCCCGCATCGTCTTCACCCTCGCGCCCCGGCCGCCGGAGACCCCCGGCCCCTCGACGCTGCCGGAGGCCACCCGCTCCGATCTGGAGCCGGCACGATGACGGAAGCCATGCCGGCCGCCCCGGCAGCGGCGCCCGAGAAGCCGATGTACCGCATCCTCCTCATCGAGGACGACCTGGGCGACGCCCTGCTCGTGGAGGAACTCCTGTACGACACGGGGCTGCGGTTCGCGCTGACCACCCGGACCACCCTGGCCGAGGCCCGCGCCGAACTGGTCGGCACGCCGATCGACTGCGTGCTGCTCGACCTGCACCTGCCCGACGTGTCGGGCATCGACGCGGTCACGGCCGTCCGGCGGCTGGCCCCGCACACCGCGGTGATCGTCCTGACCGGGCTGTCCGAGGACCGGGCGGGCACCGACGCCATGGCCGCCGGGGCCCAGGACTACCTCGTCAAGGGCAAGGTGGAGGCGGACCTCCTGCAGCGGACGCTGCGCTACGCCGTCTACCGGAGCAAGACCGAGCGGGCGAGCGCCGAGGCCCAGGCCATCCGGCTGCGGGCGGAGGAGAACGCCCGGCTGGAACGCGGCCTGCTGCCCCAGCCGATCCTGGACACCTCCACGGTGCGGGTGACGTCCCGCTACCTGCCGGGTGCCGCCATGACCCTGCTAGGCGGGGACTTCCTCGACGTGGTGGAGGGCGACGACGGGCTGCTGCACGCCGTGGTGGGCGACGTCAGCGGCCACGGCCCCGACGCGGCCGCGCTGGGCGTGTGCCTGCGGATAGCGTGGCGCTCCCTCGTGCTCGGCGGGCACCGCGGGGACGACCTGCTGCACCTGATGGAACGCATCCTGGTCGCCGAACGCGGCGACCAGCAGCTCTTCGCCACCTGCACCCTCCTCACGCTCGACCAGAAGGCCGGGACCGCCACCCTGTACCTCGCCGGCCACCACGAGCCCCTCCTCACCACCGGCGAGGGGACCTGGGAGATCTCCGCCGCGCACGGCATCGCCCTGGGCATCGTCCCCGGCCTCCGCAGCTGGCCCCCCACGGTCGTCCCGCTCCCGCCCGCCGGGGCCCTGACCCTCTACACCGACGGCCTCACCGAGGGCCACAACGGGACGAAGGGGGAGCGGCTGGGTGTCGAGGGCCTGCTCACCCTGATGGAGGACCTCCCCCCGGCGGACCCGGCCGCCCATGTCGACCTCCTCATCCAGGAGACCCATACGCTGAACGCAGGGCGGCACTCCGACGACCTGGCCGTGCTCCGCCTCGACTGGGGGAACCGGCCTCCCCTTCCCTGAGGACCCGCCGCGTCGGCGGGGAGCCCGCGGTTCCGGCGGCCGTGCCGCCCCGCTCCGCGTCCTCCAGGGTGGCCGAGACGGGGAGGAGACCGGGAGCGGTGAGGCGCAGGAGCTGCCGGACGCGCGGCTGGTCGGTGACCAGCCGGAGGCTGCCGCCGCGGGAGCGGGCCCGGCAGTGGGCGCGGTGCAGGAGGTTCAGGCCGCTGGAGTCGATGAAGGTCACGGGTCGTAGGTCGACCAGGACGTGCGGGGCGGCCCGTCCGGTGACGATGTCGAGGTCGACGGTCAGCCGACCGGCGGAACAGAGGTCGATCTCCCCGTGCAGTTCCACCACGGTGACCTCGCCACGGGGGAAACAGCGCGCGTGGGCGCCGGGCAGATCCGTTTCGGGAAGGGGTCGGAAGTTGTGCAACGGCATGTAGGCCTCACCTTGGACGCGGTCCGGGCCGCCGCCGCTGCGGCTGGGCAACGTGGTGGCGGCACCGATCGATTGCTGCAGGCTGACGGGGGCCAGGTCGCCTCACACCCGCTCACGGTAGGCCGCGACGACCATGCAGAAACGATGCATCTCGCTGATGTGTCACTCGATCGAGTGAGTGATTCCTTCTGAGCTTGCCATGACGCTGTGCTTGCCATGGTGCTGCGTTTGCCATGGCACCGCCGAGTGGCCGGGAGCCATGGACGGGCGGGCAGGGGGAAACCGGCCGGGCATGGACACCACGACCACGGACATCACCACCACCACGGACACCATGACAATGACTCGTGTACGGCGCCTGGCCGTCCTCGTGGCGGTCGCGCCCCTCGTCGCGGCGTGCGGCGCGGGCCACCACGGGAGTGGCGGGGACGACGGGGGCGACGGCTCATGGGCGGCCGGGGCGCGGCCGGTCCTGTCCCGGGGCGCCGACCTGGTCATCAGCACCGACGGCGGGGTGCGGCTGCGGCCCGCCGACGGCGACCGGGCCGGCGTCGACCGGCACGTCCGGCACACCTGGTCCCACCGGGACGGCACCTGGGTCCTCGACCTGTCGTGCCCGGCACGGGGCGACCACGCCGACGCCGGGGAGTGCCCCCGGATGCCCGAGGTCGACGTCCCGGCGGACACGTCCGTCACCGTCTCCGCCCGCAACGCCGGCATCGACGTGGCGGGTGTCTCCGCGGCCCTGCGCCTGACGACCGTGAACGGCGACGTCACCGTGACCGGGTCCGGGCGGCCGGACGCCCCCGTCCGGCTGGCGACCCGGAACGGATCCGTGCGCGCGGACACCCTGCGCGCGGGCGAGGTGCACGCCGAAACGGTGAACGGCGACGTGACGCTGGACTGCGCCACGGCGCCGGACGGGGTCGGTGCCGCCTCCACCAACGGTTCGGTCCGGGTCACCGTGCCGCGCGGCGCGCCCGCCTACCGGGTCGCGGCGACCACCGGCAACGGCCGCCCGTCGGTCGGCGTTCCCACGGCCGACGGGGACGACGGCCGCACCATGACACTCACCACCGTCAACGGAGACGTCACGGCGGGCGTCGGACGAACGGGTACCCGCTGAGCGCGTACCCGTGGGGCACGGTACCCGTGGGGCGGGTACCGTGCCGGGCCGCGCGCCCGTGCCGCTGACGTCCTCCCGGCGTCCCGGGGCCCGGTCACGAGGGGCACACCACGCGTCGGGACGGGCGGCGGTGCGTCACCCGCATGCGGCCCTCCGGCCCGAGGGCCGGTGGACCGAACACCTCGACACCCGGCTCGGTCCGGTCGATTCCACGCTCGGCGTGATCGGCCGACCACGCCGATGCCTGATCGTCGGGAGCGGCTCCAGGCGGCCGGTCCCGCCCGGCGAGTTCCCCGGCGGGCCCGCCGCGACTGCCGCTCGGTCCCCGAGGCATGCGTGTACGGCAGAGCCCCAATGCTCGCTCAGTGCGCGTGGTGGAAGTTCATCGATCTGTGGACTTCGGGCAGAGGATGCCTGGTCCGGTTGCGCCCGCGTCCGACCCGGCGGGCAGCCTGGACCGGCCATGACAGACCGCTGCCCCTCGTCGAGGGCGCCGTCATCCGCCTGTTCAGGCAGACCCCGGACCGGACCGGGCCCCGGCTGCGCAGCTCCGCCTCGCGCGCCCGTCGGCCGTCGGCCTTCGCCAGTGCCCTGATCGCTGGACGATGTGTAAAGAAAATCGTACTTCACGTTATGTACCGCATCAGCCGCCTCGCCGCAGAGTGGTCCGAGCGGGGATGCGGACACCGGGTGGCGATCCGATGGACTCCCCGGCGTGAAGGATCTCGGATCAAGGCACGGGCAAGGCCATTTGTGCCAGGTGTGCGTTCCGGGCGCGGAAGGCGCAAACCAAGGACAGAGGTACAGAAGTGACGTTACATCAGGAAAATCAGGTCCGTGATGCGGCGCCGCAGCGTCGGCTCAGGGGGAGAGCAGTACCGGCGGAAGGCGACGGAGGTGTTTTCAGTGAGACCTGGTTTCCGGTCCGTCTGAGTTCCGACGTCCCGGCGCGAGGCGTGCACGGCTGCGATTTCCTCGACGGACGCGTGGTCGTTTCGCGCGACCGTCACGGGGAGATCCGGGTGTTCGGTGCGTACTGCCTGCACGTGGGAGCGGACCTGTCGATCGGGCAGGTCACCGACTCCGGCAACATCCGGTGCGCGTTCCACGGCTGGGAGTACGACGGCGGGAGCGGGCGGTGTGCGTATCTTCCGTCAGGTGACCCGGTCCCGCCCCGTGCTTCGCTCTACCGGTTCCCGGCCGTCGAGCGGTACGGCATCGTTTTCGCCTTCAACGGCTTGGAGCCGCGCTTCTCCATCCCGGACTTCGACCACCCGGAGGACTCCTTGGTCCTGAGGTCGGGAACCTTCCCCGACCGGTTCTCCGTCGATTCATGGGTCAGTCGATTCATGGGTCATCTGCGCGAACACCCCTGATCTGCTGCACATCACCGAGCTGCATCGGTTCGACATGCGCAACGATCCGTACGAGGACGTCACCTGGCAGGACTACTCGGCCACCTTCCCCATCCATGCGTCGACTCCGGCCGGGTCCGTTCTCGACCGCGGCGGCCGCGCCGAGTCCGCGGTGGGCGCACAGCGAGGTGCCTCCGGCCGGGGCGGAGGGCACGGAGGCTGCTCGTGCCGCGCGCCCCGCCGTGCAACGCGGAAGCGCCCTCCTCCCGTGAGCGGATCACGGAAGGAGGGCGCCCGTCGTGCCGGCGATCGGGCCGCCCCGGGGAAGACCACTCCCGGGGCGGCCCGTTTCCCGGCCGGTCAGTCCGAGATCTCGAACTCCGGAGCCTCGCCGACCCAGTAGGACTCCGCGCATCCGCTGCCCCAGCTCGCCGAGCTGTCCTCCGCGTGCGCGAACTGGCCGCAGATACGGAAGCCGCCCTCGTTGTGGGACTCGTGGTGCTCGTCGGCGAGGGCCGAACCCGCGCCGCCGAGGACCGCGGTGAGGGCGAAGACGCCGGCGGAGAGGATGGTACGCACGCGCATGGTTGCTCCTGATGGAGAGGTGATGGACACACGAACGGGAGGTACTGCTACGCGATCGCGCATCCTCGCCGCTCTTGCACTCATGATCACGGCGCGAGTGCCGACAGCACGTCTTCCTCACCCGAACGTGGGCGATGTGCGGGACGTTTTCGCGCGGACGGCCCATGCCCGGCCCATGCCCGGCCCATGACGGCCGGGCGTGGCGCGCTCCGGCCGCCGGGGCCGGTCAGCCGTTCCGGTCGTGTCCGTGCCCGGCGGCGGGGTGGGCCGGGACGCCGAGGGCGAGCAGGGCGGTGTCGTCGTCGAGACCGTCACCGAAGCCGTCCAGCAGACCGGTCAGGGCCTCCATCACGGTGTGCGGCGGCTCGCCGGCGTGGCCGGCCAGGAAGGCGCGCAGGGCCTCGTCCCCGTACAGGCCGGTGCGGTCCTCGCCGGTGCGTGCCTCGGTCAGGCCGTCGGTGTAGAGCAGGAGCGTGTCGCCGGGGCCCAGGGTGGTGGTGGCGGTGACGAAGCGGGCGGCGGGCAGGACGCCGACGATCAGGCCGCCGGGAGTGGGCAGGAAGTCGGTCCTGCCGTCGGCGCGCAGGACGAGGGCCGGCGGATGCCCGCCCGCGGCGAGGTGGACGGCGACCTCTCCGCTCGCGGGGTCCGGTTCGAGCAGGCCGAAGACGACGGTGCAGTAGCGCGGGTCGTTGCCCGTGTACCGCTCGTGGAGGGCCGTGTTCAGGGTTCTGAGGGTGGCGACGGGGTCGGGGTCGTGCAGTGCGGCCGTACGCAGGGTGTAGCGGGTCAGCGAGGTGAGGGCGGCGGCCTGGGGGCCCTTGCCGCACACGTCTCCGAGGAAGAAGGCGAAGCGCTTGCCGTCGACCGGGAAGAGGTCGTAGAAGTCACCGCCGAGCTGGTCGTGGGAGGCGGCGCGGTAGTGGACGGCCGCTTCCACGCCGGGCACCGGCGGCAGGGTGGTGGGCAGGAGCGACTGCTGCAGCACGGCGAGGGCGTCCTGGAGCCGGGCGCGGTCGGCCTCGGCCCGCCTGCGCGCCTCCTCGGCCGCCCTGCGGGCCCGCAGCAGCTCCTCCTCGTAGGCACGGCGGTCCCGGGCGTCGAAGACCGTGGTGCGGATCAGCAGCGGTTCGCCGGTGCTGCCGTGCTTGACGACGGAGGTGACCAGTACGGGCAGCCGGCCGCCACCGGCCTGTCTGATGTCGAGGGCTATGCCCCTGACCTCGCCCTGCATCCGCAGCAGGGGTGCGAAGTGCGTCTCGTGGTAGAGCCTGCCGCCCGCCGTCAGCAGATCGGTGAACCGCATCCGGCCCACCACCGACTCCGGCTCCAGGCCGATCCAGTCCAGAAGAGTGCCATTGATCTTGGCGATGGTGCCGTCCATCAACGTGGACAGGTAGCCGCACGGCGCGCTCTCGTACAGTTCCTCCGCGCTGCCCTCCAGCAGCGCGGCGAACGTCGCGTTCGGCGTCTCCTCCTCGTCGGCGCGGTGCGGGTCGGGCTGCGACCCGGTGCGGCACGTCATCGCAGGCCCGCCAGGAAACCGGTGATCGCCTCGTTGGTGGCCTCCGGTGCCGACAGGTGCGGGCAGTGCCCGGTGGCATCGAGTGTGACCAGGGCCGAACCGGGGATCGCGGCATGGACGAAGGCCCCGACCTCGCGCGGGGCGATGGCGTCCTGGGTGCACTCCAGCACCAGCGTCGGCACCTGTACGCGCTTCAGGTCGTCCCGTGAGTCCGAGGTGAAGGTGGCGTGGGCGAAGACACGCGCCATGTCCGGGTCGGTGGCGCAGAAGCTGTTCGTCAGCTCCTCGCCCAGTTCGGGCCGGTCCGCGTTCCCCATGATGACCGGTGCCATCGCCGCCGACCAGCCCAGGTAGTTCGAATCCAGGGAGACCAGCAGCTCGTCGATGTCCTCCTTGCTGAAGCCGCCCCGGTAGCCGTCGTCGTCGTCGATGTACCGCGGGGACGGGGCGACCATCACCAGCGCCCCGATGCGCTCCGGGGCCAGGTCGGCTGCCAGCACCCCGATCATCGCGCTGACCGAGTGCCCCACGAACACCGCGTCGCGCAGATCGAGTGCCTCGCACACCTCCACCACGTCCCTGGCGTACCCGTCGAGCGTGGCGTAACGGGCCTCCGTGAACGCTGACAGGTCCGAGCGGCCCGACCCCACGTAGTCGAACAGCACCACCCGGTGGTCCTCGACGAGCGCGGGCACGGTCAGCCGCCACATGTTCTGGTCGCAGCCGAACCCGTGAGCCAGTACCACCGTCGGTCCCAGCGGGTTGCCTGTGACAGTGACGTTGTTCCTGCGCTCGATATCCATACCCGCCACTCTCTCAGACCCGGCCCGCCTCTCCCGCACGACGCCGAATCCCCCGACCCCTCACACGCGCCCTTCACCGCCTGCGCATACGGCCCGGGCCCGGAGCCACGGCGGGGGTGTACCCAGCACCACCCCAGACCTGGGTCATACGCCCAGTGTGCGGTCGCCGGACGGTGCGTAGTTTCGTGCTTGTGGCACAGAGAGTGTCCGACCGGAAGGAACGACCATGCCTCGTCGCAGGAGCAGGACCGGACCCGGCAGGAGCGGGGCAGCCCCCGGTCCGGCCGGGGTCACCCGGGTCCGCGGGACGGCCGGGAACGCCGTGACCGCTCCCGGCGCGCATGGTGGGCGCCAGGCAGGGAGCCCCGCGACTTCCGTGGTCCCGTGACGCCGGCCACGGCGCACGGAGCCCCGTGCCGCCGCCCGTCCGGCTGACGGCCGAACCAGCCCCACGGCCCGGCCCTGGAACCCGGCCGAGCCCGTCCCCCATGACCTGATCCACCCCCAGACCGGGAGTACACCCAGTGGCCACGTTTCTCTACAAACTAGGACGGTTGGCGTTCCGGCGCCGTATCTACGTCGCTCTCATATGGGTGGCGATGCTGGTCCTCTCCGGCGTCGGTGCCGCGTCCGCGCCCACCTCGGGATCCAGCTTCGCCATCCCGGGCACGGAGGCGCAGAAGGCCTTCGACCTGATCGACGAGCGCTTCCCCGGCAGCAGCGTCGACGGAGCGGTCGCCCGGGTCGTCTTCAAGGCGCCGGACGGCGAGACGATGACCTCGGCCGGGAACCGGGCCACGGTCGAGAAGGTCGTCAAGGCGTTGCCGGCGGGTTCGGACCAGGTCGGGCAGGTCGTCGACCCGTACGCGGCGAACGCCGTCTCCGAGGACGGTTCGACGGCGTACGTCGCGGTCTCGTACAAGGTCACCACGCTGGAACTGACCGACGACACGCGCACGTCGCTGGAGGACATCGGGGCCGACGCGCGGAAGTCCGGCCTGACCGTCGAGATCGGCGGTGACGCGCTCCAGGCCATCCCGGCCGCCGGGGCCACCGAGTCCATCGGCGTCGCCGTGGCCGCGATCGTGCTCATCATGACCTTCGGCTCCCTGATCGCCGCGGGTCTGTCGCTGCTCACCGCGCTCATCGGCGTCGGGATCAGCGTCTCGGTCATCGCCACCCTGGCCAGCGCGATGGACTTCGACTCCACCACCAGCGTCCTCGCGATGATGATCGGCCTCGCCGTCGGCATCGACTACGCCCTGTTCATCGTCTCCCGCCACCGGGCGGAGCTGGCGGAGGGGCACGAACCCGAGGAGGCCGCCGGACGGGCGGTCGGGACGGCGGGATCCGCCGTGTTCTTCGCGGGCCTCACCGTCGTCATCGCGCTCGTCGGGCTCGCCGTGGTCAACATCCCGATGCTCACCAAGATGGGCCTCGCCGCCGCCGGCACGGTCGCCATCGCCGTCCTGGTCGCGCTCACCCTCGTGCCGGCCGTGCTGGGCTTCGCGGGCAGGCGCATGCTGGGCAAGAAGGCACGCAAGAAGCAGGAGCGCGAGCGGCTCGAGCCCCACGCCAAGCCCAACATGGGCACCCGCTGGGCCCGTTTCGTCCTGCGCCGCCCCGCCGCCGTGGTCCTCGTGGGAGTCGTCGGCCTCGGCGTCGCCGCGGTCCCGGCGGCCTCGCTGGAGATGGGCCTGCCCGACAACGGCTCGCAGCCGACCAGCACCACCCAGCGCAAGGCGTACGACCTGCTCTCCGACGCCTTCGGACCCGGCTTCAACGGCCCGCTGGTGGTCGTCGTGGACCTCAAGGGCGACGACAACGGGCAGCAGACGGTCGGTCAGGTCTCCGACGCGGTGAAGAAGGTCAAGGACGTCGTCGCCGTCACCCCCGCCACCTTCAACGAGGCCGGCGACACGGCGATGCTCACGGCCGTCCCGAAGGACCGCCCCTCGTCGGTGAAGACGGAGGACCTGGTCCACGCCGTCCGTGACGCGGGCGGCGAGGTCGCCTCGGACAACGGGGTGAAGGTCCTGGTCACCGGCGCCACCGCGCTGAACACCGACTTCTCCCAGAAGATGAACGACGCGCTGCTGCCCTACCTCGCGGTCGTCGTGGGTCTGGCGTTCCTGCTGCTGATGCTCATCTTCCGGTCGATCCTGGTCCCCCTCAAGGCGGCCCTCGGGTTCCTGCTCTCCGTCGTCGCCGCGCTCGGCGCGGTGGTCGCGGTCTTCCAGTGGGGCTGGCTCTCGGACTTCTTCGGCGTCGAGCAGACCGGTCCGATCATGTCGATGGTGCCGATCTTCATGGTGGGTACGGTCTTCGGTCTCGCCATGGACTACGAGGTCTTCCTGGTCACCCGGATGCGTGAGGCGTACGTCCACGGGGAGCAGCCGAAGCAGGCGATCACCACCGGCTTCCGGCACGGGGCGCGGGTCGTCACCGCCGCCGCGGTGATCATGATCGCGGTCTTCGCGGGCTTCTCCGGCTCCACCGAGTCCATGATCAAGCTGATCGGCTTCTCGCTGGCCGTCGCGGTCTTCTTCGACGCCTTCGTGGTCCGTATGGCCATCGTCCCCGCGGTGCTCGCGCTGCTCGGGGACAAGGCGTGGTGGCTGCCGCGCTGGCTCGACCGGCTGCTGCCGAACGTGGACGTGGAGGGCGACCAGCTCCGCAAGTCACTGGCGGAGGAAGCGCGCCGTCCGGGTCCCGACCAGGACTGGGACAGGGGGATGGCGCAGGTCTGACGAGCTGTCACACCGATCGCCGGACGGGCCCCGCGGCCCGTCCGGCGATCGGCGCGTATGAGGACGGCCGCGCGGCTCACGGGCCGCGCGGCACGGCGTCTTCGGCCGGGGCGGTCGTGATGACCGCGGTCAGGACTTCGCCGAGTTCCGGGGAGAGCGGCGGAAGCCGCTCCGGGTCGGGCCCGGGCGGGGTGGTGTTCGGCCCGGACGCGCGACGGCGGCCCCGGACGAGTCCGCCAGCGCCTCGGCGGTCGCCGCTTCGCCGTCCAGCCGGCGGGACACGGCCCACGGCCAAGAGCAGCCGGAGTCCGGCTACCCACCCCCACCGGTACCGGAACGGCCAGCGGCAGGTGCGGTGCGGGCCGGGGCAGCCGCACGGACTCCTTCCCGGCCTGCCGGACGGCGTCCGTATGGCCCCGCATGGCGGGGCGGCCGGACGGACAGCTCCTTCGGCCGGCCCGCCCCGGGTGTCGGGCGGTCGGAGCCGTCACAGTGCGTCGTCGGCCCGCCCGCCGACCGGATTTCCCGGCCGGCCGTCATCCGACGCGCGCACACCGCTCACCGCTCCTCGGAGCCGAGCCGGAGCCGAGCCCGGCCCGATGTGTTCCCCCGCGAACCCGCCGGACCCGGACCTCGGACTCCCGCCGGCCTGCCTCCGGTCTCCGGTCCCCGCGAACGCGCGGGACCCCGGGGGCCGACCGGGACACGGCAGCGGCCGGACCGGGTGGGCACACCGGCGCTCACGGGTGACCGACGCCGGTCAGCTCCTCGGCGGCGGCCCACAGCTTCTCCCCGCACACGGGGTCGGTCGCCTGCGGATCGGGCTCCGTCATGGCGACCGGGCCGCGGATCTCCCGGAAACCGGACGGCCCGTAGAGCCGGCCGCCGTGCACGCCGGGCGCGGTCGCCGCGTGCAGCTGTGCCCGCGCGCCCTCCTGGACCGGGCGGAAGGCCCGCTGTGTCATCCGGTCGACGGCCCGCGTGAGGGCCCCGTACTCCTTGAACGCCCGCGGGCTGAGGTTGGTGCGGCAGATCCCGGGGTGGGCGACGACGCTGACGACGGGCGAGCCGGCCCGTTCCAGACGGCGGTGGAGTTCGAAGCCGTAGACGGTGCAGGCCAGTTTGGAACGGGCGTAGGCCCGGCGGGGTTTGAAGTCGTTCCGCGACATCAGGTCGTCGAAGTCGAGACGCGCGCCCCGGTGGGCGGTCGAGCTGATGCTGACCACACGCGCGCCGTCCGCACGGCCGAGGGCGGCGAGCAGCAGGCCCGTGAGCGCGAAGTGGCCCAGCATGTTGACGCCGAAGTGGGCCTCGAACCCGTCCTCGGTGGTGCGGCGCGGGCCGAGGTGCAGCACACCGGCGTTGTTGACCAGGAGGTCGACCGCCGGGAAGTCGTCGGTCACGCCCTTCGCGAAGGCGCGTACGGAGTGGAGCGAGGCCAGGTCGAGCAGGCGCGCCTCGATCTGGGCGCCCGGTACGGCCCGCCGGATGTCGGCGACCGCCCGCTCCCCGGCCGCGGTGTCGCGTACGGCCATCACGACCTCTGCCCCGCTGCGGGCGAGTTCCGTCGCGGTGACCAGGCCGAGTCCGGAGTTCGCGCCGGTCACGACGGCGACCCGACCGTGCTGGCCGGGGATGTCACGTTCAGTCCATTCGGGCATGGCCGAGTCTCCAGGGGAATGATGTGCACGGCTGGGGAAGGGGGTGCACGGCTGCTCGGCGACAACGGTAGGAGCGGACCGGCGACCTGCGGTCGCACTCCTTTCCCTAGGAGTGCCAGACCTACCTTCGGCCCGTGCCGTACCCGCACACTGTCCGTATGTCTGCCGACCACCCGTTCGCCCGTGAACTCGGTGACTTCCTCCGCGCCCGGCGCGGCCGGCTGCGCCCGCAGGACGTCGGACTGGAGCCGGGCCCCCGGCGCAAGGTCACCGGGCTCAGACGTGAGGAGATCGCGCTGCTGGCCGGGCTGAGCACCGACTACTACCAGCGCATGGAACAGGGCCGCGACGTGCGGCCCTCCGACAACGTGCTCGACGACCTCGCCACCGCGCTGAGCCTCGACGACGACGAACGCCGGCACCTCTTCGCACTCGCCCGGGGGGCACGCCGGCCGCAGCGCGTCCGCAAGCGCCGTGCCCCCGAACGCGTACCGGCCGGCACCCGGCACCTGCTGGACGTCATGAACACCCCCGCGGTGGTGCTCGGCCGCCACCTCGACCTGCTCGCGTGGAACACGCTCGCCGAGGAGTTGTTCGGCGACCCGGACCAGCAGCCGCCGGAGCACCGCAACATGCTCACCTCGCTGTTCCACGACCCCGAGACCCGGATGCGCTGCCCCGACTGGGAGGCCACCGCGCTCCAGTACATCGGTATGCTGCGCGTCGCCGTCGCCGCCGACCCGACGCACCCGCGGGCCACCACGCTCATCGGCGAACTCAGCATCCACAGCGCGGACTTCCGGCGGCTCTGGGCCCGGCACGAGGTACGCGAGACGGTGCACGGGACGAAACTGTTCCGGCACCCCCAGGTCGGCGAGATCAAGGTCGAGTGGGGCAGCTACCCGCTGCCCGGCAGTCCGGGCCCGCTCATGTTCGTCTACACCGCCGAGCCCGGCACCCCGGACGCCGAACGGCTGCAGCTGCTGGCCTCGCTGCGGGCCGCCCGTACCCGGCACGAGGGGCGCGCGGAGCCCGCCGGGGGAGCGGAGTCCGTCAGAGGAGCGGAGCCCGCCGGGCGCGAGGGTCGTGCGGCGGCCGACGGACGGCCGCTCTGACCCGGGGTACCTGAACGGTGCCGTCCCGTTCGGCCGTCGCGGACGGCGTCCGCGGCCCCTACGAGGATTCCCGCACCACGAGTTCCGTGGGGAGGACGACGTGCCGGCGCGGCCCGTCCGGATCGCCGATCTCCTCCAGGAGGATGTGCGCGATCCGGTTGCCGATCTCCTCGACCGGCTGGCGCACGCTGGTGAGGGAGGGGTTCGTGTGCCGGGCGATGATGGAGTCGTCGAACCCGACCACCGCCACGTCGTCCGGCACGGCGCGCCCCTGTCTGCGCAGCTCCACCAGTGCCCCCGCGGCCATGACGTCCGAGGCGACGAACACCGCGTCCAGCGACGGGACTTGTTCAAGGAGTGAACGCATCGCGGCCTCGCCGCCCTCCTCGGTGAAGTCGCCCGATGCCACGAGACGGTCCGATGTCTCGTGGTCCGCCTTCTCCAGGGCCTCGCGCCAGCCCTGGAGCCGGCTGCGCGACACGTCCATGTCGACGGGACCGGTGATCGTGGCGATGGTGCGCCGCCCCCGCGCCAGCAAATGGCCGACGGCCGCCGCCGCTCCGCCCGCGTTGTCGGAGTGCACGTGGCTCAGCGACTCGGCGGGAGAGCGGCGCCCGGCGAGCACCGTGGGCAGCCCCATGTCCTCCAGCAGGCCGGGCAGCGGGTCGTGCTCGTGGACCGAGACCAGGAGCACGCCGTCGACACGCCGTTCGGCCACCGACTCGGTGAGCTGGTCCCGCTCGGCCTGGTCGCGCACGAGCACCAGTTGCAGCTGCATCCGTGTCCTCGCGAGCGCCGTGCTGACCCCCCGGATCACCGCCGAGAAGTAGGGCTCGGAGCCCAGTCTGCTCTCCGACTCGGGGATCACCAGGGCGATGGAGTTCGTCCGGCTCGTCACGAGCCCTCGGGCGACCGAGTTCGGTACGTATTTCAGCTCGGCGATGGCGGCCAGCACCGCCTCCCTGGCCTTCTCGCTGACGAGTTCGGAGCCGTTGATGACTCGTGAAACCGTGGTGCGCCCCACTCCGGCACGCGCGGCCACGGTCTTGATGGTCGGGCGCTGCCTGGCCCCCATGACTCCTCCTCGCTCGCGTGCTGCCCGTACGGCCGCCACCTGCGCATTGTGCCAGACCTGCGGAGAGCGTCCGCGGGATCCGCGGGTGGGGTCCGCGAGGGGGTCGCGACATCTTCCTGCAACGAAGTGGTTTCAACTTCTTGACAGCGGCCTTTCACGGCAGCCAGGCTTCGGGCTTCCAGGTGGGTACGTTCCCATCGTCGTTTGGGAACGTACCCACCGGACAAATCGGGCTCGCGGAGCGGACCGTGCGGCTCGAACTCCGGTGCGTCAGCGCCGCCGCTAGGAGGACGAAATGGGCAAGGCCCGAAGGAAGTTGCGTACGAAGGCCGTGGCCGCCGTATCGGTCGTGTCGGCTCTCGGTCTGGTCGTGGGCTGCGGAGGCAGCGACGACGGGGGGACCGGCGGGGGGAAGAAGGACGGCAAGACCACCATCACCATGGGGCTCTTCGGTGTCATGGGCTTCAAGGAGACCGGGCTGCTCGACAAGTACATGGAGGAGAACCCGGACATCGTCATCAAGGCGGACGTCGCGGGCGACGAGCAGACGTACTACACCGCCCTGCAGACCCACCTGGCCGCCGGCAGCGGGCTCAAGGACATCCAGGGCATAGAGATCGGCCGGGCCAAGGAGCTGTCCGACACCCAGAAGGACAAGTTCGTCGACCTGGCCGGCGCGGCCGGGACGGACCACTTCCTCCCCTGGAAGCAGAGTCAGGTCACCACCGGGGACAAGAAGGTCATCGGCCTCGGGACCGACATCGGCCCGATGGCGGTCTGCTACCGCAAGGACCTGTTCGAGAAGGCCGGTCTGCCCACCGACCGCGAGGAGGTCGCCGAGCTGTGGGAGGGCGACTGGTCGAAGTACGTCGCCGCGGGCAAGGAGTTCAAGAAGAAGTCCAAGGGCGACGAGGTCGCCTTCATGGACAGCTCCAGCGGCCTGTTCAACGCCATGATCTACGGCAACTCCCAGCAGTTCTACGACAAGCAGGGCAAGCTCGTCTACGGGAGCAACCCCGTCGTGAAGGACGCCTGGAAGCTGGCCTCCGAGGCCGCCACGTCCGACCTGACCGCCAAGCTCCGCCAGTTCCAGCCCGGCTGGGACCCCGGTCTGGCCAACAGCACCTTCGCCACCACCGTCTGCCCGGCGTGGATGCTCGCGCACATCAGCGAGAAGGCCGGGCCGAAGAACAAGGGCAAGTGGGACGTGGCCAAGGCCCCCAAGGGCGCCAACTGGGGCGGATCGTTCCTCGGCGTGATGGAGAAGAGTCCCGTCAAGAAGGAGGCGCAGGAGCTCGTCGCCTGGCTCACCGCGCCCGAGCAGCAGGCGTTCCTCTTCAAGAAGATCGGCAACTTCCCCTCGTCGCAGACCGCGCTGGAGAAGCCCGAGGTGGTGGACGCCAAGTCCGACTACTTCAGCGGCGCACCCATCGGCCAGATCTTCGGAGCCGCGGCCAAGGAGATCCCCGACGAGCAGGTGCTCGGCCGTAAGGACGGCACCATCAAGGACATCTTCTCGCAGGGCCTGACCCTCATCGAGGCGCAGAACAAGAGCCCGGAGGAAGCGTGGGAGACCACGGACAAGCGTATCGAGAAGGCCGCCGGCTGACCTCGGGCAACCGTCGCCCACCTCCGCAGCAGCCCGGCGCCCCACGCGCGGCCCGTGTGGGCCGCCGGGCCCTGCCCGCCCCTCCCATCCTCCAGGAAGGATGCCTTCCGGTGGCCATCTCCACCTCGACACCCCCGGACGGTGCGCCCGGCACCGCTCCGTCGGACGGCACCGGCACCGGCACGGAGCGCGAGCGCCGCAGCACACTGCTGCACCGCCTCGACGTGCGCGGCGCCCCGTACGCCTTCGTCGCCCCCTTCTTCATCGTCTTCGCCGCCTTCAGCTTCTACCCGCTGATCTACACCTCGTGGATCTCCCTGCACCGCGTCGAGCTGTCGACCCTGAACCTCATGGAGTGGGTCGGCTTCGACAACTACACGGCCCTGTGGGACGACGACCGCTTCTGGAACGCGCTGCTGAACACGTTCACCATCGGCGTCCTGTCGACCGTGCCGCAGCTGCTGATGGCCCTCGGGCTGGCACACCTGCTCAACTACCGGCTGCGCGGCTCCACGTTCTTCCGCGTCGCCGCCCTGACACCCTACGCCACGTCGGTGGGCGCCGCGGCCCTCGTGTTCACGATGCTCTTCGAACGCGACTTCGGCATGATCAACTGGATGCTGAGCCTGGTCGGCGTCGACAACATCGACTGGGAGAACAACAAGTGGGCCGCGCAGACGGCCATCTCGACGATCGTCATCTGGCGCTGGACCGGCTACAACGCACTGCTCTACCTCGCGGCCATGCAGGCGATCCCGCGCGACCGCTACGAGGCCGCGGCCATCGACGGCGCCTCGCGGTGGCAGCAGTTCCTCAAGGTCACCGTCCCGGGCATCCGCTCCACCATCGTGTTCACCATCGTCCTGTCCACGATCGGTGCCACCCAGCTCTTCGGTGAACCCCTGATCTTCGGCCAGGGCCCGAACGGCATCACCGGCGGAGCGGACAACCAGTACCAGACGCTGGGGCTGCTGCTGTACGAGGAGGGCTGGAAGAACTACCAGATGGGCCGGGCCGCGACCGTCGCCTGGGCCATGTTCCTGCTGCTCATCGTCGTGTTCGTCGTCCAACGAATCGTCAGGCGCGTCCTCGCGCGCAGGGCCTGACCGGGAGATCCCCATGACCACAGACAGCATCCCGGTCCGGACCGGGGACGCCCGTCCCGAGACCGCGCGCGAGGTACGCAAGAGCCCTCCGCCCGGCAAACGGAACCGGCAGCTGTTCCGGCACCCCGGTGCCGGACGCCAGCACCACGCGGGTCCCGTCGCCTACATCCTGCTGGGGATCGCGGCGCTGTTCTCGCTCTTCCCGCTGTACTGGACGATGGTGGCGGCGTCGACCGACAACACGCGCGTCACCCAGACGCCCCCGCCGTTCCTGCCCGGACCCCACCTCCTGGAGAACCTCGGCAAGGCATGGCAGGACGCCGCGCTGGGCAAGGCCATGCTCAACAGCCTGATCGTGGCCGGCGTGATCGCCCTGTCCACGGTGCTGTTCGCCACCCTCGCCGGCTTCGCCTTCGCCAAACTGCGCTTCAAGGGCCGCAACGTCCTGCTCATGCTGGTGATCGGCACGATGATGGTGCCGCCCCAGCTCGGCGTCGTACCGCTGTTCATGATGATGACGGAGCTGGGCTGGGGCCAGAAGCTGCCCGCCGTCATCTTCCCCACGCTGGTCAGCGCCGTCGGGGTGTTCTTCATGCGGCAGTACCTGTCCGAGGCACTGCCCGACGAACTCGTCGAGGCCGGGCGGGTGGACGGTGCGCACTCCCTGCGCATCTTCTGGAGCATCGTGCTGCCCATCGCCCGGCCCCCCATGGCCGTCCTGTTCATGATCACGTTCGTGCACGCCTGGAACGACTTCTTCTGGCCGTTCATCGTGCTCGACATGACCAACCCGACGGTCCCCGTCGCGCTCACCCAGCTCAGCGCGGGATACGTGCGCGACCAGTCGCTCATCATGGCGGGCGCCCTGCTCGGCACGCTGCCCCTGCTCGCCCTGTTCGTGGTCTTCGGCCGCCAGATCGTCGGCGGGATCATGCAGGGCGCCGTCAAGGGATGAGTGCCCCGCCGGTCCCCCCTTCCCGCGGCCCGCCGGCCTCCCTTCCCGCGGCCCGCCGTCCGCGCCGAGCCGCTCCGCCCCTCCCGCCCGCAGTACATCTGGAAGGACTCACGTGACCACCGCTACCCGACGTGTCGCGCCCGCCCCGGAGAACACCATCCCCGTCCGGTTCCCGCAGGGATTCACCTGGGGCACGGCGACCGCCGCGTACCAGATCGAGGGCGCCGCCACCGCGGACGGCCGCACCCCCTCGATCTGGGACACCTACTCGCACACACCCGGCAGGGTGCGCAACGGCGACACCGGCGACGTGGCCACCGACCACTACCACCGCTGGCGCGAGGACGTCGCGATCATGGCCGACCTCGGCGTGAGCGCGTACCGGTTCTCCCTGTCGTGGCCGCGGGTGCAGCCGACCGGCCGCGGCCCGGCCGTCCAGAAGGGGCTCGACTTCTACCGGGCCCTGACCGACGCCCTGCTGGAGAAGGGCATCGAGCCGGTCGTCACGCTCTACCACTGGGACCTGCCGCAGCACCTGGAGGACGCGGGCGGCTGGCCCGAGCGCGTCACCGCCGACCGGTTCGCCGACTACGCCACCCTCGCGGCCCGGGCGCTGGGGGACCGGGTGAGCACCTGGATCACCCTCAACGAGCCCTGGTGCAGCGCCTTCCTCGGATACGGCTCCGGGGTGCACGCCCCCGGGCGCACCGAACCGGTCGCGGCCCTGCGCGCGGCACACCACCTCAACCTCGCGCACGGGAAGGCCGTCCAGGCCCTGCGCGCCGAACTGCCCTCCCGCGCCCAGGCGTCCGTCACGCTGAACATCCACCACGTCCGCGCGCTGACCGAGGCCGCCGAGGACCTGGACGCGGCCCGCCGGATCGACGCGCTGGCCAACCGCGTCTTCACCGGCCCGATGCTGGAGGGCCGGTACCCGCAGGACCTCCTCCAGGACACGGCCGGCCTCACCGACTGGTCCTTCGTGCAGGACGGCGACCTCGCCACGATCCACCAGCCGCTGGACTTCCTGGGCGTCAACTACTACACGCCCACCGTCGTCTCGGCCGCCACCGACGGGGCCGGCCACGGCTCCGACGGCCACGGGGCCAGCGAGCACAGCCCCTGGCCGGGCGCCGACCGGGTCGCCTTCCACCGTCCCCCGGGCTCCACCACCGCGATGGGCTGGGCGGTCGACCCGAGCGGTCTGTACGACCTGCTGATGCGGCTCAAGGCGGACTTCCCGGCGATGCCGCTGATGATCACCGAGAACGGGGCGGCGTTCGACGACTACGTCAACCCGGAGGGCGAGGTGACCGACCCCGACCGCATCGCCTACCTCCACGGGCACCTGGCGGCCGTGCAGCGGGCGATCCTGGCCGGCGCGGACGTGCGCGGCTACTTCCTGTGGTCCCTGCTGGACAACTTCGAGTGGGGCTACGGCTACAGCAAGCGCTTCGGCGCCGTGTACGTCGACTACCCGACCGGCAAGCGCATCCCCAAGGCCAGCGCCCGGTGGTACGCCGACGTGGCCCGCACCGGCACGCTGCCGGACGGCGGCGCGAACCGGTGAGCCCGGCCCGGTCCGGCAGGTCGTGGGCGCACACACCCGCGACCGGCCGACCGGGGTCCGCTCCCGGAGGCTGCCCCACCGGGGCTTCCTACCGGGTCCGCAGGCCGTCGACGATGACGCCGAGCATGCGCCGGCCGCGGTCCGGGCACACGGGCCCGTCGTCCGCCCGCCACAGGGACGACCCCAGGCGCAGGATCTCGTCGGCTCCGGCGTCCGGCCGCACCTGCCCCGCCTCCTTCCCCGCTTCGAGCAGCAGGTCCAGCGCGGCGACGAGCGGCGGATGGTGCCGCCCCGCACGCGTGGCGGCGTCCACGGCCAGGGACACCGCACCACGGCCGTGACCGTCGTGAGCGTCCAAGGTCAGCCGCTCGAACCAGAGGCGGAGCGCCTCCAGGGGGCCGTACGCGTCCAGCAGGCGCGGCGCGGCGGCGACGAGCACCTCCAGCTCGTCCCGGTAGACGGCCAGCAGCAGGGCCTCGCGGTGGGGGAAGTGGCGGTACATCGTGCCCTGGCCGACGCAGGCCGCCTTCGCCACCGCCTGGAGGGTCGCGGAGGGGTCGTCGGCGAAGACCGCACGCGCGGTCCCGACGATGCGGGCGCGGTTCTCCCGGGCGTCCGAGCGCGGGGCGCGCCGAGGGGGTCGGATCATGCGACGCCTTCCGTTCCGGTCCACGGCATGCCTGCCGCGCGCACGCTTCCCGCGCGCATGTCGCCGCGGCGCGGTCCGGGACACGGGCGGGTGCCCGCGACCGTCCGTCGGCGCCGCCATTCTTATCTTCTTGTTGGCTGGATGACAAGTTTGTTGTAGGGTCCGTGCCATGACCACCGCCCGCCGCACCCAGAAGCAGCGCCGTGAAGAGGCCGAGGCCGCGCTGCTGCACGCCGCCGCCGAACTGGTCGACGAGCAGGGGGTGGGGGCACTGACGCTGGCGCGCGTGGGTGAGCGGGCCGGTTACAGCCGCGGGATCGTGACCCACTACTTCGGGTCGAAGCAGGCACTGGTCGAACACCTGGCGCGCTCGGCCCAGGCCGGATTCGTCCCCGGCCTGGAGGGCCTGCCGCCCGGCCTCGACCGGCTGCTGCGACTGATCGACGGCTACATCGGGGAACTGGGCCGCATGGGCGTGCTGAACAGGGTCTTCCTCAAGCTGTGGACCGAGTCCGCGTCCGCGCCGGACCTGGCCCCCGTCTTCCGTGAGCGCGACGAGGCGTTCCTCGCGGACCTGGAGGAGGATCTCGCCGCCGGTATCGCCGAGGGCGCGATCCGCGCCGACGTGGCGTCCGGCCCGACCGCGCTCGCGGTCGTCGCGCAGCTCCGGGGCATCGGTATGCAGCGGCTGGTCGATCCCGGACGCGTCGACACGGAGCTGCTGCGGGCCCACGTCACGGGACACTGGCGCCGGGCGCTGACGCGCGCCTGAGCCCCTGTACCGCTGAGCTGCCGGGCTCCTGGGTCGCTCATCAACCCGTTCATGGGCTCATGCCACCCGATGCGTGTGATGTCGGCATCGCATTGCCCTACCGCCTACGGGGTACGCGGGCCGGGGGCATGATCGCTGCCGCCACCTGCGGACAGGTGACCGTACGGCGGTGCCGGGCCCCGGTTCCGCGCGGCGCGCGCGGAGCCGCTCGGTGGCGTGGTGGAAGGACGGGCACAGAGCAGTGACGATGGCCGATGGACTGTTCGCATGCATAGGGGTGGGCGCGCTCGGCGCGGCGGTGCTGCCGCGGCTGGTGGCGGGGCGGCCGCTCTCGCTGCCCCTGGTGTTCCTGGTGGGCGGCATCGCCGTGTACCTGCTGCCCCTGCCTCTGCCCGAGATCGATCCGGTGGACGACCGGCTGCTGACGGAGCACATCACCGAGATCGGTGTGCTCATCGCGTTGATGGGGGCCGGGCTGGCGCTCAACCGGCCGGTCGGCCGACGGCGCTGGGGCACGACCTGGCGGCTGCTGGGCGTGACGATGCCGCTGACCGTCGTGGTCACTGCCCTCGTGGCGTGGTGGCTGCTGGACTGGCCGCCGGCCGCCGCCCTGCTGCTGGCCGCCGTGCTGGCCCCGACCGATCCGGTGCTCGCCTCGGAGGTGCGGGTGGGCGAGCCGACCGAGGACGAGGACGACGAGGACGAGGTGCGCTTCGCCCTCACCAGCGAGGCGGGCCTCAACGACGGGCTCGCCTTTCCCCTGACGTACGCGGCGGTGGCACTGGCCGCCGCCGCGGGCAGTGGCTGGTCGACGGACTGGGTCGGCACCTGGGTGCTGGAGGACGTCGCCTTCAAGTGCGTCGTCGGTGTGCTGGGCGGACTGCTGGCCGGACGGCTGCTGGGCTGGCTGTTCTTCCGGCCCCGCTCGCCGGAGCTGCGCCTGTCCGAACACCGGGAGGGCTTCGTCGCCCTGGGCGCCACCTTCCTGTCGTACGGGCTGACCGAGGTGGTGGGCGGCTACGGCTTCCTCGCCGTGTTC
Organism: Streptomyces beigongshangae; assembly: GCF_019710745.1. Taxonomy (GTDB): domain Bacteria; phylum Actinomycetota; class Actinomycetes; order Streptomycetales; family Streptomycetaceae; genus Streptomyces; species Streptomyces beigongshangae. The sequence goes on from NZ_JAHKJW010000021.1 coordinate 64,195, forward strand.
ACCACCGCCTGCACGATCCGGGCGGCCGAGCGCGCCCACGGCTTCCAGAACATCCTGCACGACTTCGTGGAGCAGATAGAGCGTCTGTTCACCGCGGCGGTGCTGTTCCTGCTGGGTGCCTTCATCGCGCTGGGCGGCCTCGCCGCCCTGACCTGGCAGGGCGCCGTCACGGCCCTGGTGGTGCTCCTGGTGATCAGGCCGCTGTCCGGATGGGCCGGGCTGCTGGGCAGCCGGCTGGGGAACAAGGAGCGGTGGGTGGTCGCGGGGTACGGCATCCGCGGCATCGGGTCGCTGTACTACCTGGCGTACGGACTGGGTCAGCACGCCTTCCCGGTGCCGGAGCGGGAGTTGTGGGCGGTGGTGACGTTCACCGTACTGGTCTCGGTCGTCCTGCACGGCGTCACGGCGGGACCGGTGGTGTCCCGCCTCGACAGGCTGCAGACGGACTCGTCCCCGCAGCAGGAGAGCGCGTGAGGGAAGGGGCGGGTACTCCGGGCCCGCCCCCGTCGGCCGGGCGGGGGCCCGCGGGACCCGCGGGAGGGGTCCTTCGGCGAACCGCCTCGCGCAGCGACTCCCGCAGTTCCAGTGCCGCCGGCAGGGGGTCGGCGGGCAGGGCCACGTGGACGGTACGGCGCAGGGAGGGGTCGTCGAGCCGGCGCAGGACGAGTCCGTCCGGGACGGCCCGGGCGGCCAGCGAGGGGACCAGTGCCACGCCGAGTCCGGCGGCGACGTAACCGAACTTCCCCGCCCACTCCGCGATCCGGATGATCTTTCGCGGAGCGAAGCCCGCGCGGGCGCAGGCGTCGGCGAGGGTGGTCGGACGATCGCCGTACGCGCTCTGCAGCCACGCCTCGTCGCGCAGTCCGCGCAGGCCGACCACCGCGGATCCGGCCAGGCGGTGCTCGCGCGGGAGGGCGACGAGCAGTTCGTCCTCGCACAGCTCGGTCGTGGTGACGCCGTCCGCCGACGGCAGCCCGGAGGGGTAGTCGCTGACGACGGCGAAGTCCAGCGCCCCTTCCGCCAGACGCCGCACCAGCGTGCCGGTCGGGCCCTCGACCGCGACGACCTCGACGTCCGGCCTGGTCCGCCGCAGCCCGCGCAGCGCGGCGGGCACCACCTCGATGTGGGCGGTGGCGAACGCGCCGACGTGCAGCAACCCGCCGTGCCCCGCATGCAGTACGGCCAGTTCCCGCTCGGCCCGCGCCATCCGGTCGAGCACCTCCAGCGCGTGCCGGTGCAGCACCCGCCCGGCGGGATTCAGCCGTACGCCCCTCGGCAGCCGCTCGAACAGGGGCCCGCGCGCCTGCTGTTCCAGCGCGGCGATCCGCCGGGACACCGCGGACTGCGTGTAGTCGAGCCGGACGGCGGCGTGCGTGAAGGACCCGGTCTCGGCCACCGTCACCAGCAACCGCAGCGCGTCGATCTCGAACACGGTCTCCCCACCCCCGCCGTCCAGGACTTCACGGGCATCGCCGTCCGGCCCGGACACATTCGCTCGACGCATGAATGCCATGCGATCCAGTCGCTGGTGTCATGCCTCGCCCGACCCTAACGTCTATCGCGCGGCGGCGCACCGGAGGGGAGCGCGCCGCCGCGCCGATCGTCCACGAGAGGTGAAGGGGGAAACCGTGCTGTCGCGAGGAAGAGACGGATCGGGGCGGGGCCGGTGAACCGGGGGTCCTCACCCGCCCTGCCGGCGATGCTGACCGATCTGGAGAAGCTCGTCAGGTGCGAGTCCTTCTCGGCCGACCACGCCGCGGTGGCGCGCAGCGCCGAGGCGGTCGGCGCCCTCGGCGCGAGACTGCTGGGAACCGGGCCGGAGTGGATCGTCGTCGAGGGGGTGACCCATCTGCGGTGGGTCTTCGGCGCCCCGCGGGTGCTGCTGCTGGGGCATCACGACACGGTGTGGCCGGTCGGTTCGATCGAGGAACGGCCCTGGTCGGTGTCCGGCGGGACGGCCCGGGGGCCGGGGGTGCTGGACATGAAGGCCGGTCTGGTGCAGATGTTCCACGCGCTCGCCCTGCTGCCGTCCCCGGACGGGGTGTGCGTGCTGGTCAACGGCGACGAGGAGGTGGGCTCCCCGACCTCGCGGGAACTGGTCGAGGAGGCGGCCGCGGAATGTGCGGCGGCCTTCGTGCTGGAGGCGTCCGCCGACGGGGAGGGCGCGCTCAAGACCGCCCGCAAAGGCACGTCACGGTACGAGGTGGTGGTGCACGGCAGAGCCGCCCACGCCGGGCAGGAGCCGGACAAGGGGGTCAACGCCGCCGTCGAGGCCGCGCACCAGGTGCGGGCCCTCGTGGGTATCGGGGCCGCGGTGGACGTCGCCGGCGCGGCCCATCCCGTACTGGGGACCCCCACGGTCACCCCCACGCTGCTCACGGCCGGCAGCACGCGCAACACGGTGCCCGCGCAGGCGCGGGTGTCGGTGGACGTACGCGTACCGACGGCGGCCGCGCAGGAACGCGTCGACGCGCTCATGCACGCCCTCACGCCCCGCCACCCCGGCGCCCGGCTGGAGATCCTGGGCGGCCCGGAACGTCCGCCCATGGAACCGGCCTCGTCCGCCCGGCTGTTCGCCCTCGCCGGGAGCCTCGCGGCGGAACTGGGCCAGGAACCGCCGCGGGCGGCCGCCGTCGGCGGCGCGTCGGACGGCAACTGGACCGCGGCCGCGGGCTGCCCGACGCTGGACGGCCTCGGCGCGGTGGGCGGGGGCGCCCACGCCGCCACCGAGCACGTCGACATCGCGCGGATGGTTCCCCGCACCCTCCTGCTGGCCCGCCTCGTCACCAGGACCCGGGGATGAACCGGCCCGCGCGTCGTCTGCCGCCCGTCGGCGCCCTGCTGCTCGGCGCGGTCACCGCCGCGGCGCTGGGCGCCTGCTCGGACCACCCGCGGGCCACGCCGGCGGCCGGCCCGGCCCCGGCGCGGACCTCGACACCCGCACCGGTTCCGACGTCCGCACGGACTCCGGCCCCCGCGTCGACGCCGGGGCCGGCGGACAGCGCCACGGCGACCACCCGGCCGCCGCTGACGGCCGATCCCTCCTACATCGCGAACAACGTCGTCCTGTGGTGGAGATCGGGTGGCGAGACGGAACTCATCAGCGTGATCGACGGAGCAGCCCACGTTCAGGACCTCCGCACCAGGAACGGCTGGACATACGATTTCGGCCGGTTCTTCGACAGCCTCGACCGGGCCCGCGCGTACGGTCCCGTCCCCGACCGCAGGACCCAGGCATCCTGGGCGGCCGCTCTGAGGCAGCTCGACGACGGGGCGGGCGACGTGTACCGCGCGAACCGGCACGGCATGAGCGGGCGGACGCGGAGCCCCGGCGAGGTGAGACTGGAGAACCGGGGCTGGAGGAGGATCGGCGCAGGCGTCGAGCAGCTCAAGGCGACCGAGAGGCGACTCCACCGCGCCTTCGCTCTCGTCCCGCGCGCCGATGCCTGGCAGCTCTCGCCGTGACGGGGCACATCGGCCGGGTGGTGCAGGCGGTGCGGACGGGCAGGGTGGGGCGGTTGGCTCTACTTGCCGGGGGGAAGCTGGTCGTGCAGCAGCTTCCAGTACCGGTGGACGTGCTTCTCGGCCTCTTCCAGGGCGGCGCGTTCGTCCACGGAGAAGGACTCCGCCAGGGGCTCGGCACCGGGCGCGGTACGGCGCCACGGTGCACGGGCCGAGCTCGCGTCGTACCGCCGGCCCTCGCGGCGCGTGAGACGGGTGGCGGTCCAGCGCAGCAGAAGGACCAGGCCGGTGGTACCGCCCGCTATCAGAGCGGGTGTCACATGACGAGCAGGCATGATCATCGTCCTTTGCGGAGGGGTGGCGGCGGCCGGTGCGCGCGGCCCGGCCGGGCGAGGACCCGGCGGACGCCGTGCCGCCCACGGCCACCGTCACCGTCGCCACCACTTCGCCCGGGGCCAGGACCTCGGGGCGACGTCGGACGCGTCCTCGTCACGGTCGGGGGCCGCGGCACGCCGGTGCGGACGGGTCACGTGCCGGCGCACCGCTGAGTGCGCCGAACACGGGGCCGACCGGCGTGCACGCCACCTCCGGGGCCTTCGGGAACCGCTCTCCTACTTCTGCCTGCGACGCAGCAGCACGTAGGCCACCAGCACCACGGCACCGGCGGTGAGCAGGGTCTTGCGGTTGTCGCGCACGGGCTCGGGCGCCTTGTCCTGCCACATCTGCCCGGCCTGCCCGGCCTTGGCCTTGACCTGGTCGGCGGCCACGGCGGCCTTCTCCTTGACCGGGTCCGGCAGCTTCTCCTGGACCAGCTGGGCGGCCTGGGACGCCTTCGCCTTCGCCTGACCGCTCAACTCGGCGGCCTTCGCGGCCGTCTGCTCCTTGAGGGCGACCGCCTTCTCCTGGGCGCGGGCCTTCACGTCGGTCTTCTCGGCGAGCGCCTGAACGGTGTCGCCGAGCTCGTGACGGGTCTGCTCGATCTGCTCCCGCAGCTGTTCAGGGGTCGCGGGGGGATCCTCGTGGGGCGGCTGGGTCATCGCTTCGCACTCTCCTTGATCTCGGCCACGTCGGCCTTCACACTGTCGATCGTTCGCTCAGGTGTCGGCGGTGCGGCCTGGCTGACCTGCTTCTTTCCGGTTATTGCCAGGACGGCGGCAATCACACCCAATACCACCGTGACAATCAGTGCCGCCGCCCACACCGGCAACGGCACCGCCAGGGCGGCGATCGCGGTCGCGACCAGCGCCTCCAGGGCGAGGAATCCGAACAGGCCGGCGCCGCCGAACAGACCGCCGCCCTTGCCGTACCGCTTGCCCTTCTCCTTCATCTCCGCCTGCGCCAGACGCATCTCACCGCGCACCAGCTCCGTCAGCTGCTGCGATGCGCGCTGCACCAGCTCACCCACCGGTTCGTCCCCGGAGCTGTGGCTGCGGCCGGAACCCGTGGGGTACGGCTGCTGACTCGACACAGCGATCACCACCTTCAACCCGTCTCGTGCGTGTGCCGGCCAGGCAGGACTCGGTGCCTGGCCGCTCGGTGAGCGCGAGTACCCCGATCAGGGCAAAGTGTGCCGAGTCGACGGCGCGGATTGCGGCGCAGGAGCCGGGGCGCGCACGCGGCTCCCGGGACGCCACCGTGCGGCCGCACGGCACGGCACCGGTTTCAGGTCCCGTCCGTGCGGTCCATCCGCCGTCGGTCCTGCTCGTCCCACTTGCGGGTGTCGCGCGGCTGTGTGTACGGCTCCGCCTCCGGCGGGTGCCCTCCGGCGATGGCCCGCTGACGTGCCGTCTCGGCGTCGAACTCCAGACCCAGCAGGATCGCCAGATTCGTGATCCACAGCCAGATCAGGAAGATGATGACGCCTGCCATGGTGCCGTACGTCTTGTTGTACGAGCCGAAGTTGGCCACGTAGAACGCGAAGCCGGCGGACGCCGCCAGCCAGATCACCAGGGCCAGGAGACTGCCCGGCGTGATCCACCGCCAGCCGAGCACCTTGGCGTTGGGGGTCGCCCAGTACAGGATCGCGATCATCAGGACGACCAGGACGACCAGGACGGGCCACTTGGCGATCGACCACACCGTCAGGAAGGTCTCCCCGAGCCCCAGGACGTTCCCGGCCCGCCGGGCCAGTCCGCCGGAGAAGACCACGATCAGCGAGCTGATCACGGCTATCACCATCAGGACCAGGGTCACTCCCAGGCGGACCGGCAGGATCTTCCAGACGGGCCTGCCCTCGGGGATGTCGTAGACCGCGTTCGCCGCCCGGATGAACGCCGCCACATAACCCGAGGCCGACCACAGGGCCAGGACCACACCGGCGATCGCCACGACCGAGCCCGTACCGGAACTGTTCTGCAACTGCTCGACGGCCCGGGTGATGATGTCCCGGCTCGCGCCGGGGGCGAGCTGTCCGACGTTCTCCAGCAGCTTGTCCGTGGTCGACCTGCCCGCGAGGCTCAGCAGGGACACCAGCACCAGCAGCGCCGGGAACAGCGACAGTACGGTGTAGTACGTCAGGGCCGCCGCGCGGTCGGTGAGGTCGTCGTCCTTGAACTCGCGCAGACTGCCCTTCAGCACGGCGCCCCACGATCCCGACGGAAGCTTCGCGGGCGAGTCCGGCGCGGCCCGCTCGACCTCGGGTCCCGGGCCCGCCTCCTGCGACGGCGGGCGGTCGTCTGAGGAGGCGGGCCCGTGCCGCGCCGGACGCCGGTGTTCGGTATGGTCGTTCCGGTCGGGAATGTACGGATCTGTCATGGGGTCCGAGTAACCCGTCGAGGTTGTTCGAAGAGTGGCGGCCGACGGGAATGCGCCCTGCGCCCCCTGTGTCACCGGCTGTGAGCGGTCGGGTGGCGGCTCCGGAGCGCGGCGGTGGGTCATCGCCTTCGGGCGTCCGCCTCGGCGGTGTCCCGAAGCCGGTCCGATGCCCGGTGCAGCATCTGCCGGGCCGTCCGTCCGGCTCGCAGCGTCTCGCCGTGGACGAACGGCGCACCCGCGCGCGCGGCCTCGGACCGGGCCAGGGCGGACAGCACCGCGCCCGCGCGCCCGGGACCGCCGAACTGGAAGCCGAGCTGAGTGGTGTAGCACCGCGCCGCGGCGGTCTTGGCTGCCAGGACGGCACCGATGTCGGCGGTCACCTCGGCGGTGTCCCCGGGCGCGCCCCGCCCTGGCGCACCGGTGGAGTCCGGCCCCCGTACGACGTAGGGCGCGTCGCGCCACCAGCCGACACGCGGGAGCGGCGCGGCGGCGGTGACCGCCCGGACGGTGAGCAGGTGGTCGACGTGGTCCCCGATCCCCAGGGGGGCCAGGACCAGGTCCGCCGACGCCACGTGGGGGACGAGCAGCCGCACCAGGTCCGACTCCGCCGTGTCGCCGGGACGGGGCGGCGTGAAGAGCTCCGCCGCGCTGCCGTAGCCCCGGTGCGGGGCCTCGGCCAGGGGGAGGTGCACCGGAGGGCGCGTGCCGAGTGCCCGCTGGGCGGCGCGGTCCTCGGCGCGGCGCAGGGCCATGTAGTCGACGTCGGCCGGCAGCCCCTTGTCGAGCTGGGTGGACAGGGCGAACGGACCGGGGTCCTCGACCGACGCCGTGAAGCAGGTGACGACCCACACCCGCCAGCCCGCCCGGGCCAGGAGCGCCAGGACGCCTCCGGCGGAGAAGACCGCGTCGTCCAGGTGCGGGCTGACGGCCACGGCCGCAGGGGCGCCCGGCGCGGGCGCGGGCACGGACGGGAAAGCGGGCACGGGCGCCGTCACAGCAGGTGGGGTTCGTAGCGGAACCGGCAGGACAGGTCCACGGCGGGTTCCGCGGTCCGGCCGTTCCCGGTGGGCTCCGTGGTCCGGCTGGTCCCGGTGGGGTCCGCCGTCCGGTCGTTCCCGGTGGGCTCCGTGGCCGGGCCGCCGCCGACGGCGGACTTCGCGGCCCGGTCTCCGTCGGGGAGCCTCACGGCCGGGCCGGCGCCGCCGGGGTGCCCGGCCCCGCCGGACGCGCCCTCCCCGGACGCCGTTTCCGCCCGCCGCGTCGGCCACGCCGCGCACACCTCCTCGTACACGGCACCGATGCGCGCGGCGGCCACCGGCCACGACCACTCGGACACCACCTGCCGCAGGGCCGTCCGCGCGAGGCGGCCGCGCAGCGGTGCGTCGTCGAGCAGCCGGGCCACGGCCTCCGCCAGCGCGCCGGGATCGCGCGTCGGCACCAGCAGCCCGTTGACACCGTCCCGTACGCAGTCCACCACCCCGACCGTGTCGGTCGACACCACCGGCAGTCCGCTCGCCATCGCCTCCAGGATGGTGTTGGAGAAACCCTCGGCCCAGGTGGGGCTCACGAAGACGTCGCCCCTGCGGTAGACGGCGGGGGCGTCGTGGTAGCCGGTGGGCCCCAGCACCTCCACGGCGCCGGCCAGGTCGGACCGCCGCGCCCGGCGGGTCAGGACGTCCAGGTCGGGACCGGTCCCGGAGACCAGCAGCCGCAGCCGCCTGCCCCCGGCCAGGAGCAGCCGCACCGCCTCCAGCAGGTCAAGCACGCCCTTCCGGACGTCGATCCGGCCGTGGTACAGCAGCACCGGCGGGTCCCCGACCGTGCCCGGCGGGCGCCCCGGCGAGGGCCGGAAGCTGTCGGTGTCGGTGGCTCCGGGGACGACGGTGAAGCGTTCGGCAGGCACCCGGTGGCGGGCGGCGACCTCCGCCCGGAAGGACGGCGAGCCGATCAGCAGGGCCGGGGTGTCGTACAGCACCCTGCGGATCGCCGCCCGGTGGGTGCGGCAGCAGGTGCCGACCCAGTGGCCGTCACCGCCCTGGATGGAGACCACGGCCGGGATCCCGAGCCGCTCGGAGGACTCCAGCGCGGCCAGGCCCGGCGGGTAGCCGTACTGCGCGTGCAGCACGTCCAGCGGTTCGTGGGCGTGCAGGCCGGCGATCGTGTCGCACAACGCGGCCACGTCGGCCTCGAAGTCCGCGGGCAGTCCGTCGCCGACGGCCTGCTCGCCCAGCGACTCCAGGGCGACCGCGCGCACACCGGCGGGGACCCGTTCGGGCGGCGGGGGGCCGCCGCCGTAGACGGCGCGGCCCTGCCGGTCGCCGCGGTACTGCGACACCAGGACGACCTCGTGGCCCGCCGCGGTCAGGGACCGCAGCAGGTTCTCCGCGTAGGCACTCATGCCCGACACGGCCGGCCAGTAGCGGCGCGAGACGAAACAGATCCTCATCGCACGCGCTCCGGTGCGGGGACGCCGGACCCACCCGCGCCGGAGGTCCCGCCGACTCCGCCGACTCCGCCGACCCCGGCGGCTCCGGTGAGTTCGGCGTGTCGCACCGCCTCCAGCGCCGCGGGCACCAGCGTGTCGGCGCGGTGCGCGTCGCGCGACAGCTCCAGGCTCACCAGACCGCCGTACCGTACGGCGCGCAGCGCGCCCAGGACGGCCGGCAGGTCCATGTCGCCCTCGCCCGGGGCGCGGTGCTCGTGCCGGCCGCGCGGCATGTCCTCCACGGCGACCGCACCGAGGTCCCCGGCGTGCCGCACCACCGCCCGACCCGGTGACAGCCCGCCGGTCACCAGACAGTGCCCGGTGTCCAGCGCCAGCCGCAGGCCGGGGACGAGGGTCGCGAGGCGGGACCAGCCCGCGCAGTCCTCGACGAGCATGCCCGGCTCCGGTTCGAAGGCCGCCACCACGCCCCGCCCGGCGGCGTACGCCACGACGGCGCGCACCCCCTCGACCAGGTGCCCCCAGGCCGTTCCGCCGGGAGAGGTGTCGGTGCCCGGGGCCGGCACACCCGCCCAGAACGAGACCGCCTCGCTGCCCAGGTCGGCGGCGATGTCCACACACAGGCGCAGGAACGCCAGGCGCCGGGCCCGCCCGGCCGGATCGGCGGTGACCAGCGTCGGCTCGTGCTTGCGCCGCGGGTCCAGCAGGAAACGCGCCCCGGTCTCCACGGTGCTGCCCAGCCCCAGCCGGTCCAGCCGGCGGGCCAGCGCCGCGGTGCGGGACACCAGCCGCGGGGCGAACGGGTCGTGGTGGGCCACGTCCACGGTGAGCGCGACCCCGGCGTACCCGGTGTCGGCCAGCAGCGCCAGCGCGTCGTCCAGGCGGTGCGAGGTCATGCCGTTGGTGTTGTAGGCGTAGCGCAGCCCGCCGGCGGGGGCGCTCACCGGACCGCCCCCGCCGCCGTACGGGCCACCGCGTGGCGGTCGGGTTCGCGGTAGAGGGGGTACAGCCCGCCCACCGTCCTGCGGGCCGCGTCGACGTCGAACCAGGCCGGGCCGCCCAGCCGTTCGCGGGCCCCGGCGGTGAGGTGCACCGGCCGTGCCCCGGGGTGCGGGAGGAGGCCCACCCCGGCCAGCGGGTGGCCGCGTTCGACCAGGCGCCGTACGCCGCGTTCCCCGATCCGCGCGTACGACATCGTCTCCACCTCCATGCCGGGCACGAGCACCTTGACCGCGTGCACGCCGCAGCCGCCCGTCGCGACCACCAGCACGTCGAAGTCCGCCAGCCGCAGCAGCAGGTCCTCCAGGAGGGCGGCGGGCTCGTCCAGCGAGCCGGCCGGCACGGTCGGCAGCGACGAGAAGGCCACGCCGGAACGCCGGGACAGCACGGTGGGCTCCAGCAGCTCCCGCAGGCGTACGGCGTCCATGGCGGCCCACGCCGTCATCTCCCGCAGCGCCCGGGGCTCCTGGGGCGCCAGCGGGGACGACATCTCGCGCTCCAGGTAACCGGGCGGGGCGATCCGGGCGACCAGCGGCAGCGGGCCGTGCGAGAAGACCTTGCGGGCGCGGGAGGAGACGTACTCCGAGAGCGCCTTGCGCAGCGCGGTCTCCCGGTCCGGGTGGGCCGCCTCGCCGCACGCGGTGAGCGTCAGCGGTGTCGCGAGGTCCTCCGTGCCGCGGCCGTGCGCGGCGTCCGTGCCCACCACGTGGACGTCGGCCAGGCCGAAGCGGGTGGAGGCGAGTTTGGGCAGCACCTCGACGCCTGCGTCCCGCAGCCGGTCGAGCACGCGCAGGGTGACCGGATCGGTCACCGCGTCCAGGTCGATGACGACACCCTCGTCCATCGCGCGGTGCCCGGTGGCGTTGCCGTCGCGCTGGAGGATCTCCAGGAGCGCGTGGGACACCGCGCGCTCCGGGGTGTCACCGGCCCCCAGCCCGTTGGTGATCGGCGTGATCAGCCGGCCGCCGGGAGGAGGGGCGCCGGGCAGGTCCGAGCCGCAGGCGGCGGCGAACTCGGCGGGCACCAGCACCTCCTCACCGGTACGCAGCCGGTGCGCGGGCACCCAGTCCAGCGGGCGGCCGGGGCCGTAGTCCGCGCCGGCGGGCAGGACGAGTTCCACCGGATCGGCGACCCGGTCCCGGCCGCGTTCGCGCACCAGTTCGGCGTACGAGGCGCGGCGGCGTCCGGTGCGGGCCAGGTGCCGGGCCAGCAGCACCGTCTCGGTGAGTTCGCCGTAGGCGCCGACGCGGGCCTGGGCGGTGTCCGCCCCGTACCCGTAGGCCCCCTTGCGGACGCCGGCCGCGTCCAGGTGGTCGGCCGCGACGACCGGCAGGCCGGTGCGGTCCGCGGCGCCGATGTCGAAGTCCCGCTGCTCGCCGGGGGCGAGCGCGTCGCGGTAGGCCCGCACCACCGGGTGTTCGGCGGCGGGGTTCCCGGCGGACCGCGCGGCGGGACCCCCTGCGGACCGCGTGACGGAGGCCGTCACGGAGTCCGTCACGGAGTCCGTGGTGGAGTTCGCGGTGGGCTTCACAGCGGGGTTCATCGTCCGGGTCCCATCGGTAGGGCGGCCGTACTGGGACGGCCGGTCAACTGCTGGTCGAACAGGCGCAGTACGTCCGCGGTGGTCACGGGGGCGGCGAACTCGAAGGGGGTGGCCACCGCCCCGAAGTCCAGCCCGGCGATCACCGACCGGTAGTGGCGCACCTCGCCGTGGGAGAGCGGGACCCGGGCGTGGTAGGCCTTGTGGCACGACAGGGCGCGGGGCACGGTGCCGTCCAGGTCGACCTTGAGCGTGTCGCCGCAGAAGAGGATCCCCCGGCGCGCGTCGTGCAGCACGCAGTGGCCCGGGAAGTGGCCGGCGGTGCGGTGGACGGTCAGGCCCGGCGCCAGTTCCAGGCTCTCGTCCACCGGCCAGGTGACCCGGAACGCCTTCGTCCAGGTGAGGTCCTGCACACCGATGGCCACCACCGGCGGGTCGAAGTGCTGCTGCAGCTGCCACAGGGCCCCGTACCCGTGGACGTGGCTGGCGCCGAGCCGGGTGACGCCGCCGAGCCGCTCGATCTCGGCCAGCGCCTCCCGGGGGTAGTAGGGAGCCGCCTCCCAGGCGACGTTGCCGCCCTCGGCCTCGATCAGCCAGCCCGTCGACCCCAGGCCGAAGGACGGGACGGTACGGAATCCGGTGACGCCCGGGACGGGCCGGTCCCAGTCGGCGGCCAGCAGGTCCCCGACGGCCTTCTCCTCACGGAAGTCCCAGCCTTCCGCGGGCAGCGCGTTGCGCACGTCGCAGCAGACCGGGCAGGCGGGCGGGGACCCGAACCACCGTTGCCAGTGTCCGCAGTCGGCGCAGGCGTACATCGTCAGGGTCATCGTCGGCCTTCCTCCAGGACGGGCCGGACCGGGTCGGGCGCCGGTACCTGTACGGGGTCGCGCGGGGCGGTGGCACCGGCGCGGGACAGCGCCTCCAGCAGCAGCCGGTGCAGCGCGAGGTCGCGTCGCAGCGGCCAGGGCCAGGCGCGCTCCACCGGGGTCCCGGCGCGTACCGCGGCCACGGCGGCGGAGAACTCCCGCACCTGGGCGGCGAAGGGGGAGGTACCGGTGTCGAAGGGCACGGGCACGGGCGCGCGGTCCGCGGTGCGCGCGCCGGTGAGCCACAGCGTGCCCCCGGCGTCCTGGCCGAGGGTGTCGACGGCGGTCAGCTGTCCGCCGGTGCCCACCACCTCCAGGCGGCGGCGCGGCAGCGCGTCGGGGGTGTTGTACGCCAGGTGCAGGGTGGTGAGGACACCGCCGCCGGTCCGGCCGGCCAGCACGGCGCCGTCGTCGACCGGGTAGGGGTGCACCCGGTGCTGCACCAGCGCCGTCAGGTCCGCCACGTCGTCCCCGCCGAGCAGGACGCCCACCAGGTCGAGCCCGTGCGGCGCCAGGTCGAGCGCGGCCCCGCCGCCCGCCCGCGCCGGATCGGCCCGCCAGTTGTCGTACGGGCGGCCGTCCGGCGACCAGGTGGGCGGCAGCCAGCAGCCGTAGGTGATCCGCACCGCGGTGACGGTGCCCAGCGCCCCGGCGGCCACCGCGTCGCGCACGGCCCGGTGGGCCGGGTGGAAGCGCTGGTCGTAGGCGGTCGCCGCGAGCGTGCCGGACCGTCCGCAGGCCGTGACCAGCCGCTCGGCCTCGGCGAGGTCGGCGGCCAGCGGCTTCTCGCACAGCACCGCGGCCCCCGACGCGGCGGCCGTCTCGACCGCGGCGCGGTGGGCGTGGTTGGGCGTCGCGACGTACACCGCGTCGGGCCGGTACGCGGACAGCAGGTCCACGAGGCCGGCCGCGGACCGGGCCTCGGGCACACGGGCGGCCAGCAGGGAGGCGGCCGCGGGGTCGAGGTCGGTCACGGCGACGAGGCGGGGCACCACACCGCCCGCGCTGCCTGCCGCCGCCTCCAGCAGGCCGGGCAGGAAGTGGTCCCGGGCCACCCAGCCGCAGCCGGTGACCGCCCACCGGCACTCGGCCGGGACGGCGGCCTGCCCGCCCGTGTCCGCCCCGCCCGTGTCCGCCTCATCCGTGCTCGCCCCGTCCGGGTTCACTCCGTCCGTGTTCACCAGCGCTCCGGCAGGTCGAGGAGCACCCGGCGGCGGGCGAGAGCGGTCACCTCGGGCGTCAGCCGTCCGGCCCGCGCGTCGGCGAGCAGGCCGGGGGAGAGGTCGGCGCGTTCGGGCAGGTAGGCGGCGGCGCCGGGGCCGTACTCGTCCCGCCAGCGCGCCCCGGGCCAGTGCAGCACCCCGTCGTGGTAGAGCGGGTTGGGCCGCAGGGGCCGCCCCGGTACGGGCCGGTCGGGGGAGAGGGGACCGTACCCGGCGGGCGGGGGCGGGGCGCCGACCAGGGCGAGGGCCTCGCAACCGGCCAGCTCCGCGGGCGGGCGCGGAGGAGGCACCGTCTCCTCCAGCAGGGCACGGGTCAGGTCCGCGTCGTCGTAGCACAGGGCGTGCGGCAGCAGCGCGCGCCAGCCGGCCGGATCCAGCGGCAGACCGGAGACCGGCCCCGGGACGAGGGAGTTGTGGCAGTGGCCCAGCACGACACCGCCGCCGTCGGCGTACGCCAGAGCACGGCGGACCACCTCCCGTTTGCGGGGCAGGAAGTACAGCGCGTCGTGGCAGGCCACATAGGCCGGGCGGTCCGGGGGAAGCAGCGGCCAGGGCGCGGTGACGTCGGCGCACACCAGCCGCGCCGAAGGGACGACGTAGTGCCGGGCCAGCCACAGTTTGGCGAAGACCACGTCGACGCCGGTCAGGTCCCGGTGCCCGCGCAGCTCCAGTTCCCGCAGCAGGTGGCCGGCGCCGCAGGCCAGTTCCAGCACCGGCAGGGTGCCCGGGGAGTGGCGGGCGGTCAGGGCGAGCACGGCCAGCCAGGTCGGATCGCTCCAGCGGTGCAGGAAGTAGTCACCGACCCGGCCCATGCCCAGCAGCGTCACCGCCTCGCGCAGGGTGGCGGCGCGCAGCGCGGCACGCAGCGTGCCGGGGGAGGGGACCGGACCGTCCCACCAGTCGTCGGCGTCGCTGAGCAGGACGAGCGCGGCGCCGTCCGTGTCGCCCGCCCCGATGCTGCGCACCGCCCGCTCGCGCAGCTCCTCGCGGCCGGTGCGCAGCCAGGGGATGCCGGCCACGACGGGCCAGCGCCGCTCCCCGTCGGACAGGAGTCCGGGGCCGTCGGCCCGCAGCGGGGCCCCGTTGCCGGGGCTGACGAGGTCCGGCACGACCGGCGTCGGCGCGGGCGCGCGCCCGGCTGCCGCGCGCCCCGCCGTGGCCTTCACCCCGCCTCCGCCGCGCCCAGGACGGCCTGGTGGAACCCGGACACCGCGCAGGGGTGCACCAGGTCCAGATCGTCCAGCGCCTGTTCGGCGGTGAAGGCGGCGGCCCGTGCGTGGTGCCGGACCTGCAGCACGCGGTCGAGGACGTCGGCGGCGTGGAAGGCCCGTGCGGCCGGCGCCCCCGCCTCCTCCCGCAGGGCGAGCAGGGGCCGCAGACGCGCGGTGAGGGTACCGGGCAGCACGGCCAGCCGCTCCTCGGTCAGCCGTGCGACGACGGCGGGCAGGTGCCCGCCCAGCAGCTCCTCCCCGCTGAAGCCGGCGTCGGGCAGGACGGCGTTGTGCAGGTGGTGCGCCAGACCGAGCAGGAAGGCATCCCCGGGATCCGCGCCGAACGCCTCGGCCAGCAGCACCCCGTGGACCGCCACCGCCCAGCAGTGGTCGCCGTGGCTCTCGGGCGGCTCCACCATCAGGCGCGGACGCCCGGGACGGGTGGCGCCGGCCCGGGGCTGGGCGCACAGCGCCTCGGCGAACTCCGGGACGGGGCCGCCGTACGGCTCCCGCCCCTCGGAGAAGTCCCGCGCCCCGTACGGCTCCTCCACCAGGTCCGGCAGCGTCCCGCGCACCAGCGCGGACGTCAGCGGGCCGACGCGGTCCGCGTGCTGCGCGACGGACCGCTCCAGCACGGCCACCGCCTCGTCCGCCGTCAGCCCGCACCTGCGCAGGACCGGGCCGTCGACCCCGGCCAGACGTGCCCCGGCCACGGCGGCCGCGCACGCGCGCGCGGCGACGTCGGCGGGCTCCTCACCGCGCACCAACTGTGCCCACGCCCGGCGGAAGGCGCGCTCGGCGACCGAGGCGCCGCTGCCGGCGGTACGGACCCGCTTGAGGTCCCCGATCTCGCGCAGCAGCGGAAGGACCGCGCGCAGGGCGGCGCGCGGCACCTCCACGACGTCCTGCCCCGCCGGGCGGGAAGCGGTCTGCGTCACGACCGTGCGCTCCGCACGGCGTACCCGCGGGCCGGTTCGTGCAACCCGTCCAACCCGTCCTGCCTGTCCTGCCTGTCCTGCCCGTCCTGCCCGTCCTGCCCGTCCTGCCCGTCGAGCCAGTCCAGCAGGATCCGCTCCTGACGGTGCAGGGCGTGCTCCGGTACGTTCCCGTCCGCGGTCATCGGGGCCTTGAAGAAGTACCCGAACTGCTCCTGCACCCCGCGCTCGCCGCGGCGGCGCGCCTCGGCCAGCAGCCGGACCAGTTCCAGCACCAGCGGAGCCGCCAGGACGGAGTCCCGGCACAGGAAGTCGATCTTCATCTGCATCCGGCGCCCGAGGAAGCCCACCAGGTCGACGTTGTCCCATGCCTCCTTCTCGTCGCCGCGCGGCCGGTAGTACTCGATGCGGACCTTGTGGTCCTCCACCGGGTAACCGAGCACCGCGTCCAGCACCGACTCCTTCGTGGCCGTCTTGCTGGCCAGCGAGTCGGGGTCCTCCAGGGCCTGTCCGTCGCGGTTGCCCAGCAGGTTGGTGGAGTACCAGCCCTCCACCCGCAGGGCCCGCGAGCGCAGCGCGGGGGCGAGTACCGTCTTGACCATGGTCTGCCCGGTCTTGCCGTCCTTGCCCGCGACGGGTACGCCCGCCCGCTCGGCCAGGAGGGTCAGGGCCGGCACACCGGCCCCGGCGCTCGGGGTGAAGTTCACGTACGCCATGCCCTCCCGCAGGGCCGCGTAGGCGTAGAGCATGGAGGGGGTGACCGCCTCGTCACCGGCGTCGAGCGCCGCCTCGAACGCCTCGGCCGAGGCGAGGGCGGGCGACGCCGGGTCGGGCAGCCGCTCGGTGGAGGCGAGGTTGACCACGACCACCTCGTCCAGGCCCTGCCGGTCGCGGAAGCCGCGCAGATCCTCCCGGATGCGCTCCGTCCGCTCCCGCAGGCCGTCCACGGCCACGACGTTGGCGCCGGTGACCGCACGGCAGTAATCGGAGTCCGCCACGGCCGGCCACGGCCGCAGCCGCTGCAACTGGGGGGCCACGGCCTCGATCTGGGCCGGCTCCAGGACCCGGTGCAGATGGGCCGCCTTGGCCAGGTCGTCCGCCGACACGTCCCAGCCGCCGAAGACCAGGTCCTCGTAGGGCACCAGGTCCGTGCGCGCCGCCAGCGGGAGCCCGTCCCGGCCGCAGACACCGAGCCTGAGCAGTTCCACCCCGGCCACGGCGGTGGTGGCCACCGCGCCGCCCAGCCCCACGACGGCGGCGCCCAGCCGGCCGGCCGGGACACCCGCCCTCCCGCGCCGGGGAGCCCGTCCCTCGATCGGTCCGCTCATTGCTCTCTCCGTTCGACTCGCCCGCCGGGACACGGCCGCGCCCCGGTGTGGAGACGGGGAGACGGCCGGCGGTCCTCCGCGGTCCGCGGAAGCTGTCGTCCACGCGGCGGTACGAGCTGCCGCGGCGACGCCACCCAGACTCCGCGCAACCGGCGGAGAGCGCATGCGCGCAAAAGCATCCGGATTCCGGGTTTCGTTCCCGCCGGTGCGGCCCCGCCCCGCGAAAGCGCGGGGCGAGCCCTCTTCCCGTGACACCCGCGGCACCGGAAGGGCAGGGCCGAACGAGTGAAATGCGGGGCATGGGACGGCCCGCCGGAACCTGGGTCCGGGCGGGCCGTCGGAGAGGTCGGAGAAGTCGGAGAGGTCAGAAAGGTCGGACGGACAGGAGAGACCGGACAGAGCGGCGGGCGGGGATCAGAAGGGGCGGTCCCCCGCGATCGCCACCCGCTCGGCCACCCGCCGGTGCGGTGCGTAGTCGTTCACCGCGTAGTGCTGGGTCGCTCGGTTGTCCCAGAACGCGACGTCCCCCCGCTGCCAGCGGAAACGCACCTGGAACTCGGGGACATGGGCCTGCTGGAACAGCAGCCGCAGCAGCCGGTCGCTCTCCGCGCGCTCCATGCCGGTGATCCGGGTGGTGAACGAGGTGTTGACGAAGAGCATGCGCCGCCCGGTCTCCGGGTGCCGGCGCACCACGGGGTGTTCGACCGGAGGGAACTGCTCCTGGTACGGGGCCAGCCGCTCGGCCGGGTAGAAGCGGGCGAAGCCCGGCAGGAAGTCGTGGACCGCGCGGGCGCCCTCGACGAGGTCCTTGACGTCCTGCGGCAGGTTGTCGTAGGCCGCGGCCATGTCCGCCCACATGGTGTCGCCGCCGAAGGGCGGCACCTCGCGCAGCTGCAGCACCGCGCCCATCGCGGGCCGCTCCCGGAAGGTGACGTCCGTGTGCCAGACGTTCTCGAACGTCGGCGCGCCCCCCGCCGCCTTGTCGAAGCGCACCACCTCGGCGGCGTCACCGGTCGCGAGCAGCGGATTGGTCTCCAGCTCGCCCCAGTTGCGGGCGAAGTCGCGCTGGGCGCCGGAGGTGAGGTGCTGGCCGCGGAAGAAGAGCACCTTCCACTCCAGCAGCGCGCGGTTCAGCTCCTCGCGCAGTGCGTCCGTCAGTGGCCGGGACAGGTCCACCCCCCGCACCTCGGCGCCGATCGTTCTCGCCTGGGGCACCAACTCCAGGTGCGTGTACGGGCGTTCGGGGACTCCGGAGGGCAGCCGGTCGAGAACGCGGGTGCCCTCGTAGAGGCCGTCGGCGGGTATGCGGTGGTCGCGCAGGACCGGAGGGGCCGACAGGACCGGAGGAGCCGGAGGAGAGGGGAGGACGGTCGGGGTGATGAGGGTCAACGGGAACATCTCCTGGTGATCGGGGCGGCCACGGCCGTCGAACGGGAAGTCGTCCAGAAGCTGGCGAGGGCCGCCCCGCGGGGCGCAGGGGATGGGAGCACCGGGTCAGGGGTGCGGGGCGGACCACGAGCGGGGAGGGCCGGCGCAGGGCGGGTGCGCGGGGCGCCGGACCCGGCGGGGGCGTCGGGTCAGCGACAGGAACAGGAGAGGGCCGGGGGAGACCCGACCCGGCCGCGGCGGCGCAGGAAGCTCACACCGCGGGGAGCGCACACACCGCATGCGACACGGCTCATCGGCCGGGTCTCGCACAGGATCGGGTACGCGGTCATGGACTCACGCTAGCACCAGCTCCCGCGGACGCGGGCCCCCGACGGCGGATCGTTCCGCCGGCGGACGCCGTGCGTGACCGGGGGACCGGGGGACCGGATGCCCCGCGGCCCGCGCCGCGACCCGGGACCGGCGTCGGCCCGGCACCGGCCGGAGCGGACTTCTTCGCCGACGCCGCACAACCGTTCCGCCCTCCTGCGTGTCACATCAGGCAGGAGCAAACGTCTCCAAGGATCGCAAAGGATCACAAGGGGGAAATATGAGGTTCAGCCGTTCCGTCCTGGCCGGTGCCGCGTTCGCGTCCCTGGCCCTGGGCGCCACCACCGCGCTGGCGGCGCCCGCCTCCGCCGCGCCCAACACCACCCCGCAGAAGGTCTGCGGGAGCGCCTACAAGACCGTGAACTCGGCGCCCGTCGGCTCCCTCGGCACCGTCTACCTGACGTACAACGCCGCCAACGGCGAGAACTGCGTCGCGACCATCCGCAGCACACCGGGCACCGCCGTGGACATGTCCACCTGGATCTACGTCCCCGACACCGACGAGTACGCCGAGGACTACGGGCAGTACACCTCGTACGCGGGACCGGCCTACGTGTACGGCAAGGCCCACTGCGTCGACTGGGGCGGCAGCATCAAGAACGTCCACGTGCAGGTGACCGACTCCAACTGTGCCGCCAAGAAGGAGCACAGGAGGACCTTCACCCGCTGACCCGCTGACCCGCTGTCCCGCCGGTGCGGTGGGGCAGTCCGTGGGCCGGGCTCCTCGGCGCGGTCGCCGCCCGTGAACCCCGGGCGGCGGCCGTGCCGCGACGCGTCCCGCCCCGGCTCAGGTGGTGTGCAGCGGGCCGAAGGCTCCGGCCAGCAGGTCGCGCAGGAGCGCCGCGGAAGGATGGGGGTCGCGGCGCGGTGTGATCGCGTAGATGCCGCGGGTCGGGGGATCGACGAGGGGCACGGGGACGACGTCGGTCCGCAGCGTGCCCGTCAGGATCCCGGGGACCAGTGCGACGGCGTGCCCGGTCGCGACCAGGGCCAGCTTGCCCGGCAGATCGGCGGCGGCGAGGTCGATCCGGGCGTCGACCCCGGCGCGGGCGGCGTGCCGGCGCAGGAGCGCCGCCGAGCCGTCGTTGTCCTCGGCCCAGGTCTCCCCGGCCAGCGCCCGTATGTGCACGGGACCGCGTCCGGCCCGCGGATGGCCGGTGGGCAGCACCACGGCCATCGCGTCGAGGCCGAGGAAGCGCCGGTCGACCCGCGGGTCGTGGGGCAGTCCGGGTGGTGTGTCGGTGACGACGGCGATGTCGAGGTCGCCGTCGGCCACGCGGTGGTGCAGGGCCGCGCTGAGACCGGGCAGCAGGCTCCACCGGTGGGACCCTCCCCGTTCCAGCAGGTGCCGGACGGCTTCGGGGACGATCCCGGCGGCCAGGGACGGTGTCGCGCCGATGGCCAGCAGCCGGTCCACGGCCCCGTCCTGGACCTCACGCACCGCGCGGACGGCACGGTCGGCCTCGTCGAGCGTGACCTTGGCGTGGCGCCGGAACACCTCACCGGCGGGCGTCGGACGCACACCGCGCGGATGGCGCTCCACCAAGGTCACGCCGAGTTGCCGTTCGAGGCCGGCGATCTGCCGGGAGACGGCCGACTGCGTGTGATGCAGTTCGGCGGCCGCCGCCGACAGCGACCCGAGCCGACACACCGTCACAAAGGTCCGCCACACCGTCAGTTCCACGAGACCAGTATGACCAGTGGGTATGCGGCCCTCGCAGGGATGCCCCGCAGGATCTGCGCTTGTCGCGGGAACCGCGGTGCGCCACGGTGGCGGACATGACCGCACAGCACACGACGGCACACCACACGAGGGCACAGCACACGACGGCACAGGACATGACCGCCGTCCCCGGCCCGGGACGCACCGCGGTGGGGGACGCCGTTCTCGAGCCGCTCCGCGCCTACGTCCGCGGGCACGCCACCGGCCGCCCCGGCCACTTCCGCGAGGCGTTCCTGCCCACCGCCCATATCGAGGGCGTCCGGGACGGCGCGTTCGTCTCGTGGTCCCTGGACGAGTACTGCGCCCTCTTCCGGGGCCGCCCGGCGCCGGACGAGCCGGCCCGCTCCCGCCGCGTCGACACCGTCGACGTCCACGGCACCGTCGCGAGCGCGGCCATGACGCTCCGGCACGGCGGCGACACCTTCACCGACCTCTTCCTGCTGGTCCGCGTCGACGACAGCTGGCGCATCGCCAACAAGGTCTACCACCGGCACACCTGAGGGTCCGGAGCGGCGCGGTTCAGTTCGCCGGCGTCCCGTCCCGCGGTCCCGGCGCGAGCAGTTCGTGCAGGCTCGCGCCCTGCGCCCAGCGTTCCAGCGCGGGGCCGTCGAGGAGACGGGTCCTCCCCTGGCGCTGTGCCCAGCGGACGTCGCGCGTCCGGAAGGTGCCCCGGTGCACCACCAGGCACAGATCCGGTTCGGCGCCGCTCCGGCGCGTGGGGGAACGCGGGCGGTCCTCGTCGGGCAGGGGTTCCGCCACCGGCCGGAAGGCGACGTCGAGCCGCCGGCCGTCCGCGTCCCGCGCGTACAGCCGCGGCCGGTCCGGCGCCGGCAGCAGCCGGACCCGCCAGCCGTCCCTGAGCAGCATCCGCGCGACGGCCACCGCGAGGCCCTGGACGTCGAGTTCACGCAGCTCGTCCGCGGTGTAGCGACCACGCCGCCGGCGTGCGTCCGGCCGCCGGCGCCGGATCTCCACCGCGACGGCGAAGGCCAGGAGGGCGACACCGGTGACCGGGGCGGCGATCCCGACGGCACGGTATCCCGCGGCGAGACCGGCGGCCGTGGCGCACACGACCACCGCCGCACCGGCGAAGCCGGGCAGGACGTCACGGAACCTGGGCCCGTACAGCCCCTGGGCCCGCAACCGGCGCACGGTGTGCCGTCTGCTCGACCGGGCGGACCGGGCGGACCCGGTCGACCGGGTCGACCGGGACGGTCGCGAAGCGTCTGGGGGGTCGGACGACCACGGCACATGTGTCACAGTGACAGCCCTCCGCCGACCCCGCTGTTCCCGTCCTCGCGGGACAAATACCCGGCGTGCGGTTCCCCGCCCCGGACGCCGGAGCGAATCCAGTCGCACGCCCCGGCGCACGGAAGCGTCGCACGGCGCACGGTCGGTGGAGCCATCGTCCTCCGCCGCACGGACCGTGTCCCGGCTCAGCCGTCCGACGGGACCCGGCCCGTCCCGTGCGTCACCCGGACCGGGTCGAAGGAAACCCGTGTGCACGCACCGTCCTCCGCCCAGGCCACCTCGACACCGGTGCCGTCGGCGGCCACGCGCGTGACCGCCTCCGCGAGGGGAGCGGGACCACCGGGGCCGCAGGCACCGCTGAGGACGGCCAGGCACACGTGCAGGGAAGTGGTGCCGTTCGCCGTGCCGCCGAGACGGGGCATCAGCGCCCACGGCACATAGGCGGTGCCCTGCGGGGCACGGACCGTCTCCGGTCCGGGATCCCAGCCGTGCAGGCCGTGCAGCGCCGAGACCAGCGGCTCCCGGGGGCCGGTGGCCCACCCGGTGTGGGTGAGGCGCGTTCCCGGCGGCGCCCCCAGCACGCGGTGCACCCGCAGTTCGTACGCCCCCCGCACCATCGTCACGCTCTCCACCCGCAGTCCCGGGACCATCGGAGGGCCGCCGGCGAAGACGGGCCGGTGCCACGACGCCGCCCAGCCCCACCCGTCGCCGTGCCCCGCGCCGAGCGGACGGATGCGGCGCCGCACACTGCGCCGGCCGTCCACCTCCACCGAGAGGTGGTTGTCCGCGGTGTTCCCGGGCGCGGTGGGTCCCGTCCGGGTCGAGTAGGCCTGCCGGCCGTAGTGCGGGTCGTCCCCGGCGGCCGACTCCCCCTCGTGCGGCCGTACATGGTCGCTGCCGTGGTTGTGCAGCCGTACGATCCCGTCGTCGCGCGTCGCCTGTAGGAGCAGTCCGGGCGCGGTCAGGGCCAGCACCCGGTCGGCCTCCTCCACCGGTGCGGGCTCCTCGGTCGCGGTCCACAGCGGGTGGCCGGCGGGCGCGAGGAGCGCGACGAACGCCTTCGACGCCCAGTAGGGCGAGGCCGGGCCCGAGTACGACTGCAGGGTGGCCTCGTGCGGGCCGTACCAGCCAGGACTCAGCAGGCCGTCCCCGGTCAGCGCCCCGCGCTCCAGGAAGTGGCGCAGGTTCCCGCCGGCCAGCCGGCGCGAGGCGCCCGGCGTCAGCGGCGTGTACCCGGTCAGCGCGCCCAGCCCCACCGCCGCGGAGGCGGCGAAGCGGTACACGAGCGACCGGCCGAAGTGCAGCGGCGCCCCGTCCGCGCCGAACATCAGCCCGAAGCCGTCGAGGTACTCGCGCAGCCGGCCGCCGTACCGGGCCAGGAGGGCCGTGTCCGCGCCGAGAAGGGCGTCGAGCACCGGATACAGGTGCAGCGCCCAGCCGTTGTAGTGGTCGAAGGCGCGGCCGTCCCCGTCGGCGTACCAGCCCTCGCCCCGGTACCAGCCCTCCATCAGCTCCAGCGCCCGCTGCCGCGCCGCGGCCGTCCCGGCGTCGCCGCGTCCGACCGACTCCAGGAACCCGGCGACCGCGTACGGGAAGAGGTACCAGTTGTTGGGCGCGGGCACGTGCCGCAGGGACCCGCGCAGCCACTCCTCGACCCGGTCCTGGACGCCGGGGTCCAGGCGCTCCCAGAGCCAGGGCGCGGTCAGGCGCAGACCGAGCGCGACCGACGCCGACTCGACCATGGGCTGGCCCTGGACGTCGTGGTCGAGGATCAGCGGCCAGGACTCGGCGTCGTCGCGGCCCGGGGAGCGGGTGCCCGCGGCCAGGCCCCGCGCGTACCGCTCCAGCCAGCCGTGCGGGTCGTCGCCGCCGGCGCCCGCGACCCGGAAGCCGGCCGCGAGGAACGTCCGGGCGAAGCCCTCCAGACCGTCGGAGCGCACCCCCGAACGCGAAGGCCGTCCCGGCAGGTCGAGCAGGGCACAGCCGGGCGTGCCCCACTGCCACGCGGCGGCCAGGAGCCCGTCCGCGACGGCCTCCCAGTGGACCCGGGTGAAACCGGTGCACGGGCTCGACACCCGGTCCTCGGGAGGGAGTTCGAAGGGGATGCGGATGCTCATGCCAGGAACGCCGACCTTTCGCGTCGTACGGGGCGGAGGAAGCCGGCGCCGGACACCCGGCGCGTTCCCGCGGAACGGGCTGTTCGGGACACGGGAATGGTCGACGCCCGCGGCCGAACGGTCAACGGGGCGTTCGGGCGATCCGGTCCACCCCGACGACCGGCACGTCCCGCCCCACGCGCACGCGTCGGGACGTACGACCACGGATGACCCGGCGAACAGAGTTGCGGGGGTGGCGTACCGCGGAGTACGGGAGGGTCGCGTCGGGTGGGAGACCGCCCCTTCCGCGCCGCGACTCGGGTGCGGCGGGCAGGCGTGTTGCAGCATACTGAGCGGGTGGATCCCCAGACCCCGGCCTCCGCCTACGGCAGTCGTGCTCCGCTGCCGCGGGCCGCGTCCTTCGCCGTCCTGGGGGAGCAGTACGCCCGCAACGGCGCCTGGGTGGTGACGGTCCGCGGCGATCTCGACATCGATTCGCTGGCCAGGCAGCGCACCCGGCTGGAGTCGACGGCGGCCGCCGTCCCCGTCCTGGTCCTGGACCTGGCCGCGGTGACCTTCGCCGACTCCACCTTCCTCAACCTGCTGCTGATGCTGTGCCGCGCCACGGACCTGCGACTGGCCGCCGCCCCCGGCCAGGTGGTGCGGCTGCTGGAACTGGTCGGCGCCGACGCGGTACTGCGCGTGTACCCGACCGTGCCGGACGCGCTCCCCACGTCCGCACCCGCCTCCGACACCTGACCGCTGACCGCTGACCGCGTCAGGAGACCGTGGCCGCCGGCGGGGTCCACCGGCGGGTGCGCGGCACCGCGCCGGAGCAGCCGTAGTCCTTCTTGAGCTGCTCGGGGATGGCGTAGTGCATGACGCGTCCGCGGGTCAGGGAGGACAGTTCGAGGACGGTGGTGAGGTGGCCGAGGCGGTCCAGGGCTCACGCGCCGAACGGGGAGCCGTCCTCGACGGACTCCAGGACGCCGAGGAGGTGGGGCACGGCCTTGACCGCCGTGTCCCACCGGGTGCGGGGGACCTGGAGCCAGTCGGCGCAGGTGTCGCCGACGAGGTGACGGACGAGGGCGCCGACGACCGGGTCGAGGAGGGTGCCGGGCACCACCTCCTCTTACAGGTCGATCAGCTGGCGGGTCAGGTGCACGCCCCGAGGGCCGATCCCACCGTGCTCACCGCCAGATCGGCCAGCCCGGCCGCGAGCAGCAGCCCCCGGCCGTCCACGCCCGTGTGTCGTCCCGCTTCCTGCGACATGCGCTCCCCCACCTGCTGCCGGTCCGGGCGGCACCGGTCACGCGCCGCCTTTCCGAGCATTGCGGATACCGCACGCGAAAACGGAAGAATTCACGATCGGGTGAGCGAATCGCTCGACCGTGCGTATTTCCGCGGTGCGGCAGACCGAAATCGGTCGGCAATGTTCTGGCGAAGGCCCTTGAAGCGGATATTTCGGAACGACCGTCCCGGGGTGCCGGTCCGCGATTTTCCAGGGATGACCACAGACTTTCGCGTGCGGTCGTCCGGCGCGTCCAATTCACCCCTGTTCAGGGGGTGCAGGGGCGTCCGAAGGGCGGAAACTCGATGCTTGACCTTTCAATATCCACGCTGTTAGCGTGCGGGAGATCTTTCAGAATGGGAGTTTCCATGCGTCTGAAGTCAATCGCCCTCGCGGCAATACCCGCAGCCTTCCTCGGTGTCATGGCCGCCGCCCCCAGCGCGTCGGCCTGGTCCCCTGGAAACTGCGCGGACGGCACGTTCTGCGTCTGGCCCGAGTATTGGTACGGCGACACCGATATGCCCCCGTCGCTGGTGACCGACGGTGAATGGTCCGGCAGCGCCCGCGGTCACATCTACTACAACAACACGTCCCGGGACATGACGATGACGTACACCCTCGTGCGGGACGGGGGCCAGGGGCCCACGTACACGGGATGTGTCAGCAGGCACCACGGCAGCTACTTCACCACGCCGGTGTCCGTCACGGACGTGTCCTGGCGCGAGGACGACGGCAGCCCCTGCTGGTGACCGCCCCGGGCGGCCGGTCCCCGCACCGAGGGGGAGTCCACCCCGTCGCCCGGACCCCGCATCGCGCGACGGCCCGCCGGTACCGCCGACGGGCCGCTCAGTCGAGACAGAACTCGTTGCCCTCGATGTCCTGCATCACGATGCACGACTCGTCGTAGCCGTCGGCGAGCAGCACGCGCACCCGTGTCGCGCCGAGCGCCACCAGCCGCGCGCACTCGGCTTCGAGGGCGGCGAGGCGCTCCTGGCCGACGAGCCCGGTGCCGACCCGTACGTCGAGATGCAGCCGGTTCTTGGCGGCCTTGCCCTCGGGGACGCGTTGGAAGAACAGCCGCGGGCCCACCCCTGAGGGATCGACGCAGGCGAACGCCGAACCCTGCTGCTCGGCCGGCAGGGAGCGGTCGAAATCGTCCCGGCCGGCGAACCCCTCCGGCGGCGGCGGTACGACGTACCCCAGCACCTCGCACCAGAAGCGGGCGACGCGCTCGGGCTCCGCGCAGTCGAAGGTGACCTGGAACCGCCTGACCGGTGACATCGGCGCACCCTGGCAAACGGGGTCTTCGTCGGTGGGGCGTCAGCCCCGGTCGACCCTGACCACGTACTTGCCCCTCACCCCGCCCGCCTCCAGCGCCCGGTGCGCCTCCGCCGTCTCCTCCAGGGGGAAGACCCTGTCCACCGACGGGCGCAGATTCCCCTCCGTCACCTCGCGGGCGAGGTCGTCGAAGAGCGCTCGCCGGGGGTTGCCGCTGAAGAAGCGGACCCGGCCGCGGCCGTGCACCGCGCTGGCGGCGATGTACCCCAGTGAGGCGGCGGGCCGTGTCAGGTCGAAGGCGATGGCGACCATGCGCCCGCCCGGACCGAGCAGACGCCGGAAGGCACGCAGGCCGGTGCCCGCCGTGTCCAGGACCACGTCGAACGGGCCCGGCCGGCCCAGCTCCGCCGGCGGAACGGTCCGGTGGTCGACGGCGTGGTGGGCGCCGAGCGCACGCACGAAGTCCAGGTTGGCGGCGCGGGCCAGGCCCGTGACCTCGGCGCCGTACGCCCGCCCGAGCTGGACGGCGGCGCTGCCGACGCCGCCCGCCGCGCCCCGTACGAGCAGCCGTTCGCCGGGACGCAGTGCCGCCCTGTCACGGAGTGCGGTGACGGCCGTGGTGGCCACCGGCAGTGCGGCGGCGGCCACCAGGTCCAGTGCGTCCGGGACCCGGCCGAGCCGCTCGGCCGGCACGGTGACGTACTCGGCGGCGCTGCCGAAACCGGCGGAGCGGCCCAGGACGCCCCACACCCGGTCGCCGACCGCGACGCCCGTCGCACCGGCGCCGAGCGCGGCGACCTCCCCGGTGAAGTCCAGCCCGACGCGCTGCGGGAACCTCCGGCCGGTGACGATCCGGACGCGGCCGGAACGGGCCGCCAGTTCACCACCGTTGACACTGAACGCACGCACGCGCACGAGTACCTCACCGGGTGCCGGCCGGGGGCGCGGCACCCGGCCCACGTAGAGCACCTCGGGACCGCCGAAGCGGTCGAACAGCACGGCTTTCATCGTGCGGTCCTCCATCGTTCTCACCTTCACCTGTCAGCGGCCTCACGGGGGATCAGGGCGCCGAGCGTAGGCTGCCGGACGGGCGGGACCGCCCCTCGGAAGCGGAGGTGAGAGACAGCGGTGGGGGAATCCTCTCGGATCGCGGGTCCCGGCGGGTTGCGGGCGGATGCCCGGCGCAACCGGGCGCGCATCCTCGTCGCCGCCCGCGCGGTCTTCGCCGAGCACGGGATCGACGCGCCCGTGGCGGCCGTGGCACGCCGGGCCGGGGTCGGCGTGGCGACGCTGTACCGGCGGTTCCCGACCCGGGACGACCTGGTACGGGCCGCGTTCGCGCAGCAGACGGAGATCTGCGGCCGGGCGCTCACCGAGGCGCTGGCCGACCCCGACCCGTGGCGGGGCTTCCAGCGGTTCGTCGAGACGGTCTGCGAACTCCAGCGGGAGGAACGGGGGTTCCCGGCAGCCTTCGTCGCGGCCTTCCCGAGCGGCAGGACGGAACACGCGCGGGTGCGGGAACAGGCCGAGCGGGACCTCGCGACCCTGGTCCGCAGGGCGCAGGCGGCGGGTGCGCTGCGACCCGACTTCCACCCCTCCGACCTCTCCGTGGCCCTGCTGTCCCACTGCGGTCTGGTCACCGCGCTGCCGGGTGACCGCGCGGCGTCCCGGCGTCTGGTGGCGTACCTGCTCCAGTCGTTCCGCGCCGGACCGGCGCGCGGGGCGCTGCCACCGCCGAGCGACCTGTCGCTGAGCAGTTTTCCGCTCGCGTCCGGGGAGCCTCCGGGGCAGCGGACCTCCAGGGGCTGACGCGAAGCGGCGTCCGTCCCCGCCGGACCGGCTCGACCGGCTCGGGCTTCACTCCTGTGGCGGATGTTCGGCCGGTGCAGGTATAGACCCTTGAGTGCGGGGCACTAGGGGTGTACCCGACGCCCCTCGGTGTCGCGCAGTGTCAAAGATGCCACTGATGAAAGTATGGATTCTCGCCGTGGCGGTCGCCCATGTGCGAGCTGTGCTGTGTGGAGAGGAAACACCATGATGGTGCCGGCGGAGAAGGAATTGCGTACAGTACTGGCCCAGTTCGCCGAGGCGCGGATCGAGCACGACGTGCGCCCCACGGGCCGCACCAGCCGCGCCCTGGAGGACTCCACCTACACGCTGTGCGTCATGACCGCCTCGCGGACCGTCGAAGAGGCCCTGCGCAGGGCCGACCTGGTGCTGGAGCAGTACCGCACCAACCGGCAGGGCCTCGCCCAGGAGGACGAGACGCTGGCCGCGTAGCGGGCGAGGACACCGGGAACGGCCGGCCGCCGACCGGAGCGGCCGGAGCCCGTCTGCCGGGCCTGTCGGAGAACAGGGATCGCTTCCCTGTTCTCCGACAGGCCCGGCACACGCATGCCCGGGCGCCGTCCGGCGCTGAAACGGAATTAATTGTTCCAGTGCTGTGCGGACGCTGTCCGCGCGTCGGGCCGTCCAGCCTTTCGCCGGTTCCCCGTTCTCCCGTTCTCCGTCCCATGAACAGAGGTCGAATGAGGGAAGTGCCGAAAGGCGGATCGGAAGAAACGCGGAGCGCTTCGCCGTCGCGGACAAGGTGACCTGCGTCGAGAGCGACCTCTTTCGACGGGCTGCGCGACGCGCCCGCCTTCGATGTCGTCTACTGGCACTCCAACAACATGTGGGCGCCGCCGGAACTCGCCGTCAACGTGCACGAGGCGGCCTGTGCCGACCCCGGGTACGAGGCGCACCGGAGGTACTTCCGCGAGGCCCGGCACCACACGGCCCCCGGCGGCAGGGTGCTGATCGCGCTGAGCAGCCGGGCCGGCCACGCCGAACTGGCGCGGCCGGCGGCGGCCGAGGCCCAGGCCCTGACACCGGTCGCCGCCACCACGGTGCGGGAACCGGAGGGTCCGGTGGTCTACGAGCTGCTGGAACTCGTTCCCCTGTGATCTGCCTCCGGTGTGATCCGTCTCCGGCGCGATCCGCCTCCGGTGTGATCCGCTCCGGCACCGCGCCGGACCCCGTCATGGGATCCCCGCCGCGCAGCCGCCCGTCGCCCACCACGGCCGCCCCAGAAGAGGCCACCCCTGATCTTCGACAAGCTGCTGGCTCTGCCCAGTGACGCCGAGCCCTGGATCGTCGACCACCGGCCGATCATCGTCGCCGCCGAGGACGAGCGGATCGCGCCGGGCGACATCGCGGACGCCGCCGCCCGCACCGCCACCGCCCCGCACTCCCGTGGGATCATTCCGGGGGAGCGGTGCGTCGTCTGGCTGGAGTCCCCGACCGGCCTCGTCGTCGCCTACGCGGCCGTCACCGCGCTCGACGCCGTGCCCGTCCTCCTCAGCCCCACCCTCCCGGGCTCACCGCCGAGTCCCTGCTCACCGCCGCGCTGGTCGGGGTGTGGTTCCTGCTGATCGTCTCCTACGGGAACGCCTCCGGCAGGCAGGGTGACTCGGAGGTGTCCCCGCCGCACCATGGCCGTCCTGCTGCCGTCCGGGGCCTTCAAGGTCTTCCTGTCGCTGCTCTTCGCCACCGGCGTCACGCTGCTGGTGCAGCTGTCCGTCGTGCGGGGTGCCCGGCCGGGGAGCCGCGGCCGGGGGCAGGGTGCCCCGCTCGACGACCGCCACGCTCTCGGCGTGGTCCGAGAACACCCGCGCGGCCAGCAGCCCGGCGAGACCCCCGCCCAGCACCACGGCCTTCCCCAGCAGCGTCCGGGTCCCCGTGACGGGCTCGTCGGTACTGGGCCGCGCGAACACACGGGCGGCGGACTCGAACACGGGGACCTCCGGAGCAGTTGCCTGCGCCGTCCGGCCGCCGCCGGTGCTCCGCCGCAGCCCGGCCCGCCAGGTTTCAGCGTGCCGCGGAGCGGCGCAAGGAGCCTCCGCTGTGCGGGGACGGGACGGGGACATGCCGTAAGCCCTCGGTGTACACCTTGCGAAAACCTTCGGATCAAGTCCAATTCGCGCGCACAAAAACGGCTCCACGTCCCGCGGCACCCGGTTCGCGGCACCCGGCGAGCCCGACCAGCCTGAATACACCGGTGGTTAGGGGTCCGGAACCGGTGCCGGCGCAGGGGTGCGGGGTGCGACAGTGGTTGACTGCGACCCGGCGGGTGCCGGGGTGCGCTCATGTGATGCCGGTACGGGAAAGAGGCGGGAGCAAGATGGACGTGCGGGCCGGTTTGATGGCCGCGGTGAGGGGTCTGGGCCTGGCGATGTTGTCGATGGTGTGCTCGCTGGTGCTGTTCTGCCTGACGGTGGTCTCGCTCGTACTGCTCCCGCTGGGGCTGGGCGTCCTCACCACACCGTGGGTGACCCACGTGGCCCGCGCCAACGCCGACTTACGGCGCCTGCTGGCCCGCCAGTGGTGCGGGGTCGACATCGAGGTGCCCTACCGGCCGCTGCCGCCGGTGGAGGGCGGACTCGTCGGGCAGGTGCAGCGCTGCCGGTGGCTGCTGAGGGACCCGGCGACGTGGCGGGACCTGACCTGGATGATCGTCGACCCGGTCGCGGGGTTCACGCTCGGCATCCTCGCACTGGGGCTCGTGGGGTACGGGGCACTCGGGTTCGTCCTGGCGGCCGGACTGTGGTGGCCGCTGCGCGACGTGGGTTACTGGTACGGGTTCGTCCCGGTGGACGACCAGCTCAGCGCGCTGGCCGCGGCGGGCCTCGGAGCCGTGCTGATCGCGCTGGGAGTGCGCTACGACCCCGCCCTCCTGCGGGTGCACGGCCTGCTCACCCGGGCGTTCCTCGCGCCCACCCACGAACGGCGGCTGCAGATGCGGATCGAGCGGCTGCAGGAGTCCAGGGCGGACGCGGTGGACGTGTCCGCCGCCGAACTGCGCCGCATCGAGCGCGACCTGCACGACGGGGCGCAGGCCCGGCTGGTGGCGGTGGGGATGAGCCTCGGCACCATCGAGCACCTGCTGCGCACGAACCCGGAGAAGGCCGCGCAACTGGTGGCCGAGACCCGCAGGTCGTCAGTGGAGGCGCTGGAGGAACTGCGCCAGCTGGTGCGGGGCATCCACCCGCCGGTGCTGGCCGAGCGCGGCCTGGGGGACGCGGTGCGGGCGCTCGCCCTGCGCAGCCCGGTGCGGTGCGAGGTGGACATCGGTCCGATCGGGCGGATGGCCGCACCGGTGGAGGCGGCCGCGTACTTCTCGGTGTCCGAGATGCTGACCAACGTGGCCAAGCACGCCCGGGCGAGCCGGGCGTGGATCGACATGCGCCACCAGGACGGGATGCTGCGGATCACGGTGATCGACGACGGCAGGGGCGGCGCGGACCCGGCGGGGGGCAGCGGCCTGACGGGCATCGAGCGCCGGCTCGGGGCCTTCGACGGCAGCCTCTCCGTGACCAGCCCGCCCGGCGGGCCCACCACCGCCGTCATCGAGCTGCCCAGCGGGGTTCCCGCCCCGCCCGCCCGCCCGTCCTCGGTGCAGCAGCCGTCCTGACCGCGGTCTCCGCACCGGTCCGCGCCGGTGCGAGGAGGCCGTCGGGCGGCCGACCGGGGCGGGGCAGGGTGGGGCGGACGCGCGCCTACGCCTGCGGCGGCACGATCAGCCGGGAGATCTCGGCGACGACCTCGCCGGCGCGCGGCGTCAGATAGAAGTGGTTGCCCTCGAAGACGCGGAGGGTGAACGGGCCCTCGGTGTGGCGGCGCCAGTCCTCGGCCTCGTCGATCGTGGTCAGCGGGTCGGCGTCGCCGAGGAAGGCGAAGAGCGGGCACGCGACGCGCGGGACACCGGCCGGCCGGTAGGTCTCGATGGCCTGGTAGTCGGCCCGCAGGGTCGGCAGGACCAGGCGCCGGGTCTCGGGGTCGGCGAAGACGGACGGATCGGTGCCGTTGAGCGCCTTGACGGAGGCGATGAGCGCCTCGTCGCCCTGGCGGTGGACCGTCTCGCCGCGGAACCGGGACGGGGCGCGGCGACCGGAGACGATCAGCCCGGCGGGGGACACGCCGTGCTCACGCTCCATCAGCAGGGCCACCTCGAAGGCGACCGCGGCCCCCATGCTGTGCCCGAAGAGCCAGGTCCGGTCGAGCCCGTCCCGCGGGAGCTCGCGGAAGGCGTGTGCCGCGAGGGCGTGGACGTCGGTGAGGGGCGGTTCCGTGTGCCGGTCCTGGCGCCCCGGGTACTGGACGGCGAGGACCTCGACCCGGCCGGCCAGTGCCCGCGAGACCGGGAAGTAGTAGCTCGCCGCGCCGCCCGCGTGGGGGAAGCAGATCATCCTCGGGGCCGCCGGGTCCGCCGGATGGAAATCGCGGATCCAGTCCGAGGCGTTGTAAGGGGAGCTGGAAGGGGAAGTGACAGACATCGGGCATTCCTTGGATCGGTCCGACTGAAGCCTCCGCCTCAAGCCTGCGCCCAGCGTTCATGTCCCCGGAGGGGACGGCAAGCCCTTAACCGCCCCTAAGGGGCGGGCCGTCGCGGGGCGCCGGGAGAAGCCGGGAGAAGCCCGGGGAAACCGCGAAACCGGAGCGGCCGGAACGGGCGGGCACGTTAGGGGCGATCAGGGGTTGGGGCCCCTCATCACCCTGCGTAGCGTTCCCTGCAAGCGCGCGTCGAGGTGATCGACGCCATTCGACCCGGGGTGGCTTTGTGGGTGACCAGGAGAAACTTCTTGACTACCTCAAGCGCGCGACTACGGATCTGCGTGCAGCCCGTAGACGCATCGCGGAGATAGAGGAACGTGAGCGGGAACCCATTGCGATCGTCGCGATGGCGTGCCGCTACCCGGGCGGCGTGACCTCGCCCGAGGGCCTGTGGGACCTGGTCGACCGAGGGGTCGACGCGGTGTCGGACTTCCCGTCCGACCGGGGCTGGGACGTCGAGGACATCTACGACCCGGAGCCCGGCAAGCCCGGGAAGACGGCGGCCCGCGAAGGCGGGTTCCTCTACGACGCGGGCGACTTCGACGCCGAGCTCTTCGGCATCAGCCCGCGCGAGGCCGTCGAGCTCGACGCCCAGCAGCGGCTGCTGCTCGAAGTGTCGTGGGAGGCGGTGGAGCGGGCCGGGATCGACCCGACCTCGCTGAAGGGCACCCCGACCGGCGTGTTCGCCGGGGTCATGTACCACGACTACGCGGGCGGCAGCAACGGCGGCAGCATCGTCTCGGGCCGCGTCGCCTACACGCTGGGCCTCGAAGGACCCGCGGTGACCCTGGACACCGCCTGCTCCTCGTCGCTGGTCGCCCTGCACACGGCGATCCGGTCACTGCGTGCGGGGGACTGCTCGCTCGCGCTGGCCGGCGGGGTGACGGTGATGTCGACCCCCGAGATGTTCGTCTACTTCAGCGAGCAGCGCGGCATGGCGACGGACGGCCGCTGCAAGTCCTTCGACGCGTCCGCCAACGGCATCGGCTGCTCCGAGGGCGTCGGGGTCCTGATGCTGGAGCGGCTCTCCGACGCACGGCGCAACGGCCACCCCGTACTGGCGGTGGTGCGCGGCACGGCGGTCAACCAGGACGGCGCCAGCAACGGCCTCACCGCACCCAACGGCCCCGCCCAGCAGCGCGTGATCCAGCAGGCCCTGGCCGACGCGAACCTGTCCGCGGCCGACGTGGACCTGATCGAGGCGCACGGCACGGGCACGACCCTGGGTGACCCGATCGAGGCGCAGGCCCTGCTGGCGACGTACGGGCAGGACCGTACGGAGTCGCTGTGGCTGGGGTCGATCAAGTCGAACATGGGGCACACGCAGGCCGCGGCCGGCGTCGCGGGCATCATCAAGACGGTGCAGGCGCTGCGGCACGGCACGATGCCCAGGACCCTGCACGTGGACGAGCCGACGCCCCAGGTGGACTGGGAGGCGGGCGACGTCCGGCTGCTGACCGAGGCGCGGGAGTGGCCGCGCGGCGAGCGTCCGCGCCGGGCCGGGGTGTCCTCCTTCGGGATCAGCGGCACCAACGCCCACGTCATCATCGAGGAGGCGCCGGCGGCGGCCGAGGAGGAACCGGCGGAACGCCGGGAACTGCCCGCCGTCCCGCTGGTGGTGTCCGCCAGGACCCCCGCCGCGCTGCAGGCCCAGCTCGACCTGCTGGCCTCCGTCGACGGGGACGCCCTGGACGTGGCGTACTCGGCCGCGACGGGCCGTGCCCTGTTCGAGCACCGCGCGGTACGGGTCGGGTCCGAGACCGTGATCGGCTCGGTCACCGAGGGCAAGCTGGCCTTCCTGTTCACCGGCCAGGGCAGTCAGTGGGTCGGGATGGGCCGCGAACTGTACGAGACCTTCCCGGTGTTCGCGGCGGCGTTCGACGAGGTCTGCGCCCTGCTCGACGTGCGCGAGGTGATGTGGCACGACGAGGAGGCCCTGCGCCGCACCGAGTTCACCCAGCCCGCGATCTTCGCTCTGGAGGTGGCGCTGTTCCGGCTCGTGGAGTCGTGGGGCGTCAGGCCCGACCTGCTGGCCGGGCACTCCATCGGAGAGCTCGCGGCCGCGCACGTCGCCGGTGTGCTCACCCTGCAGGACGCGGCACGGCTGATCGGGGCACGGGGCCGGCTGATGCAGCAACTGCCGTCCGGCGGGGCGATGGTGGCGGTGCAGGCGGCCGAGGAGGAGGTCGCGCCCCTGCTCGGTGACCGGGTGGGCATCGCGGCCGTCAACACGCCCGACTCCGTGGTGATCTCGGGCGCGGAGGACGCGGTGTCCGCGGTCGTCGAGCTGTTCACCGGCCGCAGGACCAGCCGGCTGAAGGTCTCGCACGCCTTCCACTCGCCGCTCATGGACCCGATGCTGGAGGACTTCCGCAAGGTCGCCGAGAGCGTCACGTACCACGAGCCGGTCATCCACCTCACCAAGGACGTGGGATCGGCGGAGTACTGGGTGCGGCACGTACGGGAGGCGGTGCGGTTCGCCGACGACGTGCGCAGCCTCCAGGAGCGCGGGGTCACCCGGTTCCTGGAGATCGGCCCGGACAGCGTGCTGACCGCGATGGCGGGACAGAGCGCCGACGGCACGATGGCGGCCACCCTGCGCCGCGACCGGCCCAGCACGGAGAGCCTGTTCACCGGGGTCGGAAGGCTGTTCACCACCGGTGTCCCGGTCGACTGGAACGCCGTGTTCGACGGACGCGGCGCCCGCCGGGTCGACCTGCCCACCTACCCCTTCCAGCACAAGCGCTACTGGCGCACGGCCGAGAAGAGCCTCGCGTCCGCCGGGCTGGAGTCCGTCGAGCATCCCCTGCTGGGCGCGGGGGTCGCCCTGCCGGACGGCGGCGGGATCGTCCTCACCGGACGGCTCTCCGTGGCCGCCCAGCCCCGGCTCGCCGACCACGACGCCCTCGGCGTGGTCGTGGTGCCCGGAGAGGTGTTCCTGGAGCTGGCGCTGTTCGCCGCCGAGCGGACCGGCCACGGCCGGGTCGGGGAACTCGACGTCCACGCACCCCTGGTCATGGCCGACGCCGAGGACACCGTGACCCTGCGGGTGCTGGCCGACGAGGCCGGGACCGTCGGGGTGTACGCGCGCCGCGACGACCAGGCACCCTGGGTGAAGCACGCCACCGGCACCCTGACCGCCGGGACCGGCGGAACCCCCTGGCCGCGTGACGACGAGACGTACGCCGCGCTGCTCGACGACGCGGCACGGGAAGCCGGCCTGTCCTCGGACGGCGGACGGACCCTGGCCCACACCTGGCGCGGGGCGTCGGTGCAGCTCGACGGGGAGGGCCGTCCCGTCCTGTCGGTGGACTCCGTCGGGACCCGCGCCGTCTCCGCGGACGAGGTGCGCGCGTACACCGGTGGCCGCGAGTCGCTCTACCACCTCACCTGGCTCCCCGCCCCGGCCCCCGCCGCCGAGGCGCCCGACCAGGTGCTCTACGAGTGCCCGCCGCCGGACGAGGCCACCCCGCAGGGGTTCCGCGCACTCGCCGGGCAGGTGCTCACCGCCGTCCGGCAGTGGCTGGCCGGCGAACGGTCCGCGTCCTCCCGGTTCGTGGTCGTCACCCGCGGCGCGACCGACGGCGGCGACCTCGGGCACGCGGCGGTGTGGGGCCTGGTGCGCGCCGCGGAGTCCGAGCACCCCGGCCGGTTCGTCCTGGTGGACCTGGAGGCCGGCGCCGAACTCCCCGAGGAGGCGCTGCGCCTCGACGAGCCCGAGATCGCCGTCCGCGACGGCGAGATCCTGGTGGCGAGGCTGGCCCGGGTCCCGGCGACGGACGCCGGGACCCCGGACTGGGGCGCGCACGGCACGGTCCTGGTGACCGGCGGCCTGAACGGACTCGGCGCCCTGACCGCCCGGCACCTGGCGTCCGGGCACGGCGTGAAGAGCCTCCTGCTGACCAGCAGGCGCGGCATGGACACGCCGGGCGCGGCCGAACTGGTGGCGGAACTGACCGGGGCCGGCGCCGAGGTGGAGGTGGCCGCCTGCGACGTCACCGACCGGGACGCCCTGGCCGCGCTGCTGGCCGAACGGCCCCTGACGGCCGTCGTGCACTCGGCCGGTGTGCTCGACGACGTGCTGATCGGGGAGCTGACCCCCGAGCGGCTGGACGCGGTCATGCGGCCGAAGGTGGACGCCGCCTGGCACCTGCACGAACTCACCCGCGACCACGGCCTCTCGGCGTTCGTGATCTTCTCGTCCGTGGCCGGCACGCTCGGTGGCGCCGGACAGGCCAACTACGCCGCCGCGAACGCCTGGCTGGACGCCTTCGCCCGGCACCGCGCCGCCGAGGGACTGCCCGCGGTGACCCTCGGCTGGGGGCCCTGGACCGAGGTCGGCGGCATGGCGGACCGGCTGGACGACGCCGAGCTGCGTCGGATGCAGCGCTCCGGGCTGTCGCCGCTGTCCCCGGACGAGGGGCTGGCGCTGCTGGACGCCGCGCTGCTGCCCGGACGGCCCCCGGCGGTGGTCCCGGTCCGGTTCGACCTGGCGGCGATGCGGACGCAGGCGGAGGCCGGGACGCTCTCCGCCGTGTTCGGCGCCCTGGTGCGCGTCCAGGCCCGCCGCGCCTCCGCAGGATCCGGCCGGGCCACCTGGGAGCGGCTGGCCGGACTGGACGAGGCGGAGCGCAGGAAGTTCCTGCTGGAGCTCGTCCGCGGCCATGTGGCCCGCGCCCTCGGGCACGGCGGCGGCGACGAGGTGGAACCGCACCGCGCGCTGAACGAACTCGGCCTCACCTCCCTGGGGGCGGTCGAACTGCGCAACGCCCTCAACGCCGACAGCGGGCTGTCGCTGCCCCCGACCCTCGCCTACGACTACCCGACCTGCCTCGCCATCGCCGACCTCCTGTACGACGGGCTGCGGCCGGAGGAGACCGACCGGGTGGCGGAGCTGCTGGCCGAACTGAACCGGCTGGAGGCGGCCGTGGCCGACCTCGCGTCGGACGAGGAGGCCCACTCCAGGGTGACCGCCCGGCTCGAAGCGGTGTCACGGCGGGCGCGGGACGCCCGGAGCGGAGCGGACACACCGGCCGACGGCGCGGTGCCCGCCTCCGACGACGAGCTGTTCGAGGTGCTGAACAAGGAACTGGGACTGTCCTGACGGACCCTGCCCCACCTCTGCCCGTACCTCTGCCTGTGAACTTTTACGAATGGGTTGATGACGATGTCGAAGGACTCCAACGACGACCGGCTCCGCGAGTATCTGCGGCTTGCCACCGGTGAGTTGCAGCAGACTCGGCGGCGTCTGCGCGAGGTGGAGGACCGGGAGCGGGAACCGGTCGCGATCGTCGGGATGGCGTGCCGCTTCCCCGGCGGCGCGACCTCCCCGGAGGGACTGTGGGACCTGGTCGCCGAGGGCCGCGAGACGGTGGGCGACTTCCCCACCGACCGGGGCTGGGACCTGGACCGGCTGTACGACCCCGAAGGGGCGGGCGAGAACACCAGCTACGTCGACCGCGGCAGCTTCCTGGAGGGCGCGGGCGACTTCGACCCCGAGTTCTTCGGGATCAGCCCGCTGGAGGCGGAGGCGATGGACCCCCAGCAGCGACTGCTGCTCGAGACCTCCTGGGAGGCGGTGGAGCGGGCCGGGATCGACCCGCTGTCGCTGAAGAACAGCGCGACGGGCGTGTACGCCGGGCTGGTCTACCACGACTATCCGAGCAGCAGCGTGACCGGGGCGCTGGTCTCCGGCCGGGTGGCCTACACCATGGGTCTCGAAGGACCCGCGGTGACGGTCGACACCGCCTGCTCGTCGTCGCTGGTCGCGCTGGACCTGGCCGTCAGGGCGCTGCGCGCGAGGGAGTGCTCCCTGGCGCTGGCCGGCGGTGTGACGGTCATGTCGTCACCGGTGACGTTCGTGGAGTTCAGCCGGCAGCGGGGCCTGTCGACGGACGGGCGCTGCAAGGCGTTCGCCGCCGGCGCCGACGGCACCGGCTGGGGCGAGGGCGTGGGCATGCTGGTGGTCGAGCGGCTGGCCGACGCCCGCCGCAACGGCCACCCCGTACTGGCGGTCATCCGCGGCACGGCGGTCAACCAGGACGGCGCCAGCAACGGCATCACCGCACCCAACGGCCCCTCGCAGCGCCGGGTGATCCAGCAGGCCCTGGCCAACGCGGACCTGTCCGCCGCCGACGTGGACGTCGTGGAGGCGCACGGCACCGGCACCACGCTGGGCGACCCCATCGAGGCGCAGGCCCTGCTCGCCACGTACGGCCAGGAACGCGACGCCGACCGGCCGCTGTGGCTGGGGTCGGTGAAGTCGAACATCGGCCACACCCAGGCCGCCGCGGGCGTCGCCGGCATCATCAAGATGGTCCAGGCGCTGCGGCACGGGACCCTGCCGAAGACCCTGCACGTGGACGAGCCGACGGGCCAGGTGGACTGGTCGGCCGGCGAGGTCCGGCTGCTGACCGAGGCCCGCCCGTGGCCGCGGGGCGAGGGCCCGCGCCGCGCCGCCGTCTCCTCGTTCGGGGCCAGCGGCACCAACGCGCACATCGTCCTGGAGGAGGCCGTCCCCGTCGAGGAGGAGGCGGAGCCGCAGGAGGGCACCGCCCTTCCGGCGGTGCCCTGGCTCGTCTCGGGGAAGACCGAGGCGGGGGTCCGCGCGTACGCGCGGCGGCTGCAGGACCTGACGGCGGACGCACGGCCGGCGGACGTCGGCCGGTCGCTGGCGGCGCTGCGGGCCGGACGCGAGTACCGTGCCGCCGTCGTGGGGGCCGACGCGGCGGAACTGGCCCGCGGCCTCGCCGCGCTGGCCGGCGGGGAGGCCCCCGTGATCCAGGCCCGGCCCGGTACGGGCCCGGTCATGCTGTTCCCCGGCCAGGGCTCGCAGTGGGTCGGGATGGCCAGCGAACTCATCGCGGCGTCCCCGGTGTTCGCGCGGCGGATGGCCGAGTGCGAGGAGGCGCTGGCGCCGTTCGTGGACTGGTCGCTGAGCGCGGCGCTCGACGACGAGGCCCTGCTGGAACGGGTGGACGTGGTCCAGCCGGTCCTGTGGGCCGTGATGGTGTCGCTGGCCGGCCTGTGGCGGCACTACGGGGTCGAGCCCGTGGCCGTGGTGGGCCACTCCCAGGGGGAGATCGCCGCGGCGGCCGTGGCCGGGGCGCTGTCGCTGGAGGACGCCGCCCGGGTGGTGGCGCTGCGCAGCAGGGCGCTGCTGGCCCTGTCCGGCCAGGGCGGCATGGTGTCGGTGGCGCTGCCCCGCGAGGAGACCGAGCGGCGGATCGGGCGCTGGGGGAAGCGGACCTCCGTCGCGGTGGTCAACGGCGGTACGTCGACGGTGGTCTCGGGCGAGGTCGAAGCCCTCGAGGAACTGCTGGCCGCCTGCGAGGCGGACGGCGTGCGGGCCCGCCGGATCCCGGTGGACTACGCCTCGCACTCCGCCCAGGTGGAGAGCATCGAGCAGGAACTGCTCGACGTCCTGGCACCCGTACGGCCGCGCGCCGCGCAGATCCCCTTCTACTCCACCGTGACCGGCGCGCTGCTGGACACCACCGAACTCGACGCCGGCTACTGGTACCGCAATCTGCGCCAGACCGTGGAGTTCGACCGGGTGGTCCGGCTGCTGACCGAGCGCGGCATGGACCTGTTCGTCGAGGCCAGCCCGCACCCCGTGCTGGCGCCGAGCATGGAACAGACCACGATCGGCACCCTGCGCCGCAACACCGGCGGTCTCGACCGCTTCCTGGCCGTCCTGGCCGAGGCCCACACCCACGGCGTGGACGTCGACTGGGAGAAGGTCTTCGAGGGGAGCGGGGCCCGGCGGGCGGAGTTGCCGACGACCCCCTTCCAGCACACCCGGTACTGGCTGACCGACCGGACGGCGGGCGCCGACCCCGCCTCGATGGGCCTGGGCGCGCTGGGGCACCCGCTGCTCGGCGCGGCGGTCATGCTCGCGGACTCCGAGCAGGTGGTGCTCACCGGACGCCTGTCGGTCGGCACCCTGCCCTGGCTGGCCGACCACGTCGTCCAGGGGTCCATTTTCTTCCCCGGCACCGGATTCGTGGAACTGGCGGTACGGGCCGGTGACGAGGTCGGCTGCGGCCGCATCGAGGAACTCACCCTCCACGAGCCCCTGGTCCTCGCCGAACGCGGCGGGGCGGCCATGCAGGTCGTCGTGGGCGCCGCCGACGAGGCGGGCCGCCGCGAGGTCACGGTGTACTCCCGTGAGCAGGACGCGATCGACCTGCCCTGGAACCGGCACGCCACCGGTCTGCTCGCCCCCGGCACCCCCGGCGGCGGCAGCGACCTCAGCGCCTGGCCGCCGCCCGGGGCCGAGCCGCTGGACCTGGACGTCGACACCCTCTACGAGGAACTGGTCGCGGTGGGCCTGGCCTACGGACCCACCTTCCGCGGCCTGCGGGCGGCCTGGCGGGCAGGCGACGAGGTGTTCGCCGAGATCAGCCTGCCGGACGGCGCCCGGGCGGACGCCTTCGGGCTGCACCCGGCCCTCCTCGACGCGGGCCTGCACACCATCGGGCTGTCCGCCGCCGGGTCCGACGACACCGCCATGCTGCCGTTCTCCTGGTCGGGCGTGGAACTGCACGCCTCCGGCGCGACGGCGCTGCGGGTGCGCGTCACCCCCGTGCAGGACGGCGTGGCGTCCCTGGCCATCGCCGACGTCACCGGCCGGCCCGTCGCGACGGTCGAGTCCCTGGTGCTGCGGCCCCTCACCGCCGCGAGCGCCAGGCCCCGCACGGAATCGCTCTACCACGTGGCCCTGACCCCGGTCCCCGTCGCCACCCGGGCCGCCGGGGCCGAGGCGCCCGCCGCGGACACGGAGGTGTTCCGCGTTCCCGGCGGCTCCGACGTGCGCACCGCCGTCAACCGGACGCTGGAGGCGCTGCAGGCCGCGGCCGGACGCCTGACGGTGGTCACCCGCGGCGCCGTCCCCGTGGCCGGCGAGGACGTCGCCGACCTGGCCGCCGCGGCGGTCTGGGGCCTGGTCCGCAGCGCCCAGACCGAGGACCCCGACCGGTTCGTCCTGGTCGACCTGGCCGACGGCGCCGACGAGACCGACGAGACCACAGCCGTCGCGCTGGCACTGGCGACCGGCGAGCCCCGGGTGGTCGTACGCGACGGCGTGGCCCTCGTCCCCCGGCTGGCCCGGACCGCGGTGGCGCCGGAGGCGGAGCCCGCGGACGAGCCGGCGCAGGCGTTCGGCGACACGGTCCTCATCACCGGCGGCACGGGTGTGCTGGGCGGCCTGGTCGCCCGGCACCTGGTCACCGGGTACGGGGTGCGGCGGCTGCTGCTGACCGGCCGCCAGGGCCCGGCGGCGCCCGGCGCGGCGGAGCTGGCGGACGAACTGACCGCCCTGGGCGCCGAGGTGGAGGTCGTCGCCTGCGACGTCTCCGACCGCGACGCGCTGGCGGACCTCCTCGCGGGGCGCGCGCTCACCGGCGTGGTGCACGCGGCGGGCGCCCTGGACGACGGGGTGATCGCGTCCCTGACGCCCGAGCGGGTGGACCGGGTGATGCGCCCGAAGGCGGACGCCGCCCTCCACCTGCACGAGCTGACCCGTGACATGGACCTCCGGGCGTTCGTCCTGTTCTCCTCCGCGGCCGGCGCGGTCGGCTCGCCCGGGCAGGGCAACTACGCGGCGGCCAACGCCTTCCTCGACGCGCTGGCCGCACACCGCCGCGCGAGCGGCCTGCCCGCCCAGTCGCTGGCCTGGGGCGTGTGGCGGACCAGCACCGGCATGGCGTCGAACCTCACCGGGACCGACCGGTCCCGCATGGAACGCGGCGGCATCCTCCCGCTGTCCCACGAGGAGGGCCTGGCGCTCTTCGACGCGGCCACGCGCGCGCAGGAACCCGCCGCGCTCGTACCCGTGAAGCTGGACCTCGCGGCCGTCCGGGCCGGCGGCCCGGTGCCCGAACTGCTGCGCGGCCTGGTCCCCGTCGTCACACGCGCCGCCGCCCGCAGCGACACCGACGCGGACGGGTTCCTCCAGCAGCTCGCCGGCCTGACCGAGGAGCAGCGAGCCGAGAGGCTGCTGACCCTGGTCCGCACCCAGGCGGCCACCACGCTCGGCTACGCCGGACCGGAGGCCGTCCACCCGGAACGCGCGTTCCGCGACCTGGGCGTCGACTCGCTGGCGGCGATGGAACTGCGCAACGGACTCGGCCGGACGACGGGCCTGCGGCTCCCGGTCACGCTCGTGTTCGACTACCCCAACTCCGCCGTGCTCGCGCGCCACCTGCTGGAGGAGGTCTCAGGAACGACGGGCGACAGCCGTGTCACCGCGGCCGCCGTCCCGGCCGGCGACGACCCGATCGCGATCATCGGCATGGCCTGCCGGTACCCGGGCGGTGTGAACTCGCCCGAGGACCTGTGGCGGCTGGTGGACAGCGGCACCGACGCGATCTCGGACTTCCCCGCCGACCGGGGCTGGAACCTGGAACGCATCTACGACCCCACCGGCACCCGGCCGCGGACCACGTACGTCGACAAGGGCGGGTTCCTGTACGACGCCGCCGAGTTCGACCCGAACTTCTTCGGGATCGCGCCGAACGAGGCGCTGGTCATGGACCCGCAGCAGCGGCTGCTCCTGGAGGCGTCCTGGGAGGCCCTGGAGCGCGCGGGCATCGACCCGACCACGCTCAAGGGCAGTCCCACCGGTGTGTTCGCCGGGATGATGTACCACGACTACACGCACAACAGCAGCACCGGCGCCATCGCCTCCGGCCGCGTCTCGTACACCCTCGGCCTGGAGGGCCCGGCGGTCACCGTCGACACCGCCTGCTCCTCCTCCCTGGTCGCCCTGCACCTGGCGGCCCAGGCCCTGCGGTCGGGCGAGTGCACCCTGGCCCTGGCGGGCGGCGTCACCGTGATGGCCGCCCCGGACAACTTCATCGAGTTCAGCGAGCAGCGGGGCCTGTCCAAGGACGGCCGGTGCAGGTCCTTCGCGGCTGCGGCCGACGGCGCCGGCTGGAGCGAGGGCGTGGGCATGCTGCTCGTCGAGCGCCTGTCGGACGCCCGCCGCAACGGCCACCCGGTCCTCGCGGTGGTGCGCGGCACGGCGGTCAACCAGGACGGCGCGTCCAACGGCCTGACCGCGCCCAACGGCCCCTCCCAGCAGCGCGTCATCAAGCAGGCGCTGGCCAACGCCGGCCTGTCGGCGGCCGAGGTCGACGCCGTCGAGGCGCACGGCACCGGCACCACCCTGGGTGACCCGATCGAGGCACAGGCCGTGCTCGCCACGTACGGACAGGACCGCCCCGAGGAGCGGCCGCTGTGGCTGGGCTCCATCAAGTCCAACATCGGCCACGCGCAGGCGGCGGCCGGGGTGGCCGGGGTCATCAAGATGGTCCAGGCCGTCCGGCGGGAGAAGCTGCCGAGGACGCTGCACGTGGACGAGCCGACCCCGCAGGTGGACTGGACGGCCGGGGACGTACGGCTGCTGACGCGGGAACAGGAGTGGCCGAAGGGGGAGCGTCCGCGCCGCGCGGGTGTCTCGTCCTTCGGGATCAGCGGCACCAACGCCCACGTCATCATCGAGGAGGCACCGGCGGCACCGGAGGAACCGGCCGTGGAGCGCCGCGAGCTGCCGGCCGTCCCGCTGGTGGTCTCCGCGCGCACCAGCGAGGCCCTGCGGGCCCAGCTGGAGCGGATGGCCTCCGTCGAGGGGGACGCCCTGGACGTGGCGTACTCGGCGGCGACCGGCCGCGCCGTGCACGAGCACCGCGCGGTGGTGGTCGGCTCGCAGACGGTCACCGGCTCGGTCGCCGAGGGCAGGACCGCGTTCCTGTTCACCGGACAGGGCAGCCAGTGGGCGGGCATGGGCCGGGAACTGTACGACACGTTCCCGGTGTTCGCGCAGGCCCTCGACGAGGTGTGCGCCGAGCTGGACCCGGCGGTGCGCGAGGTGATGTGGAACGACGCGGAGGCGCTGGGCCGTACGGAGTTCACCCAGCCGGCGATCTTCGCCCTGGAGGTGGCGCTGTTCCGGCTGGTGCGCTCGTGGGGAGTGCGGCCCGACGTGCTCGCGGGACACTCCATCGGTGAACTGGCCGCGGCACACGTGGCCGGTGTGCTCACCCTGGAGGACGCAGCCCGGCTGATCACGGCGCGCGGCCGGCTGATGCAGCAACTGCCCGCGGGCGGCGCGATGGTGGCGCTCCAGGTATCGGAGGAGGAGGTCACCCCGCTGCTGGGCGCGGGAGTAAGCCTCGGCGCGGTGAACACCCCCGAC
This sequence comes from Streptomyces beigongshangae, assembly GCF_019710745.1. GTDB lineage: Bacteria > Actinomycetota > Actinomycetes > Streptomycetales > Streptomycetaceae > Streptomyces > Streptomyces beigongshangae. The sequence goes on from NZ_JAHKJW010000021.1 coordinate 108,921, forward strand.
TCCGTGGTGCTCTCCGGCGCGGAGGAGGCGGTGACCGCGGTCGTGGAGCTGTTCGCGGACCGCAGGAAGAGCCGGCTGAAGGTGTCGCACGCCTTCCACTCGCCGCTGATGGACCCGATGCTGGAGGACTTCCGCAAGATCGCCGAGGACGTCACGTACCACGAGCCGGACATCCCGCTGGTGAAGGACGTGGGCTCGGCGGACTACTGGGTGCGGCACGTGCGGGAGACCGTGCGCTTCGCCGACGACGTGCGCGGCCTCCGGGAGCAGGGCGTCACGCGGTTCCTGGAGATCGGGCCGGACAGCGTGCTGACCGCGATGGCGGGGCAGAGCGCCGAGGGCGTCATGGCGGCCACGCTGCGCCGGGACCGCCCCAGCACGGAGACCCTGTTCGCCGGGGTGGGCAAGCTGTTCACGGCCGGTGTCCCGGTCGACTGGAACGCCGTGTTCGACGGACGCGGCGCCCGCCGGGTCGACCTGCCCACCTACCCCTTCCAGCGCCAGTCGTTCTGGATCGAGCCGGGACAGGCGTCGGACCCCTCCGACCACCCGCTGCTGGACTCGGTGGTCACCGTCGCCGGGGCGGACCGCACCGTGCTGAGCGGACGGCTGTCGGCCGGCGCGCAGCCGTGGCTCGCCGACCACGCGGTCGCCGGCACACCGCTCTTCCCCGGCACCGGCTTCGTCGAACTGGCCGTCCGCGCCGGCGACGAGGCGGGCTGCGGCCGGCTGGAGGAACTGACCATCGAGGCACCGCTGGTCCTCGCCGGACGGGCGGCCACCGCCGTCCAGGTCGTGGTCGGCCCCGACGACGGATCCGGCCGCCGGCCGGTCGAGGTGTACTCCCGCGAGGAGGACGGGATCCGGCAGCCCTGGACCCGCCACGCCGCCGGAACCCTGACCGAGGGCGCCGCGGCCGCACCGCCGGTGACGACGGCGCAGTGGCCGCCGCCCGGCGCGGAGCCCGTGGAGATCGGGGGACTGTACGAGGGCCTGGCGGCGGCCGGGGTCGAGTACGGCCCCGCGTTCCAGGGCCTGAAGGCGGTCTGGCGCCGCGGCGAGGAGACGTTCGCCGAGGTCGCCCTGGCCGGGGAACCGGACCGCTTCGGACTGCACCCGGCGCTCCTCGACGCGGCCCTGCACACCATCCCGCTGCTGTCGGACGACGACCGCGTCGTCCTGCCGTTCTCCTGGTCGGACGTCGGACTGCACGCCACCGGCGCCGCCGAACTGCGGGTGCGGCTGACCTCCTCGGGCCAGGACCAGGTGAGCCTCGAAGCCGTGGACGGCGCGGGACAGCCGGTCGTCTCCGTCGGCTCCCTGTCGCTGCGGCCGATGGCCGCGCAGTCGCTCACCCGCGTCGACTCGCTGTTCCAGCTGGAGTGGACGGCCGTGACCCCGCGCGGCGCCGCGGCCGACGGGACGAAGGTCTGGCACGTCGAGGGCGACGACCTGTCCGCCGCGCTGCACCCGCTGCTCAAGGCCGTACAGACGGAGACCGGGACCCTGGCGGTCGTCACCCGGGGTGCGGTGTCGGTCGACGGCGAGGACGTGACCGACCTGGCGGGCGCGGCGGCCTGGGGCCTGGTCCGCAGCGCCCAGTCGGAGGACCCGGGCCGGTTCGTGCTGGTCGACCTGGCCGACGGCGCCGGCACGGCGGACGAGGAGGCGGACCTGGCCCTGGCACTGGCGGCGGGCGAGCCCCAGGTGGCCGTGCGGGACGGGAAGGTGCACGTGCCGAGGCTGCGGGCCGCCTCCGGCCCGGAGCCGGAGTCGGGACCCTCTTCGGTCTTCGGCGACACCGTGCTCGTCACGGGCGCCTCCGGGGCGCTGGGCGGCCTGGTCGCCCGGCACCTGGTCACCGCACACGGGGTGCGCAGACTCCTGCTGACCAGTCGGCGGGGCCCGGCCGCGCCCGGCGCGGCGGAGCTGGCGGACGAACTGACCGCCCTGGGCGCCGAGGCGGAGGTCGTCGCCTGCGACGTCTCCGACCGCGACGCGCTGGCGGACCTCCTCGCCGGGCGCGCGCTCACCGGCGTGGTGCACGCGGCGGGCGCCCTGGACGACGGGATGGTCTCCTCGCTGACCCCCGACCGCCTGGACCGGGTCCTGGCGCCCAAGGCACGGGCGGCCCTGCACCTGCACGAGCTGACCCGCGACATGGACCTGGGCGCGTTCGTCCTCTTCTCCTCCGTCGCCGGGGTGATCGGCACCCCCGGGCAGGGCAACTACGCGGCGGCCAACGCCTTCCTCGACGCGCTGGCCGCGCACCGCCGGGCAGCCGGCCTGCCCGCCCAGTCCCTGGCCTGGGGCCTGTGGACGACCGACGACGGCATGGCCGGGGACCTGACGGACGGCGACCGGCAGCGGATGGACCGCGCGGGCCTGATGGGGCTGTCACCCGAGCAGGGACTGCGGCTCCTCGACACGGCGGGCGCACTGACCGCGCCGGCGCTGGTCCCCATGAACCTGGACACCAGGACACTGAACGCCGCCGAGGTGCCCCCGGTCCTGCGGGGCCTGGCACGCGGCTCCGCACGGCGCGTCGCGTCGGCGGACCAGGCGGGCGGGGCGGCCGCGCTGCGGCAGCGCCTGGCCGGGCTGTCCGCCGGTGAACGGCTCGACGAACTGCTCGGCCTCGTCCGGGCCCAGGCGGCGGCCGTGCTGGGCCACGCGGGAGCGGACGCCGTGGAACCGGAGCGGGCCTTCGGCGACCTGGGATTCGACTCGCTGAGCGCCGTCGAGTTCCGCAACACCCTCAACGGCGCCACCGGACTGCGGCTGCCACCGACCATGATCTTCGACTACCCGACCGCCAGGGCACTGGCCGAACACCTCGACACCGAGCTGGCACCCGACCACGACGGCGGCGCGGACCCCCACGAGCAGCGGATCCGCCGCCTGCTCGGGTCGATCCCGCTCACCCGGCTGCACGACGCGGGCCTGATGGAGGCACTGCTCGAACTCGCCGGTGCCGCCCCCACCACGGCCGCGCCGGAAGAGGAAGAGCAGGACTCGATCGACGTGATGGATGCCGAAGCCTTGATCAGCATGGCGCTGCAGGACAGCGACTTGGACGACGCGACGCGAGAAGTCTGAGGACACGATGGCCGACACCGACCAGAAACTCGTCGCGGCGCTGCGCGCGTCGCTCAAGGAGACCGAGAACCTGCGGACGCGCAACCGCGCCCTGCAGGCAGCCTCCCGCGAACCGGTGGCGATCGTGGCGATGAGCTGCCGCTACCCCGGCGCGGCCTCGCCCGAGCAGCTGTGGCAGCTGGTCGACGGCGGGACGGACGCCGTCTCACGGTTCCCGACCGACCGCGGCTGGGACGAGGCGGGCATCTACGACCCCGAACCCGGCAAGCCCGGCAAGACCTATGCCCGCGAGGGCGGGTTCCTGTACGACGCCGCCGAGTTCGACCCCGAGTTCTTCGGGATCGCGCCGAACGAGGCGCTGGTCATGGACCCGCAGCAGCGGCTGCTCCTGGAGGCGTCCTGGGAGGTCCTGGAGCGCGCGGGCATCGACCCGACCACGCTCAAGGGCAGTGCGACCGGTGTGTTCGCCGGGATGATGTACCACGACTACACCTACAACAACAGCACGGGCGCCCTCGCCTCCGGCCGGGTCGCCTACACCCTGGGGCTCGAAGGCCCCGCGGTCACCGTCGACACCGCCTGCTCCTCGTCCCTGGTCGCCCTGCACTGGGCGATCCAGGCCCTGCGGTCGGGCGAGTGCTCGCTCGCCCTCGTCGGCGGCGTGACGGTGATGGCGACGCCCGAGACGTTCATCGAGTTCAGCCACCAGCGCGGACTGGCGACCGACGGCCGCTGCAAGTCGTACGCGGACGCGGCCGACGGCACCGGCTGGGGCGAGGGCGTGGGCATGCTGCTCGTCGAGCGGCTGTCGGACGCCCGCCGCAACGGGCACCCCGTGCTGGCCGTCGTCCGCGGGACGGCGATCAACCAGGACGGCGCGTCCAACGGCTTCAGCGCGCCCAATGGCCCCTCCCAGCAGCGGGTGATCAAGCAGGCGCTGGCCAACGCCCGGCTCTCCGCCGACCAGGTCGACCTGGTCGAGGGCCACGGCACGGGCACCACGCTCGGCGACCCGATCGAGGCACAGGCCCTGCTCGCCACCTACGGGCGCGACCGGGACCAGCCGCTGTGGCTCGGCTCCATCAAGTCCAACATCGGCCACACCCAGGCCGCCGCGGGCGTCGCGGGCATCATCAAGGTGGTCCAGGCCATCCGGCACGGCGTCATGCCGCGCACCCTCCACGTGGACGAGCCGTCCGGACAGGTGGACTGGACGGCGGGCGAGGTCCGGCTGCTCACGGAGGCACGGCACTGGCCGGACGCAGGGCGTCCGCGCCGCGCGGGCGTCTCGTCCTTCGGCATCAGCGGCACCAACGCCCACGTGATCATCGAGGAGGCGCCGCCCACCGGGCCGGCCGGCGAATCGTCCACCGAGCCGGTCGCGGGGAAGGCCGCGCCGTCGGCCGCGACCACCGCGGGACCCCTCCTGTGGACCCTGTCGGCCCGCAGCCCCGAAGCGCTGCGCGCCCAGGCCGAACGCCTCCACGCCCACCTGGCGGAACGGCCGGAGCTGGCCCCCGCGGACGTGGGCCTCTCGCTGGCGACGGGACGCGCGGCCCTCGAACACCGCGCGGCCGTCGTCGCCGACGACCGTACGGCCCTGCTCGCGGGCCTCACCGCACTGGCCGGGGGAACCCCCTCGCCCTCCGTCGTCACCGGCAAGAGGCACGAGGGGAAGACGGCCTTCCTGTTCACCGGCCAGGGGAGCCAGCGCCCCGGCATGGGCCGGGAGCTGTACGAGGCGTTCCCGGTGTACGCCGCCGCGTTCGACGCGGTGTGCGAGGCGACGGGGCTGCCCCTGCGGGACGTGGTGTGGGGCGAGGGGGAGACCCTCGGCCGTACGGAGTTCACCCAGCCGGCGATCTTCGCCCTGGAGGTGGCGCTGTTCCGGCTGCTGGAGTCCTGGGGGGTGCGCCCGGACTTCCTGGCCGGGCACTCCATCGGCGAGCTGGCGGCCGCGCACGTCGGGGGAGTGCTGGAGCTGGCGGACGCGGCACGGCTGATCACCGCGCGCGGACGGCTGATGCAGGCGCTGCCGGAGGGCGGCGCGATGGTGGCGGTCGAGGCCACGGAGGAGGAGGTGGCACCGCTGCTGACCGACGGGATGGGGATCGCCGCGGTCAACAGCCCCTCCTCGGTGGTGCTCTCCGGCGCCGAGGACGAGGTGGCCGCGGTCGCCGCACGGTTCGCCGGGCGCAAGATGAGCCGGCTGTCCGTGTCGCACGCCTTCCACTCGCCGCTCATGGAGCCGATGCTGGAGGACTTCCGCAAGGTCGCCGAGAGCGTCACCTACCACCGGCCGGTGATCCGGCTGGCCAAGGACGTGACGTCGGCGGACTACTGGGTGCGGCACGTACGGGAGGCCGTGCGGTTCGCCGACGACGTACGGCGGCTGGCCGGCGAGGGCGTGACCCGGTTCCTGGAGATCGGGCCGGACGGCATCCTCACCGCCATGGCCCGGCAGACCGTGCCGGACGCCACCGCGGTGGCCGCCCTGCGCCGCGACCGCCCCGAGACCGGCACGCTGCTGACGGCCCTCGCCCGCCTGCACACCACCGGCGCCCCACCGGACTGGACCGCGTTCTTCGCGGACCGGGCGGCCCGCCGCGTCGACCTGCCCACCTACGCCTTCCAGCGCAGCCGCTACTGGCTCCAGGAGCCGCTGAGCTGGGAGGGTGCCAACGCGGCGGCCATGGGCCTCACCGCGCTCGACCACCCCCTGCTGAGCGCCGAGATAGCGGTGCCCGGCGCGGACACCGTGGTCTTCACCGGGCGGCTGTCGACGGACACCCAGCCCTGGCTGGCCGACCACGAGGTGCTCGGCGCGACCCTGCTGCCGGGGACGGCGTTCGTCGAACTGGCCGTGCGGGCCGGTGACCAGGTCGGCCACCGGGTCCTGGAGGAACTGACCCTGCGGGCGCCGCTGGCCCTGCCCGAGGAGGGCGGCGTACGGCTGCGGCTGACGGTCGGGGCACCGGACGCGGACACGGGCCGGCGCCCCCTCGGTATCCACTCGCGCGAGGAGGACGCCGACGACGGCACCGGCTGGACCCTGCACGCGGAAGGCGTACTGGCATCCGAAGATCCCGGCGCCCCCGGGGAGTCCGGCGTCCCGGCCTCCTTCGACCTGGGCGCATGGCCGCCGGACGAGACGGCGCGCATCGCCACCGAGGACGCCTACGAACGCTTCCGGGACCTCGGCTACGCGTACGGCCCGGCCTTCCAGGGGCTCAGGGCGGCCTGGCGCGTCGGCGACGAGACGTTCGCCGAGGTGGCGCTCGACGACGTCGGCGGCACCGAGAGCTTCGTCCTGCACCCGGCCCTGCTCGACTCCGCCCTGCACGCGGTCATCCTCGGCGCGGGCGAGGACGACGCGACGTCGCTGCCGTTCGCCTGGAAGGGCGTGCGGCTGCACGCCTCCGGCGCCACGGCCGCACGGGTGCGGCTGACGCCCGACGGCGAGGGCGGCACCCGCATCCTCGTCGCCGACGGCCAGGGCCGTCCCGTCGCCTCCGTGGAGGCGCTGCTCTCCCGGGAGGTGTCGGCCGAACAGCTGGCGTCCGCGCGCTCCCGGTCCGGCGACTCCCTCCTGCGCCTCGCCTGGACGCCCGTCACCGCCGGTGCGGCCGACGCCGACTGGACGCCGGTCACCGACCTCGCGCAGCTCTCCGGCCCCGTGCCCGCCACGGTCGCGCTGACGCTGCCCGGCGGTACGGGTGACACCGCCCAGGACGTCAGGACCGTCACCGCCACGGTCCTGCGGGCCCTGCAGACATGGTTCGCGGACGAACGGTTCGCCGACAGCAGGCTCCTGGTCGTCACCCGCGCCGACGAGCTCGCGCACGCCGGCGCGTGGGGCCTGGTCCGCGCCGCCCGCGCGGAGGACCCGCGGCGCCTGGCGCTGCTGGAGACGGACGACGGGGACCCGGAGACGATCGGCCGCGCCGCCGCCTGCGACGAGCCCGAACTGCGGGCGCAGGACGGGCAGCTGCTGATCCCGCGGCTGACCCGCGCCCCGGCGGAACCCACGGGGGAAACCCCCTGGGACCGGCCCGGCACCGTGCTCGTCACCGGCGGCACCGGAGGGCTCGGCGCGCTCGTCGCCCGTCACCTGGTGACCCGGTACGGCGTCCGGGACCTGCTGCTCACCAGCCGCCGCGGCATCGACGCCGAAGGCGCCGCCGACCTGCACCGGGAACTGACCGGCCTCGGCGCGACGGTCGAGATCGCCGCGTGCGACGTGGCCGACCGGGACGCCCTGCGGACACTGCTGACCGGCCGCACCCTCGCCGCCGTCGTGCACACGGCCGGTGTGCTGGCCGACGCGCTCGTCGCCAACCTGACGCCGGACAGCCTCGAACGCGTACTGCGTCCCAAGGTGGACGGCGCGCTCAACCTGCACGACCTCACCCGCGACCAGGACCTGGGCGCCTTCGTGCTGTTCTCGTCGGCGGCCGGTGTGCTCGGCTCGCCCGGCCAGGGCAACTACGCCGCCGCCAACACGTTCCTCGACGCGCTCGCCCTGCGCCGCCGCGCCGAGGGACTGCCCGGACAGTCCCTCGCCTGGGGCCTGTGGGCGGAGACCGGCGGCATGGCGGGCGGTCTCGCGGAGGCCGACCTGCGGCGGCTGCGCCGCCAGGGCATGCCCGCGCTGTCCTCGGCCGACGGCCTCGCGCTGTTCGACGCGGCGACCGCGGGACCCGAGGCGGCCCCGGTCCTGATGGGCCTGGACCTGCGGGTGCTGCGCGGCGGGTCCGAGGACGAACTGCCCGTGCTGCTGCGCGGCCTGGTCCCGGCCGGGCGGCGCCGCGCCGCGGGCCCCGACCCGCAGGCGCTGCGGCGCGAGCTGGCGGCCATGCCGCAGGAGCGCCGGGAGGCGGCCCTGCGCGACCTGGTGCTGGGCCTCGCCGCCACCGTGCTCGGACACGCGGGCCCCGAGGCGGTCGACCCCGACCGCGACTTCATGGAGACCGGGTTCGACTCGCTCACCGCGATGGAACTGCGCACCACGCTCAACGCCGCCACCGGGCTGACACTCCCCACGATGGCGGTGTTCGACAGCAAGAACCCGGCGGGTCTGGCCCGCCTGGTCGCCGACGAACTGGCGTCCGGACCCGCCCGCGCCGACAGCCCCGCCGCCGAGGCCCCGGCTGACCGGGAGGAGACCGTGACCGAGCTGTTCCGCCAGGCGGTCCGGGACGGCGACACCTCGGGCGGGATGACCCTGCTGGCGGCGGTCGCCGCCCTGCGGCCCCGGTTCTCCTCGCCGGCCGGCCTCGGCCGCCTCCCGAGGGCGGTGCAGATGGCCGACGGCCCGCGCCGCCCCCGGCTGATCTGCCTGGCCACGCCCATGGCGGCCGGCGGTGTGCACCAGCACGCGCGGCTGGGCTCGGAGTTCCGCGACATCCGGCACGTGTCGGCGATGCCGCTGCCCGGGTTCCAGCGCGACGAACCGCTGCCCGAGTCCGCCGAGGCGCTGGCGCGGGTCCTGGGCGAGGCCGTGCTGGAGGCGGCCGAGGGCGAGCCGTTCGTCCTGCTCGGCTACTCCTCCGGCGGCCTCATCGGGCACGTCCTCGCCCGCCACCTGGTGGAGGAGGTCGGGGCACCGCCCGCCGGACTCGTCCTCGTCGACACCTTCCGCGTCGAGGACACGGCGATGGACGTCGGATTCGGCCGCCTGATGGGCGAGGTGCTGACGATGGAGTCGACCTTCGGCAGCTACGACGCCACCCGCCTGTCCGCGATGCCCTACTACTTCCAGCAGGTACTGGCGGACTTCGACCCCGTCCCCCTGCCCGTGCCGACCCTGTTCGTCCAGGCGTCCGAGCCGTTCGTCGAACCGCCCGAGGGCGTCGACCCGGCACAGCTGCGGGCCCGGCCCTGGGACCCCGCGCACACCCTGCGCACCGTCGAGGGCCACCACTTCTCCCTCGGACAGGAGCACGCCCCGGTGACCGCCCGGGTCATCGAGGAGTGGCTGGTGACGCCCGACTGAGCGAGGCCGACACCAGGTGCCCCCGGGGGATGTGCACGCCGCGTACGGGGGACGCGGCACCGCTGCAGAGAGAACGACCCGAACTTAGGTGGTTTGAGAATGGCGTCCACGCCCACGTCCCAGGGAACCGTTCCCTTCCGGGAGTACAAGACCTGGTACCGCATGACCGGGCAGCCCGGGCCGGGCCGTCCGGCCCTGGTCGTCGTGCACGGCGGACCCGGCTCCACGCACGACTACCTGAAGGGCCTGTCCGTCTACGCCGAACGCGGCTGGACCGTGGTCCTCTACGACCAGCTCGGCAACGGGGGATCCACCCACCTGCCGGACGCCGACCCCTCCTTCTGGAACCCGCAGCTGTTCCGGGACGAGCTGGAGAACCTGCTGGAGCGGCTCGGCGTCGCCGACGACTACGTCCTGTTCGGGCAGTCGTGGGGCGGGATGCTGTCCGCCTGGCACGCCTCGGACCGCCCCGCCGGACTGCGCGGACTGGTCATCGCCGACTCCCCGGCCTCGTACCCGCTGTGGCTGTCGGAGATGGACGTGCTGCGCGCCCAGCTGCCACCGGGCGTGGACGACACGCTGCGGCGCCACGAGGCCGCGGGCACCACCGACAGCGAGGAGTACCTGGAGGCGATGCTGGTCTTCTACAGCCGGCACGTCTGCCGCGTCGAACCGTGGCCCGACGACCTCATGGCCTCCTACCTGGAGGCCGCCGCCGACCCGACGGTCTACCGCACCATGAACGGCCCCAACGAGTTCCACGTCATCGGCAGCCTGCGGGACTGGTCGGTGATCGACTGCCTGCACCGCATCGAGGCGCCCACCCTCATCATCTCCGGCCGCCACGACGAGGCCACCCCGGTCACGGTGCGCCCCTTCCAGGAGCTCATCCCGAACGCCCACTGGGAGATCCTCGAGGACTCCAGCCACTCCCCGCACTTCGAGGAACCGGAACGGTTCTACGCGGTGCTCGGCGCATTCCTCGACTCGGTCGGCGCGATCGGCGCGCGGGCCACGACGGTGAGCGGAGGCTGAGACGACGGTGGATGCCAAGGTCGAGGAGATCGTCGAGGCGCTGCGCGGCTCGCTGGTCGAGAACGAACGCCTGCGACAGGACAACGAGAGCCTGCGCGCCGCGGCGGACGAGGCCGCCGAGCCCGTCGCGATCATCGGTATGGCCTGCCGCTTCCCCGGCGGGGCCGACTCCCCGGAGCAGCTGTGGTCGCTGGTCGACGAGGGCCGTGACGCCATCGGCCCGTTCCCCGTCGACCGCGGCTGGGACCTGAGCACGCTGTACGACCCCGAGCCCGGCAAGCCCGGCAAGAGCTACGTCCGCCACGGCGGGTTCCTGCACCAGGCGGCGCTGTTCGACCCCGAGTTCTTCGGGATCAGCCCGCGCGAGGCGCTCACCATGGACCCCCAGCAGCGGCTCCTGCTGGAGATCACCTGGGAGGCCGTGGAGCGGGCCGGCCTGGACCCGGTGTCCCTGCGCGGCAGCCGCACCGGCGTGTTCGCCGGCGCCATGTACCACGACTACGGCATCACCAGCAGCGACGGCAGCCTGGTCTCCGGCCGCGTCGCCTACACCCTCGGCCTGGAGGGCCCGGCGGTCACCGTCGACACGGCCTGCTCCTCGTCCCTGGTGGCCCTCCAGTGGGCGTCGCGGTCCCTGCGCGCTGGGGAGTGCACCCTGGCGCTGGCCGGCGGTGTCAGCGTCATGGCCACGCCCGAGACGTTCATCGAGTTCAGCGAGCAGCGCGGGCTGTCGCCCGACGGCCGCTGCCGCTCCTTCGCGGACGCGGCCGACGGCACCGGCTGGAGCGAGGGCGCGGGCGTCCTGCTGCTGGAGAAGCTGTCCGACGCCCGCCGCAACGGACACCCCGTGCTGGCCGTCGTCCGCGGGACGGCGGTCAACCAGGACGGCGCGTCCAACGGGTTCAGCGCGCCCAACGGCCCCTCCCAGCGCCGGGTGATCCAGCAGGCGCTCACCGAGGCCGGGCTGACGGCCGCCGACATCGACCTCATGGAGGGCCACGGCACCGGCACCTCGCTCGGCGACCCCATCGAGGCACAGGCCCTGCTGGCCACGTACGGCCAGGGCCGCCCCGAGGGCCGGCCGCTGTGGCTGGGCTCGATCAAGTCGAACATCGGCCACTCCCAGGCCGCCGCCGGAGTCGCGGGCGTCATCAAGACGGTCGAGGCCATCCGGCACGGCACGCTGCCCAGGACCCTGCACGCCGACGAGGCGTCCTCGCAGGTGGACTGGGCGGCCGGGGACGTCCGGCTGCTCACCGAGCCCCGCGAGTGGCCCGACGCCGGCCGTCCGCGCCGCGCCGCCGTCTCCTCGTTCGGCGTCAGCGGCACCAACGCCCACGTGATCATCGAGCAGGCGGAGCCGGAGACGGCACCGGAGCCCGCGCCCGCCGCACCGCGCCCGGTGTCCGGCGTGCCCGTGCCGCTGCCGCTGTCGGCGAAGAGCGAGCCCGCGCTGCGGGCCGCGGCCCGGCAGCTCGCCGACCACCTGCGGACCACCCCCGCCCCGGACCCCGTGGACGTGGGGTTCACCCTGGCCACCAGCCGCGCCGGGCTCGCCCGCCGCGCCGTCGTGGTCGGCCGCGACCGCGCCGAGCTCCTCGGCGCGCTGGACGCGCTGGCGCAGGACGCCCCCCTCGACGGCACCGCCCGGGCGGGCGGGCTGACCGCCTTCCTGTTCACCGGGCAGGGCAGCCAGCGGCTCGGCATGGGCCGCGAGCTGTACGAGGCGTTCCCCGTGTTCGCGCGCGCCTTCGACGAGGTGTGCGCCCTGCTGGACCCCGCGGTGCGCGAGGTGATGTGGGGCGACGAGGCCGCCCTGGCCCGTACGGAGTCCACCCAGCCGGCGATCTTCGCCGTGCAGGTGGCGCAGTTCCGGCTCTTCGAGTCCTGGGGCGTGCGGCCCGACTTCGTGGCCGGGCACTCCATCGGCGAACTGGCCGCCGCGCACGTCGCCGGGGTGTTCTCCCTGCCGGACGCCGCCGCGCTGATCACGGCGCGGGGCCGGCTGATGGGCGCGCTGCCGCCCGGCGGCGCGATGGTGGCCGTCGAGGCCACCGAGGAGGAGGTGCTCCCGCTGCTGGGCGAGGGCGTCGGCATCGCCGCCGTCAACGGCCCCACCGCCGTGGTGCTCTCCGGGACCGAGGACGCCGTCGCCGCCGCCGTGGCACGGCTGGACGGACGCAGGACGAACCGGCTGAAGGTCTCCCACGCCTTCCACTCGCCGCTGATGGACCCGATGCTGGCGGAGTTCCGCGAGGTCGCGCGGAACGTGACGTACACCGAGCCGCGGGTGCCGGTCGTCGCGGCCGGCGAGGTGACCGACGCGGAGCACTGGGTGCGGCACGTGCGCGAGGCGGTGCGGTTCGCCGACGCGGTGACCCGCCTGGAGGCCGAGGGCGTCACCCGCTACCTGGAACTGGGCCCCGACGGCGTCCTGACCGCCATGGCCCGCGGGTGCCTCACCACCACCGCCGACACCGCCGTACTGGTCCCGGCGCAGCGCCGCCGCGAGCCCGAGGCCGTCGCCGCCCTCACCGCCCTGGGCCGCCTGCACGGCGCGGGCCTGCGCGTCGACTGGACGGCCGTGTTCGACGGGCGCGGCGCGCGCCGCGTGGACCTGCCCACCTACCCCTTCCAGCGCGCCCGCTACTGGCTCGACAAGAGCGGCCTGGGCGGCGACGTCGCGTCCGCCGGCCTGGACCGGCCCGGCCACCCGCTGCTCGGCGCGCTGGTGCACCTGCCCGGCTCCGACGGAGTGGTGTTCACCGGACGCCTGTCCGCCGGAGCGCACCCCTGGCTGACCGACCACACCGTGGCCGGCTCCGTCCTGCTGCCCGGCACCGCCTACGTGGACCTGGCCGTACGCGCCGGCGACCAGGTGGGCTGCCGCCGCGTCGAGGACCTCGCCCTGGGCGTGCCGCTGATCCTGCCCGAGCACGGCGGCGTCCACCTCCAGGTCGCCGTCGGGGCACCCGACGCCTCGGGACGCCGCCCGGTGTCCGTGTACTCCCGCGCCGACGACGCCCCGCTCGACCGCGAATGGGTCCTGCACGCCGAGGGCACCCTGACCGCCGGCGCGGACGAGCCGTCCGGGGACCTCGCCGTGTGGCCGCCGCGCGACGCCGAGCCCCTCTCCGTCGAGGGCCTCTACGAACGGCTGGAGTACGGGCCCACCTTCCGCGGGCTGCGCACCGCCTGGCGGCGCGGCGACGACCTGTTCGCCGAGATCAGCCTCCCGGAGGGCGTCGGCGCCGGGGACTTCGGCCTGCACCCCGCCCTGCTCGACTCGGCGCTGCACGCGCTCGACCTGACGAACGAGGACGCGACGGCGCTGCCGTTCTCCTGGTCGGACGTCACCCTGCACGCCGAGGGCGCCACGACCGCGCGGGTCCGCCTGCGCCCCGGCAACGGCGACTCGGTGGCCCTGGAGCTGGCCGACGTCACCGGCCGCCCGATCGCCTCCGTCGGCTCGGTGGCGCTGCGCCCCTTCACCGCCGGCGATCTGGCGCCCGCCCGGGCCCGGGTCGCGGACGCGCTGTTCCGTGTGGAGTGGGTCCCGGCCACCGGCGGGCACGCGCCCGCCGATGGCACCGGGGCGCTCGTCCACCACTGCCCGCCGACCGAGGGCGACACGCCCGCCGCGGTGCGCGCGGTGACGGCCGGTGTGCTGGAGGCCGTGCAGAACGCCCTCGACGGCGACGCCGTCCTCGTCGTCGTCACCCACGGCGCCGCCGACGGCTCCGACCTCGGCCATGCCGCCGCCCAGGGGCTGGTGCGCGCGGCCGAGAGCGAGAACCCCGGCCGTTTCGTGCTGGTCGACACCGACGCCCCCGTCGAGCCGGCCGCCGTCCTGGCGTACGGCGAGCCCGAACTGCGCGTCCGCGGGGGCGAGGTGACGGTGCCGCGACTGGCCCGCGCCCCGCTCGGCGCGGACACCTCCGGCGCGGACACCTCCGGCACGGACACCCCTGGCACGGACACCTCCGGCACGGACACCCCTGGCACGGACACCCCTGTCTGGGACCCCGACCGCACCGTCCTCGTCACCGGCGGGACCGGCGCCCTCGGCGCCGCCGTCGCCCGCCACCTCGTCACCCGGCACGGGGTGCGCCACCTGCTGCTCACCGGCCGCCGCGGCCCGGACGCGCCGGGAGCCGCCGAACTCACGGCGGAACTCACCGACCTGGGCGCCCGGGTCGAGGTGGCCGCCTGCGACGTGGCGGACCGCGACGCGCTGGCCGCCCTGCTCGACGGGCGGCACCTCGGCGGGATCGTGCACACGGCGGGCGTGCTGGACGACGGCGTGATCCCCTCGCTGACGCCCGAGCGCGTCGACGAGGTCCTGCGGCCGAAGGCCGACGCGGCCTGGCACCTGCACGAACTCACCCGTGACGCGGAGCTGACCGCGTTCGTCGTCTTCTCGTCCGTCGCCGGTGTCCTCGGCGCCCCCGGACAGGGCAACTACGGCGCCGCCAACGCGTTCCTCGACGCCCTCGCGCGCCGCCGGCACGCCGACGGACTGCCCGCCCTGTCCCTGGCCTGGGGGCCGTGGGCCGGGAGCGGCATGGCGGACGGCCTCGACCAGGGCGGCCTGCGCCCCCTGGCGCAGGACGAGGCACTGGCGCTGTTCGACGCGGCCGCCGGCACCGCCGAACCGGCGCTCGTACCCGCCCGGTTCGACCCGGCGGCCTTCGACACGCCCCCGCCGGTCCTGCGCGCGATCGTCCGCGGCCGGTCCCGCCGCGTCTCCGACGCCGCCGCACCGGCGGCCGACACCCTGCTGCGCAGGCTGGCCGGGCTCCCCGAGGACGAGCGCGTCGCCGAACTCGTCGGCATCGTCCGCTCCCAGGCCGCGGCCGTCCTGCGCCACTCGGGAGCCGACGCCCTCGACCCCGACCTGAGCTTCCGCGACCTCGGGTTCGACTCGCTCACCGCGATCGAGCTGCGCAACCTGCTGAGCACCGTCACCGGGATCCGGCTGCCCGCCACCCTCGTCTTCGACTACCCGACCCCCACGGACCTGGCGCGGCACCTCCTGGAGCAGCTGTCCGGGGCCGTGACCCGCACCTCCGCCGTCTCCGCGGTGGGCGCGGCGGACGACGAACCGATCGCCGTCGTCGCGATGGCGTGCCGCTACCCGGGCGGCGTGGACTCGCCCGAGGGGCTGTGGCGGCTGGTCGAGGAGGGCGTCGACGCGGTGTCGCCGTTCCCCTCCGACCGGGGCTGGGACGTCGAGGGCATCTACGACCCCGAGCCGGGCAAGCCCGGCCGGACCTATGTCCGTGAAGGCGGGTTCCTGCACGACGCCGCCCGCTTCGACGCGGACTTCTTCGGCATCAGCCCGCGCGAGGCCCGGGACATGGACCCGCAGCAGCGGCTGCTCCTCGAGGTGTCGTGGGAGGCGCTGGAGCGTGCCGGGATCGCCCCCACCGCGCTGAAGGGCACCCCGACGGGCGTGTACGCGGGCGTCATGTACCACGACTACGCGGGCGGCAACGGCGGCGGCAGCCTCGTCTCGGGCCGCGTCTCCTACACCCTCGGTCTCGAAGGACCCGCGGTGACCGTGGACACGGCCTGCTCGTCCTCGCTGGTGGCCCTGCACTGGGCGGCCCAGGCGCTGCGCTCGGGGGAGTGCTCCCTCGCCCTCGTCGGCGGCGTGACCGTCATGAGCACCCCGCAGTCGTTCATCGACTTCAGCGAGCAGCGCGGACTGGCCGCCGACGGCCGCTGCAAGTCCTTCTCGTCCTCCACCGACGGCACCTCCTGGGGCGAGGGCGCCGGCCTCCTGGTCGTCGAGCGGCTCTCGGACGCCCGCCGCAACGGCCACCCGGTCCTCGCGGTGGTCCGCGGCAGCGCCCTGAACCAGGACGGCGCCAGCAACGGCCTGACCGCGCCCAACGGCCCCTCCCAGCAGCGGGTCATCCAGCAGGCGCTGGCCAACGCGGGCCTGTCGCCGGCCGAGGTCGACGCCGTCGAGGCGCACGGCACCGGCACCACCCTGGGTGACCCGATCGAGGTGCAGGCCCTGCTCGCCACGTACGGACAGGACCGCCCCGAAGGGCGCCCGCTGTGGCTCGGGTCGGTCAAGTCGAACCTGGGGCACACCCAGGCGGCGGCCGGCGTCGCGGGGATCATCAAGATGGTGCAGGCCATGCGGCACGCCACGCTCCCCAGGACACTGCACGTGGCGGAGCCCACGCGGCAGGTGGACTGGGAGGCGGGCGACGTCCGGCTGCTGACCGAGGCCCGCGAGTGGCCCGACGACGGCCGTCCGCGCCGTGCGGGCGTGTCCTCGTTCGGCATCAGCGGGACGAACGCGCACGTGATCATCGAGTCGGCGCCGCCGGCCCGGGAGGAGCCCGGGGAGCGCCACGCCCTGCCGGTCGTGCCGATCGCCGTCTCGGCCAGGACGCCCGGGGCGCTGCGGGCCCAGATCGAGCGGATCGGCGCGGCCGCCGCGGACCACGACCCGCTCGACGTGGCCTGGTCCGCCGCGACCGGCCGCGCCGCCCTCGAACACCGGGCCGTGCTCCTCGGTCCCGAGACGGTCACCGAGGAGGTCACCGACGGCAGGACCGCGTTCCTGTTCACCGGACAGGGCAGCCAGCGCCTGGGCATGGGCCGGGAGCTGTACGAGGTCTTCCCGGCCTTCGCGACGGCGTTCGACGAGGTGTGCGAGGCGACGGGCCTGCCCCTCAAGGACGTGATGTGGGGCGACGAGGAGGCCCTGAACACCACGGAGTTCACCCAGCCCGCGGTCTTCGCCCTGGAGGTCGCCCTCTTCCGGCTGGTGCGGTCCTGGGGCATCAGGCCCGACCTCCTGGCCGGGCACTCGATCGGCGAGCTCGCGGCGGCCCACGTGGCGGGGGTCCTCGACCTCGGCGACGCGGCCCGCCTGGTGGTCGAACGGGGCCGGCTGATGCAGGCGCTGCCGCCCGGCGGGGCGATGGTGGCGATCCAGGCCACGGAGGAGGAGGTCACGCCGCTGCTCACCGAGGAGGTGGGCGTCGCGGCGGTCAACGGCCCCAGCTCGGTGGTCGTCTCGGGCACCGAGGACGCGGTGGCGGCGCTCGCCGAGCACTTCACCGACCGCAAGAGGAACCGCCTCTCCGTCTCGCACGCGTTCCACTCGCCGCTCATGGAGCCGATGCTGGCCGACTTCCGCAAGGTCGCGGAGAGCGTCACCTACCACGAACCGCGGATCCGGCTCGTCAAGGACGTGGCCTCGGCCGCGTACTGGGTGGGGCACGTGCGCGACGCCGTCCGCTTCGCCGACGACGTACGCCGGCTGCACGACGAGGGCGTGACGCGGTTCCTGGAGATCGGCCCGGACGGTGTCCTGACCGCCCTGGCGCAGCAGAACGCCGAAGGGGTGACCGCGGCCACGCTGCGCCGCGACCGCCCCGAGACGGAGAGCCTGCTGACCGGGGTCGCACGGCTGTACGCGGCGGGCGTGACGGTCGACTGGAGCGCCGTCCTCGCCGGACGCGGCGCACACCGCGTCGACCTGCCCACCTACCCCTTCGAGCGGGAGCGGTACTGGGTGGCCGAACCGCCCAGGGCCGCCGCCGGACTGGACACGGTCGAGCACCCGTTGCTGACCGCGATGGTCGGGCTGCCGGACACCGGCGGGGCCGTCCTCACCGGCCGGCTCTCCCTGGACTCCCACCCCTGGCTCGCCGACCACGACGTACTGGGCACCCTGCTGCTGCCCGGCACCGGTCTGGTCGAGCTGGCACTGCAGGCCGCCCGGGAGACGGGATGCGCGACGGTCGAGGAACTGACCCTCGCCGCACCGCTGATCGTCCCCGAGAACGGCGGGGTCGCCGTCCGGGTCGTCGTCGGCGGCCCGGACGGCTCCGACGCCCGCACCGTGGAGATCTACTCGTCCCTCGACGACGAGACCTGGACCCGCAACGCGTCCGGCACCGTCACCCCGTCCGTCCCGCCGCCCGCGGCGGACCTGACGCAGTGGCCGCCGGGCGACGCGACGCCGCTGCCGGTCGAGGGCGCCTACGAGCGCCTGCTCGCCCGCGGCTACGACTACGGGCCGACCTTCCGGGGCCTGCGGGCCGCCTGGCGGCGGAGCACCGGCGAGGTGTTCGCCGAGGTCGCGCTCCCGGAAGGGGCGGAGGCCGCCCGGTTCGGCCTGCACCCGGCGCTGCTCGACGCGGCCATGCACGTGGGGCTGATCCAGGCCGACGGCACCGAGGCACCGGAGCTGCCGTTCTCCTGGAACGGCGTCTCGCTGCACCGCGCCGGCGCCTCGGTGCTGCGTGTGCGCCTGGTGGACGACGACAAGGGCGAGGGCACCGAGGTGCTCGTCGCCGACGAGACCGGCAGGCCCGTGCTGACCGTCGAGGCCCTCACGTCGCGGCCCGTGTCGGCCGAACAGCTGCGGGCCGGCGGGGACCACCGCGAGTCGCTGTTCGCCCTCACCTGGACCGAGGCCGCCGGGCGGTCCGCGCCGACGGTGCCCGTCACGGTGTACGAGGCCCCGCGGGCGGACGGCGACACACCCGGGGCCGCGCACGCGGTCACCGGGCGGGTGCTCGCACACCTCCAGGAGTGGCTGGCCGGCACCGCCGGGAGCGAGGAGCGGCTCACGGTCGTCACCCGCAACGCGGTACAGGTCGCCGACGAGGACGTCGACCCGGTCCAGGCACCCGTCTGGGGCCTGGTACGGGCCGCCGCGGCGGAGCACCCCGGCCGCTTCGCCCTGCTCGACCTCGACGACGGGGCGGCCGTGCCCCCGCCCGTCGACGAACCCGAGGCGGCGCTGCGCGGGGGCGGACTCCTCGTCCCGCGGTTCGCCCGCGTCCCCGCCGCCGCGGTGGACGGCGAGCACACACCCTGGACCCCGGAGTCGACGGTGCTGATCACCGGCGGGACCAGCGGTCTCGGCGCCCTGGTCGCCCGTCACCTGGTGACGGCGCACGGCGTCCGGCGGCTGGTCCTGACCAGCCGCCGGGGCGAGGACGCGCCCGGCGCGGCGGAACTGCGCGCCGAACTGTCCGCCCACGGCGCGCAGGTGGGCATCGAGGCGTGCGACGTCGCCGACCGCGCCGCGCTCGCCGGAGTGCTGGCCCGCCATCCCGTCGACGCGGTCGTGCACGCGGCCGGCGTCGTGGACAACGGACTGGTCCGGGACCTGACGCCGCAGCGCACGGCGGACGTACTGCGGCCCAAGGTGGACGGCGCCTGGAACCTGCACGAACTGACGGCCGGCCGCGACCTGTCGGCGTTCGTGCTGTTCTCCTCGCTCGGCGGTTCCCTGCTGGCCGCGGGACAGGGCAACTACGCCGCGGCGAACGCGTTCCTGGACGCGCTCGCCCTGCACCGCCACCGGGCCGGACTCCCGGCGACCTCCCTGGCGTTCGGCCTGTGGGAGGCCGAGACCGGCCTCGGCGAGCTGACCGAGGCCGACCGGACGCGCATGCTGCGCATGGGCCTGCCCGCCCTGTCGCAGGAGGAGGGCCTGGCGCTGCTGGACGACGCGCTGCGCACCCGGCAGCCGGCCCTGGCCCCGTTCGGTCTGGACACGGCCGCCCTGCGGGCCCGCGGCGCCGACCGTCTGCCGCACCTGCTGCGCGGCCTGGTGCCCGCCGGGCGCCGCCGCACCGAGGAACCGGGCGCGGCGGGCGCCGCCGACGGCGGCGCGGAGCTGCGGCGCAGGCTCGCGGCCCTGGCCGACGACGCCGAGCGCGACCAGCTCCTGCTCGACCTGGTGCGTACGCAGGTCGCGGCGGTGCTCGGCCACGAGGGCACCGACGCGGTGCGCCCCGAACGGGCCTTCAAGGACCTCGGGTTCGACTCGCTCACGGCCGTGGAACTGCGCAACGGCCTGCGCACGCTGACCGGCCTGAAACTGCCCGCCACCCTGGTGTTCGACCACCCGACACCCGCCGCGGTCGTCGGCCGGCTGCGCGAGCAGCTCGGCGAGGGCGGCGGGCCCGCGGTGTCGCCGCTGGAGACGGAACTGGCCCGCCTGGAGACGGTGCTGGCATCGGCGACCCCCGACGAGGAGGCGTACGGCAGGGTCGCGGACCGCCTGCGCGCCCTGACGACCCACTGGATCGAGACCCACCGGCCGGACGAGGAAGCGCAGAGCGATCTCGACTCCCTCTCGGCCGACGAACTGTTCGACGTCCTCGACGGCGAGCTGGACACACGGTCCGCGCCGTGAAAGCGACCGGACCGGAATCACCATTGATGAACGAGGAGATCACCCAAGTGGCCACCGAAACGACCCCCACGCACCAGCAGGCCGACGACGCGTTGATCACGCTTCTCTCGCCGCCGTTCCCGGACGACCCGTTCCCCCTCTACGAGACCCTGCAGTCGTCGAACCGTGTCCACAGCTCCTCACTGGGGATCTACGCGCTGTCCGGGTACGAGGAGGTGACCGAGTTCCTGAAGCTGCCCGACGTCCACAGCGGCGCCCGGGCCGCCGCCCAGATGCGCGAGGACTGGGGCAACCACCTCTCCCTGCGCATGTACCTGAACTCGATGGTCACGCTCAACGCGCCCGACCACGGCCGGGTCCGCGGTCTGGCCAGCCGTGTCTTCACCCCCAGCAAGATCAAGAAGATGCAGCCCTCGGTGGAGCGGCTCACCGACGCCCTCATCGAGGACCTCGTCAAGCAGTCGGCCGACGGTGAGCCGGTCGACCTGGTCGACCTGCTGGCCAACCCCTTCCCCGTCGCGGTCATCAGCGACATGCTCGGCCTCCCCTTCGAGGACGGCAAGCACCTGTGGAAGCTGGCCGACGACTGGTCCCGCGTCTTCTCCGGCATCTACAACGACGAGGACCTGGCCGCCGCCAACGCCGCGGCCGAGGAGCTGACCGGCTACTTCCGTGAGGTGATCGAGACCCTCCGCGCCCAGCCGCGCGAGGACCTGATGTCCTCGCTCGTCCAGGAGGCGTCCAACGGCAAGATCGACGAGGACGAGCTGCTGGCGCTCATCCTCTTCCTGTTCACCGCCGGCTTCGCCGCCACCACCAACCTCATCGCGACCGGGGTGCTCGCGCTCGTGGAGCACCCCGACGAGCTGAAGCGCTGGCGCGAGGACAAGAGCATCACGGCGTCGGCCGTGGAGGAGCTGCTGCGCCACACCGCCCACACCACCTCGTCGAGCCGCCTCACCACGCGGCCCGTCACCATCGGCGGCACCGAGATCCCCGAGGGCGTCCTCGTGCTGACCCTGCTGGCCGCCGCCAACCGCGACCCGCGGCGCTTCCCGGACCCGCACCGCCTGGA
Organism: Streptomyces beigongshangae; assembly: GCF_019710745.1. GTDB lineage: Bacteria > Actinomycetota > Actinomycetes > Streptomycetales > Streptomycetaceae > Streptomyces > Streptomyces beigongshangae. The sequence goes on from NZ_JAHKJW010000021.1 coordinate 130,311, forward strand.
CCTGACCCGCAACAACGGCCCCCACCTGAGCTTCAGCGCCGGAGGCCACTACTGCTTCGGCGGCAGCCTGGCCCGTATCGAGGGCGCCGAGCTCTTCCCGAAGCTGATCGACACGTTCTCCGTCATCGAGCCGGCCGGCACCCCCGACCGCCGCGCCATCATGGGCCTGACCGGCTACACGTCGCTCCCGGTGATCCTGCGCCGCTGACCGGCCGTCCGGCACCCGGACGACTCCGTACGAAGAGGAGGCCCTGCGCGAAGGTCGCGCAGGGCCTCCTGCATGGCCGGCACCGGTCCGGCACCGACGGTTCCCCGCCCGGGCGGGCCCCGCCCGGGACCGGAGCGGAGGCCGGGTGCGGGCCCGGTCGTCCCGGGCCCGGCTCCGGATTCGGCCCTCCCGGGCGCGGGCGCGGGGTGCGGTCCCGGCCCTCCCGCATACGGAAGCGAACCCGGTTGTCCCGGGAGCGGGCCGGGCCTGGCTGCGGCCCTCCCGGACACGGGTGCGGACCAGGCCCTCCCGGACTCGGACCCGTATCCGTATCCGGGCGCGGGCACGGCCCCCGAACGCGGACGCGGATCCGGCCGCCCCGGATACGGGGCGGCCGGATCCGCGCCTTCCGGACCGTCCGGCTGTCGTGGCCGTTACTTCTTCGCTGCCGCCGTCTCAGCTGTCTCGGCAGTCCCGGTCGGCTCGGCCGTCTCCGTGGGCCCGGCCGCGTCGGCGGCCGCCCCGTCGGCGGCCGGTGCGGACCCGGCGGGCGTCCTGACGTGGCGCAGGAGCAGTACCGCGCCCACCGCGCCCACCAGCATGACGGCGCCCCCCACCACGGCGCTGAGGTTCATGCCGCGGGTGAACGCCTCCCTCGCGGCGTCCAGCAGGGTGTCGCCCGCGCCGCCCGGCAGGTGACCGGCCACCTCCGTCGCGCCGCCGAGCGAACCCTCGGCGGCCTCGGCCGCGTCCGGCGGCAGCCCCGCCGTCGCGTCGGTGACATCACGGGTGTAGACGGCGGCGCCGATGCTGCCGAGGATCGCCACGCCCAGCGCGCCGCCGAGCTGGTTGCTGGTCTCCGGCAGCGCGGCGGCCGCGCCGACGCGCTCCGGCGGGGCCGCGGAGACGATCAGGTCGGCGGTCAGGGGGATCGCCATGCCCACCCCGGCCGACAGCACGCTCGCGCCGATCACCGCCATGGCCAGGCTCGAATCGGCCCGCAACTGCGTCATGATCGCGAAACCGGCCGCCGTGATCACCATGCCGGCGCCGATGATGTGGCCGGGCCGCACCGTCTTGGCCAGCACGGCGGCCACCGAGGTCGTCACCGCCACCGCCACCGGCGCGGGCAGGGTCCACAGTCCGGCCTCCAGCGGGCTCAGCCCGTGCACCAGCTGGATCCACTGGGTGGCGAAGAGCAGGAAGCCGACCATCGCGAACAGGGCCACCAGGTTGACGCCGATGGACGCGCTGAATCCGCGGTCCCGGAACAGGCTCAGGTCGATCAGCGGATTCGGTGCCGTGCGCTGGCGCAGGACGAACAGCACGCCCACCGCGACGCCGAGGGCCAGGACGGCCACGTACGTCCAGGAGAAGCCGTCGTCGGCCAGCTCCTTGATGCCGTAGATGACCGGCAGCAGGGCGCCCAGGGACAGGACGGCGCCGAGGAAGTCGAAGCGGCCCGGCTGCGGGTCGCGGTGCTCCGGCAGGAGCAGGGGGCCGAGGACCAGGATCAGGACCGTGACCGGGATGTTGATGAGGAAGACCGAACCCCACCAGAACTCCTCCAGCAGCAGGCCCGACACGATCGGGCCCAGCGCGGCGCCGCCGGAGAGGCCGGCGGTCCACACCGCGATGGCGGTGCGGCGCTGGGTGGGGTCGCGGAACATGTTGCGGATCAGGGCGAGGGTGGAGGGCGCGAGCACGGCCCCGGACATACCGAGGACGGCGCGCGCGAGGATCAGCAGCTCGGCGCTGCTCGCGTGGGCGGCGGCGAAGGACGAGGCGCCGAAGACCACCGCGCCGATCATCAGGAGTCGCCGGCGGCCTATGTGGTCGCCGAGGGTGCCCATGGCGATCAGCAGTCCGGCGAGCATGAACGCGTAGATGTCCACGATCCACAACTGCTGTGTGGCGCTGGGTTCCAGGGAGGCGCTGAGGAAGGGCAGCGCGAAGTACAGGACGGTCATGTCCATCGACATCATCAGGACGGGGACCACGAGGACGGCGAGGCCGACCCACTCCTTCAAGGTCGCACGTTCGGGGCTCATGACCGTGACTCTAGATTTGTATAAGTCATCTGTCTATGTCAGATTCTGTCTAATACGCTTGTATAATACATTTCTCCGGCGGGTTCCCTAGACTCTGCCCATGGGACACCGAGAGGACCTGCTGGCCGGGGCGAAGCGCTGTCTGTACCAGAAGGGGTACGCCCGCACCACGGCACGGGACATCGTCGAGGCGTCGGGCGCGAACCTGGCCTCGATCGGCTACCACTACGGCACCAAGGAGGCACTCCTCAACGCGGCGATCATCGAGGCGCTGGAGGAGTGGGCCCAGGAGCTCAAGGGCGCCCTGGCCGACGTGGCGGACCTGCCCGACGACCCCGTCGAGCGGTTCGAGTCGGTCTGGACGCGCGTGATCGAGCTGTTCGAACGGCACCGGCCGGTCTGGTCGGCCCAGTTCGACGCGATCTCCCAGCTCGACCACGTGCCCAGGGTCCGCACCTTCTTCGTCGAGGCGCAGCAGCAGGCGAAGAAGGGGCTGGTCGACCTCCTCTGGCGCGGCGGCGCCCCGCCCGCGGGCACCGAGACGGCGGTCGGGCAGTTCTACCACGCACTGCTCAGCGGTGTGATGATGCAGTGGGTGGTGGACCCCGAACACGCCCCGACGGGCAGGTCGCTCGCCGAGGCGCTGCGGGCGGTCATGGAGGACGCGCGGCGGTTCGGGTCGGGAAGCGCCGTCTGAGGGTGCGTCAGGAAGCGCCGTCCGAGAGCGCGGCCGCCTCGCGCGCCAGCCGGGCCCGGTCCACCTTGCGGTTGGAGTTCAGCGGGAACTCCGCCACGTGCAGGAACGCCTTGGGCAGCATGGCGTCGGGGAGGTGGGTGGCCAGCGCCTGGCGCAGGGCCGCCGGCGGGACCCGGTCGCCGGTGTAGTAGACGACGAGCTCCAGCCCGCCGTGCGCCGCGGGGCGGGTCACGGCGGCCGCGTTCTGGACGCCCGGGTACTGCCGGACGACATGGTCGATCTCGGCCAGTTCGATCCGGAAGCCGTGGATCTGCACCTGGGCGTCCAGGCGGCCCAGGTAGACCAGCTCGCCGTCGGCCAGGCGCCGCACCCGGTCGCCCGTCCGGTACCAGCGCCGGCCGTCGCGCTCCAGGAACCGGCCGTGGTCGTCCTCGGGGTCCAGGTAACCGGACGTCATCTGCGGGCCGCTGATGCACAGTTCGCCCTCGGTCTGCGACTCGGTGCCCTCGTCGAGCAGGATGTGCTCGTGGCCCTCGTGCACCCGGCCGATCGGGACGACCCCGTTCACCGCCAGGGCCGGTGAGGTCTCCGGCGACCAGCGGTGCCCGGTGATGGTCACGGTGCCCTCGGTCGGCCCGTACAGGTTCTCGATCCTCGACCGGGGCGCGGCGACCTGCCAGGCGGCGGCGTCCTCGCACAGCAGCGCCTCGCCCGCGAAGAAGCTCCACCGCAGCGTGGGCATCGAGCCCGGGGTCAGGCCGCCCATCCGCTTGATGAAGGAGATGCCGCTCGGGGTGGAGAACCACACGGTCATCCGCCGCTCGGCGAAGAACGCGGGCAGGTCCCGGTGGGCCGCCGGGGGGATCGCGTGCACCGCGGCCCCGTTGCCCCAGGCGCAGAACATCTCGAACATCGCGCAGTCGAAGTTGAGGTCGACGTTCTGGCAGAACACGTCCTCGGGGCCGAAGTCGTAGCGCTTGTCCAGCAGGGTGAAGTAGTGGTCGTTGGCGGCGTGCGTGATCGGCACGCCCTTGGGGCGGCCCGTCGAGCCCGACGTGAAGAGTATGTACGCGACGTCGGACGGCCGGACGGCCGCCGGCGCGTCGAGCGCGGGGGCGGGCGCGGACTCGTCCAGGACGGGCAGGTCGAGGCCGGTCTCCGCGAGGGAGGCCCGGCCGGCCGCGTCGGCGAGGACCGCGGACACCCCGGCCGCGACGAGCATCCGGCGGGTGCGCTCGGCCGGGAACCGCGGGTTGAGCGGTACGACCGTGACGCCGGCGTACATCGCCGCCAGGATCCCGACGTACGCGAACGGGCTCTTGTCCGCCAGCACGGCGACGGCCCGCGGCGGCTGCGGTGCCATGGCCAGCAGCGCCCCCGCCCGGCGCAGCGCCAGCTCGTGCATGGCCTCGTACGTCAGGCTCTCGGCGTCCACACGGACCGCGGTCCGGCCCGGCGACAGCTCCAGGCCGCGCAGAAATCGTTCGTGCAGACCGCGTCCGGTGACGGCTGATTCGATCATTGTCCTTGCTCCGCGGGAAGGAAAGGGGTGGGTAGGGGTGCCGACCCGTGCGGCACGGGACTTATGGTGGCCGCGCAGTCGACTATTCGGCGATCGTCGTCAGAAATACGGGAGCGCGTATGTGGGACAATTCTTTCGAGGAAATTCTGCGCAAGAATCTTCCTCTGCTGGAACCGGAGGACGAGATCACCGCCGATCTGAGCCTGCGTGATCACGGTCTCGATTCCATGGGAATGGTCGCGACGCTGTCCGCGCTGGAGTCCGCGTACGGTGTGCGTTTCGTCGACGACGCCCTCGGCCTCGACAACTTCGCCACCCCCGCGACCCTCTGGAAGACCCTGTCGGACATGCGCTGACCCGGTCTCCGTCCGGGCTATGCGATCGTGCTGCGCCGGCGCGGTCGCATAGCCGTGTCCGGGCGCACCGCCACCACCCGGAACGCGTCGGTCATGACCGCCACCCGGCCCCACAGCGCGTCGTGCCCGGCCACGTGCACCCGCTCGACCCCGAGGCCCTTGAGGGTCTCGGCGACCAGGGGCCACCGCACCGTGCGCGTCACCGCGTTCAGCAGCAGCGAGCGCACGCCGTCCGCCGTCCGTACCAGGGACCCGTCGTGGTCCGACACGATGACGGTGGAGGGGTCGGAGAACGGGGCCTTCGCGACGACCTCGGCCGCGATCTCCTCGCGCAGCCCCTCGAAGAGCGCCGAGTGCATCGGGGGCCGCATGACGTACAGCGGCAGGCCGCCCGCCGCCCGCAGCCGCTTCTCCAGCCACTCCACCGAGTCCTCGCGCACCGACAGCATGTGGAAGTCGTGGTCGACGTGGCAGGCCACCTCGTTCCACTCGCCGCGCGCGTCCAGTTCGGCGCGGATCTCGGCGAGCCGGTCGAGCGGGACGCGGGCGAACGACTGGGTGACGATGTCGCGGTGGTGGGCGGCGAAGTAGGCGTCCACGCGACGGCCCCACTCGACCGTCATCGTCACGGCCTCGGGGAACGGCAGCGCCCCGGAGCGCACCGCCGCCGGGATGCCGCCGAAGCTGGCTCCCGCGCAGGCGACCGGCGGGGTGTCCTGCCCGTCGACCGCGCACTCGGCCAGCGCCAGGCAGGAGACCAGGAAGGCCAGGCGCGTCGGCTCGGGGAACGCCCCCTGGTCGCCCCGGCTCTCGGCCTCCCGGTACCGGTCCACCAGGGAATACCCCAGCGCCCGGTCCGCCTCGGCGACGAACCGGCGGGCCACGGGATGGGCCACCAGGAAACGCGCCAATTCGGCGAACCGCGTCGGGCCGATTCCGGGAAAGACAATCGCCGACATATTATCGCCCTCTCCATTTGTCACGTCCGCGACCTGCCTCTTGTAAAGCCGGACGGCTCGATCCTATCGTTTCCGGTCATCCTCGCCCGACCCCTCATGACGGCATAACCCCTATGGCCCCCTAGATCGCCGGTGATCGGCCAGGGGTTCTTGTGGGGTGTAAAAACACCCTGTTAGAAACGGCCTGGCATAGGTGGGGAAAACCGAATGGAAGGGTGGCGCATGAGTCCGAATGGAGCGCGTCCGGCTCGGGCGCACGCGTCGGTGGACAACCTGCGGACGTACCTGCTGGCCGCGGCCGCGACGACCCCCGACCGGCCGGCCGTCGTCCAGGTCGCGGCCGGCGGCGGTCTGGAGACGATCACCTACGGCGAACTGGAACGGCGCACCGACCGCTACGCCGCCGGACTCGACGCCCTCGGCCTCGACGTCGGCGACCGCGTCATCCTGGAGTCCGACACCGACGCCGACGCCGTGGCGCTCCTGCTGGCCTGCGCCACCCTCGGACTGCCCTTCGTCCCGGTCAGCCCCGAGGCCCCCGACGAGCGGCTCCTGACGGTCGTCGACACCGCCGAGCCCGCGCTGTACGTGCAGTCCGTGCGCGGCCGGCGCGACGGCGTCCCCGAGCCGGTCGGCACCGCCCGGTTCGGCCCCGACGGCCTCACCGTGGAGCGGCCGCCCGCTCCCCGGGTCCGCCGCCGCCGCACGGTGACGCCCGTCGACACCGCGTACATCACCTTCACCTCGGGCACGACGGGCCGGCCCAAGGGCGTGGTGATGAGCCACCGCGGGGTCATCGCGTTCCTGCGGGGCGCGCAGGCCGCCGAACTCATCACCCCCGAGGACCGGGTGGCGAGCACGGCGCCGCTCCAGTTCGACTTCGCGCTGTTCGACATCGGCTTCACCCTCAGCCACGGCGCCGCGCTGGTGCCCGTACCGCGCGACCGGCTCAACTGGCCCCGCCGCTACCTGTCGTACCTGCGCGAGGCCGGGGTGACCCAGGTCGACAGCGTCCCCTCGGCCTGGCGCCCGGCGCTGCAGCACGAGCCCGGCCTGCTGGCCGAGCTCGCCGAGGAGGGCGCCCTGCGCAGCATCGTCTTCACGGGGGAGAACTTCCCGCTGGACGAGCTCAGGCGCCTCCAGGAGCTGTGGCCCAAGGTCCGGTTCATCAACGGCTACGGCGCCACCGAGACGATGGCCGCGTCCATCACCGAGGTCCCCAACCCGCTGCCCCCCGAGACCGAGCGCCTGTCGATCGGTCACGCGGTCGCGGGCGCGGAGATGACGCTCGTCGCCCCCGACGGCACCCCCGTGGACGAGCCCGGCGTGCTGGGCGAGATATACCTGCGCACCCCGTCGCTGTTCTCCGGCTACTGGCGCGACCCGGAGGCCACCCGCGCCGTCGTCGTCCCCGACCCGCTCGACCCCGGCTCGGCGCAGCTGGTGTTCAAGACCGGCGACCTGGCCTCCGTGGGCCCCGAGGGCGAGCTGTACTTCCACGGCCGCGCCGACTCCCAGGTGCAGATCCGCGGCAACCGCGTCGAACTGGGCGAGGTGGAGCGCCGCATCGCCCAGGTGCCGGGCGTCACCGGCGCGGTCGCGATGCTCCTGCCGCGCGAGAACGACGACCCGTGGCTGCACGCGTTCGTCACCCACGCCCCCGACGGCCCCAAGCCGTCCACCAAGGACGTCATCGCGTTCTGCCGTGCCGGACTGCCCGGCTACATGGTTCCCCACCGGCTGCACACGGTGGACGAGTTCCCGCTCACCGTCAACGGGAAGGTCGACCGTGCCGTCCTGACCGCCCTCGCGACGTCCTGACCACCCCCGATGGCCTCCACGCCTCATCTTCGTTGCGGAGTATGCACATGACCGAGCAGTCAAGGGCCGCGATGCTGGAACTGGTCCTGGCGGAGACAGCCGCCGTGCTGCGGGCCGCCGACCCCGACGCCCACGGGGACGGGACCACCGGCGTGGCGGCCGACCGCCCGTTCCTCTCGGTGGGCCTGGACTCGCTGGGCCTGGTCCAGCTGCACCGGCGGCTCACCGAGGAACTGGGGGTGCAGCTGCCCGTCACCGTCGGGTTCGACCACCCGACGCCGGCGGCCCTGGCCCGCCACCTGGTGGAGGTGGTGCACGGCACCGCCGGCCAGGAGGGGGCCGGGGACCCCGCGGCGGCCGTCCGGCCCGCCGTGCCCGCGGTGTTCGACGAGCCGATCGCGATCGTCGGCATCGGCTGCCGCTACCCGGGCGGGGTGACCTCGCCCGAGGACCTGTGGCGGCTCCTGGACGACGGGACCCACGTCCTCACCGACTTCCCCGACGACCGGGGCTGGGACCTGGAGCGCCTGTACGACCCCGACCCGTCCGTGGCCGGGACCAGCTATGTGAAGCGCGGCGGGTTCCTGCCGGACGCCGCCGACTTCGACGCGGACTTCTTCCAGATCAACCCCAAAGAGGCGCTGGCCATGGACCCCCAGCAGCGGCTGCTGCTGGAGACCTCCTGGGAGGCCCTCGAACGCGCGGGCATCGACCCGGGCCGCCTGCGCGGCACCCCGTCGGGCGTGTTCATCGGCGTGGAGCCGCACGAGTACGGACCCCGCACGCACGAGGCCCCGGACGGCCTCGACGGCTACCTCATGGGCGGCAACCTGCCCAGCGTCGTCTCCGGCCGCATCGCCTACACGCTCGGTCTCGAAGGACCCACCCTCACCGTCGACACCGCCTGCTCGGGCTCCCTCACCGCCCTCCACCTGGCCGTGCAGTCCCTCCAGCGCGGCGAGTGCGGGCTGGCGCTGGCGGGCGGCGTCACCGTGATCTCCAGCCCCGGCACGTTCACCACGTTCAGCCGCCAGCGCGGCCTGGCACCGGACGGACGCATCAAGGCGTTCGCCGCGGCGGCGGACGGCACCTGCTTCGCCGAGGGCGCGGGCGTGTTCGTCCTCACCCGGCTGACCGACGCGCTGCGCGACGGGCACCGGGTGCTGGCCGTGGTCCGCGGCACCGCCATCAACCAGGACGGCGCGAGCGTCAGCCTCACCGCGCCCAACGGCCTGGCCCAGCAGCGCGTCATCCGCAGCGCGCTCGCCGACGCGGGCCTGGTCCCCGAGGACGTCGACGCGGTCGAGGCCCACGGCACCGGCACCATGCTCGGCGACCCCATCGAGGGCCAGGCCCTGGTCGCCGCCTACGGACGCGAACGCTCACCCGAGAAGCCCCTGTGGCTGGGGTCGGTGAAGTCCAACATCGGGCACACCGGCGCCGCGGCGGGAGCCGCCGGCATCATCAAGATGGTCCAGGCGATGCACCACGGCACCCTGCCGCGCACCCTGCACGTCGACGAGCCGACCACGCACGTCGACTGGTCGCAGGGCACCGTCCGGCTGCTGACCGAGCCCGTCCCCTGGCCCGCCTCGGACACCCCGCGCCGCGCCGGCATCTCCTCGTTCGGCGCGAGCGGCACCAACGCCCACGTCATCATCGAGGAACCGCCCGCCGCCGCCCGCGAGAGCGCCGGGGACCCCGGGGCCACGACCCCGCCCGCCGCCGGCCGCCCCGTGCCGGTCGTCCTGTCGGCCCAGGGCGGGCAGGCGCTGCGCGCCCAGGCCGAACGGCTCCTGGAGACCGCCGGCGGGGTGTCCCTGCCGGACCTCGCCTACTCGGCCGCCACCACCCGCGCCGCGCTGCGCGACCGCGCCACGGTCGTCGCCGCCGACCACGACGAACTGCGCGGTGCCCTGACGGCCCTCGCCGAGGGCACCACCGCGCCCGGACTGCTCACCGGAACGACCCTGGCCACCGGCCGGACCGCGTTCCTGTTCACCGGCCAGGGGAGCCAGCGCCCCGGCATGGGCCGCGAACTGGTCCGCGCCTTCCCGGTGTTCGCGAAGGCGCTGCAGGAGGCCGCCGACCACCTCGACCTCCACCTCGACGAACCCCTGGGCGAGGTCCTGTTCGCCGAACCCGGCTCGCCGCAGGCCGACCTGCTGAACCGGACCCGGTACGCGCAGGCCGCGCTCTTCGCCGTCGAGGTGGCGCTGTTCCGGCTGCTGGAGTCCTGGGGCGTCACCCCGGGCCTGGTCGCCGGGCACTCCATCGGCGAGATCGCTGCCGCGCACGTCGCCGGAGCCATGTCCCTGGCCGACGCGGCCCTGCTGGTCGGCGCGCGCGGCACGCTCATGGACGAACTGCCCGAGGGCGGCGCGATGGTCGCGGTCCGGGCGGCGGAGGCGGAGGTCGTCCCGTACCTGACCGACAAGGTGGCCCTCGCCGCCGTCAACGGTCCGTCCGCGATCGTGCTCTCCGGCGAGGAGGACGCCGTACTGGCCGTCGCGGCCCGCTTCTCCGAGCAGGGACGCAAGACCCGGCGGCTGCGCGTCTCGCACGCGTTCCACTCCCCGCTGATGGACCCGATGCTCGACGACTTCCGCCGGGTCGCCGAGACCCTGACCTACCTGCCGCCGGCCGTCCCGGTGGTGTCCAACCTGACCGGGGAGCCCGTCACCGCGTTCGACGCCGACTACTGGGTGCGGCACGTGCGCGAGCCGGTGCGGTTCGCCGACGGCATGGCCTGGCTGGAGTCCCACGGCGTCGACACCTATCTGGAGCTGGGACCCGACGGGGTCCTGTCGGCGATGGGACGGGACTGCCTGACCGACGAGGGTGCCGACGCCGTGTTCGCCACGCTGCTGCGCGACGGGCACGACGAGGAGCGCCAGGCCGTCACCGCGCTCGGCCTGGCACACGCCCACGGCGTCCCCGTCGACTGGGAGCGCTTCTTCGCGGGCCGCGGCGCCCGCCGCGTCCCGCTGCCCACCTACGCGTTCCAGCGCGAGCGGTACTGGCTGGACGCCGGGAACACGCCGGGCACGATCGGGCACCCGATGCTCGACGCGGCCGTCGGCCTCGCGGGCACCGACACCCTGGTCCTGACGGGCCGGCTGTCCACCCGGGCGCAGCCGTGGCTGGCCGACCACGTCATCGCGGGGGTCGTCCTGGTGCCCGGCACCGGTCTGGTCGAACTGGCCGTCCGGGCCGGCGACGAGGCGGGCTGCGGAGTGGTGGAGGACCTCACCCTGGAGACACCGCTGGCGCTGACCACGGAGGCCGGGGCGGACGTCCAGGTCGTCGTCGGCGCGCCCGACACGACGGGCCGCCGCACCGTCGAGATCCACGCGCGGCCCGCGCGGAGCGAGGAGGAGTGGACCCGGCACGCCAGCGGGGTGCTCGCCGAGCACGGACAGGGCCCGGCGGCCGACCCGGCCGTGTTCGCCCAGTGGCCGCCGGCCGACGCCGAGCCGATCGACGTCACCGGACTCTACGAGCGCCACATCGCCCAGGGGTACGGCTACGGCCCGGCGTTCCAGTGCGTGCGCGCCGCCTGGCGCCGCGGCGACGAGGTCTTCGCCGAGGTCGCCCTCGCCGACGAGGGGGGCGAGCGCTTCGGGCTGCACCCGGCCCTCCTCGACGCCTCCCTGCACGCCCTCGAAGGACCGGAGGACGAGGGCCAGGTGCGGCTCCCGTTCGCCTGGCTCGGCGTCGAACTGCACGCGGCCGGCGCCACGGACGTACGCGTCCGCCTCCTGCGGACGGCCCCGGACGAGGTCGCGGTCGAGCTCGCCGACCCCACCGGCGCACCGGTCGCCACCGTACGGTCGCTCGTCCAGCGGCCCGTGGCGATGGACGGCGTACGGCCGTCCGGCGCGCGGGACGGCTCCCTGCTGCACCTGGAGTGGACCGGGATCCAGGTCCCGTCCGCGCCGGACGCCGAGGCGGCGGAGTTCCGCCTGGAGTTCGTGCCCCGCTCGTTCCCCGGTTCCCCCGTGGAGGCCGGCCGGGCGGCGACGCTGCACGTCCTGCAGCTGATCCAGGACGCGCTGCGCGACGACACCCGGCTGGCGATCGTCACGCGCGACGCACCCGACGACCCGGCGTTCGCCCCCCTGTGGGCACTGACGCGCTCGGCGCAGGCCGAGAACCCCGGGCGGTTCGTGCTCATCGGCACGGACCGCGACGTCCCCGAGTCCGAACTGCGCGCCGCCCTGTCCGCCGGGGAGCCGCAACTGATCCTGCGCGACGGCGCGCTGCTCATACCGCGCCTGGTCCGCACGCCCGTGCCGGAGGAGCCGCGGCCCGCCCCCTGGCACCCGGACGGCACGGTGCTGATCACCGGCGGCACCGGCGGCCTCGGCGGCCTGGTCGCCCGCCACCTCGTGCGCCGGCACGGCGTCAGGCACCTGCTGCTCACCGGCCGCCGCGGCCCGGACGGGCCCGGCACGGCCGAACTGGTCGCCGAACTCGCCGAGGCGGGCGCCGAGGCGACGGTGGCGGCCTGCGACGTCGCCGACCGCGAGGCCCTGGCGGCACTGCTCGCGACGGTCCCCGAAGGACGCCCGCTGACCGGCGTGGTCCACTGCGCCGGGGTCGTCGACGACGGACTGGCCGCCACCCTCATCCCCGAGCAGGTCCGCACCGTCTTCCACGGCAAGGCGGACGGCGCCTGGCACCTGCACGAGCTGACCCGCGACCTCCCGCTGGCCGCGTTCGTGCTGTTCTCCTCCGCCGCCGGCGCCCTGGGCGGACCGGGGCAGGGCAACTACGCCGCCGCCAACGCCTTCCTCGACGCGCTGGCCGTCCACCGCGTCGCCCAGGGCCTGCCGGCCACGTCCCTGGCCTGGAACCTGTGGGCGGGCGACGCGGGCATGGGCGCCCGCCTGGACGAGGTGACCCTGCGCCGCGCCGAGCGCTCCGGCCTGCCCGCCCTGGGCACCGAGGAGAACCTCGCCCTCCTCGACCGGGCCCTGGCCACCGCCGAACCGGCCCTGGTGCCGCTGCGCATCGAGGCCGCCGCGCTGCGCGCCCGTCCCGAGGGCATCCCGCCGGTGCTGCGCGGACTGGTCCGCGCACCCGCCCGCCGGACCGCCGCCGCGGCGGCCGCGAGCGGCCCCGGCGGCACCCTGGCCGACCAGCTCGCCGGGAAGCCGGACGCCGAACGCGAACGGATCGTCTCCGACCTGGTCCGCACGCAGATCGCCACGGTCCTCGGCCACCGCAACGGCACCGCGATCGACCCCCGCCGCGCCTTCACCGAGCTGGGCTTCGACTCCCTGACCGCCGTCGAACTGCGCAACGCGCTCGGCACGGCCGCCGGACTGCGGCTCACCTCCACCCTGATCTTCGACCACCCCACCCCCCGCGACCTGATCGAGCACGTGCTCGACAAGGTGAGCGGCGCCGCCCCCGCCGCCACCCCGGCGCGGACCACCGCGCGGGCCGCGGCGGACGAGCCCATCGCGATCGTGTCGATGGCCTGCCGCTACCCGGGCGGGGTGACCTCCGCGCAGGAGCTCTGGGAACTGGTCGCCGCCGGCACCGACGCCATCGGCACCTTCCCCGAGGACCGGGGCTGGAACACCGAGGAGATCTACGACCCTGAGCCCGGCAAGCACGGCACCACCTACACGCGCGAGGGCGGATTCCTCTACGACGCCGCCGACTTCGACCCCACCTTCTTCGGCATCAGCCCGAAGGAGGCCCAGGCGATGGACCCCCAGCACCGCCTGCTCCTGGAGACCGCCTGGGAGGCCGCCGAACGGGCGGGCATCGACCCGCACTCCCTGAAGGGCACCTCCACCGGCGTCTTCGCCGGCGTCATGAACCACGACTGGACGACCCTCTCCGCCACCGTGCCCGAGGACCTCGCCGGGTTCACCGCGGGCGGCGGCATGGGCAGCGTCGCCTCCGGCCGCATCGCCTACACCCTCGGACTGCAGGGCCCGGCGGTCACCATCGACACCGCGTGCTCCTCCTCCCTGGTGGCCATGCACTGGGCCATGCAGGCCCTGCGCCAGGGCGAGTGCTCGCTCGCCCTGGCGGGCGGCGTCACCGTGATGGCCACCCCCGAGACGTTCGTCGGCATGAGCCTGCAGAGCGGCCTGTCCGCCGACGGGCGCTGCAAGGCGTACGGCGCGGACGCCGACGGCACCGGCTGGGGCGAGGGCGCCGGACTGCTGCTCCTTGAGCGCCTGTCGGACGCCCGCCGCGCCGGGCACCCGGTGCTGGCGGTGCTCCGCGGCTCCGCGATCAACCAGGACGGCGCCTCCAACGGGCTGTCCGCGCCCAACGGCCCGGCCCAGCAGCGCGTGATCCGGCAGGCCGTCGCCTCCGCCGGCCTGACCCTCGCCGACATCGACGCGGTCGAGGGCCACGGCACCGGCACCACCCTCGGCGACCCGATCGAGGCCCAGGCGCTGATGGCCACGTACGGGCAGGAACGCGCGAACGGCGACCCGCTGTGGCTGGGGTCGGTCAAGACCAACATCGGGCACACCCAGGCCGCCGCCGGTGTCGCCGGCGTGGTCAAGATGGTGATGGCGATACGCAACGGCGTACTGCCCCGCACCCTCCACGCCGGCACGCCCTCCCCGCACATCGACTGGACCGAGGGCGCCGTCGAACTGCTCGACGAGGCCAGGCAGTGGCCCGCGCACGGCCGCCCGCGCCGCGCCGCGGTGTCCTCGTTCGGCGTCAGCGGCACCAACGCCCACGTGATCATCGAGGAGGCGCCGCCGCCGGGCCCGGAGGAACCGCGCGGCGAGCGGCCCCCGGCCCTGCCGCTGACGGTGTCGGGGACGTCCGCCGAGGCGCTGCGCGCCCAGGCGGCCCGGATCGCCGCCCATCTGCGCGCGCACGAGGACCTGGACGAACTGGACGTCGCCGCCTCGCTCGTCCGCGGCCGCGCCGCCCTGGAGCACCGGGCCGTGATCGTGGACACCGACCGCGAGGGCCTGCTCGCCGGACTCGACGCGCTGGCGAGCGGCAAGTCGCCCGCCTCCGTGGTGGAGGGCGTGCAGCGCGGCGACTCGCGGACGGTGTTCGTCTTCCCCGGCCAGGGCTCGCAGTGGCAGAGCATGGGCGTGGACCTGCTGGCGTACTCGCCGGCCTTCGCGGCCCGCCTCGGCGAATGCGCGAAGGCCCTGGAGCCGTACGTCGAGTGGGACCTGCTCGACGTGCTGCACGGGGTGCCCGGCGCACCGCCCCTGGACGACGTCGACGTCGTCCAGCCCGCCCTCTGGGCGGTGATGGTGTCGCTGGCCGAGGCGTGGCGCGCCGCCGGCGTCGAGCCCGCCGCCGTCGTCGGCCACTCCCAGGGCGAGATCGCCGCGGCCTGCGTCGCGGGCGCGCTGTCGCTGGAGGACGGCGCCCGCGTCGTCGCCCTGCGCAGCAGGATCATCCGCCAGGACCTGGCGGGCCGCGGCGGCATGATGTCCGTGGCCCTGCCCGCCGACCGCACGGCCGAACTCCTGGCCGACTGGGACGGCCGCCTCCAGCTGGCGGTCCTCAACGGCCCCGGATCCGTGGTCGTGTGCGGCGAGCCGGAGGCCCTCGACGAGCTGCGGGCCCGGCTGGACGCCGACGGCGTCCAGGCCCGCCGCATCCCCGTGGACTACGCCTCCCACTCGGTGTTCGTGGAGGAGATCCGCGACCGGCTGCTCACCGAGCTGACCGGCCTGGCGCCGCGGACCTCGTCCGTGCCGTTCTACTCCACCGTCACCGCGCAGCCGCTGGACACCGCGGGCCTCGACGCCGAGTACTGGTACACCAACCTGCGCCGGCCGGTCCGCTTCGAGGAGACCACGCGGGCGCTGCTGGACGACGGCTTCGAGATCTTCGTCGAGGCCAGCCCGCACCCGGGCCTGCTCGCCGGGCTCGGCGAGACCGCCGAGGCGGCAGGCGTGGCCGCCACCCTCGTCGGCACGCTGCGCCGCATGGACGGCGGCCCGCGCAAGTTCCTCACCTCGCTGGCCGAGGCGTACGTACGGGGCGCGACCGTCGACTGGGAGACCCGGTTCGCCGGGACCGGCGCCCGGCGCGTGGACCTGCCCACGTACGCGTTCCAGCGCAGGCGGTACTGGCTGGAGCCCGCCGAGCACACCGGCGACCCGCTGGCCAACGGGCAGGTCTCCACCGACCACCCGCTGCTGGGCGCCGCGGTGTCGGTCGCCGGGACCGGGGGAGTGCTCCTCACCGGCCGCCTGTCGCTCTCCGCCCAGCCCTGGCTGGCCGACCACGCCGTCGGCGCCACCGTCCTGTTCCCCGGCTCCGGCTTCGTCGAGCTGGCCGTACGCGCCGGTGACGAGGTCGGCCGCGGACGCCTGGAGGAGCTGACGCTGGAGGCACCCCTCGTCCTGCCGGAGCGCGGCGGCGTGGCCATCCAGGTCGTCGTCGACGCGGACCTGCGCACCGTGTCGGTCCACTCACGGCCCGACGACGCCCCCGCGCACGGCGCCTGGACCCGGCACGCCCAGGGCACGCTCGCCGAGGCGGGCCCCGAACCGGCGCACGAGCCGGCCGCCTGGCCGCCGCCGGGCGCCGAACCCGTCGACCTCACCGGCTTCTACGAGCCCGCCTCCGAGGACGGCCTGCGCTACGGGCCCGCGTTCCAGGGCCTGCACGCGGCCTGGCGGTCCGGCGACGAGGTCTTCGCGGAGATCGCGCCGCCCGAGCGGACCGCCGCCGAGGCCGGACGGTACGGGCTGCACCCGGCCGTGCTCGACGCGGCCCTGCACGCCACCGCGCTGCTCGCCACCGACGCCGAACGGATCACGCTCCCGTTCCTGTGGACGGGGGTCGACCTGCACGCCGCGGGGGCCGCCGGACTCAGGCTGCGGATGACCCGCCTCGGCGAGGACGAGGTCGCGCTGCGCCTGACCGACCCCGCGGGCCGCCCCGTGGCCTCCGCCGAGTCCCTCGTCCTGCGCCCGGTGGCCGCCGGCGGACTGGTGCGCACGGACGTGTCCCACGACTCGCTGTTCGAGCTCGGCTGGACCCCCGTCGAGCGGGCCGCCACCGCGTCCCCGACGGTCGTGCACCGCTGCGAGCCCGGCACGACCGCGCAGGAGGTGCACGCGCGGACCGCCGAGGTCCTCGACCTCCTGCAGTCCTGGCTGGCGGAGGACCGCGACGACGTGCTGTCGGTCGTCACCCGGGGCGCCGTGTCGGTCGACGGCGAGGACGTCACCGACCTCGCCGGAGCGGCGGTGTGGGGACTGGTCCGCAGCGCCCAGACGGAGAACCCGGGACGCGTCGTCCTCATCGACCTCGATCCGGACGGCACCGACGACGCGGCGGCCGACCCCGCCGGGCTGGTGGCCACGGGCGAGGAACAGCTCGCCGTGCGCTCCGGCACCCCGTACCGCCCGCGCCTGACCCGCGCGGCCGGGACCGGGACCGGGACCCCCGCCACCGTCTTCGGCGACCGGCCCGGCACCGTGCTGATCACCGGCGGCACGGGCACCCTGGGCAGCCTGGTGGCCCGCCACCTGGTCACCGCCCACGGCGTCACCGACCTGCTGCTCACCAGCCGCCGGGGCCCCGACGCACCCGGCGCCGCCGAACTGACCGCCGAACTCACCGCACTGGGCGCCCGGGTGGAGACCGCCGCCTGCGACGCCGCCGACCGGGACGCCCTGGCCGCCGTGCTCTCCGGCCGCGTCCTCGCCGGGGTCGTGCACACCGCGGGCATCCTCGACGACGGGACCATCTCCTCCCTGACCCCGGAGCGGACGGCCGCGGTACTGCGCCCCAAGGTGGACGCGGCGCTCAACCTGCACGAGCTGACGGCGGACCAGGACCTCTCGGCGTTCGTGCTGTTCTCGTCCGCCGCCGGTGTGACCGGCGGCGCGGGACAGGGCAACTACGCCGCCGCCAACTCCTTCCTCGACGGCCTCGCCGCCCACCGGCGCGCCCACGGGCTGCCCGCGCAGTCGCTGGCCTGGGGCCTGTGGGAGCAGGCCAGCGGGATGACCGGGGCGCTGGACGAGTCCGACCTCGCCGACATGCGGCGCGACGGCGTCCTGCCCATCGCCTCGGACGAGGGCCTGGCACTGATGGACGCCGCCGGGGCGCTCGACCGGGCGTTCCTGGTGCCCCTGCGGCTCGACCTGACCGGTCTGCGGCGCTCCGACGTGCCGTACCCGCTGCGCGACCTGGTGCGCGGCCCGGCCCGGCGCGCCGCCGAGACCGCCGCCGCCCCCGAGCCCGCGCAGAGCCTGGGCGAACGGCTGGCCGGCCTGACGCCCGCCCGCCGGGAGCAGGCCCTCCTCGACATCGTCCGCACCCAGGCCGCGGCCACCCTCGGCTTCGCCGACGCCGAGGAGGTCGACGCGGAACGCTCGTTCCGCGACATGGGCTTCGACTCCCTGGCCGCCGTCCGGTTCCGCAACACCCTCAACGAGATCGTCGGGGAACGCCTGCCCTCGACGCTCGTCTTCGACCACCCGACCTCACTCGCCCTCACCCGGCACCTGCTGGACACCCTGGCGCTCGGTGAACCGGAGACGGCCCCGGAACCGGAGCCGGCCGAGGACGTCGAGGACCGCACCGCGGCGATCCAGAACATGAGTCTGGCCGAGCTGCTCCGTACCGCGCGAGGATCAGGAGATCCGTCATGACCCAACTGCTCGACGCCACCGAACGGCGTGTCTACGACACGGACAAGGAACTGCTGCACCGCGTCCTGACCCCGTACCGGGCCAAGAAGTGCGAGTACCTCACCTCCGCCACGGTCGGCCTCAAGGACGACGGCCGCGGCGGCGAGGTCCTCACCGCCGAGTGCTCCTTCATGATCCCCGAGTCCTGCTACATCGACGACACGGGCCACTTCAACTCGGTCGAGTTCAACATCTGCTTCAACCAGATGTCGTACTACCTGATGGCCATGGCGGTGAAGGAGTCGCTGATCGAGCCGTTCTCCCGCTGGACGCTGGAGCAGTTCTGGGACCGCCAGCTCGCCGACGTGTTCATCACCGACTTCAAGAGCAGCTTCCGCACCGCCATGAACGGCCGCAACTTCCGCGGCCGGCTGGAGATCACCGACATCGCGAACTGGGACGGCAACGACCTGCGCGACGCCCTGATCATGCTGCGGACCCGGTGCCGCTACTGGGACGAGCAGGGCGGCGAGAGCCACGGCGAGATCGCCGCCGCCATCACCAACCCGCCCGAGAACTGATCCGGCCCGGCCACCGCGGAGGAAGCGACGATGAGCAGTACGAAACGGCCTGGGCTTCCCGAGGGAGCGCGGCAGGTCGACATCGAGCACATATACGACCGGCTGGCCGACCGCGGCCTGCGGTACGGCCCGGCCTTCCGGAACCTGCGGTCCGTGTGGTCGCACGGGGAGGAGGTCTACGCCGAGGCCGGTCTGGAGAACGCCACCGGCGGTGACGACTACCTCCTGCACCCGGCGCTGTTCGACGCCGCGCTGCAGGCCGCGCTGGTGCCGGGCCTCGACAGCGAGGGAGGCACCTTCCTCCCCTTCGCGCTGCGCGGGATCCGCCTCCACCGGGCGGGCGCCAGCGCCGTCGACGTCCACACCGTGCCGAACGAGGAGGGCATCTCCCTGGCCCTCACCGGCGGCGACGGCGAACCGGTCGTCACGGTCGGCACCCTCGTCAGGCGGGCCGTCTCCGCCGACCAGCTCGACGCCGCCGCGCAGCGCACCCGGCTGCTGCGCGTCGTGTGGAAGAGCGTCGAGCAGCAGTCCGTCACCGCCGACCACACGCACTGGGCGCTCCTGGGCACCGACCACATCGGTCTCACCGGCGCGCTGAAGTCCGTCCGCCGTTCGTTCGACTCCTACTCCTCGCTCGCCGCCCTGGACGCCGCGCTGCGCGACGGCGCCCCCGTGCCCGACGTGGTCGTGGTCTCGTGCACGGACCAGGACTCGCCGGTGCGCTCCGCCGCACAGCGCGCCCTCATGCTCGTGCAGGAGTGGACGGCCGACGAACGCCTGGCCGGGGCCCGGCTGCTGCTGGTCAGCAACGGCGCCGTGGCGGCCCGCGGCCACGAGGACCTGTCCGACCTGCCGGGCGCGGCCGTCTGGGGACTGGTGCGCAGCGCCCAGTCCGAACACCCCGGCCGCTTCGTCCTGGTCGACGTCGACGACCCCGACGACTCCGGCCGCGCCCTCGTCGCCGCGGCGGCCTCCGGCGAACCGCAGCTGGCGGTACGGCACGGCGCCCTGTTCCGGCCCCGCCTCGTCCGCCACGCGCCGCCGTCCCGGCGGGCCGGCCTCACCGGGACCGTCGTGATCACCGGCGGCACCGGCGCGCTGGGCCGGCTGCTCGCCCGGCACCTGGTCACCCGCCACGGCGTCCAGCACCTCGTCCTGCTCAGCCGCCGGGGTCCCGACGCGCCCGGGGCCGCCGACCTGAGCACTGAACTCACCGGGCTCGGCGCCCGCGTCGACGTGGTGGCCTGCGACGTCACCGACCGTTCGGCACTGGAGGACGCCCTGGCGGACCTCCCGGCGCCCTCCGCCGTCATCCACACCGCCGGCCGGCTGTCCGACGGCGCCGTCGACACCCTCACCCCGCACCGGCTCGACCAGGTCCTGAGCCCCAAGGTCGACACGGCGCTGCACCTGCACGACCTGATCCAGGACCCGGACTGCGAGTTCGTGATGTTCTCGTCCGTCGCGGGACTGGTCGGCAACTCGGGACAGGCCAACTACGCCGCCGCCAACTCCGTCCTCGACGCGCTCGCGCACCGCCGCCGCTCGCTGGGCCTGCGCGGTCTCTCCCTCGCCTGGGGCCTGTGGGAGAGCGAGGGCGGCATGGGGTCCGAGCTGTCCGCCGCGGACCTCAACCGCATCAAGCGCTCCGGCTTCGCGCCGCTCGGGCACGAACAGGGCCTGGCCCTCTTCGACGCCGCGCTCGCCGGCGACGAGAGCGTGCTCGCCCCCGTACGGCTGAACGAGGCGGCCCTCACCGGGAACGTCCCGCCCGTCCTGGCCGACCTGGCGCCGGCCGCCCCCGCCGGCAAGTCCGCCGACACGCTGCACCTGCGCCTGGCCGACCTGCCGGAGGCCGAACGCGACGGCGCCGTCCTGGAGTTCGTCCGCGAGTCGGCGGCCGCCGTCCTCGGCTACGACAGCTCCGACGACATCGACGCCGACCGGGAGTTCAACGCCGTCGGCCTGGACTCCATCGGCAACCTCGAACTCAGCCGCCGCCTGGCGGCCGGCACCGGGCTGCAGCTTCCGGCGACCGTCGTCTTCGACCATCCGACCCCCGCAGACCTGGCTTCCCACCTGCGGCGACTTCTCCAGGAGAGTGCATCATGAACACCGTTGTCGTGGGCGGTGGGGTCATCGGCCTGGCCACCGCCTGGCGGGCCGCGCTCCGGGGCATCACCGTCACGGTGATCGACCCGGCCCCCGCCTCGAAGGCGTCCCACGCCTCGGCGGGCATGCTGCCGCCCGGCCACGAGGAACTCCTCAAGCAGGAGCACGTCCTGCGGCTGTGCATGACCTCCCGCGATCGCTACCCGTCCTTCGTGGCCGAGCTGGAGGAGTTCGCGCCCGCGGGCTTCCGGCGCGACGGCGTGCTGGACGCCGCCTTCGACGAGGACGCCCTGGAGGGCCTCGAACGGCAGGAGGCCCTCCAGGAGTCGCTCGGCATCCGCACCCAGCGGCTCGGCCCGCAGGAGTGCAGCGAGCTGGAGCCGAACCTCGCGCCCGCCCTCGGCGGCCTGCTGTCGCCCGACGACGGCTCCGTCGACCCGCGCGTGCTCAACGCGGCGCTGATCACCGCCATCGAGGCCCTGGGCGGCACCGTCGTCCGCCGCAGCGCCGTCCGCGTCGGCGACCACACCGTCACCCTCGACAACGGCGACACGGTGGCCTTCGACCGCCTCGTCCTGGCCGCCGGCTGCTGGACGCACCAGATCGAGGGCCTGCCCGAGGGCGTCGTCCCGGAGATCCGCCCCGTCAAGGGCCAGATCCTGCGCCTGCACTCGGACCCCCCGGTGCTCAACGTGACGACCCGCGCCTTCTCCAAGGGCTCGTCGCTCTACCTGGTGCCCCGGCTGGGCGGCGAACTGGTCATCGGCTCCACCTACGAGGAGCGCGGCTACGACGAGACCGTCACCGCCGACGGCACCTTCGGCCTGCTGGCCCGTGTGGCCGAGGTGATACCGAGCGCGGGCACCCTCCGCTTCGCGGAGATCAGCGCGGGGCTGCGGCCCGGCTCGCCCGACGACCTGCNCACCCTCCGCTTCGCGGAGATCAGCGCGGGGCTGCGGCCCGGCTCGCCCGACGACCTGCCCGTCATCGGCCCGACGACCGTCCCCGACGTCTACCTGGCCTCCGGCCACTTCCGCATGGGCGTCCAGCTGGCGCCGGTCACCGCGGACGCGATGGTCTCCTACCTCACCGACACCGACCCGGACCCCGTGGTGCTGCCGTTCACCCCGCTCCGCTTCTCCTGACCGCTCCGGCGGACATGACGTCGCCCCCCTCTCCGCCCGGAGAGGGGGGCGACGTCATGTCCGGGCGGGGCCCGGACGGAGGGCTCCGGTACGGGCCCGGGCCCGTACCGGAGCCGCGTACGCCTTGCCCGAGCCCCGAGCCCCGAGCCCCGAGCCTGAGCCCCGAGCAGAGCGGGCCGTCCCGCGGGCCGCGTCCAGGCTGACCGCCCCGCGCCCGCCCCGGCCGCCGGAGCCGCCCTGGGCGGGCCGCATCCGGCGGGACCGCCCCGCGCCCGCCC
>NZ_JAHKJW010000210.1 GCF_019710745.1 Streptomyces beigongshangae
CGCACCGGCCCGCTTGCTGTAGACCAGCACGGCATCGTTGTCCGCATGGTGGAAGTGGATGTTCCTGAGCCGGCGCAGCGCACCGTGCTCCCGGCGGATCCTGTTCAGCGAACCGATGAGGGGAGCGATGGACGCCCCCGCACGCTCGGCGGCCGCCCAGTCGCGCGGCCGCAGTTCGTACTTCTCCGAGTGGAGGTAGTCCTCCGTGCCCGCTCCGGCCGCGGTGTTCTCGCACAGTTCGTATCCCGCGTACATCCCCCAGGAGGGCGAGAGCGTCGCGGCCAGGACCGCGCGCAGTTCGAAGGCGGGCCGCCCGCCGTGC
>NZ_JAHKJW010000211.1 GCF_019710745.1 Streptomyces beigongshangae
CGCACCGGCCCGCTTGCTGTAGACCAGCACGGCATCGTTGTCCGCATGGTGGAAGTGCAGATCGCGCAGTTGCCGAAGGGCGGGACTGCGCCGCCTGATCGCGTTGAGCCGGGCGAGCAGCGGGGCGATGCTACGGCCCTCGCGCTCGGCCGCCGCCCAGTCGCGCGGCCGCAGCTGGTACTTCTCCGAGTCCAGGTACTCCTCGCTGCCCTCGCGCACCGGCACGCCCTCGCACAGCTCGTACCCGCTGTAGACGCCCCAGGTCGGCGAGAGCGTCGCGGCCAGGACCGCGCGCAGTTCGAAGGCGGGCCGCCCGCCGTGC
>NZ_JAHKJW010000212.1 GCF_019710745.1 Streptomyces beigongshangae
CATCGGCTCCATCAGCGGCGAGTGGAACGCGTGCGACACCCGCAGCCTGCTGACCCGGCGCCCTCGCTCCCGGAACACCTCGGCGACCGCCTGGACGGCCTCCTCCACACCTGAGACCACCACGGAGGACGGGCCGTTCACCGCGGCGATCGACACGTTCTCGGTGAGGTGCGGCAGTACCTCACCGACCGTGGTCTCGATCGCCGTCATCGCGCCCCCGGCCGGCAGCGCCTGCATCAGCTGACCACGCGCGGCGACCAGGGCGCAGGCGTCGCCCAGCGAGAGCACCCCGGCGACATGGGCC
>NZ_JAHKJW010000022.1 GCF_019710745.1 Streptomyces beigongshangae
GCCCGGCGGGACGGGTCCGGCGCGTGACGCCGGCAGCCGGTTCGGCGCCTTCCACCGGGGCCGCCACGCCGCGGGCCCCGCCGACCCCCCCACCGCGCCCGGCGGCGACGCCGGGCCGGGGGCCGGCCACCGGGCGGACGACTAGAGACCGGCCCCGTACAGCCCAGGGCGCTGCAAGCCCACCCGCACTGATTCGCCGCACCCCGTTGGATTGGAGGAACGGGCCGGGTGACCACCACTGGTCGTGACCCGTCCCGCCCGTCATGGAGACCACTGACAACAGCCTCACCTGGCTCTTGATGAACCTCTTGGAGCGCACGCCGGGCACCCGCCACGCACTCGTCCTGTCACGGGACGGCCTGAAGCTGTGCTGGACGGAGCACCTGACCCTCGACCAGGCCGACCAGCTGGCGGCGATCTGCTCCGGCATCCAGGCCCTGGCGCAGGGCGCGTCCGTGGAGTTCGGTGACGGAACCGGCGGTGTCCGGCACTCCATGACCGAGTTCCACGGAGGTCTCCTCTTCATCGTGGAGGCCGGCCAGGGCGCGCATCTGGCGGTCGTCGCCGAGGAGAGCGCCGACCCGGGTGTCGTCGGGCACCAGATGACCGAGCTGGTGGAGCAGATCGGTGAACACCTGCGGGCCGAGCCCCGCACCCCGGTCGCCAGGGGTGCCTCGGCGTGAGCCGCAAACCCGTGGACATCGGCGACCCCGACCGGCTCTACACGGTCACGGGGGGACGCAGTACGGCCGACGACGCGTTCGACCTGGTCACGCTCATCGTCAGTGAGTGCGAGCCCACCGCCGGGATGCAGTCCGAGCACACCCGGATCCTCACGATGTGCCGGCACCCGACGGCGCTCGTGGAGATCTCGGCCGAGCTGGGACTGCCCATCACCGTCGTGCGGATCCTCCTGGGCGACCTCCATGCCATGGGCAAGGTGAGCGCCCGCCACCCCCGCGCGGCGGAGTCCGTCGCGTCCCTCCCCGAAACCGCCCTGCTCCAGGAGGTCCTCCATGGGCTCCGCAACCTCTGAGCTCCCCGTCCAGCGCACGCCGCTGGGCGATGCCGCCGAGACCGGCCTGAAGATCGTCGTCGTGGGCGGCTTCGGCGTCGGCAAGACCACCCTGGTCCGCTCGGTCAGCGAGATCCGGCCGCTGAACACCGAAGAGGTGATGACGCAGGCCGGACAGGGCGTCGACGAGACGGTGGGCGTGGAGCGCAAGACCACCACGACCGTCGCGTTCGACTTCGGGCGCATCAGCCTCAACCAGCGGATGGTGCTCTACCTGTTCGGCGCACCGGGACAGGAACGCTTCTGGTTCCTGTGGGACCGGCTGTTCTCCGGCACCCTGGGCGCGATCGTCCTCGTCGACACCCGTCGCATGGAGGACTCCTGGTACGCGATCGACCGGCTCGAACACCACAGGACGCCGTTCGTCGTGGCCGTCAACCGCTTCGACGACGACGAGCGCCCGCACTCGCTGGACGAGATACGCCAGGCCCTCGCCCTGGGCGACCACGTGCCCATGGTCGACTGCGACGCCCGGGTCAGGTCGTCGGGCAAGGACGTCCTGATCACTCTCGTGGACCATCTCTACGCCATGGCACTGTCCCAGGAGGGGACATCGTGAGTGACACCACCGGTTCGCCGTCCCCGGGCACGCCCCCACCGGGCTGCCCCGCGCACGCGAACGCCGTGCACCTGGGCGGTCTGGAGTACCAGCAGACACCCTCGCAGCTGTACCGCGCCATGCGCCGGGAGCACGGGGCGGTGGCGCCGGTGCTGCTGGACGGCGGCATCCCGGCCTGGCTCGTGCTCGGCTACCCCGAGGTCAGCTACGTGACCGGTCACGACGAGCTGTTCGCACGGGACTCCCGGCGGTGGAACCGGTGGCCGGACATCCCGGCGGACTGGCCGCTGCTGCCGTTCGTCGGCTACCAGCCCTCCGTGCTGTTCACCGAGGGCCAGGAGCACCAGCGCCGGGCCGGTGTCATCACCCAGGCGCTGGAGGGGGTGGACCAGTTCGAGCTGGCCCGCGAGTGCCAGTCGATCGCCGAGCAGCTGATCGACTCGTTCGCCGGCAGCGGTCAGGCCGAGCTGATGAGTGCGTACGCGCACGCCCTGCCGGCCCGTTCGGTGCTGTGGATGTGCGGTATGCCGCAGGACAGCGCGGACACCGACCGGCTCGTCGACGACCTGCGGATCTCGCTCGACGCCGGTGAGGGCGACGACCCGGTGGCGGCGTACACGCGCGTCGGGGAGCGCATCATGCAGCTGGTGAAGGAGAAGCGGGACCGTCCCGGCCCCGACGTCACCTCCCGGATGCTGCAGGACCCGGCGGGTCTCGGCGACGAGGAGATCGTGCAGGACCTGATCTCCGTCATCGCCGCGGCGCAGCAGCCGACCGCCAACTGGATCTGCAACACGCTGCGGCTGCTGCTGACCGACGAGCGGTTCGCGGTCAACGTCTCCGGCGGCCGGGTCAGCGTCGGCGACGCGCTGAACGAGGTGCTCTGGCTGGACACGCCGACGCAGAACTTCATCGGCCGCTGGGCGGTGCGCGACACACAGCTCGGCGGACGGCTCATCCGGGAGGGCGACTGCCTGGTCCTCGGCCTCGCGGCGGCCAACACGGACCCGCAGATCTGGCCCGAGTCGCACGTCGGCGCCGAGAACTCCGCCCACCTGTCCTTCAGCAACGGCGAGCACCGCTGCCCCTATCCGGCGCCGCTCCTGGCCGACGTGATGGCGCGTACGGCGGTGGAGACCCTCATGGAGCGCCTGCCCGACCTGGTGCTGGGCGTCGACCCGGCGGAGCTGACCTGGCGCCCGTCCATCTGGATGCGCGGACTGGAGTCCCTGCCGGTGCAGTTCACCCCGGCGGTGCACTGACGGTCGGCGGCCGGTGGGCCGGGGCTTTCCGGCGGGGCCGGGGAGCCCCGACCTCGTTCCGCGCGTGCCGAGGAGGGGCTTCCCGGTACGCGCGGGACGGAGGTCGGCGCCGGGCCGCGCTCAGGCGGTGACCGGGGTGAAGCGCACCGGCAGCGACTGCGGGCCGCGGGTGAAGACGCCCTGCTCGACGGGGTCGTAGCCGTCGGCGAGACGCAGGTCGGGCATGGCGTCGAGCAGCTGGTTCAGACCGGTCTCCACCTCCGCCTTGGCGAGCAGCGCGCCGACGCAGAAGTGCCGTCCCAGCGCGAAGGCCAGGTGGTCGGCGGCGGCCGAGAACGCGGAGGCCGTGCTGAGGTCGTCCCGGAAGATGTCGAAGCGGTCGGGCTCGCGGTAGCGGCGCTCGTCCCGGTTGGCGGCCCCGATGAGGCACGTCACGGTGGCGCCCCGCGGGATGGTGCCGCCGGAGACCTCGACCTCGGTGGCCGCCTGCCGCATGATCATGTGGACCGGCGGGGTGTACCGCAGGGTCTCGGCGAAGGCCGCGGCGATCAGGCTCCGGTCCTCGCGGACCGCGGCCAGCTGCTCGGGGTGCAGCAGCAGGTTGGCGAGGATGCCGGCGATCGCCTTGTCGGTGGTCTCCCCGCCGGCGGCGAGCAGCAGGCTGCAGAACGCCTTGATGTCCTCGTCGGTCATCCGGACGCCGTCGACCTCGGCGGCGCAGAGCGTGGACAGCAGGTCGTCGCCCAGGTTGTCACGCCGGTCGCGGATGACCGGGATCATGTACTCGGCGAACTCCCTGCGGGTGCGCTCGCCGTCGGCGGTCACTCCGGGGTCACCGGAGAGGTTGCCGAGAAAGGCGATGACGGCCGTGTACCAGCCGTGGAAGCGGGCGTGGTCGGCCTTGTCCAGGCCCAGCATGTCCGCGATGACGTTGACCGGGAAGCGGGTCGCGTAGTCACCGACTATGTCGGCGGAGCCGGAGTGCCGGAAGCCGTCGATGAGTTCGCGCGAGTTGCGCTCGATGACCGGGAGGAACTTGTCCTGCAGGTCGCTGCCGCGGAAGGCGGGGGCGACGAGTGCGCGCCGCACCGCGTGCTCGCGGCCGCTGAGCTGGAGGATCGTCTTGCCGTGGACCGGTTCCAGCTGCCAGTCGTAGTTCTCGGTGGTGAATTCGGACTTCTTGTCCTTGAAGACGCGTTCGACGTCGTCGTAGCGGGAGATGATGTAGCTCTGAGTGGCCTCGTGCCAGATCAGGGGGTTTTTCTCGCGCATCGCCGCGTACGCGGGATAGGGATCCGCGGCGAATTCGGGCGAGAGGATGTCGGGCGCCTGCTGGGCAGTTGACACGGAACTCCTCTGGTAGATGCGTGCCGTCGGAAGCCAGGTTAATGATCTTTCGATGGCGCAAACAGCTTAGTCCTGGCCGAAGTTGAACACCTGGCCGTACCGAGCCGGACCTGCCCTTCCCCTTCTCCCCGCCGCGGTCGCTTCCGGAAATCGACTGCTCCCGGCCGTGCACCGGCACCCCTGTGCGGTGACCGCGGCGCGGACTCCTCGCGGCGCGGACTCCTCGCGGCGCGGACTCCTCGCGACGCGGTCGGCCTCGGAGAACCTCCGTACCGACAAACCGCGCCGCGGGGCTCCGTCCGCGCCCGCGGCTAGTCGGGCGCGGGCGGCCGCGGGTGCGACCCGCCGGAAGGCGGGCCGGGACCGGCGGCGCGGTCGCCGGTGTCGGGCGCCCACGCGGCGGCCTGCGGCATGAACCCGTGCTCGGCCGCGTACGCCGCCATGCGGGCGTTGCGGGCCCGGGCCCCGGGGCCGTCCGGGAGGTGGAAGTCCTCGCCCGCCCGCGCGGCGCCGGCCTGCACGTCCGTGGCGGTCGCCAGCCGCCGGCGCACGTACCGGTCGAGGGCTCCCGGAACCTCGGCCGGCGTCGCGTCCCCGAGGACGTCGCCGAGCACGGCCGCGTCCATGAGAGCCTGTGCCGCGCCCTGTGCCAGGAACGGCACCATCGCATGGGCGCTGTCGCCCAGCAGGGTCACGCGTCCGACGTTCCACCGCGCGAGCGGGGCACGCGCGTGGATGCCGTGGCGGAACACCTGTCCCGCGCGTTCCAGGACGCGGAGCACCCGGGGGTCCCACCCCGCGAACTCCCGCAGCTGCGCCCCCGGTTCGGCCCGGGCGGTCCACGACTCCGGTGCCGCCCCGGCCGTGAACACGGCCACCGTGTTGAGCAGTTCCCCGCGGCGCACCCGGTAATGGACGAAGTGCCGGCCGGGTCCCATCCAGACGGCGAGCTCCGGCAGTTCCAGATCGGCCACCTCGCCGGCGGGCAGCAGCGCCCGGTAGGCGGCCGTCCCCGAGAAGAGCGCCTCGTCCGCGCCGAAGAGCCACCGGCGGGCCGCGGACCGTATCCCGTCGGCCACCACCACCAGGTCCGCGGTCAGCCGTTCCCCGCCCGCCGTGGTCACCCAGGCGGTCCTGTCGTCCTGGCCCATGCCCACGACGGTGGTGTCCAGGCGGACCGAGCCGGCCGGTACCGAGGCCGCCAGCACCCCGTGCAGGTCGGCCCGGTGGAGGAGCAGGTAGGGCGCCCCGAACTCCTCCTCCGCCGCACGCCCCAGCAGGTAGCGGCAGACCTCGGACCCGTCGGACCAGGTGCGGAAGGACATGTGGGAGGGGCGTACGGCCCGGGCCGCGACCTCGTCCAGCAGGCCCAGTCCGCGCAGCACCCGCGTGGCGTTGGGCGCTAGCTGGACACCGGCGCCGACCTCGGTGAACCGCGGTGCCCGCTCGACCAGCGTCACCTCGTGGCCCGCCCGGCGCAGACTCAGTGCCGCCGCCAGGCCGCCGATCCCCGCCCCCATGACGATCGCCCTCACGCCCCGCCACCCCGTTCCCGACAGCCGCATGACGAGGATGGTGCACATCGGCCGGTACGGGAACACCCCCGGCCCGCTCTCCCCGTGCGCGGCGGGCGCCGCGGCGGGTCTTCCGGCAATGACCGGTTCAGTGATGAACCTTTGCGTTCTCCGCTCCGTCTTGATGGTTGAGGCGGAACTGCGACGAGAGACGACTCGTGGTGCCGCCGAGGCGCATGAACGTTCACAGGAAGGCTGTCGGAGTGGTGTCAGTGGAGCAGAGGGCGGGACGGATCGGCCCGGTCGCGGGAATCGCGATGGCGGCCGTCGTGGCCCTCGCGGGCTGTTCGGACGACGCGGAGCCCGCCGCGGACAAGAACCCGTCCGTGAGCGGCTCGTCGGCGGCCGGGGCGGAGAGGCCGGCGGAGGAGTCCCCGGCGCCGGCGGGGGCCTCGCAGGTGGACCGCTCCACTGCCGAGGCCGCTGTCGCCGCATGGGTCACCGCGGTCGTCAAGGGCGAGGCCGAGGATGCCTGTCTCGTGATGGCGGAGCCGGCCGCCGGCTCCGGGCCCGCCCGGGTCGGCAGTGCCGAGACGTGCGGTGACGGCGCGCCCGAGCGGAAGCAGATGGAGAAGAGCATCGGGCAGTTCCGGGAGTCGTTCACGCCCGAACCGCCCACGGACGACCCGAAGGTGGAGGTCGCGAAGACCCCTGCCACCGGCGACGAGGTGAAGATCCCCGCCGACAGGATCACCGTCGACGGCCAGCCGCTCGACAAGATCGTCCTGTCCCACTCCACCGGGGTGGAGGAGGGCCTGCTGGACATCAAGGTGGAGTCCAGCAGGATCGAGGACCTCTGGTACGTGACGAACCTCGACTTCGACATCGGCTAGCGCCCCGGTGTGAAGTGAAGCCTGGCCGTGGGTACCGGCACGCCCTGGGGAGCGCGCCGGCCCGACGCACGGTCAGGAGGCCCGGCCGGAGTCGCTGCGGCGGCAGGACGTCCGGCCGGGCCATCCCTTTCGGTGCGGGCCCCGGCCCGGGTCGGACGCTCCGTCCCCCACGCCCCGCCGGGTACGCCGCGTCCGGCGGGAGGTCCGCACACGGCCGGGTGGAGCACCCGGCGACGCGCTTACGTTCGAGCGGGCCGGGCACTCGGTGGCCTGTACGCCCCCGGCCCCCGGCCCTCGAACCCAAGGACGGCACCGCGATGACCGAGCACGAACGTTCGCACCCCGGGTCGGCGCGGTCCGGGGCCGGAACCGGGACCGGGGCCTGGCACGGGCCGCACCGTGCCGCGGTCGTCCCGCCCGCGGTCTGAGCACGCCGTGGCACGCGTCAGACGGTACGCAGTCGCCGCTTCCGGACAGTGGACGTCCGACGACGACGAAGGCCGTCGGCGGCTGCCCGCGGGCGAGGTCCACGCCTGGGAACCGGGCATGAACCAGACCGTCTGCGGTCTGTCCCTCTCCCGCTCCCAGCTGGCCCGCTTCCCGCACGTCACCTGGCTGGACACCTTTCCGGAGTCCGGCGGCGCGGCCGACCGGGTGCGGCGCCGGTGTCCGCGCTGCGCCTCCGTCGCCGGTCGCCGCGGCGGTGACGCGCGCCCCCGGTGGCACCGCACCGACCCCCGGCCGTGAGCGACCCACGACCGACCCCGGCAAATGGGCCGGGACGTTCCGCGCGCCCCGTGAACGGGCAGAGCCCTCGAGAAAGAGATGTGTACATGCCGGATGAAAGCGAACTCGGCACCGCGGACCGGCTGAAGCGCGCCGCCGCCGACGTGTTCGGCTGGCAGGAGCTGCGTACCGGGCAGCTGGAGGCGATGGAGTCGGTCATGGCGGGGCGCGACACCCTGGCGGTCATGCCGACCGGCGCGGGGAAGTCGGCGGTGTACCAGGTGACCGGTTCCCTGCTGCCCGGTCCCACCGTCGTGGTGTCCCCGCTCATCGCCCTGCAGCGGGACCAGATAGCGGGTCTGCTGCGCCGCGGGGCGGCGGAGGCCGTCGCGGTCAACTCCGCCCAGTCGGCCGCGGAGACGGAGGCCGCCTGGACCGCGGTGCGGCAGGGCGACGCCGGCTTCCTGTTCCTCTCCCCCGAGCAGCTGGCCAAGGACGAGGTGGTCGAGCGCCTGGCCGAGGCGGCGCCCTCGTTGTTCGTCGTCGACGAGGCGCAGTGCGTGACGGGCTGGGGCCACGACTTCCGCCCCGACTATCTGCGCCTGCCCCAGGTGGTGCGGAGGGTCGGCGGGCCCACGGTCCTCGCCCTGACGGCGACGGCCGCTCCGCCCGTGCGCGAGGAGATCGTGCAGCGGCTGGCCATGGCGGACCCCGCGCTGGTCGTGGCCGGTTTCGACCGGCCGAACATCACCCTGGAGGTCCGGCGCTTCCTGGACGACGCGGACAAGCGCCGGGCGGTGGTGGAGCGCGCGGCGGCGGAGGCCAAGCCGGGCATCGTCTACGCCGCGACCCGCAGGAACGCCGAGGAGTACGCGGCCGAGCTCAGCGAACTGGGCCTGCACGCCGCCGCGTACCACGCCGGGCTGACCGCCGACGAGCGCTCCCGGACGCACGACGCCTTCCTGGCGGGCGAGACCGACGTGGTGGTCGCCACCTCCGCCTTCGGCATGGGCATCGACAAGGAGGACGTACGGTTCGTGCTGCACGCCTCCGTGCCCGGCTCCCTCGACGCCTACTACCAGGAGATCGGCCGGGCGGGCCGCGACGGCGCCCCGGCGGTCGCCGTCCTGCACTACCGGTCCGAGGACAGCGGCCTGCAGAACTTCTTCGCCGCCCGCGCGCCCGACGAGGAGACCCTCGGCGAGGTCGCGGAGCTGATCCACGAGCACGGCGGCCCCGTCGCCCTGGACGACGTGAGCGAGCGGGCGGACCTGACGCGCCGTCGCGTCACGGCGGCGAGCAACCTCCTGGAACAGGCGGGCGCCGTACGGACCGAACCCGACGGCCGGGTGCGTCCCGAACCGGGTGTCACGGCGGAGGAGGCCACCGAGCGGGCCGCGCGGGAGGCGGAGTCCCGGCGGCGGCTGGAGCGGTCCAGGCTGGAGATGATGCAGGGGTACGCCGAGACCACGGGGTGCCGCCGCCGTTTCCTGCTCGGCTACTTCGGTGAGCCGTACGACGGCCCGTGCGGCACCTGCGACGTGTGCTCGCCGCCCGGGGGCGGCGAGACGGTCGTCGGAGGAGCGGGGGACACGGGTGAGGAGCGGCCGGCCCATCCGGCGGCCGCCTCCTACCCGCCGGGCACCCCGGTGCGCCACAGTTCCTGGGGCGATGGCACGGTGATGAGCGAGGACGGCGACCGGATCACCGTCCTGTTCGACTCCATGGGGTACCGCACTCTGTCCCTGGCCTCGGCGGTCGGGAACGGCCTGCTCACGACGGTCACGGATCCGGTGGGCTGACACCGCGGGCCCCCGGCCCGCACGACTGTAGTGATCATGCGGGCCGGGGGTACTCAGGGCAGCCGGAGGACATCGGGCACGCCAGTGGCAGGCGGGGCGCCCTCCGGCCCCGCCGGACGGGACGGTCATGCCGCGGACGAGGGACGACGCCACCGACGGCGAGGTCGAACTCCACTTCATCGGGAACGCGACCGTACTGCTGCGCTACGGCGGCCTGACCCTGCTCACCGATCCCAACTTCCTCCACCGCGGCCAGTACGCCTACCTGGGATACGGACTGCTGAGCCGCCGGCTGACGGAACCGGCCGTCGACGTCCGCGACCTCCCCCGTCCGGACGCGATCGTCCTGTCCCACCTGCACGGCGACCACTGGGACCGCCGGGCCCGCCGGCACCTCGACCGCGGGGTGCCGGTGCTGACCACACCGCACGCGGCCCGCCGGCTGCGAGCGGTGCACGGTTTCCGGCGCGCGGAGGGACTGCGCACCTGGCGCGGATCCACGCTCCGGCACGGCGGCGCCGGGGTCCGGGTCACGGCCCTGCCGGGCCGGCACGCCGGTCACCGCCTGCTGCGCGGGATGCTGCCGCCGGTGATGGGCAGCATGCTGGAGTTCGGTCCGGCGGGCGGACCGGTCCGGCTGCGGCTGTACGTCTCGGGCGACACTCTTCTGTACGACGGCCTCGACGAGATCACCCGGCGCTTCCCGCGTGCGGACCTGGCCGTCCTGCACCTGGGCGGGACGCGCCTTCCCGGCGGCTTCGTGGTGACCATGGACGGCGCGCAGGGCGCGGAACTGTCCCGGCGCCTCGACCCGCGCCTGATCCTGCCCGTCCACTACGGCGACTACACCGTGATGCGCTCGCCCGTGTCGGCCTTCCTCGCCGAGGCCGAGGCCCTCGGGCTGGGCGATCGTCTCGTGCACTGCGGTCACGGCCGGCGCGCGCGGATCAGCGCCGTGCCGGGCACGGCACCGACGGTCCTGTGACCCCGGTCCCCTCAGTGTTCGCCGGCCAGTTCGCGGTTCAGGGCACGCAGGAAGTCCGCGATCGTCTCGCGCTGCTCCGGGGTGAACTGCTGCCGGGCGGCCTCCGTGCTGCGCGCCAGCGGGCTGAAGTACTGGCGGGCCAGGGCGCGGGCGCCCTCGTTGTAGGAGAGGTGCACCACCCTGCGGTCGGCGCTCTCGCGCGTGCGGCTGATGTGGCCGGCGCGCTCCAGCCTGTCCAGGCAGGCGGTGACGGCCCCGGAGGTGAGGTTCAGGCGTTCCCGCAGGCGCGAGGGTGTCATGGGTTCGCCGTCGGTCGCCGACGCGTCCAGGATCGCGGCCAGCGCGTTGACGTCGGTGGTGTGCAGTTCGTGCGCCTGGGCGAACGAGTGGGCGATCCGGTTGAACTCGCTGTTCAGCGTACGCAGCAGGACGGCGTATGCCTGAAGGTCGCTTGCGGGGCCTTCACGGCTCTCCGAACGGTTGGGCTGCATGGGACAAGAATAATATCTCTCGATGGTTGAGATACTTTCTCTTTGAGATACCTTTGCGGTGTCCCCCTACGTCCGTTAGGTACTCCATGAACACCGTGCGCCGACCGGCCCGCTGGCTGGTCCCCCTGGTTCTCGTCGTCGTGTGGCTCGGCCTCGGCGGCGCGTTCGGCTCCTACGCAGGCAAGCTCGGGGAGGTCTCCACCAACGACCAGGCGGCCTTCCTGCCGCGGAACGCCGAGTCCACCAAGGTCATCGAGCAGCAGAAGGCCTTCGACCGGCAGGAGACCCTGCCGGCGATCGTCGTCTGGACCGCCGACGGCGGCGGCGAGGTCTCCGCCGCCCAGCAGGAGTCCGCCACCCGGGTCCTGGACTCGCTCGCCGCCGTCGAGGGGGTGGAGGGCAGGCCCTCCCCCGCCCTGCGGTCGGAGGACGCGAAGGCGCTGCAGGGCGTGGTCCCCCTGAGCCCGGAGCTGGGCGACCGGCTCGGCGAGGTGCTCGACGAGCTGGAGAGGTCCGCCGGCACGGTACCCGGCACCCGCGCCCGGATCGCGGGCCCCGCCGCCACCCAGGGCGACCTCGGCGAGGCGTTCGCGGGCATCGACGGCATCCTGCTCGGGGTGGCGCTGGCGGCCGTCCTGCTCATCCTGCTGCTGGTCTACCGCAGTGTCCTGCTGCCCTTCACGATCATCATCAGCGCCGTGTTCGCCCTCGGTGTCGCCTGCGCCGTCGTCTACGTACTGGCCGACCACGACATCGTGCGCGTGGACGGCCAGGTGCAGGGCATCCTGTCCATCCTCGTGATCGGCGCCGCCACCGACTACGCGCTGCTGCTGACCGCGCGCTTCCGCGAGGAACTCGCCCACAGCGGCGACCGTGTCCTGGCCGCCCGGACGGCGCTGCGCGAGTCCTTCGGCGCGATCACCGCCAGCGCCGCGACCGTCGCCCTGGGACTTCTCGCGCTGCTGCTCAGCGACCTGACCAACAACCGGGCCCTGGGACCCGTCGGGGCGATCGGCATCGTGTGCGCGGTCCTGACGACACTGACGTTCCTGCCCGCCGTGCTCGCCCTGACGGGCAGGGCGGCCTTCTGGCCCGCCAAGCCCCGTTCCGCCGACGCGGAGACGGGCGGGCACGGCATCTGGCGGCGCGTCGCCCACCGGGTGGACACGCGCCCCCGGCAGCTCTGGATCGCCACGGCCGTCCTGCTCGTGGCGGGAGCGGCGTTCTTCCCCGCCCTGCAGTCGAAGGGGGTGCCGCTGGACGAGCTCTTCGTCGACGACGCGCCGTCCGTCGCGGCACAGGAGACCCTCGGCAGGCACTTCCCGGGCGGCTCGGGCCAGCCGGTCGTCGTCATCGCCGACGCGGACCGGCGTACGGAGGTCACCCGCACCGCCGCCGCGACGCGGGGCGTCGCCGGGGCGCGGGCCGCGACCGCCTCGGGCCGGCCGGACGGAGAGCCGCTGGTGGTGGACGGCCGGGTGCGCGTCGACGCCGTCCTCGCCGCCGCGCCGGACAGCGACGCGGCCAAGGACACGGTGCAGCGGCTGCGCGACCGGCTGCACGCCACCGACGCGGACGCGCTGGTCGGCGGCTACTCCGCCCAGCAGTACGACACCCAGCGCACCGCGGCGCACGACCGGACGCTGATCATCCCCGTCGTCCTCGCGATCATCCTGCTCATCCTGGTCGCCCTGCTGCGCAGCCTCCTGCTGCCCGTGCTCCTGGTCGCCACCGTGGCGCTGAACTACCTGGCGACGCTCGGTGTCGCGGGCCTGGTGTTCCAGCACGGCTTCGGCTTCTCCGGGACCGACGCCTCGGTGCCGCTGTACGGGTTCGTGTTCCTCGTGGCCCTCGGTGTCGACTACAACATCTTCCTCATGTCACGCGTACGCGAGGAGACGGCGCGCCTGGGCACCCGGCAGGGCGTGCTGCGCGGCCTGGTCGCCACCGGCGGTGTGATCACCTCCGCGGGAGTGGTGCTGGCCGCCACCTTCGCGGCCCTGATCGTCATCCCCCTCGCGTTCCTCGCGCAGATCGCCTTCATCGTCGCCTTCGGCGTCCTGCTCGACACCGTCGTCGTGCGCTCGCTCCTGGTCCCGGCCCTGGTGCGGGACATCGGCCCGGCCGTCTGGTGGCCCGGCCGCCCCGGCGGCCACGAGGACGGTGCCCTCCCCGGCGCGGGCACCGGCCGCTAGGGCGGGGTCGCCGAAGCACGGCGGTGCGTCGAGGACGCCGTGGCGGGGCGGTCTCCGGGAGGCCGGCGGGTCAGGGGGTCCCGGCGCGGGAGCGGAGCATCCGGCGTACCTCGTCCGAGCGTTCCAGGACCGTGTTGCGGACCACCGGGGGTGCCCCGCGGACCGCCCGCCGGGCCTCGTCGAGGTACGCGGCGTCGACGGCGTACGGCGGGAAGAGGTGGCCCGCGAAGGCCATCGCCGGGATCATTCCGCCCCGGTGCAGCCCGGGTACCAGCTCCAGGTAGCGCTCGGCGTACGGCGCCAGGAGGGTCTCCTGGGCGGGCCGCCAGAACGCCGTCGCCACCTGGCGGACCGAACTGACGGGGACCGCCCGGTCCACCGCCAGCTTCCGGTACGTCTCCGCCTTCGCGGCGGGGTCCGGCAGCGCGGCCCGTACGGCGAGGGCCCGCACCCAGGCGTCGGGGTCCGGGTCGCGGCGCAGCAGGCGGCCGGCCTCCGACGAGACGTCCCCGCCCAGTTCGGCCTCGCGGACCAGGGTGCGCCAGAGCAGGTCCACGTCGCCGGCCGCCTGCGCGCGCAGCCAGGCCAGGTCGTCCGGGTCCGTGGCCGTGCGGGCCAGGCCGCGCAGGGCGACCTGGCGGCGGCCCGGGTCCGCGGCCAGCTGCCGGCAGGCCGCCGCGACCGCGGCGGTGAGGGCGGCGCGGTCGCCGTCCGGCGCCCACAGGTCGGCGATGTCCGCGGCGAGCGTCAGCCAGGGTTCGATCACCGCGTCGGACGTCTCGGCCGTCAGGACGGCGGTGACGCACCGGCCGGCCTCCGCGGCCGTGGCCTCGCCGGTGACCAGCATGTCCCACGCGGTCGCCGTGGCCACACCCCGGGAGATGGGCGTGGGCAGCCGTGCCGCCGAGCGCAGGAACGCGTCCCTGGCCGCGGGGTCGGGCCGGGCCGTGGCGAAGGTCAGGTCCTCGTCGTTGATCAGCAGGACGTCGGTGTCCGCCGCGGACGGCAGGCCGGTGACCGGTGTGCGGGTCCCCGTCACCTCGACGCGTACCAGCGCCGTGCGCTCCAGCGCCTCGCCCTTCCTGCCGTACGCGCCCACCGCCAGCACCTGCGGACGCGGAGGCCCCGCGGCCACCAGCGTGACGGTGTCTCCGTCCCGTTCCAGGGAGAACCGGTCGGTGCCCGCCGTCGCGAGCCATGCCTCGCGCCAGGCGTCCAGGTCCCGCCCGGCGGCCTCGGAGAGGGTGTCGATCAGGTCCTGGAGCGTGGCGCTGCCCCACGCGTGGCGGGCGAAGTAGGCGGTCATGCCGGCCCGGAAACGCTCTTCCCCGACGTACGTCATGAGCTGCTGGAGGACGGACGCGCCCTTGGGGTAGGTGATGTTGTCGAAGATCGACGCGGCCTGCGCGACATCGTGGATGGGCTGGTGGATGGGGTGCGAGGCGGGACCCTGGTCGGACAGGTACGCCTCCAGTTTGTCGCTCGCCAGGTGCCCCGCCCAGGCGTCGGTGTAGCGGGTGGCGCGCTCGGCCGCCCAGTGGCAGGCGAACTCCGCGAACGCCTCGTTCAGCCAGAGGTCGTCCCACCAGCGCATGGTGACGATGTTGCCGAACCACATGTGCGCCATCTCGTGCAGCAGCACCTTCGCGAGCAGCTCGCGCTCGGCGGGCGTCGGCACGGCCCGCCGCAGGAAGGTGTCCGACCAGGTCACACAGCCGTAGTTCTCCATCGCCCCGCCGAACTCCGGCACGAACACCTGGTCGTACGTGCGCTGCGGGAACGGCATCGCGAAGGTTTCCCCGAAGAACGCGAGGCCCTGGCGGGTGAGGGTGAACAGTTCGTCGGCGTCGCGTTCGAGGACCGCGGCGAGGGAGCGGCGGCTGTAGAGGCCCAGGTCGTGGCCGTCGGCCTCGCGGCGGATCTCGTGGAAGGGGCCCGCGTTGACGACGGTGTTGTACACGGACAGGGGCGGGGTGTCCGGGAAGGTCCACCGGCGGGCCGAGTCCAGTTCCTCGACGACCGGGCCGCCGGAGTTGCCGGTGACGGTCCAGCCGGGCGGGGCCGTGACCGTGAAGGCGTGCGGGGCCTTGAGATCGGGCTGGTCGAAGCACGCCCAGACGAACCGGGCCTCGTCCGGTTCGAAGCTCATCCAGACATAGACCTCGCCGTCCGCGGGATCGGTCGCCCGGTGCACGCCCTCGCCCGTGTCGGTGTCCGCCTGGACGCTCTCCACGCGCAGCACGTTGTGCGCGGCGAGCGCGGGCAGGGGTATCCGGCCGTCCCGGCCGGGCGGGAGCGGGTCGCCGTTCAGCGTCGCGCCCAGCACCCGTGCCGCGCAGTCGACGAAGCTCTCCGCGCCCGGCTCGTGACAGGTGAAGGTCACGGTGGAGACGCACCGCACCTCCGGTCCGTCGGGCAGGGCGGTCAGGTCGATGTCCACGTCGTACCGCTCGACGGTCAGCAGCGCGCCCCGGCGCTCGGCCTCGGTGCGGGTCAGGCTCCGGATCCCCATACGTCCTCACGTCCTCCCTCGTCGGACAACGGGCGTCAGCGTATGACGGACGGTGACGCCCGGCGCAGGGGTTTTCCGGGGGCTTCGGGGTGCCGTCCCCGTCCTCGCCGGGCAGCTCACCGCACCGTCGTCCGGTCTGCGGGGACAGTCCGCCGTCTGCGAGGATGTTTCGTATGGACGTACGACACAGGGACCAGGTGACGGTCACCGGGCGGCCCGGCGGGCCGCCCGTGCCGCCGGTGCACGGGTCCGGGTGCGACCAGCACGGGGGGCGCGTGGCGGTACCGGCGCCGGAGGGGGCCGCGGCCGCGATCGCCCCGTTCGCGGAAGCACCCGCATGACGGGCCGGACGAGCGGGGACGAGGAGGGCGGACCCTCCGAGCACCCCGGGGACGGCGGGGAGCACCCCGGGGACGGCGGGCCGGCCGACGAGCAGGCCCAGTTCTCCGCGCTGCTGGAGGACAGTGCCGAGGACCTGTACGAGCACGCGCCCTGCGGTTACCTCTCCAGCCTGCTCGACGGCCGGATAGCGAAGATCAACACCACCCTGCTGAACTGGCTCGGCTACGAGCGCGACGACGTCCTGGGCCGCATCTCCTTCTCCGACCTGCTGACCGCCGGCGGCCGGCTGTACCACGAGACCCACTACGTCCCCCTGCTGAGGATGCAGGGCGAGGTGCGCGGTATCGCGCTGGAGCTCAGGGCCGCCGACGGCACCCGGCTGCCGGTCCTGGTCACCTCGGAGGTGCGGACCGGCGGCGACGGACAGCCGCTGCTGATCCGCACCACCGTCTTCGACGCCCGGGACCGCCGCGCCTACGAGACCGAGTTGCTGCGCGCCCGCAAGGAGGCGGACCGGGAGCGCGAGCGCCTGCAGCGCCTGGCCACCACCCTGCAGCGGACACTGCTGCCGCCGGCCCTGGCCAACGTGCCCGGCCTGGACGTCTCCGCGTACTACCACATCGCCTCCGTCGACGAGGTCGGCGGCGACTTCTACGACCTGTTCCCGCTGGCCGACGGCGCCTGGGGACTGTTCCTCGGCGACGTGTGCGGCAAGGGCGCCGCCGCCGCGGCCGTCACCTCCCTGACCCGCTACACCCTGCGGGCCGCCGCCGTGTACGACCCCGGTCCCGTCGCCGTCCTGCGCAACCTCAACACGGTCCTGAACCACGAGTACAACGGCGACGACCCCAGGTTCTGCACCGTCGTCTTCGGCCTGCTCACCCCCGACCACGACCGGGGCGGCTTCCACATCACCCTGGCCAGCGGCGGGCATCCACCCGCCCTGCTGATGCGCGCCGACGGCACCACCGACCTCCTCCCCACCCCCGGCGGGCAGCTCATCGGCGTGCTGCCGGACGCCCACATAGCCGCCACCACCGTCCGGCTGGCCCCCGGCGACACCCTGCTGCTGCACACCGACGGGCTCACCGAGGCCCACGTCAACTCCACCGCCGGCACCGGAAGCGACGGTCACGGCGGTGTCACCGGCGGTGGCGACGCCCGCTACGGTGACGACGCCCTCCTGGACTTCGCCCGTGCTCTCGCGCCGACCACCGCGTCGGACACCGTCGGCGCGATCCGCGACCTGCTCGACACCCTCGGCAGCGGCGTGGACGACGACACCGCCGTCCTCGCCATCCATGTGCCCCGACCTCCGAGTGGAGAGCAGCAGTGACCCAGCCGCCCCTGACCCTCCGTATCCGCACCGCTCCCGCCGGCGCGGTCGTCGAACTCGCCGGGGAGCTGGACCATCAGACCGCCCCCGGGGTCCGCGCCGCGCTGCCCGGGCTGGAGCTGCTCCCCGGGCAGCAGCTCGTCCTGGACCTCGGAGGCGTCGAGTTCTGCGACTCCAGCGGCATCACCGTGCTGATCGCCGCCCGCAACCACGCCCTGGCGGCCGGCGCCGGCATCGCCCTGGCGGCGGTCCCCGAGCACGTCAGCCGGATCTTCCGCGTCGTCGGCCTGGACCAGGTCTTCCCGGCCCACCCGACGGCCCGGGCCGCCGAAGCGGCGTGGCGGTCCACCGCGAGCTGAACCGGCCCGGCCGCGCCGGGGGACCGGCGGTCTTCCCGCGGCCCCTCCGTGCCCGGATCTCCTCCTCCGGCTGCGGATGACCGAATTCATCCGCCCCGTACACGTGTGAAAGTCCGCTGAGCAGCCACTCGTGCGGAGACCCCCGTCCTCACGGGGCACGGTGCGGGACGCCGGAGACATCGGCGGGCGGCTTCCGTGCCACGTGGGCGAAGGGACCGACGAGCGCGAGTGGAGGAGGGGCTGATGAGCGAGTCCGTGCAGGGCGGCACCGGAAAGGTGCAGCAAACCGGTGAGACGGCCAAGGCAGAGGCCTCGGCGACGGCCGAGAAGGCCAAGCAGGCGGCGGGCGAGGTGGCCGGCACCGCCGCGGACCAGGCCAGGGCCGTGGCGGGCGAGGCACGGCAGCAGGCGGGAACGGTCGTACGCGACCTGCGGGAGCGCGCCCTGAACGAGGTCGAGGGACAGACCGCGCGGGCCGCCGACGTCCTGCACCAGTGGGCGGACGACCTGGCGGGGCTGGCGGAGAACGCCCAGAACGACTCCCCCGCCCGCGGCCTGGCGGCCCATGCCGCCGACAGCGGACACCGCGCGGCCGACTACCTGCAGAAGCAGGGAGCCGAAGGCGTGGTCTCCGACCTGCAGAGTTTCGCCCGCAGGCGTCCCGGGGCCTTCCTCGGCGGCGCGCTCCTGGCCGGGCTGGCCGTGGGCCGGCTGGCCAAGGTGGCGAGCAAGGCGAGCCAGACGTCCGGCAGCGGACAGCACGGGTCCGACGTGGCCGTGGAACGGCAGCCGGGACTTCCCGAGCCGACGCCCGGGACGCTCCCGCCGGCGCCGCCGGTGACCGCCCCGCAGGAACCCGTGCCGGTGACCGGCCAGGATCCCGCTCCGGTGATACCCCCTGTGCCGCCCGCGCCGCCGGCCGCCCCGCCGGCCGTCGGCACGCCTCCGGGCACGGTGCCCGGCCGCCCGTACCCGGAGGTGTGAGATGTCCTCGGTGTCCCCCGGACCCGTGGGGTCGCAGGGCCAGGACAGGTCCGTCGGCGAACTGCTGTCCGCCGTGACCTCCGACGTGCAGACCCTCTTCCGCCAGGAAGTGGAACTGGCCAAGACCGAGATCCGCGAGGAGGCGACCAAGGCGGGCAAGGCCGCGGGCATGTACGGCGGCGCGGGATTCGCCGGCTACATGACGCTGCTGTTCCTGTCCCTGGCCGCCGTGCTGGGACTCGCGAACGTCATGGACGCGGGCTGGTCGGCCCTGATCGTCACCGTCGTATGGGCCGTCGTCGCGGCCGTGCTGTACCAGCGGGGCCGCACGCAGATGCGCACCGTGTCGCCGAAGCCCGAGCACACCGTCGAAAGCATGAAGGAGAACGCGGAATGGGCACGTCACCCGACCAAATGAGGGCCGAGATCGACGCCACTCGGGAGCGGTTGTCCGCGGACGTCGACGAGCTCGCCGACCAGGCCAGCCCCCGACGCATCGTGCGCCGCCGCACCGACCGGATGCGTGGTGCCGTCACCGGCGTCCGGGAGCGGATCATGGGATCCGCCCAGCAGGGCGTCCATGGGACCAGGCAGACCGCGCAGTCCGTGGCGGGTTCGCTGCAGGACGGCACCGGACAGGCGGCCGGCACCGCGCAGGAGGCGGTCGGCCAGGCAGGGCAGGCGATCAGGGAGGTGCCGGACCGGACCATGCAGAAGACGCAGGGAAATCCTCTGGCCGCGGGTCTGATCGCGTTCGGCGTCGGTGTGCTGGCGTCCTCGCTGCTGCCCGCCTCCCAGACCGAGCAGCGGAAGGCCGCCGACCTCATGGAGCGCGGTGGTGAGGCCCTGGAGCCGGTGAAGCAGGCGGCGCTCGAATCCACGCAGCACCTCAAGGAAGGTGCCATGGAGGCGGCGCAGAGCGCGGTCCAGGAAGTGAAGGGCACCGCGGCGGACGCGGCCCGGACCACCCAGGACGAGGCGCGGACCCAGGCGGGTCACGTCACCGAGCAGGCCCGCGACTCGGGCAGGCAGGTGGCCGACGAGACCCGGCGGCAGGCCGGACAGGGCTGAGCGGCCCGAACGGCCCGAACCGCTCGAACGATCTGAGCGGTCACGCGTTCAGAAGAACCCGAAGCGGGCTCCGGACATGTCCGGAGCCCGCTTCGGGTTGTCGGCCCACCGGCCCGCCATCGACGTTTCCGTGCATCCTGCAAGCAGATCGTGGAAGAAGGCGGCTATGAGATCTTCCATGGATGACGGGCTCGTGGCCGACTTCTACGACTTCGAGGCCGCGCTGCCGGACGACGAACGCAAGATCCTGCTCAGGACGCGTTCGTTCATGCACGACGCGGTGAAGCCGCTGGTGAACGAGAACTGGGCCGGGGGCACCTTTCCCAGGGAGCTGATCGAGCGGTTCCGCGAGAGCGGCCTGGTCGGGCTGTCGTACGAGGGGTACGGCGAGCACCGCCCCGCCGTGAGCCACCTGCTGACGGGGATGATGGCGATGGAGATGAGCCGGGTGGACGCCTCGGTCGCCACGTTCTTCGGTGTGCACAACGGACTGGCCATGTACTCCGTCCAGGCCGGCGGCAGCCAGGAGCAGCGGGACCGCTGGCTGCCGGACATGGCCTCCATGGCGAGGATCGGGGCCTTCGCCCTGACGGAGCCGCTCGACGGGTCCGACGTGGCGGCCGGTATGCGCACCACCGCCGAGCGCCGCGGCGACACCTGGGTCCTCGACGGCGCCAAGCGCTGGATCGGCAACGCCACCTTCGCCGACCTCGTGGTGGTCTGGGCCCGGGACCTTGCGGACGACCAGGTCAAGGGCTTCGTCGTCGACAAGGGCACACCGGGTTTCGTCGCCGAGAAGATCGAGAACAAGATCTCCCTGCGCATCGTCGAGAACGCGGACATCACACTGACCGGTGTCAGGGTGCCGGAGGCCGACCGGCTGCAGAACATCGCGTCGTTCCGCGATGTCGCGGAGATCCTGCGCGCCACCCGCAGCGGGGTCGCCTGGCAGGCGCTGGGCGTGATGATCGGCGCGTACGAACTCGCGCTCGGGTACGCCACCGAGCGCGAGCAGTTCGGCCGGCCGCTCGCGGGCTTCCAGCTCGTCCAGGACCTCCTGGTCAGGAGCCTCGGCAACATCACCGCCTGCTGGGGCATGCTGCTGCAGCTCGCCCGGCTGCAGGACTCGGGGGTGTTCAAGGACGAGCACTCGTCGCTGGCCAAGGCGTACGTCACGGCACGCATGCGCGAGGTGGTCGGCTGGGCCCGGGAGATCTTCGGCGGCAACGGGATCGTGCTGGACTACGACGTGGCCCGCTTCTTCGCGGACGCGGAGGCCATCTACTCCTTCGAGGGAACGCGGGAGATGAACACGCTCATCGTCGGCAAGGCGGTCACCGGGCAGAGCGCGTCCGTCTGAGCGCGTCCGTCTGAGCGCGTCCGCATGCGCCGGGCCCGGGAGGACCTCCGCGTCCTACGGGCCGCCGCCGGGCGGCAGCACCGACGCGTGCGGTTCCGGCCCGGTGGCGAAGCCGCCCACGACGGCGAACCGCTCCGGGCCGACGGCGGCGACCCGGCCCGTGGCCGGCTGCGACACGTACGCCACCGGGGCCGGCGGGGCCACCGGGAACGGCGTGCGTGATACTCGCGTAATGAACAGGAGCATTACGGGCGGGAGCGGAGCGGTCCCGGTCCGGCGGGCCGTCGCGCGGGACGCCAAGCGGCTCACGCGGCTCGTGCGCGGCTCGCGCGCCTACGAGGGGCAGTACGCGGCCATGGTCGGGGGGTACCGGGTGGGCCCCGACTACATCGAGGCCCACCGGGTCTTCGCGGCCACCGAAGGGCACGACGGACCCGTCATCGGCTTCTACTCGCTCGTCCTCACCCCGCCGGAGCTCGACCTGATGTTCGTCGCCGACCGGGCGCAGGGACGGGGGATCGGACGGCTGCTCGTCGCCCACATGCGATCCCAGGCGCGTGCCGCCGGGCTCGACCGGGTCCGGGTGGTGTCGCACCCGCCCGCCGAGGGGTTCTACCGCAGCGTGGGCGCGGTGCCGACCGGGACCGCGCCCGCCACCCCGCCCGCGGTGGTGTGGGACCGGCCCGAGCTGGAGTTCCGCATCCCCGCCGGCGTGCGGGTCCCGATCGGCACGGAGTAGGCTTGTTACTTTCCAGTAGGTCGTCGGCGGGTCCGGTGACCGGGGAGGGAGCGGCCATGCCCCGTACGTTCACCGTCACCCGCAGCATCCTGGTCGAGGCGTCACCGTCGTCGGTGTACGAGC
This sequence comes from Streptomyces beigongshangae, assembly GCF_019710745.1. Classification (GTDB taxonomy): domain Bacteria; phylum Actinomycetota; class Actinomycetes; order Streptomycetales; family Streptomycetaceae; genus Streptomyces; species Streptomyces beigongshangae. Next base: position 21,676 of record NZ_JAHKJW010000022.1, read on the forward strand.
AGGTCGCCCGGCCCGCCCGGATGGGCCGCTGGAGCCCGGAGAACCTCGGCGCGACCCTCCCCGGCGGGGACGACGGGCCGGCCCGCGTGGGCCTGGTCTTCGAGGGACACAACAGGCGCGGCCGCTTCCGCTGGACCACCCGCTGCACGGTCACCGCGGCGGATCCCGGCCGGCGCTTCGCCTTCCGCGTCCACGCCATCGGATTCAGGCGGCCGCGCCTGAAGGGCCCGATCGCCACCTGGGAGTACCGGTTCGAGGCCGAGGGCACCGGCACACGGGTGACGGAGACCTGGACGGACGACCGGCGCTCCTGGCCCGCGCCCGTGGCGAACGCCTTCGACCGCGTGGTCACGGGCGGCAGGACGTTCGCCGTCTTCCAGGCCGGCAACATCGACAGGACCCTGCGCAACCTCAAGCGGGAACTGGAGACACCCGCCCGGCCCTGACCCCGGCCCGCGCTCAGGCGGCCTCGGCGCGCGCCGAGCGGTGCCGCAGCCAGAGCGGCAGCGCGTACCAGCACACGGCGAAGTGCAGCATCACCCCGGCCGCCAGGAGCTCCGCGACGATGCCCGGCAGGACGACGCGCAGTATCAGCAGCAGGGTCGACCCGATGGTCAGGGCGAGCAGGACCATGCCGAACATCATCAGCCGGTGGGCGATCTCCACCAGCTCCCCCTTCATCTGCTGTCCGGAGAGGAAGCGGTGGATGGAGACCGGGGCGATGAGGGAGCCCGTGGCCGCCCCGCCGAGGACGACGGTGGTGACGTAGATCGCCCGGTCGACGGTGCCCAGTTCCTCGAAGCCGGCGGTGAACGCCACGCTGAGCAGGAAGCCGAAGAGGATCTGCACGCCGGTCTGCGCGACCCGGGTCTCCTGGAGGATCTCGTTCCAGCGCCGGTTGACCCGCTCCTGGGGGGTCTCCGACCCGTCCTGGAAGTCCTCGTCGCGGGGACGGGCGGCACCGGAACCGCCCTGCGGGCCGGAGTCCTCCGCCGGTGTCTTTCCGCTTCGGGAGGCCACCGCGGGGGCGGATGGGTCCGTCACTGCCATGATGTCCTCCAGGAAGATGCGTGGTAAACAACGAAGAGCCGGATACCCCGCGCGACCCGCGGCACGCCTGCCACTGTGTCAGGCGCCGTACCGGTAAGCCGAGTAGGTCAGGTAGCCCTCGTCGCCGCCCTGGTAGTAGGTCGTCTCGTCGACGGGGGCGAGGGGGACGCCCGTGCGCAGACGTTCCACCAGGTCGGGGTTGGCGATGAAGGCGCGGCCGAAGCCGATCAGGTCGGCGCCCAGGCCGAGCCAGTGGTCGGCGTCCGACCTGCCGGTCTGCTTGGGTCCCATCGGGAGGGCCGGGTTCATGACGAGGGTGCCCGGCCAGGCGCGGCGGAGCGCCACCAGCACCTCCTCGTCGGCGGTCGCCTCAAGGTGCACGTACGCCACCTCCAGCCGCGCCAACTCGCCCAGCAGGGCGGTGTAGAGCTCCGTGACCTCCGTCTCCCGCACCCCCCAGAAGGTGCCGCCCGGGGAGAGCCGGATGCCGGTGCGCGCCGCGCCGACCGCGTCGACGGTCGCGGACACCGCCTCGACGGCGAACCTGATCCGGTGGGCCACGGAACCTCCGTAGCGGTCCGTGCGCAGGTTGGCGTTGGACGAGAGGAACTGCGAGATCAGATATCCGTTGGCGCCGTGGAGTTCCACCCCGTCGAAGCCGGCGTCCACTGCCCGGCGCGCGGCCTCGGCGTACGAGCGGGCGTGCTCGGGCACCTCCGCCGTCTCCAGGGCGCGCGGCACCGGGGCGGGCCGGGGCCCGGTCGGCGTGAACACCTCACCGGCCGCGGCGACGGCCGACGGGCCGACCGGCCGCATGCCCGTGGTGTCGGGGTGCGAGACGCGTCCTCCGTGCATGAGCTGGGCGAAGATCCGCCCGCCGTTGGTGTGCACGGCGTCCGTCACCGGCCGCCAGGATGCCTGCTGTTCCTCGGTGTGCAGGCCCGGGGTGCCCGGGTTGGACTGCCCGGCCAGGCTCGGCTGCACGCCCTCCGACACGATCAGCCCGGCGGTCGCGCGCTGGGCGTAGTAGGTCGCCATCGACGGCGTCGCCAGACCGCCGGCGGCGGCCCGTACGCGGGTCATGGGGGCCATCACGACCCGGTTGGGCAGGGTGAGGCCGCCGAGCTGGTAGGACTGGAACAGGCTGGTCACTTCGGACTCCTTCGCGATCCGTCACCCGGGTTCCGGGTACGGCGGTTACGCTAAAACCTGACACTGATGTCAGAGGCAAGTCCTGTGACGCGGATAACAGCACGAACGACAGCGGGGAGAACGGCATGCGTATCGGAGAGCTCGCCGAACGGGCCGGAGTCAGCGTCAGATCACTGCGCTACTACGAGGAGCAGGGTCTGCTGCACAGCACCCGCAGTGCCAGCGGACAGCGGCACTACACCGAGGACAAGATCGAGCGCGTCAGGTTCGTCCAGCGGCTCTACGCGGCGGGCCTGTCGAGCCGGACCGTGCTCGGACTGCTCCCCTGCGTCGACTCGCCCAGCGAGGAGAACTCCGACGCCGCCCTCGAACGCATGGCCAAGGAGCGCGACCGGCTCGACGCGCACATCGCGGAACTCGTCCGGACGCGCGAAGCCCTCGACGGACTGGTGGCCACGGCCCGGGCCTACCGCGAGCAACTGGGGACGACCGCGGCCACCTGCGCGGCCGCCTGACGGAAGGACGGCCCTCCCCCGGACCTCAGAGGGTCAGGAACTCGCCCAGGCCCGCCAGGAGCCGTTCGACGTCCTCGATGTCGTTGTAGGGGGCGAGGCCGATGCGCAGGCCGCCGGTGTCGCCGAGACCGATCCGGCGGGATGCCTCGATCGCGTAGAAGGACCCCGCCGGTGCGTGGACACCGCGCTCCGCGAGGAAGCGGTACGCGTCCGCCGCCGGGCGGTCCTCGAACGTGACCAGCAGGGTGGGGGTGCGGTGGGCCGCCCTGGAGTGGACCTGGACCCCCTGGAGGGCGGACAGGCCCGCGTCGATCGGTTCGCGCAGGGTCCTCTCATGTGCTTCGAGTGCGGTGAACGACGAGGCCAGGCGCTCCCGGCGCGTCCCCGCCGCGTCCGTGTCGAGACCGGCGAGGAAGTCGACCGCCGCTTCCGTGCCGGCGAGGAACTCGTAGGGCAGGGTGCCCAGTTCGAAGCGTTCCGGGACCACGTCGGTGGAAGGGAGGAGTTTGTCCGGCCGCAGTGTCTCCAGCAGTTCCGGCCGGGCGGCGAGCACCCCGTGGTGCGGGCCGAAGAACTTGTACGGGGAGCAGACGAAGAAGTCCGCGCCGAGGTGCTCCAGGTCGACCGGCCCGTGGGCGGCGTAGTGGACGCCGTCGACATGGACGAGCGCGCCGGCCTCGTGCGCCAGGCGGGAGATCTCGGCGACCGGGGGGATCGTGCCGATCAGGTTGGAGGCGGCGGTCACGGCCACGAGCCGGGTGCGCGGGGACAGCACGGCGCGGATGTCGTCGGCGGTCAGTTCTCCGGTGGCGGGGTCGAAGTCGGCCCAGCGCACGGTGGCACCGGCCCGGGCGGCGGCCTGGACCCAGGGGCGGATGTTGGCGTCGTGGTCGAGCCGGGTGACGACCACCTCGTCACCCGGTGCCCAGTCCCGGGAGAGGGTGCGGGAGAAATCGTAGGTGAGCTGGGTGGCGCTGCGGCCGAAGACGATCCCCGCCGGGTCCGCCGCCAGGAGGTCGGCCATGGCCCGGCGCGCCCCGGTGACGATGGCCTCGGCGTTCCTCTCCCCCGGCGTCAGCGGCCCCCGGATGGACAGGGGCCGTGCCAGGGCGTCGGCGATGGCCTGGATGACGGGCTGCGGGGTCTGGGTGCCGCCGGGACCGTCGAAGTGCGCGACTCCTGTGGACAGCGCCGGGAACCGGGCACGGAGGGCGTCGATGTCGTACGTCAAGAGAACTCCTGTGAAGTGCCTGCCGGAGCAGCCGGCCGAGCTGTGCGTGCGGCCCCGCTCATGGAGCCGGTTGCCCCTGCATCGTGATCGTTCACCTCTTCCGCCACAAGAGGCGCACCCGGCACCCGGCGTGTCGGCCCGTGCGCCGGCCGTCGGCGGGACGGGCGCGGACCGGTTCCGGTGAACCTTCGGCGGCGCCCGTGCGTTGTCCTCACGGACCGGCACACCGACCGGTGACCAGTGCACCGAGGAACGCGGTCGAGTGCGGGCAAGGGGGGAGCAGCACATGGCACAGCCGGCCCGTGCGGTCCCGGTCTCCCCCGCCCGGAACCGGGCCCCCGCCGACCGGGGGCCCGTCACCCGCATGCTGCTGGCGACGCTGTTCACCGTCCTCGGCGTGCTCGGTCTGCAGGGCGGTCCCGCCGGGGCCCTCCCCGGCGCACCGGCGCCGGTCGCCGTCGCCGCGCACCAGGGCCCCGCCCCGGCCGCGTACGGCTCCCCGGCCGCTCACACAGCCACCGCGCCCACCGCGCCCACCGCCACCGGCAGTACCCGCAGCGCCGACGACACCTGCACCGCCCCCTGCGGCCGGCCGCCCCGCGCGGGGCGGGCCGCTCCCGCCGAGTGGCACGTCCCGCCCCCGGGCGGCGTGTGCGTCCCGCCCGGCCTCCTCCTTCCGCTGCCGGAGCCCGGGCCGCCGCTGCCCGCCGCACCCGGCGCCTTCACCCCTCCCCAGCACTGCGCGCACCACAGCGGGCGCGGCCCGCCGCCTCCGACCGGTAGCTGACGTCAACCGGTCCATCCCTGCCGCGCCCCGGTCCGCGGGCGCGGCATGCCTGCTGGAGGCATCCTTGACACGCGCCGTCCGCGTGCGGGCGTTCTTCGCCCTGTCCGTACTCGCCCTGTCCCTCTACATCACCCTGACCGTGCCGGTCCGCCTCGGGCTCGACCTGCGCGGCGGTACCCGGATCGTCCTGGAGACCCGCGACTCCCCCACCATCGAGGCCGGTCCCGAGGCCACCGGGCGCACGGTGGAGGTGCTGCGCCACCGCATCGACGCGCTCGGCGTCACCGAGCCCGGCATCACCCGTTCCGGGGACCACCGGATCATCGTCGAACTGCCCGGCGTCCAGGACCCGCGCGAAGCGGCGGACGTCCTCGGCCGCACCGCCCAGCTCACCTTCCACCCCGTCCTCGGCACCGCCGACACATCTGACACCTCCGACACCGCCGACACCGGTGAGGCCGCGGCCCGGCCGGGCGGACGCGTCCTGCCCGACGAATCCGGGCGCCCCGTGCGCCTGGGCCCGCCGGCGCTCACCGGCGCGGACGTCGACGGTGCCGAGGCACGCGTCGACCGGCAGAGCGGTGCCGGCTGGTACGTCGGCGTCGAGTTCGAGGGGGCCGGCGACGCCTGGGCCCGGCTGACCGGTGAGGCCGCGTGCCGTCCGGCCGGTGATCCGGCCCGCCGTGTCGCCATCGTCCTGGACGACCAGGTCGTCTCCTCCCCCGCGGTCGACCCGTCCGTCGCCTGCCGTACGGGCATCACCGGCGGCGCCACCCGGATCACCGGCTCCTTCAGCCGGGAGGAAGCACGCGAACTGGGCCTGCTCATCAACGGCGGAGCCCTGCCGGTGCCGGTCGAGACCGTGGAACAGCGCACCGTCGGGGCGACCCTGGGCGCCGCGGCCGTCGAGGCAAGCGCCCGGGCCGCCGTCATCGGCACCGTGCTGACCTCCCTGTTCATCATCGGCGTCTACCGGCTGCTCGGCGCCTTGGCCACCGTGGCCCTGGTCTGTCACGGAGTCATCTCCTACGCGGCCCTGGCCGCGCTCGGCGCCACCCTCACCCTCCCCGGGCTGGCGGGCCTCGTCCTGGCCGTCGGCATGGCCGTCGACGCCAACGTGCTCGTCTTCGAACGGGCCCGCGAGGAGTACGCGGCGCGCCGGAAGGGCCTGCGCCCGGCCCTCGCCGCCGGCTTCCGCAACGCCTTCAGTGCCATCGCCGACTCCAACATCACCACCCTGATCGCCGCGGGCCTGCTCTTCCTCCTCGCCTCCGGACCCGTCCGCGGCTTCGGCGTCACCCTGGGCATCGGCGTCCTCGCCTCCATGGTGAGCGCCCTGGTCGTCACCCGTGTCCTCGCCGAGCACGCGGTCGCCCGGCGGGCCGTGCGGCGCCGCCCGCGGCTCACCGGCATCGCGGACACCGGCAGGGTCCGCGACTGGCTCGGCCGCCGCGACCCCGGCCTGATGCGGCGCGGGCGCACCTGGCTGGCGGTGTCCGCCGCCGGCCTCGTCCTGGCCACCTCCGGGATCGCGGTCCGGGGGCTGGACCTCGGCGTCGAGTTCACCGGCGGACGGCTCATGGAGTACTCCACCTCCGCCCCGGTCGACGCCGACCGGGCCCGGGACACCCTGGCCGACGCGGGCATGCCCCGGGCGGTCGTCCAGACCTCCGGCGACAGCGGCCTCACCGTACGCACCGGCCGGCTGTCCGACGCCGAGGCGGCGGAGGTGGACAGGGCGGTCGGCGACCTCACGGGCCGTGCCGAGAAGGTCCGTGACGAGTTCATCGGCCCCAGCCTCGGCGACGAACTGCGCCGGGGGGCCCTCATCGCCCTCGCCACGGCGCTGGCCGCGCAGCTGCTGTACCTCGCGGTGCGCTTCCGCTGGACCTTCGGCGTGTCCGCGGTCGTGGCGATGGCCCACGACACCCTGATCCTCGTCGGGGTCTTCGCCTGGCTCGGCAAGCCGGTCGACGGGGTCTTCCTCGCGGCGCTGCTGACCGTGATCGGCTACTCCGTCAACGACTCCGTGGTGGTCTTCGACCGGATCAGGGAACTGTCCGCCGGCGACCGGAAGACCCCTTTCGCGGATCTCACCGACGCGGCGGTCCTGCAGACCCTGCCCCGCACCGTCAACACCGGCATGGGAGCCGTGTTCATCCTCAGCGCCCTCGCCCTCCTCGGCGGCGACTCCCTGGCCGACTTCGCCCTCGCCCTGCTCGTCGGCATCGTCGTCGGCACCTGCTCCTCGGTGTTCACCGCCGCGCCCCTGGCCGTCGAGCTGCACGCCCGCAGCGCCCCGCCGCCCGCGGCGCGGCGGACGGCGGGGCGGAAGGGAGCCGTGGTCTAGAGCCGGGTGCCGGGGGCCGCCCGGCCCCCGGCACCGTCGCTCACGCGCCGACGTAGGCCGCCAGATGCTCCCCCGTGACGGTGGACCGTGCGGCGACCAGGTCGGCCGGTGTGCCCTCGAAGACGATCCGGCCGCCGTCGTGGCCGGCGCCCGGACCGAGGTCGATGATCCAGTCTGCGTGCGCCATGACCGCCTGGTGGTGCTCGATGACGACGACCGACTTGCCCGAGTCGACCAGCCGGTCGAGCAGACCGAGCAGCTGCTCGACGTCGGCGAGGTGGAGGCCGGTGGTCGGCTCGTCGAGGAGGTAGACACCGCCCTGCTCCGCCATGTGGGTGGCCAGCTTGAGGCGCTGCCGTTCTCCGCCGGACAGTGTGGTGAGGGGCTGGCCGAGGGTGAGGTAGCCGAGCCCGACGTCGGCGAGCCGGGTCAGGATCCGGTGGGCGGCCGGCGTCCGCGCGTCGCCCTCGCCGAAGAACTCCCGCGCCTCGGCCACCGGCATCGCGAGCACCTCGCTGATGTCGCGGCCCCCGAGGTGGTGTCCGAGGACCGACGCGTCGTACCGCTTCCCCTCGCACTCCTCACAGGTGGTGGAGGTACCGGCCATCATCCCCAGGTCGGTGTAGACGACCCCGGCGCCGTTGCAGTTCGGGCAGGCCCCCTCGGAGTTGGCGCTGAACAGCGCCGGCTTGACGCCGTTGGCCTTCGCGAAGGCCTTGCGGATCGGGTCGAGCAGGCCGGTGTACGTCGCCGGGTTGCTGCGGCGCGAGCCCCGGATCGCTCCCTGGTCGATGGAGACCACCCCCTCCTCGCGCCGGAGCGAGCCGTGCAGCAGCGAGCTCTTGCCCGAGCCGGCGACCCCGGTGACCACGCAGAGCACGCCGAGCGGGACGTCGACGTCGACGTCCCGCAGGTTGTGGGTGTTCGCGCCGCGGATCTCCAGCGCGCCGGTGGAGCTGCGCACCGTCTCCTTCACGGCGGCCCGGTCGTCCAGGTGGCGGCCGGTGAGCGTACCGCTGGCCCGCAGCCCCTCGACCGTGCCCTCGAAGCAGACGGTGCCGCCCGCCGTGCCGGCGCCGGGACCGAGGTCGACGACGTGGTCGGCGATCGCGACGGCCTCCGGCTTGTGCTCGACGACGAGCACCGTGTTGCCCTTGTCCCGCAGGCGGAGCAGCAGGTCGTTCATGCGCTGGATGTCGTGCGGGTGCAGACCGACGGTGGGCTCGTCGAAGACGTAGGTGACGTCGGTGAGCGAGGAACCGAGGTGGCGGATCATCTTGACGCGCTGTGCCTCACCGCCCGACAGGGTGCCCGAGGGCCGCTCCAGCGAGAGGTAGCCGAGACCTATCTCCACGAAGGAGTCGAGGGTCTCCCGCAACGCGGTGAGCAGCGGCGCCACCGACGGTTCGTCGAGTCCGCGCACCCAGGCGGCGAGATCCCGGATCTCCGTCGCGCAGGCGTCGGCGATGCTGAGCTTCCCGATCCGCGACTCGCGGACCGCGGCGCTGAGCCGGGTGCCGTCGCACTCCGGGCAGGCGGTGAAGGTGACCGCCCGCTCCACGAAGGCCCGGATGTGCGGCTGCAGCGCCTCCTTGTCCTTGGACAGGAACGACTTCTGGATCTTGGGGATCAGTCCTTCGTAGGTGAGGTTGACGCCGTTGACCTTCACCTTGACCGGCTCGCCGTGGAGGAAGTCCCGCAGTTCCTGCTCGGTGAAGTCGCGGATCGGCTTGTGGGGGTCGAAGTGGCCGGACTCGGCGTAGATGCCCACGGTCCAGACGTTGTCCGACTTCCAGCCGGGGATCGTGAACGCGCCCTCGGCGATCGACTTGGTGTCGTCGTAGAGCTGGGTGAGGTCGATGTCGGAGACCGTGCCCCGCCCCTCGCAGCGCGTGCACATACCGCCGGTGCGGCTGAAGGCCACCTTCTCGGTCCTGGTCCTCTCGGCACCGCGCTCGACCCTGAACCCGCCGCTCGCCGACACCGAGGCCACGTTGAAGGAGTACGCGCCGGGCGGGCCGACGTGCGGCTGCGCGAGCCGGCTGAAGAGGATGCGCAGCATCGCGTTGGCGTCCGTGACGGTGCCGACCGTGGAGCGGGGGTCGGCACCCAGGCGCTGCTGGTCGACGATGATCGCGGTCGTCAGCCCGTCGAGCACGTCGACGTCGGGCCGCGCCTGCGTCGGCATGAAGCCCTGCACGAAGGCGCTGTAGGTCTCGTTGATCATCCGCTGGGACTCCGCGGCGATCGTGTTGAACACCAGTGAGCTCTTGCCCGAGCCGGAGACACCGGTGAACACCGTCAGCCGCCGTTTCGGGATCTCGATGCTCACGTCCTTGAGGTTGTTCTCGCGCGCCCCGTGCACGCGGATCAGATCGTGGCTGTCGGCGGCGTGCGGCGCGGACGGCCGTGCGTCCGTCCCCGGGGTCATGCTCATCGAGTCTCCATCCGTCGCGCGGGGTTGCCGTCGCGCCCCCGTCGGCATCTCCGGCCCGATCCAACCAGTTCCGGGCGGTCCGTCCGGTGCTGATGCCTCTTTTGTGCGAACTGCTGTGCGCGTCGGCTCTGTTGCGCCTGTCGGGTCTGTCACGCCTGTCGGGTCCGCCGCGCCGGGATCGTCGTGCGGGAGGCGGCTCGCGTGAGGGGTGGCGTCCATGGCGACCACGCTAGGGGGGCCACGGGGCCGTGCGCTTCTCGATTCCTGACCGGTCCCCGATCGGTCCCCGTGCGGGCTCGGCTACCCGCTCGTCGTGGTGATGCGCCTGACGGCCTCGCGGGTCAGGGCGCGGTCGTGGGGTTCGTTGTCCAGGGCCCGGTGGAGGGTCAGCCCTTCGATCAGGGCGTCGAGCTGGCGGGCGGTGTCCGGGTCGAAGTGCTTCTCCAGGTGGACGCGGCTGCGGGCCATCCACTCGTGGGTGAGTTCCCGGTAGGCGGGCCGGCGCGCGGCGAGGGTGTAGAGCTCCTGGGTGAGGACGAGGTCGCGCGGGCTCCCCTCGGACAGGGTGTGCACCAGGTCCGTCACCGCCTCACGGGCCTGGTCGCGGTCGGCCGGGGCGGCGAGGTGGGCGTCGAACACGGCGACGATGTGGTCGGCGAAGCGGGTGAACGCCTCGCGGAGCAGCTGGTCGATGCCGTCGAAGTGGTAGGTCATCGATCCCAGCGGAACGCCGGCACGCGCGGCGATCTTCCGGTGGGACACCTGGGCGGTCCCCTCCTCGGCGATGAGGTCGAGGGTCGCGGCGAGGATGCGTTCGCGGCGCTGCGGGTCGGTGTGTCCGGTGGCCATGGCGTGCGCCCTCAGAGGGTGCGGACCGGACGGGCGGGGTTGCCGACGGCCACGACACCGGCGGGCACGTCCTTCGTCACCACCGCACCCGCGCCGATGACGGAGTCGTCCCCGACGGTCACACCGGGCAGGATGACGGCGCCTCCCCCGAGCCACACGTTGTCGCCGACGGTGATCGGGCGGGCGGCCTCCAGTTTGTCGCGCCGGGGCCCGGGTTCCAGGGGGTGCGTGGGGGTGAGCAGCTGGACGTTCGGCCCGATCTGGCAGTCCTCGCCGATGACGATCGGGGCCACGTCCAGCGCGGTCAGGTTGTAGTTGACGAAGGTGCGCGCGCCGATCGTGATGTTGCTGCCGTAGTCGACGTACAGCGGCGGCCGCACCTGTGCCTCCTCGCCCAGGGCGCCCAGCAGTTCGGCGAGGAGCGGCCGGGCCGCTTCCGCGTCCTGCGCGTAGGCGGCCTGGTAGCGGGCGGCCAGGCGCACGGCGTGCTGCTGCCGGCGGGCGATCTCGGGGTCGTCGGCGATGTAGAGGTCGCCCGCCGCCATGCGTTCGAGGTTCGTACGGGGATCCTGCGCGAAGTGGTCGGTCGGCATGCGTACGATCGTACACTCGACGTCGGTCCGCGGCCGGTGGAGCGGGATGTCCGCCAAGGGCCTTTCGCCTACCGGCGCTTGGGTTGCAGCACCCCGGCCAGCAGGAGCACGAGCAGTCCGGCGAGGGGGACGACCAGGAGGCCGGCCCGCAGGCTCGCCGCGTCCGCGACCAGTCCGACGACCGGCGGGGAGAGCAGGAAGCCCAGGCGCATCAGCCAGGAGACGATGGCCAGCCCCGAACCGGGCTTGAGACCGGGCAGTTCGTCGGCCTCGTGCATCGCCGCGGGGACCAGCGTCGCCACCCCGAACCCGGCGGCGGCGAAGCCGAGGATCGTCCCGGGCACCGTGGGCACGGCCAGCGCCAGGCCCATTCCGGCCACGACGACGAGACCGCCGGCTCTGGCCACCGTGCGCTGGCCGAACCGGTCGACGAGCCGGTCACCGATGGTGCGGCCGACGAACTGGGCGCCCACCAGGGCGATGTAGCCGGAGGCGGCGAGGGTCACCGACGCGGACAGCACGTCGGAGAGGTAGAGGGCGGCCCAGGAACTGCCCGCGTCCTCGACGAGCGTGCCGGCCGTGGCGATGAGCACGAGCGCGGCCAGCACGTACGCGGTGCGCCGGCCCGCCGCCGGGAGTCCGTTCCGCCCCGCGCCGTCGCGGTCGGACCCGGGCTCCGCACCCGGCCCGGTCCGCGCGGAGTCGCTCTCCGCCGTCGGCTCGACCTCGGGGCCGGTCAGGCAGAACCGCAGGGCGACGCAGGCCGCGACCGCGAAGACGATCCCCGAGATCGCCAGGTGCTGCCCCCGGGAGAGGCCGAGCGCTATGGCCGCGGCGGCCATGGACCCGCCGACGACGGCGCCGATGGACCAGACGGCGTGGAAGGAGTTGATGATCGAGCGCCCGTAGCGGCGCTGCACGCGCAGTCCGTGGGCGTTCTGCGCGACATCGGTGATCGCGTCCATCGCCCCGGCCACGAACAGGGCCGCCGCGAAGAGCAGCACCGAGTCGGCGAGGCCCGCGACCAGGATCCCCCCGCCGGTCAGCAGGGTGCCGGCCACCGCCGCCCGCGCCGAACCGAGCCGGCGGATGGCCACGCCCGCCGCGAGACCGGCCGCGATGGCGCCCGCCGGGAAGGCCGCGACGGCCAGGCCGTAGGCCGCGTTGCCGATGCCGAGGTCCGCCTTGATCTGCGGATACCTGGGCAGGAGGTTCGCGAACAGGGCCCCGTTGGTGAAGAACAGCACGGCCACGGCCGCACGGGCCCGCCGCTCGGCGGGCGCGGGTCGGCGCAGTACATCGACACTCATGCGCCCGACCCTACAGATAGAGCGTACGAACGTACACTCCTGGTCACCGGCGTCCTCCGCACACCGGGACCCGCGCGGGACGCGCGGGTGCCGCGCTTCCGGAACGGGAAGCGGACGGCGCTGACACGTGTCGGCACCGCCCGGCCCGTCCCGGCTCCCCGCCGCGTGCCCTACTTGCTCGCGGCGAAGCGCATCAGGGCCTGCTCGTCGCCCTGCTTGACCTTGCCGGTCTCATTGATCACCTGGAGCTTCCAGACGCCGCCGACCCGGATCGCCTTGGCCACGGCACAGCCGTTGTCGTTGCTGAGCAGGCTCGGCCAGACGTCCGCGACCTGCTGCGTGGAGCCGCCGCTCGCGTCGTACACCTTGAAGCTGATGTTGCGCGCCTTCTGGAAGGAGCTGCCCTTCTTGTAGGCCGCGGCGACGAAGACGATCGAGGTGATGTTCTGCGGGACGCGGGCGAACTCGACGGTCACCGTCTCGTCGTCACCGGCGCCCTTGCCGGTCTGGTTGTCGCCGCTGTGCACCAGCGAGCCGTTGCCCAGCGGGTCCAGCGAGTCCAGGCCCGCCAGGCGCACCGGGTCGGCACCCTGCATCGCGATGGCGATCAGGTCGAGGTCCGTGCCCGTCTTCTGGCGCAGCTTGCCGATCAGTCCCCCGCTGGCACCGACGGTCGGGTCCCAGGACACCCCGATCGACAGGTGGGTCACTCCGTCGAGATCCGCCGGGCCGTCTTCCTTCGTAAGCGTGATCATGCTTTTTCCTCTTGATCGTGGAATTGCCTGTATGCAGTGTGCCTGGCCCATGCCCCACCACACAGCCCGGGACCCGTACGAATCACCAGAACCCCGCCTCACTCCGGGCACACTCGTCCCATCTGCCGACGCGGGAGCGCTCACGGCGCCGCCTGGATGTCCCCCCGCGTGGAGGACGCGATGGTCTCGCGGTGGGCGAAGTCGCCCGGGGGGATGCCGGGGTGGTGCCCGGGACCGGCCGGCGGGGCGGTGGCCGAGGGGTCGAGGGTGAGCCGGGAGACGATGCGGTAGCGGTCGCCCCGGTAGACCGAGTGGACGTACTCGACGGGCCGCCCCCCGGTGTCCGAGGTGAGCCGCTCGAAGAGCAGCGCCGGGGACAGCTCGGGGACGTCGAGGAGGTCGGCCTCCGCGCGGGTGACGACGGTCGGCTCGATCGCCTGCACGGCCTCCTGGACGTGCACGCCGTGCTGTTCGCGCAGGTGCTCGTACAGATCGCCGGCCTCCAGCTCCCGCGCGGACAGGGCCGGGACCAGGTCGGCCCTGATGTGCAGGTGCTCGATGGCCATCGGGACGCCGTCGACCAGGCGCAGCCGCGCCACGTACACGATCTCGGCGGCGGGCGACATGCGCAGCTTGCGGCCCACGCGCGCGCCGGCCGGGAAGGTGGTGAACTCCAGCAGGCGGCTCGACCAGGTTCCGGAGGCCCGGGGCGCCGTCATGGCCTGCCGTCCGGAGACGAGCTCCTGGGTGATCTTCTCGGGCGCCACGAACATGCCGCGGCCGTGCTCCCGCACCAGGAGGCCCGCGGCGACGAGTTCGTCGACCGCCGCCCGCAGGGTCGGGCGGGACACCTCCAGGCGGGCGCACAGGGAGCGTTCGGAGGGGATCGCGTCCCCCGGACGCCGCGACTCGACGAGATCGAGGATGAAGTCGCGCACCCGCTCCCGCTTGAGCACCGCCCCCGGCGCGTCGCCCTTCACCCTGTGCCCCCTCGTACGCGCATGGTGCGCCCCCTCGTACACGACATCCCCTTTACCAGTTGACCAGTGGCCGCCCCCGGGCGCGTTCCTGGTCGCGCGAAGTGTAACCGCTGTCCCGCGGTGATCGTCCGGGTCCCGACCGGATTGGACGCCAAAAAACGGTGCTGCAAGGGGGGTTGACGCCCCTGATTGGTCTATGCCAGTTTCATCCCCGCATCGAGAGGTGAGCTGTCCAGTGGACTTCACTGGTCAGGTGGTTGGCTCATGTCCTCCAGAGGTGAACCGTGAAGTTCCGCTTGTTTGCCGGTGTGTCCGCGCTCGTCATGACCGCTGGGCTGAGTGCCTGCGGCGGTTCTTCCGGCGCCTCCGACGGGAACACCACGATCGACGTCTGGCTGATGCGCGACAGCGTCTCGGACCGCTTCCGGAAGGACTTCGTCGAGGGGTTCGAGGCCGCGCACCCCGACATCGACGTCAAGGTGCAGATCCAGGAGTGGGACGGCATCGGCGAGAAGGTGACCGCGGCCCTCGCCGGCAGCGACGCACCGGACGTCATCGAGACCGGCAACACCCAGGTCGCCCAGTACGCGCAGAGCGGGGGCCTGCTCGACCTCAGCGACAAGGTCGGCGAACTCGGGGGCGAGGACTGGCTCGAGGGACTCGCCGAGCCGGGCGCCTACGAGGGCAAGCAGTACGGCATCCCTTTCTACGCGGCGAACCGCGTCGTCGTCTACCGCACCGACCTCTTCGAGAAGGCCGGCGTGGACGCGGCCGGCATCAGGACCCGCGACCAGTGGATCGCCGCGACGAGGAAGCTCGACACCGACGGCACGCAGGGCATCTACCTGCCCGGCCAGAACTGGTACACCCTCGCGGGCTTCGTCTGGGACGAGGGCGGCGACCTCGCCGTCGAGTCCGGGGGGAGGTGGAAGGGCGCCCTGGACACCCCCGAGGCCATCCGCGGCATGGAGTTCTACCGGAAGCTCCAGGCCCTCGGCCGGGGCCCGAAGGACTCCGACGAGGCCAACCCCCCGCAGGCGGACGTCATGGCCAGGGGAAAGGTCGCGCAGATCGTCTCGGCGCCGGGCGGCGCCACCACGGTCGTCGGGAACAACCCCGCGTTGAAGGGCAAGCTCGGCTTCTTCCCGATCCCCGGCAAGACCGCCGACGCACCCGGCGCGGTCTTCACCGGCGGCTCCGACCTCGTCATCCCCACGGCCTCCGCCGAACAGGACGCGGCCTACACCTTCGTCAAGGAACTCACCGGCGACGCCTGGCAGAAGAAGCTGGCCGTCGCCATGAGCTACGTGCCGAACAAGACCACCCTGGCCGGCGCGGTCGCCTCGGACCCGGGCGCCTCGGCCATGGCGGCCGGCGCCGCGGAAGGGCACGCGACGCCCAACACCCCGGGCTGGGCCGCCGTCGAGGCCAAGAACCCGATCAAGGACTACCTGACCGCCGTACTCACCGGAGGCGATGTGCGCAAGGAGGCCGCGGCGGCGTCCGAGGCCATCACCACGGCGATGAACTCCGGTTCCTGAACCGTCCGCACACCGCCAGGAGGAGTGCCGTGACGGCCGTCCGAGAGCAGACCGTGTCCCAGCCCGTACCGAACACCCGGCGGATCCGGCGGACCCGGCGCCCGGCCGGCCCGGGACCGCGGCCCGCGCCGCAGGACCGCGGCCACGGGATCTGGCCGTACGTCCTGATCGCGCCCGCCGTCCTCGGCACGCTCTACCTGCTGGTCTACCCCCTGGGCCGGGCCGTGGTGATCTCACTGCAGGACTTCGGCCTGCGCCAGCTCGTCCTGGGCGACGCGCGGTTCGTCGGGTTCGACAACTACCGGACGCTGCTGGGCGACAGCCGCTTCTGGGAGGTGGTGCGCCGCACCTTCCTCTTCATGGCGGTCGACGTCGTCCTGATCATGGTGCTGTCCACCCTGGTCGCGCTGATGATCGAGCGCCTGGGCCGGTTCGGCCGGACCGCGGTCCTCAGCGCACTCGTACTGACCTGGGCGATGCCCGTGATCGCGGCGACCACGGTCTTCCGGTGGCTGTTCCACTCGGAGTTCGGCATCGTCAACGCGGTCCTGACCGACCTGGGGTTCACGTCGTTCGAGCGCTACGCCTGGTTCGCGCACGGACCGGCCGCCTTCGCCATCCTGATCGCCCTCGTCGTGTGGCAGTCCGTGCCGTTCGCGGCGATCACCCTCTACTCGGCCCTCACCACCGTCCCGGTCGAGCTGTACGAGTCGGCGCGGCTCGACGGGGCCTCGGGGCCGCGGATCTTCCGGTCCGTCACCTTCCCGGTCGTGCGGCCGATGTTCCTGCTGGTGTTCTCCCTCGAAGTGATCTGGACGTTCAAGGCGTTCGTCCAGATCTGGGTGATGACCAACGGCGGGCCCGGTGACGCGACCACGATCCTGCCCGTGTACGCGGTGCAGACCGCCCTGTCGAGCCAGCGCTACGACCTCGGGTCGGCGGCCTCCATGGTCACCGTCGTCCTGATGTCGGGCGTGCTCGTCCTCTACTTCCGCCAGATGTTCCGCCAGGAGGACGAGCGCGCATGAGCACCGTACGGCCCCGCATCCGCCGCCTGCCGCTGAACGCCGCCGCCGCCGTCACGGTCGTGCTGTGCCTGTTCCCGGTCTACTGGATGGTCGCCACCGCGTTCACACCGAACCGCGACATCCAGTCCGCCGATCCCGGCCTGTTCCCGCGCGCCTGGACGCTCGACCACTTCCGCACCGCCGTGGGCGCCGACGGCTTCGGCCTGTTCTGGCGCAACAGCGTCCTCGTCACCCTGGGCGCCGTCCTGCTCTCCCTGCTCATCGCGCTCGGCGCCGCCTACGCGGTGGCCCGGATGCGGTGGAGGGGCCGCCGGCAGTTCATGCTGATGGTCTTCATCGCCCAGATGGCGCCCTGGGAATCACTGATCATCCCGGTCTACATCATCTCCCGGGACACCGGCATGCTCGACCGGCTGCCGACCCTGACCCTCGTCTACTTCATGATGACGCTGCCCTTCACCGTCATCGTCCTGCGCGGCTTCATCGGCACGATCCCCCCGGAGCTGGAGGAGTCCGCCCAGGTCGACGGCTGCACCCGGCTCGGCGCGTTCCGGCACATCGCGTTCCCGCTGCTGGCGCCGGGGCTCATGGCCACCTCGCTGTTCGGCTACATCACCGCCTGGAACGAGTTCGCCTACGCCAACTTCCTCATCATCAAACAGCAGGACAGCCGCACGCTGCCCGTGTGGCTGTCCTCCTTCCAGAACGTCTTCGGCACCGACTGGGGCGCCACCATGGCCGCCTCCGCCCTCTTCGCCGCCCCGGCGCTCGTGGTGTTCCTGCTGCTCCAGCGCCATGTCAGCGCGGGCTTCGCCGCCGGCGCGGTCAAGGGCTGAACCCTTCGCGCACCGTCCGCACCTCCCCCGTGCACTTCCCCCGCGACCGCAGTTCCGGAGGCGATCCGTGCCCGCACAGGCATCCGTACCGACCCTCGTCCCCCGTCCCGCCGAGGCCGTGTTCCGGCCGGGGCACTTCACGCTCGACGCCGGCACCGCACTGCGTATCGGCGAAGGCGCCGGACCGGCCGCGGACCTGCTGCGCACCCTGCTGGCGCCCGCCACCGGGCTGCCCCTGCCACCGTCCCCGGACGGGCGGTTCGCCCTCGCGCTCGACACCGGATCCGGCAGCCTGGGCGAGGAGGGGTACGCGCTCACCGTCGACCCGCACGGCGTGCTGCTGCGCGCCGCGCACCCCACCGGCCTCCTGCGCGGCGTCCAGACGGTCCGCCAGCTCCTGCCGCCGCACGCCCTGTCGGCGGCTCCCCGGCGCGGCACCCGATGGTCGCTGCCGTGCGCCGACATCACCGACGTGCCCCGGCACCCCTGGCGCGGCGCGATGCTGGACGTGGCCCGCCACTTCCAGCCCGTCTCCTACCTGCGCCGGTACGTAGACCTGCTCGCCCTGCACAAGATCAGCGTGTTCCACCTGCACCTAACGGACGACCAGGGCTGGCGCATGCCGGTGGCCGCCCTCCCCCGGCTCACCGAGGTCGGCGGCCGGCGCGCCGAGTCCCAGAAGGGCCCGGACGGCAGCGGCGCGTACGACGGCGTCCCGCACGGCGGGGCGTACACGCGGGCCGAACTGACCGGGCTGGTCGAGTACGCCGCCGCCCGCGGTGTCACCGTCGTGCCGGAGATCGAGATGCCCGGGCACGTACGCGCCGCCCTCGCCGCCTACCCGCACCTGGGCAACCACCCGGAGCGCACCCTCGACGTCTGGACACGCTGGGGCGTGTGCGACACCGTGCTCGGCGTCCACGACGAGGCGCTCGACTTCTGCCGCACCGTCCTCGACGAGGTCATGGACGTCTTCCCCTCGCCGTACGTCCACATCGGCGGCGAGGAGTGCCCCACCACCGAGTGGACGCACAGCGCCCTCGCCCGGGAGCGGGCGGCGGCGGAGGGCCTGCCGGACCCCGGGGCGCTGCACGGCTGGTTCCTGGGGAGGATCGGCGAGCACCTCGTGCGGCACGGCCGGCGACCGGTCGGCTGGGCCGAGACCGGGACCGAACTGCCCCGCGACTTCACGGTGATGACGTGGCGCGATCCGGCCCACACCCTGACGGCGGCCCGCCGCGGGCACCCCGTGGTCAACGCCCACCACCGGGCCACCTACCTCGACTACGCCCGGAGCGAAGCCCCGCACGAGCCGCCCGCCCAGCCCGGGGCCGTCGTCGGTCTGCGCGCCGTCCACGCCCACGACCCCGTGCCCGAGGGGGCGGACGACGAGGCGGCCGGGCGGGTGCTGGGCACCCAGGCCCAGCTGTGGACCGAGTTCGTCACCACGCCCGCCCACATCGAGTACCTCACCTATCCGCGGCTCTGCGCCCTCGCCGACCGCGGCTGGAGCGGCGCGGGCGACTGGGCCGACTTCCGGACCCGGCTCGACGGGCACACGGTCCGGCTCGACGCGCTCGGCGTCCCCCGCCGCCCCTGACCCCCTCCTCCCCTGCTCCCTCCTCTCTTTCTCCCCCCACCCGTCCGATTCCGGGAACCACCCCACCTTTCTGGAAGGAACACCATGAGACTCACCAGGAACCGGCTGCGCGCCACCGCCCGCACCGCCGTCGCGCTGGCCATGGGCGCCGCCGCGCTCACGGCACTCCCCGTCACCGCGAGCGCCGCCGCCGACGGACTGAGCGTCCAGTACCGTACGAGCGCCACCGGAGCCCGCGCCGACCAGGCCGAGCCCTGGTTCAGGGTGAAGAACACCGGCACGGCGAGCGTGCAGCTCAGCGGCGTCAAGGTGCGCTACTACTTCAAGGCCGACTCGGCGGGCGCGGACTACCGCTTCGCCTGCTCCTGGGCCGTCAAGGGCTGCGCCAACGTCACGGGCACCTTCGGCACACCGGCCAACCCCACCGCCACGGCCGACCGCTACCTGGAGATCGGCTTCACCCCCGGCGCCGGCTCGCTCGCCCCGGGCGCCGACACCGGCGACCTCCAGCTGCGCTTCCACCAGTCGAACTGGGCGTCGCTGAACCAGGGCGACGACTACTCCTTCGGCGGCTCCCAGACGTCCTACGGCGACTGGTCCAAGGTCACGGCGCACCTGTCCGGCGCCACCCTGTGGGGTCAGGCCCCCGGGGGCAACGGGCCGACGGACCCGCCCACCGACCCGCCGGCCGACGCCGCCACGCTGTTCGACGACTTCAACTACAGCGGTCACACCGACCCGAGGATCCCGGCGAACGGCTGGAGCGTGCGCTCCAACCCCGGCGGCCCCGGCGTGCCCGGCGCCACCTGGGCGCCCGAGAACGTCACCTTCGCCACCACGGGCGGCAACTCCCTCATGACCCTGGAGACCTCCACCGCCGGCACCGCGGCGAGCACCGAGCAGACCGAGATCCTCACCAGGGCGACGAAGTTCAAGAACGGCACCTACGCCGCCCGGGTCAGGTTCAGCGACGCGCCCAAGTACGGCCCGGACGGCGACCGCCTCGTCCAGACGTTCTTCACCATCAACGACCTCAAGGCGCCGATGGCGGACGACTACGCCGAGTACGACTTCGAGTACCTGCCCAACGGCGGCTGGGGCGAGCCGGCCAACATCCTCTACACGACGTCCTGGGAGACCTACCAGGCCGACCCGTGGGTGGCGGTCAACCAGCACAGCGAGGTCCGCCAGAGCTACAGCGGCTGGCACGACCTGGTGCTGACCATCGACGACAGCAGCATCAAGTACTACGTCGACGGGCAGCTCTTCGGCACGCACGGCGCCGCGTACCTCCCGGAGCGGCCGATGTCGATCAACTTCAACCAGTGGATGATCGACCTCGCGGGCCAGACCAGCACCACCCCGCGGGCGTACGACCAGCAGGTCGACTACGTCCTGCACGTCAAGGACCAGGTGCTGACCCCGGCACAGGTCACCACCAGGCTCAACGCGTTCCGCAGCGCGGGCACCACGTTCCAGGACACCGTCCCGGGCAGCTGACCGGCTCCGTGCGGTGAACCCCGTCCGCGGCGCCCCCGGGTGCCGCGGACGGGGCGCGGCGGACCGGTGGCCCGTGGACCTCGGAGGTACGTCCCGGGGACTACGTGCCGCCCGGATTTCCACCACGGGTCCGATGACGACCGCCGGGTGCCCCTCAAGAGTGGGGGCATGAGTGGATCCAGAATTCCGGCGTTACGCCGAAGACGCTCCGTGAAGGGCCGGTTGACCGCGGTCGTGGTCTCTCTCTGCCTCGCCTCGGCCACCGTGGCCCTGCAGCCCGCCGCCCCCTCCGCCGCGGCCGGAGCCGACGGCGAGCGGGTGGCCGGGGGCGAACGGGTGGCCGGGGGCGGGCGCGCGGCCCACATCAGCCGGACCGGGTACGGCGTCCCGCACATCAGGGCGCAGGACTTCGACGGGCTCGGCTACGGCTACGGCTACGCGTTCGCGCAGGACAACGTGTGCGAGCTCGCCGACCAGGTCGTCACGGTGCGGGGCGAGAGGTCCCGGTTCTTCGGTGCCGACGGGGAGGACGGCGAGGGCTCCAACCTGGCGAGCGACACCTACTACCGGGGGCGGCTGCATGAGGGCACCGTCCGGCGGCTGCTCGCCCGCAAGGCGCCGCTCGGGCCGACGGCGGAACTGCGCCGCATGGTCGAGGGGTACGCGGCCGGGTACAACCGCCATCTGCGGGAGACGGGCGCCGACCGGCTGCCGGACCCGCGCTGCAAGGGCGGGGCATGGGTACGGCCGATCACCCCGCTCGACCTGTGGGGCCTCGTGTACGACCTGAACGCGGCGAGCGGAACGCTGCCCCTGGTGCCGGCGATCGGCGACGCGAAGCCCCCGGCGGCGGACGGCAGCGGCACGGCGACAGCGACCACGACCGCCGGAAGCCCCGCCTCGGCGGCCGTGGCGGCCGTCGTCCAGGGCTCCCGCGGCTCCCGGGGCGGGCAGGGTCCCGCCGCGGCCGCTCCCGCGAGCAACGGCTGGGCGCTCGGGCGGGACGCCACCCGCAGCGGCAACACGATGGTCCTCGCCAACCCGCACCTCCCCTGGACCGGCGGCACCTTCCACTTCTACCAGGTGCACCTGACGATCCCCGGCACCCTGGACGTGGCCGGCGCCGGCCTGTACGGCACCCCCCTGGTCCTGATCGGCCACAACCGGGACGTCGCCTGGACGCACACCGCGAGCGACGCGCAGCACGCCACGTTCTACGCGCTGAAGCTCGTGCCCGGTGACCCGACCGGCTATGTGGTCGACGGCAGGACCGAGCGGATGGAACGCCGCACGGTCCCGGTCACCGTGCGCGACGGCGACGGCGGCCTGTCGACCGTCGAGCGGACCCTGTACTCCTCACGCTTCGGACCCGTCCTGTCCTTCGGCTGGAGCGCGGGGACCGCCTACGCCGTACGGGACGCCAACGCCGACAACCTGCGTTCCATGAACACGTGGCTGGCCATGGGCAAGGCCGAGAACCTCGCTCAGGTACGTGCCGCCCAGGACACGTACCAGGGCATCCCCTGGACGTACACCCTGGCGGCCGACACCGGTGGCACCACGTACTTCACCGACTCCTCCCTGGTCCCGCGCCTGACCGACGAGCAGCTCGCGCGCTGTGTCCGCCCGGGCGGCAAGGAGGGACCGTCCGCGCTGGACGGTTCGACGTCGGCCTGCGCCTGGAGCAGTGCCCCCGACGCGCTCGTGCCGGGCGTCCACGGCCCGTCGGACCGGCCGGAGCTGACCCGCACGGACTACGTCGCCAACTCCAACAACGGGCCCCGGTACACCAACCCCGAAGCCCCCCTCACCGATGTCCCGGGCACCTACGACGCCGAACCGCGCCTCGACCAGCGTGCCCAGCTCGGCCTCCGCATGATCGCGGAACGCCTGGCGGGTACGGACGGGCTCGGCGGCCCGGGCTTCACCCTGCGCACCCTGCGCGCCTCGATGTCCGGCAACCGCGTCCTGTCGGCCGAGACGGGCCGCGACGACGTGGTCGGCATGTGCCGTGCCCACCCGCGCCCGACGGCCACGGACGGCGAGGAGGTCGACGTACGGGATGCCTGCGCGACCCTCGCCCGCTGGGACACCCGCGCCGGCACCGGCAGCCGGGGCGCCGCGCTCTGGAACGCCTTCCTCGGCACTCTCCTCGAAGCCGGGCCGCCGGACACCTGGCACCGCGTCCCCTACGACCCGGCGCACCCCCTCACCACACCACGCGGTGTCGACGGCGACGACGTGCGCGTCCGGCGGGCCCTGGCCGACGCCGTGCAGCACTTCGACGCCGAGGACCTCCCGGTCGACACCGAGCTCGGTGCCGTACAGAAGTGGGCCGGTGTCCCGCTGCCCGGCTGCGGTGGTGAGAAGGGCTGTTTCAACGTCCTGGAGGCGGGCCCGGACTCGGGCACCGGCACACCGGCCGCGGGGGCGTTCGGCAGCAGTTTCCTGATGGCCGTCGAGCTGACTCCCGGGGGGCCGCGCGCCAGCACACTCCTCACGTACGGTCAGTCGACCGACCCGTCCTCGCCCCACCGCACGGACCAGACCCGTCTCTTCTCCCGCGGGCGGTGGGTCACCGAACGCTTCACCGCGGCGGAGATCGCGGGCGACCCGGACCTGGAGGTGACGGTCCTGCGCGACTGACACCCCGGGGGCCGCCCCCTGGGCTCGACGCGGCGGGTCGCCCCGTCCCCCACCTGGTACGGCGTCAACTACCCACCGGAGCACGGTGATCGCGCTTGTGCATAGGGTGTGGGTCGGGACGGCCGCCCGGTCGGGAGGCGGTCCCGCACGGGAACGCAGCCGAGGGGAAAACCGCCGTCCGATGAACCAGATCCTGTTTGCCGGGGCCATAGGCCTGTTCCTGACACTCGGCGGGACACCACTGCTGATCAAGCTGCTGGCCCGCAAGGGCTACGGTCAGTTCATCCGCGACGACGGCCCCCGCGGCCACCACGGCAAGCGCGGTACCCCCACCATGGGTGGCATCGCCTTCATCCTGGCCACGCTCGCCGCGTACGTCCTGACCAAGGTGATCACCGGTGAGGGTCCGACGTTCCCCGGTGTGCTGGTGCTGTTCCTGATGGCGGGCATGGGGGTGGTCGGGTTCCTCGACGACTACATCAAGATCGTCAAGCGGCGTTCACTGGGGCTGCGGGCCGGGGCGAAGATGGCCGGCCAGCTGGTCGTGGGCAGTCTGTTCGCCGTCCTGGCCATCCGGTTCGCGGACGACCGCGGTCAGACACCGGCCTCCCTCAAACTGTCCTTCCTCAGCGACTTCGGCTGGACCATCGGGCCGGTGCTCTTCGTCGTATGGGCCCTGTTCATGATCCTGGCGATGTCCAACGGCGTGAACCTGACGGACGGTCTGGACGGCCTGGCGACCGGCGCGTCGGCCATGGTGCTCGGCGGGTACACCTTCATCGGCCTGTGGCAGTTCCAGAACTCGTGCGCCAACGCGATGAACCTCACCGACCCCGGTTCCTGCATCGAGGTACGCGATCCGCTCGACCTCGCCGTCGTCGCCTCCGCGCTGATGGGGTCCTGCATCGGGTTCCTCTGGTGGAACACCTCGCCCGCCAAGATCTTCATGGGTGACACCGGATCGCTCGCCCTCGGCGGTGCGCTGGCGGGCCTGGCCATCTGCTCGCGCACCCAGCTGCTGCTCGTCCTGCTGGGCGGGCTCTTCGTCCTGATCACCCTGTCCGTGGTCATCCAGGTCGGCTCGTTCAGGCTGACCGGCAAGCGGGTCTTCAAGATGGCCCCGCTGCAGCACCACTTCGAGCTCAAGGGCTGGTCCGAGGTCCTGGTGGTGGTCCGCTTCTGGACGATCCAGGGGATCTGCGTGATCGTCGGGGTCGGTCTGTTCTACGCGGGGTGGGCGGCGGGCTGACGGGGAGGGCGGTGGGGACGGCCCTTCCGCGGCCGTCCCCGTCGCGGACGCGCTGTCTCGTCGAGGGCGCACCGCCCTGCCGCCCGGCCCCGTCACCCGGTCCCGCCGCCCGGTCCCGTCATCCGGTCCCGTCAGGAACCCGCCAGGTGGCGCGCCAGGTAGGGCGCCGTGGCGCTGCGCCGGGATCTCGCCACCTCGGCGGGAGGACCCTCGGCCATCACCCGGCCGCCGGCGTCCCCGCCGCCCGGCCCCAGGTCGATGATCCAGTCGGCGGTGGCGATCGTGTCGAGGTCGTGCTCGACCAGGACGACGGTGCTGCCCGCGTCGACGAGCCGGTGCAACTGCCGCAGCAGCAGGTCGACATCGGCGGGATGGAGCCCGGTCGTCGGCTCGTCGAGGAGGTAGAGCGCGTGTCCGCGGCGGGCCCGCTGCAACTCCGCGGCCAGCTTGATGCGCTGGGCCTCGCCGCCGCTGAGCTCCGTCGCCGGCTGCCCCAGTCCCAGGTAGCCGAGTCCCACCTCCCGCAGCGTCTGCAGGCTCCCGGCGGCGGCCGGGACGTCGGCGAGGAACCCGGCGGCCTCGTCCACGGGCATGGCCAGCACGTCCGCGACGCTCTTCCCGCGGTACGTCACTTCGAGCGTCTCCGCGTTGTACCGCGCCCCGTGGCAGACCGGGCACGGGGCGTACGTCCCGGGCAGGAACAGCAGCTCGACCTCGACGAACCCCTCACCCTGGCATGTTCCGCACCGTCCCTCCGCGACGTTGAAGGAGAACCGCCCCGGCGTGTACCCGCGGGAGCGTGCCTCGTCCGTCGCCGCGTACAGCTTGCGGACCGCGTCGAACATGCCCGTGTAGGTGGCCAGGTTGGACCGGGGTGTCCGGCCGATCGGCCGCTGGTCGACCCGTACCAGGCGGTCGAAGGACCCGGACCCCGACACGTCCTGGAAGTCGATCACCGGCTCCGCCCCCGGGGCGTCCCCGGCGGCACCGGCGTTCTCCGTACCGTCCGCCTCCTGCCCGAGGTGGCCGCGTACGGCCTCGGCGAGCACCTGCGTCACCAGTGTCGACTTCCCGGAGCCGGACACGCCGGTCACCACGGTCAGCACCCGCAGCGGCACGGCGACCGAGACGTCCCGCAGGTTGTGGCGGGAGACGCCGCTCAGGCGCAGCCAGCCCCGCGGCTCGCGGAGCCGGTGCCCGACCGGCCCGGCGCGCCCGGACAGCCGGCGCCCGGTGGCCGACTCCCCGACCCGGCCGAGTCCGGACACCGGACCGCTGTACAGGACGCGGCCACCGCCCTCCCCCGCCCCGGGGCCGATGTCCACCACCCAGTCCGCCCGCCGCACGACCTCCATGTCGTGCTCCACGACGAAGAGCGAGTTGCCCGCCGCCTTGAGCCGGTCCAGCACGTCCAGCAGGGGCTCCGCGTCGGCGGGGTGCAGTCCGGCGGAGGGTTCGTCGAGGACGTAGACGACCCCGAACAGGCCCGAGCGGAGCTGGGTGGCGATGCGCAACCGCTGCGCCTCGCCGGGCGACAGGGTCGTCGAGCGGCGGCCCAGCCCGAGGTAGCCGAGTCCCAGGCCGAGCAGCACCTCGATACGGGCGACCAGGTCCGCGCAGATCCGTACCGCGGCCTCGTCCGCCTCCCCCGCCCGGTCCGTCGTGGTGGCCGCTCCGGCCCCGGGCATCTCCGCGACCGGCCGCAGGAACGCGGCGACCTCGGTGAGGGGGAGCGCGTTGACCTCGGCGAGGGAAAGACCGCCGAAGGTCACCGCGAGCGCCTCCGGGCGCAGGCCGCTGCCTCCGCACACCGGGCAGGACACGCTCCGGACGAAGCGCAGCGCCCGGGCGCGCATCCGCTCGCTCCTCGATTCGGCGAGGACGTGCATCACATGGGCGCGGGCACTCCAGAACTTCCCGTGGTAGCCGTGGTCGACGCGGCCGGGCTCCGGCTCGATCAGGACGGACGGCTGTTCGTCCGTGTGGAGCAACCAGTCGCGGTCCCTCTTGCGGAGCCTGTGCCACGGCCTGTCGATGTCGATGCCCAGGCCGCTGACGACACTGCGCAGGTTGGCGCCCTGCCAGGCCCCCGGCCAGGCCGCGATGGCGCCGTCGCGGACGGAGAGCGAGGGGTCCGGTACGAGCAGGTCCTCGGCCACGTCGACGGTGACGCCCAGCCCGTGGCAGCGCGGGCAGGCTCCGGCCGCGGTGTTGGGCGAGAACGCCTCCGCGGCGAGCCGGGCCGCCCCGGGCGGGTGGGTACCGGCACGCGAGTACAGGATGCGCAGCAGGTTGGACAGGGTGGTGAGGGTACCGACCGTCGATCGTGAGCCGGGGGCGCCGTGGCGCTGCTGCAGGGCCACGGCGGGCGGCAGTCCGGAGATCTCCTGGACGTGCGGCGCGCCGACCTGCTGGAGCAGCCGGCGGGCGTACGGCGCGACGGACTCGAAGTACCGGCGCTGGGCCTCGGCGTAGAGCGTGCCGAAGGCCAGCGAGGACTTGCCCGAGCCGGAGATCCCGGTGAAGGCGACGAGGGCGTCGCGGGGCACGTCCACGTCGACGTTCTTCAGATTGTGCTCACTGGCGCCTCTGACATGCACGAACCGGTCGGACGCGGCATGGTCCACGATCCCTCCTCACGGTCTGCCCGTCACGGCCCGCTCAGCGCGACGGCGGTCCGGCGGCCGGGAGCGGCGCGGGAAACAGGCCCCGACACCTCCGGGACCTCCGGGACCTCCAGGACCTCCAGGACCTCCAGCGTGCCCCTTTCGCCCCGTTCGGGCACCCGGGGCGCAGCGAAACCCGCACAGCCCTCAAGCAGGGGCGCGGCCCTCCTCCCCGGAAGGGCGGAGGCGACTTGCCCACCCGGTACCTACTAGGTACCATCCCCGCATGCCGTCCTTGAACATCACCTACAGTGACGAGGAGATGGAGGAGCTGCGAGCCGCCGCGGCCGCCGCGGGCACCTCCCTCAAGCAGTACGTGCACGACCTGTCACTGCGCGAGCGCCAGCGCCTGCAGTTCCTGCGCTACGCCATCTCCTGGGGAGAGCTGCACCGCGACGAGTTCGACGAGGCATTCCCGGACGAGGTCCCGCCGGCCGGCCGCCGACAGGGAGCCGAAGCCGCCTGATGCTGCACGTCGACATCGCATGGCTGCTCGACATCCAGGAGCAGGCCGTCCCCGAGGACGTGACGGTCGGGGACTACTCCGCCCTGGTGGCGGCGGTCGCCCGCCACAAGACCCGTATCCCGCGTCCCGGCATAGCCGCGCCGGACGCGGCCTGGCGGGCGGCGGCCCTCCTCCACACGATCGTCCGGCTGGAGCCCCTGCCGTACCGTAACTCCCTGTACGCCTGTCAGGTCGCCGTCGCCTACATGCACACCTCCGGCGAGGGCATCGATCCGCCCTACGGGGCGCTGGTCGAGCTGGTGCGCGACATCCAGGCCCGCAAGGCCACCGTCTACCAGGCGGCCGACCGGATCCGCGCCTGGCGCATCTGACCGCCCGGGCCGCGGACACGGCGGACGGCAGACAGGCCGGGGCCGCCCGGCGGGCGGCGGGGAGGCGTCCCGCCGGGCGGCCCGGATGTCACCCGGGTGTCAGACGCAGCCCGCGGGCGTCGGCCGGGACACGTCCTCGATCAGGGACTCGTGGGCCGCCGCGAGCCGCCGCACATCGGGCTTGACGACCGCGCGGTCGTACGTGAGCAGCCCGTTCAGCTCGCCCTCGACGTCCGCGATCCGGGTGTACACCGCGCCGTTGCCGCCCCGGCAGGCCAGCGCGCGCACCTCGTCCAGCTTGGTCGCGCTCGTAGGCGGCGCGGGCGGTGGCGGACGGGTTCACGCCCGCGGTCATGGCCGGCATGTCCTGCCACACCAGCAGGCCGAGCCTGTCGGCCCGGTGGAACCACCGGTCGGGTTCGACCTTGATGTGCTCGCGCACCGAGTTGAAGCCCATCGCCTTGTGCATCCTGAGGTCGTGCGCGAGGGCCTCGTCACTCGGGGCGGTGTGCAGGCCGTCGGGCCAGAAGCCCTGGTCGAGGGTGGCCATCATGAAGACCGGCTCGCCGTTGAGGACCGTTCTTCCACTCGTCGCGGGTGAGCTGGGGCCTCGGGTACTCGCGGTGGGCGCCGGCCGGTGTGACGTCCTCGCCCCAGCGGGTGCCCAGCCGGTGGGTGGACTTGTTGGCGCCGCTGCTCCAGAAGGACCTGACGACGTCGCCGTCCCTGCCGGAGAGGCCCCCTGCCCCGTCGTAGCGCACATCGGCGGAGCCGCGCGCGGTGCCGTCCTTGTTGTCGACCACGGGCTCCTTGAGCGCGACCAGCAGCGAGGCGGGGCCGGCCGGGTCCAGCCGTGCCCTCCCGAGCGGCCAGGCGGCTCCGCCCATCACGGTCCGCAGGTGGTCGGTGGGTCCGGCCGGGGGCGCCTTGAGCTCCTGGGCGAAGTCGAGCCGGAGCGTACGGCCGTCCTTGAGCACCGTGGTGGCGACGGCACCGTCGTAGTCGTAGCCGGCGGGGAGCAGGAACGTTGACTGCGGTACGGCGGTCCTGGTGCCGCCGGGCGGCGTCCAGCGCACATGGAGGTCGGAGCCCCCGTAGTGCTCGAAGTACTCGATCCTGATGCCGTACGCCTTGCCCGCGGTCAGCTCGACCGGTTCGGCACTCTGTTCGCGGTCCCAGTCGTCGACCCAGTGGTCGATGACGAGCTTCCCGTCCGCCCGGAGACGGAAGCCGTTGTCCCCGACGACCGAGAAGGTGGTGGGGCCGGTCCTCTCCGGCACGATCCGGCCGGTCCAGCGGACGCTGACGTCGTCCGACCGGCCGGTCGCGGAGCGCAGGCGGGACTCCAGGTCGTCGAAGTCGACCTGTGGGTCGAAGGCGGTGGCCTTGAGTTCGTGGAAGTCGAAGGCGCCGGGGGCGGACTGGGTGTAGTACTCGCCCTTGAGGCCATGGATTCCGGGGGTGTCCTCCACGGCTGTCGCGACCGGCGCGGCGGCCAGTCCCGCGGCGCCCAGTGCCGCTGCGACGAACAGCGCGAGCCGGTCTCTGAGGGGTCTGATGCACACGAATCCTCCTGGGGTGAGGAAGGGTGGCGGCTCGGAGCTTCAGTCTGTACAACGTTGGAAGCAAAGGCAGTTGGCATGAGAGCACGGGCTCGCGCCGGCTGTCCAGTGCTGTGCCGGACCCGGCCCGCCCGTCGGGCGGCGGTGTCCGGTACGGACTTTCGGGAGTCCCCCGCGCCGGGGGCCGGGAGCGTCGGCCGGAGCCGGAAGGCCGGGCGAAAGCCCTGGTCACGGACTGTCCGGGCGCCGGCTCGTGCGAGGAGCGGGGGCGGAGCAGGAACGGAGCGGGGACGGAGCCGGGAGCGGGAAGGAGCCGCGGCCCCGGGCGGACACGCTGCGCACCGCGACAGGGCGGGCGCCGCCCGTCACCGTGCTGGAATCATGGGAAAAACGAGCTCCGGTCGCGGAGTTCCCGTCGATGCCGAGGAGATCCCTTGCGGGTCAGCCTGAAGGACGTGGCCGAACGGGCCGGCGTCTCGATCAAGACCGTTTCCAACGTCGTGAACAACTACCCCCACATCACACCGGCGATGCGGGCCCGGGTCCAGGAGGCCATCGACGAACTCGGCTACCGGCCGAACCTCACCGCGCGCCATCTGCGCAAGGGCCGTACGGGCATCATCGCGCTCGCCGTCCCCGAGCTCGGCAATCCTTATTTCGCCGAGCTCGCGGGAGCGGTGATCGACGCCGCCGCCGAGCACGAGTTCACGGTCCTGCTCGATCACACGCGGGGGGAGCGCGAGCAGGAACTGCTGGTCAGCCAGGGCTTCCGGGCCCGGGTGATCGACGGACTGATCCTCAGCCCGCTGGAGCTGGAGGCCGAGGACCTGCAGGGCCGGGCCGGCGACGTGCCCCTGGTGCTGCTCGGCGAGCGCGAGTACGGTCTGCCGTTCGACCACATCGCGATCGACAACGTGTCGGCCGCGCGGGCCGCGGTGCGCCATCTGCTCGACCGGGGCCGGACCCGGATCGCCTACCTCGGCACCCGCACCGACTCCGCCAACCGCCCCGCCCATCTGCGTCTCGACGGCTGGCGCGCGGAGCTGACGGCCGCGGGCCTGCCGGTGGACGAGGACCTGATCGTGCCCGTCGGCGGCTGGGACAGGGACGACGGCGCCCGCGCCATGGCGCGGCTGCTGGACGCCGGCCTGCGTCCCGACGCGGTCTTCGCCTTCAACGACCTCATCGCCATCGGCGCCATGCGGGTGCTGCACGAGCGCGGGCTCAGGGTGCCGTGGGACATCGCCGTGGTGGGCTTCGACGACATCGCCGAGAGCCGGTTCGGAGCCGTCTCGCTGACCACCATCGCGCCGGACAAACAGGCGATCGCCCGGCTCGCGGTGGCCTCGCTGCTGCGCAGCCTGTCGGGCCGGCAGGACCCGGGCGGACGTGAGCTCACGGCGGAGTTCCGGCTGGTGGAGCGGGAGAGCACCCTGGGACGCCGCTGACGACGGGCCCGGGAGGAACCCGAGACGGGCCCGAGACGGACCCGGGGAATCGGTCGAGATTTCGGACGGAGGGGTTTACAGCGTCTCTCCAACGATGTAAAAACCTGCCCTGAAAGACGTTGCACGCCGCGTAGACCGTCAAAGTGCCGAACAAAAAGTGCCGAACCACCCGGGAGCGTTCTCAGCTCCGGGGCCGCGCCGTCTGGGGATTTCCATGAAGCCGATCGCATCTCCTCGCCGCACCACCGTACGCGCCCTCCTCGCCACCGGCCTCCTCACCGGCCTGGCGCTGACCGGGTGCACCAAGTCCGAGGACTCCTCCGACGACAAGGCAACCGGGCAGCAGGCCGACGCCGGCCAGGAGGTCTCCTCCCCGGGCGCCGACGCCGGACCCGCCTGCACCCTGGAGACGTACGGGGGCGAGAAGCTCGACCTGAAGAACGCCACCGTCGGGTTCTCCCAGTCCGAGAAGGAGGCCAACCCCTTCCGGATCGCCGAGACCGCCTCGATCAGGGCGGAGGCGAAGAAGCGCGGGATCAAGCTCCTCACCGCCAACGCCCAGTCGCAGTTCTCCAAGCAGATCAGCGACGTCCAGGACCTCATCGCCAAGGGCGCCGACGTGCTGGTCGTCGCACCGCTCAACTCGGACGGCTGGGAGCCGGTCCTGCGGACGGCGGCGGCCAAGCACATCCCGATCGTCACGGTGGACCGCAAGATCAACGCCGAGCCGTGCAAGGACTACGTGAGCTTCATCGGCTCCGACTTCGTGGAGCAGGGCAAGCGGGCCGCCGACCAGATGATCGAGGCGACGGGCGGCAAGGGCGAGATCGCCATCCTGCTCGGCGCGGCGGGCAACAACGTCACCACCGAGCGCACCAAGGGCTTCGTGGACCAGATCAAGGCGGAGGCACCCGGGCTCGAGGTGGTGTTCCAGCAGACCGGTGAGTTCGCCCGCGAGAAGGGCCAGTCGGTCACCGAGAACCTCATCCAGTCCAAGCCCGGCATCAAGGGCATCTACGCCGAGAACGACGAGATGGGCCTCGGCGCCGTCAACGCCCTCAAGGGCGCGGGCAAGAAGCCGGGCGACGTGAAGATCGTGACCATCGACGGCACGCGCAACGCCGTCCAGGGCATCGTGGACGGCTGGATCAGCGGTGTCATCGAGTCCAACCCGCGCTTCGGGCCGCTCGCCTTCCAGACGCTCGACGCCTTCACCAAGGGCGAGGAGGTCGCGCAGGACATCGTCATCAAGGACAGCGCGTACACCGGGGCGAACGCCGAGTCGGACCTCGGCAAGGCCTACTGAGATGCTCTCCGTCACCGGCGTCTCCAAGCTCTTCCCTGGCGTGAAGGCGCTGTCCGGTGTGGACTTCACCGCCCGCGCCGGGGAGGTGCACGCCCTCGTCGGCGAGAACGGCGCGGGCAAGTCGACCCTGATCAAGGTGCTCACCGGCGTCTACCAGCCGGACGCGGGCGAGATCGTCCACGACGGCACGCCCGTCCGCTTCACCACACCCCTGCAGGCCCAGCAGGCGGGTATCTCCACCATCTACCAGGAGGTCAACCTCGTCCCGCTGATGAGCGTGGCCCGCAACCTCCTCCTCGGCCGCGAGCCCCGCAACCGGCTGGGCCTGATCGACTTCCGCCGCATGAACCGGCAGGCGCAGGAGGCCCTGCACGGGCTCGGCATCCGGGTCGACGTGAGCCGTCCGCTGCGCGAACTCGGCGTCGGCGCCCAGCAGATGGTGGCCCTGGCGCGTGCCGTCGCCATCGACGCGCGTGTCGTGATCATGGATGAGCCCACCTCCTCGCTCGAACCGCGCGAGGTGCGCACCCTGTTCGACGTGATCGGGATGCTGCGCGAGCGCGGTATCGCCGTGGTCTACGTGAGCCACCGCATGGACGAGCTGTACGAGATCTGCGACGCCGTCACGGTGCTGCGCGACGGCCGTGTGGTGCACACCGGCCGGCTCGCCGACCTCGAACGCCTGCGGCTGGTCTCGCTCATGCTGGGCCGCGAGATCGGCGAGGTCCGCAGCGAGGGCCTGACCAAGTTCAGCGGCTCGCACCGGGCGGCGGCCGAACCGGTACTGCAGGCGGAGGGGCTGACGATCCGCCATCAGCTGAGGGACGTGTCTCTCACCATCCGCCCGGGCGAGGTCGTGGGCCTCGGCGGGCTGCTCGGCTCGGGCCGCAGCGAGACCGCCAAGGCGATCGCCGGAGCGCTGCCGACGGACGCGGGCCGGGTCTCGGTCGGCGGCGTGCCCGTGCGCGCCGGATCCACCCCGGCCGCGATCCGCGCCGGCATCAGCCTGCTGCCGGAGGACCGCAAGGCCGAGGGCATCTCGCCCGGTCTCTCGGTGCGGGAGAACATCGCGCTCGCCGCGCTCCCCCGGTTGTCCCGGTTCGGGCTGGTGGACAACGCCCGCGTCGACCGGATCGTCGACACCTTCGTGAAGCGGCTGCGCATCAAGTCCGCGGGCCCGCACCAGAAGGTCGGCGAACTCTCCGGCGGCAACCAGCAGAAGGTGCTGCTGGCCCGCTGGCTCGCCCTGCACCCGAAGGTGCTGCTCCTCGACGAGCCCACCCGGGGCATCGACGTGGGCGCCAAGGCGGAGGTGCAGGCACTCATCGACGAACTCGCCGACGACGGACTCGCCGTGCTGCTGATCTCCTCCGACACCGAGGAACTGATCGAGGGCAGCGACCGGATCGTCGTCCTCAAGGACGGCGCGGTCGTCGACGAGCTGACCGGCGACGCCGTCACCGAGGACGCGCTGATGCGGGCCATCGCCACCGAGCCCTCGACGTCCTCGACGTCCTCGACGTCCTCGACACCTTCAGCATCCCCGCAATCCGCAGAATCCGTCGGGAGCACCCATGACTAGCCTGACGCTGACCCGCGGCCAGGTGGACCGGGAACGACTGCTGCGCCTGCTCCAGGAGTACGGCGTCTACGCGGGCGTGGTCGTCCTGCTCGTCTTCAACTTCGTCTTCACCTCGAACTTCGTCTCGACGGAGAACTTCCGCACCCAGGCCGTCCAGGTCGCGCCGGTGCTCGTCGTCGCGCTCGGCATGGCGCTGGCGATCGGCACCGAGGGCGTCGACCTGGCGGTGGGCTCGGTGATGGCCCTGTCCACCTCGCTGCTCTCCCTCTACCTCGGCTACGGCCCGTGGACGGCCACCCTCATGGCGGTGGCGGGCGGCATCGCGGTGGGGCTGGCGAACGGGTCGCTGATCGCCTTCCTGGGCGTCCAGCCCATCGTCGCCACGCTCGCCCTCATGGTCGCCGCACGGGGTCTGGCCCTCGTGCTGCTCCCCCAACTGGAGGACGTCCGCGACCCGGGCATGGCCTCGCTCGGCTCCGGCGACGTGCTGGGCGTGCCGTACCTCGTCCTGATCGCCGCGGCCCTGGCGCTCCTCGTGGCCTTCGTGGTGCGCCGCACCACCTTCGGGCGGCAGCTGCTCGCGATCGGCGACAGCAGGCCCGCGGCCCGGCTGGCCGGCCTGCCGGTCCGCCGGGTCCTCGTCGTGGTGTACGCGTGCTCCGGCGCCCTGGCCGCGATCGCGGGCGTCCTGGCCACCGCCCGGCTGACGGCCAGCGACCCCACCTCACTGGGCACCCTGATGGAACTGTCGGCGATCACGGCCGTGGTCGTCGGCGGCACGCCCCTGTCCGGGGGCCGCATCCGCATCGGCGGCACCGTCGCCGGGGCCGTGCTGATCCAGCTGCTGACCACCACGCTCATCAAACACGACCTGCCGCCGTCGTGGACGCAGATGGCCCAGGCCGTGGTGATCGTCGCCGCCGTCTACGCGGCCCGTGAACGGGGGAAGCGATGACCACCGGAACCAAGGAGGCCGGGACGGAGCCGGCCGTCGTCCCCGAGGACGTCGAGCAGGACGGCGGGCCGGGCCGCGGCGAGCGCTTCAGTGCCCTGGCCCAGCAGCACGGCGCCCTGGTCACCCTCGTGGTGGCGATGGTGGCGGCGTCGCTGAGCTTCGACACCTTCCTGACCGGCGACAACCTGGAGAACATGGCGCTGTCCTCGGCGTTCCTCGCCGTGGTGGCGCTCGGCATGACGTTCGTCATCGTCACCGGCGGGATCGACCTGTCGGTCGGTTCGCTCTTCGCCCTCGGCGGAGTGCTGGCGGCCTGGGGCTCCCAGTACGGCACGGTGGTGGCCCTGCTGCTCCCGCTCGCGGTGTGCGGGCTGATCGGCGTGGTCAACGGGCTGCTCATCGCCCGGTCGGGGCTGGCCCCCTTCATCGTCACCCTCGCCGCCATGCTCGGGGCACGCGGCATCCTGCTGGCGGTCACGGACGAGGGGTCGCGGACGTACCTCGTGGACAAGGACTCGTTCTTCGCGACGCTCGGGCAGGGCTCGCTGCTCGGCATCGGGGTGCCGATCTGGATCACGGTGGTGCTGTTCGTGCTGGGCGCCGTCGTGCTGCGGCGCACCCGGTTCGGGCAGTACGTGTACGCGGTCGGCGGCAACGAGGACGCGGCGGCCCTGATGGGTGCCCCCGTGGCCCGTACGAAGATCGCCGTGTACGCCCTGTCGGGCCTGTGCGCCGGTCTGGCGGGCGCGCTCAACGCGGCCTGGCTGGTGTCGGGCGTGACGATCCTCGGGACGGGCATGGAACTGGAGGCCATCTCGGCGGTCGTCATCGGCGGCACCCTGCTCTCCGGCGGCTTCGGCTTCGTCAGCGGCGCTCTGGTCGGCGTGCTCCTGCTGAAGGTGATCCAGAACGTCATCAACCAGATCGGCTCGCTCGACTCCGCCTACCAGCAGGTCGTCAGCGGCGCCTTCCTGGCGGTCGTGGTGGTGGCGCAGACCTGGCTGGGGCGCCGGCGACGGGTGCTGTGAGGGTTCTGCCCGGGCGGCGCGCGGACGCCGCCCGGGCGCCGCTCCCACGGGGCGGCAGGCCGCGGACGACGGGACCGGCGACCGGCACATCCCCGCGCGCCCGGGCGGAACAGGTTCCCGAGCGGACAGGTTCCCGGCCTGGTGGGTCACCGATCCGGTGGGTCACCCATCCGGTGGGTCACCGATTCGATAGGTTGGCGGCCGTGAGCGAATTATCGGCCGTCCACCGCATGTTGCTGCACGCACACCTGGACGACGGCGTCTGGGAACCCGTCACGGACGGGGAGTCCGGTGCCGTCGTCCTGCGTTCCGGTGACGGGTCGCGGTACGCCAAGTGCGTCCCCGCCGGACACGTCGCCGCGCTGGAGGCGGAGCGGGACCGCGTCGACTGGCTCGCCGCACAGGACGTACCCGGTCCACGGGTCCTCGACTGGCACGCCGGCGCCGACGGTGCCGTACTGGTGACCGACGCGGTCCGCGGGGTCCCCGCCGACCGTGTCCCGGCACCGGACCTCGCGGCGGCCTGGGAGCCGATCGCGGACGCCGTGCGCCGGCTGCACGACCTGCCACCGCGGCGGTGCCCCTTCACCCGAGACCTCACCACGATGTTCGCCACGGCCCGCGAGGTCGTCGCACGCGGTGCGGTGAACCCCGACTTCCTCCCCGACGACCAGCGGCGGACACCTCCCGACGAGCTGCTCGGGCGTCTCGTACCGCAGCTCGGGCACCGGCTGGCGCAGGAGGCCGCGGAGACGGTCGTCTGCCACGGGGACCTGTGCCTGCCCAACATCGTCCTCGATCCGGACACCCTGACCGTCGCGGGCTTCGTCGACCTCGGGCGCCTGGGACGGGCCGATCCCTGTGCCGACATCTCCCTCCTGCTCGCCAACGCCAGGGAGACCTGGGCCGACGAACGGCGGGCGAGTGCCGCGGACGAGGCGTTCGCCCGCCGGTACGGCACCGTCCTCGACCACGAGCGCCTGCGGTTCTATC
Organism: Streptomyces beigongshangae; assembly: GCF_019710745.1. Classification (GTDB taxonomy): domain Bacteria; phylum Actinomycetota; class Actinomycetes; order Streptomycetales; family Streptomycetaceae; genus Streptomyces; species Streptomyces beigongshangae. Next base: position 58,462 of record NZ_JAHKJW010000022.1, read on the forward strand.
TGCACCTCGACCCTCTCACCTGGGGCTGAGCGGACACCTGCCGGTGGTGAAAAACCCACCGGGTGTCCACCCCCCGTTCCAGGGCATGTGCATTCCGGGAGGACGGACCGCAGGCCGCGAAGGCCGACGGGGCCGGACGGCCGCAGCACGGACGCGGTCCCCGGAGGAGCGGTCGGCCTCCGCCTCCCCGGTATCTTCCTGTCGTTGCCCGCAACGACCTGTACGAGAGGCTTTGTCACGTGCGTACCGTGGGTGTGGAAGAAGAACTCCTCCTGGTCGATCCCGAGACCGGAGAGCCCCAGGCCCTGTCCGCCGCGGTACTCGCCCGTGCCGCCAGGGACGACCCGTCGGAGGAGACGTTCGAGAAGGAGCTGCACAACCAGCAGCTGGAGTTCGCCACCCATCCGCAGGCGGACATGACCGAGCTCGGCGCGGAGATCGTCCGCTGCCGCAAGGAGGCCGCGCGCGTCGCGGGGGAGATCGGGACCACCGTCGTGGCGCTCGCCACGTCACCGCTGCCGGTCAGGCCGTCGGTCAGCATGAACTCCCGGTACCAGTGGATGGCCCAGGAGTTCGGTCTGCCGACCCTGGAGCAGCTCGTCTGCGGCTGCCACATCCACGTGTCGGTCGAGTCCGACGACGAGGGCGCCGCGGTGCTCGACCGGATCCGCCCCTGGCTGTCCGTGCTGACGGCCCTCAGCGCCAACTCACCCTTCTGGCAGGGCAAGGACAGCCTCTACAGCAGTTACCGCAGCCGGGTGTGGGTGCGCTGGCCGATGGCCGGCCCCACCGAGCTCTTCGGTTCGGCCGACGCCTACCACCGGCGGGTCGACGACATGGTGGCCACCGGCGTGCTGCGGGACAGGGGCATGGTGTACTTCGACGCGCGGATCGCCGAGCGGTACCCCACGGTCGAGATCCGCGTCTCGGACGTCTGCCTGGAGGCGAGCACCGCCACCCTGCTCGCCACCCTCACCCGTGGTCTCGTCGAGACGGCGGCGCGCGAGTGGCGCGAGGGGGTCGCCCCGGCGGGACACACCGTGGACCTGCTGCGCCTGGCCTCCTGGCGGGCCGCCCGGTCGGGACTGGAGGACGACCTCCTGCACCCCCTGTCCATGACCCCGGCGCCGGCCGGGGACGTGGTACAGGCCCTCCTGGAGCACGTCGGCCCGGCGCTGGACGACAGCGGGGACACCGACCGCGTGCACAAGGCCGCCGCGGAACTGCTGCGCCACGGCAACGGCGCCCGTGTCCAGCGCGAGATCCTGGAGCGTACCGGCAGCCTGGGTGACGTGGTCACGGAGTGTGTGCGGCGCACCCAGAGCTGAGGCGCCGGGTTCAGCGCGCTCCGGCCGGTGCGGGGCCCTCGTCCAGAAAGCCTCCGGACTGGTGCTGCCACAGTTTCGCGTAGGCACCGTCCGAGGCGAGCAGCTCCTGGTGGGTGCCCTGCTCGACGATCCGTCCGCGGTCGAGGACGACGAGCCGGTCCATGGTGGCCACCGTACTCAGCCGGTGCGCCACCACGAGCGCCGTCCGCCCCTCCATGAGCTTCCACAGCGCCTCCTGGACGAGGAGTTCGCTCTCGGAGTCCAGGGCGCTGGTGGCCTCGTCGAGCAGCAGGATCGGCGCGTCGCGCAGGACCGCCCTGGCGAGCGCGACCCGCTGGCGCTGTCCGCCGGACAGCTTCACACCGCGCTCGCCCACCATGGTGTCGAAGCCGTCCGGCAACGCGTCGGCGAACTCCGTGACGTGCGCGACGCCGGCCGCGCGGCGGATCTCCGCGTCGGTGGCGCCCGGCCGGGCGAAGGCGATGTTGTCCCGCAGCGTGCGGTGGAACATCGCCGGGTCCTGCGGCACGTACGCGATGAGGCCGCGCAGGTCGCTCTGGCGCAGCCTGCTGATGTCCTGTCCCCCGATCAGGATCCGCCCGGCGTCCAGGTCCGTCATCCGCAGCAGCAGCCGGCCGAGGGTCGTCTTGCCGCCGCCGGACCGGCCGACGAGACCGATCCTCGTCCCGCTGGGCACCTCCAGGTCGAGTCCCCGGAAGAGGGGACCGGCTCCCTGGTGGGCGAAGGTCACGCCCTCGAAGCGGACGTCGGCGGCCCGGGGGCGCAGGGGTTCCGGCGGTACCGGGTCCAGCACGGTCGGGGACGTCAGCAGCAGTTCGGTGAACTGCGCGGCCTCCGTCATCGAGCTCTCCAGACGGCGGTAGATCTGGTTGAACTCGAACATGATCCGCGTGGCGTTCGTGTAGTACGTGAAGGCGACCACCACCGCCTCCACCCCGTGCCCGCCACCGGCCAGCGCGACCGCCAGCAGCAGGCCGAGCACGTTGGTGAGGACGGACATGGGTGCGATGAGGGTGTCGATGCGCAGGTTGCCGTAGTCCCAGGACAGCAGCATCAGCCGCCGTGACTCCGCGACCCGGGTGCGGTGCTCGGCGGCCTCCCGCTCCTCGGCCGCGAACGCCCGCACCGTGTCCATGTTCGTCAGGCTGTCGGCGACGTGGCCCGACACCCGCGCGATCGCCTCCTCACGCTTGTCGACCAGTGCCTGACGGCGGCGGATGAGGGGCACCACGCACAGCGCGGTCAGCGCGATCATCGTCAGCAGTCCGACGACGAGCAGCGGTTCGTAGCGCCAGAGCACCACCGATCCGAAGACCAGCGGTACGAGACTGCCCACGATCTGGAACGCCAGAGTGTCGACGAACGCCTCGAACCGGGAGGCGAAGCTCAGTACGCGCTTGGTCAGCGACCCGGCGAAGTTGTCGTGGAAGAAGGCGGCGTCCTTGGCGAACAGCTCGTCCATGCCGATCAGGTACAGGCTCTCGATGCCACGGGCACCCAGACGGTTCAGGCAGTGCAGGCCCAGGCGCCACAGCGTCTCCGCGAGCAGCAGGACGCCGGCGAAGCCGAGGACGTAGGGCAGGGCCCCGGCGACGGTGATGCCGCCGTCGCCGGCGATCCTGCCGACGAGTTTCGCGACGATCAGCGGCGCGACGTAGTTGACGCCGATGTTGCCCAGCGCGGGCAGCAGCATCGCGGGGACGGAGAACAGCCGGAACCGGACCAGCTGCCGTACGTAGTGGCGGAGGGCGAGCAGTACCGCGCCCTTGCGCGGCTGGACCCTGCGTGTCTGCGGTGATCCCATTCCCACCCCGTGTCGTCGTACGGCGGCCGTCATCCTCATGTGCCTGCCGGAGCGGGCACGGTGGCGGAGCCCTCCACGCGGCGCACACCGCTGCCCCGGGTGCGTACGAGCGGGCCGGAACGTCCATGGTCCCGCGCCGCGGACCGGGGAGTCCAAGCGTTTTACGGACCCGCGGCGTTTTACGGACCCGCGCGGAACCCGGACGTGCGGTCCGGCGTTCTTCCGGTGTCCGGTGCCCGTGCGAGCGACGGGCCGTACGTCTGCGAGTGGGGACACGACATGGCGCACATCCTGGTCATCGGCGGCGGCATCGCCGGTACGGCCGCCGCGCTGGCCCTGCACCGGGCGGGGTCGGACGTCACCGTGCACGAGGCGCACCCCGAGTCGGCCGGGGACATCGGCGCGTTCCTCACCCTCGCGAGCAACGGCATGCGGGCCCTCGCCCAGCTCGACGCGTCCGCCGCGGTCACGGCGGTCGGCTTCCCGCTGCGTTCGATGCGCGTCCTCGACGGCTCGGGTGCGGAGGTGGCCCGCGTACCGCTCGGCGAGGCCGCCGACCCGCTCCTGCGCTACCGCTGCCTGCCCCGCGGCGACCTGGCCGCCGCCCTCCAGGCGGAGGCCGCCCGCCGGGGCATCGGCATCCGGCACGGAGCCCGCCTCGCGTCCGTCCGGGACACCCCCGACGGGGTCACCGTGCACTTCACCGACGGCAGTACCGCGACGGGTGACCTCCTCGTCGGCGCCGACGGCCTGAACTCCGTCGTACGGCGGGGGACCGCCCCCGGCGTGGAGCCCCGGTACGCGGGGCAGCGCGTCTTCTACGGCTTCACCGACGCCCCGGTCCCGGCCGGGACGGACGCCGGCGACAGCGAGTGCATCACCATGGTGCGGGGCAGCGCGGCCGCCTTCGGCTACGCGGTGTCGCCGGACGGGGGGACGTACTGGTTCGCCCGGGTCGCCGGTGAGCCCCTGACCGCCGACGAGATCGGCCACGGCACGCCCGCCCACTGGCGCGGGCTGCTCCTGCCGCTGCTGCGCGCGGACACCACACCCGCCGCGGACATCGTCACGGCCACCACCGACCGTGTCATGGTCACCAACGCCACCGAGGTGCCGACGGGCACACCCTGGCGCTCCGGCCGCACCCTGACCATCGGTGACGCCGCCCACGCCGCCTCCCCCGCGACCGGGCAGGGGGCGTCGATGGCGCTGGAGGACGCCGTCGTCCTCGCGAAGGCATTGCGCGACGCGCCCGGCACCGACAGCGCGCTCTCCCTGTACGAGTCACTGCGCCGGCCGCGCGTGGAGGAGAACGTCACCGTCAGCGGCGGCATCTCCCGCGGCACGCACCGGCCGCCGTCCCCTCCTGCCCGGGGATCCGCCGCGCCGGCCGCCCGCCTCGGCGACGGCGAACTCGTCCGGCACCTGGAGTGGCACGCCGACCTGTGGGCCGAGTTCGGCGCGCCGGGCCCCGGGGACCGGCGGACCCGGTGAGCCGTCGGCCGCAACTCCCTTGTACGTCAGCGCACTCACCCACTTCCGCTGTCCGTCCACCCGGGTGCACCTGGAGCGCCCGGCCCGTGACGGGTGACTCATGTCGTCCATGAGCGCAAAGGAAGGGTTGCAGGGGCAACAGGAGTTCGACGGCCGGTCCGGACCGCGACGACGCAGCGGTCACAGTCGACTGGGCGCGCACCGGGAACATCCCGCTCCTCTCGTGCGTACTATCTCTACACTGGCGCAAAGCGCGCAGTTGTGTCCTTCGGACGGATCAGCCCCGACAGACAGCACTCCGCTCACCACGCGTGCAGGGACGTGTCCCTCCTTCCCGCACCTGTGCCGTCGGATCGAGAAAGGCTCCAGTCATGCCTGAGAACCAGACCTCCACCACCGAACTCACCTCGCAGTACGTCGCGCAGGTGACGGGCGACCTCGAACGCAACGTCAAGGAGCAGGAGCGTATCGCCGCGGACATCGCGTCCCTGCAGGAGCGGTTGCTCGCCCTGCAGCACGACCGGAAGGTCCTGGTGACCATGCGGGAGGCGCTCGGTGGCGGGCGGCCCGCAGCCGCGGAGACGGCCACGGCCGTGCCGTCGGTCCCGAAGCAGAAGAAGGCACCCGCCGCGACCGCGAAGAAGACCCCCGCCAAGAAGACCACCACCTCCAGGAAGACCACCGCCGCCAGGAAGACCAGCGCCGCCAAGGAGGCTGCCGGCAAGGGGACCTCCGACAAGGGGACGGCCGGCAAGAAGTCCGCCGGCGGCAAGGACACCGGTGGGAAGGACACCGGTGGGAAGCCCGCGGCGAAGACACCAGGGATCCCCGCCCGGCCCAGCCTCGTGGACCTGATCCGCACCCACCTCGAAGAGCAGAAGGAACCGCGCTCCGCCGCCGAGATCGCCACGGCGCTCACCGCCGCCCACCCCGACCGCACCATCAGGACCACGGTCGTGCGCACCAGCCTCGAGAACCTGGTCGCCCGGAGCAGCGCCCACCGCAACAAGCAGGGCACGTCGGTCTTCTACACGGCCGCCACCGGGCCGGCCGCCGAGCCCGCCGCGGCGACGACCGCCTGACCACCCGCGCCGGGCGCGGCCGGCCGCCGGGCCAGGGGCCGTTGTCAGTGGTGGCAGGCAGGATGACCGCATGACCACACCAGTTGCAGCGATCGTGGACGCTCCCGCCTACGCGCAAGCGGTCGAGGACGCCGTGAAGGCGTCGGCCGCCTACTACACGGGCGGTACCTCGCCGATGGACGACGACACCTACGACCGGCTGGTGCGCGCCATCACCGCGTGGGAGGACGGGCATCCCGACCAGGTGCTGCCCGACTCGCCGACCGGGAAGGTGGCGGGCGGTGCCGTGGAGGGCGACGTGCCGCACACGGTGGCCATGCTCAGCCTGGACAACGTGTTCTCCCCCGACGGGTTCACCGCCTGGACCGCGTCGCTGGCCCGGCGCGTCGGCCACGAGGTGGAGCGTTTCAGCGTCGAGCCGAAGCTCGACGGACTGGCGGTCGCCGCCCGCTACACCCGTGGCCGGCTGGAGCGTCTGATCACCCGCGGGGACGGGACGGCCGGGGAGGACGTCTCGCACGCGATCGGCACGGTCGAGGGTCTGCCGGAGGTCCTGACGGAGCCCGTCACGGTGGAGGTGCGCGGTGAAGTACTGATGACCACCGCCCAGTTCGAGCACGCCAACGAGGTCCGCACCGCGCACGGCGGCCAGCCGTTCGCGAATCCGCGCGGCGCCTCCGCGGGCACCCTGCGGGCGAGGGAGCGCGCCTACACGGTGCCGATGACGTTCTTCGGGTACGGACTGCTGCCCCTGCCGGACACGGACCCCGAGCTCGCCGGGCGGCTGCGCGAACTGCCCCACAGCGCGTCGATGGTCCGGACCGCCGAGCTCGGGGTGAACACCACCGCCGGCACCGCCGTGCCCGGCACCACCGCCGGGACGGCGGAACAGGTCCTGGCCCGGGTGCGGGAGATCGCCGCGCTGCGCGCCGCACTGCCCTTCGGCATCGACGGGATCGTGGTCAAGGCCGACCTGGCCGCCGACCAGCGGGCCGCCGGGTCCGGGTCGCGCGCGCCGCGCTGGGCCGTCGCCTACAAACTGCCCGCGGTGGAGAAGATCACCCGGCTCCTTGAGGTGGAGTGGAACGTGGGCCGTACCGGCGTCATCGCCCCGCGCGCCGTACTGGAACCGGTCGTCATCGACGGGGCCACCATCACGTACGCCACCCTCCACAACCCGGCCGACATCACCCGGCGCGACCTGCGCCTGGGCGACCACGTCATGGTGCACCGCGCCGGCGACGTCATCCCCCGTGTCGAAGCGCCCGTCGCCCATCTGCGCACCGGCGCCGAGCGGCGGATCGTCTTCCCCGAGGTGTGTCCGCGGTGCGGGAGCGCCATCGACACCGGCGAGCAGCGCTGGCGCTGCGGGAACGGCCGCAACTGCCATCTGGTCGCCTCCCTCTCCTACGCCGCCGGCCGCGACCAGCTCGACGTCGAGGGCCTCGGCCGCACCCGTGTCGTCCAGCTCGTGGAGGCGGGCCTCGTCACCGACCTCGCGGACCTGTTCACGCTCACCCGCGACCAGCTCCTGTCCCTGGACCGGATGGGCGGGACGAGCACCGACAACCTCCTGGCGGCGCTCGGCACGGCCAAGGGGCGGCCGTTGTCGCGGGTCCTGTGCGCACTGGGTGTCCGGGGCACGGGCCGGTCGATGTCCCGCCGCATCGCCCGTCACTTCGCCACCATGGATCACGTCCGTGCGGCCGACAGCACGGCGATGCAGCAGGTGGACGGCATCGGAACCGAGAAGGCCCCGTCCATCGTCGCCGAACTCGCCGAACTGGCCCCGCTCATCGACAGGCTCGTCGCCGCCGGGGTGAACATGACGGAACCCGGCGCCACTCCGCCGGACCCGGCAGCCGCCGACGGCCCCACCGGCGCCTCGGAAGGCTCGCAGGACATGCAGGGCGCGAAGGGCACGCAGAGCGCGGGGAGCGCGGAGGGGCAGGAACCGGCGGGCGGGCCGCTGGCCGGGATGACCGTGGTCGTGACCGGGGCGATGACCGGTGCGCTGGAAAGACTCGGCCGCAACGAGATGAACGAACTGATCGAGCGCGCGGGAGGCCGCTCCTCCTCCAGTGTCTCCAAGAAGACCGCCCTGGTGGTGGCGGGGGAAGGCGCCGGATCCAAGCGCGCCAGGGCCGAGAGCCTCGGCGTCCGTCTGGCCACCCCGGACGAGTTCGCCGCCCTCGTCGCCGATCACCTCGGACAGCCCGTTTCCTGAATCCCTCCGGCCGATGAGTTCCGCCGGGACCGGCAGTCGAACAGTGGGAACGGGCGTACCGCCCGAGTCGACGCACAGGACGACGCACAGAACAATGGGGAGACCTTCGATGCGCACTCTGATCAGCACCGCCTTCGTCTCGCTCGACGGTGTCGTGGAGGCACCGGGGGGTGAGCCCGGCTACCGGAACTCCGGCTGGACCTTCAAGGACGTGGAGTTCCTCCCGGATGCCTACGAGATCAAGGACCGGGAGCAGCGGGAAGCCGCCGCGATGCTGCTGGGCCGGTCCAGCTACCAGGCGTTCAGTGCGGTCTGGCCCGGCATGGAGGAGTTCTCCGGCTACAAGGTGATGCCGAAGTACGTCGTCTCCACCACCCTCACCGAGGACGCCCTGGTGTCGGACTGGGGACCGACCACGGTCCTGCGGTCGCTCGACGAGGTCGCCGCGTTGAAGGGGACCGAGGGCGGCCCGATCATCGTCCACGGCAGCGCCGCCCTCAACCGGAGCCTGTCGGACGCCGGCCTGATCGACCGCTACCACCTGCTGGTCTTCCCGCTCCTGCTGGGCGCGGGCAAGCGCCTCTTCAGCGACACGGACAAGGACACCCAGAAGCTGCGGCTCGTCGAGCACGAGGCGTACGCCAACGGTCTGCAGAAGAACGTCTTCGACGTCGTCCGCTGAGTCCGCTGAGCGGTACCGGCTGAGCAGTACCGGCGCCCGGCCCTCGGAGGAGAGTGCTCCAGTTCACACCCCGTACGGGGCCGGCTGCGGAACAAGACCCGGTGGCCGGCCGTTGATCCCTACGTGGCTGCGGAGGGGACAGTGTCCCCGGGCCTCACCCATAGCCCATGGGGAAGATCGTTCGGCTGAAGCCCCATGGAGCCCTCCGCCGAGAGGCGACCGCCCTCCGCAGCCCACCCCGTACCGCCCCGGCTGGTCTCCCCCGTCCAGTCGGGGCTTTCCCGTACGCGGGCACGACACGCGGCCCGGTCACGACGGGACCGGTATGCCGTTGTCGTCCTGCCGTAGCGGGGTACACGAAGTCGTGCACGGACCGCACGACCGTCCTCGTCACAGGAGAAGAGTCATGGCAGGCATCATGAACAAGATCAAGCAGTTCGCCTCCAGCCCTCAGGGCCGGCGCAGCATCGAGCAGGCGCGCCGCGCTTCCGCCGATCCGCGCCGCCGGGCCCAGGCACAACGGCTGCTGGGCAAGCTGCGCAAGCGCTGAACCGGCCGAGCGGCGTCCTTTCGCGGTTCCAGTTTCCGCCGGCCTCCCGCGAACACATGACGCCCCGCTTCCGCAGCGCAACGCGAAGACCCCGTCCGCATGATGCGGACGGGGTCTTCATGGAGCGCCGGGCAGGCCTTGCACCTGCATTTCCCCGCAGGAAGCGGGGCGTCTTTCCTTGGACCACCGACGCGGGAGGAACCGGCCCTTCGGCCGCGCTCTCAAGATCGAGCTTATCAGCTTTTCGGACCCGCGAATGACACGTCGGCGGGAGCCCGACACGGGGTCGGTGCGAAGTCGTGGGACACAACCCCTGTTTGCCGAACGCCGAGCCGGTAATACGGAGTTCATGGCTGGAGCGAACAACAAAACCACGAACGGACAGTCGCCCACCGCGCATGCGCGGGCGGCGAAGACCACCGTGACCGAAGGTGCCGCAACGCCGGCCAAGGAGTCACAGAAGGCCGCCACCGAGGCCGTGAAGAACGCCGGGGACGCCGCCGGGGCCGTCGGCCGCGGCAGCAGGGAAGCCCTGGTGAACCTCGGCGGAACCGCGTCGCAGAAGGCCAAGGAGACGGCCAGGACGGTGCAGGGCACCGTTTCGACGGCCGCCCAGCAGACGGCCGGAAAGGCCGGTCTGGTCTGGACCCTCTTCAAGGCCAGGAAGGTTCTGGCAGCCGCCGCCGGTGCGGGGACCGCGACCGTGGTCCTCTGCTCCTACGCGGTGGGCCGCCGTGCCGGTCTGCGTCAGCGCGGGCCGCTCTCCCGTCTCAGCGGCGGCCGTCTCTGAGACAGAACGCCGCGAGGCACCTGCCGAAGGGCCCCCGGAGCTCCCGCTCCGGGGGCCCTTCGGTGTGCGGGCGGCCCCGCCGGCGGTGGGACGGGACCACGACCAGCGGCGGCCGGCCGCGCAGGGCGGCGATGGCCTGCATGCGTGACACCTGCCGGACGGGGCGTTGGAGATCGCCACGTCCGGGACCCCGCCCTGGCGCACCGGGTCGTCCGTACCGCGCAGGATCCCCCCGACCGGGGGCGTGAAGTCCCACACCTCGATCCGGCCAACAGCCGCCGGCTCACCCACTCCAAGTTCCTGCCGCCGGGAGTCCGGCACCACGGCGACCGGCCACCACGCCGCCGACGCGGATCGCACCCGGCCCGTACCCCACCACAACATGTCCGCCAGGGATCGGGCCTGTTCGAACATGGGTGACCTGTGCGGATACTATGTACCGGATGTAAGATCTTTTCCGGTCCAGGCCAGTTTCCCGTGTCGCCGCGCAGCCCACCCGGCTACGGACGGCGTACCTGCCTGCCGATTCGGCGTGGTCAGAAAGAGAGAGTCGTGAAGATCGCGCTACTGATCAACAACGCCTACGGCATCGGCGGCACGATTCGGGCCACCGCCAATCTCTCCCGTGCGCTGACCGCCCGTCACCAGGTGGAAGTCGTCAGTGTGCACCGGGTGCAGGACGAGGTCGCGATCCCGCTGGACCCGCGGGTCACGCTGACCTCGCTGATCGACATGCGGGAGGACTCTCCCTCCTACGAGGGCAGGCATCCGCTCACCCAGCAGCCGTGCACGATGTTCCCCGACACCGGCGCCGCCGCGAACTCCGCCCGTCTGCCCTACTCGGCCCTCCAGGACGAGCGCATCGGCGCCTGGCTGCGCGAGACGGACGCCGATGTCGTCATAGCCACCCGCCCCGACCTCAACGGCTACCTTGCCCGCGACGGCCAGGCCCGCTATGTGCGCATCGGCCAGGAACACCTGAGCCTGGACGCCCACAATCCCACTCTGCGTGGACACCAGAACCGGGCCGTCGCCGGACTCGACGCCTTCGTGACCGTCTCCGAGGCCGACGCGGCCCAGTACCGGAGCACGCTGACGGATGTGGGAACCCACATCTTGTGCATCCCCAACGCGGTGCCCACCCCTGACGTGGAAGTCTCCTCGCTCGACTCGAACGTGATCGTCGCCGCCGGCCGTTTGGTGTCCGTCAAGCGTTACGACCGTCTCATCAACGCCTTCGCCGAGGTCGCCGCCGCCCACCCCGAGTGGACGCTACGCATCTACGGCCGTGGCGCCGAGAAGAAGGCACTGCGCGCCCGGATCGACGAACTGGGCCTGTACGACCGCGTGTTCCTCATGGGCCCGGTCTCCCCCCTCGAGACCGAGTGGGCCAAAGGCGCCATCGCCGCTGTCTCCTCCGACATGGAATCGTTCGGCATGACCATCGTCGAGGCCATGCACTGCGGCGTCCCGGTGATCGCCACGGATTGCCCGCACGGTCCCGCCGAGATCATCCAGCACGACGCCAACGGCATCCTCGTACCTCTGGAGGACGGTGTCAGCGGCTACGCCGGCGCACTCGAACGCCTCATGAGCGATACCGAGTTGCGCCGCCGCCTGGGGCCCGCGGCCCGTGAGCGGGCCGCCGTCTTCGCTCCACCGGCGATCGCCCGCCGCTACGAGACGCTCATCGACCAGCTCCAGGCCGCACGACTGCCCGCCGGCCGGGGCCGGGGCAATCTCGGTTCGCTGTGGTCGCGGGTGCGCTCCGCGATACCCGCGCCGCGCACCCAGCCGCCCGCGAAGACTCCGGCGGCCCGGGAAACGCCCGTGTTCCGCCCGGTCGCCGCAGCCCGCACCCGCGCCGACGGGTCCATCAGCGTTCGCCTGGACGCCGCGACACTGCCACCGGGACCCCTCGACTTCCTGGTCCGGCTGCGCCGCGACCCCAAGGGACGCAAGATCCGGCTCCCCCTTCCCGAGGGGACCACCGCCTCCGACCTGAACGACGTCACGGTCACTCTCGACGCCGCCGGCCACGATCTGCCGGAAGGCCGCTGGGACTGCTATGTCGTTCCCCGCGGCGCCCCGGACAACAACCGAATACGCCTGACCTGCCGACTGGCCGAACAAGCCCGAAGCGTCGGGCGGCTGCCCGCCGTCGTCGGAAACATGGTCATCTCCCGGCTGCCCTACACCACCAGCGACGGGTACCTCGCACTGCGCAGCTGGTGCCGCCCCGCCCACGCCGAGGTCACCACCCTCGTGGTCGGCCCCGACCACGCCGTCGTCACCGCCCAGGTCCTGGCACCCGGCTCCGCCACCCTGTCCGACACCGCCGCCGTCGTCGCTGTCTCACGCCACAGCGAAGCCCACGACCTCGTCCTCCCCGTCACCCGGCTCGACCCCGGAACCGGGCACTTCACCTTCTCCCTCCCCTACGATTCCGCCCTCGCCGAACGCACCACCGACCACGACCTGTGGGATCTGCGCCTGCGCCTCACCGCGACCGGCGTCGCCATCCCCATCGGTCGCATCGGCGGCGACATCGTCGACCGCAAGACGACCGACACCGTCCCCGCGAGCCGGCTGCCCCACCCCACCCGCGGTCTCACCCGCACCAAACCCTTCTTCACGGTGACGAACGACCTCGCCCTGAGCCTCCGGGACGCCGCAGCCGACACGTGACACCGCCGCGTCCGCAGGCCGCCACCCGGCTGACATCCTCGCGGATCAGCCGTCCCGGACCGACCACCGCATGGGCGTGGGCGGTGACTTCGCCTGGCGCCAGGGCGAGCCTGCCGCGGCCGTCGTCCGGTTCGGACGCGGCGCCGGCCGCGTGCTCCGGCACCGCGCCCTCGGCCGGTCCCACGATCAGGACGTCTCCTTGCCGGTCCATGGGCCCCCTCCCGGTGCGGCACCCGGTGTGCCATGGGAAGGACCGTAGGGGCGGGCACTGACAATCCCGCTCGTCCGCAGGTCACACGGCCCGTGACGGGTGCGGGCCGCCCGCTCCGGTCCGGTGCCGGCGCCCCGGCGGCGGGCGCGGGAGGCCCCCTGTCCGCGGCGCTGTCAGTGCGGCTTGGTAGAACTCCGTTGTCCGGACGCGATCGGCGCGCGCCGGGCTCAGGACCCACGACCGCCGATTCACCGGCCTCAGTACGAAGGAGCGGGCGCCCATGACCATCGGTGGCCACCTCAAGGAATTCCACGGTCTGCCGGCCTTCGGCTTCCCGGGCGTCGACGACCCGGTGCCCGACCCGTCCTCGCTCCCGTCACCCGAGTCGGTGGCCTGGCGCGTCGCGGTGGACTCCTACGACGCCCCGGAGCAGTGGGAGGATGCCTTCGCCCGTTTCCTGGCGGCCGTCGACACCACCCGGGTGCGGGCCCTGATCGTCGGGGCGTGGAGCGATGTGTACGAGAACGCCCCGGACGAGGTGGTCGGGGCGCTGGTGGCGGCCCGCGACCGGCTGCCCGCCCTGCGCGCGCTGTTCGTCGGCGACATCGTGATGGAGGAGGCCGAGATCTCCTGGATCACCCAGGGCGACATGGCTCCGCTCCTCGGCGCCTTCCCCGGCCTTGAGGAGTTCGGCGTCCGCGGCGGCAACCAGCTCGTCGTTCCCGCGTTCCGCCACGAACGGCTGCGCAGGCTCAGGGTCGAGACCGGCGGCATGCCCGCCGAGGTGGTGCGCTCCATCGCCGCCAGCGACCTGCCCGCCCTCGTCGACCTCGACCTGTGGCTGGGCACGTCCGAGTACGGGGGCGACGCCGGCATCGCCGACCTCGAACCCTTCTTCGCCGGCACCAGGCTGCCCTCCCTCAAGCGGCTGGCCCTGCGCAACAGCGAGATCCAGGACGCGATCTGCGCGGCCCTCGCGTCCGCCCCCGTGGTGGCGCGCCTGGAGGAGCTCGACGTCTCCATGGGGGTGCTCACCGACGACGGTGCGACGGCGCTGCTGACCGGTCAGCCGCTGACCCACCTCAGGAAGCTCGACCTGCACCACAACTACCTCAGCGAGGCCCTGCGCACCCGGCTGCTGGAGACGCTGGAGCCCGCCGGTGTGGAGGTCGACACGGACCGGGACGACGCCGAGGACGACGAGGACGGCGACGGCGAGGTCTGGCGGTTCGTCGCGGTGGGCGAGTAGCGCGCCGCGCGGACCGGACCAGGGAGGGCAGGGGCATGCGCCGTACCGGACCGGCGGACGCACCGCCGAAGTGGGTGGTCGTCGCCAACGGGGACAACCGCAGGGTGAGCCTGTTCACGGCGGCCGCCGAGGCCGCCGGCCACGGCACGCCCCGGGTCGTCGAGTGGCTCGACGTACTGCGCGACGGCGGACACGACTTCGCCGACGACGAGCTGGTCCGTCTCGACTCCCCCGGTGAGGACCCGGCCGTGGACGCCCTGCTGCGCGGTGTGGACGAGCCGACACGGGTGGAGGGTTCCGCGCGCTGGTACGCGCGGTTCCTGGAGGCCGTGGCGTCGCTGCGCGGCGGGCGGCGGCTCGACGACCCGGCCGACCTGGCCGTGATGTTCGACAAGCGGCTGTGCCACGCACGGCTCGCGCGCGCGGACGTGCCGGTGCCGCCGTCCCCCACGTCCGGCACCCGCACACCGGTCCGGGGGTGGGCGGACGTGCGGGAGGTCATGGCGGCGGCCGGCATGCGGCGCGTCTTCGTCAAACTCGCCCACGGTTCGTCCGCCTCGGGTGTCCTGGCCGTCGAGACCGGCGGCGCGGACCGGATCCGCGCGACGACGTCGGTGGAGCGCACCGAGGACGGCCGTCTCCACAACTCGCTGCGGGTGCGCCGCTACACACGGGAGGCGGAGATCGCCGCGATCGTCGACACCCTGGCCCCCGACGGGCTGCATGTCGAACGGTGGCTGCCGAAGGCCTCGCTCGGCGGCCGCTCCGCCGACCTGCGGATCGTCGTCGTGGCCGGCAGGGCCACGCACGCCGTGGTCCGCACCAGCCGCTCCCCGCTGACCAACCTCCATCTCGGCGGCACACGCGGTGACCTGGCGGCCGTACGGGCGCTGGCGGGCGACCGGTGGGCCGCGGCCGTCAAAACCGCCGAGCGGGCCGCCGCCTGCTTCCCCGGCACGCTGTGTGTCGGTGTCGACCTGCTGCCCGCCCTCGGCTGGCGCCGCTTCGCCGTCGGCGAGGTCAACGCGTTCGGCGACCTGCTCCCCCGGCTGACCGGCCTGCCGGGAGGCGGGGCGGAGGGCCGGGACACGTACGCGACGCAGATCGCCGCGGCCGGCTCCTTCAGCCGCGGCCGGCGCCCGGACCGGGACACGCCCGCCGCCCCGCCGCCCGCCGCACCCGGCCCGCCCCGCACCTCCGGCGCATCCGCGTCACCGCACGACCTGCCAAGGACAGCCCATGCCACAGCCTGACCCCGGCCCCGTACCGCCCCGGGCCGCTCCCCCGCCCGGCGCGGCCGGCGCGCCCGTGGCGCACGGCGCCGCCCACGCCCCGGACATGAACGAGATGGACATGAACGAGGTGGACATGAACGAGGTGGTCGGCCGGGACGACCTCCTGCTCCTCACCCTGGACACCCTCCGGTACGACGTGGCGGCCGAGCTCGCCGCGGCGGGCCGGCTGCCCCACCTCACCGCCCACCTGCCGGGCGGCACCTGGGAGAAGCGGCACGCCCCCGGGAACTTCACCTACGCCTCCCACCAGGCGATGTTCGCCGGCTTCCTGCCCACGCCCGCCGCCCCCGGACCGCACCCCCGCCTGTTCGCGGCCCGGTTCGCGGGCAGCGAGACGACCGCCGACGGCACGTTCGTCTTCGAGACGCCGGACCTCGTGTCCGCCCTCGCCGCGCGCGGCTACCGCACGGTGTGCATCGGCGGCGTCGGCTTCTTCAACAAGCAGGGCGCGCTGGGCGGCGTCCTGCCCGGCTACTTCCAGGAGAGCCACTGGGAGCCGGAGTTCTCCGTGGCCTCACCGACCTCCTTCGAGGCACAGGTGGCACGGGCCGAGCAGACCGTCGCCGAACTGCCCACGGAGCAGCGGCTCTTCCTGTTCCTGAACGCCTCCGCCCTGCACCAGCCGAACTGGTTCCACCTGCCCGGCGCGACCCGTGGGGCGGGGGACGACCGCCGCACCCACGCCGCGGCACTGGAGTACGTCGACCGGCACGTCGGGCGGCTGTTCGCCGCGATGAGTTCGCGCCGCCGCTGCTTCGCGATCGTCTGCTCCGACCACGGCACCGCCTACGGGGACGACGGCTACACCGGCCACCGCCTGGGCCACGATTCCGTGTGGACCGTGCCCTACGGCCACTTCTTCCTGGAGCCGCCCGCATGACCGTCACCCCCACCGCGCCCACCGCGGGCACTTCGGCCGGCACCGCCGCGGGCGCCTCCGCCGCACCGCCGCGCCCCTACCAGAGCTACACGTACGCGTACCCGCACAAGACCGCCTACCGGCCACTCGTCCCCGCGCCCCGGCTCGCGGACCTGTGGGCCGGCGAGTCCCGGCAGGCGCTCTCGCTGTACCTGCACATCCCGTTCTGCGAGATCCGCTGCGGCTTCTGCAACCTCTTCACCCGCATCGGCGCGCCGGACGGCCTGACGGGCCGCTACCTGGACGCCGTACGGCGCCAGGCCGCCGCCGTCCGCGAGGCCCTCGGCGACGGGGAGCCGCCGCGTTTCGCCAATGCCGCGTTCGGCGGCGGCACCCCCACCTTCCTGGAGGCCGCCGAGCTGGAGCGGCTGTGCGACATCGCCGAGCGGGAGACGGGCGTGGACCTGCGGACCGTCCCGCTGTCCGTGGAGGCGTCGCCGTCCACGGCCACGGCCGACCGGCTGGCCGTGCTGGCCGGGCGGGGCACCACGCGCCTCAGCCTCGGCGTGCAGAGCTTCGTCGAGGAGGAGTCCCGTGCCGCCGTACGCCCGCAGCGCAGGGACGACGTCGAGGCGGCACTGGCGCGGGTCCGCGAGGCCGCGATCCCGGTCCTGAACATCGACCTGATCTACGGCATCGACGGGCAGACGGCGGCCAGTTGGCGGTACTCCCTCGACGCGGCCCTGGCCTGGCGCCCCGAGGAGATCTACCTCTACCCCCTCTACATACGCCCCCTCACCGGACTCGGCCGCCACGCCGATCCGCGCGCGGCCGACCGGGAGTGGGACGAGCGGCGGCTGCGCCGCTACCGGGAGGGCCGCGACCACCTCCTCGCCCAGGGCTACGAGCAGGTGTCGATGCGCATGTTCCGGCGGACGGACGCGCCGCCGCAGGGACCGGACGACTACGCGTGCCAGACCGACGGCATGATCGGCCTGGGCTGCGGCGCGCGCTCGTACACCTCCCGGCTGCACTACTCCTTCGACTACGCCGTGTCGATGCGGGAGATCCGCGGCATCATCGACGACTACACCGCCACCGCGGACTTCTCCCGCGCCCTGCACGGGAGGTGGGTCGACGAGGACGAGGCACGGCGCCGGCACCTGCTGCAGTCGGTGCTCCAGGCGAAGGGCCTGCCCGCCGCCGACTACCGGGCTCGGTTCGGCACGGACCCGTACGAGGACTTCCCCGCGGAGCTCGGCACCCTCACCGCGCGCGGCTGGCTCGACGACACCGGGCCCGGGCTGCTCCGCCTCTCCGCCGAAGGGCTCGCCCACTCGGACGCGATCGGTCCCGAGTTCTTCTCGCCGGCCGTGCGCGACGCCATGGCCGCCTACGAGACGAAGTGAGGGCCGGTGGACCTGACACTGCTGTACCGCGGCCCGCTCGCCTCCTGCGACTACGACTGCCCCTACTGCCCGTTCGCGAAGCGACGGGACAGCACGGCGCAGCTGCGCGCCGACCGCACGGCTCTGGAGCGGTTCACCGCCTGGGCGCACGAGCAGCGGGACGACCGCCTCTCGGTGCTCTTCACCCCCTGGGGAGAGGGGCTGGTGCGCTCCTGGTACCGGCGCGCCCTGGTGGAGCTCTCGCACCGGCCGCACATACGGCGGGTCGCCGTCCAGACCAACCTGAGCTGCCGCACCGACTGGCTGGAGGACGCGGACCTCGACACCGTCGCCCTGTGGTGCACCTACCACCCCGGGCAGACGCCGTACGAGCGCTTCCTGGCGAAGACGCACGCCCTGTCGGGTCTCGGCGTCCGCTTCAGCGTCGGGATCGTCGGCGTACCGGAGCACCTGGAGCACGCGCGGCGGCTGCGCGCCGAACTGCCGGACCATGTCTACCTGTGGGTGAACGCCGCCGAGGGACACACCTACACGGACGAACAGGCGGCCGGGTGGACCGGGCTCGACCCGCTCTTCCCGTTCAGCCGGCATCCGCACCGCTCGGCCGGGATGCCGTGCCGCACCGGCGAGTCGGTCCTGTCGGTCGACGGGGAGGGCACGGTCCGCCGCTGCCACTTCGTCCCCGCCCCGCTGGGCAACCTCTACGACGGCTCCTACCGCGCCGCGCTCGGCCCCCGCACCTGCCCCAGGGAACTGTGCGACTGCCACATCGGATACGTCCACCTGGAGACCCTGCCGCTGTACGACGTGTTCGCGGGCGGCGTCCTGGAACGCGTTCCGCACACCCTCCCCGGCCACCCGGCCCGCCCCCTGCTGCCCCTCACGTCCACGTCCCGGCGCGGCTGAAGGTCACTCGTGCGCGGCGGCGTCAAGCACCGCCCGCCGGCCGCGACTGGCAGGTTGCCGCCGTTGACCGCTTTGTGCGGCACATGACAGCGTCGATCCGCCCCGGGGCAGCGGCCCCGGGCACGTCCATGCTCACGTCCACGTCCATGCTCACGTCCACGTTCACGTCCACGTCCTCGTTCACGTCCACAGAGGGGATCGATCACCATGGGTGACAGACGGGTCACGTACGCGGCGGCAGTCACGGCAGCCGCGCTCTTCCTCGGCGTCTGCGGCACGGCGGCCACGGCGGCCACCGGACCGGCCGCGGCTCCGGCGTCCTCGGCCGCCGCCGCACCGGCGTTCGGCCCGAGCAGCTTCACCCCCGAGGAGGAGGCACACCTGCGGGAGGTGGCCGCCGCCATCTGGAACGCCGACCTGGCCGCCGGCTGGAACATGAACCCCGAGGTCGCCGACGTCCTCTCCACCGCGACCGGGGAGATCCTCCGCTGTTCCGAGGCATTCGCCCTGGTGCCCCGGCCGGCCGGCTTCGTCCCGGGCGTCGGTTACCTGCTCAACTACTGGAAGAACCTCAAGGACTACTTCCTCGCGGTGAAGGACAACCGCACGTACCGGGCCTGCGTGGTGACCGCGGCGGCGAACTACCGCTCGGCGATCGAGATGGCCTCCATCGGCATCTGATCCGCTCGACGACCGGGTGATCCGGCCCGCCCGGGCCGGATCACCCGGCCTCCCGGTGCCGTTCGGGCAGCGGCGAGGCCGCCTGACGGAAACGACCGGCAGTGGGTACACGGGTACCTCACACCCGGCGGACCGCCGTGCACGAGACTGTGACGTGCGGGCGCACTCCCCCGCCCACCGGCACCCGTCGGCGGACCCCGTCCGCCCCGAAAGGAACCGAGCGCATGATCATCTTCGGCACCAAGGGCTACCTCCACCAACTCGCGATACTGACCCTGCTGTGCGGACAGTGCGGCAACCCCGCAGCCCACACGCTCAGCAAGCGCGTCACGAAGTTCACCCTCTTCTTCGTCCCGCTGTTCCCGGTCTCGACGAAGCACACGACGCAGTGCACGTTCTGCGGCGCGCAGCAGAAGATCACGAAGGAACAGGCGGAGCAGCTGCAGGTGCAGGCGGCGCACGGCCCGGCACAGGGGCAGGGACAGCCCCAGCAGCAGCCCTACCAGGGCTGATCCGACCCGCGCCGCGGGGAGCACGGCGGCCGGACACGAACTCCCGGGCCCGGCCGCCGGCCGTGTTCCGCGCCCCCGTGTCCCCGCGAAGTTCCCGGAGGGGCAATAATGGGCCCGAACCGGCGACACTCCAGGGGTGGTCAGCGTGGGCAGTGCGGGGGAGGCCGAACCTCCGGACGTGTGGTCGGCACGGTCTGCGGGCACCCTTCAGGTGCGCCCCTTGGCGGACCGTACGGGCTGGCAGGCCGCGGGCGAGATCAGCCTGAGCACACGACCCGCCTGGGAACGGGCGCTGGGCTGTCTGGCCCAGCAGGATGCGGAGGTGTGCCACTTGGAACTCTCAGCGGTCACCTTCGTCGACGTCGCCGGCGCGTCCGCCCTCGCGGTGGCGGCCCAAGGTCTTCCCGAAGGACGTCGCATCATGCTCGAACAGCCTCCTGCCTCCCTGGGACGTGTGCTGGACATGTTCTGGCCCGACCTGCGGAGCGTCGAGGTGGTGTCCCGATGACCGCCCCGGCCACGGAGTCCTTCGTCCACCCGGCGCTGTTCTACCGGGGCGAGGAGGAGTACGTCGACGGCACGGTGCCGTTCGTCCGCGAGGGTCTGGAAGCCGGTGAACCGGTGGCGGTCGCCGTGCCCGGCCCGAAGCTCGGCGTCCTCCGGAAGGCCCTCGGCGCGGCCGCGGCGGAGGTGCGCCTCATCGACATGACACAGGCGGGACGCAACCCCGGGCGGATCATCCCCAGGGTGCTGCGGGGGTTCGCCGACGCCCATCCGGAGAAGCGGGTACGGATCATCGGCGAGCCGATCTGGCCCGACCGGACCGGTGTGGAGTACCCGGCCTGTGCCCAGCACGAGGCTCTGATCAATTCGGCGTTCGAGGGCCGGGACGTGACGATCCTGTGTCCGTACGACGCCGAGGGACTCGACGAGCAGACGCTGACCGACGCGTACGCGACACATCCCGTCGTGATCTCCGGCGGCCGGCAGCAGCGCAGCCCGTCCTACGCGCCCGAGCTGGTGGTCGAGCGGTACAACGAGCCCTTGGAGATCATGGAGGCGGCGGAGGGTTACGTCTTCGGCGCGGACGAGCTGCCCACGGCCCGGTACTTCGTGGTCGAGCGGGCCGAGCGGCTCGGTCTGAGCGGGCTGCGGCTGGAGGACCTGGCCCTGGTCGCGGCCGAGCTGACCACCAACAGCGTCGTGCACGGCGGCGGTTCGGGCACGGTACGGGTGTGGGGCGAAGGCGGCCAGGTGGTGTGCGAGGTCCGCGACCGGGGATACCTGAAGGATCCGCTCGCCGGGCGGCGGCCCTCCCCGCCCGCGCAACTGGGCGGCCGGGGACTGCTGCTGGTGAACTTCCTCACCGATCTGGTACGCATCCACACGGGACCCGACGGTACGGTCGTCCGCTGTTACGTGGACGTCTGAGCGGACCGGCCGGGACGCGGCCCCGATGGGGCCGCAGGCTGTTCCGGCCGGCCGTCGAACCGGCCGGTCAGCCGTGGAAGAAGTCGGACAGGGACGCCGCCAGCTCCTCCGGGGCCTCTTCCGCCACATGGTGGCCGGAGTCCACGCCATGGCCCCGTACGCCGGGCGCCCAGTCGGCCCAGATCCTCAGCGGGTCGCCGTAGAGGTCCTCCAGGTCGTCCCGGAGCGACCACAGCACCAGCGCGGGGCACTCGATCCGCCTCCCGGCGGCCCGGTCGGCCTCCTCGTGGCGCCTGTCGACGGTCAGGCCCGCCCGGTAGTCCTCCAGCATCGCCCGCACGACGTCGGGGTTCCGCACGGCCTCGCGCCACTCGTCGTGGTTCTCCTGCCCCATGACGTGCGGGTCGCCCCGGTACCAGCTGTCCGGATCGGCGTTGATGACCCGCTCCGGAACGTCCGGCTGGGCGAAGAAGAACCAGTGCCACCACTGGGTGGCGAACGTCGCGGTGATGCGGGACAGGTGCTCGCTGATCGGCAGGCAGTCGATCAGCGCCACGCGCGGCACCCGCCCGGGGTGGTCGAGGACCAGACGCAGCGCGACAGCGCCCCCGCGGTCGTGCCCGGCGAGCATGAACCGGTCGTGGCCGAGGGCGCTCATCGTCTCCACCACGTCCCGCGCCACCACCCGCTTGGAGTGGGCCGTGTGGTCGGCGGCCGGCGCCGGACCGCGGGAGCGGCCGTATCCCCGCAGATCGGGGCAGACCACGGTGAAGCCCTCCGCGACGAGCCGGGGAGCGACACGGTGCCAGGTGGCGGAGGTCCTGGGGTGGCCGTGCAGCAGCACGACCGGCGGGCCCTCACCGCCGTGGCGGACGAATACGGACGACTCCCGGAGCCGGACCGTCTCGGACACGAAACCCTCGAACACCGCTTCATCCTCCCGGAACCTCCCTGCCGCACCGGCCGTGCGGATTCCCCGGCCGTACGGGTTCCTCGGCCGGGGGACTCCACGGCCGTGCGGGTTCCCCGGCCGGGCGCGTCCGCCGGGCTCCTCCGCGAAGGCGGCGTGGCGCTCCGCGAGGGTGCCGGCCTCCGAGGCGGCCCGGTGGCCAGGGCATGCCTCGCGCGGACGGGGTACGGCCCGGTCAGCCGGGCGTGATGCGGCCGCGCCACGCGCCGGACGCGCCGCCCTGCTGCTCGATGTACTCCTTGAAGCGCCGCATGTCGCCCTTGACCCGGCGGTCGATCGTGCCGGTCAGGTCGGCCGCCTTCTCGGCCATACCGGTCGGCTCGACGTCCATCACGAGCTGGACGCGCGTGTGCGACTCGTCCAGGCGCTGGAAGCTGACCGTGCCCTTCTGCCGGGTGTCGCCGCCGGTGGTGCGCCAGGTGATCCGCTCGTCGGGGAGCTGGTCGACGATCTCGGTGTCGAACTCCCGCTTCACCCCGGCGATCTTGGTGGTCCAGTGGTTGTGGCGGTCGTCGACCTGCCTGATCTCCTCGACCCCCTCCATGAAGTTCGGGAACTCCTCGAACTGGGTCCACTGGTTGTAGGCGACACTGACGGGGACGTCGACCTCGACCGCTTCCTTGACCGTGCTCATCGGAGTTGCTCCTCTCTACCGAGTGGCCACGGGGCATGTGCTCCCACCCCGTGGATCTTGTCCCCGCCGCGAGTACCCGATCGGCGCCCGCCTACAACTCCCCGGGCGCCCCGGCCGGGAAAACCGGCCTGGCATGGTCGGGACACCTCGGGATACCCGACCGCCATGGCAAGGACATCGAAATCCGATCAGGGCGACGCCGCGGCGTCGGGGTCCGGGCAGCAGCAGACTCCGGGCCCGGCAGAGCAGATCGAGGAGCGGGCACCGGACACGCCCGCCCAGCTGCCGAAGCGGTCATGGCTGGCCGTGCTGAAAGGCACGGTCAAGGAGTTCAAGGACGACGAACTCGCCGACAGGGCCGCGGCTCTCACGTACTACGGGGTCCTTTCGCTGTTCCCGGCACTGCTGCTCCTGGTGTCCCTCCTGGGCATCGCCGGGAAGTCCGCGACCCAGGAGGTCCTGGACAACCTCAAGAAGCTGACGCCCGGTTCCGCCCGGGACATCATCAGCGACGCGGTGACGCAGTTGCAGGGCCGGGGCGGTATCGGCTCGATCATGGCCGTGGTCAGTATCGTCCTCGCCCTGTGGTCGGCGTCCGGCTACGTGGCGGCCTTCATCCGCTCCGCCAACGCCGTCTACGACATACCCGAGGGGCGCCCCGTCTGGAAGGTGCTGCCCATCCGCATCGGCGTGACCGTCGTCCTTCTCGTCCTGGCGGTCGTCAGCTCGCTGATCGTGGTGTTCACCGGCGGTCTGGCCCGGCAGGTCGGCGGGGCGCTGGGGATCGGCGACTCGGCGCTGACGGTGTGGTCGATCGCGAAGTGGCCGGTGCTGGTCGTCCTGGTCACGATCATGATCGCCCTGCTCTACTGGGCGACACCGAACGTGAAGGGCCGCGGCTTCAAGTGGGTCACGCCCGGCAGTGTGCTGGCCCTGCTGATCTGGCTGGTCGCCTCGGCCGGGTTCGCGTTCTACGTGGCGAACTTCGGCTCGTACAACAAGACCTACGGCACCCTCGCCGGTGTCATCATCTTCCTGATCTGGCTGTGGATCAGCAACATCGCGATCCTGCTGGGCCTGGAGTTCGACTCCGAGCTGGCCCGCCAGCGCGCCATCGCAGGCGGTCTGCCGGAGACCGAGGAGCCGTACGTCCCGCCGCGGGACACCCGCGCCTGGAACGAGCAGGAGCAGCGGCGCGTCGGGGAATAGGCCGTTTCCGGCGCCAGGGCCCGGCGTCGCCCAGGTGTACCCGGTTCGCGGTGCCGGGGGTGCCCTTGCGGAGAGCCCCGGTGTCCAGGACGGTGGGCGGGACCGGCCGGATTCGCGGATATCGATCATCTGTACGGAAAAACGCACCGTGCGGAAAAATGCGTTCGGGAATCGGCGCTCGTACTCACGACCGGGGGCAAAGGGGGCCTGCGCCGACGGAGGGTCGTCCGTCCCGGAACGAGTTGCACGGTGTCGTGCGGGGCGACGTCGTCCAGGTGGGAGTGGTCCACGGAGGCGTCCACATCGGTCCGGGGGGAGAGTCCGCAGGACGGACGCCGTGGCAGCTTCCCCCGCCGCCCGTACGGGTGATCGGCCGGTCCGCGGAACCGACAGTGCTGCGGCGGCACAGCGCCCGCGCCGTCAGGGAGGGGCGACCGGCCCTGGCCGTGGTGAGCGGCCTGGGCGGAGTCGGCAAGACCGCGGTCGCGCTGAAGTGGCTGCACGCACTGCGTCCGCGGTTCCCGGGCGGTCAGCTCCACGCCGACCTCGGGGCCCGGTCGCCCGGCGGACCGGAGCACCCCGGGGAGACACCGGCTCGCTTCCTGCGCTCCCTGAGGTCGTGCTCACCGCTCCGGGCAAGGGCGACGTGCCCAACATCGTGCACGGCGTCACCCACGACACGGTCGAGCCGGACGAGCGGATCCTCTCCTGCGCGTCCTGCACCACGAACGCGATCGTCCCGGCGCTGAAGGCGATGGCGGACGAGTACGGCGTCCTGCGCGGGCACGTGGAGACCGTCCACTCGTTCACCAACGACCAGAACCTGCTGGACAACTATCACAGGGCCGACCGTCGCGGCCGCTCGGCGCCGCTCAACATGGTGATCACCGAGACGGGCGCGGCCTCCGCCGTGGCCAAGGCGCTGCCCGGCCTCGGCGCGCCCGTCACCGGCAGCTCGATCCGGGTGCCGGTGCCGGACGTGTCGATCGCGATCCTCAGCCTGCGGCTCGGGCGCGAGACCACCCGCGAGGAGGTCCTGGACCACCTGCGCGAGGTGTCGCTGACGTCCCCGCTGAAGCGGCAGATCGACTTCACCACCGCGCCCGACGCGGTCTCCAGCGACTTCATCGGTTCGCGCCACGCCTCGATCGTCGACGCCGGGGCCGCCGAGGTCGACGGTGACAACGCGATCCTCTACCTCTGGTACGGCAACGAGTTCGGCTACTCCTGCCAGGTCGTCCGGGTCGTCCGGCACGTGACGGGCGTCGAGTATCCGACGTACCCGGTGTCCGCCGCCTGACCCGGGCGGCGCCGTGGCGAAGGCGCGCCGCGGCGGACGCGCGCCCCGGTGGCCGGGGGGCGCGTCCGCCGCGGTCCCGGGGACGGTGCCCGGGCCAGGGAGGACTAGGAGGCGGTCGAGCGGAAGCTCCACCGGCCCGAGCCGACCTCGTACACCGCCTCGTCCCCGCCGGTGCGTACCGGGCGCGCCCCGGCGGGCGCCGCGGCCCTCCCGCCGAACAGGGGCACGTGCACCTCGGCCGTGCTGCCCGCGGGCACGTCCACGGTGAGGCGGAACCGGCCGCCGTCCCGCCTCCACCCGGTCCGTGCGACCCCGTACGGGGTGCGGTACGAGCCGGACGCCGAGGTCATGTCGCCCTCGACGGCGGGGTCGACGAGCAGTTCGGCGTAGCCGACCGAGTCGGCGGTCTGCCCGATGCCCGCGACCCGGGTGGTGAACCAGGAGTCGATAGCGCCGAGCATGAAGTGGTTCTGCGACTGGCCGGGACCGCCGTCCCAGGACTCGCCGAGCGTGGTGTTGCCGGCGCGCACCTGGTAGCCGTAGCTGGGGCTGGTCGTCCGGGTGGCGATCGCGTGGACGATGTCGTCGCGGCCGTTGGCGGACAGGACGCGGAAGGCGGCCGGCAGCGAGATCTCACCGAGCGTCAGATGGTACCCGGCGTTCTCGACGGCGGTGGTGAAGTGGCCCAGCAGCCGGTCCTTCTCCCCCGCCGGGTACGCGCCCATGTCGAGGGCGAGGGCCTCGGCGCCCTGGCCTCCACCACCGAAGGTGCCGGCGGTGGGGTCGTAGTACTTCGCGGCCAGTGCCTTCGCGCTCGCGTCGGCCTTCGCACGGTAGGTGTCTGCCGCGTCCCGGTCCCCGAGGACGGCGGCGGTCCTGCTCAGGGCGTCGAGGACGCGCCAGTAGCCGTAGGTGCCCGCGACGGCCCGCGGGAAGGTGCGGTCCGGGGTGAACCAGTCGCCGAGCCCGTAGTCGAGGATGCCGCCGGAGACCTGCCGTTCGAGGAAGTCCGCGTACTGCCGCATGCGCGGGTAGTACGCGGCCATCGTGTCCCGGTCCCCGTAGGTCGTGTACAGCTGCCAGGGGACGAGGACGAACGCGCCGCCCCAGTTGGAGTCGTTGCGGTAGGCGCCGGGCAGGCTGGTGTACTCGGGCACGGTGCTGGGGACCAGCCCGTCCGCGGTCTGCGCGTCGGCCATGTCGCGCACGATCTTGCGCAGGTAGGACCGCATGTCGTAGTTGCCCGCGAGCGCCGGGAACACGAGCTGGTTCTGCTCCAGCCAGCCCAGCTTCTCCCGGCTGGGGCAGTCGGTGAGGACGCTCATCATGTTGCCCTCGACGGCCCGCCTGATCAGCCCGTGGATGTCGTTGACGAGCGGGTCGGAGCTCCTGAAGTCACCGGCCGAGGTGTTGTCGGTGCGCAGCACCTTGCCGCGTACGGTCACCTTCGCGCCCTCGGGCACGCCCCTGAGTTCCAGGTAGCGGAAGCCGTGGTAGCTGAAGCGGGGGTGCCAGGTCTCGGTGCGGGTGCCGCGGGTGGTGTAGCTGTCCCACAGGGGTGCGCCGACGTTGCTGATGGACTGGAAGGCGCGGCCGTCCTTGAGGCTCTCGGCGGGGTAGACGCGGACGGGTGTGCCCGCGGGCGCGCTGACGGTGATCTCCGGCCAGCCGGCGATGTTGCGGCCCAGGTCGAACACCCGGCTGTCCGCGGCCCCTTCGACCTCCTCGCCCCGGAGCGTCTCGACGACCCTGATGGGTTCGGTCTCGCGGGCGCTGAGTTCGGCCGGCTTCTCCGCGGTGCCGGGGCCGGCCACCGCGACGGCCCGGTCCCAGGCGCGGCGGTCGCCGCCCGGCTCGTCCCAGCGGGCGATCTCGCGGCGGGCGTCGTAGTCCTCGCCGCCGTACCAGTTGGAGGACGTGGTGGGTCCGAGGGCGGTGCGCCAGCCGTCGCCGCTCGTGACGGTACGGACGCCGCCGTCGGCCAGGGTCACGTCGAGCCGGGCGATCAGCTTGGGGTCGCTCAGGTTGCCGTACAGCTTGCGGTAGCGGTCGGCGGTGCTGACGACGTTGGACATGCCGTTGCCGAGGGCGACACCGAGGGTGTTGGCGCCGGCGCGCAGGCGGTCGGTGACGTCGTAGGTGGCGTACTGGACGCGTTCCGCGTAGTCGGTGTTGGCGGGTTCCAGGACGGCGTCGCCCACCGGTTCGCCGTTGAGGGTGGCGTCGTAGATGCCCAGTCCCGCGATGTGGAGGCGGGCGCCGCGCACCTTCCCGGGGAGCTTGAAGTCGTTCGCGAGCAGGGGCAGTCCGGCCGGCAGGTACGGCTCGGGGGCCTGCTGCCCGTCGACGCGGGCGAGCGCGGTGAACGGGCCGGTGGCGTCGTCGGCGCTCGACACGCCGTAGTCCACCGGGAAGTTCGGGACGCGGCCGTCCGCGGTGAGGACGTCGGCGCGCGGGTACAGCGCCACCTGGTCGAAGGTCTTCGCCGTCTTCAGGTCGAGGGTGAGGACGACGGGGGTGTCCGAGACGTCGGCGCCGGTGTGGGCGGCGCTCGCGTACCCGGCGGCGGTCTGCAGGGCGCTGTTGGGCAGGCCGTCGACGGCCAGGGCCGGTTCCCAGGTCTTGCGCAGGGTGTTGGTCTCGGAGGCCGTCACCGCGGCGCCGCGGGCGAGTCCTCCGGTGGAGGTGGCGGAGTCGCGGACGTCGATCTCGCCGAGCTGGACGCGCCGGGTGCGACCGGGGAAGTCCTCCTCCAGGGGCAGCCCGAGCTTCGTGACGTCCAGCCGTACGTGACGGGCCGTCGTGCGCGGGACCTCGACCACGACGGGCTCGATCTCGCGCTCGCTCAGCCGCCAGTCGGGGTGGGTGATCCAGTCGGCGTCCCAGTCCGACTGCCGGGTCAGGCCGGTCTCGAAGACGGCGGTGTCGCTCCAGCCCGAGTCGCGCGGGCCGTGCGAGGACCAGAGCATCACCCGCCAGTACACGCGGTCGCGGGAGCCCCGCTCCTTTCCCGCGTACGTGGTCCGCGGCACCGTCGAGCGGACCCTGCCCGAGTCCCACAGGTCGGGCCGGCCGCGCCGCAGCAGGTCCGGCGAACTGGCGGCCTGGACGCGGTAGGCGCTCTGACGGGTGTTCGCGGTGCGGGCCGCGGTCTCCCAGCTGAGGTCGGGCGTGGTGTCGTCGATGCCGAGGGCCTCGGTCAGGTGCTGGGTGCGCAGCCGGTCGGGGGTGATGGTGGCGGTGGTGGCGCCGGCGGTGACCGCGCCGGCCAGCACGGTGGCGAGCGCGGTCAGTCCGGCGAGGAGGACGGGTACGGGCCGCCGGTGTCCGCCGCGGGAACGCGGACGGTATGCGGTCATGGGTGCTCCAGGGAGTGCGGGCGGGCGGAAGCGGAAGGGGTTCCGGGCCGGTCACGCGCGAGGTCGACGGGGCCGGGGCCGGTCGTGCGCGAGGTCGACGGGGCCGGGGTCAGTCGCGTGCGAGGTCGACGGTGAGATGCCGGCGGAAGCGCAGGGTCACCGGCCCGAGCAGTCCGGACGGCAGCGGTTTGTTGCGCTCGTTGGAGAGCGTGTTGGCGACGCGGACGGCGAGGGAGTTGCGGCCCGCCCCGACCAGTCGGGTGATGTCGACGGTCCACGGCGCCCACAGCAGCGGCGGCAGCTCGGTGCCGTTGACGGTCACGGCGGCCACCTCGCGGACGTCCTCCAGGTCGAGGAACACACGGCGTCCCTCCAGCAGGGCGCGCTCGACGTCGATGTCGGTGGTGTAGGTGCCGCTGCCGGAGAAGAGCCGGTCGTGGTCGGTCCAGCTGCCCAGGGGCCCGGTGACCGGGATGGCCCCGTCGCGGTCCAGGGTGAGGGTCCAGTCGCCGGTCACGGTGAGGGGTTCGAGCGGGTCGCCGGTGCGGACGGTGCCGCGGTAGGTGTGGGTGCCGTCGGTGCCGGTGAACCGGTGGCTGCCGGGCGCGGCGGCCTCCACCGTCGCCCGCAGGTACCGGCCGCGCCGCTCGACCGCGCCCACGACGGGCAGCGGCGAGGACGTGAGGTGCGGGACGGCCCGGCCGTCGTGGCGCACGACGACGATCCGGGTCTGGTACGGCTCCAGGACCAGGGGCAGCCGGACGCCGTTCCTGTCGCCGCGGTGCACGGGAGCCGTGCCGGTGGCGCCCGTGGCGGGGTCCCAGAGCTCGGGGACGCCGGTGGCCGGGAGGGTCACCGTGGTCCCGACGCGCTCGCCGCCCTCGTTGTTGACGAGGAAGGCGGTGTCCTCGCCGCGGTGGACGCGCAGGACCCGTACCGCGTCCTGGGGCGGCTCCAGCACGGCGGCGGCCACCCCGGCCTCGTGGGCCGCCCCGCGCAGCCCCGCCGGGTCGGCGACGCGCACGGCGTGCCCCCGGCCGACGGGCCGGCGGCCCGGCACCCGCTCGCCGAACAGGTCCGTCAGGGCGCGCGCGAGGGAGCGGTCCCGGTGGTCCGCCTCCTCCGCCGGGAGGGCGCCGACGGCCACGACGGTGCCGCCGGCACGCGCGAACTCCGCGAGGGTGCGCACGGCGGCCACGTCCAGGGCGGGTGTCACGGGGACGACCACCAGGTCGTAGCGGGCCGCGCCCACCCCCAGCCGGCCGCCGCGGACGGCGGCGCGGGCCAGCAGCTCGGGGTCGCCGCCGAGGGCGCCCTCGTGGACGAGGTCGAAATCGACCTGGGCGCGCTCCAGCGCGTAGGCGGCGTCGGCGAGCGCGCCGTCGACCTCGCCCTGCCGGGCGGTGCCGGTCCACTGCTCGGCGGCGCGCTGCGGCTGCAGGACCGCGGTACGGGCCCCTGACGTGCCCCGCCCGGCCTCCATGACCCGGCCGATCCACTCGGCGAGCGGCCGCATGGCCCACCACCAGGGGGCGCGCGGCCCGAACGGCGGCGGGAAGTAGACACGGGTCTCGTCGGTCCACAGGGCGTGCAGGACCGTCAGGTTGACGCCCCTGGCGGCCTGCGCGCCGACGGTGGTGTGCACGAAGGCGGGCGTGACCTGCCAGCCCATGTTTCCGAACATCTCCAGCAGGGCCCGCTCGCGGCCCATCTGGTGCGCCACGGACACGGGGTTGCGGGGGATCATGGTCTGCTCGCCGGCCGCGTACTCGGCGGTGATGATGTCGCCGCCGGGCACGTGCGCCCACTGGTTGACCTTGTGCAGGTCGCCGGTGGACGGGATGCGCTTGGCCGGGGACGTCTCGTCGTAGAGCGGGTTGGTGATCAGGGCGACGTCGCGCCGCTCGTACCAGCGGGCCTGCTTCCGGAAGGCCTGGGCGAAGCGGTTGGAGACGGCCTGCCAGTAGCGACCGCGGGCGATCCGGCCGTCGCGTCCCAGGTCGTCGAAGGCCGAGGCGTAGGCGACGCCGGGCTCGACGCCCACCGCGCGCAGTGCCCCGTCGAGCGCGGGCGACCAGGGCAGGCGCTTGAAGTGCGCCTCGGCGGAGGCGAAGAAGGGCTCGTCGTCCCAGAAGCCGGGGATCACCGTGCCGAACCAGCGGCGGAAGCGGCGGTGGTACTCGCCGGGGACCATGTCGAGGAACAGCTCGACAGGCTCGTCGTCGAGCAGGTCGACGTAGCTGCGGCTGTAGCCCTGGCTGTCGTCGACGAGCGGGGATCCGCCGAACAGGTCGATCTGCCAGCGGCCCGCCGGGACCTGCCAGGTGTGCCCGCCGCTCAGCCGGCCGGTGAGATCGACGACCTCGGTGGCGTCGGCGGAGCCCGCCGGACGGGCCGCGGCGGCGACGGGGGTGGCGCCCGCGGCGAGGCGGTCGCGCCCGGGGAAGTCGCCCGCGGCGGCCGGGTCGTCGAACGCCGTGGTGTACAGCGGGGTGCCGTCGGCCGCCGTGACGGCGAGGCTGTCCCAGAGCGAACGCTGGTCGGCCACGGCCCGTACGCCCGCTCCGCCGGTCGCGTACCGGTCGTCGGTGACGGTGCCCTTGTCCTTGCCGTCGAGGGTGACGGACAGCGTGGCCCCGCGGACGGTGACGGCCACCGTGTGGAACCTGGTCTTGTTGAATCCGTCGGTGCGGGTGCTGCGCAGCAGTTCGACGGGGTCCGCACCGCGCGCCAGGCGCAGGACGGTGACGACCCCGCTCTGGTCGAAGGTGACGGCGTACCCGTCGAGGCCGTCGGAGGAGGCCCGCACGACGAGACCCGCCGCGGTGTGCTCGGCCTTGGCGCTGCCGGTGACCGTGCAGTCGGTCCAGCCGTCGCCGCCGCGCAGCACGGCCGCGCCGTCGAGCACCGCCGCGTCGGCGACCAGCTGTCCGGCCGTCACGCCCACCGCGCTGCTGCGGCGCAGGTCGGCGGTGGCGGGGCCCTCGACGACGGTGGTCGAGCGCCACAGCGCCTTCAGGCGCAGGTCGGGCCGCGGCTCGTAGGTTCGGGAGCCGACCGTGCCGCCCTTGACGATGTACTCGCCCGCACGGCCGCTGGGGAAGTGGTCGTCGTTGAACAGCCACACCCGCATGCCGGTGCGTTCCGCGGTGCGCAGGACGTGTCCGACGATGCCGAACCACTCCTCGGTGAAGAACACCGGCTGCATCTCGGCGTTGTCGAACGGGAAGAGGACGACCTCGTACATGCCCTTGTCCCGCAGGTCGGCCAGTTGCCGGTCCACGAGTTCGGGGGTGACGGGCCCGTTCCAGTACCAGTAGACGGTCGGCCTGCTGTCACGTCGGGGGTCGGTGAAGTGGCGTGCCGAGAAGGTGTCCTCGCCGCTCGCGGCCGTGTCTGGGGCGGCGTGGGCGGCGGGCAGACCGGCCGCGAGCACGGTGCCCGTGGCACCGGCCGCGGCGATGAGGCGGCGTCTGGACAGGTCGTCGTGGGACATGGCTGAACTCCTGCGTGGACGGAACGGTGTACGAAGTGGTGCGGGACGGGGACGGGGCCCGGCGGGCGCCGGGGGCGGGGCGGGTCAGCCGGTGGCCAGGCGTGCCGCCTCGGCCGCGCTCAGGGCCCGGTTGTGCAGGCGGAAGTCACGGACCGCGCCGTGCAGGTACGGGTGGGTGCTGTTCTGCGAGCGGCCCAGGTGGTTGCGAGTTCGTCCCGGCCCGCGGCCAGCGGGGCGTACAGCTCCTCGTGGTCGAAGCGCCGGGCGGTCCGCAGGTGCGCCGCGTCGCCCGTCACCAGGTACAGCCGGGCGAGCACGTCGTTCATGCCGCCGAACCCCCCCTTCAGCACCGTCTGCATCCGTTCGCGGGAGAGCGGCGCGGTGCGGGCGTCGGCCCAGGCGGCCATGTCCAGCAGTACGGTCAGCGCCTGCCGGTCGCCCGCGAGTTCGTACTGGTCGAGCAGCCCCGCCATGATCTTGTGGAGGGTGTAGTACGGGGCCCACGGCTTGCCGCCCGCCTCCGGCCGGTCGAAGACGGACTCGGGGAACGCGGACAGGTATCCCTGGCGGTGGCCGGCCGCCGGGGCCGCCCGCTGGCACTCGGCCAGCGCGGACACCGGGGAACGGGACTTGGCGGCGTACGCCTCGTCGCCGGTGCCGGCGTACGCCTGGGCCGGCGCGCTGAGCAGGTGTCCCGTGGTGTGGCCGCGCAGCTGGACGTCCGGTGCCTCCCAGCCGCCGCAGGGTTCGGCGGAGGAGGGCAGCCCGGCGTTCAGCCGGAAGGTGTGCAGCAGCCTGTCGGTGTCGACGAAGAGCGGATACGCGCAGGTGCGCCGCATGTTGGCGAGGAACGGGCTCTCCAGCAGCCGGACGTCGGCGAGCCGGAAGGCGGTGAGGGCCGCCCGCGGTCCGGACGGCCGCGGCCCGGTCGGCGCGGTGGCCAGGACCTGACGGCGGGACGGGCGGGGAGGGCGGGGGATGTCGCGCGGTGCTGGCAAGGCGCCGTGCTCCTTCCGGGCAAGGGGGAGTAACTCCGGGCCAGAGGTGGCGCAGTGGGGGAACTTGAATCGTTTTACATCGTCCGCCCGAGACGGTAAGCGTGTACATCACAAGCGTCAAGAGGTCACGCAGAGAGGAAATTTGAAACGTTCAAAATGATCAGGAACGTCGGTGCGCCGGAGCGGCGGCGTGCCGCCCGCGCCCGGTGCCCAAGGCCGGTCGGGGAAAAGCGGGCCGGGTGCGTGGGACGGCGTGATCGGCAGACGGCACAATGGCGGCGACGACGGTTGATGCCGCCACGGCGGCCGCAGGCGCCCGGGGACACGTGTGGCGTGCCCGGGTCCGGGAGAGGAACGACATGAGTGAGAACCAGGCCCCGTCCAGCGGTTCCGGGAGGCTCAACACCGGGGTGGCGCACAACGCCCGGGTCTGGAACTACTGGATCGGCGGGAAGGACAACTACGAGGTCGACCAGGCCGTCGGCGACCAGGTCGCCGGGATGTTCCCCGTGATCCGCGACGTGGCCCGCGCGGACCGGGAGTTCCTCGGACGCGCGGTGCGCCATCTGGTCGAGGACCGCGGGGTGCGGCAGTTCCTGGACATCGGCACCGGTCTGCCGACGCTGGACAACACGCACGAGATAGCCCAGCGGTCCGCGCCCGAGTCGCGCATCGTGTACGTCGACAACGACCCGATCGTGCTCGCCCACGCGCGGACCCTGCTGACCAGTACGCCCGAGGGCGCCACCGACTACATAGACGCCGACGTGCACCACCCCGGGACGATCGTCGAGCGCGCTTCGGCGACCCTGGACCTCGACCGGCCCGTCGCGGTGATGATGCTGGGCATCCTCAACTTCGTCCTCGACACCGACCGGGCCCGGGACATCGTGCGCAAGGTCCTGTCGGCGGTCCCGTCCGGCAGCTACCTGGTCCTCACGCACCCCACCACCGACACCGACCTCGGCGGCGAGGGCAACGTCGGGGCGATGAAGTTCTGGAACGAGAACGCCACGCCGCCGATCACCGCCCGCACCCGGGCGGAGGTCGCCGCCTTCTTCGACGGTCTGGAGCTCCTGGAGCCGGGACTCGTCTCCTGCACGCGGTGGCATCCCGGCACCGTCTCCCAGGCCGTGGTCCCGCAGTTCGGCGCGGTGGCCCTGAAGCCCTGACGGCCCGGTCCGCCGGGAGCGGCCCCGCGGGGCCGCCCGCGTCCGGCGCCGGAAGCGCCGCCGAGTGGCGGGGGCCGCCGGAGGGGGCGAGGATGCAGGCGCGAAGACCCGACGACCACGGTCCGTGCCGGACGCATACGTCGTCGTGTTCCGGACACCCGCCGACGGTGCCGGGGGCCTGGGCCCCCGGCACCGAGCCGGTCCCGCACGCCATCGAGGAGCCCCCATGTCCAAGCCGCCGCTTCCGCCCGAGGCCGTCGAACTGCTGAGCCGCCCGAACGCGGCCGTCATCGCCACCGTGCGCTCCGACGGAGCGCCCGTGTCCACGCCCACCTGGTACCTGTGGGAGGACGGCCGGGTGCTCATCAGCATGGACGTGGGCCGGGTGCGCCTGAAGCACCTGCGCCGCGACCCGCGGGTGACCCTCACCGTCCTCGACGGGAAGGACTGGTACACCCACGTCACCCTCATGGGCCGGGTCGACGACATGAAGGACGACGACGGCCTGGCCGACATCGACCGCATCTCCCGGCACTACACCGGCGAGCCCTACCCGGACCGCGTCCGGCCCCGGGTCAGCGCCTGGATCGACATCGACCGGTGGCACGGCTGGGGCTCGCTCAAGGACAACAGCCAGCCCGGCTGACACCGGGCGCCCAGGGACCCCCCGTCCCGGGCGCACACGTACGGCCGGGTGCCGGTCCGGGGCGCGGTGTCCGCGTACGCGCCCCGGCCCGGACCGGCGCCGCGCTCAGGGGACGGCCGCCGGCCGCCGGGGCGGGATCCAGCGCAGGTGGACGGTCCGCCCGGGATCCTCGGCCCGCAGCAGGGAGAGCCGCGGGCGGACGGCGTCGGTCCGGGCGCCCGGCGGCCTGCGGGCACCGGCCCGGTACGGGAGCGGCCACTGGGCCGCGGCGTCCCGGTACTCCTGCTCGGCCGCCGCGTGCAGGGTCCAGTGCGGATCGTAGAGGTGGGTGCGGCCGAGGGCGCACAGGTCGGCGCGGCCCGCCAGCAGGATCGAGTTCACGTCGTCGTACGACGCGATGGCGCCGACCGCGATGACGGCCGTGCCGGTGGCCGCAGCGGCCTCGTGACGGATCCGGTCCGCGAACGGTGTCTGGTACGAACGGCCGTACGCGGGCCGCTCGTCCCGGGTGACCTGACCCGAGGAGACGTCGATCGCGTCCGCCCCGTGGGCGATGAAGGCACGGGCGATCTCCACGGCGTCGTGTCCGGTGGTGCCGTCCGGGACCCAGTCGGTCGCGGAGATCCGCACGATCACCGGCCGTCCGGCGGGCCAGACGGCACGGACGGCGTCGAAGACCTCCAGGGGGAAGCGGAGCCGGCCGCGCAGCGGTCCGCCGTACTCGTCGGTGCGCCGGTTCGCCACCGGCGAGAGGAACGAGGACAGCAGGTAGCCGTGCGCGCAGTGGAGTTCGAGCAGGTCGAAGCCCGCCTCGGCACCACGGCGGGCGGCGGCGGTGAAGTCGGCGACCAGCCCGTCCATGGCGGCGCGGTCGAGCTCGCGGGGGACGGCCGACCCGGGACCGTAGGGCAGGGGCGAGGGGCCGACGGTCCCCCAGTTGCCGTCGGGCAGCGGCTCGTCCATGCCCTCCCACATGAGCCGGGTGGAGCCCTTGCGGCCGGAGTGGCCGAGCTGGAGTCCGATGCGGGCGGTGCTGCACCCGTGGACGAAGGACACGATCCGCGCCCAGGAATCGCGCTGCCCGTCGGTCCACAGGCCGGTGCAGCCGGGCGTGATGCGGCCCTCGGGCGAGACGCAGACCATCTCCGTCATCACCAGTCCGGCGCCGCCCATCGCCTTCGAGCCGAGGTGGACGAGGTGGAAGTCGCCGGGCACACCGTCGACGGCCGAGTACATGTCCATCGGGGACACGATCACCCGGTTCTTCAGCTCCAGCTCCCCCAGCCGGAACGGCTGGAACATCGCCGGCGCGGTCCCGGGCAGCCCCTGGGAGGCCGCGAAGGCCGCGTCGACCCGGTCGGCGAACTCCCGGTCGCGGGTGCGGAGGCCGTCGTACGTGATGCGGCGGGACCGGGTGAGCAGGTTGAAGCAGAACTGGACCGGCTCCTGGCGGGTGTACATGCCGATGTTCTCGAACCACTCCAGGGATGCCTGGGCGGCCCGCTGCGCGGACTCGACGACGGGGCGCCGCTCCGCCTCGTACGCCCGCAGCGCGCTCCCGGTGTCCGGGTGCTCGTGCAGGCAGGCGGCGAGGGCGAGCGAGTCCTCCATCGCCAGCTTGGTGCCCGAGCCGATCGAGAAGTGCGCGGTGTGCGCGGCGTCGCCGACGAGGACGAGGTTGCCGTGGTGCCAGCGCTCGTTGCGCACGGTCGTGAAGGCGAGCCACTTCGAGTTGTTCGCGAACAGCCGGTGGCCCGCGAGCTCCTCGGCGAACAGGGCGCGGATCCGCTCGACGGCCCGCTCGTCGGAGGCGCCCGGCGGGAAGCGGGTCCGCTCGGTGGCGTCGAAGCCGGCCCGGCGCCAGACGTCCTCGTGCATCTCGACGATGAAGGTGGAGCCGGTGTCGGAGTAGGGGTAGCCGTGCACCTGCACGATCCCCCACCGCGTCTGCCTGACGAAGAACTGGAACGCCTCGAAGACCCGGTCCGTGCCCAGCCACATGTACTTGTTGTGCCGTCGGTCCTCCGTGGGCCGGAAGACCTCCGGGTACGCGGCCCGGACCTGCGAGTGGACGCCGTCCGCGCCGACCACGAGGTCGTGTGCGGCGCGCAGGTCGCCGGCACCGGGGGCGGGCGTGGAGAAGCGGACGGGCACCCCGAGGTCGTGGCAGCGGCGCTGCAGCAGCCCGAGCAGCTCCCGGCGGCCCATCGCGGCGAAGCCCTGGCCGCCCACCGTGTGGGTCCGGCCGCGGTAGTGGACGTCGATGTCGCTCCAGCGGGCGAACCGGCGCGCCATGGCCCGCGCGAACTCGCGGTCCGCGTTCTCGATGCCGCCGAGCGTCTCGTCGGAGAACACCACCCCGAACCCGAAGGTGTCGTCGGGGGCGTTGCGCTCCCAGACGGTGATCTCGTGGGCCGGGTCGAGCTGTTTCATGAGAGCGGCGAAGTAGAGGCCGCCGGGGCCGCCGCCCACGATCGCGATCTTCAAGGGGGTCCTCTCAGCGCTCGGCGGCGGGCGGGGCGGCCCGCCCGTCCTCGGCGGCGGTCCGGAGCGCGAAGCGCTGGAGCTTGCCGCTGGCGTTGCGCGGCAGCGTGTCGCAAAAGCGCACGTCGCGCGGGTACTTGTAGGGCGCGATGGTCTGCTTGACGTGGTCCTGGAGTTCCCCGGCCTTGGCCGCGTCACCGGGGACGCCGTCCCGCAGGACGACGAAGGCGCAGACCACCTCGCCGCGTTCGGCGTCGCTCCGGCCCACGACCGCGCACTCCACCACGTCGGGGTGGGTGTCCAGGGCGGCCTCGACCTCGGGTCCGCCTATGTTGTAGCCCGCGGAGACGATCATGTTGTCGCCGCGGGCGTGGTAGTGGAAGTAGCCGTCCTCGTCACGGTGGAAGACGTCGCCGGTGACGTTCCAGCCGTCCACGACGTAGTCCTTCTGCCGCTCGTCGTCGAGGTAGCGGCAGCCGACCGGGCCGATGACGCCCAGCCTGCCCGGCTCGCCGGGGCCCAGTTCCGTGCCGTCCGGGCCGAGGACCGCGGCGCGGAAGCCCGGCACCGGTCTCCCGGTGGCGCCGGGGCGGATGTCGGAGCCGGCCGCGGAGATGAAGATGTGCAGCAGTTCGGTCGCGCCGATCCCGTCGACGACCTCCAGCCCGATCCGGTCGCGCAGCCGCTCCCAGGTGCCGAGGGGCAGGTGCTCGCCGGCCGAGACGCCGACGCGCAGCCCCGCGAGCCGCTCCTCGCGCCCCGCACGCAGGACGGCCCGGTACGCGGTGGGCGCCGTCGCCAGCACGGTGACGCCCTGACCGGCGACCAGGTCCGCCATGGCGAGCGGGGTCGCCGCCTCGGTCAGCAGTGCGCAGGCGCCGGCCCGCAGCGGGAAGACCACCAGCATGCCCAGCCCGAAGGTGAAGGCGAAGGGGGCGCTGCAGGCGACCAGGTCGTCCGGGAGGAGTCGCAGCACATGGCGGCCGAAGGTGTCGTCGATGGCCAGGACGTCCCGGTGGAAGTGCATCGTGATCTTGGGCTCACCGGTGCTGCCGGACGTCGGGGCGAGCAGGGCCACGTCGTCGGCGGCGGTGTCCACGGCCGTGAACCCGCCGGACTTGGCGGACGCGCGGGCCACCAGGTCGTGCGGTCCCCCGCCGCCGAACTCGACGATCCGCAGCGAGGGCAGCACGGTGTCCCGGACGGCGCGGACGTCCTCGGCGCACCGGTGGTCGACCAGGGCGAGCGCGGGCAGGGTCCGTCCGGCGACCGCGGCGATCTCGCGGGCGCGCAGCGCGGCCATGACGGTGACGACCACTCCCCCGGCCTTGAGGACGCCGAGCCAGCACGCCACCGTCCAGGGGTTGTTGGGCGAACGCAGCAGGACCCGCTGCCCCGGGACCAGGCCGAGGTCCTCGGTCAGCACCCGGGCCACCCGGTCGGCCCGCCCGCGCAGTTCCCCGTACGTCCAGGTCTCCCCGTCCGGCGTGCGCAGCGCGGGGCGGTCGGCCCCGTACGTCGTCACGGAGGCGTCGATGAGCGCGCCGGCGGCGTTGAGCCGCTCCGGGTGGCGCAGGTCCGGCGTGGTGAACTCGATCACCGGCCACAGGCGGGCGGGCGGGAGGTGGTCGCGCGCGAAGGTGTCCTCGTACGCCGAGGGCGACAGGGGGGGCGGGCCGGCGGGTGGGGCGGAGGGGGGCGGGGCGGCGGACGGAGGTGGGGGCGGAGGAGTCAACGGAGGTGTCCTTCCGGGAGCCGCCGGTGCCGGGCGGCGGATCAGGCGGGGCGGATCATTCCCTCCTGGACGACGGTGGCGAGGTGCCGGTGGTCGCGGGTGAAGAAGCGGCCGGTGCCCAGGCCGCGGCCCGCGTCGGCGGCGACCGCCTCCTGCGCGTAGAGCAGCCAGTCGTCGACCGGTCCCGGGCGGTGGAACCACATGGCGTGGTCGAGGCTGGCGGTGACGAGCCCGGGGTCGGCCCAGGCCAGGCCCAGTACGCGCAGCACCGGTTCGAGGATCGTGTAGTCGCAGACGTACGCCAGCGCGGCCAGGTCCCGCTGAGGGCCGGTCAGCCCTTCGACGGTCCGCAGCGCGTCGAAGGGCCGCACCCAGACCGCCTGCTGCGGCAGCCGCCTGCCCTCGACGGTGAGGTAGAGCGGGCCCGGCACGTGCCGCATGTCGAAGCTCCGGCCGGCCGACCAGTAGGCCCTGGACTCCTCGGTCATCGAACCGCCGGAGCGCCCGCGCAGGTACTCCCGCGAGCCGGGGAGGTCCTCGGGGTCCGGGACGACCTCGGTGAACTCGGCGTGGAAGGTGCCGCCGGGCTCCCCCGCGGCGAAGTTGGCCAGGCAGACGTAGAGCGGCTTGCCGTTCTGGTGACCGCGTACCTGCCGGGTGCTGTAGCCGCGGCCGTCGCGTATCACCTCCACCTCGTAGCGCACCGGTGCGCCGATGTCGGCGGGGCGCAGGAAGTAACCGTGCATCGAGTGCAGCGTCTTGGCGCCGGTCACCGACCGCATGGCCGCGGCGGCGGCCGCGGCCACCAGGTCGCCGCCGTACGCCTTGGGCCAGGGGCAGGGCTGGGTGACGGCGGTGAACGCGAGGTCGAAGTGCTCGGCGGGGACGGGGGTCAGCGTGACCGCCTCGGTGAAGAGGGCGGAGGTCGGGGGTGCTCCGCCGGGCTCCGGCCCGCGCCCGGGTCCGGGCACCGGTCCGGGGTCCGGCCCCTGCCCCGGTCCGGACCCCGCCGTCACCGGTCCGGCCAGTCGCGCAGGTCGGCGTCGGCGACGTCGGCCATGTTGACGACGATGTTCTCCGGTGTCCGGGTGGTCATCCAGGTCAGCGGCTCGGTGCGGGACAGGTTGCACTCGATGTGCGGCATGAACGGCGGGACGAAGACCCAGTCGCCCTCCGCCATGTCGACGTAGTCCTCGAACCTCTCGCCGAAGTAGATGCGCGCCCGCCCCGACAGGACGTAGCCGCCGGTCTCGGCCTCGCCGTGGTGGTGGGTGACCGAGCGGTAGCCGGGGTCGTTGCTGACCTTGCCGAACCAGAGCTTCGTGGCGGGTGTGTGCTGGATGCTGACGCCCGAGACGCGGACGGCGCCGCCGGAGTCCGCGGTG
Source organism: Streptomyces beigongshangae (assembly GCF_019710745.1). Taxonomy (GTDB): domain Bacteria; phylum Actinomycetota; class Actinomycetes; order Streptomycetales; family Streptomycetaceae; genus Streptomyces; species Streptomyces beigongshangae. Next base: position 99,069 of record NZ_JAHKJW010000022.1, read on the forward strand.
TCCGCGCTCTCCGAGCCGGCACGCGTCACCACCGGGGCGACGATCCCGCTGGGCAGCCGGTACACCGAGGCGTCGCCCTCCAGGCGGTACTTGCCGAGGTCGGGCTCCATGGGGCGGGCTCCGTTCCGGTCGTGCGGTCGGGAGGCAGGGCGCGCCCGGCCGCGCGCGGCCTGCGCCCCCGTGCACCTTGTATCGTTTTTTTCACGGCCGTTATTTATTGTCAATACATCACGCTCCCACCATCCGGAGGCCACGTGACTCCCCTCGCCGTGAACCCGGGCGCCCTGCCGGCGCCCCGTGGCTACTCGCACGGAACGCTCGTGGGCAACACGCTCCACCTCGGCGGGCAGACCGCCCTCGACGCCGGCATGCGGATCGTGCCGGGAGGCATCGTCGAGCAGTTCCGCCAGGCGTTCGGCAACGTCCTGACCACCCTGCGCGAGGTGGGCGGCGAGCCGCGGGACCTGGTCAGCGTGACGCTGTACCTCACCGACATCCCCGACTACCAGGCGCACGGCAAGGAGATCGGCGCGGTGTGGCGCGAGCTCGCCGGACCCGTCTACCCGGCGATGGCGGGCATCGGCTGCACCGCCCTGTGGCAGCCGGAGGCGATGATCGAGATCCTCGGCGTGGCCGTCGTCCCCGAGGAGCGGCTGGTCCGGCCGGGCCGGTAGAGGCCACCTGGCAGCCGGGACAACGGGCGTACGCCCGGGGGGCGTTCGCCGGACCCGTGGCCGCGGCCCGCCGGCCGTGGCCGCCCGTCGTCCTCCGCGGGGCCGTTGTTACCGTTCACCGATGTCTGACTCTTCACGCGACACCGCGGCGGGCGCCGGCTGGGGCACCACGGAACGCGGCGCCTACCGGCACCTGATGCCGCACCGGACCGGGAAAATCTCGTGGCTCGACCCCAGGACCCTGTGGCCGGCCCGCAACGGCGTACTGGCGTCGCTGTTCGGGGACCCGACGGGCCGGACCCGCAGCCGCTGGGTGGCGCAGCGGACCGCGGCCGGCGCGCCGGCCGACAAGGTGGTCCGGCACCCCGTCGCGGACCGCTTCTCCTTCATGGTCATCGGCGACACCGGCGAGGGCGACGACCCCCAGTACGCCGTCGTGCCCGGCTTCCTGAGGGCCGGTCGGGGTTCCGCGTTCGCCGTGCTGGCCAGTGACGTGATCTACCCGGTCGGCAGCACCGACGACTACGACACGAAGTTCTTCCGCCCGTACCAGGACTATCAGGCACCCATATACGCCATACCCGGCAACCACGACTGGTACGAGGACCTCGACGGGTTCATGCGCGTCTTCTGCGACGCCCCGCCCCTCACCCCGCCGCCCCCGCCCCGGCGGCTGTCCCGCGCCTGGTGGCGGTCGCTGCTGTGGCACCGGCCGGGCCCGACCGACGAGCGACGCCTGGCCGCCGCGCGGAAGTTGCGCTCCGTCCCGGCCCAGCAGGCCGTCCAGCCGGGCCCGTACTGGGCGATCGACGCGGGCCCGGTGCGGATCATAGGCATCGACACCGGCCTGCTGGGGACCGTGGACGCCGAGCAGGGCCGCTGGCTCCGCGAGGTCTCCCGGGGGGACACCCCCAAGATCCTCGTCACCGGCTCCCCGCTGTACGTGGACGCCGAGCACCACCCCTGCGCCATCGAGGGCGGCGGGACGGTGGACGAGATCGTCCGCGATCCGGACCACCACTTCGTGGCCGCGATAGGCGGCGACATCCACAACTACCAGCGCTACCCGGTGGCGGTGGACGGCCGCACGATCCAGTACGTGGTGGCCGGCGGCGGCGGAGCCTTCATGCACGCCACCCACACCATGCCCCGCGTCTCCGTCGCCGGTGTCACCGAGGAGGACTTCCGCTGCTACCCGCTGCGCGGCGACTCACTGGCCTTCTACAGCGGGCTCTACGGGCGCCGGCTGCGGATGCGGCGGTTCTTCACCCTCACCGAGGACCAGGCGACCGCCGTCGTCTCGAAGCGGCTCGGCGTTCCCGCGACCCGCGCCCGGGTGCGGGACACCCCCGTCACCCTGCGCACCCGCGTGGTGGCGAGCCTGCTGGGTGCCGGCGGGCGCCCCGACCGCACGTCACGCCTGCGCCTGCCGGTGCGCAAGGCCCACACGCGGCTCTTCTCGCCCGGCTCGGCGACGTACAGCCCGCCGTTCTTCAAGTCCTTCCTGCGCCTGGACGTCTCCCCGGAGTCCGTCCGGCTGCGCTGCTTCTCGGCGACGGGGAACCTGCCGCAGGAACTCGACCCGCCCGTCGAGGACGAGGTGGTCATCCCGCTGTCGTGACGAGGCGTGAGGCGGCGCGCCGGGGCGCGACGGGGGCGGCCGGAGGCGGCGGGGGCGGCGGGGGCGATGGAGGGCTACAGGGGCGATCCGGGGGCGGATCGCCCCTGGTCGGCCGTCGAGTGTACGGGGCGGGCGACTCCACCGCGGTCTTTTCTCCCGACACGGGGTCGTTCCGGGCCTCCGCGTCTATTCTGGGGTCGCATGGAGGGGGCAGCGGGCAGCAGGGCGAGCGGTGAACTGCGGGAATCCAGCGCGTCGTTCGGTCCTCTCGTCGTCTCGGCGCCGATCCTGCGGGCGGCGCACGTCGACCTGCCGGAGGAGAGCCCCGACCCGGCGCTGCTGCCGTCGATCACCCTCCTGGACCGGGCGGCGCCCCACGGCGGCGTCCCGCAGGAGCCGCCCCTGCCCTCGGGACAACTGCTCGCGGGGCAGTACCGGCTGATCCGGCCGCTGGGCTACGGCGGCATGGGGGAGGTTCACCTCGCGCTCGACACCAAGGTCGACGACCGCGAGGTCGCCATCAAGATCCTGCACCCGCAGCAGGCGGCGGGAGCGCTGGCCCAGGAGCGGCGGGCCCTGGTCGACCTCAGCCACGGCGACATCATCCGTGTCTTCAACTACGGGCACCACCCGGAGGTCGGCGACTTCCTCGTCCTGGAGTACGTGGACGGCCTCACCCTCGAAGAGGTGCGGGCCCGGGCCCGGATGAACCCGGACGAGTTCGGCGGCGGACGCTTCCACGAGTTCGTGCTGGCCTACGGGATACGGATCCTGTCCGCGCTCGGGCATCTGCACGCCGACCGGCCCGCCAAGGTCTACGGCGACCTCAAACCGGACAACGTGATGCACGACGGCACCTCCACGAAGATCATCGATGTCGGCAGCGTCCGCGCGGCCGGGGCGCCCGGGCACACCACGGAGGGGTTCCGGGCCCCGACCGTCGGCCCGGACGGTGAATCCACCGGCCAGGACGACCTGTTCAGCCTGGGCGAGACCCTGCGGCGGCTGAGCGGGCTGGGGCGCTCGCCGGACGACCTGGCGGAGCTGGGCCGCCTGGACGGGATCGGCCCACCGGAACCACCGGGCCCGCCGGAACCACCAGGGCCACCGTGTGGTCCCGGGACCCCGCGGGCTCCCGGGACCACACGGACCACGCGGACCGAAGGAACCGCGCGGACCGAAGGAACCGCGCGGACCGAAGGAACCGCGCGGACCGAAGGAACCGCGCGGACCGAAGGAACCGCGCGGACCGAAGGAACCGCGCGGACCGAAGGAACCGCGCGGACCGAAGGAACCGCGCGGACCGAAGGAACCGCGCGGACCGAAGGAACCGCGCGGACCGAAGGAACCGCGCGGACCGAAGGAACCGCGCGGACCGAAGGAACCGCGCGGACCGAAGGAACCGCGCGGACCGAAGGAACCGCGCGGACCGAAGGAACCGCGCGGACCGAAGGAACCGCGCGGACCGAAGGAACCGCGCGGACCGAAGGAACCGCGCGGACCGAAGGAACCGCGCGGACCGAAGGAACCGCGCGGACCGAAGGAACCGCGCGGACCGAAGGAACCGCGCGGACCGAAGGAACCGCGCGGACCGAAGGAACCGCGCGGACCGGGGGAAACACGCGGGCCGGGGGAAACACGCGGGCCGCGGGGACCGAGGGACCTCCCCCCATGACGGCGCCCGCTCCCCGCGGCCTGGGCCTGGTGTCGCTCGCCCGGGTGCTGCACCGCGCCACCCGCGCCGAGCGGGCCGAGCGGTTCGCCACCGCGCGGGAGATGGAGGAGCAGCTGCGGGGCGTGTTCCGGGAGTTGCGGTCGCTGCGGACCGGGGTCGAGACCTTCGAGCCGTCACCGCTGTTCTTCCAGTCGCCGTACGCGCTCGACGCCGCCCTCGGCTCCGCGCCGCCCCTCACCCGGTGGGCCGCGCCGGACGCGCCCGTCCCGTACGCACCGCCGGCGCCCGCCGAGGTCGCCAGTCGGCTGCCCGTACCGCGGCCCGATCCGCACGACCTCCACCACGCCGAGCTGAGCAGGCTGGCCGATGCCGCTCCCGAGGCGCTGCTGCAGCGCACCGGCGACTGGCGCGACTCGCCCGAGGTCCATCTGCTGCGCTGCCGGCTGCGGCTGCGCGGCGCCGGGGGCGGGACCGGGGCGGCCGAGCGCGAACTGCGCTTCGCCGAGGTCCTGATCGGTGCCGGACAGGCCCCCCACGACTGGCGGCTCGGCTGGCACCGTGGGCTGCTCGCGCTCGGCCAGGACCGGGCCGGGGCGGCACGGCTCCACTTCGACCGGGTGTTCGCGGCGATCCCGGGCGAGTACGCGCCGAAACTCGCCCTCGGGTACTGCGCCGAGCGCCTCGGCCGCTGGCAGGAGGCGCTGACGTTCTACGAGGCCGTCCGGCTGCGCAACCCCTCGCTCGGCAGCGCGGCGTTCGGCGCCGCACGGGCCCGTCTCGCGCTGGGCGGGGAGCGGGCCTGGGACGACACCGTGCGGGCCCTGGACGCGGTGCCGCAGCACTCACGGCACCGGACCGCCGCGCGGACGGCCGCCGTACGCGTCGGCGTCGAGCACGTGCGCACCGCCGGGCACCCGGACGAGGTGGCCGACCGCCTCCGTGAGGTGCTGGCGCGCCTGGCCCGGCTGTTCCACGCGCACGGCCTGACGGACGAGCAGGCCCGGGTCCGGATGACGGCGGAGGTGTGGGAGGCGGTAAGGGGTGCCCTGGACCGGGGCGCGATCGGCGCGGGCGGCCTGACCGCACTGGCCGCGGGCGCCGACGCGCGGCTGGGGCTCCCCTCCGCCGAGCCCGGGCTGCGCAAGGAGCTGTCCCGGCTCTACCTCACCCTCGCGCACCAGGCCGCCCGCTCCGCCTCCGCCGCCGACGGGGCTGTCGCCGAGACCCTGCTGGACCGCGCCTACGCGGTCCGTCCGCCGGCCTTCCGGCACCGCCGGGACAGCCCGGGGCTGGGGAAGCGGGTGACGGCCTGGCTGCGGACGATCGCCCATGCGCCGTCGCCGCCGTCCTCGCCACCGCCACCGCCACCGCCACCGCCGTCACCCTCGCCGTCGCCCGAGAAGAGCGCCCGGACGGTCCGCGAGTGACCGCCGAGGCGGGGCGCGGACGTACGGACCGGGGGGCGGATGCCGCCGTCCCGTCCGCCCCGCTCGCCCCGTCCGCGCGCCTGCGCCGGACGACGCGGGGAGCGCTGGCCGTCGGCGCCGAACTGGCCCGCCGGCTCCGGCGGTACGCGTGGCCGTCGGCGAAGGGGCGCCGCAACCGGGTGTACCTGCGGGACCGGCTCGTCGCGCTGCCGCTGCTCGCCGTGCTGGCCTTCGGCGCGCTCGGCTGGGCGTACGCGGACGTACGGGGCGACTCGGCGCACCTGCGGGAGCGGCTGGCACCCGCGCTGGTCGGACTCGCGAACGCCAGGACGTCGCTGTTCATCGCGCAGGGCGAGGCCGAGGAGAACCTCGACGCGGCGGGGGCGGCCGGACTCGGCGGCCTCAGCGAGCGGTACCGCACACGGGTGGCGCGGGCGACACAGAGCCTGAACCAGGTCACCCGCAGCGGCGCGCTGACCGTGGCCGAGGAGCAGGAGCTGCGCGTGGTGTCCGCGCTGGTCGTGGACTACACGGGGTGGATCGCCCGGGCCCGGGGCCACGCGGACGACGCCGTCCTGCGGGACGCCGAACTCACCTACGCGCGCAGCATGCTCTGTTCCGAGCCGATCGCCGACGAGGACCGGTACCCGGCGTGCCGGGCTGCCACCGGTTCCGGTGCGACGTCGATCGTGGACCGGGTCGCGGGTCTCGAAAGGCGGCTGGGCGACCGGCTCGCGGCCCGGGCCGCCTGGGGCTGGGGCGTGCTCACCGCCGCGGCGGTCGCCGGGCCGGCGCTCGTGCTGTTCGCCGCCGGTCTCTGGCGCACGGTGGTGTTCCTGCGCCGCCGCTTCCGGATCCGGCTGAGCATTCCGCTGGCGGTCGCCGCCCTGCCGCTGCTCGCCGTGCCCCTCCTGACGGCCGACGCGCTGCTCGCGCAGCGCGCCCAGGCACGGTCCGCGCCGCTGGCCGACGCGCTCGCCGAGCGGACCTCGCCGGAGACGGAGACGATCGCCGAGGAGCGCCCCTTCGACGGCCCCGACCCGCGGGCCGTCGGGGTGCTGGAGTCCCGCATCGACGGGACGCTCTCCGACGGCCGGCTCGCGTTCCTGGACGGGGTCGCCCCCTTCGTCCTGCCCGTGGGACTGGCCGGTGCCGGTCTCGTCGGGGGCGCGCTGCACGCGTACCGCCGTGAGTACCTCGTGGTCGCCCGCCCGGGAGCCGTCGCATGACCCCGTCGGCGGGCCGTCGCCCGGTCCGGCGGGCGGCCCTTCGCACGGCCCGTCCCCTGCGGGTCCTGCTGGCCGCGTGCCTGCTCGTCCTGGTGCCCGGCTGCGCGTCGGACGAGCCCGACCCGCTCGTCGTCCTGGGTCCGTGGACCGGCCCGGAGGGCGAGGCGTTCGAAGCCGCGCTCCAGCGGCTCGACGACGGGACCGGGCGGACGTACGCCTACGAGGGCACCCGCTCGCTGCGCGAGACCCTCGTCTCGCAGCTGGAGGCGGACACCCCGCCGGACGTGGCGGTCCTCAACAGCATCGGCGAACTCACCGAGTACGCCCGCCGCGGCAGACTCAGGCCGATAGCCGAGCGGACCACCGAACGCGCCTTCCTCCCGTGGGCGCCGACCCTGCTGGTGGACGGCAGGCGCCGCACCTACTGGGTGCCGCTGAAGGTCGACCTGAAGAGTCTGGTGTGGAGCAAGGAGGGCACGTCGAGCGACGATCCGTCCTGGTGCGTGGGGCTCGCCTCGCAGGCCACCTCGGGCTGGCCCGGCACGGACTGGATCGAGGACATCCTGCTCCACCAGGCGGGTCCCGCCCGTTACGAGGAGTGGGCCACCAGCCGGCTCAGCTGGCGCGATCCGGACGTCGTACGGGCCTGGACCACCTGGGCGCGGCTGCTCGCCGGCCGCTCCGAGAAATCCGTCGAGCAGTCCCTGACCACGTCGTACGAGGGGGCGTCCGGGCCGGCCGGGCCCCGCGGGCTGCTGAACTCCCCCGGCTTCGACTGCACGCACGAGCACCAGAGCGCCTTCATCCGGTACGTGTACGCGGGCGACGACATCCGGGTGGAGCCGTCGGCGCGGTTCCTGGACGGGCGGGCCGAGCACCGGGACGCGTTCGAGGTCTCCGGTGACATGGCCGCCGTCTTCAGCGACGACCCGGCGGCGCAGGAGCTGGTCGAACGGCTGTCGGGCCCGGCCGGGCGGGAGCGCTGGCGGGCCGAGGCGGACCCGGCGGTGCGTCCGCTGTTCCCGAACAGCACGGGAGCGCCGCCCACGGAGTCCGCGGGCGCCGTCGAGCAGGAGATCGACGCCCTGCTCCATTCGACCGCCCGCACGCTGTGCTTCGACGCCTCGGACGTGATGCCGCCCGAGCTGCGGGACGCCTTCCACCGGGCGGTGCTGGAGTTCTTCCGCGATCCCGCACGGAGGCACCTCACGTCGCTGCTGGAGCAGCTGGAGGCCGTGCGGGTCCAGGTCGACGAGGAGTCGGACGACACGCGCTCGTTCCGGCCGCCCGAGGACGTCTGCGCCGGCCCGGGCGGCTGAGGGGGCCCGCGGCCGTCCCCGGCCGGCTCCCGGTGCGGAGGAGCCGGCCGGGGAGCCCGCTCCCGTCAGGAGCTGGGGCACTCCTTCCAGGCCAGCTGGTAGATGGTGCTGATGTCACCGTCCGTCGAGTCCATGGTCATGAAACTGGTGCTGCTGGGAGCCGAGGTGCCGGCGTTGACACGGAGTTCGGTGTTGATGTTGAAGTTCCGCTGGACACCGCAGGGCGCCCAGACCAGCTGCGCCCACTCCGTCGTGTCCGTGGCCTGCCAGTTGTCGTTGAAGGGGCCCTTGAAGGAGTGCGTGATGGCGGCCGTGTTCGACGAGCCCTGGAAGTAGTACGAGGCCTTCTCGGTGCTGCTGGCTCCCGACTGGAGCGAGGCGAAGCCGCGGTAGTCCGCGCTGGCGATGGCGTACGTGAAGCCCCCCGGCACGGCGACGGTCAGGTTGAGCTGGCAGTTCCTGCGGAACGCGGTGGGGTCGGAGTTGCCTCCGACCTGGGCTAGGTAGTCGCTGTACGTCACCGTGAAGGCGGTGTTGTCCGGGGAGACGGCGACGGCGGCGGTGCCTTGCGGGCAGCCGGAGCCGTTGACCGTGGCGACCTTGATGACGATCTTGTCCGGGGGCGGGTCGACGATCCCCGTGGACGGGTCGTGCGCGGGCAGCGCGGTGGCGAACAGAGCGGCGATCGCGCCGCTCAGAAGCAGCCCACCAGTCATGGAGTTCCAATCCGTTGCGTCGGTGTTCCGCCGGCGGGGACCGTGTCCCGCCGCGGAATGGGGGGTGCGGCTTTCGCGCGTGCGGCCTGCGCGAACTGCGCGGTGCGCGCGGAGAGCCGTCGCGGACCTGGTGCGTGGAAGGTGCGCATGGAGCGACAGAAAGTCATGCACATGTCAATCAATCAACCACACGCGCACGGGAACCCGGCCGCTGCGAAAGAGCTGTGAAGGAGCTGTGGAGGCCGGGAGCGATCGCATCGTACGTATCCCGGGACGGACCGGCCAGGTCGAACTCCGGCCATTCGCAGACCACTTCGCGCCACCGGGCGGGCCCGGCCGCCCGCGGCCTGGCCCGGCCTCCCCGCCCGGCGGCGGTCAGCCCTCGAACTCCGTGAGGTCGATGGCGTACAGCCGCAGCTCGTGCCCGTGCACCGGGTCCTGCGCGGTGCCGTCCGCCCGCAGGCCGAGCTTGTCCAGCACGTTCGCGGACGCGGTGTCGCCCGGCCGGGCGGCGGCCACCACCCGGTCGATGCCGCGGTCCTGGAGGGCGAACTCGAGCGCGGCGTGGGCGGCCTCCGAGGCGTACCCCTGTCCCCAGTGGACCCGCCCGAGCCGCCAGCCGATCGCGATCCGGTCGGCGAGCTCGGGCGGCGAACCGGCGACGTACAGGCCGACCGCTCCGGCGAGTTCCCCTGAGCCGAGCAGTTCGACGGCGAAGATCCCGAATCCCTCCTCGTCCCACTCCTCCTCCCACGCCTCGATGTCCTCGGCGGTCTCCTCCGAGGAGCGCGGGTGCCCGTCGCCGATCCACTGCATCACGGTCGGATCGGCCTGGATCTCGGAGAGCGGTACGAGGTCGTCGTCCCGCCAGCGGCGCAGGAGCAGGCGGGGGGTACGGATGTCGTTCATGCCCCCATCCTGTCGGCAGGGCGCGCGAGCACGAAATCGACGGGCCCGGGAACCGCCCCCGCGAAGGGCGCGCCGGGGAACGGCACCGTGGGCGGGGCCCGTCGGGTCCGGGGGCCGCACCCCGGCCGGAGCGGACGGAGCCGCGCACCGCACCGGCCCCGTCCGCGGTTCACGGTTTGCGTGCCACCCCGCACAGGGCGATCACGTCGCCGGAGGGCGGGGTCACCCCGGGGTCCGGCCGCCAGTCGTTCAGCGGGACGACCCCCGGGTCGAGCAGTTCCAGGCCGTCGAAGAAACCGGCCAGCTGCGCGGGACTGCGCAGCCGGTACGGGGCCGCGCCGCTCTCGTTGTAGAAGCGGGTGGCCGCCACGTTGGCCTCGTTGGTGTCGACACTGTCGTTGAAGGCGAGGTAGCTGCCGGAGGGCAGGGCCGCCATCAGCGCACCGACGATGCGCCGCGCCTCGTCGTAGTCGGCCACATGTCCGCTGACCTGCATCAGTGTGAGCGCGACGGGACGCGTGAGGTCCAGCGTTCCCGCCGCTTCGCGCAGGACGGTGCCGGGGTCGTGCAGATCGGCGTCGACGTACGCCGTCGCCCCCTCGGGGGTACTGGTCAGCAGCACCCGTGCGTGGGCCAGGACCAGCGGGTCGTTGTCCACGTAGACGACACGGGCCCCGGGTGCCACGCCCTGGGCGATCTCATGGGTGTTGTCGACCGTCGGCAGCCCGGTGCCGATGTCGAGGAACTGCCGGATCCCGGCCTCACCGGCCAGGTGGCGCACGGCCCGGCCGAGGAACGCCCGCGAGTCACGGGCCAGCTCGGTGATCCCGGGAAAGACCTCGCGGAAGGCGTCACCCGCCTCGTGGTCGACGGCGTAGTTGTCCTTGCCGCCGAGCCAGTAGTTCCAGATCCGGGCCGAGTGCGGCACGGTCGAGTCGATCTTCGTCGACGCCGCTCCGCCGGGAGCTGAGGAGTCCTGTGTCACCGGCAACCTCCGTGAGGGGAACCGTCGTCGGCTGTGCTGCACAACCGTCGGCTGTGCAGCACAACCTAGTCCCGATCGTCCACGGGTCCTCGCCGGTGCGCCCATGTCATGCGGGACGAGGCACGTCGTGTCCCCGGGCGGCACGGGTCACGGCCGTCGCGGTCCCGCCGTGCTGTCGCGCACCACGAGGCGCGTGGGCACGAGCGTGGTCCCGTGCTCCGGTGCGTCCTGGCCCATCTGGCGCAGCACGCCCTCGACGCAGCGCCGCCCCACCTCGGCGAAGTCCTGGTGGACGGTGGTCAGGGGCGGCAGGAAGGAACCGGCCTCGGGTATGTCGTCGAAGCCGATGACGCTGACGTCGCCGGGCACGTGCCGGCCCCGCTCGTGCAGGGCCCGCAGCAGTCCGAGCGCCATCTGGTCGTTGGCCGCGAACACGGCCGTGCAGTCCGGCCGTGCGGCCAGTTCGAGGCCGGCCCGGTAGCCGGACTCCGCCGACCAGTCGCCGCGTACCGGCGGGGGCGCCGCGCGGCCCGCCCCGGTGAGTTCCGCGCGCCAGGCGTCGGCGCGGCGCTGCGCCGCGAAGGACTCCTCGGGGCCCGCCAGGTGCCAGACCGTGTCGTGGCCGAGGTCCAGCAGGTACCGCACGGCGTCGCGGCTGCCGCCCGCCTGGTCGGTGTCGACCACGGTGTAGCGGTCGCCCGCGTCCGAGTCGGCGACCACCACCTTGATGTGCGGCGGCAGCGAGAGGGTCATCGCGTCGAGCAGGTGCACCTCCAGGATGACGATGACGGCGTCGACGGCCAACTCCCCCAGCCGGGAGAACGCACCCCGCACCTCGTCCTGGGTGGGCACGGCGACGGGCAGGAGCGTCACGGCGTAGCCCTCGTGCGCCGCGGAGGTCGCGATCGCCTCCAGGGTGCGGACGTTGCCCGTGGTGGAAAGTCCGAAAGTGATCACACCTATGGTGCGGAACTCGCCACGCTTGAGCGCCCGGGCGGCACTGTTGGGGCGATAGCCCAACTCGCGCATGGCCGCGAGCACCTGCTGCCGTGTCTCCTCGTTCACACCCGCGTAACCGTTGGAGACACGCGAGACGGTCTGCGAGGAGACGCCGGCCAGCCGGGCGACGTCCGCCATGGACGCGCTCTGTGTCCGGCGGGGCGCCCGCCTCCTGGCACCCCCCGCCACCTGCGGTCTGCTCGCCGAGGCGTTGTCCGTCGTGTCCACCCGTCTCCCTCGTCGTTTTGAACCACGGTTTCCTCAAATGACCCTTGACCACCGTCAACGGGGCAGTGTAGACATGCCGCCATCAGATGTTTACGTAAACATAACAGGCCACGGACTCCTGAGGGCCCTGGTGTTTACGCAAACATCATCGGCGCACGACGCCGGGTTTTCGCGAGAGGGACGAGCGAGGAACGACATGACGACGCTTCAACCGCCGCCGGCCGCCAAGGCGCGCACGGCCCGGCCTCCGGCGAGGGGGGACCGCCGCTCCTGGAGGGGGTGGGGCTTCATCGGCCCCTTCGTGGCCGTTTTCACCCTTGTGTTCCTGGCTCCGATCGTGTACTCGATCTATCTCAGCCTGTTCCGGGACCAGCTGATCGGCGGCACCCAGTTCGTCGGCCTGGACAACTACCAGCAGGCGCTGCAGGACGACCAGTTCTGGGCTTCCCTCGGCCGGGTCTCGCTCTTCCTGGCCGTCCAGGTGCCGATCATGCTCTTCCTCGGCCTGCTGATCGCCCTGGCGCTGGACAGCGGCCGTCTCTACGGCACGGACTTCTTCCGTATCGCGATCTTCCTGCCGTACGCCGTGCCCGCCGTGGTCGCCACCCTGATGTGGGGCTTCATGTACGGCACCAAGTACGGGCTGGTGGGTGACATCAACGACGCGTTCGGCGTCACCCTGCCCGACCCGCTCTCCAGCGATCTGGTGCTGGCGTCGATCGGCAACATCGTCACCTGGGAGTTCGTCGGCTACAACATGCTGATCTTCTACTCCGCGCTGAAGGTCATCCCGAACTCGCTCTACGAGGCCGCGGAGATCGACGGCGCCGGGCAGGTCCGGGTCATCACCGCCATCAAGCTCCCCGCGATCCGCGGCGCCCTCGTCATCGCGACGATCTTCTCGATCATCGGCAGCTTCCAGCTCTTCAACGAGCCGAACATCCTGCGGCCGCTGGCGCGCAACGCGATCACGACGGACTACACGCCGAACTTCTACACGTACTCGCTGTCCTTCAACGGCCAGCAGCACAACTACTCCGCGGCGGTCGCCATCATCATGGGCCTGATCACCATGGTCATCGCCTATGTCGTACAGCTGCGCGGCATGCGCAAGGGAGCGTGACCATCCCATGAGCAGCACGAGCAGCACGAGCAGCACGAGCAGCCCCGCCACCACGGCCCCGGCCGCGTCCGCCCCGGCCGCGCGGGTGCCCCGGCTGCGCAAGCGCGGTGACCAGGACACCCGGCGCCCCAGGCGCAGCGTCCTGCTGACGGTGCTGACCGGCCTGGTCCTGGTCTACACCGTGGTGCCCCTGGTGTGGCTGCTGATCAGCGCCACCAAGACCCAGGAAGGGCTCGCCGACTCGTCCGGACTGTGGTTCGCCGACGACTTCGCCCTCTGGGACAACATCGGCGACACGTTCACGTACAACGACGGCATCTTCGGGCGCTGGCTCCTGAACACCCTGCTGTACGTCGTGCTCGGCGCCGGCGGTGCCACCTTCCTGGCGATCCTGGGCGGCTACGCGCTGGCCAAGTTCGACTTCCCCGGCAAGCGCGGTGTGTTCGCCGTGGTCATCGGTGCCGTCGCCGTCCCCGGCACCGCCCTGGCGGTGCCGACCTTCCTGATGTTCAGCAAGATGGGGCTGACCGACACCCCCTGGGCGGTGATCATCCCCTCGCTGATCTCGCCCTTCGGCCTGTATCTGATGTGGGTGTTCGCCACCGAGGCCATCCCCTTCGAACTGCTGGAGGCGGCCCGCATCGACGGAGCGGGCGAGGCGCGCACCTTCTTCCAGGTCGCCCTGCCGCTGCTCGCCCCGGGCATCGTGACCGTCCTGCTGTTCACCACGGTCGCGACCTGGAACAACTACTTCCTGCCGCTGATCATGCTCAAGGATCCCGACTGGTATCCCCTCACCCTCGGTCTGAGCGCCTGGAACTCCCAGGCCGAGACCATCGGCGGTGACGTGATCTTCAATCTGGTGATCACGGGTTCGCTGCTCACCATCGTGCCGCTGATCGCCGCGTTCCTGCTGCTCCAGAAGTACTGGCAGTCGGGCCTCGCCGCGGGAAGCGTCAAGGAGTGACCCGTCCCCGGGCCACCGCCCCCCTCGGTCCCACCTCCTCCACCCTCACCCCGTCCCGCCCACGAAGAAGTGGAAGCATCTCCATGCGCAGAACGACCGGCCGCCTGATGCGCGGCCTCGCCGTCCTCTCCGTCCTCACCCTGGGCGCGACCGCCTGCGGCGGCTCGGACGACGACTCCGGCCAGAAGGCGGTCTCCGCCGACGACGTCCAGGCAGCCCTGGAGAAGGGCGGCTCGGTCACGGTCTGGGCCTGGGAGCCCACGCTGAAGACGGTCGCCGCCGACTTCCAGAAGAAGTACCCCAAGGTCAAGATCAACCTCGTCGGCGAGCGTTCGGGCGACAAGCACTACACCGCCCTGTCGAACGCCATCTCGGCCGAGAAGGGCGTCCCCGACGTCTCGCAGGTCGAGTACTTCGCGCTGGGCCAGTACTCCCTCACCGAGGGCCTGAGCGACCTGGCCCCCTTCGGCGCGGACAAGCTCAAGGACAAGTACACCCCCGGCCCGTGGAACGCCGTGAGCGAGGGCGACAAGGTCTACGGCCTGCCGATGGACTCCGGCCCCATGGCGCTGTACTACAACAAGAAGATCTTCGACAAGCACAAGATCGCCGTGCCGACCACCTGGGACGAGTACGTCGAGGCGGCCCGCAAGCTGCACAAGGCCGACCCGAAGGTCTACATCGCCAACGACGCCGGCGACGCGGGCTTCACCACCAGCATGCTGTGGCAGGCCGGCTCGCGCCCCTACAAGGTCGACGGCACGAAGGTGAAGGTCGACTTCTCCGACGCCGGGGCCAAGAAGTACACCGACACCTGGCAGAAGCTGATCGACGAGAAGCTCCTCGCGCCGATCAACGGCTGGACCGACGACTGGTACAAGGGCCTGGGCGACGGCACCATCGCCACCCTCGCCAGCGGCGCCTGGATGCCCGCCAACTTCGTCACCGGTGTCCCGAACGCCTCCGGTGACTGGCGAGCGGCCCCCATGCCGGCCTGGACCAAGGGCGACAAGGCGAGCGCGGAGAACGGCGGCAGCTCGCTGACCGTGCCCGCGCTGGGCAAGAACAAGGAGCTGGCCTACGCCTTCGTCGAGTACGCCAACTCCGGTGCCGGTGTGCAGAGCCGCGTGAAGGAGGGCGCCTTCCCGGCGACCACCGCCGACCTGAAGACCGACACGTTCCTGAACACCGAGTTCGAGTACTTCGGCGGCCAGAAGGCCAACGAGATCTTCGCGGAGTCCGCCGCCAACGTCTCCGACGACTGGTCGTACCTGCCCTTCCAGCAGTACGCCAACTCGATCTTCAACGACACCGTCGGCAAGGCGTACGTCGGCAACACCAAGCTCATCGACGGTCTGAAGTCCTGGCAGGACGCCTCCGTCAAGTACGGCAAGGAGCAGGGCTTCACCGTCGAATAGCCGACGCACGCCCTCCCCGACGCCGCTCCCCGTGCACAACCCCGGAAGGACCACGATGATCTCCACCCTCCTGTCCTCGCTGGACGGGCCGGACGGTGACCGCACCCCGCGCCTCGCCTACGGCGCCGACTACAACCCCGAGCAGTGGCCTCGTGAGGTGTGGGAGGAGGACGTCCGGCTGATGCGCGAGGCCGGCGTCAACCTGGTCTCCGTGGGGATCTTCTCCTGGGCCCGCATCCAGCCGGCCCGGGACGAGTGGGACTTCGCCTGGCTCGACGAGGTCATGGACCTGCTGCACAGGAACGGCGTCGGGGTCGACCTGGCCACCGCCACCGCGTCCCCGCCGCCCTGGCTCACCACGGCGCACCCGGAGATCCTTCCGGTCACCGCCTCGGGCGAGACGGTGTGGCCGGGGGCGCGGCAGCACTGGCGGCCCACCTCGCCCGTCTTCCGCGAGCACGCGCTGCGCCTGGTGCGCACGATGGCCGAGCGGTACGCGGGCCATCCCGCGCTGGTGGCCTGGCACGTCTCCAACGAGCTGGGCTGCCACAACGTCTACGACTACTCGGACGACGCGGCCCGTGCCTTCCGCGACTGGCTGCGCGCCCGCTACACCACCCTCGACGCCCTCAACCACGCCTGGGGCACGGCCTTCTGGTCGCAGCGCTACAGCGACTGGGACCAGATCCTGCCGCCCCGGCTGGCCGCCTCCCACCCGAACCCGACACAGCAGTTGGACTTCAAGCGCTTCTCCTCCGACGCGCTGAAGGAGTACCTGGTCGCGGAGCGGGAGGTGCTGCGGGAGATCACCCCCGACGTGCCGGTCACCACCAACTTCATGGTGATGGGCGGCACCAGGGGCATGAACTACCCGGACTGGGCGGGCGAGATCGACTTCGTCTCCAACGACCACTACGTCCACCCGGGCCCGCAGGACCGCGACGAGCTGTCCTTCTCCGCCAACCTCACCAGCGGGATAGCGGGCGGCCGCCCGTGGTTCCTGATGGAGCACTCCACGAGCGCGGTCAACTGGCAGCCCGTGAACGTGGCCAAGCTCCCCGGCGACCTGGCCCGCGACTCCCTGCTGCACGTCGCGCACGGCGCCGACGCCGTGTGCTTCTTCCAGTGGCGCCAGTCGGCCGCGGGCGCCGAGAAGTACCACTCGGCGATGGTGCCGCACGCCGGCGCCGACAGCGAGGTCTTCCGCGCGGTCGCCGCCCTGGGGCAGACCCTGAAGGCCCTGGCGCCGGTGGCGGGGTCCGAGCGGGAACCGGCCCGGGTGGGGATCGTCTACGACTGGGAGTCCTGGTGGGCGAGCGAGCAGGACTCGCACCCCACCGCCCTCCTCGACTACCGCCGGGAGGCCCTGGACTGGTACTCGGCACTGCACACCCTGGGCGTCCGGGCCGACGTCGTCACCACCGCGGCCGACCTGGACCGGTACGACGTCCTGATCACGCCGGTGCTGCACGTGGTCCCCGCGCCGCTGGCCAAGGAGCTCACCCGGTACGTCGAGGCCGGCGGCCACCTCGTCGCCACGTACTTCTCCGGGGTCGTCGACGAGAACGACCACATCTGGCTCGGCGGCCACCCGGGCGCCCTGCGCGAGCTGCTCGGTATCCGCATCGAGGAGTTCGGCCCGCTGCTCGCGGGCGACACCGTCGGGCTGGACGGCGCCGCCACGGGCACCCTGTGGACCGACCGGATCACCGTCACCGACCCCGCGGTGGACGTGCTGGCCCACTACCGCACCGGCGCGTACGCGGGACGGCCCGCCGTCACCCGCCGCGCGGTGGGCCGGGGCTCGGCCGCCTACGTGTCCACCCGGCTCGGTCCCGAGGGACTGGCGGGACTGCTGCCGGCGCTGCTCGGACCGGCCGGCGTGGAGAGCGAGCTGCCCGAGGAGGCCCGGGGGGCGGTCGAACTGACCGTCCGCCGCGGCCCCGGCGGACGCTTCCTGTTCCTGGTCAACCGGACCGACCGGAGCCTGACCCTGACCGGTCTCGCCGGAGAGGTCCTGGCCGGCGGCAGCGGCAGCGGTGCCGACACCGGCACCGGGGACGGTCTCGTCCTGGGCCCCAGGGGCGTGGCCGTACTGCACCAGCCCGCCGCCTGACCGCACACCGCACGCACCGCACACGGTCCTCCCTGCACCACCGGCTCCCCGGACGGCTCCGCGCCCGTCCGGGGGCGACCCCTCCTGCCCGACGGGCGGGAGGTCCACCGCGCAGCGACCACACCGCAGTTGGGAGCACACGATGGCACGCCGTACCCGCAGCAGACGTCTCCTCGGAGCCGCGGGCCTCACCGCCCTGGCCACCGGGGCCGCCCTGGTCTCCGCCCCGCCGACCACCGCCCAGGCACCGGCGGCGGACACCCCCTCGGTCACCGTCCGGCCCGACCCCTCGTACGAGCAGGAGAAGTTCGAGGGCTGGGGCACCAGCCTGGTCTGGTTCGCCAACGCGACCGGCGACTACCCGAAGGAGATACGCGAGAAGCTCGCGAAGCTCCTCTTCGGGGACGACGGCCTCGCGCTGAACATCGCCCGCTACAACATCGGCGGCGGCAACGCCCCGGACGTCGAGGACTACCTGCGGGCCGGCGGGGCGGTGGAGGGCTGGTGGAAGGCGCCGGCCGGCACCACCCGCGAGGACACCGGCTGGTGGGACGCCGACGACCCGGCCGACTGGAACAAGGACGCCGACGCCACGCAGCGCTGGTGGGTCGAGCACATCAAGGACGACATCGACCACTGGGAGACATTCAGCAACTCCCCGCCGTGGTTCATGACGGAGAGCGGCTACGTGTCGGGCGGCTTCGACGCCGGCGCCGACCAGCTCAGGACCGGGTCCGTCGACGACTTCGCCGCCTATCTGGCGGGCGCGACCAAGCGGCTGGAGAAGGCGGAGGGTATCGAGGTCGACACGGTCGACCCGTTCAACGAGCCCAACACCGACTACTGGAGCACCCGCCTGGGCGCCGACGGCGAGCCCGTCGGCGGCCGGCAGGAAGGGGCGCACATCGGCCCCGAGCTCCAGCAGAAGGTGCTGAAGGCCCTGGCTCCGGCGCTGAGGAAGGCGAAGACCGGGGCGGACATCTCGGCGATGGACGAGACCAACCCGTCGATCTTCGCCCAGAACTGGAACACCTACCCGCAGGACGTGCGCGACCTCGTCGAGCAGATGAACGTCCACACCTACGGCACCGGCCAGCGCACCACCGTGCGCGACCTCGCCAAGGCGGCGGACAAGCCGCTGTGGATGAGCGAGGTGGAGGGCGACTGGGGCGACGGGCAGAGCTTCACGGACATGCGGCCGGGGCTCGGCCTCGCCCAGCGCATCGTCGACGACCTGCGGGAGCTGGAGCCCGAGGCATGGGTGTTCTGGCAGCCGGTCGAGGACTACGACAACATGAAGCCGGGCGGCGAGTCCGCCAAGGGCGGCAACTGGGGCAGCATCCAGCTCTCGTTCAGCTGCACCTCGAAGGACACCCTGAAGTCCTGCCCCATCCACACCAACACGAAGTTCGACACGGCCCGCAACTTCACGCACTACATCAAGCCCGGCGACCGGCTGATCAAGACGGACGACACGTCCAGCGCGGCCGCCGTCACCGGGAAGGGCGACGGGGCGACGGTCGTCCACGTCAACAGCACCACCGGGGCCCGCACGGTCACGGTCGACCTGTCCAAGTTCGGCAAGGTCGGCCGCAACGCCACCGTCACCCCCGTCGTGACCAGCGCCGACGGCAAGCTGGAGCGTCACCGGGCCGTCAGGGTCAGTGACCGCAGGGCCACCTTCACCGTGCCCGCCCAGTCCGTGACCTCCTTCCTCGTCGAGGACGTCTCGGGGGTCGCGAAGGACGCCGCCGAACTCCGCAAGGGCCACACCTACGAGCTGACCGGCGTCCAGAGCGGCAAGGCCCTGACCGTCGCCGACGACGGCAGGGGACTCGTCATCAGGAGCGCCGCGGAGCAGGCGGCCGGTCAGCGGTGGAAGCTGCGCCGGATCTCCGGTGACACCGGGAACCGGCAGCGGTACGTGTTCGGCGACCCGGTGGAGGGCAAGCGCCTGGCCGTACGGGACGGCGCCCCGGTGGTCGAGGCCGACACCGGCCGCCGGGACAGGGCCACCCAGTGGATCATGTCGTCGACCGGCGACGGCACCTGGACCCTCGTCAACGCGGCCACCGGACAGCTCCTGGAGGTCGGCGGACAGGCCACGCACGAGGGGGCGTCCGTGACGCTGTGGACACCCAACTCCGGCGCCAACCAGCGCTGGAAGGTCACCGAGGTGTCCGACCGGACCGGCTGACCCGGCGCGGGTGACCGCCGGCGGCCACCGGGCCGTCGTCGGTCACCGGGCCGTCGTCGGTCACCGGGCCGTCGTCGCAGCGGCCGGGTACCCCGCCGCCGTGTTGCAGTACCAGGACCGTACGGTCCTTTTTTCTTCTGCCGGGTTCTTCCTCCGCCGGGTCCGGGACCCGCTCAGGACGGTGGCCGCAACGGCGGACGGACCGCGCAACGACGAGGAGTCGTTCCGCGGTCCGTCTGGGTTCGGGTGTGTGGCAGGGCGCTGTCGCGCACGTCACCGCCTGCGGCTCCGGTTCCCCCACCCACTGCCCACCCCGGCGACGTGCAGCGCCAGCACGGTCAGGCCGATGAGCATCCAGTTCGTCGACGTGAAGGTGTCGTTGGTCGAGATATCGGCGGCATTGATCAGGAACGCGATGAAGAACAGGACTGCTGCTGCGATACCGAGCACGGATTCTCCTCTTTCCGGTCGCGGGCGGGACGGGCTGTCGTCCCGGACCTCCATGTGCCCCCGTCCGGCCGAAACAGGCCGCCGAACAAGGACCCATGACTCGGGCCGATCGTGGTACTCGCCGACCACACGGGAATCATCGGAGACCACCGCATTCCGGATGACCTATCATCCCCACCGGACCCGGACGAGTAAGCATCTCGCCGCCGGGAAGCAGCAGCGGTGGAAGCAGAGGATCAGCACAGCCCCGCGGGGAACGGGCTGGGGAAGGCACAATGGCGACCGAGCCGCGTTGGGACGACAAACTGTCTTCTGAGGAGAAGTACACCCGGACGACCGCCTTCGCCGGCGAGCTGCCCAATGTGACGGGCGCACGACTCGCCGCCGAGGAATTCCTGCTTGCGCTCACGCGCGCCTCACCACCGGCCGCCCCGGAGCACTGGGACGACATCCTGCTGGTCGTCACCGAGTTGGCGGCCAATGTCGTGCAGTACGCCCCGGGCCCTTTCGAGCTGCGCCTGCGACGTACGTTCGACGGTGTGCACGTGACCATGCACGACACCAGCACCACACCGCCCGCACCACGTCCGTTCCACCCGGGCCGGGGCGGCGGCGGGGTCGGCTGGCATCTGATCCACACCCTGTGCGACCAGGTGAGCGTGGTGGTGACCGACACGGGCAAGGACATCCACGTCTTCATGCCGTGGTGAGGCCCGCCGGTGGAAGGATCCGCAGAATCCGCCGAAGAAAGCCACGGAGGAAAGCCTCGGACGAGGGCCTGCCGGCCCGTCCGAGGCTTTTTTCCGGATGCGTGCCGCCCGTCAGAAGAGCGGCACCAGCACGCTGACGGTCTTGCCGCCGCCCGGACGCCTTTCGACGGCGATGTCACGCGCCAACCGGATGATCACCGGCCAGCCGTAGCCGTTGCCGCGGTGCTGCGCCGGGAAGCCCCCCTGGCCGAAGGCGGCGGCCGGGATGACATCGCTGTTGTCGTGCACGGCCAGCCGTACTCCCTCCCCCGTGGGCGTGACCTCGAAGCCGGCCAGTCCGCCCCCGTGCCGGATGGCGTTCGCGGCCAGCTCCGAGACGACGAGCGAGAGGTCGATGAGAGCCGCCTCCGTCACGGTGCGGCCGGCCCGGCTCCACTGCCCGAGCACCACGTCGCGTGCGTGGGCACGGGCCATCGCCGCGGTCGTGATCGGTGCGTGCGCCGCCGGTGTTCCCCCGGGCGGTTGCGCGGACGCGAGGGTGGTCGTGTCGGTTCGGTCCATATGCGTCGTGTCCCTGCACTCTGCTTCCTCGACGCCGGGCGCCGGCCCGGAGCCGCCGGGCGGCTTCACGGACGGGTCACCGCGTCCGGCGCCGGCCGCACTGCCCGCGATGCGTCATGGGGACGAGTGCCCGGGTGGTCGTGGTCGGCATGGTCGTCCTTTCCTCTCGCCAACACCCCGTGGGGATTCGCCTTCCCCCGGAAACCGCGTCCATGGCGGGCGAATCCCCCGGCTCCCCGTCCGTACCGGACCGCGCCGCGCGGGATCAGGCCGGACGGAGCCGGGCCGAGCCCTTTCAGGGCGCGGCCGCCTGCCGCGGCGGCAGGCTCCGGTAGTAGTCGCCGACCCCGGAGAGGTACTCGGGGTCGAGCGTCTCGCGGTCGGTCCTGAACTGCGGTGCGCCCTTGACCTCCTCCTCGGTGCACGCCACCTTGATCTCGTGCGCCTCCGGGTCGATCGCGGTGACCACGCCCACGGGTATCAGGACGCTCCTGCCGAACAGCCAGCCACCGGTGTCGACGATCAGGTGCCGCATGCCGGATTGGTCCACCTGCCGGTCCACGTGCCCGATCGTCCCGTCGCTCGCGGCGACCGTGAACCCTGTGAGCAGCAGCCCCTCCGAGTACCCGCTGGCGGGTGCGTACGACCAGATTCTGTCGGTGGTCACGTCGCTCCTTCCTTCCCATGGTCGAGGTCCGAACGGAGCACGGCGGCCGGTGCGCACCGCCCGTCGTCCCCCTCGGGCAGCAAATACCCTGCCGCCGGACCGCCATTCTCAGCGGTTGCGCGGGTCGGGCGCGGCCGGCCCGCGGGACTGCCGGGTCACCGCGGCGGGCGTTCCCGAAACGCGGTCCGCGCGGCGGGAGATCGTAAAAGCCTGAGGCTTGATAAGAAGGATGCGTATCACCGGTGAAGCAGGGCACTCGAAGGGCTGGAGGTCGATAGCAATGGTCCCTCTTATTCTTGTCCTGCTGCTCGCCCTGCTTCTTTTCGGCGCGGGTTTCGCACTCAAGATCCTGTGGTGGGTGGCGGTCGTCGTGCTGATCGTCTGGCTGCTCGGCTTCATCGTGCGCCCGAATGCGTCCGGTGGCCGTCGTGGACGGTGGTACCGCTGGTAGGAGGGCTTGCTCCCCGAGACAGCGACCATGGCACGGCCATCCCCGAAAAACGAGAATTTCCAGGGAGGAATGAGGAATGACGTCGTCTTCAACCGAGGTGCAGTACACGGTTCCCGGCCTCAGCACCCAGGACGGCGGGAAGGTGATCGACCTGCTCCGCCTGCGGCTGCACGCACTCAATGACCTCTCGCTCACACTGAAGCACATTCACTGGAATGTGGTCGGCCCGCATTTCATCGCCATCCACGAGATGCTCGACCCGCAGGTCGACCGTGCCCGCGAAATGGCCGACGACACCGCCGAGCGCATCTCCGCCCTGGGCGGGGTCCCCGCGGGCACCCCGGGCGCCCTCGTCGCGGAGCGGACCTGGGACGACTACGACGTCGGGCGGGCCGACGCGATCGCGCACCTCGGCGCCCTCGACCTGGTGTACACCGGCATCGTCGAGAGCCACCGTGCGGCGCTGGCCGAGGTCGGCAAGTTCGACCCGGTGACGGAGGACCTCCTCATCGAGCAGCTGCGCTCCCTCGAACAGTTCCAGTGGTTCGTGCGCGCGCACCTCGAGAGCTCCGGCGGCACGCTCTCCACGGCGAACGCGCAGACCGAGACCGAGGCCGCCCGCTCGGCCGGCCAGGGCGGCGCCCGCTAGCGGCGGCCGTCACGTGCGGGAAGGCATGGGCACGACCCACTCCACGTGTACGGCGGCGACCGGACGTCACGGCGTCGTACGGGCACGGGACACGCGTCGGGCCGGCCGCACCCGATGTGCGGCCGGCCCGCTGCGCAGGGGTGGACTAGGCCACGACCTCGCCCTCGTCATGGGTCCCGGTCCCGGCCGGCACGGTGCCGGTGGGGCGCCGCAGGGGCATCCGCACCACCGGCTGCTGCGCCGCGGCCAGCCGGCGGCGCGCCACCTCCAGCGCGGACCGCACGTCACGCGTCCCGGTCGACACGCAGAGCGTGTACTCCAGGTCCTGCGCCCGCTGGTCCGGCTTCGCCGCGCCGCTCCCGGCCCGGTGTGCGGTGATCGCCTCGTACTCCTCCACGAGCTTGCGCAGGGTCGCGGGGTGGGGCATCAGCATCTGGCTTGCTCCTTGATGACGTGGACGACGTGGACGACGTGACCGAGGGGGTCACCGCGGGTCCGTGAAAGGTGGTGGGGGTGACGGTGCGGGACACGGCGGCGGGCGGGCCGTGCACGGCCCCGGGAACGCCGGACCGCGTCAGGCGCCGCCCGCCCGGCCGCCGGTGTCGCGGCCGGTGCGCGGCCGTGCGCCCAGCGCCTCTTCCCTGACCCGTGCGCAGCTGCGGGTGATCAGGCGCGAGACGTGCATCTGGGAGATGCCGAGCTTGTCGGCTATGCGGTTCTGCGTCATGTCCTCGAAGAAGCGCATGTACAGGATGTTCCGCTCGCGCTCCGGCAGCCGGCGCAGGCCCTCCTTCGCCGCCTCCCGGTCGAGGACCACGTCGAAGGAGGAGTCGGGGTCGCCCAGGGTGTCCGCGAGGCTGTAGTTGTCGTCCGCGGAGGACAGTTCGGCGTCCAGGGACAGCGTGCTGAAGCTCTCCATCGCCTCCATGCCGGCGGCGACCTCGTCCTCCGTCAGACCGGTGTGGGCCGCGATCTCGGCCGCCGTCGGCTCGGGGGCGCCGGGGTTCTGCGTGAGTTCCCTGCGGGCGATCCGCACCTTGTTGCGCAGCTCCTGCACCCGGCGCGGCACCCGCAGTGCCCACATGCGGTCACGGAAGTGGCGCTTGACCTCACCGGTGATGGTGGGGACGGCATAACTCTCGAAGGCCCCGCGGGAGGGGTCGAAGCGGTCGATCGCCTTCACCAGTCCGACGGCCGCGACCTGGCGCAGGTCCTCTATGTTCTCGCCTCGGTCGCGGAACCGGCCGGCGATGCGGTGGGCCATGGGCAGCCAGGCCGTCACCAACTCGTCGCGGACGGCGTCCCGCTCGGGGCCCGCCTCCATCGCGGCCAGCCGCGCGAAGTCGGTCGCCGAGTCAGGTGCGTCGTCGTGCGGATGCCGCGCCGAGGGGGCCCGGACGGGCGGGGCCGGTTCGGCGGGCACAGCCTTCGCCTCGGCGGGTGCGTATTCTTCGAGGCGGCTTGTCGACAAGTCGATACGCATGCGGATTCGCTCCTGAACAAATGGCTTGCGAGGGGGGTGCCGCAGGGGCGGGCTTCCGGGGACGCCGGAGGGCCACCGCGGTCGGCCGGGCCGACTCCTGCGGGCGTGCCTCCGGTCCGAAGCACGAACTCCGATTGCCCTGGCTTTCCGTGGCAAAACACCTCGACTCAAAATCAGCGTCGCGAGGCCCTTCCGCCCCTCTGCCCGAACCGGTTCACAGACCCGCCCCCGCGTGCCTGCGTGCACTCCACGGGTGCCGCGGGGCGTCGGTGACCACGCGCCAGAGGGCTTCGAGCACCGACTTTCGGCCGGATAACATGGGGCTTCGATCTCTTCCAGAATTGGGTGGCATGAGCCCCGGGAAGCGGGGAAGACGGCCGATGTCATCAACAGCGACGGTGAGTGGGGTGGACGGCATGACAGCCGTGACGGCAGGCGGGGCAACGGCCACGGCGCAGGGGACCCGGACGACGGACGAGACGGAACTGCCTCTCATCGAGGACCCGTCGCGCGTCAAGCCGAAGGACGCGCGGGAGCTGTCCCGGCAGTTCTTCGACCGCCTCGCGGTACTCGAAGAGGGAACCCACGAGTACCAGTACGCGCGCAACACCCTCATCGAGATGAACCTGTCCCTCGTCCGGTACGCGGCCTCCCGGTTCCGCGGCCGGGGCGACTCGATGGAGGACATCGTCCAGGTCGGCACCATCGGGCTCATCAAGGCCATCGACCGGTTCGAGCTGTCGCGCGAGGTGGAGTTCACCTCCTTCGCCGTCCCCTACATCGTCGGCGAGATCAAGCGGTTCTTCCGTGACACGAGCTGGGCCGTCCACGTGCCGCGCCGCCTCCAGGAGGCCCGCGTCGAGCTGGCGAAGGCCACGGAGGAGCTGCGGACCCGCCTCGGGCGCACTCCCACCACGCGTGAGCTGTCGCAGCTCATGTCGCTGCCCGAGGCGGAGGTCATCGAGGCCCGCAAGGCGGCGAACTGCTACAACTCCTCGTCGCTCGACGCGGCCCTGTCCCCCGACAACGGCTCGCACGGCGAGTCCGTCCTGGCCGACTTCATCGGTGAGGACGACCACTCGCTGGAGCTCGTGGAGGACCTGAACTCCCTGGCGCCCCTCGTCGCCGAACTCGACGAGCGCGAGCGCCGCATCATCCACCTGCGGTTCGTCGAGGAGCGCACCCAGGCGGAGATCGGCGAGATCCTCGGCATCTCCCAGATGCACGTGTCGCGTCTGATCAGCCGCATCATCAAGCGGCTCCGCGCCGGTCTGCTCGACCCCTCGGTGGCCTGACGCGCCCATCCGTCCCACCTGACCGGCGCCTCCCCCCGCGCCGGTCCGCCAGTCCGCCACCGCGGTCCCCCGAGCCCCCGCTCGCCGGACCGCGGTGGCGGACTCACTCGTGTTCCCCGGCCCTGCCGTGTCCCCGCCGGGGTCACGGTGTTGACGGGGTGGGCCTTTTTGGCACCACACTTTGTTCACAACCTCACTCACGGGTTAGCCTGCGGCGTATTTCCTCGTGGGCGGCCCCCTGCGGCAAGACGTCCGGCGAGGGTGGTCCGGCAGTGGGCCTGGAGTTCCGAGTCCCTTTCCCCGAGGGACCCGAGAGGCATGGAACGAGGGTGCGCATGACCAGCCAGACGACCGAGACCGTCGACCGCATGCCGGGCGACCAGGAGCTGCGGCAGCTGTTGGCCGGCCTGACGGCGGTGCGGGACGGCGACTTCGGCACACGTCTGCCGGACGACGGGGACGGTCTCCTCGGCGACATCGCCACCGTCTTCAACGGCATGGTCGACCAGCTGTCCGTGTTCACCTCCGAGGTGACCCGGGTCGCGCGCGAGGTGGGCACCGAGGGCACCCTCGGCGGCCAGGCCGAGGTGCCGGGGGTCTCCGGCACCTGGGCCGACCTCACCGACTCGGTCAACGCCATGTCGGGCAACCTCACGACACAGGTCCGCGACATCGCGCAGGTGGCGACCGCGGTGGCCAAGGGCGACCTGTCCCAGAAGATCGACGTTCCGGCGCGGGGCGAGATCCTCCAGCTCAAGGAGACCGTCAACACGATGGTCGACCAGCTGTCCGCCTTCGCCGACGAGGTCACCCGCGTCGCCCGCGAGGTCGGCAGCGAGGGACGGCTCGGCGGCCAGGCCCAGGTGCCCGGCGTCGGCGGGGTCTGGCGCGACCTGACCGACTCCGTGAACCTGATGGCGGGCAACCTCACCGCGCAGGTCCGCAACGTCGCCCAGGTGACGACCGCGGTGGCCAAGGGCGACCTCTCGCAGAAGATCACCGTGGACGCCCGCGGCGAGATCCTCGAACTCAAGAACACCATCAACACGATGGTCGACCAGCTGTCCGCCTTCGCCGACGAGGTCACCCGCGTCGCCCGCGAGGTCGGCACCGAGGGACGGCTCGGCGGCCAGGCGGACGTCAAGGGCGTCAAGGGCACCTGGCGCGACCTGACCGACTCCGTGAACTTCATGGCGGGCAACCTCACCGCGCAGGTCCGCAACGTCGCCCAGGTGGCGACCGCGGTGGCCAGGGGCGACCTCTCGCAGAAGATCACCGTGGACGCCCGCGGCGAGATCCTCGCCCTGAAGGAGACCCTCAACACGATGGTGGACCAGCTGTCCGCCTTCGCCGACGAGGTGACCCGTGTGGCCCGCGAGGTCGGCACGGCCGGCAACCTGGGCGGGCAGGCCACCGTCCGCGGTGTCTCGGGCACCTGGAAGGACCTCACCGACAACGTCAACGTGATGGCGTCGAACCTGACGGGCCAGGTCCGCTCGATCGCCCAGGTCGCCACGGCCGTCGCCCGCGGCGACCTCTCGCAGAAGATCACCGTCGAGGCCAAGGGCGAGGTGGCCGCCCTCGCGGACGTCATCAACACGATGGTCGACACGCTGTCCGCGTTCGCCGACGAGGTCACCCGCGTCGCCCGCGAGGTCGGCACCGAGGGGCGCCTCGGCGGCCAGGCCCAGGTGCCGAACGTCGCGGGCACCTGGAAGGACCTCACCGACAACGTCAACTCGATGGCCAACAACCTCACCGGCCAGGTGCGCAACATCGCGCTCGTGACGACGGCGGTGGCCAAGGGCGACCTGTCCAAGAAGATCGACGTGGACGCCCGCGGCGAGATCCTCGAACTCAAGACCACCATCAACACGATGGTCGACCAGCTCTCCGCGTTCGCCGCCGAGGTCACCCGCGTCGCCCGCGAGGTCGGCAGCGAGGGGCGGCTCGGCGGCCAGGCCGAGGTGGAGGGCGTGTCCGGCACCTGGAAGCGCCTGACGGAGAACGTCAACGAGCTCGCGGGGAACCTGACACGGCAGGTGCGCGCGATCGCCGAGGTCGCCAGCGCCGTCGCCGAGGGCGACCTGACCCGCTCGATCACCGTCGAGGCCTCCGGCGAGGTCGCCGAGCTCAAGGACAACATCAACTCCATGGTGGAGTCCCTGCGCGAGACCACGCGGGCCAACCAGGAGCAGGACTGGCTCAAGACCAACCTCGCGCGGGTCTCCGGCCTGATGCAGGGGCACCGGGACCTGGCCGTGGTGGCCGAGCTCATCATGGACGAGCTCGCGCCCCTCGCCTCGGCCCAGTACGGGGCGTTCTACCTCGCGGAGGAGAGCGCGGGCGGCAGCCGGCTGCGGCTCGTGGGCTCGTACGGCTGGCCCGACGAGGAGGGGCGGCCCCGGAGCATCCCCTTCGGCCGCTCGCTGGTCGGGCAGGCCGCGCGCAGCCGCCGCGCCATCAAGGTCGACGAACTGCCGCCGAACTACGTGTCCATCTCCTCGGGGCTCGGCCACACGGTGCCGACCGCCCTGGTGGTGCTGCCCATCGTGGTCGAGGACCAGGTGCTCGGCGTCATCGAGCTGGCCTCGGTCACCCGCTTCACCCAGATCCACCTGGACTTCCTGGGACAGCTGATGGAGACCATCGGCGTCAACGTCAACACCATCGTGGCCAACGCCCGGACCGACGAGCTGCTCGACGAGTCCCAGCGGCTGACCGCCGAGCTCCAGGCCCGCTCCGAGGAGTTGCAGGTCCAGCAGGACGAACTGCAGCGGTCGAACGAGGAGCTGGAGGACAAGGCATCCCTGCTGGCCGCGCAGAACAGCGACATCGAGGCGAAGAACCTGCAGATCGAGCAGGCCAGGCAGGAACTGGAGACCCGGGCGCAGCAGCTGTCGCTGGCCTCCAAGTAC
Organism: Streptomyces beigongshangae; assembly: GCF_019710745.1. Taxonomy (GTDB): domain Bacteria; phylum Actinomycetota; class Actinomycetes; order Streptomycetales; family Streptomycetaceae; genus Streptomyces; species Streptomyces beigongshangae. The sequence continues at coordinate 127,856 of NZ_JAHKJW010000022.1, forward strand.
AAGTCGGAGTTCCTGGCGAACATGAGCCACGAGCTGCGCACACCCCTGAACAGCCTGCTGATCCTCGCCCAGCTCCTGGCCCAGAACCCGTCCCGCAACCTCACCCCGAAGCAGGTCGAGTACGCGGGCATCATCCACTCGGCGGGCTCCGACCTGCTCCAGCTCATCAACGACATCCTCGACCTGTCGAAGGTCGAGGCGGGGAAGATGGACGTCAGTCCCGAGGTCGTCCCGCTGCGCCAGCTCCTGGAGTACGTGGAGGCCACCTTCCGGCCGATGACGACGCAGAAGAGCCTGGACTTCACCGTCCGCACGGCGCCCGGCGCGCCCGCCGACCTGCTGACCGACGACTCCCGGCTGCGTCAGGTCCTGCGCAACCTGCTGTCGAACGCGGTCAAGTTCACCGAGCAGGGCGGTGTCGAGCTGCGCATCGAGCCGGCCGCCGACCACGAGGTGCCCGCCGGTGTGTACCGCGGCGGCACCATCGTCGCCTTCCGGGTGCAGGACACCGGGATCGGGATCCCGGAGCAGCATCTGGAGACGATCTTCGGAGCGTTCCAGCAGGCGGACGGGACGACGAGCCGCAAGTACGGCGGCACGGGTCTGGGGCTGTCCATCACCCGGGAGATCGCGCACCTGCTCGGCGGCGCCGTCACCGTCGACAGCACACCGGGGCAGGGCAGTACCTTCACCCTGTTCCTGCCCGTGGCACGCCCCGACTTCGAGAACCTGGTGATCGACGACCGCGCCCTGGAGGCCGCGCCCGGCCGGGCCCCTTCCGAGGAGGCTGAGGCGAGCGCCCCTGGCCCGGGCCCGGTCGCCCCGGCCGCCTCCGCCAAGCGGCAGCGGCGCCGGCTGCTGGTCGTCGAGGAGCGGCAGCGCGGACTGCTGACCCTCGTCGCGGAGAGCGCCGTCTCGGACGTCACCCGCGGCCAGGACGCCGGTGACCCGCGCGGCACCGTCGACGTCATCACCGCCTCCGGGGCACACGAGGCGGCGAGCGCGCTGGCCGCGGGGCCCTGCCACTGCGTCGTGCTCGAACTCGGCATGCCGGGCGGCGAGGCGCCGCGCTTCCTGGACGCGATGCAGGGCGACTCGGCGCTCGTGAACGTCCCGGTGCTCGTCCACAGCGGCCACCGCGCGGACCTGGCCCAGGAACAGGCGCTGCAGGCCCGCTCCGGCACCCGCGCCCTGGAGTTCCTGTCCAGCCTGGACGAGCTGCGGGAGCGCATCGCCCTGCACCTGTCCGCCGAGGAGCTGGGGGACGTACCGTCCCTGGCCCGCGCGGAGGAGCCGCAGTCCGCCGCGCCGAGGACCGTCGAGGACGCCTTCCTCGGCCGTACGGTCCTGGTGGTCGACGACGACGCGCGCAACCTCTTCGCGCTCAGCGGGATCCTGGAGCTCCAGGGGTTCCACGTGCTGCACGCGGACAACGGCCGCAAGGGCATCGAGACGCTGGTCAACCACCCCGACATCGCGCTCGTCCTGATGGACGTGATGATGCCCGAGATGGACGGCTACGCGGCGACGGCCGAGATCCGCAAGATGCCCCGGTACGCGCAGCTCCCCATCATCGCCGTCACCGCGAAGGCGATGCCCGGCGACCGGGAGAAGAGCCTCGCCTCCGGTGCCAGTGACTACGTCACCAAGCCGGTCGACACCGACGACCTCATCGCCTGCGTCCGCCGCTGGCTGCCCGCGTGAGAGACCGCGTCCGGCCGTGCGCGAGCGCCGGCCGGGCGCCGTCCCCGCGCCCCGCCCCCCGTGGGCATTCCAGCCGAGGAGCAATCGCATCGTGAGCCTTTCCGAACAGCAGCGGCCGAGCGGCGAACCGGTCGCGGGGGACGACACCGNGAGCCTTTCCGAACAGCAGCGGCCGAGCGGCGAACCGGTCGCGGGGGACGACACCGAGGCCGGTACCGACGTCCCCGGTGCCGTCGCCGAGACCACCGCCGGCACCGGTGCCGGGGTCCCGGTGGACGCCGACGACCCGCCGGCCGACGGGCGGAACACCCTGGACGCCCGCTATCCGGTGGGCCGGCTCGCCGCCACGGTGGAGCGGCTGCGCCGCGAGGTGCGGGCGGCGCAGGCCGAGGCCGACGGGCGCGCGCTGGTCGAGCTGGCCAAGGGCATCCTGGTCGAGCGGCTGGGGTGCGGGCCCGCCCAGGCCGCCCGCCAGCTCGCCGAACTCGCCGCACAGGCCAAGGTGTCACCGCTCGAACTCGCCGTCGACGTCATCAACCAGTCCGCCCGCGACCGGCTGTCGGAGGTGACCGGCGCCTTCCTGGCCGGCGCGCGGGACGAGGAGGCCGCCGCGGCGTCCGCGGCCGCGGCCCGTGCGGAGGAGGAGCGTTCGGCCGCCGTGCGGCTGCGGGAGGCGGAGAGCGGCGCGCTGGCGGCGCCCGACACCCAGGCCGTCGCCGATTCCCTGTTCCAGCACGCGCTGACCCCGCTCGGCGCGGTGGCCGTGGCCATCTGGAGCGCGCGGTCCGACGGCTCCCTCGCGCTGGCGGGCTGCGCCGGGTTCCCGCCGGCCGAGGCGGGACGCTGGCACTACGTGCCCCCCGGGGTGACGACGGTGGCCCGCACGAGCCTCACCGAGCGTGCGGGGCAGTGGATCACCTCCCTCGCCGGGACCGGTCTCCCCTCCATCGGCCAGCAGCAGTTCCCCGAGGGGGGAAGGGCCGCCCTTCCGGCCGGCACCGGGGGGCGCGTCCACGGCGTTCTCGAAGTCGTGTGGGCCACTCCCCTGCCACCGCAGTCGCCCCAGGTCGTGCGCCAGGTCGAGGCGCTGGCGGAGCTGTGCGCCCACACCCTGGAGACGTACGCGTCCGTCCACGGCGGCGACGCCGCGGCCGCCGCGCCCCGTGTCCTGCCGGACGCCGCCGAACTGGTGGACCTGGCCGACGGGCTGCACGACCCCGCGCTGGTCCTCGTCCCGTACCTGGACGGCGGCCGGCTCGTGGACTTCCACATCCACCACGTCAACAGCCGCTTCCTCGACCCGGCCGGCCGGCCGCGCGGGCTCATCAACGGGGCCCTGCTGCTGGAGGCCTACCCGATGGCCGCCGGGGAGAGCGAGCTCTTCCAGCGGGTCGAACGCGTCTACGCCACCGGGGAGCCGTTCCGGGCGCAGCGCATGAACCTCACGGCCCTCGTCGACCAGGTGCCGCTGGCGGCGGTGGCCGACATCAGCATCAGCCGCCACGGCAACAGCGTGCTGCTCCTGTGGCGTGTCGAGGACGAGACGGCGCGGCTGGCGAGCCTGCTCCAGCACGCCCAGCGGCTGGGCCGCATCGGCGGCTTCGAGGAGAACCTGCTCACGGGTGAGATCACCTGGAACGGCCAGCTCTTCAGCCTGTACGGGAGGCAGCCGTCGAGCGGGCCGGTGCCGCTGGAGGAACTGGCCCTGCACGCGCATCCGGACGACGCGGTCGTCATCGGCCGGTTCCTGCGCACCCTGCTCCACCACCGGCGGGCGGCGTCCGCCGCGTTCCGGCTCCAGCGCCCCGACGAGGTGACCCGCCACATCCGGGTGGTGGCGGAGCCGGTGCTCGACGCCGACGGCAGGCCGTTCGTGCTGCGCGGCGCCTACCAGGACATCTCGGCCCAGCACTGGACGGAGGTCGCGCTGGCCGCCACGCGCGACCAGCTCGCCCACTCCGAGCAGCAGGCGGCCGAGCACAACCGGCTGACGCTGCAGCTGCAGCACGCCATCATGCCCCCGACCCAGACGCCCCTGCGGGTCCCCCGGCTCGACGTGGCCGTGCGCTACCGGCCCGCCGAGACCGAGCAGCTGGTGGGGGGCGACTGGTACGACGCGGTCCTCCTGCCGTCCGGCCTCGTGCTGCTGTGCGTGGGGGACGTGGCGGGCCACGGCATAGAGGCGGCGACGAGCATGGTCGTGCTGCGCAACGCCCTGCGGGGGCTGGCCGTGACGGGCGCGGGCCCCGGCCAGCTGCTGTCCTGGCTGAACAGCGTGGCGCACCACCTGACGGGTTCGATCACGGCCACGGCGGTCTGCGGCATCTACGACCCGTCGAACCGTACGCTGCGCTGGGCCAGGGCGGGTCATCTGCCGCCGGTGCTGGTCCGGGACGCGGAGGCGGTGTCGCTGCCGCTCGTGAAGGGTCTGCTGCTGGGCGCCGTGCCCGAGGTGGCGTACGGCGAGGACGAGGTGCAGCTGGCGGTGGGCGACACGCTGCTGATGTACACGGACGGTCTGATCGAGCGCCGGGACCGCACCATGGAGGAGTCCATGACCCAGTTGCTCACCACGGTCCGGGCGGCGCCGTGCACGCTCGACCAGCAGCTGGACCGGCTCCTCACCTACAGCAGGTCGGACACCGACGACGACACCTGCATCATCGGTATCCGGGTGTCGTAGGTCCTGTCTGTCGCAGGACTTGCCTGTCACAGGGGCGGCCGAGGAAATGTCCGCATAAGAGACGGATGCCGGGGTACTTGCGCGAGCGTGGACGACGGCAGTCACGGACCCGCCGACGGGAGGCGACGCCGACGAGAGCTTGATCACGTCGCGCGACCGGCGACACCGGCATCGAATCCGCGTACGGGGGTAGCTGGCCCTCACCATTGGCGCTTTGTGGGAGGTACTCGTGTCCGTAGCCCAGAACCCGTTGTCCGTCGAGGTGTCCCTGCCTCGCGAGGACGTCGTCCTGCTCACGGTGGAAGGCCATCTGGACATCGATACCGCGACCGGACTCCAGCACCACCTGGCCAACCAGTTCCAGCACGGCCGCCGCCACTTCCTGCTGGACCTCACGGCCGTTCCCTTCATGGACTCGTCCGGTATGAACATCATCATCAGGGCGTACCAGCAGACCCGGGAACTCGGCGGGAGCGTGCACATCATCTCGCCGACACCGGCCGTGCGGAGGATCCTCGACCTCACCGGGGTGAGCATCACCGTGCCGGTGTCGGACGGCGTCGAGGACGCGCTCGCCCTGGTGGACAAGCAGCAGGCCGGTTCCGTCTGACCCCGTTCGACGAGCTCCGCCACCCGCGGGGACGGCGGAGCGGACCCATGCCCGACAGTTGCCATTTGACAACAGTGGACCGAAGCAAGAAAGTGAGCAGCGCCGAGGCGTGGGAGGGATCCGGTATGCACCTGGGGACGAGAACGGACTCTCGCGCCGCGCACGTCGCGCGCGGGGACGCGCGGACGGCGGTGTCCCGCCGCGGACGCCGTGACGGTCAGGCCGGCCTGGCGTCCGCGACCGTGCCGTCCTCGTCGTGGATCTCCTCGGCCGCGGCGGCGCAGAACGCCACCAGACCCTGCAGCAGCTGGGTCCTGCGCGCGGCCGGCATCTGCTCCAGCACGGACTGCAGCGCCCGCTCGCGGCGGGCCCTGAGGTCGTCGAGGAACACGCTCCCGCGGCGGCTGAGGTACAGCCGCAGTTCGCGGCGGCTCGTCGCACCGGGCCGGCGCTCGACGAACCCCACGGCCTGGAGGCGGTCGCACAGCCGGCTGGTGGACGGCGGCGTGGATCCCAGGGCGTCGGCGAGCGTGCGCAGGTTGATGCCCTCGTTGTGCTCCAGGATGAACAGCACCCGCAGCTGGGACGCCGAGACGGGCGCCGTCGAGGCACGCCCCCACAGGACCTCCAGCAGTTCCGCCGCCTGCGAGGTCACACGCGCCACTTCGTACGGCTGCGGGCCTGCGGAGGAGGAAGTCACGGTGACACTCTCGCAGGGTTCCGCGGCGGTGTCAGCTCACCGACCGGGGCCGCCCGCGCCCCCCGGCTGCCCGGACCAGGAAAAATGCCCGGCATCGCGCGCCCAAGGGCGCGGACGTCCGGCCGACGACGCGGAGAGAGTGGCGTAACCGACTTGGTGAACAGATTCGTGGCGGCCGAGCGGGCACTGCGCTCCGCCGCTCCGCACCGGCTGCTGGACGCGGTCCGGGACGTGCTGCGCAGCCAGTACGCGGCCGAGGAGGTCGAACTCTTCATGGCCGACTACGGACTGACCCTGCTGCAGCCCGTCTCCACCCTGCCGTTCACCCTGCCTCCCCTGCCCATACACACCGGTCCGGCCGGCCGGGCCTTCGGGGCCCAGGAGGCGGTCCGCGAGGACCGCCCCGGCGGCGCGGTACGCGTCCACCTGCCCGTCACCGTGCGCGGCGACCGGCTGGGCATCCTGTCCGTCACCATGCCCTCGGCGGACACGGCCGCCGACTGCTCGGCCGAGCTGGCCGAGGTGGCGGAGGTGCTGGGCCACGAGGTGGTCGTCGCCGAGCGCGACACCGACCTGTACCTGCAGGCGCGGCGCAAGGACCGGCTCACCCTGGCGGCGGAGATGCAGTGGCAGCTGCTGCCCGCCCGCGCCTGTGCCCGGCCCGAGTACGCGCTCGGCGCCCAGCTGGAGCCCGCCTACGCGGTCTTCGGCGACAACTTCGACTGGTGCGCCACCTCGGACCACCTGATGCTGTACATCACCAACGGCATGGGCGAGGGCATCGAGGCGGCGCTGCTGACCAGCCTGGGCGTCAACGCGCTGCGCAACGCGCGCAGGGCGGGCCTCTGCCTCGCGGACCAGGCGGCCCTGGCGGACCAGGCGGTGTACGCCCACTACCGCGGCGACGCCCATCTGTCCGTGCTGATGCTGGACCTCGAACTGTCCACCGGGCGCCTGCAGGTCGTCGACGCCGGCTCACCGCAGATGCTGCGCCTGCGCGACCGGACCGTCACGACGGTCGGCTTCGAGGCACAGCTCCCGCTGGGCATGTTCGAGGAGACCGACTACTTCGCCCAGGAGTTCACCGTCGAGCCCGGCGACCGGCTCGTCTTCGTCAGCGACGGGGTCCACGCGGTGGCGGCGCCGGGCGGCGAGACGTACGGCGAACGCGCGCTGGCCCGCGCCGTCTCCTCCACGAGGCTGGTGCCCGCGGCCGAGGTCCCCGGGGCGGTGCTGCGGGAGCTGACCGGGCACCGCGGCGGCCCCGAGCCGGACGACGACGCCCTGGTCGCCTGCCTCGACTGGTTCGGAGGACCTCCGGCGCCGTGAGTCCCGGCCGGCCGCACACGCCCCCGCCGGACGCGGTGCCGGGCCGGCCTGGATCATGGATACAGTTGTCGTCCGGCAACGGTTTGCCGCTGTTCCGCCGTCCCTGGCGAGCCCGGGGCGACACGCAGCACGTGAGGGGAGAAGCAGGTGCCGGAGGACGAAGCGGCAGGACAGCACGCGTTCCCCGCGCCCGCGGGGGTGCGGTCGGGGAACGCGGAGGGCGTCGCCCCGGATGTTCGGCGGCCGGTCGCGCGGCGGCGCCCGGGCACCGTGCGTCCGGTGTCCCGCGGCGCGGGTGCGTGGTGACCCATCAGCGCATCCAGCCTTCCCCTCCCGGTCGGGAATCCCCCGCCGCCCCGCCCCGGCGGGACACGCCGGGAGGAGTCCGTGACGCAGCCCGCCGACTGTGCCGACGCATGTCTGCCGATCCGTTCGGACATGGATCTGGTGTGGGTACGGCAGCATGTCCGGCGGACGGCGGCACAGCTCGGTTTCGGCCTGGTGGAGCAGACCAGACTGGTCACTGCGGCGAGCGAGCTGGCCCGCAACACCCTGGTGCACGGCGGAGGCGGAGTCGTGGAGTCCACCTGCCTGACGAGCGGACGCGTACGGGGGCTGCGTCTCGTCTTCGCCGACGAGGGTCCGGGCATCCCGGACCCGGACCGGGGCTCCCTCGGGGCCGGTCGTCCCTCCGGGGGCGGCCTGGGGATCGGGCTGGGCGGCACCCGGCGCCTGGTGCACGAGTTCTCCGTCGAGAGCGCGGCCGGGACGGGCACCAGGGTCACGGTGGCCAGCTGGGCCGCGACACCGCCGCGCGGGGCGCCGTGATGCCGCGCGTCCGGGACGTGCCCGCGCGCGGGACGGCGCGCACCCGAGGCACCGGGACCGCGGCGGAGCGTCCGGCCGGTCCCGACCGTGCCCCGTCCCCCGACGCGCGCCCCGCGTCCCCCGACCCGGCTGCGGCCGCCGCCACGACGGCGCGTGACGCGAGCAGCTCCGCCCGGCCCGTACGGTACGACTCCGCCGTACCGGCCCCCACCCCGTCGGACCGCACACCATGACTCGTACCTGGCACATCACGACCGTCGTCGACGCCGCGCGGGCGCGTATCGGCACGACACGCATGGCGGCCGCGTACGGCGTGCCCGCCGTGGAGCGGAGCCGGCTGGCGGCCGCCCTCAGTGTGCAGCTGCGGCAGTGCCTCACCAAGGGCGGCACCTGGCGGCTGGACCTGGAAGCGGCCCCGTCCACGGCCGCGGACGGGCTGCTGCGGGTCACCGTGACCGCGTGCGGCGACGCGGACACCGAGCCGCAGCAGCCGTGGTGGCTGGCGGTGGCCTGCGCCGGGGACACGGACGCACCGGACACCGGGCCGGTGGCGGACGACCCCGGGACGCTGGCCGAAGGGCTGCTGGGCGCCGACGAGGACACGGCCCTGGTGCTGGAGAAACTCGGAGAACAGGAGGAGTTGGTCGTCTCCCACCGGGAGGAGCTCGACCAGACGAACCAGGGCGTCCTGGCGCTGCACGCCGAGCTGGACGCGGCCGGCCGGGCCCAGCGCGACCTCTACGCCGCCGAGCGCGCGGCACGGACCGAGGCGGAGACGGCCCGCCGCAGGCTGACCTTCCTGGCCGACGCCAGCGCCGTGCTGACGGCCTCCCTCAACCACGACGAGATCGTCCGCCGGCTGCAGGGCCTGCTGGTCCCGGAGTACGCGCGCGGTGTCGACGTCTGGCTCCTTGATGAGGAGGAGGAGGACGAACCGCCGAACGCCTCCCGTCCGGCGGCCGCGGTGGCCGCGGCCCGCAGCGGACGCCCGCAGTACGCCGCCGACCATCCGGGCGGCCTGCCCGGCGTGGACGACCGGCCTCCCCCGGCGCAGCGTCCCGAGGTGCCCCTGCTGTGCATCCCGCTGTCGACGCACCGGACACCGCTGGGCGTCCTGATCCTCGAACCGCCGGGAGAGCGGTGGAACGCCGACGACGCCGTGATGCTGATCGAGCTCACCCGCCGGGCCGGTGTCGCGCTGGACAACGCCCGGCGCTTCGAGCACAACCGCGACATCGCCGAGACGCTGCAGCGGGCGCTGCTCACGGACCTGCCCGCCACCCCGGGGCTGCGCCTGGCCGCCCGCTACCTGCCGGCCACCCGCGGCCTGAACATCGGCGGCGACTGGTACGACGCCTTCCGTCAGCCCGACGGCAGCCTGATCACCGTCGTCGGTGACGTGACGGGACACGGGCTGCGCGCCGCCGTCATGATGGGCCAGCTGCGCACCGCGCTGCGTGCCTACGCCGTCGACGGGGGCACCCCGGGCCAGCTCCTCACGCGGCTGCACATCTTCCTGCACCACCTGCAGCCCGACCTGTACGCCACGGCCGTCATCGCGCGTTTCCACCCCGACGACCCGACCCTCACCTGGGCCGCCGCGGGCCACCCGCCGCCCGTGCTGCGCACCCCCGACGGACGGGTGCACACGCTCGACGCCAAGCCCGGCGCCATGCTCGGTATCCCGCTGGAGCAGCGGATCCGGGACCACCACGTGACCCTCACGCCCGGTTCGACCCTGGCGCTCTACACGGACGGCCTGGTCGAGCGGCGCGCCCAGGGCATAGACCCCGGCATCCGACGTCTGGCCGCGGCACTGGAGACGTTCCGTTCCGCGGACCTCGAAGCCGACCTGGACGGCTCGGCCGACCGTCTCCTGGACCCGCTGCTGCGCGACTCCGAGCGGGACGACGACGTGTGCCTCCTGCTGTGCCATCTGCACGGCGGCGCGGCGGAACCGGCACGGCCCCCCGCCGAGCCGTCCCCCTGAACGGACGGACCGGACGGACCTGGCGGAGCCCGGTGTCCTACCCGTCCCGTGGCGGCGGCTGCTGCTGCCGGAGGAGGGTCCGGGCCCGGGCCCGGTGGAAGGCGAGCAGTCCCTGCCGCAGGGAGTCGCGCTCGGTCTGGGCCATCGCCTCGAACACACCGGCGAGGCTCAGGGACCGGCGCCCGGTGACGTCCGCCAGGAGCCGGCGCCCCTGGGAGGTCACCACGAGCTGCACCTCACGGCGGTTGTGCGGCTGGACGGTCCGGCGCAGCAGCCCCGCGGCTTCGAGGCGGTCGCACAGGCGGCTCGCGGTGGGCAGGGCTATCCCCAGGTGCTCGGCCAGCGTGGTGAGGTTCAGCTCCGGCAGCCGGCGGACGGTCTGCAGCGCGAGCAGCTGGCGCGTGGACAGCCGGGGGGTGGCGTCCTCCGCCGCGGCGAACCACAGCATCACCAGGCTCTCCACCGTGTCGAGGAGCTGGTCGGCGAGCGTGTCCGGCTGGTGGCCGGGACCCTGTTCGCACCCCATGGCGCGGTCAGCGCTCACAGGCCGTGACGTGCTCCCGGACGTGCTCCCGCCGTGACCGTCTTCTCGGAACACGAACCGTGGACGCGGACGGACGGCGGGACGCCGTGGGCGGAAAACAGGGGGATCCGCTCCGACACGTTCGGTTTCGGCGGGAATCCGGCACGGGGGTGATCACACGCACTTCTCTTTCAGTCAACTCCGGCCTGGACAGTGGTCACGTACGTCGGCCCTACCCGGAGAACCGGACCGTACACGGGCTGCCCGGTCCCAATGCGCGTACGGCCGGACCGCCGGTAACCACGAACGGCCCGGACCCCTCCCTCCCCGCGTGCGTGATGCGGGGAGGGAGGGGTCCGGGCCGTCCCGGCGCCGGGAGGGTCAGCCGGTGGTCAGCGCGCCCTTCAGCACGGTGATCGCCTGGCCGATGGCGGCGCGGGCCGCGTGGGTGCCGGCCAGGGCGTTGAGCATCACGAAGTCGTGGATGATGCCCTGGTAGCGGACCGCGGTGACCGGGACGCCGGCCTCGCGGAGCTTGTTGGCGTACGCCTCGCCCTCGTCGCGCAGGACGTCGGCCTCACCGGTGATGACCAGGGCCGGGGGCAGCCCGGTGAGCTGCTCGGTGGTGGCGCGCAGCGGGGAGGCGGTGATCTCGGCGCGCTGCTGCTCGTCGGTCGTGTACTGGTCCCAGAACCACTGCATGCCGTCGCGGCGCAGGAAATAGCCCTCGGCGAACTGACGGTAGGAGCCGGTGTCGAAGGAGGCGTCGGTGACCGGGTAGAAGAGCACCTGCTGGACGAGCGGGACGTCGCCGCGCTCCTTGGCCATCAGGGTCAGGGCCGCGGTCATGTTGCCGCCGACGGAGTCGCCCGCCACCGCGATACGGGAGGCGTCGAGGCCGTGGTCGGCGCCGGCGGTGACGATCCACCGGGCGACGGTGTAGTTCTGCTCGATGGCGACGGGGTAGCGCACCTCGGGCGAGAGGGAGTACTCGGGGAAGACCACCGCGGCGCCCGTGCCGACGGCCAGTTCGCGCACCAGGCGGTCGTGGGTGTGGGCGTTGCCGAAGACCCAGCCCGCGCCGTGGATGTAGAGGAGCACCGGAAGGGTGCCGGTCGCTCCGGCGGGGCGGACGATCCGTGTGCGGACCTCACCGGTGGGGCCGCCGGGGACGGTGATCCACTCCTCGTCGACGTCCGGTTTGGCGATCTCGCCCGACTGCACCTCGTCGACGGTCTTGCGGCCCTCGACGGGGCCGAGGTCGAAGAGGTAGGGCGGATTCGCGGTCGCCTCGACGAACTCCGCGGCGGCGGGTTCGAGGACGGGACGGGGGCCGGTCGTGTCGGTCATGGCGATCTCCTCGGATCTGGTGCCGTGGGCTCGCTCCGCCGGCGGACTTCGCCAGGAGTGGCGGCACGTCCACTACAGTAGCTCACGACTTAGTCGTGCACAACTTATTAGGGCGCGATACGATAGGGAGAGCCCGCCGATAGGGTGGAGATCACCGGGTACGGGCGAGCGGCCGAACACCCCGGCCCGGAGCACGGACACAAGGAGGTACGCCGTGAGCACCGCCGGAGCCGACCCCGTACAGCGGGACCCCCTCCCGCCGGCCCGGGAGGAGCCGCCCGCGCCGGCCGGGGAGGGCTCGCTCCTGCTGGACGACCAGCTCTGCTTCGCCCTCTACGCGGCCTCCAGGGCGGTCACCGCCCGGTACCGGCCCCTGCTGGACGAGCTGGGACTGACCTATCCGCAGTACCTGGTCATGCTGGTGCTCTGGGAGCGGGACTCGATCTCCGTGCGGGACCTGGGCCGCGCCCTCCAGCTGGAGTCCAGCACCCTCTCGCCGCTCCTCAAGCGCCTGGAGGCGAACGGGCTGCTGCGGCGCGAGCGCCGGGCCGAGGACGAGCGCTCCGTCGCACTGCGGCTCACCGACGCCGGGGTGCGCCTCCAGGACCGGGCCGACGCGGTCCCCCTCGCGATGGGCGACGCCATGGGCCTGACCCCCGAGCAGGACGCCCTGGCCAAGCAGCTGCTCCGGCTGCTCACCGCCAACGTCGGCACCCTGTAGGGCGTGACCCGACGCAACCGACCCCGCGCAGGGACGGGGAACGCATGGCACCCGCCCTCCCGGGACGCACCCTGCCCCAGACCGCCCTGCTCGCGGCCGCCACGCCCGCGACGGCCCGTGCCGCCGAGGGCCGGTGCACGTCTGCTTCCGGCGCTCCGAACCCGGGGTCGTCCTCGGCTCGACCGACTCGGGCGTCACCAACCCGGCCAGGGGCGACGGCACGACCCTCCTCGACGAGATCTGGGCCGGCGCCCCGTTCGCCTCCGAGGCCGTGCCGGTCGCGCGGGTGCGGACCACTGTCGCCCCCTGGGTGCCGGCGGGCCTCCTGGGCGCGGCCGACGGCCGGCGGGTGGTGACGACGGCGCAGAACACGTCGTGCGTTCCCTGAGCCGTCCCCTCAGCCGTCCCGGGACGGACACTTCCGGACAGACGGGGAGACGCACGTCACATCCACCCGTGTCACACACGCGGCGCCGCGTCCGTCCTTGAGGTGTAACTCGCCGACACCGCAGAGGAGCACCCCATGGAAGCCCGTCTCGACCTCATGACCAAACCGGCCGCGGCCACGTTCGTCAAACACCTCACCTCGGCAGGCAAGGTCGTCTCGGACCTGGCCCTGCCCGCCACGGTCCAGGAGCTGGTGAAGATCCGCGCGAGCCAGATCAACGGCTGCGGTTTCTGCACCGACATGCACACCAAGGAGGCCACCGCGGCCGGGGAGACCCAGGTACGGCTCAACCTCGTCGCGGCCTGGCGGGAGGCGACCGTCTTCACCGAGGCCGAGCGTGCCGCGCTCGAACTGGCGGAGCAGGGCACCCGCATCGCGGACGCGGCCGGCGGGGTCACGGACGAGGCGTGGGAGAACGCCGCCAAGCACTACGACGAGGACCAGCTGGCCGCGCTGGTGTTCCTCATCTCCCTCATCAACGCCTTCAACCGGGCGAACGTCCTCGTCCGGCAGCCCGCCGGGGACTACCGGGTCGGCCAGTTCGGATAACCGCGGGAGGCGTCCTCGCCGACGGCGTCGCCGACTCCCGCCGCGGGGTCCGGGTGCCGCTCGATCGGTCCGGCCGCGGTCAGGCGCTCAGCGCCGGTGTGCCGCTCGCGCCTGCGGTGTTCTGCACGAGGCGTACTGTCGCCCTCCGGCCGCGCGCGCCATGCTTGGCCCGACGGACTGCCACGCGCCGACCGACGGAGCACGCATGACGACGGACAGGGGTACGCGGATCGAGGTCAGGCCGGTCGCCGGGCACATCGGCGCCGAGATCACGGGCGTCGACCTGGCCGGCGGCCTGGACGACACGGCGGTCGCCGGCATCCGGGCGGCGGTGCTGCGCTGGAAGGTGGTGTTCTTCCGCGGGCAGCACCTGGACCACGCCGCGCACGTCGCGTTCGCCCGGCGGTTCGGCGAGCCGGTCCGCCTGCCGCGGCGCGGCGGCGCCTCCCCCGCGGACGTCCCGGAGATCGAGACGACGGCCGACCGGCTGGAGCTCGGCGGCCGGTACGGCATGGAGCACGACGAGTGGCTGCGCAGGCGCCGCCACTCGCTGCTGCGGGGCTGGCACTGCGACCACGGCGCCCGCGTCGATCCGCCGGCCGCGACCGTCCTGCGCGCCGAGACCGTGCCTCCGTACGGCGGCGACACCACGTGGTCCGACCTCGCGGCCGCCTACGCGGGACTGTCGGCCCCGCTGCGGGACTTCGTCGACGGGCTGCGCGCCGAGCACCGTCTCGGGGTCGGCTACCAGGCACGGCCGGGCGAGGACGCGTACGTACGCCATCTGCTGGAGCGGCAGGTCGCCTCCGAGCATCCGCTGGTGCGGGTGCACCCCGAGACGGGTGAGCGCGTGCTGTTCGTCAACGGCTACTACGTCGAGCAGATCCTGGGCCTGTCCCGCGCGGAGGGCGCTCCGCTGCTGGAGATGCTGCTGGGCCAGGCGACCCGGCCCGAGTACACCGTGCGGTTCCGGTGGGAGCCGGGGAGCGTGGCCTTCTGGGACAACCGGGCCACCATCCACCTGGCTCCGGGGGACACGGCCCACCTGGAGCACCCCCGGGTCATGCACCGGGTGATGCTCGCGGGCGACGTCCCGGTCGGCGTGGACGGCAGGCCGTCGGTCCCCCTGGTGGGCAGCGAGCCGCACCGCTGGTGAGCGGCGGACGGGGCCGTCCGGCCCTGCCCCGGCCGGCCCTCCTCAGCCGGTTCCCGGGGACAACCGGCTGTAGTAGAAGCCGTGGTCGGAGTGGACGGTCCTGCGCACGCCGGTCCCGTGCCAGCTCCCGGGGCTCCGCGCGCCCCAGGTGAACAGGTAGTCGAGCTTGCGGCCGTCGTCGTAGGTCGGCCGGGCGTACGGCGGCCCGCTCCCGCGCGGGCCGTCCGCCTCGCGGCCGTCCTCGTACAGGACGTCCAGTTCGGGCGCGCCGGGCAGGGCGTTCAGGTCGCCGGCCAGGACGACCGGGCCGTCGGCGCCGAGCGCGCGGACGCCGTCCGGTCTCCAGCCGTCGCGGAGGAACCGGGTCTGCGCCCGCCGTTCCCCGTCCTTCGTGCGGCCGACGCTCAGGTGGGTGCTGCACGCCGTGACGGACGGACCGGACCTCCCTTCTCCGCCCGGAGCGCGGACGACGGCGCAGATGACGCCCCGCTCGCCGCCCCTGCCGTCCGGGTTGGGCAGCAGCGCCGGCGGCAGGATCCTCGGCGCCGAGTGGAACAGCAGGGCGTTCCCGTACGGCTGGCCGTCGGCGCAGTCCGTGCCGGTGTCGACGAAGGCACTGCGCAGGCCCAGCTCCCGCGCGAACCGCTCGCCCTGGGCCCGGCAGACCTCCTGGAGGCCGATGAACAGCCACCGGTCCATGCCGCCGGGGACGAGTTCCCGGACGGCTTCGGCCTCGTCCCTGATCCAGTCCCCGGCGTCGCCCCGGTGGCCGATGTTCCCGTAGATGTTGAACGTGCCGACGTAGTGGCCCGGGGAGGCGGCCGGTGCGGCGGCCCCTTCGGGCGCAGCGGGCCTCCCGGGCGCGGCGCTCCGCGCGGGGAGGGCAGCCAGTACGCACATCAGGGCGGTGGCGATCGCCCTGGCCGCGCCGCGCCCGCCCGTACGACGCGTTGTCATGGAGGTGACGATACCCACGGGGGTGCCGGGTCGGTCGGCCGGAAGCGCCGGATGTGACGCGGCCCCGCTCCCGTGGCGACCGCGGCCCCACCGGTACGGGGGCCGGTGTCAGCGGCGCCGGTAGAGCGTGATCGAGTGGCCGACGTCGTCGACGGGTGTGCTGGTGTCCAGCAGCGCGGCCAGCCGGCCGTCGGCCTTCGCCGCCGCGGAGCCGGAGACGACGAGCAGTCCGTGCACCTCGCCGAGGGGGGCCTTGAGCGGGTCGGCCGCGTCGATGCCGTAGTACGACGGCACGCCCGCGCCCTTGTGGACGAGCCAGACCCGTTCACCCGGGCGGTGCCGGCGGAGGTGGTCCGCCAGGCGGCCCAGGTCCTGGCCCCAGTCGACGTTCGAGTCGTGCAGCCGCAGCCGGGTCTTCGAGGGCCCGCCGAACGCCTCGTTGGAGTACGGCAGGTAGTACGGGTACGTGCGCAGCGAGCTGACCGCCACGAAGCAGACCAGCGCCGCCGTCGCCCAGTGGGCCGGGCGACGGCGCAGGAGCGTCGCTCCCGCGGCGGCGACGGCCAGGGACATGGGCACGAACACCGCGTACCGTACGCCGAGGTCCCGCGCGCCCTGCGTGGAGACGGCCAGCAGCACGGCAGCGGGGGCCAGCACGTACGGGGCCGCGGGGCGCAGCCGGCGTACGGCCAGGAGCGTGACGGCGCCCGCGGTCCACAGCGCGAGCGCGCCGAGCGGGGTCTTCACCAGGAGCGCGGCCGGCAGGTAGTACCAGAGCGACCCCTCGTAGAGCCGCCCGAACAGGAAGCCCTGCCAGATGTCGTACTCGAAGCCGAACTGGATGCGCATGCCGTCCCGGTAGGGCTCGGGGAAGGGCAGCCGGGCCGCGACGAGGCCGCGCGTCCCGCGGATGTCCGGCACGTTCCCGGGCGCCGTCCAGCGCAGCCGCGGGTCGACCACGAGGTAGGCGGCCCACACGACGGCGACCGCGACCAGCACCATGCCGGCGGCGCAGACCGCTCCGTACACGAGGAGTCCCGTACGGGCGCGCCCTCCGGCCCCGGGGGTCCGGCGGGCGCGCCGGACCGACAGGACGCCCAGCAGCGTCAGCACCGGGATCATCGGCAGCACACTCATCTTCGTGGCCGCGGCGGCGCCGAGGGCCGCCCCGGCGAGCGGCAGGTACAGGAGGGGCCGCCGCCGGGCCCGCCACACCAGCCACACGGAGGTGAGCAGGAAGCCGGCCGCCGGTACGTCGAGCGTGGCCAGCGAGCCGTTCGCGACGACGTCCGGGGAGAACGCGTACAGGGCCAGTGCCACGAGTCCGCCGACCGGTCCGGTCAGGTCCCGGGCGAACGCGAGGACCACCAGCCCGAACAGCAGCGTCAGGGCGATCACCGGCAGGCGTGCCAGCAGCATCAGGTGCCCGGGGTCGTTGCCCGACTCGTAGAGCACGTGCCGGCCGAGCGCCGTCTGGCCGCCGGAGAAGGCGGGATCCGGCGGGCGCGCGTCGGCGAACACCAGGCCGGCGGCGATGACCAGTTTGCCCAGGGGCGGGTGTTCGGGGTTGTGGCGGAAGCTGCGTTCCGCGAGGTACACCTCGGCCGTGGCCACGTACACGGGTTCGTCGATGGTGGGGGTCTGCTCGACGGCGGCGGTGACCATCGCGACCGCCATCTGGGCGAGGAGCGCGACGACTGCCGTCGCGTACGGCCACCGCCGGCGTCGCGCGTGCCCGACGTACCGCGTGAGCCCGCCCAACCGGCCGGGCCGGTCCGGTCGTTCACCCGCGGCGGCCGGGTCCGGCGGGCGCGGGGCGGCGGGCCCGGCACCCGTGGGCCGGGGGGTGCGCGGCGCGTTCATGCGGCACAGCCTTCCATCAACCCCCTTCTCGCGTGACGTTCTCGGACCGGCGGAGCAACAACTGTTGGGGGGCCCGTAACCGTTGTGACTCCTGTGGCCTCTTGGCACGCGGGTGAAAAACAGGGACCCTGAACTGCACATGCCATAAAGGGCGTTGGCCTGCACAGGGCCGATGAGGAGGACACTTGTGAACGGCAGACCGGCATCGAAGTGGTTCGGATCGCGGCGCCTGGGCCGGAAGTCGCTGGGCGTCCTGGCGGGCGCCGCGGCTCTGGTCCTCGTTTTCCCGGCCACCGCCCTGGCGGCCCCGCCCCCCGCGCTGCCCGCCAACGCGGAGAACCTGGACCGGACGTACCAGCCCGGCTACGACTACGACGGGGACGGCTGCTACGCCACGCCGGCCATCAGCGCCGACGGGACCGTCAACGCCGGGCTCAACCCGAGCGGTGCCGTGAACGGCCAGTGCCGTGACGCGTCGGACCTCGACAACGTCAACACCTACTCGCGCTCCAAGTGCAACAACGGCTGGTGCGCGATCGTCTACGCGTCCTACTTCGAGAAGGACCAGGCGGTGGCCGGCAGCGGGCTGGGCGGGCACCGCCACGACTGGGAGCACGTCGTGGTCTGGGTGCAGAACGACCAGGCCCAGTACGTCTCGACGTCCGAGCACGGCTCGTTCGTGGTCCACAACCGCTCGGCGATCCGCTGGGACGGGACGCACGCCAAGATCGTGTACCACAAGGACGGGATCAGCACGCACTGCTTCCGCTCCGCGACCGCGGGCGACGAGCCGCCGGAGAACCACAAGGGAACCTGGCAGTACCCGGCGCTGGTCGGCTGGAACGGCTACCCGGCCGGGGTGCGCGACAAGCTGACCTCGTACAACTTCGGCAGCGCGACGCTCGGCATCAAGGACAGCACGTTCAACTCGCACCTGGCGTCGGCGAAGCCGTCGGGGATCTCCTTCGACCCCAACGCCTGATCACGCGCCGCCTCCGGGTGCCCTCCCGGCCCCCGGAGGCGGCGGTGTCCCTGCCCCGCCGGGTGCGCCGCCCCCGGGACGGTCCGGCAGGACCTCGGCGGCGAAGGCGGCGACGTCCCGGACGAACCGCTCGGGCCGCTCCCAGTACAGCGCGTGCCCGGCGCCCTCGTAGACGACGAGCCTCGCCCCGAGGACCGCGTCGACGATCCGCTGCTGGTCGGCCCGCGGCAGCACGGTGTCGGCGTCGCCCCAGAGCACCAGCGTGGGGACGAGGATGCCCCGCAGCGTGGCCGCGAGGTCCGTCTCCAGCAGGCCGCGCAGGGTCTCGCGCCACACCCGCGCGGGCACCTTGAGGTTCTCCCCGGCGAGCGTGGCGAGGAGCCCGCGTCCCAGGGGCCGGGCCGTGCGGGCGCCCAGCAGTTCCTCGGCGAAGGCACGCGGCACGGGGTCGCCGAGACCGCGGACCCTCTCCCGCAGCGCCTTCGTGCCGGGCTTGTCCGCGAGGGTGGCCGGTACGCCCGCCAGCACGAGACCCGCCACCCGGTCGGGGTGGCTGCCCGCGACCAGCCGTGCGGCCACGCCGCCGCTCGACGCACCGACCAGGACGGTCCGGCGGATCCCCGCGGCGTCGAGGAACTGCACGAGGTCGTCCGCGAAGTCCCGCGGACCGTAGCCGTCCGGGGGCCGTTCGGCGTCGCCGTGGCCGCGCTGGGTGGGGGCGTACCCGTGCAGCGCGCTGGGGAGCCGTCGCAGCAGCGGCTCGAACGCCCACCAGGAGTCCCCGAGGCCGTGCACGAAGACGACGGGAGCGCCTTGCGGGTGTCCCGCCTGCGCGTAGGGGAGGACGAGCCCGCTCCGCAGCCGGGCGGCCCGCACCGCGATCGTGCTCACGGCGGCCCTCCTGACGTCGGTCGGCCCCCTCGTGCGGACCGCCGTGCGGCGCGACGACCCCCCTCAGCGTAATGAGGGGCGCGGCGGCCCGCCCGTCCTCGACACGACGCGACGCGACGCGACGGACCACCGTACGGGCAGTGGTGCGGGCGGCGGCGCGGAGGCAGGGGGGCGCGGGCGGCGCGAGGCGCGTCACGTGACCTCCGCCGCCGGAGCGTAACGTGACTTGCGCCGACCCGGAGGAGCCGCCGGTGGCCCCCCGGCAGCGGCGATTTCAAGTCGATCACCCCGGTCCGGCGGCGGCCGCCCCGCGGGCACGGCGGACCGCACCCGTCCCTCCTCCTGGAGCCTCCCGGCCGCCTCCGCGCCGGCGGTCGGCGGCCGGTACGACCGGTCGAACAACCTGAGGCGCGTCCGGGACCGGGGGCGCGGCCCCGGCCGGCTCCCGTGGCCCCCCGGCAGGCGCCACTTCCGACCGGACCTGGCCCGATGCCTGCCGGCCGCCCCCGCGGACCCGCACGGTGTACCGGATACCGTGCGCGGACGCCGGCTCCCGCGCGGAAGCCCGCCCCGCCCGTGCCCCGCCGCCGTCCACCGTCCCCACCACCCCCGGAAGCCCTCTCCCGCTCGACGGACCGCAGTGGACCGGTGGCGCTCCGCAACACGATCAGGTCATGTCGATCGACCGTTCGGGTCACAACCCCCACCCTCGTGGGCTAGATTTCGAACGCCTCGATTCCGGACTCCATCGGAGGGGCGCTCTGAGGAGATTCTGGAGCGGCACATGCACCCCTTGGAAGTAGCCAGACCGGCCCCGCCCCTGATGCAGGGAGGACTCGCCGACAGTCTCTTCGAGACAGCCGAACGCGACCCCCTCCTGCCGCAGGCGGCCCGCCGCTCCGCCACCTCTCCCGCGACCTGGTCGCAGGTGACGGCCGGCGAGCTGCGGGACCAGGTGACGGACGTCGCACGGGGCTTCATCGCGGCCGGGATCTTCCCGGGCCACCGCGTGGCCGTCATGGCACGCACCCGCTACGAGTGGACCGTCATCGGCCATGCCCTGTGGACGGTCGGCGCCGAGATCGTCCCCATCGACCCGACCTCCTCGCACGAGCAGGTCGGGTGGATCCTCCGGGACGCGGGCTGCGTGGCCGTGGTGGTGGAGGACGAGCAGGGCATCATGACGGTCGGCTCGGTGTGCGCCGCGCTGCCGGCGCTGCGGAACGTCTGGCAGCTGGACGCCGGAGCCCTGGCGGACCTGGCGGAGGCGGGGCGGCCGGTACCGGTCACCACGGTCGAGTCCATGCGCCGGATCGTGCTGCCCGACTCGACCGCCGTCATCGCCTACACCTCCGGCAGCACGGGGGACCCCAAGGGCTGCGCGCTGAGTCACAGCAGCCTGGCGAGCCCCTGCGACACACTGCTGGCCGGGTGGGGGCACACCGCGGCACCCTCCGGGCAGCAGCCGGCCGTACTGGTCTTCCTGCCCCTCTCGCACGTCTACGGCCTCATGGTCCAGGGGCTGTGCATGCGGGGCGGGTTCCTCATGGGTCACGAGCCCGATCCGCGTACGGAGACACTGGCCGAGGCCCTGCTGTCGTTCCGGCCCACGTATCTCTGCGCCGTCCCCGAGGTCTTCGAGAAGCTGTACAAGAGGTTCCTCCGCATGTCCGAGGAGACGGGCCGCGGGGCCCTGTTCGAGCGTGCCGTCCGCACCGCGCAGGACTTCGCCGCGGCCACCGAGCGGCAGCGGCTCGGCACCGGCCCGGGCCCCGGTCTCGATCTGCGGTTGCAGCACGCCCTCTACGACAAGACGGTGTACCGCAGGTTCCGTGCGACCCTGGGCGGCAGGGTGGGCGGCGCCGTGTCGGGCGGCTCCCCCCTCAACCGCGAACTGGCGCTGTTCTACGCGGGGGTCGGGATCTTCGTCCACGACGGGTACGGGCTGACGGAGACGAGCGGCGGCATCACGGCGCAGCCCGTCGGCGGGGAGAAGTCCGGCACCGTGGGCCGGCCCCTGCCCGGCACGGAGGTCCAGGTGGCCGACGACGGGGAGATCCTCGTCCGGGGACCCTCGGTCTTCCAGGGCTACGTCAACGACGAGGCGGCCAACCGGGCCGCGTTCCGCAACGGCTGGCTGGCCACCGGCGACCTCGGCCGGCTCGACGACCAGGGCTATCTGAGCGTCACCGGCCGCAAGAAGGACATCATCGTCACGAGCGGCGGCAAGAGTGTGGCCCCCGCGGCCCTGGAGGAGCGCCTGCGGGCCCACCCGCTCGTCCACCAGGCCGTCGTGGTGGGCGACAACAGGCCCTGCGTGGGCGCCCTGATCACCCTCGACCCCGAGTTCCTGGCGCACTGGCGCTCGGTCCGCACCGTCGCGGACGGGACGGGCGAGGAGGACGCCCTGCGGGAGGAGATCAACCGGGCCGTGGGCGCGGTCAACTCCACGGTGCCGCGCTCGGAGTCCATCCGCGTGTACCGGGTGCTGCCCGAGCCGTTCGACCTGGCCAACGGGTTGCTCACCCCGTCGATGAAGCTGCGCCGGGACGCCATCGCACACCGGTACGCCGCCGAGATCGAAGCCATGTACCAGTCGTCCTCCCGCACGCCCCGGAGCCTGCCGCCCGCCGACCCGTACGCCTGGGACGACACGGACAACGTCTTCGGCTGACCGCCCCCACCCACCACGGCCCCCTCGATGGTCCGCCGGGGCGGACCATCGAGGGGGTCCGCCTTTTCCGGACCAAGGAATTGATCACGGAGTGGTCGTGCTTCTCCGCGGCGTGTTACCGGGTACTCGGCGCGCTCGTGCGACAGCCGACCGGCCGGAGCCGTCCCCGAGGGCCACCCCGAGAGCCGTCCGCGGAGGGCCTCCGGAAAGGCCCCCTCAAGGACCGCACGCGAGGGCGCGCAGAAATTTGTGTCGTGCACGCTTCTTGACGCCCCTTGATCGAGCGACTTACTTTCGCAGCGATTAAAACGATTCAAATCCCTGGGCCCTCAGGGGTCCTCTTTGTGCTGCCCCAAGAGCGGACTGGAACCATGAACGACCACACCGCAGTTCCGGGGACGGGTCTCCCGCGCCGGACCCTTCTCGCCGCGGCCGCCACGGCGACCGCCGCCGGCGCCGTCGACTGGGCGGCCCCCGGCCGGGCCGCGGCCGCCACCCCG
>NZ_JAHKJW010000023.1 GCF_019710745.1 Streptomyces beigongshangae
CCGACCTGTCCGCGCTGCGGCGGCGGGGCGATCCGGCCGCCGTTGCCACCGCCGTTGTTGCCGCCGGGAGCACCCGCGCCGAGGGCGGGACCGCTTCCGGCACCGCCCCGGCGGGCCGCCGCGACACCGGCCGCGGCCTGTGCCGCCGCCGGACCGCCGACGCCGGGAGCGCCCTGGCCCTGCTTGTTGCCCGGCACCTTCTTGCCGCCCTGGGCGACGTCGACCGGGAGCATGACCAGCGCGGTCGTACCGCCGGAGTCGGACGGGCGCAGCTGGATGCGGATGCCGTGGCGCTGCGACAGGCGGCCGACCACGAACAGGCCCATGCGGCGCGAGACCGAGACGTCCACGGTGGGCGGCGAGGCGAGCCGCTCGTTGATCGCCGCGAGGTCCTCGGGCGAGAGGCCGATACCGGTGTCGTGGATCTCGATCAGCACGCGGCCGTCGGGCAGCGCGTGACCGGTGACCTTGACCTTGGTCTGCGGGGAGGAGAACGAGGTGGCGTTCTCCAGCAGCTCGGCGAGCAGGTGCACGAGGTCGTTGACCACGCGTCCCGCGACCTCGGTGGTGGGCACCGACGACAGCTCGATGCGCTCGTACTGCTCCACCTCGGAGGCGGCGGCACGGAGCACGTCGACCAGCGGGACCGGACGGGTCCAGCGGCGGCCGGGCTCCTCACCGGCGAGCACGAGCAGGTTCTCGCCGTTACGGCGCATGCGGGTCGCGAGGTGGTCGAGCTTGAACAGGGAGGACAGCTGGTCCGGGTCGGCCTCGCGGGACTCCAGTTCGGAGATGAGCGAGAGCTGGCGCTGGATGAGGCCCTGGGAGCGGCGCGAGAGGTTGGTGAACATCGCGTTGACGTTGCCCCGCAGCAGGGCCTGCTCGGCGGCCAGCCGGACCGCCTCGCGGTGCACGTCGTCGAAGGCCGCGGCGACCTGGCCGATCTCGTCCTTGGAGTGCACACCGACCGATTCGACGGACGTGTCGACGTCCTGCGGGTCGGACTCGGAGAGCTGCTTGACCAGCTCGGGCAGCCGGTCCTGGGCCACCTTCGTCGCGGTGTCCTGCAGCCGGCGCAGCGAACGGATCATCGAGCGGGCCACCACGAAGGCGCCGACCAGCGACACACCGAGCACCAGCAGGATCAGCGCACCGGAGATGATCGCTTCCTGCTCGGCCTCGTTGCGCAGCTCACGGGCCTTCTGCTCCATCTGGTTGAGGAGCGTGAGCTCGATCTTGGACATCTCCTGGATCTTGGAGGAGTCCGCGTCCACCCAGTCCAGGTAGGAGCGCCTGGCCTGCAGCTCCAGACCGTTGTTGCGCTGCAGGACGCGCTGCAGATAGCCGTCCGCGTCCTTGATGGTCGGGCTCGGCTCGTCGAGCGGCTTGGTGAGCTGGGCCGCGTTGCCCTCGTAGATGCTGGCGAAGCTGGTGAGCTCGAAGCGCTGGTTCTCGAAGGCCGAGAGGCCGTACTGCCGGTCGTTCGGGGAGAGCTTGCCGACGGTCTTGTCCGTGGCGGGCAGGGCCGCGGCGATGATCGCGCGCTGGATGGACGCGTACTCCTTGGCGGTGGAGAACGCCGCCAGGGCGCGGGTGCGCTGGATCATCTCCGGGTTGCTGGTCGCCTCGGCCATGTCCTGGGAGAGGCCGAGCAGCTGCTCGATGAGCCGGTGGTACGCCTCGACCGACTGGGAGGAGTTGTCCTCGTCCTGGAAGGCGCTGTTGCGGACCTTGCTGAGGGTGTTCAGCTGGGTGGCGATGGCCACCACGTTGTCCCGGACGCCGTCGAGGTTCTCGCTGTCGCCCGCGTCGTCGAGCTCGTGGGTGCCCTCCAGGAAGGAGGCGCGCGCACGGTCGGTCTTGTCGCGCAGGCCCTTGATCGAGACGTCGCTGGCCTTGGTGCCGTTGGCGAGCGGACCGGCCGACTTGTCGCGCTCCTCCTGGAGCGCCGCGGCGAGCTCGGTCGCCTGCTTGGTCATGTCGGTCAGCAGCTTCATGTTCTCGAGCTGCTGGATCTCGTCCATGCTGTCGCTGATGCGCAGGGCGCCCAGCGAGGTGGCCGCGACCACGGGCAGCGCGAGCAGCGAGACCAGACGCGTGGAGATGCGCCAGTTGCGCAGGGCTATGCGCGGGCCGGGGCCGGCCGGGGTCTTCGGCTTCGGGGGCGCGGAGGGCGCGGCGCCGGGAGCGCCGTTCGCCGCGTCGGGGCCGCCCTTGCCCTGGGCGCCCTTGGGCGCACCGGGCCGCGCGGAGCGGTCACCGTTGGTGCCGGTCTGTGCCGGTCCCTGGTTCTGGGCGTGCTGGGGCGAGGAGCCGACTGCCCGGGGGCCAGTCCCGCCTTGCGGCTCCGGCTCCGCCGAAGCGCTGCCATCCCTCTTGAAACGTCCCTGCACTAGCGTCGCAACCTCTGGACCAGGCGCCCCTCCGCGTGAACGGTGGGACGGTGTCGGCGTCTTGGGAGCGCCCTGAACGCGCTCCCAGGTGGTGGTCGTGAGTGACCGGCGCAGGTTCCCCTTTCCCGCCGCCACTCGGCGCTGCGTTGCGCCCCTGCGCGCCGGTTCGTTCCAGCGGCGGTCCGAGGAATTTCAGCACAGTGCCGGATCTCCAACAAGGCCCATGAGCCATGCTGTGACCTCCGTGACAGCATGTGAGGGGGGTGTCACGAGACGTAGAAGGTGACCTCCTCCATAACGGACACATGGGGACGAGACCATCATTCGCGGCTGGTGTCCCAGTCGCCATGATCAGGAGCGGAATGAGAGCTTCCATGGCGTAATGCCCGTTTGCGGGCCCGCGCTCGGGGGCCGGAATTGACCGGTTTGCCTAGCAGTAAGTGAGGAAACTCACACGACGATCACGTGGTCTTCACAGGTTCGCCGGGGAAGCGGATGTTTAGCCTGACGCTTTACAGGGATGGCACATCCGACAACCGGCGCCCGCGAGGCGGTTCCCGAGCCGTCCGGCGCCCCGATCGAACAGGGCCTGAAACCCCAGATGAGGACGACGATGTTCCGCAACATAGCCAACCCGCGCCGCACCACACTGGCACACCTCCAGGACGCCGAGGAACTCGGCACGCCGCAGCAGGAGCACGCCGTCGAGCTCCCCGCGCAGACCGCCAACCCGCGGCGCACGATCCTGATGGACGTCCCGGTCGCGGCGGCGCCCGCCGAGTGACCCTCCGGGCGCCCACCGGGTGCCCCTGCCACGGGACCCCTCGCCCTCGACCGCACCTCATGTGCGCGAGGCGGGCGCCCCTTGCCGCGTTAGCCTGGAGCATCAGACTCCGGCCAGCTCAGTGAGGGGCGCAAGGATCCCGTGCGCATCGCCAGGTTCTCCATCGACGGCAACGTCGCGTTCGGTGCGGTCGAGGGCGAGAGCCCTCCTGGATCGACCGACGGCCTCGTGCTCGACATCATCAAGGGCATCCCGTTCGCGGACTTCGAGCTCTCCGGGACCAAGGTCCCGCTGAGCAAGGTCCGGCTCCTGCCCCCCGTCCTCCCGAACAAGGTCGTGGCCTTCGGCCGCAACTACGCGGAGCACGCCAGGGAGCTGGGCAACGAGGTGCCCGACGCCCCGTTCGCCTTCTTCAAGCCCTCCACCTCGGTGATCGGCTCCGGCGACGACATCGCGTACCCCTCCTTCTCCGAGGAACTGCACCACGAGGCCGAGCTGGCCGTGGTCATCGGCCGGATGTGCCGCGAGGTGCCGCGCGAACGCGTCAAGGACGTGATCCTCGGCTACACCTGCGCGAACGACGTCACCGCGCGCGACGTCCAGCGGCGCGAGAAGCAGTGGGCCCGGGCCAAGGGCTTCGACTCCTCCTGCCCGCTGGGCCCCTGGGTGGAGACCGACCTCGACCCGTCGGACCTCACGATCCAGTGCACGGTCAACGGGCAGCAGCGCCAGCTGGGACGCACCAGCGAGATGATCCACTCCATCGAGGATCTGATCGTGAACATCACCGAGGCCATGACGCTGCTCCCCGGCGACGTCATCCTCACGGGCACCCCGGCAGGGGTGGGCCCGCTCGGTGCCGGCGACGAGGTCGCCGTCACCATCGAAGGCATCGGCACTCTCACCAACAAGGTGATCAAGCGTGGCTAACGGCTCTGTCCGCGTACGTTTCTGTCCGTCCCCGACCGGCAACCCCCATGTGGGCCTGGTCCGCACGGCCCTGTTCAACTGGGCGTACGCCCGCCACACCGGCGGCACGTTCGTCTTCCGCATCGAGGACACCGACGCGGCCCGCGACTCCGAGGAGTCGTACGAGCAGCTCCTGGACTCGCTGCGCTGGCTGGGCTTCGACTGGGATGAGGGCCCCGAGACCGGCGGCCCCCACGAGCCGTACCGCCAGTCGCAGCGCACGGACCTCTACGCGGACGTCGCGCGCAGGCTCCTGGAGGCCGGCCGCGCCTACCACTGCTACTGCTCCACGGCGGAGCTGGACGCGCGCCGGGACGCCGCCCGCGCCGCCGGCCGGCCGTCGGGCTACGACGGCCACTGCCGCGAGCTGACCGCCGAGCGGAAGAGCGCGTACGAGGCCGAGGGCCGCACGCCCATCGTCCGCTTCCGCATGCCCGACGCGCCCATCACCTTCACGGACCTGGTCCGCGGCGAGATCACCTACCTCCCGGAGAACGTGCCGGACTACGGGATCGTCCGGGCCAACGGCGCGCCCCTCTACACGCTGGTCAACCCGGTCGACGACGCCCTGATGGAGATCACCCACGTCCTGCGCGGCGAGGACCTCCTCTCCTCCACCCCCCGCCAGATCGCCCTCTACGACGCGCTGACCGAACTGGGCGTCGCCAAGGGCACCCCGGCCTTCGGCCACCTCCCGTACGTGATGGGCGAGGGCAACAAGAAGCTCTCCAAGCGCGACCCGGAGTCCTCGCTGAACCTCTACCGGGAGCGCGGTTTCCTCCCGGAGGGCCTGCTGAACTACCTGTCGCTGCTCGGCTGGTCGCTCTCGGCGGACCGCGACATCTTCACCGTCGAGGAGATGGTCGCCGCCTTCGACGTCGCGGACGTGAACCCCAACCCGGCCCGCTTCGACCTCAAGAAGGCCGAGGCGATCAACGCGGACCACATCCGGCTGCTCGACGTGAACGAGTTCGCCGAGCGCTGCGCCCCCTGGCTGCGGGCCCCCTTCGCCCCCTGGGCGCCGGAGGACTTCGACCCGGCCAAGTGGGACGCCATCGCACCGCACGCCCAGACCCGCCTCAAGGTCCTCTCCGAGATCACCGACAACGTCGACTTCCTGTTCCTCCCGGAGCCGGTCTTCGACGAGACGTCCTGGACGAAGGCCATGAAGGAGGGCTCCGACGCGTTGCTCCGCACGGCCCGCGAGAAGCTGGAGTCCGCGGACTGGACCTCCGCCGAGTCCCTCAAGGAGGCCGTGCTGGCCGCCGGTGAGGCCCACGGCCTCAAGCTGGGCAAGGCCCAGGCCCCGGTCCGCGTCGCCGTCACCGGCCGCACGGTCGGCCTGCCGCTCTTCGAGTCCCTGGAGATCCTGGGCAGGGAGAAGGCGCTGGCACGCATCGACGCGGCGCTGGCGAGGCTGACCGCGTAGGGAACACGCACGAGGCACGGGAGGGGCGCCGCCCCTCCCGTGCGCAGCCCCGGCGCCGGGGCTGCGCACGGACCTCCGTCCGGGAGCGGCTCCGGAGGTACCGTCGGGCCATGACGATCCGAGCCGTGCTGTGGGACGTGGACGACACGATCTTCGACTACACCACGGCGGACCGCGCCGGCATGCGCGGGCATCTGGCGGCCGAGGGACTGCTCGACGGGTACGCGTCCGTCGAGCAGGCCCTCGGCCGGTGGCGCGAGCTCACCGACCGGCAGTGGGCGCGGTTCGCGGCGGGACAGGTGGACTGGGAGGGCGGCCGCCGGGACCGGGTGCGGGCGTTCCTCGGGCAGCCCCTGACCGACACGGAGGCGGAGGACTGGTTCGCCCGGTACCTGGGCCACTACGAGACGGCCTGGGCGCTGTTCCCGGACGTGCTCCCCGTGCTCGACGTCCTGGCCGGCAGCCACCGCCACGCGGTGCTCTCCAACTCCAGCCTCCGCGTCCAGGACCACAAGCTGCGCGTCCTCGGCGTACGGGAACGCTTCGAGACGGTGCTCTGCGCGGCCGAACTGGGCGTCTCCAAACCCGCCGCGGAGGCTTTCCACACGGCCTGCGAGGCGCTGGAACTGCCGCCGCACGAGGTCGCGTACGTCGGGGACCACCCGGAGATCGACGGCCGGGGCGCCGCCGACGCCGGGCTGTTCTCGGTCTGGATCGACCGCACCGGCGTGAGTGCCCTCACGCCCCCGGAGCCGGACACCGCGCCGGGCCCGCCGCCGGATCGGCCCTCCCGCCCGCGCCGGATCGTCTCGCTGGCCGAACTCCCCGCGCTCCTGCACCCCGATACCCGTTTTGGAGCGCCGTCCACCTTCGGGTAATGTTCTTCCTGCGCCGCCGGAGAGCGGGCCGAAAGGCCACAGGCCGGAGGCGCAAGCTAAAATAAAATCCCCTCGGGGGTTGAGTTTCAGTGGCCTATGGTGTAATTGGCAGCACGACGGTTTCTGGTTCCGTTAGTCTAGGTTCGAGTCCTGGTAGGCCAGCTCGCAGAGCTTATCTGCATCGCAGAGACCAGCTCTGCAAGGCCCCCGTTGTGTAGCGGCCTAGCACGCCGCCCTCTCAAGGCGGTAGCGCCGGTTCGAATCCGGTCGGGGGTACAGATCCTTCCCAGGGGGACAGTCCGGGTCGCACCCGCTGACTCTCATGCAGGATCGCTAGGGCCCCCGTTGTGTAGCGGCCTAGCACGCCGCCCTCTCAAGGCGGTAGCGCCGGTTCGAATCCGGTCGGGGGTACAGATCCTTCCCAGGGGGACAGTCCGGGTCGCACCCGCTGACTCTCATGCAGGATCGCTAGGGCCCCCGTTGTGTAGCGGCCTAGCACGCCGCCCTCTCAAGGCGGTAGCGCCGGTTCGAATCCGGTCGGGGGTACAAGGTGGTCTGGACCACCATTGGGCTATGGTGTAATTGGCAACACGACGGTTTCTGGTTCCGTTGTTCTAGGTTCGAGTCCTGGTAGCCCAGCAGGATCCGCGTGATCCGAGGCCCCCGTTGTGTAGCGGCCTAGCACGCCGCCCTCTCAAGGCGGTAGCGCCGGTTCGAATCCGGTCGGGGGTACACGAACAGAGAGCCCTCCCCGCCACGGGGAGGGCTTTTCCCATGCCGTGTGCCGTGTGCCGTGTTCCCGTGTGCCGTACGTCCTGAGGACCTCGACCTCGGCCGTTCGCTGCGGCGTTGAAGCGACCGGCCGGGGGAGTCCGCACGCGGTGTCGACCGGCGGGCGGCGCGGGTGGGGTGTCAGCCCGTGCGGCGCAGCGCCTCCGACAGGCGTCCCGCCGCGTCGATGACCGCCTGGGCGTGCATCCGGCCCGGGTGGCGCGTCAGGCGCTCGATCGGTCCCGACACCGAGACCGCGGCGACCACGCGGTTCGAGGGCCCGCGCACCGGCGCGGAGACGGACGCGACACCCGGCTCGCGCTCGCCGATCGACTGGGCCCAGCCCCGTCGCCGTACGCCCGACAGGGCCGTCGCCGTGAAGCGGGCGCCCTGGAGGCCGCGGTGCAGGCGCTCCGGCTCCTCCCAGGCCATCAGGATCTGGGCCGAGGAACCCGCCTTCATGGTGAGCGTCGAGCCGACCGGGACCGTGTCCCTGAGGCCCGACAGGCGCTCCGCTGCGGCGACGCAGATGCGCATGTCGCCCTGGCGGCGGTAGAGCTGCGCGCTCTCGCCCGTGATGTCCCGCAGGTGCGTGAGCACCGGGCCCGCCGTCGCGAGGAGGCGGTCCTCGCCCGCGGCCGCCGCCAGCTCCGCCAGCCGGGGGCCGAGAATGAAACGGCCCTGCATGTCACGCGCCACCATGCGGTGGTGCTCCAGTGCCACGGCGAGACGATGTGCCGTGGGCCGTGCCAGTCCGGTCGCCGCGACCAGTCCCGCGAGGGTGGCCGGACCGGACTCCAGTGCGCTCAGGACAAGGGCTGCCTTGTCCAGAACGCCGACGCCGCTACTGTTGTCCATGAAACGATACTCGCGTCTCACTCTGTGAAACGCAAGTTCAATTTTCCGTGGAACGCGCCACCCTGATACCTGTACGGCCCGCGGACCGACCGGGCCTGGCGGAAGACGTCCGGTACAGGGGGAACGGACGCGGCCGCCCCGGAAATCTCTAGTTGGGCCGGCGCCCGCACAGGCCGGCCGGAGGGAAAGCGATGGGTAGGACACTCGCGGAGAAGGTCTGGGACGACCACGTCGTCCGGCGCGCGGAGGGCGAGCCCGACCTTCTCTTCATCGATCTGCACCTGCTGCACGAGGTGACCAGCCCTCAGGCCTTCGACGGTCTCCGTCAGGCGGGGCGTCCCGTGCGCCGGCTCGACCTCACCATCGCGACCGAGGACCACAACACCCCCACCCTCGACATCGACAAGCCCATCGCGGACCCGGTCTCCCGCGCCCAGCTGGAGACGCTGCGCAAGAACTGCGCCGAGTTCGGTGTGCGCCTGCACTCGCTGGGCGACGTCGAGCAGGGTGTCGTCCACGTCGTGGGTCCGCAGCTGGGCCTGACCCAGCCCGGTACCACGGTCGTCTGCGGTGACTCCCACACCTCCACGCACGGTGCCTTCGGCGCGCTGGCGTTCGGCATCGGCACGTCCCAGGTCGAGCACGTGCTGGCCACCCAGACACTGCCGCTGGTCCGCCCGAGGACCATGGCCATCACGATCGACGGCGAACTGCCCGAGGACGTCACGGCCAAGGACCTGATCCTGGCGGTCATCGCCAGGATCGGTACCGGCGGCGGCCAGGGATACATCCTGGAGTACCGCGGCTCCGCCATCGAGAAGCTCTCGATGGAGGCCCGCATGACCATCTGCAACATGTCGATCGAGGCCGGCGCCCGCGCGGGCATGATCGCCCCCGACGAGACCACCTTCGCGTACCTCAAGGGCCGCGCCCACGCCCCCGAGGGCGAGGACTGGGACGCCGCCGTCGCGTACTGGAAGACCCTGAGGTCCGACGACGACGCGGAATTCGACGCCGAGGTCGTCGTCGACGCCGCCTCCCTGGCACCGTTCGTCACCTGGGGCACCAACCCCGGTCAGGGCGCACCGCTTTCGGCGGCCGTCCCGGACCCGTCCTCCTACGAGGACGCCTCGGAGCGCTTCGCCGCCGAGAAGGCCCTGGAGTACATGGGGTTGTCCGCCGGGCAGCCGCTGCGCGACATCAGGGTCGACACCGTCTTCGTGGGGTCGTGCACCAACGGCCGGATCGAGGACCTGCGCGCCGCCGCGGCGGTCGTCGAGGGCCGCAAGGTCGCCGACGGGGTACGGATGCTGGTGGTCCCCGGTTCCGCGCGCGTCGGTCTGCAGGCCGTCTCCGAAGGGCTGGACCTGGTCTTCAAGGAGGCCGGCGCCGAATGGCGGCACGCGGGCTGCTCGATGTGCCTGGGCATGAACCCCGACCAGCTGGCCCCCGGTGAGCGCTCCGCGTCCACCTCCAACCGCAACTTCGAGGGCAGGCAGGGCAAGGGCGGCCGCACCCACCTGGTGTCGCCGCAGGTCGCCGCCGCGACGGCGGTGCTGGGCCATCTGGCGTCCCCCGCCGACCTGTCCGACGCCGACGCCCGTACGCCCGCTGGAGTCCGATAGCCATGGAAGCATTCACCACGCACACCGGCCGCGCGGTCCCGCTGCGCCGCAGCAACGTCGACACCGACCAGATCATCCCCGCCCACTGGCTCAAGAAGGTGACCAGGGACGGCTTCGAGGACGGGCTCTTCGAGGCATGGCGCAAGGACTCGTCCTTCGTC
The DNA here is from genome assembly GCF_019710745.1 of Streptomyces beigongshangae. GTDB lineage: Bacteria > Actinomycetota > Actinomycetes > Streptomycetales > Streptomycetaceae > Streptomyces > Streptomyces beigongshangae. The sequence goes on from NZ_JAHKJW010000023.1 coordinate 9,869, forward strand.
CTCAACCGGCCCGAGCGCGAGGGCGCCACGGTCCTGGTCGCGGGGCCCGACTTCGGTACGGGCTCCTCGCGCGAGCACGCCGTGTGGGCGCTGCAGAACTACGGCTTCAAGGCCGTGATCTCCTCCCGCTTCGCGGACATCTTCCGTGGCAACTCTCTGAAGAACGGCCTGCTCACGGTGGTTCTGGAGCAGGAGACCGTGGACGCGCTGTGGGAGCTCACCGAGAAGGACCCGCAGGCCGGGATCACGGTCGACCTCCAGGCCCGTGAGGTGCGTGCCGAGGGAATCACGGCCGCCTTCGAGCTCGACGAGAACGCCCGCTGGCGGCTGCTGAACGGGCTGGACGACATCTCCATCACCCTGCGGAACGAGGCGGACATCTCCGCGTACGAGGCCAAGAGGCCCTCCCACAAGCCGCGGACCGTCCAGGTCTGACCGGACCGCGCCCGCAGGGCTGGTTCCAGCCAGGGCAACAGGCTTCTGTACCCCCAATCGTGGACGGTTGGGGGTACTTCTGCGTCTGCTCCCACAGGGGGAGTTCCGGCCTCGGTAATTGGCTTCAACTACCCTTGTTTCGAGGCACCTTGCTGGGGTAGTCGACACCCGGCAGAAGCAGGTGGGGAGGTGTGCGGGAGATCCTCGGGAGGCGGTAGTTGCCCCCTGCGCAGGTGACAACTCGCCCCAGATGGCACAATCTGTGCATGGAACACGACGGCCAACTCGAGCTCTATGCGGCGGTCGCGTCCCAGCTCAAGCAAGCGCACACAGCGGTGCGCGCACTGCAAGTCCCGGAGGGCGTACGGATGGCGCTGACCCGGAAGCTGCTGGTCATTACGGCCGTGGCCAAACACGATCTGGCCGACGCGACAAAGCGTCTGGAGCGGTTCGCGGCGGACCTCGAAGAGGGCCGGATCCCCGAACGGGAACGCTGAGGAACTTGGCGACGGGCCCAGTTTGTTGCGGCACAAGGGTGATTAGCCCGTTTCGTGTTTGATTTGCGGTATATATCTGCCTAACGTGCGAAAAAGCTTGAACACTTTCGTTCTGGCAATGTCTCCGAAGGGGAAGACGTGAACAAGGCGCAGCTCGTAGAAGCGATTGCCGACAAGGTCGGCGGGCGTCAGCAGGCCGCCGACGCGGTCGACGCCGTACTGGATGCAGTGGTCCGTGCGGTCGTCGGCGGTGACCGGGTCTCGGTCACCGGCTTCGGTTCCTTCGAGAAGGTGGACCGTCCGGCCCGTTACGCCCGCAACCCGCAGACCGGGGAGCGCGTTCGGGTCAAGAAGACCTCCGTGCCGCGTTTCCGTGCGGGCCAGGGCTTCAAGGACCTGGTGAGCGGCTCGAAGAAGCTGCCCAAGAACGACGTCGCGGTCAAGAAGGCGCCCAAGGGCAGCCTGACCGGCGGCGCCTCCGCCACGGTCAAGAAGGCCGCGGCCAAGAAGGCCACCGCCGGCGCCGGCACCGGCGCCGCCAGGAAGACCACCGCCGGCGCCGCCAAGAAGGCGACGGGGGCCGCGAAGAAGACCACGGCCGCGGCCGCCCCCCGGCAGGCGGCGGCGAAGAAGACCTCGTCGCCGGCCGCCGCGAAGAAGACCACGAGCACGGCCAAGAAGACGACCGCGAAGAAGACTTCGGCGACCGCCAAGAAGACCACGGCCAAGAAGACCACCGCGAAGAAGGCGGCGGCGAAGAAGGCCCCCGCGAAGAAGGCGGCGGCCAAGAAGGCCCCGGCCAAGAAGTCGGCCGCCCGCAGCACCACCACCGCCAAGAAGGCCACCGCCCGCAAGTAGGCAGGACGCGGGGCAGACACGCGCCGGGCCGGGCTTCCCCTCTGGGAGCCCGGCCCGCGGCGTTCCCCGAGGGCCCGTGCCCGTGCCCGCCGTGCCCGCGCTCGGAAGGCCAGGAGGTCAGGAAGCCAGAAGGTCAGAAGGTCTGCAGGGTCACCAGCGTGACGCGGCGGCCGGGCCCGTCGCCCTCGACCTCGATGCGTACGCGCTGGCCCGGACGGAGGAGCCTGAGGCCGCCCCGGTCGAAGGCCGGGGCGTCGAAGGGGACGGGGGTGCCGTCGTCCAGCAGCACCTGGCCGGTGCGGGTGTCGGGATCGTATGTGTACGCGGTCGCCTGCATGGGGGAAGGGTATGCGGTGGGAACCCCCGGCGGCGCGGGGCTGCGCCGTGCGCGCTCAGGCCGCCCGGAGGCGTTCGACGGCCGACGCGGTGCGGGGGCCCACGCCCAATGCCAATGCGGCCAGCAGATCCGTGCCGGTGTCCACGTCCTGGCGTACGGAATCCACCGAAGGCGGCAGGATTTCCGCCGCTCCCGACGCGCGGTGCCGGGCCCGGGAATCCGCCCCGAATGCGGGGAGCAATTCACGGCCCGGGGACGCGGCCAGGAGAGTGGTGCCGAATCCGGCGGCGTCCGGGAGGAAAGCGCGGGGGAATTCACCGGCCGCCAGGAGCACCCGCGCCAATTCCGGCGGGCGCAGAGCGGGCAGATCCGCGTTCAGGGCCGCCAGGGGGGTCCGGGGCCGTGCGGCGCGGACGGCTGCCGCCGCGTGCCGCAGCGCGGCGTTCAGACCGCCCCCGGGCTCGTCCCGGATGATCCGCGCCCCGAGGGCCGCCAGCTCGCGCCCCGCCAGCGCGTCGCCCGTGACCACCGCCACATCCGCGACCTCCGAGCAGGCCAGTGCCGCGGCCACCGTGTCCTGCGCGAAGGCGAGGGCGAGCCCCGGGCGCAGACCGTCGGCCGCCGTGTCGGAGAGCCTGCTCTTCGCCCGCGCCAGGGCTTTGAGGGGCACGACCAGGGTCCACTGCACGAGCGCTCCTCCCTCCGTTGTCGGGCCCATTGTCACCCGGCCACCGGAGTCCGCCCGGGACCGGGGCGTACGGTGTTCTCGACAGACGGGCGGCACGGGGTGACACTTGTGCGGCCCCAGGCCGTAGAGGAAGGTGTTCGCGTGTCCCGCCGCAGGATCGGCCTCTGGTACCGCTTCGCGGCGGTCCTGTGCAAACCGCCGCTGCTGGTTCTGCTCAAGCGGGACTGGCGCGGAATGGAGCACATTCCGGCCGAGGGCGGTTTCATCACCGTGGTGAACCACAATTCCCACGTGGATCCGATCGCGTACGGACACTTCCAGTACAACACGGGCCGGGTTCCGCGATTCCTGGCCAAGAGCGGGCTTTTCAAGAGCGGTTTCGTGGGGGCGGCCATGCGCGGGACCGGGCAGATCCCGGTGTACCGCGAGAGCACGGACGCGCTCAGCGCCTACCGGGCCGCGATCGACGCCGTGGAGCGCGGCGAGTGCGTCGCCTTCTACCCCGAGGCCACCCTCACCCGTGACCCCGGCCTGTGGCCGATGACCGGCAAGACGGGTGCGGCGCGGGTCGCGCTGCAGACCAGGTGCCCGGTCGTCCCGGTGGCCCAGTGGGGCGCCAACCACCTGCTGGCCCCGTACGCCAGGAAGCCCGACCTGCTGCCGCGCAAGACGCACCACGTGCTCGCGGGCCCGCCCGTGGACCTCTCACGCTTCTACGGCAAGGAGATGACCCCCGAGCTCCTGAAGGAGGCGACCGGGGTCATCATGGCCGCGGTCACCGCGCAGCTGGAGCTGATCCGCGGGGAGAAGGCACCCGCCACGCCGTACGACCCGCGCACGGAGCAGCGGCGCGGCACGCACGGGCGGACGGAACCGGGGGAGCGGGAGGAGCATGAAAGGACCGGGTGGGGACAGACCGTGCAGGACATGACCGAGGCAGAGCGCGAAAAGGGGCACGGCAAGTGACGACATCCGGTACACCCGTCAAGGCGGCCGTCTTCGGGGCCGGATCGTGGGGCACGGCCTTCGGCATGGTGCTCGCCGACGCCGGATGCGACGTGACGCTGTGGGGACGGCGGCCCGAGATCGCCGAGGCGGTCAACTCCACGCGGACGAACCCCGACTACCTGCCCGGCGTCGAGCTGCCCGAGAACCTGCGGGCCACCACCGACCCCGCCGAGGCGGCCCGGGACGCCGACTTCACCGTGCTCACCGTGCCCTCGCAGACGCTGCGCGGGAACCTGGCGGAATGGGCGCCGCTGCTCGCGCCGGACACCGTGCTCGTCTCCCTCATGAAGGGCGTCGAACTCGGCTCCGCGATGCGGATGAGCGAGGTGGCCGAGGACGTCGCGAAGGTCGGCGCCGACCGGATCGCCGTGGTCACCGGACCCAACCTGGCCCGTGAGATCGCCGCCCGCATGCCGGCCGCCGCCGTGGTCGCGTGCAGCGACGAAGGGGTCGCGCAGCGGCTGCAGGCCGTCTGCCACACGCCCTACTTCCGCCCCTACACCAACACCGACGTGGTGGGCTGCGAACTCGGCGGCGCGGTCAAGAACGTCATCGGCCTCGCCGTCGGCATCGCGGACGGCATGGGGCTCGGCGACAACGCCAAGGGGTCCCTCATCACCCGCGGGCTGGCGGAGACGACCCGGCTGGGCCTCGCGATGGGCGCCGACCCGCTGACGTTCTCCGGACTCGCGGGCCTGGGCGACCTCGTGGCGACCTGCTCCTCGCCGCTCTCGCGCAACCACACCTTCGGCACGAACCTCGGCAGGGGCATGACCCTCCAGGAGACCATCGCGGTCACCAGGCAGACCGCCGAAGGCGTCAAGTCCTGTGAGTCCGTACTGGACTTGGCACGCCGGCACGGAGTCGACATGCCCATCACGGAGACCGTCGTCGGCATCGTCCACGAGGGCAAGCCGCCGGCCGTCGCCCTCAAGGAACTGATGTCGCGCAGCGCCAAGCCCGAACGGCGCTGAGTGAAGGGCCCCCACGGGCGCTGACCGGCGCTCCGCCACCGGGTACTCTCAACCCGATATGAGCACCGAGAACCTCCCCCAGAGCACCGAGCAGCAGCAGCTCCGTAAGCCGCGCGTGGCCGTCGTGTTCGGCGGCCGCAGTTCCGAACACGGAATCTCCGTGGTCACCGCCGGCGCGGTCCTGCGGGCCATCGACCGTACGAAGTACGACGTGCTGCCGATCGGCATCACCCAGGACGGCCGCTGGGCGCTCACCGCGGACGAGCCGGAGCGGATGGCGATCGTCGACCGGCGCCAGCCGAACGTCGAGCAGCTCGCGGAGTCGCACGAGGGCGGGGTGATCCTGCCCGTGGACCCCGGCAGCCGCGAGGTGGTCTACAGCGAGCCCGGCTCGGTGCCCAAGGCGCTCGGCGAGGTCGACGTCGTCTTCCCGGTGCTGCACGGTCCCTACGGTGAGGACGGCACCCTGCAGGGTCTGCTGGAGCTCTCCGGCGTCCCGTACGTCGGCGCGGGTGTGCTCGCCTCGGCCGTCGGCCAGGACAAGGAGTACATGAAGCGGGTGTTCACCTCCTTCGGACTGCCGGTCGGCCCGTACGTGGTGATCCGTCCCCGTGAGTGGGAGCAGGACGAGGCGGCGGCCCGCAGGAGGGTCGTCGACTTCGCGGAGGAGCACGGCTGGCCGCTCTTCGTGAAGCCCGCCCGCGCGGGCTCCTCGATCGGCATCACCAAGGTCGACGACCTGTCCGGCCTGGACGAGGCCATCGCCGCGGCCCGCGTCCACGACCCGAAGGTCCTGGTGGAGGCGCTGCTGCGCGGCCGCGAGATCGAGTGCGGGGTCCTGGAGTTCGAGGACGGGCCCCGGGCCTCCGTGCCGGCCGAGATCCCGCCGGTGCAGTCGCACGCGTACTACGACTTCGAGGCGAAGTACATCGACTCGACCCCGGGGATCGTGCCCGCCCCGCTGACCCCCGGGCAGACCGCCGAGGTCCGGCGCCTGGCCGTCGAGGCGTTCGAGGCGGCGTCCTGCGAGGGGCTGGTCCGCGCGGACTTCTTCCTCACGGAGGACGGGGAGTTCGTGATCAACGAGATCAACACGATGCCCGGCTTCACCCCCATCTCCATGTACCCCAAGATGTGGGAGGCCACGGGGGTCCCGTACCCGGAACTGGTCGACCGCCTGATCCGGGCGGCCCTGCGCCGGCCGACGGGCCTGCGCTGAGGAGCGCCCCCGTGAGGGGCGCGGGGAGCTGTGCGATCGGCCACGAGGCACCCGCACCCGACGGCGAACCGGCCGGGGCCTCAGTCCGCGATCCCCTCGGGGACCGCCTTCTTGACGGCCCCGGCCAGATCGACGAGCACGGACGCGGTGTCCCGTCCCCCCGCCACCGTCACCTCGACGTACGCCAGCCGCTGCGCGGAGGTGAAGCGGGTCGACCCGTCGTCCCGCTCCTCCATCAGCCACCTCACCCCGTTCACCCCGCCCGCTATCGCGTCGGGGTCGTTCCCGTCGGCCACCTTGGGGTCGGTCATCTTCGGGGGCCGCGGCACCCCGCAGCGCAGTATGATCGCCGGGCTTCCCCAGCCCGCGGTCAGCGCCGACCGGGGCTCGGGGTCCTCCCGGTCGAGGCCGTCCACCTTCCGCGGCAGCGACCTGTCCAGGTCCCGGCACAGCTCGGCGGCCTCGGCGCCCGGACGGGGAACCGGGGCCGGGGCGTTGTCGTCCGCCGAGGAGCAGCCTGTGGCGGCGATCAGCAGAACGAGGGCCGGCAGCCCGGCCGAGGAAGCACGCCGGTGAGGAAAGAAGTCCACCGGTCCAGCGTAGAGGGGGCTACAGGTGCACGACCGGGCAGGTCAGGGTACGCGTGATGCCGTCCACTTGCTGGACCCGCGCGACCACCATGCGGCCGAGCGCGTCCACCGTTTCGGCCTGGGCCCGCACGATCACGTCGTACGGACCGGTCACGTCCTCGGCCTGGATCACCCCCGAAATCTTGCCGACCGTCTCGGCGACGGTCGACGCCTTGCCGACCTCCGTCTGGATCAGGATGTACGCCTGTACCACGGAACCTCCAGGGCGGCCACGAGGATCATGTGGGGAAAAGGAACGCCACGGTATCGCGTCGCCGCGCGCCACGGGGAGACCCGCGAGGGCGGGGTCTTGCGCGTCGGGGCGCGGGGGCCGGGCAGGCCGACGGCCCCCTCGACCGTATCGGGGGACGGGACGGCCCGCGACCGGGCGGCGGACGCGGGAGCAGCAGGAGACGGACGAGACGGACCGGTCGGCGGGCGGGAGCCCGTGGGCACGAAGGGAACAGGTGAGACTCGGTGAAGGGAACCGTGGGCGAGTTGGGGGAGTTCGGGCTCATCAAGGAGCTCACCTCCCGGCTCACCACCACCCCGGCGGTACGCGTCGGGCCGGGCGACGACGCGGCCGTGGTGGCCGCCCCCGACCGCAGGGTCGTGGCGAGCACCGACATCCTCCTGGAGGGGCGCCACTTCCGGCGCGACTGGTCCACGGCGTACGACGTCGGGCGCAAGGCGGCCGCGCAGAACCTCGCGGACATCGCCGCCATGGGCGCCGTGCCGACCGCGCTGCTGCTGGGCCTGGTCGTCCCGGCCGAACTGCCCGCCACCTGGCCCTCCGAGCTGATGGACGGCCTGCGCGACGAGTGCCAGGTCGCGGGCGCGGCCGTGGTCGGCGGGGACGTCGTACGCGGCGACACGATCACCGTGGCGATCACCGCGCTCGGCGACCTGCGCAACCACGAGCCGGTGACCCGTGCGGGCGCCCAGCCCGGCGACGCGGTGGCCGTGACGGGCTGGCTGGGCTGGTCCGCGGCCGGGCACGCCGTGCTCTCGCGCGGTTTCCGCTCGCCGCGCGCCTTCGTCGAGGCGCACCGGCGCCCGGAACCGCCGTACCACGCGGGCCCCGCCGCGGCCGGGCTCGGCGCGACCTCCATGACGGACGTCAGCGACGGGCTGATCGCCGACCTCGGGCACATCGCCGAGGCCAGCAAGGTGCGCATCGACGTCCGCTCCGGCGCCGTCGACATCCCCACGCAGATGAACGACATCGGGCAGGCCGTCGGCGTCGACCCGCTCCAGTGGGTGCTCACCGGCGGTGAGGACCACGCGATCGTCGCGACGTTCCCGCCGGACGTGAAGCTGCCCGCCCGCTGGAAGGTGATCGGCACGGTCCTCAACCCGTCGGCGCTGCCCCAGGTCACGGTCGACGGGGCACCGTGGACCCGCAAGGGCGGCTGGGACCACTTCGGGGACATCGAGTCATGAGCGCGCCGCCCCGCGTGCTCACGGTCGCGGGTTCAGACTCCGGCGGCGGGGCCGGCATCCAGGCCGACCTCAAGACCATGCTCGCGCTCGGTGTGCACGGCATGAGCGTGCTCACCGCCGTCACCGCGCAGAACTCCCTCGGTGTGCAGGGCGTCTGGGAGCTGCCCGTGGAGGCGGTGCGGGCCCAGTACCGCAGTGTGGTGGACGACATCGGGGTGCAGGCGGTCAAGACCGGCATGCTGTCCTCCGCCGGACTCGTCGAGACCGTCGCCGAGCTGGCCGGCGCCACCGGCATGCCCGTCGTCGTCGACCCGGTCGGCGTCTCCAAGCACGGCGACTCCCTGCTCGCCGCCTCCGCACTGGACTCCGTACGGACCGCGCTGCTGCCCGTGGCGACGGTGGCGACGCCGAACCTCGACGAGGTGGCGCAGCTCACGGGGGTGCGGGTGGAGTCGGAGGACGACATGCGGCGGGCGGCGGACGCCCTGCTGTCGTACGGGCCGGCCTGGGCCCTGGTCAAGGGCGGCCACCTGAGCGGCGACGCGGTGGACTTCCTGACCGACGGCTCCGAGGAGCTGTGGCTGCGGGCGCCCCGGCTCGACAACCGGCACACCCACGGCACGGGGTGCACGCTCGCCAGCGCCGTGGCCTCGGAGCTGGCGAAGGGACGGCCGGTGCCGGAGGCGGTCACGGCGGCGAAGGAGTACGTCACCGGGGCGATCGCGGCCGGGTTCGCGCTCGGGGGCGGGATCGGGCCGGTGGATCACGGGTGGCGCCTGCGGACGGACCGGCGGCCGGGGTCAGGACATGGGCCGGGACCGGGACCGGAGGGCGTGTGAACGGGTGCGCACCGGCTCACACGCCCGCGCGCGGCCGCAGCACGCCCTGCGGACACAGCAAAAAGCCGATCCACCGTGAGGTGGACCGGCTTTGAGCGGTGGACCAGCAGTGGCCGCGCGCTAGCAGAGCGTCAGCGCGAGACCTTGCCGGCCTTGATGCACGAGGTGCAAGCGTTGACGCGCTTCGGCGTCCCGCCGACCACGGTACGCACGCGCTGGATGTTCGGGTTCCAGCGACGGGACGTACGGCGGTGCGAGTGCGAGATGTTGTTGCCGAAGCTCGGCCCCTTGCCACAGACGTCGCAGTTGGCAGCCACGGGTCACTCCAAAGACTTCAGATGCTCTTACGGGTTGATCCCGGCATGCCGAGATCAAGATCTAGGATCTGAGTGGCGGTGCCAGGGGGAAGGCCCGATCGGATCGGGCAACCGGAGCAGCATACAACGACTGCGTCCGTACAACGAAACTACCATGTCCGGCGCGGGCTCCACCCCGGCCCTCTTCCGGCGGGCGCCCGGTCCGGGTCTACGCTGCGTCGGACGTCCGGCCGAACGAGGAGGCGCAGGTGCCGCAGGTGCCGCAGACATTGGACGCATCCGCGGTGCGCGCCTGGTGCGGACTCGCGCTGGAGGCCCTCGGCCGCGCGCGCGAGGAGATCGACGCGATCAACGTCTATCCCGTCGCGGACGGGGACACCGGCACCAATCTCTATCTGACCGTCGAGTCGGCGGCCGGGGCCGTCGAGGCCGTCTTCGCGGCGCACGCCGCCGTCTCGGTCTCCGCCGGCGCCGCGGGGGGCACCGCCTCCGCCCGCCCGCCGGTGATCGGGCCGCCCACCCTGGCCGACGCGGTACGGGCCATGGCGCACGGCGCGCTCATCGGGGCCCGGGGGAACTCCGGGACGATCCTCGCGCAGCTCCTCAGGGGCATGGCCCAGGTGCTCGCCGCGGCCGGCGACCCCGGCCGCGCCGACGGCCGGAGGCTGCGGCTCGCCCTGCGGCACGCGTCCGACGTGGCCAGGCGGGCGGTCGCGCGCCCGGTCGAGGGCACAGTCCTCACGGTCGCCTCGGCCGCCGCCGACGCGGCCTCGGACACCGAGGGGGACTGCGCGGCGGTCGCCCGCGCCGCGTACGAGGGCGCGCGGGCGGCGCTCGCGGCGACCCCCGGGCAGCTGGCGGTCCTGGAGCGGGCCGGGGTGGTCGACGCGGGCGGCCGCGGACTCGTGGCCGTGCTGGCGGCGCTGGTGGAGACGTTCACGGGGGAGGTCCCCGCGGCGGGCTCGGTGCCGGTCCTCGCCTCCCCCGCGCGGGCGGAACCGGAGGGGACGGCCGAGGAGTGCGCGGCCGGCGGCCCCGTACAGCCCGGCCAGGAGGACGGCGGCCCCGGCCAGGAGCGCAACGGCCCCGCGTTCGAGGTGATCTACCTCCTGGAGGCCGACGACGCGGCCGTGGACCGGCTGCGGGAGCGGCTCGACGCGCTCGGGGACTCGCTCGTCGTGGTCGGCGGGGACGGCCTGTGGAACGTCCACGTGCACGTCGACGACGCGGGCGCGGCCGTGGAGGCGGGGGTCGAGGCCGGCCGGCCGCACCGCATCCGGATCACGCACTTCGGGCCGACCGACGCGCACACCACGGGCTCGACGCTCCGGCCGGTGCGGGAGAGGGCCCAGCGCGCGGTCGTGGCCGTCGTCCCCGGCGAGGGCCTCGCGGGGCTCTACGCCGAGGCAGGGGCCACCACCGTGCTGGCCCGCCCCGGGGAGCCGCCGGTGAGCGGGGAACTCGTCGAGGCGGTACGGCGGGCCCACGCGCGCGAGGTGGTGCTGCTGCCGAACGACGCCGAGCTGCGGCACACCGCCGCGGCGGCGGCCGAGCAGGCCAGGAGCGAGGGCGTACGGGTCGCGCTGATCCCCACGCGCTCCGCGGTGCAGGGGATCGCCGCGCTCGCCGTGCACGAGCCCGGGCGGCGCTTCGACGAGGACGTGGTCGCGATGACCTCCGCCGCGGGAGCCACCCGGTACGCCGAGGTGGAGATCGCGGAACACCAGTCCTGGACCATGGCCGGCATCTGCCAGGCCGGTGACGTCCTCGGCCTCATCGAGGGGGACGTGGCCGTGATCGGCTCCGACATCACGGCCACCGCCGGGACGGTCCTGGACCGGATGCTCGCGGCGGGCGGCGAGATGGTCACCCTGGTCCTGGGCGACGAGGCCCCGGAGACGATCGCGACCCACCTGGAGTCCCGTGTCCGCGAGTCCTACCTGGCCGTGGACACGGTCGTGTACCGGGGCGGCAACCAGGGCGCCCTCCTGCTGATCGGCGTCGAGTAGAAGCCCCCGAAGGGGCGCGGGGAACTGCGCGGCCGGTCACGACGGACCCGCAGCCGCGACACGACCTCCACGCCCGTCCCCCCGGAGGCTCAGCCCCGCACGTCCGACTCCGCCACCCGCACCAACCGCTCCGCCTCGGCGACACGGGCAGCCACCGCCTCGTCGGCACCGGCGTCGTCGGCACCGGCGTACGCGGAGAGCACCGCCCGCGCCCGCGCCGCCGCCCGGTCCGGACGCCCCAGGTCGGCCTCCAGCCACCCGGCGGCGAGCTGCGCCCCCGTCCGGTCGTGCAGACCCTCCTCGCCCAGCGAGTGGAACCCGGAGACGGCCGGACCGAGGTGGGCGAGCGCCTCCTCGAACAGGGCGCGAACCGTGTCGTCCGCGGCACCCTCGGGCACGGAGCGGGCGAGGAGGTCCCCGAACTGCCGGTGCGTGTGGGCGAGCTCGGACACGAGCCGCTCACGTGCCTCGTCACCGTCACCGTCACCGGCATCAGCACCGGCATCGGCATCGGCCACGGCGGCCTTGCACGCCGCGACCGCCCGTTCCATCAGCTCCCGTGCCGCGTCGAGCCCCGCATCCGCCGGCTCACCGTCCTTGAGGTCCTCGGGGTCCTCGGGGTCCCGCCCCCGCGCCGCGAGCCACGCGCGGGCGCGCAGCGAGCGGATCAGCCCGTGGGCGTTGCCGAGGTCCCGCCAGAGGTCACCGGCGCGCGCGTAGGCCCGGTCCGCCTCGGCGGGCAGCCCCGCCCGGCCGAGCGCCTCGGCGGCGAGGTGGGCGAGCATCGCGTGGTCCTGCTGGTCGGGCCACCGCCGGGCGACATCGGCCGCCCGGAGCCAGTGCTCGGCGGCCCCGCGGTGCTCCCCGAGCTCGGTGAGGCAGTCCCCGAGCCACCACCGGGTCTGCACGACCGCCCCGTCGCCGTGCGTCCGCGCGCTCAGCTCGGGCAGCACCGACTCCAGGACCTCCGCGGCCTCCGCCCACCGCCCCTGCCGCACCAGGAAGCCGCCCAGCTGGTGCCGCGCCCAGGCGCCCAGCGTGGCGCTCTCGCCGCCCTCGTCGGCCCAGTGCGACGCCTCCAGGGCGTGGTCGGCGGCCGGCCCGAACCGTCCGGTCGCCGCGAGCGTCTCGGCCAGCTGGAGGTGCAGCTGGGCATGGACGGCCGGTTCCACGAAGGGCGCCCCGTGCTCCAGCGCCGCCCGGGCCGCCCGCTCGGCCGCCCCGGCGTCGCCCGACTGACGCGCGAGCCCGGTCAGCCGGGCCTCGTGCTCCACCGCGAACCACGGCAGCCCGGCCGCGACGAACGCCTCCGAGGCATCCGTGAGCAGCTCCACGGCCCTCTCCGCGTCCCCGGAGTGCGCCGCGAGCTGCCCGAGCAGGGCCCGTGCCTCCGCGGCACGCGCGGCGACCAGGAGGTCGTCCCCGGCGTCCGGCCCCGCGAGGGCCAGCAGCTCCCGCGCGGCGCCCTCCGCGGCGGCCAGGGCCGCGGCCCCGTCACCCGCCCCGTTCGTCCCCGCCCCGTTCGTCTCCGCCGCCTCGTGCACCCGCCGCATCAGGATCCGGGCCCGCGCCACCAGCACGGACGCGGCCTGCCGGACCCCGGTCCCGCCGTCCGCGAGGAGCGCGAGCACCCGCTCGTACGGCTCCGCGACCGCGGCCAGCGCCTCGTCGCCGCGGCCGGACAGGGCCCGTACGTACGCTCCACGCGCGCGCGTGGCCAGGGCCTCGCCCGGGTCGCCCGCCTCCTCGTACAGCTCGGCGGCGCGGGCGAACAGCTCCAGGCCGTCGGGGCCCAGGCCCATCGCCTCGTGGTCGGTCATCTCCGCGCGGTCGCGCGCAGTCAGTTCTGCACCTGTGCCCGCGTCGGTGCCGTCGGTGCCGTCGGTCCCGGCGGCCGCAACCGCCTCGGCGACCGCGGCCCACGCCGTGACCGACTCCGGGTGCAGCGACTCCGAGAGCCGGCGGGCCTCGGCGAGCAACGCGGGCAGCCCCGGTCCCGCGTCGGCGCCGGACGCGGGTCCGGGCGGTACGGGCGGCCCGGAGGCGGGCCGTACGGGAGCGGCGAGGCCGGGCGTGGCGCGTACGCCCAGCGGCAGGCGCTCCACCAGCGGCCGTCGGTCCATGCGCCCGCGGACGCGCTCGCTCACACGTGTCGTGCCGTTGCGCTCGTCGAAGCGCCCGGCCAGCGAAAGGGCCTCCACGCGCGCGTGGGCGGCGAGTTCGCCCGCGGTCCAGGAGCGGCCGGCGGGACCCGGTACGGTCCGCCCGCCGAGCCCGAGCGAGGTCAGCCGGTCCGCCAGCAGGGCGACCACGGCCAGGAAGTCCATCCGGCTGCGCGGCTCCCCGTCGTCCGTGAAGTACGCGGGCCGCTCCGCGAGCAGCTCCAGCGCACGTGCCTCGTTGCCGGTGAGCGCGCAGAACTCCACGTGGTCCGCGTACGCGCCGCGCATGCTCTCCATGGGGCGCACCAGCCGCAGACCACGCAGATGGTGGGCGCGTGCCTCGTCCGTGCGGCCGAGCCGCAGCAGGGGCAGCAGCGAGGACGCCAGGACGGCGTGCGGTTCGTGGGCGCACGTGTACTCACCCTCCAGGACCGGCCGCCACAGCTCCAGCGCCTCGGCGTCCGCACCCCGCTCGGCCCGCCACCCGCCCTGGTCGTGCAGTTCGCAGGCGTGGCAGTCGGCCATCCGGTCCCGGTCCGCGGCCAGCCACGCGGCGTACGCGCGCTCGGCCCGCGCCAGGTCCCCGACCTCCCGGGCGACGCTGAACTCGGCACTGCGCACGGCCCGTTCGGAGTGCCCGGCGAGGCGGTAGCGGTGCTCCATCTCGCCGAGCCACTTCTCTATGGAGGCGAGCGGTATGTGCGGCTGGCCGAGCATGCCGGCGGAGACCCACTTGAAGACCCAGTGCAGGGAGTGGGTCTCGTACGCGTCGAAGTCCTCGGGCCGTTCGTCCCACATGCGCAGCAGCCGCGCGAAGGGGACGAACATCCTGTCCTTCTCGGAGCTGTAGTTGTAGACCTTCAGCTGGTGGCCGAGCGCCTCGATCACGGCGAGCGGGACGTCCAGCCTCTCGGCCTCGGCGAGCAGCTCCTCCGCGCGCGCGTTGCGGGCGGGCCCCTCCGGCTGCTCGTAGTTCTCCTGCATCGCCCGGCGCAGCGTCTCGAAGTCCATGACACGGCTCATCGGTGGCCCTCCTCCGGGCGGTCGTCGTGGGTGGCCCACTCCAGGAGGCCGAGGAACGCCCGGTTCAGCAGTGCCGAGTCCGCGGGCCGCAGCGGGCGCTGCGCCATCAGCAGGGCCTGTCCGTAGAGCGACTCCGCGGCCGTGCCGATCAGTTCCGGGTCGTCGAGCGAACCGATGCGCCGGATCAGCGGGTTGAGGTGGTTGAGCACCAGACGCGCGCGCGGGGCGCTGCCGCGCAGCGAGCCGAGGATGCCCGCCCACAGGTCGTCGGCCTGCTCCTCGGCGTCCGCGCGGGCCTGTTCGTGGCGCGCCGCCCGGTCGTCCAGGTGCAGGGCGGGCACGGAGAGCGGGTGGAAGGCCCGCAGCACGACATCGCAGCCCAGGGGGTCGAGTTTCGCCCGCGCCGCCCCGAGGAAGGCCGACAGCGCCAGCTCCACGGCCGGGTCGACCGCGTCCAGGTGCGCGGTCACCGTGTCGGCGTCCAGCTCCGCCACGACCGTCCCCGTACGCACCGAGGGCAGCGCCTCGATCAGCTCGCTGTCGTACGTGTAGCCGCCGTTCACGACCCCCACGCCCTGGGCGGAGGCGATCGCCGCGACCTGGCGGTACTCCTCCACGGTCCGCGTGAAGTGCACCACCGGATGCCGCTGCGCGAACTCCTCCAGCGACAGCCGCCCGTCGGTGGTCTCGAAGGGCAGCCACGGCAGCATCGTGCGCAGCATCTCCCGGTCGTGCCGCGCCAGGGACTTCACCCCCAGGTGGTGCACCGACAGGAAGGCGGCCAGCCGCTCCGGGTCGCCGGCCGCGAGCCCCGTCAGCCAGGACCGGATGCGCTCGCCCAGCGCCTCCCGCACACCCGCCAGGGTCTCGTCCTCGTACAGCGACTCCCTCGACGCGGTGGGCCGCAGGCTGTCCGTGTCCAGGACGCAGCGCACGAAGAACGCCCAGTCGGGCAGCAGCTGTTCGGCCCGCTCGGTGAGCAGCATGCCCTTCAGGTGCACCCGGTGACCGGCGCGCCGGGCGGGACTGACCGCGGACGGCAGCACGTACGCCACCCCGCGGACGCCCGCCAGCGGCACGTTCAGCTCGATCGAGTCCAGCGGGGTGAACCCGAACAGGTCGTGGCAGTGCCGCGCCAGGGCGACCCGCCGGGCGGCGGGACCGGGGTGCGCGCGGTCCCAGGGCGCCGGGAGATCCGTCACCGCCTCGTCGCCCACCCGTACGTCGTACGGCAGCAGCGAGCCGAAGTCCCGGGCCAGCGACAGCACCCGCTCCCGGGCCAGCCAGTCGGCGGCGCCGGGGCGGGCCTCCAGGTACACGGTGGTGCCCGGTTCGGTACGGGCCCCGTGCGCCAGCGTGCGCACCCGGTAGGAGCCGTCGTCGGTCGCCGTCCACTCCACGGGCGGCGCGTCGGGCGTACGGGCGCTGCGGCTGACCACCCGGATGCGCTCGGCGACCACGAAGCAGGCGAGCAGGCCGATGCCGAACTGGCCGAGGAACTCGGAGCGGGCCGACTCCAGGCCCTCGGCCCGCTTGGAACTGCGGCCGATGGTCGCCAGGAGGCTGTGCACGTCCGACTCGGTCAGGCCGATCCCGGAGTCCTCCACGCGCAGCGTGCCGCCCTCGGCGTGCAGCCGCACCAGGGCGGGTGCGTCCGGCTGCTCGGCGCGCCGGGCGGTGATCGCGTCCACGGCGTTCTGCAGCAGTTCGCGCAGGTAGACCTTGGGACTGGAGTAGAGGTGGTGGGAGAGGAGGTCCACGAGGCCGCGCAGGTCGACCTGGAACGTACGGGATGACGCGGAGGGCTGGGAGGCCTGGGAAGGCTGTGAGGTCTGGGAGTCCATCGTCGCTGCGCCGGTGGGGGGACGTGCGACGGCGCGGGGTCGGGCGGTCCCGGAGGAGGGTGACCGCGAGCAGGGCCGGAGTGCGCCATCCTAGGGCCCGGACGAGCCGTCCGACCAGGGGATTCGCGGGACGTATACGGCGATGTCAGTGCGGTGGTGTGCAATGGATCCCGTGCCCGCGCTCGAAGAACCACTGAAGAAGGTGCTCGGACCCGCCACCGCGAAGGTGATGGCCGAGCACCTCGGCCTGCACACCGTCGGCGACCTGCTGCACCACTATCCGCGCAGGTACGAGGAGCGCGGTCGGCTCACCCACCTCGCGGACCTGCCCCTGGACGAGCACGCGACGGTGGTCGCCCAGGTCGCCGACGCCCGTCTGCACACCTTCGCCTCGCCCAGGGCCCCCCGCGGCAAGGGCCAGCGCCTCGAAGTGACCATCACGGACGGCAGCGGCCGGCTCAAGCTGGTCTTCTTCGGCAACGGCGTGCACAAACCCCACAAGGAGCTCCTGCCCGGCACGCGCGCCCTGTTCGCGGGCAAGGTCTCCGTCTTCAACCGCCAGCTCCAGCTGGCCCATCCGGCGTACGAGCTGCTGCGCGGGGAGGACGCCGCCGAGACGGTGGACACCTGGGCCGGGGCGCTGATCCCGCTCTACCCCGCCACCGCCAAGATGGAGTCCTGGAAGATCGCCAAGGCCGTGCAGACGGTGCTGCCGAGCGCCCAGGAGGCCGTCGACCCGCTGCCCGGGCCGCTCCGGGCCGGCCGGGGCCTGGTCCCGCTGCCCGAGGCCCTGCTGAAGATCCACCGCCCGCACACCAGGGCGGACATCGAGGACGCCCGCTCCCGCCTCAAGTGGGACGAGGCGTTCGTCCTCCAGGTGGCCCTGGCCCGCCGCCGCCACGCGGACTCCCAGCTGCCCGCGGTGGCGCGCAGGGCCCGGAAGGACGGCATGCTGGCCGCCTTCGACGCCAAGCTCCCCTTCACCCTCACCGAGGGCCAGCAGAAGGTCTCCGGAGAGATCTTCGACGACCTCGCCACGGAACACCCGATGCACCGGCTGCTCCAGGGGGAGGTGGGCAGCGGCAAGACGCTGGTGGCCCTGCGCGCCATGCTCGCCGTCGTCGACGCAGGCGGGCAGGCGGCGATGCTCGCGCCCACCGAGGTGCTCGCCCAGCAGCACCACCGGTCGATCACCGAGATGATGGGGGAGCTGGCCGAGGGCGGGATGCTCGGCGGGGCCGACGACTCCACGAAGGTGGTGCTGCTCACCGGCTCCATGGGCGCGGCGGGCCGCCGCCAGGCGCTGCTCGACCTGGTCACCGGGGAGGCGGGGCTCGTCATCGGCACGCACGCGCTGATCGAGGACAAGGTGCAGTTCCACGACCTGGGTCTGGTCGTGGTGGACGAACAGCACCGGTTCGGCGTCGAGCAGCGCGACGCCCTGCGCGGCAAGGGCAAGCAGCCGCCGCACCTCCTCGTGATGACCGCCACGCCCATCCCGCGCACGGTCGCCATGACCGTCTTCGGCGACCTGGACACCTCCGTCCTGGACCAGCTCCCCGCCGGGCGCTCGCCCATCGCCAGCCATGTCGTGCCGGCCGCGGACAAGCCCCACTTCCTCGCGCGCGCGTGGGAGCGCGTGCGCGAGGAGGTGTCGAACGGCCACCAGGCGTACGTGGTCTGCCCGCGCATCGGTGACGAGGACGACGATCCGAAGAAGAAGGCCGGGAAGAAGCCGTCTCCCGAAGACGCGGCCGAGGCCGGGAAGCGGCCACCCCTCGCCGTCCTGGAGGTCGCCGACCAGCTCGCCAGGGGTCCGCTCCAGGGGTTGAAGGTCGAGGTGCTGCACGGCCGCATGCCCCCGGACGACAAGGACGCGGTGATGCGCCGCTTCGCCGCCGGCGAGACCCAGGTGCTGGTCGCCACGACGGTCATCGAGGTGGGGGTGAACGTACCGAACGCGACCGCGATGGTGATCATGGACGCCGACCGGTTCGGCGTGTCCCAGCTCCACCAGCTGCGCGGCCGCGTCGGCCGTGGCTCCGCCGCGGGCCTGTGCCTCCTCGTCACCGAGATGCCGGAGGCGAGCCCCGCCCGGCAGCGGCTCACGTCGGTGGCGTCCACGCTCGACGGCTTCGAGCTCTCCCGCATCGACCTCGAACAGCGGCGCGAGGGCGACGTCCTGGGCCAGGCCCAGTCCGGGGCCCGCACCTCGCTGCGGATGCTGGCCGTCATCGAGGACGAGGAGATCATCGCCGAGGCCCGCGAGGAGGCGACCGCGGTGGTGGCCGCCGACCCCGACCTCCAGCACCTCCCGGGCCTGCGCACAGCCCTCCAGGCACTCCTGGACGAGGAAAGGGAGCAGTACCTGGAAAAGGGCTGACCCCCGCCCCTCAGGGGCGCGGGGAACTGCGCGAGCACCCACGACGCTCCCGCACCCGATCCACCCGCCGGCCCGCGGCCGCCCACCCGCCGGCCCGCACCCGCCCACCCGCACCCGTCCACCCGCCGGCCCGCGGCCGCCCACCCGCCGACCCACTCCCACCTGCCAGACTGATCCCGTGACCCCCATCTCCAGCAAGGCCCCGCGATGACCCGTGTGATCGCCGGCACCGCCGGCGGGCGACGCCTGGCGGTCCCGCCGGGCACCGGCACGAGACCCACCTCCGACCGTGCCCGCGAGGGACTCTTCTCCACCTGGCAGTCCCTGCTCGGCGGTCCCCTGGACGGCGACCGCGTCCTCGACCTGTACGCCGGCTCGGGCGCCGTCGGCCTGGAGGCGCTGAGCCGCGGTGCCGGCCACGCCCTCCTGGTGGAGGCAGACCCGCGGGCCGCCCGCACGATCCAGGCCAACGTGACGTCGCTCGCACTCCCCGGCGCCGAGGTACGACCGGGAAAAGCGGAACAGATCATTCGCGCCGGCGCGCCGGAAACCCCGTACGACCTGGTGTTCCTTGATCCGCCGTACGCCGTCACGGACGAGGATCTTCGGGAGATCCTGCTCACACTCCGCGCGGAGGGCTGGCTCGCGGGCGAAGCACTCGTCACCGTTGAACGCGGTACCAGAGGCGGCGCATTCCGATGGCCGGACGGCTTTGAAGCACTGCGCTCCCGTCGCTACGGCGAGGGAACGTTTTGGTACGGTCGCGCCGCCTCTATGTGCGAAGACGCACGATGACCGGACCGGAGAGCGAGGGATCTGAAGTGCGCCGCGCCGTCTGTCCCGGGTCGTTCGACCCGATCACCAACGGACATCTAGACATCATCGCCAGGGCGTCCAGGCTGTACGACGTCGTGCACGTAGCGGTGATGATCAACCAGTCGAAGAAGGGCCTCTTCGAGATCGAGGAGCGGATCGACCTGATCCGCCAGGTCACCGCCGAGTTCGGGAACGTCGAGGTGGAGTCGTTCCACGGCCTCCTCGTGGACTTCTGCAAGGAGCGCGACATCCCGGCCATCGTCAAGGGACTGCGCGCGGTCAGCGACTTCGACTACGAGTTGCAGATGGCCCAGATGAACAACGGCCTCTCCGGCGTCGAGACGCTCTTCGTGCCGACCAACCCCACCTACAGCTTCCTCTCCTCCTCGCTGGTCAAGGAGGTCGCGACCTGGGGCGGGGACGTCTCCCACCTGGTGCCGCCGGTGGTCCTCGAAGCGCTCGCCGGACGCCTGCGGAAGGACTGAGGAGCCCCCGGGCGCCCGGGAGTCCGCCGTACGGTGTCGGGTGGGGCGGGAGTGGTCGTACAGTCGACGCGTCCGTCTCCAACACAGCTGTAGAGAGTGGCGAGCACACGGTGGACGTGCAGAAGAAGCTCGATGAGATCGTCTCGGCGGTCAGCAGCGCCCGGTCCATGCCCATGTCGGCCTCGTGCGTGGTCAACCGCGCCGAGCTCCTCTCCCTCCTGGAGGAGGTGCGCCAGGCGCTGCCCGGCTCTCTCGCCCAGGCCCAGGAGCTGATCGGCGGCCGTGAGCAGATGGTCGAGCAGGCCCGCCGGGAGGCCGAGCGGATCATCGAGTCCGCGCACGCCGAGCGCGGCTCGCTGATCTCCGACACCGAGGTCGCCCGCCGTTCGCAGAACGAGGCCGACCGGATCCTGGCCGAGGCGCGCAAGGAGGCCGAGGAGGTCCGCGCCGAGGCCGACGAGTACGTCGACTCCAAGCTCGCCAACTTCGAGGTCGTGCTCACCAAGACCCTCGGTTCGGTGGGCCGCGGCCGCGAGAAGCTCCTCGGCACCGGACCCGGCACCGACGAGCAGGGGTACGAGGACGAGGACGCCCCCGAGCGCAGCCACGACCCGCAGACCCTGCGCCGCAACGCCGACGAGTACGTCGACGTCAAGCTCGGCGCCTTCGAGGCGGTCCTCGCCAAGACCCTGGAGGCCGTCGGCCGCGGCCGCCAGAAGCTGCACGGCCGGATCGCCAGCGACGACCTCGGCGACCTGGCCGCCCTCGGGGCGGACGGGACGGCGGGGCACACCACCGACGCCGAGTACCTGGACGGCCTCGCCGAGATCCCCGCGCAGTCCGGCCGGCCCCTGACCGCCGGGCGGCCCCGGCCCCCGGCGGACCCGCCCCACCAGCCGCAGTACGGGCAGCAGGACGCCTACGCCTACCCGCAGCAGAGCGCCGACCCGTACGGCTACCAGCAGCAGTACGGGCAGCAGGACGGGTACGGCTACCAGCAGGGCGCCGACCCCTACGCCGCCTACCCGCAGCAGGGGTACGACCAGCAGGCCGCGCAGGCCGGGTACGACCCGGGCGGGCAGCCGCAGACGTCCCGGCCGCACGGGAACGCGCTCGACGAGACCAGTCTCTTCGACACCGCCATGATCAGCGCGGAGCAGCTGCGGGCGTACGAGCAGGGGCGCTGACCGGGTGCCGATCAGGCGCCGACAGGGCGCCGACAGGGTCGCCGACGCCGGATTGGGCCGAGAGCGAAAGGTCCAGTATCCTGGCTCTTCGGTCGTGTGTACGTCCGCGATCCACGCTGCCCGGTGAACACCGGAGGCAGTACCCCGAGTTTCGAGATCGAAAGCAGGAACGGCTCTGAACGCCCGTCTGGACCACCGCAACCCCCTCGTGTTCGACACACACGAGCTGGGCCGGCGTCCTGGTGCGCTGCAGCGCCTGACCCGTGAGATCGACGCTCCCGCGGATCTGGGTATCGCGGGAGTCATCGGAGTGCCGGAAGGCGCCCCGGTGAAGCTCGACCTCCGTCTGGAGTCGGTCATGGAAGGTGTGCTCGTCACAGGCACCGCCCGTGCACTGGCCGAGGGGGAGTGCGTAAGGTGTCTGGAGCCGGTCGAGCAGCAGCTCGAAACGGATTTCCAGGAGATGTTCTCGTACCCTGACGCCGACGACCGGGGCCGTGTGAAAGCGGAACCGGCCGACGACGCCGAGGATGACGAGGACACGCTCTTCATCGAGGACGGTCTGTTCGACCTCGAACCCGTGCTGCGTGACGCGGTGGTGCTCGCACTGCCGATGCAGCCGGTGTGCCAGGACGACTGCCCCGGCCTGTGCTCCCAGTGCGGAGCCCGGCTCGCGGACGACCCGGACCACCACCATGACGCCGTCGACATCCGTTGGGCGGCACTGCAGGGACTCGCCGGTTCACTCGAAGATGGCGAGAAGGACGAGAGCGGCGAAGCGCCCGAGTCAACACGCGCCGCCGAGAAGCAGGAGAAGTAGCCGTGGCTGTTCCGAAGCGGAAGATGTCGCGCAGCAACACGCGCCACCGCCGGTCGCAGTGGAAGGCTGCGGTCCCCACCCTGGTTGCGTGCGAGCGCTGCCACGAGCCCAAGCTGCAGCACATCGCGTGCCCCGCTTGCGGCACCTACAACAAGCGCCAGGTCCTCGAGGTCTGAGCGGCTGGTGAGAGGCACTGTGTCTAGCCCCAAGAAGGCGGACGACGCCAAGGCGGAAGTCAGCGCCAGGAAAAAGGCGGAGAACACAGCCTCGTCCCACACCCTTCTGGAAGGGCGGCTCGGGTACAAGCTCGAGTCCGCCCTTCTGGTGCGTGCACTGACCCACCGTTCGTACGCGTACGAGAACGGCGGTCTGCCGACCAACGAGCGCCTGGAGTTCCTCGGGGACTCCGTGCTCGGCCTCGTGGTCACGGACACGCTGTACCGCACCCACCCCGACCTGCCCGAAGGCCAGCTGGCCAAGTTGCGGGCCGCGGTGGTCAACTCGCGTGCGCTTGCGGAGGTGAGCCGTGGGCTCGACCTCGGCTCCTTCATCCGGCTCGGCCGGGGCGAAGAGGGCACGGGCGGCCGGGACAAGGCGTCCATCCTCGCCGACACCCTCGAAGCGGTGATCGGCGCCGTCTACCTCGACCAGGGTCTGGACGCGGCGGGCGAACTCGTCCACCGGCTCTTCGACCCGCTGATCGAGAAATCCTCGAATCTGGGCGCCGGCCTGGACTGGAAGACCAGTCTCCAGGAGCTCACGGCGACCGAGGGGCTCGGCGTTCCCGAGTACCTGGTCACCGAGACCGGCCCGGACCACGAGAAGACCTTCACTGCTGCTGCCCGCGTCGGAGGCGTCTCGTACGGCACCGGCACCGGCCGCAGCAAGAAGGAAGCGGAGCAGCAGGCCGCGGAGTCCGCCTGGCGGGCCATCCGCGCCGCCGCGGACGAGCGGGCCAGGACGGCCGCGGCCGTCGCGGCGCACGCCCTGACGGCCGCCGAACCGGCAGAGCCGGTCGAGGCGGCCGAAGTGGTCGGGACGGTCGAGGAGGAGACGGTCGACGTCCCCTCACCGACGGCGTCCGACCCGGCATCGGCCTGACGGACCACTCATCGCCCGCCCCCGGTCACCGACAGGGGGCGGGCGAAACCGTTCACGCCCCGTCAGGGGCGCGGGGAACCGCGCGCCCGGCCCTCACATCCCGCCCCCGGCGAAAGCGCCGCCCACCCCTTCCGGAGGAGACACCGTGCCCGAACTGCCCGAGGTCGAGGTCGTACGCCGGGGCCTCGAACGCTGGGTCAGCGGCCGGATCGTCGCGGACGTCCAGGTGCTGCACCCGCGCGCGGTACGCCGTCACATCGCGGGCGGCGAGGACTTCGGAGCCCAGCTCCAGGGTCACCGGGTGGGCCTGGCCCAGCGCCGCGGCAAGTACCTCTGGCTCCCCCTCGCGGACTCCCCGAGCGCCGTGCTCGCCCACCTCGGGATGAGCGGACAGCTCCTCGTCCAGCCACTGGACGCGGCCGACGAGAAGCACCTGCGCATCCGCGTCCGGTTCTCCGACGACCTCGGCACGGAACTGCGCTTCGTCGACCAGCGCACCTTCGGCGGGCTCTCACTGCACGGGACGTCCCCCGACGGGCTGCCCGACGTCATCGCGCACATCGCCCGCGACCCCCTGGACCCCCTGTTCGACGACGGCGCGTTCCACGACGCGCTGCGCCGCCGCCGCACGACGATCAAACGTGCCCTGCTCGACCAGTCGTTGATCAGCGGAGTCGGCAACATCTACGCGGACGAGGCCCTGTGGCGCACGCGGCTGCACTACGAGCGCCCCACGACCGGTTTCACGCGCCCGCGCACGGCCGAACTCCTCGGCCACGTACGGGAGGTGATGAACGCGGCCCTCGCCGTCGGCGGCACCAGCTTCGACAGTCTCTACGTCAACGTGAACGGCGAGTCGGGCTACTTCGACCGCTCGCTCGACGCGTACGGCCGCGAGGGCGAGCCGTGCCGGCGCTGCGGCACCCCGATACGGCGCCGGCCCTGGATGAACCGCTCCAGCTACTTCTGCCCGCGCTGTCAGCGCCCGCCGCGCGTGGCGTCGTAGCGCTCGCGCGCGCCCACCACGTCGTCCATGCGTCCCTCCACGAAGCGGATGAGGGCCAGCAGCCGCTCGGCGACCCCGCGGCCCAGCGGCGTCAGCTCGTAGTCCACCCGCGGCGGGTTCGTCGGCTGCGCCTCCCGGTGCACCAGCCCGTCGCGCTCCAGCGCGTGCAGCGTCTGGGAGAGCATCTTCTCGCTCACGCCGTCCACGCGCCGGCGCAGCTCGTTGAAGCGCAGTGACCCCTCGGGCAGCGCTGCCAGCGCCCCCAGCGTGAGCGCGCCCCAGCGTCCCGTGACGTGCTCCAGCGTGCCCCGGGACGGACACGCCTTCGAGAACACGTCGTACGCGGGGCCGGGCGAATCCATGACGTCCATGACCGGAGCGTACTCCAGCAGCACTAACCAATGGATTGCGCTAACCGAGAGTTAGCGCAACTCTCCGTCGCCGCAACCGCACGGCACGGCTAGTAGCCGAAGTTCTGTGTCCACCAGGGGCCGCCCGACGCGAAGTGCGCCCCGACTCCCATGGTCTTGAAGTCGCAGTTCAGGATGTTCGCGCGGTGGCCGGGGCTGTTCATCCAGGCATCCATCACCGCGGCGGCGTCGGCCTGGCCGCGGGCGATGTTCTCCCCGCCGAGGTTCGCTATGCCGAGCTTCTCCGCCCGGTCCCAGGGGGTCGCCCCGTCCGGGTCCGTATGGTCGAAGAAGCCCCGCGCGGCCATGTCCTCGCTGAAGGACCCGGCCAGCGCGGCCAGCGAACCGGACGCGGTCACCGGGCTGCAGCCGGCCTTGGCCCGCTCCTCGTTGACGAGGGAGAGGACCGCGGCCTCGGCGGTGGACGGCGCGGACGCCGCCTTCGAGGGCGTCGTCCTCTCCGGTGTCTTCGCCGCGGGTGCCTTCGTGGCCGGCTTCTCGGTCTCCGGCTCCGCGGCGGGGGCCTCGGTGGACGGTGTCGCGGAAGGCTTCTGCTTCTCGGCCTGCCCAGCCTTCCCGGCCTTCCCGGCCTTCTCCTTCTCGGCCTTCTTCTCCGGAGTCCTCGTCGGCGGGGCGGAGGGGGAGCGCTCGACGTCGCGGCTCGTGCCCGGAGTCTCCAGGCGGCCGTCCGCGGAGCCGCTCGTGCCGCCCTGGGTCTCCACGTCGCTCGGCGTGTCCTGGGCGCGTACCCTGTCCGCGCCCCCGCCGCCGATCGAGAGGCTGTCGCTGCCGGGTATCAGCCCGGAGGCGACGGCGACGGCACCCATGGCGACAGCGGCCGAGACACCGAGCAGACCGGTGCGCACGGGCGTCACGGCCTTCTTGCGGCGGCGCTGGCCCCCGGAGCCGCGGTCGGGCGTGTAGTCGCCCGGCGTGCGGCCGGCGGTCCCGTCCGCCTCGAAGAGGTAGGCGTCGCTCTTCGCGTAGTCGCTCTCCGAGTGGAGGCCGCCCGTCTCGTGGATGCCGCCCGGCGAGCCGTACAGGCCCGCGGTCGAGTAGGGGCCGCCGGTCAGGTAGTCCCCGGCGGTGGGGTAGCCCTCGGCGGTGGCGTGGTCGCCCGGGCCCGCGTACTGGGCCGCGTCCCCCGTCGTCCCGCCGCCCGTGTACGGCTCGTGGGCGTACGCCTCGTGGTCGTACGTCTGCGTGACCCCGGTGGCGCGGCCGGTGGCGGCGCGGCCGGCGGCGGAGCGTCGGTGGCGTCCCATCGTGTGGCCTTCCTCATCCTTGCGGTCAACGTTCCTCACCCGAACGAGTGAGGCTCATTGGGTCCGGACGGTACCCCATGACGCAAGGGGGAGAAGTGCCCCGAGGGTGATTGGCCGGTTAGCGTGCAGCCATGAGAGAGGAAGTGCGGCTGGTGGCCTGGGTGCGCGGACGCGTCCAACGTGTGGGTTTCCGCTGGTACACGCGGGCCAGGGCGCTGGAGATCGGCGGCCTGAGTGGTTTTGCTCTCAATTTGGAGGACGGACGCGTCCAGGTGGTCGCCGAGGGGCCCCGCGACGGGTGTCAGGAGTTGCTGGAGTGGCTCCTGGGGGACGACACGCCGGGCAGGGTGGAGGGAGTCACTGAGATATGGGACACGCCCCGGGGCGGCTACGACGGCTTCGCCATCCGGTGAGATCCACTCCGCCGCACCGGCCGCGGCCCGTCCGGCCAGAGCGCGAAGCGGGTGCCGGGACCCCGCTCCAGATGAAAAGCCCCAGGTGGTTGCCGAGAAACCGGTTGTCGTGGCAGGCTCCGCCGACAAGGACGACCCCCGCATCCCCGGGGTCCCCGCAGTGAAGCCGCCCCGCCCGCAGCAGGCCGCGCGCCCGGGGCCGCCGCCCAATACGGGGCGTGATCGTGTTGACCGTCAAACTTTTTGGTGAGACGCTGAAAGCCCCGCGCACCTTAGCTGTTTGGCATGTGAGAGCGGCAGTAGAACTCAACATGGTCAAGCATCGCGGGTGCGATCCCCTGACGACCCACACCGCTTCGGTCGGTCACTCATTGTGGAGGACCATCCATCATGGCAAAGGCGCTTCTCGGTTACGTCGGCGGCTCCGACCCGCGACTCATCGCCGAGATGCGACGGCTCCAGCAGCGCGTCCAGGACCTCGAATCCGAGCTCGGACGGATCCAGGCCGAGAACGACGCGCTCGCGGCTGCCGCTTCTCACGACTCGCTTCTCGAGAGCATCGACGTACCCCAGGCGGAGCCTGCGCTCACCTGAGAACTGAACAGCACACTCACCACCACCAGTGAACAGGCTGCCCGTATCAGCCGCTGACAGAGTTGCAAGGGACGCTTCGGCGTCCCTTCTTTCTTGCCCCCCGCTTTCTTGCCCCGCGCCCCGTGGCCCCTCGTTCCCCGTTCACCCCCGCTCAGGTCTGATGTGCCCTGCACGTTCATGCGCGAAACCGTGCGTTCATGGAGTGAGACCGACCCGGCGTTCATGGAGCATGTCCGACCTGGCAGGTAAAGTCCGGCTGCGTGCACCTCAAGGCCCTGACCCTGCGCGGGTTCAAGTCGTTCGCCTCGGCGACCACGCTGCGGTTCGAACCGGGCATCACCTGCGTCGTCGGCCCGAACGGCTCGGGCAAGTCCAACGTCGTGGACGCCCTCAGCTGGGTCATGGGGGAACAGGGTGCCAAGTCGCTGCGCGGCGGCAAGATGGAGGACGTCATCTTCGCCGGCACCACCGGGCGGCCCCCGCTCGGTCGGGCCGAGGTGTCGCTGACCATCGACAACTCCGACGGCGCGCTGCCCATCGAGTACGCCGAGGTCACCATCACGCGGATCATGTTCCGCAACGGCGGCAGCGAGTACCAGATCAACGGCGACACCTGCCGTCTGCTGGACATCCAGGAGCTGCTGTCGGACTCCGGCATCGGCCGTGAGATGCACGTCATCGTCGGGCAGGGCCGCCTCGACTCCGTCCTGCACGCCGATCCGATGGGCCGCCGCGCCTTCATCGAGGAGGCCGCGGGCGTCCTCAAGCACCGCAAGCGCAAGGAGAAGGCGCTGCGGAAGCTGGACGCGATGCAGGTCAACCTCGCACGCGTGCAGGACCTCACCGACGAGCTGCGGCGGCAGTTGAAACCGCTCGGCCGGCAGGCCGCCGTCGCGCGCCGGGCCGCCGTCATCCAGGCCGACCTCCGCGACGCCCGCCTGCGGCTGCTCGCCGACGACCTCGTACGGCTGCGGGGGGCGCTCCAGGCCGAGGTGGCCGACGAGGCCGCGCTGAAGGAACGCAAGGAGGCCGCCGAGGCCGAGCTGGGCAGGGCCCTCCGGCAGGAGGCCGAGCTGGAGGACGAGGTGCGGCGGCTCGCGCCGCGTCTGCAGCGGGCGCAGCAGACCTGGTACGAGCTCTCGCAGCTGGCCGAGCGGGTGCGCGGCACGGTCTCGCTGGCGGACGCGCGGGTGAAGAGCGCCACCGCCCAGCCGCCGGAGGAGCGGCTCGGCCGCGACCCCGAGGACCTGGAGCGCGAGGCCGCACGGGTGCGGGAGCAGGAAGCCGAGCTGGAGGCCGCTCTGGAGGCCGCCGAGCACGCGCTGGAGGACACGGTCGCGCACCGGGCGGACCTGGAACGCGAACTGGCCCTGGAGGAACGGCGGCTGAAGGACGTGGCCCGGGCCATCGCGGACCGGCGCGAAGGGCTCGCCCGGCTGAGCGGCCAGGTCAACGCGGCCCGTTCGCGTGCCGTCTCCGCCCAGGCCGAGATCGACCGGCTCGCCGCCGCCCGCGACGGGGCGCAGGACCGCGCGGTCGCCGCGCAGGAGGAGTACGAGCAGCTCAAGGCGGAGGTCGACGGCCTGGACGCGGACGACGGGGAACTCGCCGGACGGTACGAGGCGGCCAGGGGCGCCCTCGCGGACGCCGAGTCCGCGCTGACCGCGGCACGTGAGGCGGCCACCTCGGCCGAGCGCAGGCGCGCCGCCAC
This sequence comes from Streptomyces beigongshangae, assembly GCF_019710745.1. Taxonomy (GTDB): domain Bacteria; phylum Actinomycetota; class Actinomycetes; order Streptomycetales; family Streptomycetaceae; genus Streptomyces; species Streptomyces beigongshangae. Next base: position 38,342 of record NZ_JAHKJW010000023.1, read on the forward strand.
CCAGGCCCGGCACGACGCGCTGGCCCTCGGCCTGCGCCGCAAGGACGGCACCGGGGCGCTGCTCGCGGCGAAGGACCGGCTGTCGGGCCTGCTCGGCCCCGCGGCCGGACTGCTGTCGGTCGCGCCGGGCCACGAGGTCGCGCTGGCCGCCGCGTTCGGCGCCGCGGCGGACGCGGTCGCGGTGACCACGCCCGCGTCGGCGGCGGACGCGATCCGCCTGCTGCGCAAGCAGGACGCGGGCCGGGCGGCGCTCCTGCTGGCCGGAGCACCGGACCCGGCGGGCGCACCGGACACTCCGGCGACTCCGGTGACTCCGCCGCCTCCGGCGATCCGCCCCGGGGACGGCTTCCGGCACACCTCCGAGGCCGCGCACACCGTCGCGGGCCTGCACGCCCACGACGGTGCGCACGTCCACGACGGCGTACGCGGAGACGGCGGCGTATGCGGAGACGGCGGCGTACCCCCGCGGGCCCCGGCGGCCGGTCCGCCGTACGCCGCCGATCTCGTGCGTGCGCCGGCCGGCCTCATGCCCGCCGTACGGCGGCTGCTGCGGGACGTCGTCGTGGTCGGGACGCTGGAGGACGCCGAGGACCTCGTCCGCACACGGCCGGAGCTGACCGCCGTGACGGCCGAGGGGGACCTGCTCGGGACGCACTTCGCACAGGGCGGTTCCGCCGGGGCGCCCAGCCTGCTGGAGGTGCAGGCATCGGTGGACGAGGCGGCGGCCGAGCTGGAGGAGCTGGGCGCGCTGTGCGAGGAGCTGGGCGCGGCCCAGTCCCGCGCCGCCGAGGTGCGCGGGGAGCGGGCCGCTCTCGTCGAGGAGCTGGGCGAGCGGCGAAGGGCCGGTGAGCGGGAGAGGTCCCGGGTCGCGCAGCAGCTCGGCCGGCTGGCCGGGCAGGCGCGGGGCGCCGCGGGGGAGGCGGAGCGGAGCACCGCCGCGGCCGCGCGGGCGCAGGAGGCCCTGGACCGGGCCCTGGAGGAGGCGGAGGAACTGGCCGAACGGCTCGCCGTGGCCGAGGAGACGCCGGTCGAGGAGGAGCCCGACACCTCCGCGCGGGACCGGCTCGCGGCCGACGGGGCCAATGCGCGCCAGACCGAGATGGAGGCCCGCCTCCAGGTCCGTACGCACGAGGAACGGGTCAAGGGGCTGGCCGGGCGGGCCGACTCGCTCGACCGTGCCGCGCGCGCCGAGCGCGAGGCCCGTGCCCGCGCCGAGCAGCGCCGGGCGAGGCTGCGGCACGAGGCCGCGGTCGCCGGGGCCGTCGCCTCCGGGGCGCGGCAGCTGCTCGCCCACGTCGAGGTCTCCCTGAGCCGCGCGGACCGGGAGCGGACGGCCGCGGAGAGCGCCAGGGCACGGCGGGAACAGGACCTCGCCGTCGCCCGCGGCCAGGGCCGCGACCTCAAGGCCGAGCTCGACAAGCTCACGGACTCGGTGCACCGCGGTGAGGTGCTCGGGGCGGAGAAGCGGCTGCGGATCGAGCAGCTGGAGACGAAGGCGCTGGAGGAACTGGGCGTCGAACCGGCCGGGCTGGTCGCGGAGTTCGGGCCCGACCGGCCCGTACCGCCCTCCCTGCCCGCCGAGGGCGAGGAGCTGCCGGAGGACCCGGAGCATCCGCGCAACCGGCCCCGCCCCTTCCACCGGGCCGAGCAGGAGAAGCGGCTCAGGACGGCGGAACGGGCCTACCAGCAGCTCGGGAAGGTGAACCCGCTCGCGCTGGAGGAGTTCGCCGCGCTGGAGGAACGCCACAATTTCCTCAGCGAGCAGCTGGAGGACCTGAAGAAGACGCGCACCGACCTCTTCCAGGTGGTGAAGGAGGTCGACCAGCGGGTCGAGCAGGTCTTCACCGAGGCGTTCCGGGACACCGCGCGGGAGTTCGAGGGGGTTTTCAGTCGGCTGTTCCCGGGCGGGGAGGGACGCCTGATCCTGACCGATCCCGACAACATGCTCACCACGGGCGTCGACGTCGAGGCACGGCCGCCCGGGAAGAAGGTCAAGCGGCTCTCGCTGCTCTCCGGCGGCGAGCGGTCGCTGACCGCCGTCGCGATGCTCGTGTCGATCTTCAAGGCGCGGCCCAGTCCGTTCTACGTGATGGACGAGGTCGAGGCCGCGCTCGACGACACCAACCTGCAGAGGCTGATCCGGATCATGGAGGAGCTGCAGGAGGTGTCGCAGCTGATCGTGATCACGCACCAGAAGCGCACGATGGAGGTCGCCGACGCGCTGTACGGCGTGTCCATGCAGGGCGACGGGGTGTCCAAGGTCATAAGCCAGCGACTGCGCTGACCTCCGCCCGGGCGGCCGCACCCGCCGCCCACGACTGCCGTGGACCGCCGTGGACCGCCGTGGACCGCCGTGGGCGGTGGGTGCCGATCGTGGTGTTCCCCGCGCCGGTTACGGGGTATCCGTAGCTACGCGACAGCTGTCCCTTCAACACTTGAACGCAAGATTGCCATCTGGAGGGTTCTCTTTACAGGAACCCTCCTCTTGACTTCGAAACTTGAAGGAATAGTCTCTGTTTCGTTGCTTTCACCTTCAGGTGGTGGGTGGCGTAAACGTGTGCGCCACTGGAGACACCGTCCGGAAGGGTTCGCCCCCACCCCCGGCAGTGAGGCCGGTGGCCCGAGGAGTTACACGTGACCAGCACAGCGCAGCCACCCCCGTCAGGAGCCCAGGCGGCTCACCCCGAGCACCTCGGGCACGTCATCTTCATCGCCGCGGCGGCCGCGATGGGCGGCTTCCTCTTCGGTTACGACAGCGCCGTGATCAACGGCGCCGTCGAGGCCATCCGGCACCGGTACGACATCGGCTCCGCGGCCCTGGCCCAGGTCATCGCCATCGCGCTGATCGGCTGTGCGATCGGTGCCGCCACCGCGGGCCGGATCGCCGACCGCATCGGCCGTATCCGCTGCATGCAGATCTCTGCCGTGCTGTTCACCGTCAGCGCCATCGGCTCCGCGCTGCCCTTCGCCCTGTACGACCTGGCCTTCTGGCGGATCGTCGGCGGCTTCGCCATCGGCATGGCCTCGGTCATCGGCCCCGCCTACATCGCCGAGGTCGCCCCCGCCGCCTACCGCGGACGGCTCGGCTCCTTCCAGCAGGCCGCGATCGTCACCGGTATCGCCGTCTCGCAGCTCGTCAACTGGGGCATCCTCAACGCCGCGGGCGGCGACCAGCGCGGCGAGGTCATGGGCCTGGAGGCGTGGCAGGTCATGCTCGGCGTCATGGTCGTCCCGGCCGTGATCTACGGACTGCTCTCCTTCGCGATCCCCGAGTCGCCGCGCTTCCTGATCTCCGCGGGCCGTGACCAGCGCGCCCGTGAGGTGCTCCGGGAGGTCGAGGGCGACAGGATCGACCTGGACGCGCGCGTCGCCGAGATCAAGCACGCCATGCGGAGCGAGCACAAGTCGGTCTTCAAGGACCTGCTCGGCGGCACCTTCCTCTTCAAGCCGATCGTCTGGATCGGCATCGGGCTCTCGGTCTTCCAGCAGTTCGTCGGCATCAACGTCGCGTTCTACTACTCGTCGACGCTCTGGCAGTCGGTGGGCGTGGACCCGACGGACTCGTTCCTCTACTCCTTCACCACGTCGATCATCAACATCATCGGCACCGTGATCGCCATGATCTTCGTCGACCGGATCGGCCGCCGGCCGCTCGCGCTCATCGGTTCCGTGGGCATGGTCATCGGGCTCGCCCTGGAGGCATGGGCCTTCTCCTTCGACCTCGTCGACGGCAAGCTGCCCGCCACCCAGGGCTGGGTGGCCCTGATCGCCGCCCATGTGTTCGTCCTCTTCTTCGCCCTCTCGTGGGGTGTCGTCGTCTGGGTCTTCCTCGGCGAGATGTTCCCGAACAAGCTCCGTGCCGCCGCGCTCGGCGTCGCCGCCGCCGCGCAGTGGATCGCCAACTGGGCCATCACCGCGAGCTTCCCGTCGCTGGCCGACTGGAACCTCTCCGTGACCTATGTGATCTACACGCTCTTCGCCGCGCTCTCCATCCCCTTCGTGCTCAAGTTCGTCAAGGAGACGAAGGGCAAGACGCTGGAGGAGATGGGCTAGACCCCCGGCCCGGCCCCGGGGAGACGGGCCAAGTCCCCGCTGCCCCTCTCCCCGGGTCCGTGAGAGGCGTGCCGCCCCGGTTCGACGGCCTACCGGTCCTTGAGCCGGGGCAGCACGTTCTCGCAGAACAGGTGCATGCTGCGCCACCCCTCCTCGACGGGCATCCCGCCGGCCAGCGGATGCAGTACGTGGCTGTCGAGGCCCTGCGCCAGGCACTCGTCCGGCGTCAGGATCCGGTAGACGCCCTCGGCGCGCAGCTCGTCCACCGTGGTGGCGGCCGACCGCACCGCCGACTTGATGTCGGAGGACTGCCAGGAGGCGTAGGTCCGTGCCTCGTGCAGGAAGTGCCTGCCGTGCTCGGCCCAGGCGCGGTCCGGGTCCTCGGCGAGGTGCAGCAGCGGGGTGACCGCCGCGGGCATCATGGTCCAGCCCTGCGTGCCGTACTCGACGAGCCGCTCCTTGTAGTACGCCTCCAGCTCCGGCAGATGCGCGCTGGGGAAGAACGGCAGTCCCAGCCGTGCCGCGCGCCGGGCCGCCGCCTTCGAGGATCCGCCCACCAGCAGCAGGGGGTGCGGATCGGAGAAGGGGCGCGGGGTGACCCGTACGGTACGGCCGCCGTACGCGAACTCCTCGCCGGTCCACGCCTTCAGCAGGGTCTCCAGGAGCTCGTCCTGGAGGCGGCCGCGACGCTTCCACTCGACGCCGAACAGCGCGTACTCCTCGGGCCGGTAGCCGATGCCCGCCACCGTGACGAGCCGGCCGCCGCTGAGGAGGTCGAGCACGGCGATGTCCTCGGCCAGGCGCAGCGGGTCGTGCAGCGGGCCGATGACCGCCGAGACCGTGACCGCGATCCTGCGGGTCGCGCCGAAGACCGCGCCCGCGAAGGCGAACGGCGAGGGCAGCCAGTTGTTGGCGGCGCCGTGGTGCTCCTCGGTCTGCACGGTGGTCATGCCGCGGTCGTCGGCGTAGGCGGCCATCTCCAGCGCGGCTTTGTAGCGGTCGCTGAGCGAGGCGGGGGTGGCGCCGGGCTCGACCAGGTTGAAACGCACGACCGTCACGGACATGGGAAAGTCCCCCTTCGCCGGGCGGGCGGGGCGCCGGTGCCCCGATGGGCACGGACAGTAGCTGACGGAGCGTCAGACAGCCAGGGCGGCGACCCGCCGCCGCGGCCCGCGACGGAACGCGTACCCCACGACACCGACCGACACCGACCGACACCGGCTGACACCGGCTGGTCCCGCGCCGCCCGGAATCGTGTGGCCCGGTCCCGCGCCGCGCGGGAGGACCGGACCGGTCGCCGGGACCGGTGCGGCCGGGACCGGTGTGGCCGCGCCCCGTGGGACCCCCGGTGCGGGGGTGGGCGGGCCGGTCCGCCCGGGGCAGAGCCCCGCGCGGGCGACGAACGGCCGGGAGAGAGGTCACGCATACTGGGTGGGTTATGGAAATCGTCATCCTTGCTGTAGTCATCGCCGTGGTCGTGATCGGCGCGCTCGGCGGGCTCGTCGTCGGCAGCCGCAGGAGCAAGCGGCTGCCCCCGCCGCCCCCGGCCGCCCCCGACATCACCGCCCCGCCGACCGAGCCGCACGTCGGCGACGAGGCCGAGACGCCGCGCGACGAAGCGCGCCGCACGATAGAGGAGGTGGATCTTCCGGACGCCTCGGCGACCGCCCCGGTCGTCGTGACGCCCCCGGTCGAGGTCCCGGAGCCGACCGCCGGCCGCCTGGTCCGTCTGCGGGCCCGGCTCTCCCGTTCGCAGAACGCGCTCGGCCAGGGGCTCCTCACGCTCCTCGCGCGCGAGCACCTCGACGAGGACACCTGGGAGGAGATCGAGGACACGCTGCTCACCGCCGACGTCGGCGTGCAGCCCACCCAGGAGCTGGTCGGACGGCTGCGCGAGCGCGTGAGGGTGCTCGGCACCCGGACGCCCGAGGAACTGCGCGCCCTGCTGCGCCAGGAACTGCTCACGCTGCTGGTGCCCGACTTCGACCGCACGGTGAATACCGAATCCGGTCTGGACACCCCGGGCATCGTGATGGTCGTCGGCGTCAACGGCACCGGCAAGACCACCACGACCGGCAAGCTCGCGCGCGTGCTCGTCGCCGACGGCCGGCATGTGCTGCTCGGCGCGGCCGACACCTTCCGCGCCGCCGCCGCCGACCAGCTGCAGACCTGGGGCGAGCGCGTCGGTGCCCGCACCGTACGCGGTCCCGAGGGCGGCGACCCCGCCTCGATCGCCTTCGACGCGGTCAAGGAAGGCATCCAGGAGGGCGCCGACGTCGTGCTCATCGACACGGCCGGCCGCCTGCACACCAAGACCGGTCTCATGGACGAGCTCGGCAAGGTCAAGCGTGTCGTCGAGAAGCACGCGCCGCTCGACGAGGTGCTGCTCGTCCTGGACGCCACCACCGGTCAGAACGGTCTGGTGCAGGCACGTGTCTTCGCCGAGGTCGTCGACATCACCGGCATCGTCCTGACCAAGCTCGACGGCACGGCCAAGGGCGGCATCGTCATCGCGGTCCAGCGCGAACTGGGCGTACCCGTCAAGCTCATCGGCCTGGGCGAGGGGGCGGACGACCTGGCGCCGTTCGAGCCGGAGGCGTTCGTGGACGCCCTTATCGGAGAGTGAGGACACGTACGACAGGTACGTGCACGAGAAAGGGCCCCACTCCCCGGCGCAGAGGGAGCGGGGCCCTTCCGCGTGGCGGACCCGAGAGGCGGACCCGGAAGACGAGCCCGGGGGGCGGCCTACACGCGGGACCGGTGGGTCACGTACGCCAGCGTCCCCAGCAGCAGCCGGGCGGCCGGCGGCTTCGTGGCCGAGTCGAGGGCGGGGGAGCGCAGCCAGCGGACCGGACCGAGGCCGCCGCGGTCGGAGGGCGGGGCCGTGATGTACGTACCGGGCCCCAGGCCGTGCAGGTCGAGCGCGGCGTCGTCCCAGCCCATGCGGTAGAGCAGTTCGGGCAGCTCGGCCGCCGCGCCCGGCGCGACGAAGAAGTGGGCGCGGCCCGCGGGGGTGACGGTCACCGGGCCCAGCGGGAGCCCCATCCGTTCGAGCCGGACCAGGGCCCGGCGGCCGACGGACTCGGCCACCTCGATGACGTCGAAGGCGCGGCCCACGGGAAGCATCACCGCGGCGCCCGGGAACTCGCCCCAGGCATCCGTCACCGTGTCCAGCGTGGCACCCGCGGGGATGACGGGCGCGAAGTCCAGGGGGTGCGCACCGCGTGCGGGGCAGTCCGCCCGGCCGCACGAGCAGGCGTCCGCGGCGGCCCGGGCACCCGGCACCACGTCCCAGCCCCACAGCCCGGTGAACTCGGCCACGGTGGTGCACTCCGAGGAGCGGCCGCGGCGACGCGAACCGGACCGAATCTCGCGGCTACCGCCGATCGTGAAACCCATACCCCCTCCAACGGGTCGAGCGCGCCCGCGGTCACGTCATGGAATCGTACCGTGACTCTGGGTGTCCGACGGGACCCGTCGGTGCCCGCCGGTACCCGCTCCATGGGGCGCTTGGTGGCGCCGTGGGTGGTGCGCCGGGCTTCACGCGCCCCGATCTGCATCTTTGCGCCCACTCCCGGCCGTCATGTGTCAAGTGAATCGCGTGACGGCCATCGCGAGTTCATTCGAAGGGGTGGCGAATGGTGGCGTTTCCGGGATCGCCATGGTTGGAGCAGTGATCGCGGAGTTACTCTGTGTGCACGAGTCCTGGGGACGCATGCTCTCGTGGGTATGCCGGAGGCAACTCGCCTTTCCGTTCGACGGGTGAGAACGGGCGGACGGGGAGCCCGGTTACCGGCATTCTGGTAGGGCTTGGCGCACACAGCGCAGGCTTGGCGCACACAGCGCATCAAGCGGGTTCAGGGATGGGGGCGTTCCAGTGGGCGGCAACGGCGGAAGCGCGAGGACCGTGACCGGCCCGGACAAGCGCCCCAACGAACTGCTGGGCTCGTGGTTCGTGCGCAGCGGCTGGTCCAAGGGCGAGCTGGCCCGCCAGGTGAACCGCAGGGCGCGCCAGCTGGGCGCCGGCCACATCTCGACCGACACCTCCCGCGTCCGCCGCTGGCTCGACGGCGAGAATCCGCGTGAGCCCATCCCGCGCATCCTCTCCGAGCTGTTCTCGGAGCGGTTCGGCTGTGCCGTCGCCGTCGAGGACCTCGGTCTGCGCGCCCCGCACCAGTCACCCTCCGTGTCGGGTGTCGACCTGCCCTGGACCGGCCCGCAGACCGTCGCCCTGATCAGCGAGTTCTCGCGCAGCGACCTGATGCTGGCGCGGCGCGGCTTCCTCGGCACCTCCCTGGTCCTGTCCGCGGGCCCCACGCTCATCGAACCCATGCAGCGCTGGCTGGTGCCCAGCCCCGCCGCCCCGCGCGCGGAGCCCGCGTCCGCCGCCGCCCCCCGCCGCCCCGGCCGGCTCTCCCAGCCCGAGCTGGAGCTCCTGGAGTCCACCACCGTCATGTTCCGCCAGTGGGACGCCCAGTGCGGCGGCGGCCTGCGCCGGAAAGCGGTCGTCGGCCAGCTGCACGAGGTGACCGACCTGCTCCAGGAGCCCCAGTCCGAGCCCACCACCAGGCGGCTCTTCAAGGTCGCCGCCGAGCTGGCCGAGCTCGCGGGCTGGATGAGCTACGACGTGGGACTCCAGCCCACCGCCCAGAAGTACTTCGTCCTCGCCCTGCACGCCGCCAAGGAGGCGGCCGACCGGCCGCTGGGCTCGTACATCCTCTCCAGCATGAGCCGCCAGATGATCCACCTGGGCCGGCCCGACGACGCGCTGGAGCTGATCCACCTCGCCCAGTACGGCAGCCGTGACAGCGCGAGCCCGCGTACCCAGTCCATGCTGTACGCACTGGAGGCCCGCGCCTACGCCAACATGGGACAGCCCGGCAAGTGCAAGCGGGCCGTCCGGATGGCCGAGGACACCTTCGGGGACGCCGAGGAGTCCGGCGAGCCCGAGCCCGACTGGATCCGCTTCTTCTCCGAGGCCGAACTGCACGGCGAGAACGCCCACTCCTACCGCGACCTCGCCTACGTGGCGGGCCGCAGCCCCGCGTACGCGTCGCTCGCCGAGCCCGTCATGCAGAAGGCCGTCGACCTCTTCGGGAAGGACACCGAGCACCAGCGCTCGTACGCGCTCAACCTCGTCGGGATGGGCACCGTGCACCTGCTGAGGCGGGAGCCCGAGCAGAGCACGGTCCTGGTCCGCCAGGCCCTCGCGATCGCCGGGAAGGTGCGCTCCGAACGGGTCAGCACTCGTATCCGAAAAACAGTCGACACGGCCGTACGCGACTTCGGCGACCTCGCCGCCGTCGTGGACCTGACCGACCAGCTCGCCGTCGACCTGCCCGAGACCGCCGAGGCGGTCTGACCCCCGGTACGCCGGCCGCGACCGCCGTCCACAACAGCCCGACTCGGCTCCCCCATGCCAGGTCACCGGACGGACGGCCGCGGCCGGTCCGCCTTTTGCGCCCGAGCCGGCGCCGCTCCCGCGCAGGCGGCTGGGCGCCGTCGGGGTTGCGCAATCGACGGCTCGGGTCCGTGGTCGTGCGGTGCTTCAAGGGCTTCCGGGAAAGGTTGCGTCACGATAACGAGCGGAACCCGGGACATCCGGCGGTTCACCGACGCGTAACACGTACGTCCTCTTCGTCACCCGGGCGAAACACGCAGGGGCTCCGGCCGAAACGGCGCTGCGCCAGTCTCTGGGCACATAACCGGCCCACCCCTCACCACCGCTCATGGCTTCGCCCGCACGGGGCCGTACCAACGACGAGGAGACGCCGATGGCACCAGCCATCACGCTTGCCGCAGACGCTCCCACGCTGTCTGCCGCCAACACCGGGTTCATGCTCATCTGTTCCGCCCTGGTGATGCTCATGACCCCGGCCCTGGCCTTCTTCTACGGAGGCATGGTCCGCGTCAAGAGCACCCTCAACATGCTGATGATGAGCTTCATCAGCCTCGGGATCGTCACGGTCCTGTGGGTGCTGTACGGCTTCTCCCTCGCCTTCGGCACCGACTCCGGCGGCATCATCGGCTGGTCCTCGGACTACGTCGGGCTCAGCGGCATCGGCCTCACGCAGCTCTGGGACGGCTACACGATCCCCGTCTACGTCTTCGCCGTCTTCCAGCTGATGTTCGCGGTCCTCACGCCCGCCCTGATCAGCGGTGCCCTCGCCGACCGCGTGAAGTTCACGGCCTGGGCGCTCTTCGTCGCCCTGTGGGCCACGATCGTCTACTTCCCCGTCGCGCACTGGGTCTGGGGCGCCGGCGGCTGGGCCTTCGAACTCGGCGTCATCGACTTCGCCGGCGGCACGGCGGTCCACATCAACGCGGGCGCCGCGGCGCTCGGCGTGATCCTCGTGATCGGCAAGCGCGTCGGCTTCAAGAAGGACCCGATGCGTCCGCACAGCCTGCCGCTGGTGATGCTCGGCGCCGGTCTGCTGTGGTTCGGCTGGTTCGGGTTCAACGCCGGCTCCTGGCTCGGCAACGACGACGGCGTCGGCGCGCTGATGTTCGTCAACACGCAGGTCGCCACCGCCGCCGCCATGCTGGCCTGGCTCGCCTACGAGAAGATCCGCCACGGCGCGTTCACCACCCTCGGCGCCGCCTCCGGCGCGGTCGCCGGCCTGGTCGCCATCACCCCGTCCGGCGGCGCGGTCTCCCCGCTCGGCGCGATCGCGGTGGGCGCCGTCGCCGGTGTGCTCTGCGCCATGGCCGTCGGCCTCAAGTACCGGTTCGGCTACGACGACTCGCTCGACGTCGTCGGTGTCCACCTCGTCGGCGGCATCGCCGGCTCCCTGCTGGTCGGCTTCTTCGCCACCGGTGGCGGCCAGTCCGACGTCGCGGGACTCTTCTACGGCGGCGGTCTCGACCAGTTCTGGAAGCAGTGCGCGGGTGTCTTCGGTGTCCTCGCCTACTCCCTGGTGGCCTCCGCGGTGCTCGCCCTCCTGATCGACAGGACCATGGGCATGCGGGTCACGGAGGACGACGAGATCGCGGGCCTCGACCAGATCGAGCACGCCGAGACCGCATACGACTACAGCGGCGCCGGCGGCGGCGCCGCCCGGACCGCCGCACCGGCCCCGGTCGCCGGCACCGCGAGCAAGAGCAAGAAGGTGGACGCATGAAACTCATCACCGCCGTCGTGAAGCCCCACCGGCTCGACGAGATCAAGGAGGCCCTCCAGGCCTTCGGCGTCCACGGCCTCACGGTCACCGAGGCCAGCGGCTACGGCCGCCAGCGGGGACACACCGAGGTCTACCGGGGCGCCGAGTACACCGTCGACCTCGTCCCCAAGATCCGTATCGAGGTGCTGGTCGAGGACGACGACGCCGAGCAGCTGCTCGAGGTCATCGTGAAGGCGGCCCGTACCGGCAAGATCGGGGACGGCAAGGTCTGGTCCGTCCCGGTCGAGACGGCGATCCGGGTCCGGACCGGCGAGCGCGGCCCCGACGCGCTGTAGACAGCACACCGCGGGCAGCACGCCGTGGGCAGGCACGCCGCAGGCAGCAGACGAACAGGAGCCACCGGGTGACGAGCACGGGCACGCCCGCAGAGACAGAGGACCCGGGACCCGGCGGCTACGCGGCGGCCCGGCTGCGCCTCCTCCAGGAGGGGGCGCGGTCCGGGCCGCCGCGCCGTGCGGCCCTCGCCGGACTGACCGACGACTGGCTCTCCGGCCTGTTCGACGCGGGCGCCGGCCCGCCGCGCGGCGTCTCGCTCGTCGCCGTCGGCGGTTACGGGCGCGCCGAACTCTCCCCGCGCAGCGACCTCGACCTGCTGCTCCTGCACGACGGCGGCGCCGACCCCGCCGCGGTGGCCGCCCTCGCCGACCGCGTCTGGTACCCGGTCTGGGACCTCGGCCTGGACCTGGACCACTCCGTCCGTACGCCCGCCGAGGCACGCCGGACGGCGGGCGAGGACCTCAAGGTGCAGCTCGGGCTGCTCGACGCCCGCCACCTCGCCGGCGACCCCGGCCTGACCGCCGGCCTGCGCACGGCCGTCCTCACCGACTGGCGCAACCAGGCACCCGAACGCCTCCCCGAACTCCAGGAACTGTGCGCCGAACGCGCCCGGCGCCAGGGCGAACTGCAGTACCTCCTCGAACCCGACCTCAAGGAGGCCCGCGGCGGCCTGCGCGACGCCACCGCGCTGCGCGCCGTCGCCGCCTCCTGGCTCGCCGACGCCCCGCGCGAAGGACTCGACGACGCCCGCATGCGCCTGCTCGACGTCCGGGACGCCCTGCACCTCGTGACCGGCCGCGCCACCGACCGCCTCGCCCTCCAGGAGCAGGACCAGGTCGCCGCGGAACTCGGCCTGCTGGACGCCGACACCCTGCTCCGCCAGGTGTACGAGGCCGCCCGCGTCATCTCGTACGCCAGTGACGTCACCTGGCGCGAGGTGGGGCGCGTGCTGCGGTCGCGCGCCGTACGGCCGCGTCTGCGCGCCATGCTGGGGGGCGGGAGGGTGCTGGGCGGCAAGCCGGCCCCCGAGCGCTCCCCGCTGGCCGAGGGCGTCGTCGAGCAGGACGGCGAGGTCGTCCTCGCCCGCACCGCCCGCCCCGACCGCGACCCCGTACTGCCGCTGCGCGCCGCCGCCGCAGCCGCCCAGGCCGGCCTGCCGCTCTCGCTGCACGCCGTGCGCCGCATGGCCGCCGCGGCCCGCCCGCTGCCCACGCCGTGGCCCGCCGAGGCACGTGAACAACTCGTCACGCTGCTCGGCTCGGGGCCCTCGACCGTCGAGGTCTGGGAGGCCCTGGAGGCGGAAGGGCTGATCACCCGGCTGCTGCCCGACTGGGAGCGCGTGCGCTGCCGGCCGCAGCGCAACGCCGTCCACCTCTGGACCGTCGACCGCCATCTGATCGAGACGGCGGTCCGCGCCGCCGTGCTCACCCGTCGCGTCCACCGCCCCGACCTCCTGCTGGTCGCCGCCCTGCTGCACGACATCGGCAAGGGCTGGCCCGGCGACCACTCGGTGGCCGGCGAGACCATCGCGCGGGACGTGGCGGCCCGGATCGGCTTCGACCGCGCGGACGCGGCGACCCTCGCCACGCTCGTACGCCGTCACCTGCTGCTCGTCGAGACGGCGACCCGGCGCGACCTGGACGACCCGGAGACCGTACGCGCGGTCGCCGACGCGGTCGGCTCGCAGGGCACGCTGGAACTCCTGCACGCGCTCACCGAGGCCGACGCGCTGGCCACCGGACCCGCCGCCTGGTCCTCGTGGCGCGCCTCCCTCGTGGCGGACCTGGTGAAACGGGTCTCCGCCGTACTCGCCGGGGACGACCCCGAGGAGCCCAAGGCCGCCGCGGCCACCGCCGAGCAGGAGCGGCTCGCCGTCGAGGCGTTCCGCACCGGTGGCCCGGTGCTCGCGCTGCGCGCCCAGACCGAACCGCCCGGCGGGGAGCTCCCGGGGGAGCCCGCCGGGGAGCCGGAGCCCCTCGGCGTGGAACTGCTCGTCGCGGTACCGGACCAGAAGGGCGTCCTGCCCGCCGTGGCCGGCGTCCTGGCCATGCACCGGCTCACCGTGCGGACGGCGGAACTGCGGACGCTGGAACTGCCCGACGGCGTCCCCGGCTCCGTGCTGCTCCTCGACTGGCGGGTCGCCGCCGAGTACGGGTCCCTGCCGCAGGCCGCCCGCCTGCGCGCCGATCTCGTACGCGCCCTCGACGGGTCCCTCGACATCACCGGGCGGCTGGCCGAACGGGACGCCGCCCAGCCGCGCCGGCGGGGCATCGCGGCCCCGGCCGCCCGGGTGGGCGTGGCCCCGGCCGCGTCCCGGCTCGCCACGGTCATCGAGGTGCGCGCCCACGACGTGCCCGGGCTGCTGCACCGGATCGGGCGCGCGCTGGAGGACGCGCAGGTGCGGGTGCGCAGCGCGCACGTCTCCACGCTCGGGGCGAACGCGGTGGACGCGTTCTACGTGACGGGGCCCGAGGGGGACCCGTTGCCGGGGGAGCAGGCGGCCTCGCTGGCGCGGGCACTGGAGGACACGTTGCGGGAGTGAGGGCGGGAGCGAGGGGTGGGACCGGTCGTCGTGCGCCCGCGGGCCGGCCGGGGCCGGGTGCGCGGTCGCCCGCGCCCCGTACGGCACCCCGCCGGGCGGAAGGCCGTGACGGGGTGGAGACCCTTGCTGGTGCGGGCAGATACCCTGGAGGGCGGACCTGCCCCTGCCCCCTACTTGAGGACTCGCGACTGCCGTGTTCGACACTCTCTCCGATCGCCTCGCAGCGACATTCAAGAACCTTCGCGGCAAGGGGCGCCTGTCCGAGGCGGACATCGACGCCACCGCGCGCGAGATCCGTATCGCCCTGCTGGAGGCGGACGTCGCGCTGCCGGTCGTCCGGGCCTTCATCAAGCAGGTCAAGGAGAGGGCACTCGGGGCCGAGGTCTCACAGGCGCTCAACCCCGCCCAGCAGGTCATCAAGATCGTCAACGAGGAGCTCGTCGGCATCCTCGGCGGCGAGACCCGGCGGCTGCGCTTCGCCAAGCAGCCGCCGACCGTGATCATGCTCGCGGGTCTGCAGGGCGCCGGTAAGACCACGCTCGCCGGAAAGCTCGGCAAGTGGCTCCAGGGCCAGGGGCACGCCCCGCTGCTCGTCGCCTGCGACCTCCAGCGCCCGAACGCCGTGAACCAGCTCAGCGTCGTCGCCGAGCGCGCGGGCGTCGGCGTCTACGCACCCCAGCCGGGCAACGGCGTCGGGGACCCGGTCCAGGTCGCCAAGGACTCCGTCGAGTACGCGCGGCAGAAGCACCACGACGTCGTCATCGTCGACACCGCGGGCCGCCTCGGCATCGACACCGAGCTGATGCAGCAGGCCGCCGACATCCGCGACGCGGTCTCGCCGGACGAGATCCTCTTCGTCGTCGACGCGATGGTCGGCCAGGACGCGGTCAACACCGCGGAGGCATTCCGCGACGGAGTCGGCTTCGACGGCGTGGTCCTCTCCAAGCTCGACGGCGACGCCCGCGGTGGTGCGGCGCTCTCCGTCGCGCACGTCACCGGCCGCCAGGTCATGTTCGCCTCCAACGGCGAGAAACTGGACGACTTCGACGCGTTCCACCCGGACCGCATGGCGTCCCGCATCCTCGGCATGGGTGACGTGCTCACGCTGATCGAGAAGGCCGAGCAGACCTTCTCGCAGCAGGAGGCCGAGGCCATGGCCTCGAAGCTGGCCTCCAAGAAGGGCCAGGACTTCACGCTCGACGACTTCCTGGCCCAGATGGAGCAGGTCAGGAAGATGGGCTCCATCTCCAAGCTGCTCGGCATGCTTCCCGGCATGGGGCAGATCAAGGACCAGATCAACAACCTCGACGAGCGCGACGTGGACCGTACGGCCGCGATCATCAAGTCGATGACCCCGGCCGAGCGCCAGGAGCCGACGATCATCAACGGCTCGCGGCGCGCCCGTATCGCCAAGGGTTCCGGCGTCGACGTCAGCGCGGTCAAGGGGCTGGTCGAGCGGTTCTTCGAGGCCCGCAAGATGATGTCCCGCATGGCCCAGGGCGGCGGCATGCCGGGGATGCCCGGGATGCCGGGCATGGGCGGCGGCGCCGGCCGTTCGAAGAAGCAGCCCAAGAAGGCCAAGGGCAAGCAGCGCTCCGGCAACCCCATGAAGCGCAAGCAGCAGGAGCAGGAGGCCGCGGCGCGGCGGGAGGCCGCGGGTCAGGCGGGCGGGGCGTTCGGCCTGCCGGGTGGCCAGCAGCCGCAGGACTTCGAGCTCCCGGACGAGTTCAAGAAGTTCATGGGCTGAGGAGTTCTCCCCACTTCCGCACCCGCACCCCCGGTGCTCGGGCGCCGGACGGGCTGAGCGAGTCAGCCCGTCCGGCACCTCAGGACGAGGCCGTTCAGGCCGGTGCGGGGATCCGGGGCCCCATGGACGACGGGCGCGGGCGGCGGGGCGGAGAACTCACACCGTCCGTGCGATCAGGTACCGGAAGACGTTCGGCATCCACACCGTCCCGTCCCGCCGCCGGTGCGGATGCAGGGCCTCCCGCACCTCCTTGTCCACCTGAGCCGGATCCGTCGCGGCGACGGCCGCGTCGAACAACCCCGTGGACATCAGCCCCCGCACGGCGTTGTCCGTGTCCGCGTACCCGAACGGGCAGGCGACCCGCCCGGACCCGTCGGGCCGCAGACCGGCCCGCCCGGCGACCTCCTCCAGGTCGTCACGGAGAGCGGGACGCCACCTGCCCGCCCCGTCGCGCAGCGGATTCGCCAGTTTGGTGGCGAGCTGCAGGACCGAGGACGTGGCGCACCGCTCCGGAGGTCCCCAGCCCACCAGGACCACGGGAACCCCGGGCCCCACGAGCGGCGCCGCCGCCGTCAGCGCCTCGGCCAGTCCCTCGCAGTCGCCTGCCACACACCCGACCGGCTCGAACGCGGTCACGAGGTTGTACGTCGCCGTGGTGGTCGCGGCCGCCGCTGCGTCGCCGATGTCCGCCGGCCCCCCGTCCGTCAGCCGCGCACCGGCGCACGCGCGCGTGCCCCATGCGCCGGGCAGCAGCCGCTCCCGCGCGAGAGCCAGCCGCTCCGGCGCGTGCGCCTGCAGACCGGTGACCGAGGCGCCCCGTGCCGTGGCCATCAGCAGCGCCAGGCCGGACCCGCAGCCGAGCCCCAGCAGCCTGCTGGAGGAGCCCACTTCGAGTCGCTCGTAGACGGCCTCGTAGAGCGGTACGAGCATCCGCTCCTGAATCTCGGCCCAGTCACGCGCGCGTGCCCACTGATCCACCTGGGGTGTCGTCCCCGCATGGGGTAGGTGCTGCCGCACGAGCGTAGGTGTCATCGAATGTGCCCCAATCCACCGAGAGTTGCTTTTGTGACCCGTTCCTTCACCCCCCGTGCAGTGCGTTCGTACTCCCCCCGTATGCCAGGAAACTCCGCGCTCGTCGTGGCGTCCAGGGGTTGAGGAGCCCGGTTTGCGTACCATCGGCGCGCGCCGTGAAAATTCACATACCGGCAACATGTGCCCCCACCGGGCGGTCATGACGAGGGCACTTGTCCGCCCCTTCGGCACACGGCCGGACGGCGGGCGGACCCGGTCGGCGCGTGGCCTGATCGCGTCGCACGGTGATGACGGTGGGTCGCCGGTGCCGCCCCGCCCGATCCCGTACGGGCCCCGCGTCCGCCGTTGCGGGTGCGATCCCCGCCGGCGGAGGTGAACGCGCGGTTCCGGCCAAGGTCCCGGCGGGCCCTCGCGGGTTCCCGTACGCATCCCGCGGATCGCCCTCGGCGGAGAAGGGGGGACCGTGCTCGCCGCACGCGCGCCGACCGTACGGTGTCCGGTGGACGGGGGGCGGCCCGCTGCCCGGGACCCCCGCCGGACCCGGTAACGTCACCGTCGTGGCCGCGCCCGGTGAGCCCCGGTATTCCGCCGCGAGAGAGACCGAAACGCCTCTTGCGCATCCGGTGATCCCAGCGGCCCCGGCCCGCCGACGACGCCTACACGCGGGAACGTACACACCACTACGTACCGGCTGAGTGCGAACTGTGAGGCTTCTCCGCAGATCAGCGCACCCGCCCTCGTCAGGACGCATCAGCGGCAACTGACGGGTACGTGCAAAATATTTGGGATGCCCCGGAATAGGAACACGGAGGCACCCCGGCTCGTTCTCATTACGTGAGCACGACACCACCTGTTCTCGCCGCAGAGCTGGCAGGGGCGTGGGCCGATATTCAGCGGCACCACCCCGAACTGCCCGATCTTGCCGCGCCAGAGTCCCTGATCGGGGAGTCGTCGTCCGCCTGCGGACACGAACTCTCCTTCGAACGACTGCTCCACGAGGCAGTCCACGGCATTGCCGCCGCCCGAGGGGTCCGTGACACCTCCCGCGCCGGCCGGTACCACAACCGCAGATTCCTCGCGATCGCCGAGGAACTGGGTCTGGACCACCCCGAGGAGCCGCATCCCAGCAGTGGCTTCTCGCTGGTCACGCTCAACCCCGAGGCGAGGCGGCGCTACCGCCCGACGGTCGAGCGGCTGCAGCGTGCCCTCAAGGCGCACACGGTCGCGACCGCCGCCGACACGGCCCGGAGCTTCCGCGGCCCGGCCGCCCGGCACGGCTCCTCCGGAGGGGGCGTGCGCGTGAAGGCGGTCTGCGACTGCGGACGCAACGTCCGCGTCGTGCCGTCGGTCCTCGCGCAGGCGCCGATCGTGTGCGGAGGGTGCGGGAAGCCGTTCCGCATCCCGGAGGTGGTCGGCGCGGCGGCGGGCTGAGCGGACGGCCGGCACGGCGGCGGGACGCCGCACCGGCGGGGTGGTGCGGAAGGGCGCGGCGGCACTTCGTGGGTGCCGGCCCGTGCGGTGGCCCACCCCGGCGGCGGCATCCGTGTCCGGTCCGGTGGCCGTACCCGCTTCGGGCCCGGCGCCGCCGCCGGGCCCGAAGCAGGTACGGCCCGGGGCCACCCGGGTCGAGGCGCCCGCCGGGGTGTGGCAGAATAGCCAGCTGTACTCGCAGCCGCACAGGACCCCTCTCTCCTCCGGCTGACGCGTCCATCGGGCACTCGGGTACCGCAACCCCACGCGGCAATCCTGCCGTGCCCAACCACGTCAAGACCAGGAGAGACCACTCCCGTGGCAGTCAAGATCAAGCTGAAGCGTCTGGGCAAGATCCGTTCGCCTCACTACCGCATCGTCGTCGCCGACTCCCGTACCCGCCGTGACGGCCGGGCCATCGAGGAGATCGGCCTGTACCACCCGGTGCAGAACCCCTCGCGCATCGAGGTCGACTCCGAGCGTGCGCAGTACTGGCTGGGTGTCGGCGCGCAGCCGACCGAGCCCGTCCTCGCCATCCTCAAGCTGACCGGCGACTGGCAGAAGTACAAGGGCGAGCCCGCCCCGGCCCCGCTGCTCGTCGCGGAGCCGAAGGCCACGCGCCCGTCGTTCGACGCCCTGGGCGGCGACGACGAGGGCAAGGGTGAGGCCATCACCCAGAAGAAGAAGGCTGAGAAGAAGGACGAGGCTGCCGCCGAGTCCGCGTCGACCGAGGCCTGAGCATGCTCGAGGAGGCTCTCGAGCACCTCGTGAAGGGCATCGTCGACAACCCCGACGAAGTGCAGGTCGCTTCGCGCAACCTGCGTCGCGGACGCGTCCTCGAGGTCCGGGTCCATCCCGACGACCTCGGTAAGGTGATCGGCCGCAACGGCCGCACCGCACGCGCCCTGCGCACCGTCGTGGGCGCGATCGGCGGCCGCGGTGTCCGCGTCGACCTCGTCGACGTGGACCACGTCCGCTGACGTACACGCAGCACCGGCTCGGGCCGGGGAAGGCCTCTGGGCCGTCCCCGGCCCGTAGTCGTCCACGCGCCGATGCCGTGGACACACGACAGGAGATCAGGCAAGTGCAGTTGGTAGTCGCACGGGTGGGCCGCGCCCACGGCATCAAGGGCGAGGTCACCGTCGAGGTACGCACCGACGAGCCGGAGCTGCGGCTCGCGCCCGGCGCCGTCCTCGCCACGGACCCCGCTTCGACCGGTCCGCTGACCATCGAGACGGGGCGGGTGCACAGCGGCCGCCTCCTGCTGCGCTTCGCGGGCGTACGCGACCGCGACGCCGCCGAGGCGCTGCGCAACACCCTGCTGATCGCCGAGGTCGACCCGGACGAGACGCCCGAGGACCCGGACGAGTACTACGATCACCAGCTGATGGACCTGGACGTCGTCCTGGAGGACGGCACCGGGGTCGGGCGGATCACCGAGATCTCGCACCTGCCGCACCAGGACCTCTTCGTGGTGGAGCGGGCCGACGGGACCGAGGTGCTGATCCCGTTCGTCGAGGAGATCGTCGTCGGGATCGACCTGGAGGAGCAGCGGGCCGTCATCGCCCCGCCGCCCGGGCTGATCGACGACCGGGCGGAGATCGCGTCCTCCAGGGGTGAGGCCGGAATCCCTTCCCCGGAGGGCGCCGCCCCTTCGGGGGATACCGCCTCTTCGGAATATTCAGACTCTTCGGACTCTTCGGACTCTTCGGAGGATGACGCCGAGGAAGCCGGAGAGGACCCTCGCGCCGGCTCCGGTCCCGGCGCGGGCGGTGGATCGGGCAGTGGATCGGGCGATGGACAGGGAGCCGGCGCCTGATGCGGCTCGACGTCCTGACGATCTTCCCCGAGTACCTGGACCCCCTGAACGTCTCCCTCGTCGGCAAGGCACGCGCGCGCGGACAGCTGCAGGTGCACGTGCACGACCTGCGGGAATGGACCCACGACCGGCACAACACGGTCGACGACACCCCCTACGGCGGCGGCCCCGGCATGGTCATGAAGACCGGGCCCTGGGGCGACGCGCTGGACTCCGTCCTGGCCGACGGCTACGAGACGGGCTCCCACGGACCCGTCCTGGTCGTCCCCACGCCCAGCGGCCGCCCGTTCACCCAGGAGCTCGCCGTCGAGCTCTCCGAGCGCCCCTGGCTGGTCTTCACGCCCGCGCGCTACGAGGGCATCGACCGCCGGGTCGTCGACGAGTACGCCACCCGTATGCCCGTGTACGAGGTCTCCATCGGCGACTACGTGCTGGCCGGCGGCGAGGCGGCCGTCCTCGTCGTCACGGAGGCCGTGGCCCGGCTCCTGCCGGGCGTCCTCGGCAACGCCGAGTCGCACCGGGACGACTCGTTCGCGCCGGGAGCCATGGCGAACCTCCTGGAGGGCCCCGTCTACACGAAACCGCCCCGGTGGCGCGACCGGGGGATCCCGGACGTGCTGCTCAGCGGCCACCACGGGAAGATCGCCCGCTGGCGCCGGGACGAGGCCCTGCGGCGCACGACCGCCAACAGGCCGGACCTCATCGAGCGCTGCGACCCCGCCGCCTTCGACAAGAAGGACCGCGAGATGCTCTCGATCCTCGGCTGGCAGCCCGGTCCCGACGGCCGATTTGGGCGCAGGCCCGACACCGTGGAAGAATAGGCGGCTGCTGTACGTCGTCCGGCGTGCGCCCCTGCCACAGGGGGACACGACGCCCGTCCCGGCGAGAACAGCCCCCTTTCTGGCACCACCGACTTCCGCCGATGACCTGTGGCATCGGCGAAGAAAGCAGACGATCATGTCCAACCTGCTCGAGTCCGTCGACTCCGCGTCGCTGCGCAGCGACGTCCCGGCTTTCCGCCCGGGTGACACCGTCAACGTCCACGTCCGCGTCATCGAGGGCAACCGCTCCCGTGTGCAGCAGTTCAAGGGCGTGGTCATCCGCCGCCAGGGCGCCGGTGTCCGCGAGACCTTCACCGTCCGCAAGGTCTCCTTCTCCGTCGGCGTCGAGCGCACCTTCCCCGTGCACACCCCGATCGTCGAGAAGATCGAGCTCGTCACCCGCGGTGACGTGCGTCGCGCCAAGCTCTACTACCTCCGTGAGCTGCGCGGCAAGGCCGCGAAGATCAAGGAGAAGCGCGACAACTGAGCTCGCGCCGGGTCCTTGTGAGGGCCGGATAGCATCTGGCCCACATGGACGCCGAAGCACAGCACACGGAGCGCGACCGCTCCTCCCACCCCGTCATGTCCGAGGAGACCCCGGACACCGAAGGGGCGGAGGGACGGTCGCGTTTCGCGTTGGTGGCCCGTGCCGCCGACCGGCTTCCGGGCGGGCGGATCAGTCTGACCGTGCTGTTCTGCCTGTTCTCCCTGCTGCTGCTCACCCGCTTCGTGATCCAGCCGTTCGAGATTCCCAGCGGCTCGATGGAGCCCGCATTGAGGATCGGGGACCGCGTTCTCGTAAATAAGTTGGCGTACCGTTTCGGTGCTGAGCCGAGGCGCGGTGACGTCGTCGTGTTCGACGGCACCGGTTACTTCGGCGACGCCGACTACATCAAGCGTGTCGTCGGCGTGGGGGGAGACCATGTGGTCTGCTGCGACAGGCAGGGGAGGATCGAGGTGAACGGCCGTCTCGTCGACGAGTCGACGTTTCTGTACCCGGGGGACGAGCCGTCCGAAGTGCCCTTCGACGTCGTCGTACCCGACGGCACCCTCTTCGTCCTCGGTGACCACCGCGGCGACTCGAGCGACTCCCGCGACCACCTCGGTTCCCCGGGCGGCGGCATGATCCCCCTCGGCGGCGTGATCGGCAGAGCCGACTGGATCGCCTGGCCCCCCGGCCACTGGACCCGTATCGAACGCGCCGGCGGCCGGGCGCGTACCGGCGGTCACGTGGGTGCCGACGGCCAGGCACACACCGGCAGCCGTGTGGGTGCCGACGGCCGGGTACGCACCGACAGCCGTGCGAGTGGCGGCGATCTCGTACGTGGCGCCGGTCGGGCGCGCGGTGACGGGCACGCGCGTGTGCCGGCCGCCGCGGGCCGGCCCGCCGCCTGGGCGGGCGGGCGGAAGACCGCGGACGGTGTCCATGGGTAACCGCGGCAAGCCCCGTGGCACCCACAGTGCCGCCGAGGACCTCCTGCCCACCGGTACCCGGCGCACGGGCGGTCCCGTGCTGCCGGGCCGGGCCGACCGGCGCAAGCTGGCCCGCAGGGTCAAGCGGCGCAGACAGCGCTCCGCGATCAAGGAAATACCGCTGCTGATCGGTGTCGCCCTGCTCATAGCGCTGGTCCTGAAGACGTTCCTCGTCCAGGCCTTCGTGATCCCCTCGGGCTCCATGGAGCAGACGATCCGGATCGGTGACCGCGTCCTGGTCGACAAACTCACGCCGTGGTTCGGCTCGAAGCCCCAGCGCGGCGACGTCGTCGTGTTCAAGGACCCCGGCGGCTGGCTGGAGGACGAGCAGCCGGTGGCCAAGTCGGACGATCCGATCGTCGTCAAACAGGTCAAGGAAGTGCTGACCTTCATCGGCCTGCTGCCCTCCGACAACGAACGGGACCTCATCAAGCGGGTCGTCGCGGTCGGCGGCGACACCGTCAAGTGCTGCGACGCCCAGGGGCGCGTGACCGTCAACGGCATGCCGCTCGACGAGCCGTACCTCAACCCCGGCGACAAGCCGTCGTCGCTCGTCTTCGAGGTGAAGGTGCCCGAGGGCCGCCTGTGGGTGATGGGCGACCACCGGTCCAACTCCGCCGACTCCCGTTACCACCGCACCGAGAAGTACAACGGCACCATCTCCGAGGACGTCGTGGGCCGCGCGATGGTCATCGCCTGGCCCATCGGCCACTGGAGCCGTCTGAAGGAGCCCGACACCTACGCCTCCGTACCCGACGCGACCGGCGGGCCGGCCACCGCACTCGACACGTCGCATAGGGTGGCCCCCGCGGATCGATACGGATCGATCCCGCTCCCGACCCCTGCGGAACTCCCGCTCGTTATGGGAGTGGTGGGCCTGCGTCGTATCCGTCGCGGGCGGCGGCACGGAATGAGGAGTGGATGTGGGGGATTTGGCGGTCGGCGCACGATCCGGACACGAGGGCCCCGAGGAGCGTCCGGGGCGATCCGAGGAGCGGTCGGGACGATCCGGAGAGCCGGTCCCCCCGGCCGCGGAGGACGCCGTGCCCCATGGAGCCGGCCCCGGTGACGACGGGGGCAGGGGCGGGCTGACCGACGGCCCCGGCGGTGTCGACGGCCCCGACGGCAGCGCCGATACCGACGGCGCCGGCCCGGCGCCGAGGAAGCCGCGGTCCTTCTGGAAGGAGCTTCCGCTGCTCATCGGCATCGCGCTCGTCCTCGCGCTGCTGATCAAGACTTTCCTGGTGCAGGCATTCTCCATCCCGTCGGACTCGATGCAGAACACCCTCCAGCAGGGTGACCGCGTCCTCGTCGACAAACTGACCCCGTGGTTCGGCTCGGAGCCCGGGCGCGGCGAGGTCGTCGTCTTCCACGACCCCGACAAGTGGCTGGCGGGCGAGCCGACGCCGAACCCGAACGCGATCCAGAAGGGTCTCAGCTGGATCGGCCTGATGCCCTCCTCGGAGGAGAAGGACCTGATCAAGCGCGTCGTCGGAGTCGGCGGCGACACCGTCGAGTGCAAGGGCACCGGCCCGCTGAAGGTCAACGGCAAGGCGCTGAACGAGCCCTACGTGTACCCGGGCAACACGCCCTGCACCGTGGACGACGGCGGCGGCCAGTTCAAGCTGAAGGTTCCCGAGGGCAAGATCTGGGTCATGGGCGACCACCGGCAGAACTCGCTCGACTCCCGCTACCACCAGCAGGACAAGCACAAGGGCTTCGTGCCCGTGGACAACGTCGTGGGCCGTGCCGTCGTCGTAGCCTGGCCGCCCACCCGCTGGTCCACGCTCCCGGTGCCGGACACCTTCGACCAGAACCTGGGCGCCGTCGCTCCGGGCGCGATCGGGCTCGCGGGCGCGCTGCCGCTGGTGCTGTGGCGCAGGCGCCGCCTCACCGTCGGGAACACCAGGGTTTCTGGGTCGCGTACCGCCGGGTAGGGTGCCGTCCCAGACCGCCGATCTTCCGTGGCCCGGACCAGGGTCGCGGGGTCGGTTCTCCGAGCCGGGGGAGCACTGGAATGAGCGGGACACGTGGTACGGACGAGGGCCACGGACGGCTCGGCAGCACGCTGTCGGGACTGGCCGTGGCCCTCGGCTGTGTGCTCTTCCTCGGCGGCTTCGCCTGGGGAGCGATCGTCTACCAGCCGTACACCGTGCCGACCGACTCGATGGCGCCGACCATTTCGAGCGGTGACCGGGTGCTCGCCGAGCGCATCGACGGCGCCGAGGTCGAGCGCGGTGACGTCGTCGTCTTCAAGCAGGCCAGCTGGGGCGACCTGCCCATGGTCAAGCGGGTCGTCGCCGTCGGCGGGGACACGGTCGCCTGCTGCACGCAGGACAGGCTGACCGTCAACGGCAAGAAGATCGAGGAACCGTACCTGCCGAAGGGCGGCGCGGGCGAGTCGTCCACGATCCCGTCCATCGAGGTCCCCGAGGGCCGGCTCTTCCTGCTGGGCGACGAGCGCAGCGGCTCGCTGGACTCCACCGCCCACCTGACGGAGGCCGGCAACGGCACGGTGCCGCGCAGTGCGGTGAACGCGCGCGTCGACGCGGTGGCCTGGCCCATGGACGGCATGCTGGCCCGCCCCACCGGCTTCGAGGCGCTCGGCGGCATCTCCGAGCCGGGCCCTCTGCGACTGGTCCTCGCGGCGGTGGTGGGCGGCGCGGTACTCGTCCTCGGTGGGGCGGCGTACGGGCCGGTGGCCAAGCGGGCGGCGCGCCGGCGCGGCCGTGCCGGAGCGGGGGAGCGGGCCCTTGCCGGCTGAGGGAGCACCTCCGACGGGCGGTGGGCCCGGTAGGCATGGTGAGCCCGGTGAGCCCGGTGGGCCTGATGAGTCCGGTGGGCCTGGTGAGTCCGGTGGGCTGCGCAGGGTGGCCAGGGTGGTCCTGCTGGACCCGGCGGACCGCATCCTGCTGCTGCACGGGCACGAACCGGAGGACCCGTCCGACGACTGGTGGTTCACACCGGGCGGCGGGGTGGAGGGCGACGAGACGCGGGCGGAGGCCGCCCTGCGGGAACTCGCCGAGGAGACCGGCATCACCGAGGTGGAGCTGGGTCCGGTGCTGTGGCGGCGCATCTGCTCGTTCCCCTTCGCGGGACGCCGCTGGGACCAGGACGAGTGGTACTACCTGGGACGTACGAGCCGGACGGCGACCGAGCCGGCAGGGCTGACCGAGCTGGAACGGCGCAGTGTCGCCGGAGCGCGCTGGTGGACGTGCCAGGAACTGCGCCGGGCACATGAGACGGTGTATCCGACCAGACTCGCCGAGCTGCTGCGCAGGCTGCTCGACGAAGGGCCCCCGGCCAGGCCCGAGACCCTCGACACGGAAATCGTCTAGGGGCTCGCGGGGCTGGCGCACAATAGGGGGACGCACGGCTGAAGGGGAACATGCCATGAGCGCCGAGGACCTCGAGAAGTACGAGACCGAGATGGAGCTGAAGCTCTACCGGGAGTACCGCGATGTCGTCGGTCTGTTCAAATACGTGATCGAGACCGAACGGCGCTTCTACCTCACCAACGACTACGAGATGCAGGTGCACTCGGTCCAGGGCGAGGTGTTTTTCGAGGTGTCCATGGCGGACGCCTGGGTGTGGGACATGTACCGGCCTGCTCGGTTCGTGAAGCAGGTACGCGTCCTGACGTTCAAGGACGTGAACATCGAGGAGCTGAACAAGAGCGACCTGGAGTTGCCGGGCAGCTAGAGAGCTCATGACGGCCGCCCGTAAGGGTGACGGAGTTGTCCACAACCGGGCGGTCGTCCACCAAGATCCAACAGCGGATCGCGAGGGACCCATCGTTGGCGCCGGAGGTGGTGCCGACATGAAGACATCCGAAGCGCCCGAAACGTCCCAGGTGTCCGAGGCGTCCGAGGTGCGCCGCAAGGCGTCCAAGGCGCGCAACGCACTCGGCAGGTACGGCGAGGACCTGGCCGCACGGCAGCTGACCGAGGCCGGAATGACGATCCTGGAGCGCAACTGGCGCGCGGGCAGGACCGGCGAGATCGACATCGTGGCCCGGGAGGACGACGCGCTGGTCGTCTGCGAGGTCAAGACCCGGCGCGCGGGGCCCTACGGGCATCCGATGGCCGCCGTGACCCCCGTCAAGGCCCGGCGTCTGCGCGGCCTCGCCGAGCGCTGGCTGCAGGAACACGGAGGGTCCCCGCCCGGCGGCGTCCGCATCGACGTCGTGGGTGTGCTGCTGCCCCGCCGGGGCGCCCCCGTGGTGGAACACGTGCGAGGAGCGGCCTGATGGGCTTCGCGCGCACGTGCTCGGTGGCACTCGTCGGAGTGGACGGCGTCGTCGTGGAGGTCCAGGCGGACCTGGAGCCCGGGATCGCGGCCTTCACCCTGGTGGGACTGCCCGACAAGAGCCTGACGGAGAGCAAGGACCGGGTCAGGGCCGCCGTGGTCAACTCCGGGGCCGAGTGGCCGCAGAAGAAACTCACGGTCGGCCTCAGCCCCGCCTCCGTGCCGAAGAGCGGAAGCGGCTTCGACCTGGCCATCGCCTGTGCCGCGCTCGGCGCCTGCGAGCGCATCGACCCACGGGTGCTGGCCGACATCGTGATGATCGGCGAGCTGGGCCTGGACGGCCGGGTCCGGCCCGTACGGGGGGTGCTGCCGGCCGTGCTGGCCGCGGCCGACGCGGGATACGAGCAGGTGGTGGTGCCGGAGTGCGCGGCCGCGGAAGCCGCACTGGTGCCCGGTGTGTCCGTGCTGGGCGTCCGCAGCCTCCGGCAGCTCGTCGCGGTCCTGACGGACGAACCCGTGCCCGACGAGGAGCCGGACGAGCGGGGCCGCACCGATCCGCTCGCGGGCCTGCGCCTGCCGGGCACGGGCGCGGCCACGGGCATGCA
Source organism: Streptomyces beigongshangae (assembly GCF_019710745.1). GTDB lineage: Bacteria > Actinomycetota > Actinomycetes > Streptomycetales > Streptomycetaceae > Streptomyces > Streptomyces beigongshangae. The sequence goes on from NZ_JAHKJW010000023.1 coordinate 65,609, forward strand.
CGGCATGGGCGCCGGACAGTACGACCACGGTCACGATCTCGCCGACGTCGTCGGCCAGCTCTCGGCCCGGACCGCGGTCGAGGTCGCCGCGGCCGGCGGACACCACCTGTTCCTTGAGGGGCCGCCGGGGGCGGGCAAGACCATGCTCGCCGAGCGGCTGCCCGCCATCCTGCCGCCGCTCGGCCGGGGCGAGTCCCTGGAGGTCACGGCCGTCCACTCCGTCGCGGGCCTGCTGCCGCCCGGCAAACCCCTGGTCGACGTGGCTCCCTACTGCGCCCCGCACCACTCCTCGACCATGCAGGCCCTGGTCGGCGGCGGCCAGGGGGTGGCACGGCCGGGAGCCGTGTCGCTCGCCCACCGGGGTGTGCTCTTCCTCGACGAGACCCCCGAGTTCAGCAGCCACGCCCTCGACGCGCTGCGCCAGCCCCTGGAGTCGGGACACGTGGTGATCGCGCGCAGCGCCGGTGTCGTGCGCTTCCCGGCCCGGTTCCTGATGGTGCTCGCCGCCAACCCCTGCCCCTGCGGCCGCTTCTCGCAGCGGGACAGCCTGTGCGAGTGCCCGCCCGCCGCGATCCGCCGCTACCAGGCCCGGCTCTCCGGACCGCTGCTCGACCGCGTCGACCTGCGGGTCGAGGTGGACCGCGTCACCCGTTCCCAGCTCACGGAGCGGGGTGCGCGGGGCGAGTCCACCGAGACGGTCGCCGACCGGGTCCGGTCGGCCAGGGAGCGGGCCGCCGCGCGCCTGACGGACACCCCGTGGCGCACGAACAGCGAGGTGCCGGGCCGTGAGCTGCGCAGCCGGTGGCACGCGGCCCCGGGCGCCATGGACGAGGCGGAGCACAGCCTGGAGCGGGGCGTGCTCACCGCCCGCGGACTCGACCGCGTCCTGCGGGTCGCCTGGACCGTCGCGGATCTCGCCGGTCGTGACCGGCCCGGGACCGCGGACGTGACGCTCGCCCTGCAGCTGCGCACCGGGGTCCCCCGGGGAGTGCCGATGGCGATCGGAGTGTCGGCGTGAGCGGGGAGGAGGAGCGGCTGCACCGGGCCTTCCTCGCACGCGTCGTCGAACCGGGGGACGAGATCTGCGGACGGTGGCTTCGCGAGAGCGGAGCGGCGGAGGTCGCCGGGTGCCTCGCCGGAGACGGACGGCGGCTGCCCGGTGTGACGGACGCGAGATGGGCGGGCCTGCGGGCCAGGGCCGAGCGGGCCGATCCGCGACGGGACCTCGCGACGGCGCGGGACTCCGGGACGCGTTTCGTGTGTCCGGGGGACTTCGAGTGGCCCGCGCAGCTGGACGACCTCGGGGACGCGAAGCCCATCGGACTGTGGGTACGAGGCATGCCCAGCCTGCGGATATGGGCGCTGCGCTCCGTCGCGGTGGTGGGTGCGCGGGCCTGCACCGAGTACGGGGCCCACATGGCGTCCACGCTCGGCGCCGGACTCGCGGAGCGGGGGTGGGTCGTCGTGTCGGGAGGCGCCTACGGCGTGGACGGGGCCACGCACCGCGGTGCGCTGGGGGCGGGCGGCGCCACCGTCGCCGTCCTCGCCTGCGGGGTCGACCGACCCTATCCGCGCGGCCACACGCAATTGATCGACAGGATCGCCGAACAGGGTCTGGTGGTCGGCGAATTGCCGCCGGGCGACCATCCGACGCCCAGCAGGTTCATTCTGCGCAACCGGGTCATTGCGGCGTTGACGCGCGGCACGGTGGTCGTCGAGGCGGCGTACCGCAGCGGTGCGCTGGTGACCGCCCGCGCCGCGCAGCGGCTGGGCAGATTCACGATGGGAGTGCCGGGCCCGGCCAGCAGCGGCCTCTCGGCGGGCGTGCACGAACTGCTGCGCGGGGACGCGGTACTGGTCACCGACGCCGCGGAAGTGACGGAACTCGTCGGAGACATGGGCGAGCTGGCCCCGGCCAGGCGCGGCCCGGTGCTGCCGCGCGACCTCCTGGACCCGGCAGCCGGCCGGGTGCTGGCCGCGCTGCCCGCCGGGGAGGCGGTGCCGCGGCAGGAGATCGCCCGGGGCGCGGGCACGACCGAGGACGAGGCCGTCGCGAAGCTGTACGAACTGCGCTCACTCGGCTTCGTCGAACGGCAGGGCGACGGCTGGAAGTTGACACGCCAGGCCATGAGGTCCATCGGTACGGACCAGGGGTGATGCTGACCCAGCGTGTTCGGCTGCGCGGAGGATCCCCGAAGCCGACGGGGATTGCGGTGGCCGGCACCGCAAGGTGATTACGCACAGCGACGATCGCACCCCTGATGATGTCCAGCGGAACGTATCTGCGCACGGTGAGTCCGTCACTGTTCGCACACTGCGACTCCCCAGTCACGCTACGCTCACACGGAATCCGAAGCAGACAGGCAACTCGACATCAGACCGACAGCTCACGCAGGTACTCACAGTTCACTGCAGAACGGCACGAGGCGACGAATGCCCCAGCACACCTCCGGGTCTGACCGGGCGGCAGTTCCCCCCGCTGCCCGCAGCGGCGTGCGCCCGCCCGCCCCCTCGACGCTCGACGAGCTGTGGAGGTCGTACAAGACCACGGGCGACGAGCGGCTGCGCGAGCAGCTGATCCTGCACTACTCGCCCCTGGTCAAGTACGTGGCGGGCCGGGTGAGCGTGGGGCTGCCCCCCAATGTGGAGCAGGCGGACTTCGTCTCGTCCGGGGTGTTCGGGCTGATCGACGCCATCGAGAAGTTCGACATCGGACGGGAGATCAAGTTCGAGACGTACGCGATCACCCGGATCCGGGGCGCGATGATCGATGAACTGCGGGCACTGGACTGGATCCCCCGGTCCGTACGGCAGAAGGCCCGCAACGTCGAGCGTGCCTACGCGACATTGGAGGCCCGGCTGCGGCGTACGCCGTCGGAGTGCGAGGTGGCCGCCGAGATGGGCATCGCGGTCGAGGAACTGCACGCGGTCTTCGGCCAGTTGTCACTGGCCAACGTCGTGGCCCTGGAGGAACTGCTGCACGTCGGCGGTGAGGGCGGCAACCGGCTGAGCCTGATGGACACGCTGGAGGACACCGCGGCCGACAATCCCGTGGAGGTCGCGGAGGACCGTGAGCTGCGGCGCTTCCTGGCGCGGGCCATCAACACACTGCCCGAGCGGGAGAAGACGGTGGTCACCCTCTACTACTACGAAGGGCTCACACTCGCCGAGATCGGCAATGTGCTCGGGGTCACGGAGAGCCGCGTCAGCCAGATCCACACCAAGTCCGTGCTCCAGCTCCGTGCGAAACTGGCGAGCTTCGGGCGCTGACCTGGCGGTATCGCTCCGTTCCGGGCCGCAGCGACGAATCGGGACAAGGAGCGCCCGCAGGCGGCCGGACGCCGCCGGCGAGGCGGCCCCGGCCCCGGCGGACCTTGCGGAATCCTTTCGTCCGGAGGGCATCGATCAAGCCCTCCCTGCGGGACACTCCCGTCCTGGGCGAGGCGTCCGTAAAGTGGGAGCGTGCCAAGGATTCGAGCGGCCTCCGTGGCCGAGCACCGGTCGATGCAGCGAGCCGCCCTGCTGGACGCGGCGCGGTCACTGCTGTCCGAGGGCGGGACGGAGGCGCTGACGTTCCCGGCGCTCGCCGAGCGGACAGGTCTCGCGCGCTCCTCCGTGTACGAGTACTTCCGGTCCCGGGCGGCTGTCGTCGAGGAACTCTGCGAGGTCGACTTCCCGCTCTGGGCCGCCGAGGTCGAGGCGGCGATGTCGCTGGCCGGGACGCCCGAGGGCAAGGTCGAGGCGTATGTCCGCCGGCAGCTCGCCCTGGTCGGTGACCGGCGGCACCGGGCCGTGGTGGCGATCTCCGCGAGCGAGCTCGACGCGGGCGCCCGCGAGAAGATCCGCGCCGCCCACGGAGGCCTCGTCGCGATGATCGTGGAGGCGTTGCGGGACATGGGCCATGAGCAGCCCCGGATGGCCGCGATGCTTCTCCAGGGGATGGCGGACGCGGCGGTACGAAGGATCGAGCTGGGCGCGGCCGAGGAACCCGAAGTGATCATCGAGGCCGCCGTCGCGATGGCCCTGCGGGGTGTGCGGGGCTGAGTCCTTCCGGGCTGCCCGGCCGACTGCCGGCCCTGCCCTGCCATGAGTCGGCGACCGACCGCACGAACGGATCGGCAGGAGCGAGCGGAGCGACCGGAGCGGTCGGACCGACAGGCTCGGTCGGACAGGTGCCGGGAGCCCGGGGGTTCGGCTGTGTCCGCCATGGCGGGTGATGCACGGCTACCCCCGGATGTGTTCTCTCCCCCTGGTGCGTAGGCGGTGGACGCGGTGGACCGTCGGCGTCCGCGGTACCCCGGTGACCGGCAGCAGGCGTGACGGGCCCCGGCCCAGTAGCCACGGGGGCAGCAGGGACAGCGGGTCCAGGTAGGTGTCCGCGCGGCGCAGGCCCCAGTGCAGGCATGACGCCGGACAGTGGGGGCCTGTCGGCTCCAGTACCCCGACCACCTCGCCCGCCGCCACCCCGGTGCCCTTCTTCAAGGACGCCCGCACCGGTTCGTACGTCGTGCGCAGGGGTGGCTTCCCCGTGCGGGCCAGCTCCACCGAGACGACCCCGCGGCCCGCGACCCGGCCCGCGAAGGAGACACGGCCGGGGGCGACGGCCCGGACCGGGGCGCCGGGAGCCGCGGCCAGGTCGACGCCCCGGTGGCCTCTGCCGTAGGCGGTCGCCGGTGGCTCCCAGCCACGGGTCACCGACGGGCGCCATCCCACCGGCCAGGCGCGGCCCACGACGGGGACCGGCGGGGGCGTACCGCCGGGGCTGCCGGCTCTCCTACCGGATCGGTCACTGGATCGGTCACCGGGTCGGTCACCGGAACCCGAGCCGGGGCCGGGGCCGGAACCCGAGCCGCCGACGGAAGCGCCGACGGGTGTGCCGGTGGGTGTGCCGTCCGTCGCGACGGGACCGACGCCCGCCGGTGCCGGCGCCGCGGCCGTCAACGCGGCCACCAGCACGGCGGCCGTCAGCACCGCGGCCGTCAGGAGGGCCGGGAGCGGCGCCGGCCACGTACGGGGACATCGTTCTGCTCTCATGCGAGAACGGTCTCCCGGCCGGTGCGAAAAAGAGGATCATGGTCGGGATCTGTGGAGTACCCGTCGGTTGTGGACAACGGCGTCATCCGGCGCCCCGCCGGTCCCGTACACTTCTTGTGGCGATCCGGGTCACCGGGTCGACTTCGCACGCCCCGACGTCAGGTTGTCGAACAGCCGATGTCAGCGCCCCTCGGTCCCTAGTGGCACGGCGCAACGCGGGCGTCAGGCGCGACCGCCGTCCGGCGGACGCGGCACAACCGAGAACACCAAGGAGTACGGCCATGGCCGTCGTCACGATGCGGGAGCTGCTGGAGAGCGGCGTCCACTTCGGTCACCAGACCCGTCGTTGGAACCCGAAGATGAAGCGCTTCATCTTCACGGAGCGCAACGGCATCTACATCATCGACCTGCTCCAGTCGCTGTCGTACATCGACCGCGCCTACGAGTTCGTCAAGGAGACCGTCGCCCACGGCGGCACGGTCATGTTCGTCGGCACGAAGAAGCAGGCGCAGGAGGCCATCGCCGAGCAGGCGACCCGCGTCGGCATGCCCTACGTGAACCAGCGCTGGCTGGGCGGCATGCTCACCAACTTCTCGACCGTCTACAAGCGTCTGCAGCGCCTCAAGGAGCTGGAGCAGATCGACTTCGAGGATGTGGCCGCGTCCGGCCTCACCAAGAAGGAGCTGCTCGTCCTCTCCCGCGAGAAGGCCAAGCTGGAGAAGACCCTCGGCGGTATCCGCGAGATGTCCAAGGTGCCCAGCGCCGTCTGGATCGTGGACACCAAGAAGGAGCACATCGCGGTCGGTGAGGCCCGGAAGCTCAACATCCCGGTCGTCGCCATCCTCGACACCAACTGCGACCCCGACGAGGTCGACTACAAGATCCCGGGCAACGACGACGCGATCCGCTCCGTCACCCTGCTCACCCGCGTGATCGCCGACGCCGTCGCCGAGGGCCTCATCGCCCGCTCCGGCGCCGGCAAGGCCGCCGAGGGCGACAAGGCCGCGGGCGAGCCGCTCGCCGCGTGGGAGCGCGACCTGCTCGAGGGCGGCGAGAAGAAGGCCGACGAGACCGCTGCCGAGGCGCCCGCCGCCGAGGCTCCGGCCGCCGACGCCGACGCCGAGACCGAGGCCGAGGCTCCGGCCGCCGAGGCGCCCGCCGCCGACGCCGAGGCTCCGGCTGACGCCGAGGCCCCCGCCGCCGAGGCCGAGAAGCCGGCCGACGCCGAGCAGGCCTGACGATCCAGCGTCACGGTTGAGTGAGGGCGGGCGGCGCCCGGTGCGTCGCCCGCCGTTCACCCCCAGCCCGTAGATCTTCGGTGGACGCCCGCCCGATCAGCGGCGGACGCCGACTGCAGAGACTTCGAACTCCGAGAAGAGATTCACAGATCATGGCGAACTACACCGCCGCCGACGTCAAGAAGCTCCGTGAGCTCACCGGCGCCGGCATGATGGACTGCAAGAAGGCGCTGGACGAGGCCGACGGCGACGTCGACAAGGCCGTCGAGGCGCTGCGCATCAAGGGCCAGAAGGGCGTCGCCAAGCGCGAGGGCCGCTCCGCCGAGAACGGCGCCGTGGTCTCCATCATCGCCGACGACAACACCTCCGGTGTCCTGGTCGAGCTGAAGTGCGAGACGGACTTCGTCGCCAAGGGTGAGAAGTTCCAGGCCGTCGCCCAGCAGATCGCCCAGCACGTCGCCGCCACCTCCCCGGCCGACATCCAGGCGCTCCTCGCCTCGGAGATCGAGTCCGGCAAGACGGTCCAGACGTTCGTCGACGAGGCCAACGCGAACCTGGGCGAGAAGATCGTCCTGGACCGCTTCGCGCAGTTCTCCGGCGCCTACGTGACCGCGTACATGCACCGCACCATGCCCGACCTGCCCCCGCAGATCGGTGTCCTGGTCGAGCTGGACAAGGCCGACGCCGAGCTCGGCAAGGGTGTCGCCCAGCACATCGCCGCCTTCGCGCCGAAGTACCTCTCCCGCGAGGACGTCCCGGCCGAGGTCGTCGAGTCCGAGCGTCGCGTCGCCGAGGAGACCACGCGCGCCGAGGGCAAGCCCGAGGCCGCGCTCCCGAAGATCGTCGAGGGTCGCGTCAACGGCTTCTTCAAGGAGGCCACCCTCCTCGGCCAGCCGTACGCGCTCGACCAGAAGAAGTCCGTCCAGAAGGTCCTGGACGAGGCCGGTGTCACCCTGAAGCGCTTCTCGCGCATCAAGGTCGGCATCTGAGTCCGTACCGCGATCGACGCGCGATCCCGCTAGGGTCGACAGCAGTCGTCCGTGTCGGTCGCGTACACCGCCACGCGCGGACGCGCGGACGGCAGCAGATCTGACGAGGAGGCCATTGCCGCGCATGGGATGCGAACAACACCCCACCGGCAATGGCCTCCTCCGTATGTGCGACACGTGCGACAGGTAAAGAGGCGAGATCTCCATGACCACCACCCAGGCCGCCGACACAGACGACAAGGGCGACACCGGCAAGGGCTCCGGCCGCTTCCTGCTGAAGCTCTCCGGTGAGGCATTCGCCGGTGGCGGGGCACTCGGCGTCGACCCCGACGTGGTGCACACGATGGCCCGGGAGATCGCCGCGGTGGTCCGCGGCGGTGCCCAGATCGCCGTCGTCATCGGCGGCGGCAACTTCTTCCGCGGGGCGGAACTGCAGCAGCGCGGCATGGACCGGGCCCGCTCCGACTACATGGGCATGCTCGGCACCGTCATGAACTGCCTCGCCCTCCAGGACTTCCTGGAGAAGGAGGGCATCGACTCGCGCGTGCAGACCGCCATCACCATGGGGCAGGTCGCCGAGCCGTACATCCCGCTGCGGGCCGTGCGCCACCTGGAGAAGGGCCGCGTGGTCATCTTCGGCGCAGGCATGGGCATGCCGTACTTCTCCACGGACACCACCGCCGCCCAGCGCGCCCTGGAGATCGACGCGGAAGCGCTGCTCATGGGCAAGAACGGTGTGGACGGGGTCTACGACTCCGACCCCAAGACCAACCCCGAAGCGGTCAAGTTCGACGCGCTCAGCTACGGCGAGGTCATCACCCGCGACCTCAAGGTCGCGGACATGACCGCGATCACCCTGTGCCGCGACAACAAGCTGCCCATCCTCGTCTTCGAGCTTCTTGCCGAGGGCAATATCGCTCGGGCGGTCAAGGGTGAGAAGATCGGCACGCTTGTGGGTGACCCGGGCGGTCGGGCCTGACCGGGGGATGGACAATGTCCTGCCGGTCGGGAACCGTGCAGGAACAAGACGCGACGCAGCCGGCCGCCTACCCGTCAAGGAACCGCAGCCGGGCCTACTCAAGACACGCAGGAGCAAGTGGTGATCGAAGAGACCCTCCTCGAGGCCGAGGAGAAGATGGAGAAGGCCGTCGTGGTCGCCAAGGAGGACTTCGCCGCGATCCGCACCGGCCGTGCGCACCCGGCGATGTTCAACAAGATCGTGGCGGACTACTACGGCGCGCTGACACCGATCAACCAGCTGGCCTCGTTCTCGGTGCCCGAGCCGCGCATGGCCGTGGTGACCCCGTTCGACAAGAGCGCGATGCGCAACATCGAACAGGCGATCCGCGACTCCGACCTCGGCGTCAACCCGAGCAATGACGGCAACATCATCCGGGTGGTGTTCCCCGAGCTCACCGAGGAGCGCCGCAAGGACTACATCAAGGTGGCCCGGACCAAGGCCGAGGACTCCAAGATCTCGATCCGTTCGGTCCGCCGCAAGGCCAAGGACGGCATCGACAAGCTGATCAAGGACGGCGAGGTCGGCGAGGACGAGGGCCGCCGTGCGGAGAAGGAGCTCGACGACACCACCGCGAAGTACGTCGCCCAGGTGGACGAGCTGCTCAAGCACAAGGAAGCTGAGCTGCTCGAGGTCTGATGAACGACTCTTCCTGGGGGGCGCCGCCACAAGCCGGGTACTGGGGGCCGTCCGACCGAGGGCCTGTCCAGGGGGCTGCCCCGGCGGGTCCCGCGTACGACGCGCACCACGCGCAGCAGACTCGCCCCATGCCCATCGTGCCCGACGTACCCGCGCATGGCGGAAACCAGGATGACGACCGGGGGGCCGCTCGGACGGGCGGCCCCCTGTTCCGCGACGAGACGCCGCCGACGCCGCCGTACCTGGCTCCGTCGCAGAATCCGCAGGAGCCCATGACCAGCGCCGCACAGCCCGTCCCCGCGCCGCAGAAGAAGAACGCGGGCCGCGATCTGAGCGCTGCCATAGGGGTCGGTGTCGGGCTCGGCGCGGTGATCGCCGTGTCGTTGTTCGTCGTCAAGGCAGCCTTCATCGGGGTCATAGCGGTCGCGGTCGTGGTCGGTCTGTGGGAACTCACGTCGAGGCTCGCGGAGCGCAAGAACATCAGGGCGCCGCTCGTGCCGCTGGCACTGGGCGGTGCGGCGATGGTCGTCGCAGGGTACGTCCGCGGGCCCGAGGGCGCCTGGGTGGCGATGGCGCTCACCGCGCTCGCGGTCCTGGTCTGGCGGATGACGGAACCGCCCGAGGGCTACCTCAAGGACGTCACCGCGGGGGTCTTCGCGGCCTTCTACATCCCGTTCCTCGCCACGTTCGTGGCGATGATGCTCACCGCGGACGACGGTGCGCGCCGGGTCCTGACGTTCCTGCTGCTGGCCGTGGTCAGCGACACGGGTGCGTACGCGGTCGGCTGGCGCTTCGGCAAGCACAAGCTGGCTCCGCGCATCAGCCCCGGCAAGACCCGCGAGGGCCTGCTCGGCGCGATCGCCTTCGCCATGGCGGCGGGCGCGCTGTGCATGCAGTTCCTCATCGACGACGGCACCTGGTGGCAAGGGCTGATCCTCGGCCTCGCGGTCGCCGGCAGCGCCACGCTCGGCGACCTCGGCGAGTCGATGATCAAGCGGGACCTGGGGATCAAGGACATGGGCACCCTGCTCCCGGGCCACGGCGGAATCATGGACCGACTGGACTCACTGCTGCCGACCGCTCCGGTGGTGTGGCTGCTCCTGGTGCTCTTCGTCGGATCGAGCTGATCGTCGTACCTGCTCCATGAGCAGTGCGGAGGACCCCCGGCCGGGCCAGGCCGGGGGTCCGCCACGTACGGCGCGGTGCACGGCGGCCGGCAGACGGGCCGCGGCGCCGTCAGTCCGTGCCGTCGTACTCTTGGGGCCGTTCACCGTCGTACTCATGGGGCCGTCCGTCCTGCCACTCCACCCACTGCGGATCGTCCAGCAGTTCCCCCGCGTCCGGCAGGCCCGCGCGGCGCAGGAACTCCACCACGTCGGCATCGCTGTGGGCGAGACCCGCGACCCGGGCGTGGATCGACACCCGGCGCCCGCCGCCACCGGCCGCGCGATGAACGACGACGGGCGCGGTCCCCGCGCCCCCGGACTGCGACCGGCCGCGGTTCACAGCACCACCCCGGGGCCGGCGTCGGCGACAGAGGCGCCGTCGGTGCGACCCGCCCCTTCCCGGACGCCGCGCGAGGGATGCGGACAGAACATTTTTTCGGACATGCGTTCGATTCTAGATCCTGGAGCGGTACCCGGAACGGCATTCCCGGCCGAACGGCGTGGCGGGACAACCGCCCCGCACGGCTCGCGGCCCGGGTCACATGATTCGATCTGCGACACTGGACGTGTTATGCCTGCACCCGGAGAACTCACATTCGTCGCCCCCCGCGGAGCCAAGAAGCCGCCGCGGCACCTTGCCGACCTCACGCCTGCCGAGCGTAAGGAGGCCGTCGCCGCGGTCGGTGAGAAGCCGTTTCGTGCCAAGCAGCTCTCGCAGCACTACTTCGCGCGGTTCGCGCACGATCCGGAGCAGTGGACCGACATCCCGGCCGGGTCGCGCGCCAAGCTGCAGGAGGCGTTGCTGCCCGAGCTGATGACGGTCGTACGGCACCTGTCCACCGACGGGGACACCACCCGCAAGACCCTCTGGCGGCTCTTCGACGGGACCCTCGTCGAGTCCGTGCTGATGCGCTACCCGGACCGGGTCACCATGTGCATCAGCTCGCAGGCCGGCTGCGGGATGAACTGCCCGTTCTGCGCGACCGGGCAGGCCGGCCTCGACCGGAACCTGTCGACGGGCGAGATCGTGCACCAGATCGTCGACGGCATGCGCGCGCTGCGTGACGGGGAGATCCCCGGCGGGCCGGCGCGGCTCAGCAACATCGTCTTCATGGGCATGGGCGAGCCCCTCGCCAACTACAAGCGGGTCGTCCAGTCCATCCGGGCGCTCACCGACCCCGAGCCGGACGGGCTCGGACTGTCGCAGCGCGGGATCACCGTGTCGACCGTCGGTCTCGTCCCCGCCATCCACCGGTTCGCCGACGAGGGGTTCAAGTGCCGCCTGGCCATCTCCCTGCACGCGCCGGACGACGAGCTGCGTGACACCCTCGTGCCGGTCAACACGCGGTGGAAGGTACGGGAGGTGCTGGACGCCGGCTGGGAGTACGCGGCCAGGTCGGGGCGCCGGCTCTCCATCGAGTACGCGCTCATCCGGGACATCAACGACCAGGCGTGGCGTGGTGACCGGCTCGGGCGGCTGCTCAAGGGCAAGCCGGTGCACGTGAACCTGATCCCGCTGAACCCGACGCCCGGCTCCAAGTGGACCGCCTCGCGGCCCGAGGACGAGAAGGCGTTCGTGGAGGCGATCGCCGCCCACGGGGTACCCGTCACCGTCCGGGACACCCGTGGTCAGGAGATCGACGGGGCGTGCGGGCAGCTCGCGGCCACCGAGCGGTAGTCTGGCGTCCGTACCCACATCTTCATATTCCGACAGGGGAGCGCCACAGCGCTGAGAGTGCGGGAGAGCCCGCAGACCCTCTGAACCTCGCCCAGGTCATTCTGGGTAGGAAGTTCGGTCACCACTCAAGCTGTTGCGCCCTGCCCGGGACCCGACCGAGGTCCCGGGCAGGGCCGCGTCTCTTCCTGGTCAACCAGGAGGAACATCATGGACATCACAGGCATCACCAGGGGCGTGGGTGTCGGCGGCGCCGGCCGTAGGGCCGTCGCCGTGGTCGCGGTCACCGGACTCGGGCTCGCCTCGCTCACCGCGTGCGGGTCCTCCGGCTCCGGCGGCGACGGCTCGGGGGCGAAGACCGTGACCCTCATCAGCCACGACTCCTTCGCCTACACCAAGGACGTGCTCGAGGAGTTCGAGGAGGAGTCCGGGTACGAGGTCAGGGTCCTCAAGGACGGCGACGCCGGGCAGGCCGTCAACAAGGCGATCCTCACCAAGGACAACCCGCAGGGCGACGTCTTCTTCGGCGTCGACAACACCCTGCTGTCGCGTGCGCTCGACAACGGGCTGTTTCAGCCGTACGAGGCCGAGGGCTCGGACCGGATCCTGCCCGAGTACCGGGTCGACCAGGACAAGCACCGGGTCACCCCCATCGACTCCGGTGACATCTGCGTCAACTACGACAAGGCGTACTTCAGCGAGCGGAAGCTGGACCCGCCGGCGTCCTTCGACGATCTGGCCGAGCCGGCGTACCGGAACCTCCTCGTCACCTCGAACGCCTCGACGTCCTCGCCCGGCCTCGGCTTCCTGCTCGGCACCGCCGCGAAGTACGGCGACGAGGGCTGGCCGGACTACTGGAAGAAGCTCAAGGCCAACGGCGTGAAGGTCGTCGACGGCTGGGAGCAGGCATACAACGAGGAGTTCTCCGGGTCCGCCGGTGGCAGGAAGGCCAAGGGCGACCGGCCGCTGGTCGTCTCGTACGCCTCGTCGCCGCCCGCCGAGGTCATCTACGCCGACCCGAGGCCGGAGACCGCCCCGACCGGTGTCGCGGAGGGTACCTGCTTCCGGCAGGTCGAGTACGCGGGCCTGCTGGCCAACGCCGGGAACAGCAAGGGCGGCAAGGCCCTCGTCGACTTCCTGATCAGCAAGAGGTTCCAGGACGACATGCCGCTCAACATGTTCGTGTACCCGGTGCGCGAGGGCGCGCAGGTGCCCCGGGAGTTCACGGAGTTCGGCCCGCGGGCCGAGGACCCCGAGACCCTGGACCCCGCCAGGATCGCCGACCACCGCGACGAGTGGGTCAAGGCATGGACCTCGCTCGTACTGAAGTAGAGCCCCGGGAGCCCCGGGAGCCCCGGGAGTTCCGGGAGTTCCGCAAGCCCCGCGTGCCCCGCGCGCCGCGCACGGGGAACGCGGCGCGGCTCGGTCTCATGGCCGTGCCCGTCGCGTTCTTCGGGCTCTTCTTCGCCTACCCGGTCGCGGCGATCACGGCGCGCGGGCTCAGGGCCGACGGGGTCTGGCGGTTCGGGCGGATCTGGGACGTGCTCGCCCAGCCCGACATCCGGCACGTCCTGTGGTTCACGACCTGGCAGGCGCTCGCCTCGACCGCGCTCACCCTGCTGATCGCGCTCCCCGGCGCGTACGTGTTCGCGCGCTTCGACTTCCGGGGCAAGCAGCTTCTGCGGGCCGTCGTGACCGTACCGTTCGTGCTGCCGACGGTCGTCGTGGGCACGGCCTTCCTGGCACTGCTCGGACGCGGCGGGCTGCTGGACGAGCTGTGGGGCGTACGCCTGGACACGACCGTGTGGGCCATCCTGCTCGCGCACGTCTTCTTCAACTACGCGGTCGTCGTCCGCACGGTCGGCGGTCTCTGGTCGCAGCTCGACCCGCGCCAGGAGGAGGCCGCGCGGATGCTCGGCGCCTCGCGGTTCGCGGCCTGGCGCACGGTGACGCTCCCGGCGCTGGGCCCGGCCGTGGCCGCCGCCGCGCTCATGGTCTTCCTCTTCACCTTCACCTCCTTCGGCGTCGTGCAGATCCTCGGCGGCCCCACCTTCTCGACGCTGGAGGTCGAGATCTACCGGCAGACCTCGGAGATCTTCGACCTGTCGACGGCCGCCGTGCTGACGATCATCCAGTTCGCGGCGGTGGGCGCGGTCCTCGCCGTCCACGCGTGGACCGTGCGGCGGCGGGAGACCGCGCTGCGCCTGGTCGACGCCGCCACGACCGCGCGCCCACCGCGCGGCGCGGGGCAGTGGACGCTGCTGGCCGCCGTCCTCGCCACGATCGCCGTCCTGCTCGTCCTGCCGCCGGCCGTCCTCGTCCAGCGGTCGCTGGACACCCCCGGACCCGGTATCGGACTCGGCTACTACGAGGCGCTGACCAGTGACGAGGGCGGGCTCTTCCTGGTCCCGCCGATCGACGCCGTCGGCAACTCGCTGCGGTACGCCCTCGCCGCCACCGCCCTCGCGCTGCTGATCGGCGCACTGGCCGCCGCCGCCCTCGCCCGCCGGGACGCCGGACGTCTCGTACGGGGCTTCGACGCGCTGCTCATGCTGCCGCTGGGCGTGTCCGCCGTGACCGTCGGCTTCGGCTTCCTCGTCGCGCTCGACGAGCCGCCGCTGGACCTGCGGAGCAGCTGGATCCTCGTGCCGCTCGCGCAGGCGCTGGTGGGCGTCCCCTTCGTCGTGCGGACCATGCTGCCGGTGCTGCGCGCCGTGGACGGGCGGCTGCGCGAGGCGGCGGCGGTGCTCGGGGCCTCGCCCTGGCGGGTGTGGCGCGAGGTCGACCTGCCGATGGTGCGGCGGGCGCTGCTGATCGCGGCCGGGTTCGCCTTCGCCGTCTCGCTGGGCGAGTTCGGCGCGACCGTCTTCATCGCACGGCCCGACAACCCGACACTGCCGGTCGCCGTGGCACGGCTGCTGGGGCGGGCCGGCGAACTCAACTACGGGCAGGCCATGGCCCTGTCGACCATCCTGATGGCGGTGTGCGCGGTGGCGCTGCTGGTCCTCGAACACCTTCGTACCGGCCTTCGCACCGGTCTTCGCGCCGACCCTCGCACCGGCCTTCGCCCCGACCGGACGGGAGAGTTCTGACGATGCTCAAGCTCGAAGGGGTGACCGTGCGGTTCGGCGGGCGTGCCGTGCTCGACGGGGTCGGACTCGACGTCGCCGAGCACGAGGTCGTGTGCGTCCTCGGACCGAGCGGCAGCGGCAAGTCGACGCTGCTGAGGACCGTCGCCGGGCTGCAGCACCCGGACGGCGGACGGGTGTTCCTGGACGGCCGCGACCTCGGCGGGGTGCCCGCGCACCGGCGGGGCGTCGGCCTGATGTTCCAGGACCACCAGCTGTTCCCGCAGCGGGACGTCGCCGGCAACGTGGCCTTCGGACTGCGCATGCACGGCGATCCGAAACGGCAGCAGGCGGCACGTGTGGACGAGTTGCTGGAACTCGTCGGGCTGCCGGACTCCCACCGGCGGGCCGTGGCCTCCCTGTCCGGCGGTGAGCAGCAGCGCGTCGCCCTCGCCCGGGCCCTCGCCCCCCGGCCCCGGCTGCTCATGCTCGACGAACCGCTCGGTCAGCTCGACCGCTCGCTGCGCGAACGGCTCGTGGTCGAACTGCGGGTGCTCTTCGGCGAGCTGGGCACCACCGTGCTGGCGGTCACCCACGACCAGGGCGAGGCATTCGCGCTCGCCGACCGGGTCGTCGTGATGCGGGACGGGCGGATCGCCCAGTCGGGTACGCCGCGTGAGGTCTGGCAGCGCCCGGCCGACGCGTTCGTGGCCCGGTTCCTCGGCTTCGAGAACGTGTCGGGGGCGACGGTCTCGGGTGAGGCCGCGGACACCCCCTGGGGCAGGGTGCCGGTGCCCGCCGGCACCCAGCAGGGCGAGGTCACGCTGCTCGTGAGGCCAGCGGGCGTACGGCTCGTACCGGCCGCTCGGGGACTGCGCTGCACGGTGGCCGCGCGGACCTTCCGGGGCACCCATGTGGCCGTGCAGTTGCAGCCAGGGGGCGCGCCGCGGCTTGAGGCGGCGTGCGCGCTGCGGGACGCGCCCGAGCCCGGGGAGGAGGTCGGGGTGGCCTTCGACGCGGCGGAAATCGTCGTGCTCGCAGGGGGCGGGGCCGTCTAGGGTGCGGCTCATGACGCCACTCGGGCACGACCGCTACTGCGACGAAGTCGTCGGGCAGACCGCGCTGCTGCGGTCCTGTCTGGACGGGGCCGACCTCGCCGCCACCGTGCCGACCTGCCCGGACTGGACGCTGCGGCGACTCGCCGTGCACGTGGGCGAGGCGCACCGCTGGGCCGAGCACATCGTCCGGACGGGGGCGACCGGGGAGGTACCGGTCGAGGACGTGGCGGGCGCGCGGGGCCCCGCGGACAGTAGCCCTGCCGCGCTCGACGCCTGGCTCGCGGAGGGCGCCGAGCGGGCCGCCGGGACCTTCCGCGCCGCCGGGGCGGACGCCCCCGCCTGGTCCTGGGCCTGGGAGGGCACGGCGGGCTTCTGGGCGCGGCGCATGACGCACGAGACGGTGATCCACCGGGCGGACGCGGCCGCGGCGACCGGGGCGCTCGGGACAGCCGGGGGGACTGGAGCGAGGAGGGCGGCCGGGGCGTCGGGGACGGCCGGGGCGGCGTACGAGGTCGCGCCGGATCTGGCGGTCGACGCGATCGACGAGTGGCTGGAGATCGTCCGGTTCGGGCAGCGGACGGACCCCCGTGATCCGGTGGCGGAGCTGCGCGGCGCGGGCCGCAGCATCCACCTGCACGCCACCGACACCGCGCCGGAGCTGGACGCCGAGTGGCTCGTCGGGTTCGGCGAGAAGGGCATCGACTGGCGGCGCGGCCACGAGAGGGCGACGGTCGCGCTGCGCGGGCCGCTGACGGAGGTGCTGCTCGCCTTCTACCGGAGGCTTCCGCCGGACGGCGGCCGGCTGGAGGTGCTGGGAGAGCGGGAGCTGCTGGACTTCTGGCTGGAGCGGGCGTCGTTCGGCTGAGAGCCGCGCCGGGTACGGCGGTGGCCCGCCCCCTCGGTGAGGGGGCGGGCCACTACGGTACGGCGAGGTACAGCAGCCGGTGCCGGCCTCAAGCAGCAGGCACCGGGTGGTGTCAGCGGTTGTTCGACGCGCCGCGGCGACGCAGTGCGAACATCACACCGGCGCCGGCCGCCACGAGCGCGGCCGCTATTCCGGCGATCGCACCGGTGTTGGAGCTCGAACCGGTCTCGGCGAGGTTCGACTCACCGGCGGGCGAGGGGTTGTTCTCGCCGGTCGACGCGGCGGGGGAGCTCTCCGAATCCGAGGGCTCCGACGGCTTCGAGGGCTCGGACGGCTCCGGGGATCCCGGCTCCTCCGAGGGCTCCGACGGCTCCGAGGGGGAGGAGGGCTCCTCCGAGGGCTCCGGCGTCGCCGGCGGCGTGGACGCCTCCGGCGACTCGCACGCCTCGGACGGGGTGACGAGGTTCGGCTTGATGTCCTCGTCGACCTGGTTGCCGGCCTTGACGTGGATGCGGTACGTCGTGTTCGGCTTCCAGTCCTCGGAGAAGTCGATGGTCACGCCTTCGCGCGTACCCTCGACCACCTGCTCGCCGACGCGCTTCTCATCGGCGCCGTTCGACTGCAGGAAGACGGAGACCGTGGCCTTGACGCCCGACGGGTCCTTGTCGGTGACACTGATGACGCCCTTGGTGCCGTCGCACTTGGCGACGGCCGAGAACTCGCTGATGTTGCATGCGAGAGCGTTGCCGGCGAGACCGAGCGTGAGCGCGGCCGAGGCGGAGGCAACTCCGAGAATGCGCACAGAACGTGCGGTACGGCGAGATATGGACACGATTGCCCTTCACGGGATGCACAAAAACGAGGGGGGTGGCGGGAGTTGCCGTGAAACAGCAGTCCCAGACGCCTCACAGGTTTATTGGCCAGCGTCTCCGCTTGTCAATCCGTGTGTCCGTCTTGACCCTTTGCTTTTAGGTTTCATTTACACGCGACATGCGGATCAGCGCTTCCGGGGCCTCTTCGATGCGGTCCACCAGCGCGATGCGGGACTCCATCGACCGGTCGCGGGCGAGGGCCTGGAGCAGGGGCCAGGCGGGCAGGCGTTCCGTCCAGTGGGCGCGGTCCACGAGGACCATGGGGGTGGGTTCGCCGCGGGACTCGTAGTAGTTGGGGGTCGCGTTGTCGAAGACCTCCTGGACCGTTCCGGCGGCGCCGGGCAGGAAGACCACGCCCGCGTCGGAGCGGGCCAGCAGGCCGTCCTCACGGGTGGCGTTGGCGAAGTACTTGGCGATGTGCGAGGCGAAGGCGTTCGGCGGCTCGTGCCCGTAGAACCAGGTGGGGATGCCCACCGAGGTGGCGCCCGCGGGCCAGCGGCGGCGCACCTCGAAGGCGGCGCGCGCCCAGTTCGTCACCGACGGCACGAACGACGGTGCCCCGGCGAGGAGTTCGCACGCCTCGCCCAGCATGGCGTCGTCGTACGGGGCGGCGTACGCACCGAGGTTCGCCGCCTCCATCGCGCCGGGGCCGCCGCCCGTCGCCACCGCGAAACCGGTGCGGGTGAGCGCGCGGCCGAGCCGGGCCGCGCCGCCGTACGCGTCCGTGCCGCGCGCGATCGCGTGACCGCCCATCACGCCCACCACCCGCGTGCCGCGCAGGAGTTCGTCCAGGGCGTCGGAGACGGCGTCGTCGTGGACGGAGCGCAGCATGGAGGCGTAGATGTCCCCGTCCGCCCTGGTCCGCTGGAACCAGGCGTACGCCAGGGCGTCCGGCGTCTCCTCGTAGCCCTTGTCGAGGGAGCCGAACAGCTCGTCGGGCGTGTAGAGGTGACCGCGGTAGGGATCGAACGGCAGGCCGGGGAGGGGCGGGAAGACCAGGGCGCCGTCGGCGCGTATCTTCGCCGCCGCGTTCTCCCGCATCGGGCAGCCCAGGAAGACGGCGCCCGCCGTGTCGCTGGCGAGCAACTCCCGCGTACGGTCCGTCAGGTCGACGGCCTGGACGCGGAAGCCGGCGAGGGTGCCGCGTGCCGAGACGGTCGCGTCGAACTCCTCCAGCGTCTCGATCTCACGGTCGTCGTGGTGCGCCACATGGGCGGGGCTGGTCTGCACCCGCCCATGTAAGCACGGCCCGCCCATCGGCACGGTCCGCCGACGGGCGCGGGCCGTCGCGGGTGTGGCCGGGGATCAGCCCTGGGCGGCCGCCGGGTCCATCCACATGACCTCCCAGGTGTGGCCGTCCGGGTCGTCGAAGGCGCGCCCGTACATGAAGCCGTGGTCCTGGGGCTCCCCGCTCGCCGAGCCGCCCGCCGCCAGCGCCCTGTCGACCAGCTCGTCCACCTTCTCGCGGCTCTCGGCGCTGAGACACAGGATCACCTCGCTGGTCCTCGTCGGGTCCGCGATCTCCTTCTTCGTGAAGTCCGCGTAGCGCTGCTTGCTCAGCAGCATCGCGACGATCGAGTCGCTGATGACGACGGAGGCGCAGTGCTCGTCCGAGAACTCCGCGTTGATCGTGTAGCCGATCTCCGTGAAGAACTTCTTCGACGCGTCCACGTCGTTCACGGCCAGGTTCACGAAAATCATCTGCTGGTACATGGGAGGCCCTCCGTCGGGTGAGTCGCTGTTCGAAGGGGTGGACCGGGGGACCGGCAGAAAATCATCGGTACGCGCGAAGTTTTTTCGTACGGTCGGCCGCTCCCTTCGCCTTCGTGGTTCAGCGGGTCAGGGGCAGCGCCGCGAGTTGCGCGATCACCCAGGTCAGCGGGGTGAGGACGAGGAACAGGGCAGCGGCACGGAGGGCGGCCGCGGACCGCAGGGACCCGGCGGGCGCGCCGATCCTCAGCAGGGCCGCCGTGGTGTCGGAGCGCGCCTCCTTCGCCTCGACGGCGGCGGTCAGGAGCGTCGCGACGGTGCACCCGGCGACGATCAGCGCGCCGAGCGTGGTGAGGGGGCCGATGTCGGGGCGCGCGCCGGTGCGCAGCACGGCCAGGGCGTACGCGCCCGACCCCACGGCGCACACCACCCCGAGGGGGCGGCCGATGCGGGTCGCCTCCTCCATGAGGACGCGTCCGGCGAGCAGCCGCGGGGCGCTCGGCCGTACGGCCTGGAGCAGCCGGCCGCTGAGGTGCGCGAGCGCGGGGCCGGCCAGCGCCAGCCCGATCGCGGTGAGGGCCCAGCCGACGAGCACCCAGAAGGACCCGCCGGTGGTTCCGCCGGGGAGCGGGGGGCCGCCGTGCGCGGGGGCGGCCCGCCCGGCGTACGTCTCCACGGCGAGCCCGACGGCGACGACGGCGGCACCCCAGGGGAGGCCGTCGAGGGCGTCGGTGGCCGTGCCGGGGGCGCCGTTCCCACCGGGTGGCCCGGCCGGTGCGTCCGGACCGGTTGCGCTACCGGGACCGCCGGGACCGCCCGGGCCGCCCGGACGGTCCGGACGGTCCGGACCGCCCGGACCGCCCGGGTTCGCCGAGCCTGCCGGGTGGTGTGCGTGTGCGTCGAGCCCCGCGGGGGCGGGGTGGGCGGCGGCGGGTGCGGCAGGCGCGGTGGAGCGGCGTAGGGCGCCCGGGCGGCGGGGCACGTCGAGCGTGACGACCCTGGAGCCCTCCGGTGCGCCGCGTTCCGCACGCCCGGCGCCGGACCGGTCCTCCGCCCGCCCGGCAGGCCCCGCCGGGGCGCGGGCGCCGAAACGTCCGTACGCGCCGAAGCCGACGCGGTCCGTGGAGCGGCCGTAGCCCCCGAAGCCGCCCAGGCGGCCCGGGCGCCCGCCCGGTGCGGGGCCCGGCCTCAGAACGGCCCGCGGGCGCAGCACCGCCGTGGCGGCCACCGACGCGAGGACCGGTACCAGCGTCAGCAGCGTGAGCGCGGCCGGCAGGGGCAGCGGCTGGTTCGCGGCGAGGAGGACGGCCGCCTCGCCGTCGAAGGGGAGGTCGGACAGGCCGCCCCGCAGGTGCAGGAAGAGCAGCAGGGCGGCCGCCGAGCCCAGCGTGCAGGACACGGCGGTCGAGAGGACCGTGAGGAGCAGCAGCCGCCCGGGGCCCAGGCCGATCGCCGAGAGCCCCTGGCGGGGCCGGGTGGCCGGGTCGGTACGGGCGACGGCGGCCGCGAACTGCACGGTGGCGGCGATCGGGACGGTGCACCAGGCGAGCCGGAGCGCGGCGGCCGCGGGGGTCTCCGGGTGTCCCAGCGCGTACCCGAGGGTGCACAGCAGCAGGAAGCCCGTGCCCGCCGACGCCGCCGCGACGAGGAGCCTGCGGAACTGGACGGCGGGGCCGGCCCCGCGCACTAGGCGGAGAGCGAGCACGTGGCCCGGCCTTCCGTCTCGCCGACCGGCGGCAGATGGACGGTGTCCACGCGCCGTCCGTCGAGCAGCGACACCGTGCGGTCGGCGAACGCCGCGGTCTCCGCGTCGTGCGTGGCCAGGACGACGGCGATCCCGTGCGAACGGGCCGCCGTGGTGAGCGTACGCAGCACCTGGGCGCGGTCCGCGCGGTGCAGCGGCGCGGTGGGCTCGTCGGCGAAGATCACGGTCGGCGCGGGTGCCAGGGCGCGGGCGATGGCCACGCGCTGGCGTTCCGCGTGCCGCAGGGCGCACGGGCGTTTGCGGGCGCAGCCGCCGATGTCGAAGCGGTCCAGCCACTCCAGGGCGGTCGCCTTGGAGCGGCGGCGGCCGACGCCGCGCAGCATCAGGAGCAGGGCCGCGTTCTCCCAGGCGTTCAGTTCCGGAACGAGGACCGGGGCCGGGTCGATCCAGCCGAAGCGGTCGCGGCGCAGCCGCTCGCGGGCCGCCCGGCCCAGGGTGTGGAGGGGGGTGCCGTCGAACCGGACCTCGCCCTCCTGGGCCAGGAGCTGTCCCGACAGGCACCGGAGCAGGGTCGTCTTGCCGCTGCCGCGCGGACCGCCGACGGCGAGGATCTCGCCCTCGCGCACCCCGAGCGAGACGCCGGTGAGTGCGGGTGCGCCGTCGTGCCTGACGTGCAGGGCACGTGCCCACAGCACGTCGTCGTCCGGCGGAGCCACCATCGCGTACACCTCTTCAGATCTGATTCGCGCTGCCCGGGCGGCCCGGAGGGCCGCACGGTCCCTGGAAGGGCGCACGGCCCCCCGGCCGGGGGAACGAAGGCAGGGCCGATCGGTCACTGGGCACGCTAGGTAGTCGGGGCGCGGAGGCCGGACAGCACACGGCCCCGGGGCGCCCTTTCTCACTCGGACGGGCGGCACCGGGGCCGGTGTTGATCACAGTTTCAGCTCAACGGATTCAGTGCATCGGAACCGGAGGCGGAACCGGAGGCGGAACGGGGGCCGGGGGCGGCGCAGCCCTGTCGTCGGGTGCGGGTGGGTCCGGGCTGAGCGCGCAGTTCCCCGCGTCCCCCAGAAGCGACGGCCCGGGGTCACAGCTCCGCCCATGCCTCCGTCAGGACCTGGCGGACGATCCCCTCGATCTCGTCGAACGTCGACTGGTCCGAGATCAGCGGGGGCGACAGCTGGATGACCGGGTCGCCGCGGTCGTCGGCGCGGCAGTAGAGGCCGTACTCGAAGAGCTTCTTCGAGACGAAGCCGTAGAGCACCCGCTCCGACTCCTCGTCCGTGAAGGTCTCCTTGGTGGCCTTGTCCTTGACGAGTTCGATGCCGTAGAAGAAGCCGTTGCCGCGGACGTCGCCGACGATCGGCAGGTCGTGCAGCTTCTGCAGGGTGGACAGGAACGCGCTCTCGTTGTCCAGCACGTGCTGGTTGAGCTTCTCGCGCTCGAAGATGTCGAGGTTCGCGAGGCCCACGGCCGCCGACACCGGGTGCCCGCCGAAGGTGTACCCGTGCAGGAACGTGTTGTCTCCCTGGTAGAACGGCTCGGCGAGCCGGTCCGAGATGATGCAGGCGCCGATCGGGGAGTACCCCGACGTCATGCCCTTGGCACAGGTGATCATGTCCGGTACGTAACCGAACTTGTCGCAGGCGAACATCGTGCCGAGCCGGCCGAAGGCGCAGATGACCTCGTCCGAGACGAGCAGCACGTCGTACTGGTCGCATATCTCCCGCACCCGCTGGAAGTAGCCGGGCGGGGGCGGGAAGCAGCCGCCCGCGTTCTGCACGGGCTCCAGGAAGACGGCGGCGACCGTCTCCGGGCCCTCGAAGAGTATCTGCTGCTCGATCTGGTCGGCGGCCCAGCGCCCGAAGGCCTCCGGGTCGTCACCGAAGAGCGGCGCGCGGTAGATGTTGGTGTTCGGGACCTTGTGGGCGCCGGGGACCAGCGGCTCGAACGGGGCCTTCAGGGCGGGCAGACCGGTGATCGACAGGGCGCCCTGCGGGGTCCCGTGGTAGGCCACCGCGCGCGAGATGACCTTGTACTTGGTCGGCTTCCCCCGGAGCTTGAAGTACTGCTTGGCGAGCTTCCACGCCGTCTCGACGGCCTCGCCGCCGCCCGTGGTGAAGAAGACCTTGTTCAGGTCGCCCGGAGCGTGGTGCGCGAGGCGCTCGGCCAGCTCGACGGCCTTGGGGTGGGCGTAGGACCAGATGGGGAAGAAGGCCAGCTGCTGGGCCTGCCTGGCGGCCGTCTCGGCCAGTTCGGCACGGCCGTGGCCCGCCTGGACCACGAACAGGCCGGCGAGACCG
Organism: Streptomyces beigongshangae; assembly: GCF_019710745.1. Lineage (GTDB taxonomy): Bacteria > Actinomycetota > Actinomycetes > Streptomycetales > Streptomycetaceae > Streptomyces > Streptomyces beigongshangae. The sequence goes on from NZ_JAHKJW010000023.1 coordinate 88,949, forward strand.
TCGAGGTAGCGCTTGCCCCGGTCGTCGTAGATGTAGGTGCCCTCGCCACGGACGATCGTGGGGACGGGCGCGTCCTCGTACGAGGACATGCGGGTGAAGTGCATCCACAGGTGGTCGTACGCGGTGCGGCTGAGGTCCTTGGCAGTCACGGCTATCGGGTTCCCCACATGTAGGTCTGCTTCTTGAGCTTGAGGTAGACGAAGCTCTCGGTGGAGCGCACGCCGGGCAGGACCCGGATGCGTTTGTTGATGACGTCCAGCAGGTGGTCGTCGTCCTCGCAGACGATCTCGGCGAGGATGTCGAAGGAGCCCGCGGTCATCACCACGTACTCGACCTCCGGCATGGCGGTCAGCGCGTCGGCGACCGGTTCGAGGTCCCCGTCGGCGTTGATGCCCACCATCGCCTGCCTGCGGAAGCCCACGGTGAGCGGGTCCGTGACGGCGACGATCTGCATCACGCCCTGGTCGAGCAGCTTCTGGACGCGCTGGCGCACGGCCGCCTCGGAGAGGCCGACGGCCTTGCCGATCGCGGCGTACGGGCGGCGGCCGTCCTCCTGGAGCTGCTCGATGATGGCGAGGGAGACGGCATCCGGCTGGGGAGAGCCGTTCCTGGGCTCGCGGGAGTCCCGGGGATCCCTGGGTTCTGCGCTTCGACTGGCCACGCGCTCACTGTGCATGAGGGCTCGACAGTTCCGCAAGGTGCGATCGATGAAATTCGTTGTCTAGGTGTTCCCAGTCTGCGGATTTCGCAGTTATGGGATCGGTGGGGGTGTTGAAAACGTCGGGGTGAGGATTAGGGTGGAGCCCGGGCGTCTCAGCCGGTGGACACCCGGGCCGCAGGGCGCGGGCCGCACGGCGCCGACCGCGCGGCACGGGGCGCGGGGCACGGGGTGCGGGACGCCGGGTACGGGACACCAGGACACAGGACATCCGACAGGAGGGCCGGGCAGTGAGCACCGAGCTGCGTCGTCTGCGCAATTACATCGCCGGAGAGTTCCGCGATGCCGCCGATGGACGGACCACGGACGTGGTCAACCCCGCGACGGGCGAGGCGTACGCCACCGCGCCGCTGTCCGGCCGGGCCGACGTCGACGCGGCGATGGAGGCCGCCGCCGCGGCCTTCCCCGCCTGGCGCGACCGGACCCCCGCCGAGCGCCAGAGGGCACTCCTCAGGATCGCGGACGCCTTCGAGGAGCGCGCCGAGGAACTCATCGCCGCCGAGGTCGAGAACACGGGCAAGCCCGTCGGGCTGACCCGGTCCGAGGAGATCCCGCCGATGGTCGACCAGATCCGCTTCTTCGCGGGCGCGGCGCGGATGCTCGAAGGCCGGTCGGCCGGCGAGTACATGGAGGGCCTGACCTCGATCGTCCGCCGTGAGCCGATCGGCGTCTGCGCGCAGGTCGCGCCGTGGAACTACCCGATGATGATGGCCGTGTGGAAGTTCGCCCCGGCGCTCGCCGCGGGCAACACGGTCGTGCTCAAGCCGTCCGACACCACCCCGGCCTCCACGGTCCTGATCGCCGAGATCATCGGTTCGATCGTCCCCGAGGGCGTCTTCAACGTCATCTGCGGCGACCGCGACACCGGCCGCCTCATGGTCGAGCACCCGACCCCGGCCATGGCGTCCATCACCGGTTCCGTACGGGCCGGTATCTCCGTCGCCGAGTCCGCCGCCAAGGACGTCAAGCGGGTCCACCTGGAGCTCGGCGGCAAGGCACCCGTCGTGGTGTTCGAGGACCTCGACAGCGCGGCCATCGCCAAGGCCGTCGAGGACATCGCGGTGGCGGGCTTCTTCAACGCGGGCCAGGACTGCACGGCCGCCACCCGCGTCCTCGTCCAGGAGTCCGTCCACGACGAGTTCGTGGCCGCGCTGGCCAAGGCGGCCGCCGACACGAAGACGGGCCTCCCGGACGACGAGGACGTGCTGTACGGACCGCTCAACAACCCGAACCAGCTGAAGCAGGTCAGCGGCTTCATCGAGCGGCTCCCCGCCCACGCCAGGGTCGAGGCGGGCGGCCACCGGGTCGGAGAGAAGGGCTACTTCTACGCCCCGACCGTCGTCTCCGGCCTGAAGCAGGACGACGAGATCATCCAGAACGAGGTCTTCGGTCCCGTCATCACCGTCCAGTCCTTCACGGACGAGGCCCAGGCCGTGGCGTACGCGAACGGCGTCGAGTACGCCCTCGCCTCCTCCGTCTGGACGAAGGACCACGCACGCGCGATGCGCATGTCCAAGGTCCTCGACTTCGGCTGCGTGTGGATCAACACGCACATCCCGCTGGTCGCGGAGATGCCGCACGGCGGCTTCAAGAGGTCCGGGTACGGCAAGGACCTCTCGGGCTACGGCTTCGACGACTACACGCGCATCAAGCACGTCATGACGTCGCTGGGCTGAGCCGTCCGCCCGTCTTCCTCGCGCGTGGTACGCGGTACGCGGCCCCGGGCGGAGTCACCTCCGCCCGGGGCCGCGTGACGTCCGTCCCGGCCGCCCCTCGCCGCTTCCTGCCGCCCCTTGCCATACTCAACAAAGTGAATAGAGTACTCGTAGGCTATGAGGAAAGGCGGTCCCCCGTGTCCGAGCGCGGATACCTGCGGTACGTCGCCCTGGGGGACAGCCAGACCGAAGGGCTCGGCGACGGCGACGACGTGCTCGGGTTGCGCGGGTGCGCCGACCGGTTCGCGGAGGAGGCCGCGGCGGGGTGCCCGGACCTGCTGTACGCCAACCTCGCCGTCCGCGGGCGTCTCGCCGGGCAGGTGCGCGCCGAGCAGCTTCCGCCCGCCCTCGCGCTGAGGCCAGACCTGGCCACCGTGGTGGCCGGGATGAACGACCTGCTGCGGCCCCGCTTCGACGCGGACGAGACGGCGGGCCATCTGGAGGCGATGTTCGCCGCCCTGACCGGGCAGGGCGCCCGCGTGGCGACGGTGACCTTCCCCGACGTCGGCCGGATCACCCCGCTGGCACGGCCGGTCGGCCGCCGGGTCCTCGCTCTCAACGCCCGCATCAGGGAGGCGGCCGGACGCCACGGGGTGGCCGTCGCCGACCTCTCCGCCCACGCCGCGGTGACGGACCCCCGGCTGTGGAGTCCGGACCGGCTGCACGCGAGCCCGCTCGGCCACGCGCGGATCGCCGCCGCGGTCGCGCACGCCCTCGGTCTGCCGGGCAGCGACGACACCTGGACGCTGCCGCTGCCTCCCGGCGCACCGGCGCCCGGAGGTCTGCGGGGCGTCGCGGCGGAGCTGCGGTGGGCCGGCGGCTTCCTGGGGCCCTGGCTCCTGCGGCGGGTCCGGGGCCGCTCGTCGGGCGACGGACGGCAGGCCAAGCGACCGGACCTGCTCCCGCCCGCAGCGCTCCCGTCCGCCGCGCCTCCGCCCGCCCTGCTCCCGCCCACTGGTCGTGCTCTTGAGTAATCAACGCGGTGCTAGCTTGGGCCCATGGCGTTGCGCAACGCGGTGATGGCCGCGCTCCTGGAGGGCGAGGCGTCCGGGTACGACCTCGCCAAGGGCTTCGAGGCATCGGTCGCCAACTTCTGGATGGCCACCCCCCAGCAGCTCTACCGCGAGCTGGAGCGCATGGAGGGCGAGGGGCTCGTCCGCGCCCGGGTCGTCCAGCAGGAGCGCCGGCCCAACAAACGGCTCTTCTCGCTCACCGAGGCCGGCCGCCGGGTCCTGCGCGCGTACGTGGCCCAGGGCCCCTCGAAGCCCCTGGCCATCAGGGACGAACTGATGGTCAAGGTCCAGTGCGTCGACATCGGGGACACCGGCGACATCGAGGCCGTACGGGCCGCGGTGGCCGAGCGCGTGGAGCGGGCCACCGCCAAACTCGCCCGCTACCGGCGCATGCAGGAACGGATGCTGGCCGGACGCACCGAGGACGAGTACCTCGCCACCGCCGACCGCGTCGGCCCCTACCTCACCCTCCAGGGCGGCATGGCCCTGGAACGGGCGAACCTCCAGTGGGGCGAGACCGTCCTGAAGCGCCTCGCGCAGCGCACCGCCGCGCTCGGCGGCGGGTCCGCCCGCGCCCGGGCGTGAGACCGGAGCGCCCGTGCGCCGCGGCCGGCCTCACCCGCCGAACGCCGCCCGTACGATCCGCTCGGCCACCGGGTTCATGTCCTCGCTCTTCGCGTCCGTCGCGTCGACCGAGTACACGAGCGTGCGGGAGAGGTCGCGCGTCGCGGCCACGACCGTGCTGTACCCCGGGCGCGCCCCCGACTTCAGCCACAGGATCCTGCCGTCGCCCGGGTCGAACCGCTGGAGGCCGGCGCTCATGGTCGCGCCGGGCACGTCGGGCAGGGTGAACATCTCCTTCTCCAGCAGCGGCCGGGGGACCAGCCGGCCCCGGAACAGCGCGTGCAGCAGTCGCTCCAGGTCCGCCGTCGTGGAGATCATGTCGCCCGCGGCCCACCGGTCCGACATGTTCCACTCGGTGGCGTCCACCAGCCTGCCGTCCGCCAGCCTCTGGTAGCCGCGGTTGTGCGGCCCGTGGATGCGCGGGTCGGGGCCGCCGGGGAAGGACGTGTGCCGCATACCGGCCGGCCGCAGGACCCGTACGGCCGCCTGGTGCTCGTACGAGTCGCCCGTGACCTCCTCGATCAGCAGACCGAGCACGGTGTAGTCGATGTTGCCGTACTGCTGCCGTTCGCCGGGGCGGGCGGCGGGACCCCGGGCGGCCGACGCGGCCACGACCTCCTCGGGGGTCAGCGTCTCGTACCGCCGTTCGTACCCTTCCCCGGCCACGTCCCCGAGCGACGAACCCGGCTTCAGCCCGCTGGTGAAGGTGAGCAGCTGCCGTACGGTGATCGGCTCGAACGCCTCCGGCAGGAGGCCCGGGAGGTAGGTCTGGACATGGCCGTCCAGGTCCACCCCGCCCTCGGCGGCCAGCTGGAGCACGACGGCCGCGGTGACGACCTTGGTGGTGGAGCCGGCGCGGAAGCGCCCGTCCTCCAGCGCCGCCCGGCCGCTCGGCAGATCGCGCACCCCGGCGCTGCCCCGCCAGCTGCCGTCCGTGCCCGACACGCGTACCAGCGCGGCCGTCGCGTCGTCGTCCGGGAGTCCCCGGACCGCGGCGCGCAGGGCCCGCTCGGTGCGCGGGTCCACGGTGTGCCGCCCGGCGGACTCCCCTTCGGCGGAACCCCGTTCGGCGGACTCCCGGACGGTGAGCGTGGGGGAGGAGGGGGAGGAGGGAGTGGCGAGGGCGGTCCCGGCCAGGGGGCCGGCGGTCAGGCCCAGGACCACGGCGACGGCGCAGGCGGTACGGGCACGGGCACGGGTACGGGCACGGAGATGGAGACGGACAGGCATCGGCGGACTCCCGGAGTGGTGATCGACGACCTTCATCCTCCGGTCGTACGCCGCCTCGCGGATCCTCTCCGAGGAGGGCGGCACCCCTGACCCGGCCCCGGGCAACCGCCGGGCAGATCAAGGGTGTTGTCAGGGATTCCCCTCAGGGGCCGGTCAGGGCTGCCGGCGCAGGGCGCACAGGGTGTCGACGCGGTTCGTCGTGATCGAGTCGACGCCCGCGTCGAGGAGCCGCCGCATGGACCGCCGGGTGTCGGGCGTCCACACCGAGACCAGGTACCCGTCGCGGTGCACCCGCTCGACCAGGTCGCGGCTCGCGAGGGGGAACCGGTAGTTGAGCCACCGCGGCCGGACCGCGTCGAGCAGCGCGGGCCGCGGCGGGGCCAGGCTCGTCCAGGTGAGGGCGATCTCCGCGGCGGGGTCGGCCGCGCGGACCGCGAGCATGGCCCCGGCGCCCGCGCAGTAGTACACGCGCTCCTCGGCGCCGAAGTCGCGCACGGCACCGACGATCCGGCGGACGGCGCGGGCGTCCGCCGGGCCCGGCAGGTCGATCATGAGGCGGCCGTCGTCCGTCGCCTTGAGGGCCTCCTCCAGCGAGGGGACCCCGCCCGACGTCAGCCCCCGCACCTCGTCGGCGGAGAGCGACCGCAGCGGCCGGTCGTGCTCCCACAGGCGCCGCAGCGTGTCGTCGTGCAGCAGCACGGGAACGCCGTCGCGGGTCAGCCGGACGTCGATCTCCACGGCGTCCGCGCCCCGGCGGAGCGCGGAACGCAGGGAGTCGACCGTGTTCTCACGGACACGGTAGGGGTCGCCGCGATGGGCCACGGCAGTCACGGTACGCATCGGCCCATTGTGCTGGTGCGCCTTCTCAGGGCGCGAGCCACCCGGCGGTGTAGGTGTCGATCTCCGCGGTGAGCGCCGCCTTGCCCGGCGCGTCGAGGAAGGACGCCTCGACGGCGTTCCTGGCGAGCGCGGCGAGGCCCTGTTCGTCGAGGCCGAGGAGGCGGGCGGCGACCGCGTACTCGTTGTTGAGGTCGGTGCCGAACATCGGCGGGTCGTCGGAGTTGATCGTGACGACGACCCCCGCGTCCACGAACGCCCTGAGCGGGTGCTCGTCGAGGGTGCGGACCGCGCGGGTGGCGATGTTGGAGGTGGGGCAGACCTCCAGCGGGATGCGGTGCCCGGCGAGGTGCGCGAGGAGCTCCGGGTCGCGGGCGGAACTCGTGCCGTGGCCGATGCGCTCGGCGCGCAGGTCCGTCAGCGCGGACCAGACGGTCTCCGGGCCCGTCGTCTCGCCCGCGTGCGGGACGGAGTGCAGGCCGGCCGCGATCGCCCGGTCGAAGTACGGCTTGAACTGCGGCCGGGGTACGCCGATCTCGGGCCCGCCGAGCCCGAACGAGACCAGGCCCTCCGGGCGGAGCCGGTCGGTGGTGGCCAGCCGGACGGTCTCCTCGGCGGATTCGAGTCCCGCCTCGCCGGGGATGTCGAAGCACCAGCGCAGGGCGGTGCCGAAGTCGGCCTCGGCGGCCTTGCGGGCGTCCTCGATCGCGTCCATGAAGGCCCCCTCGTCGATACCGCGGCGGGTCGACGAGAACGGGGTGATCGTCAGCTCGGCGTAGCGGATCTGCTGGCGGGCCATGTCGCGGGCGACCTCGTAGGTGAGGAGCCGCACGTCCTCGGGGGTGCGGATGAGGTCGACGACGGACAGGTACACGTCGATGAAGTGCGCGAAGTCCGTGAACGTGAAGTAGTCGGCCAGGGCCTCGGGGTCCGTCGGCACCTTGGAGTCGGGGTGGCGGGCGGCCAGTTCGGAGACGATCCGGGGGGAGGCTGAGCCGACGTGGTGGACGTGCAGTTCGGCCTTGGGTAGTCCGGCGATGAAGGCGTGCAGGTCGGTCAAGGGTTCCTCCCGGGAACAGCGCCCTGTCGCCGTGCGGCGGGCGCGGGTGATCGGCTGATCGGTGGCTCGGGGTCATCGTAGGCGGCGGCCCGGTGGGGACCGGTCGCGGCGTTCCCCGCGCCCCTGGGCGGGACGGGGCGCGGCCCCTCCCCGAGGGGTGCGGGCAACCCCCGCGCACCCGCGGCCGTCAGGCGGACCTCAAGCGGGACCTTGCCTCCATCAGGGCGAAGCCCAGGAGGTTCTGGCCCTGCCAGCGGGCGGGGTCGGCCGCGCGGTCGTCGTCCGCGGCGAGGCCGATGCCCCAGACCCGGTCCACGGGACTGGCCTCCACCAGCACCCGCTCCCCCGTGCCCAGCAGGAACCCGCGGAGCGCCTCGTCGGAGGCGAACTTCCGCACACTCCCCTCCACCACGATCCCGAACCGCTCCCGCTCCCACACGGCCTCGTCGAACCCCTGGACCAGCCGGCCCGCCTTCTTGGCGAGCGCGGCGTCCGGCGCCTCCAGCGCCAGCCGCTCCGCCCGCGCGTCGCCGAAGAGCCGTGCCTTGTGCGCCATCATCCAGTGCTCGGCCGTCCGGTACCCCACCCCGTCCGCCGTGAACGGCGACGGCCACCACTGGCTCAGACAGCTCGCCCCGATCCGTCCGTCCGCCCGTGCCCGGTGCCCCCAGAAGTACAGGTACTTGACCTTCGTCCCCGCCCGGACCGCGCTGACCAGTGCGGTCCGTGATGTGTTCTCCCCCATGCGCACGAGTGTGGCATCCGCCACCGACGACACGGCCCCCCTTTTCCCGGACGATCCGACACCTGGTCGACAGATTCCGTCGCGTAACCAAAAGGCAACAACGGAATCACTTGTTGGAGCACCGTTGCTCTGCCAGGATCGGCACTCAAATCGAGCCGGAGCTACGTCGACCCGGGTTGCGGGGAGTACGGCGGAGGAGAGCGACATGCACAATCCGGGCCATCGCTTCCAGGCGCAGGACCACTTCGCGGACGGCGCGCAGTACATCGCGGGCCGGTCGGCCAAGGGCACGTCCGGGCGGGACCACACGGTCGTCGACCCCGCCACCGGTGCCGGCGTCCACACGTACGAACTGGCGAGCACCGTCGACGTGGACGCGGCGGTGGCCGCCGCGCGGGAGGCGTTCCCCGGCTGGTCCGGCGCCACCCCCGGTGAGCGTTCCGACGTCCTGCACCGCTTCGCCGCCGTGCTCGCCGACCACGCCGAGGTGTTCGCGCAGGCGGAGTCCCTCCAGTGCGGCAAGCCCATCAAGCTGACCCGGGAGTTCGACGTCCCGGGCACCATCGACAACGCGGCCTTCTTCGCCGGTGCGGCCCGCCACCTCCAGGGCCGGTCCGCGGGCGAGTACTCGGGCGACCACACCTCGTACGTACGCCGTGAACCCATCGGTGTGATCGGTTCGATCGCCCCCTGGAACTACCCGCTCCAGATGGCCGCCTGGAAGGTCCTCCCGGCGATCGCCGCGGGCAACACGATCGTCCTCAAGCCCGCCGAGCTCACCCCCTTCACCTCGCTGCTCTTCGCCGAGGCGGCGACCCGGGCGGGCATCCCCGACGGTGTCGTCAACATCGTCACCGGGGCCGGGAAGGACGTCGGCGAGTACCTCGTCGGCCATCCCGACGTCGCGATGACCTCCTTCACCGGTTCCACCGCCGTCGGCAGGCGGGTCGCCGGGATCGCCGCCTCCACGGTCAAGCGCCTGCACCTGGAACTCGGCGGCAAGGCCCCCTTCGTGGTCTTCGACGACGCCGACCCGCAGGCCGCCGTGCACGGCGCGGTGGCGGGCGCGCTCATCAACACGGGCCAGGACTGCACGGCCGCCACGCGCGCGTACGTGCAGAGGCCCCTCTACGAGGAGTTCGTCTCCCGGACCGCGGAGCTGATGCGGACCGTCCGGCTCGGCGACCCGTTCGCGCCGGACACCGACCTCGGGCCGCTGATCTCGGTCGCCCAGCGCGACCGCGTGGCCGGGTTCGTCGACCGGGCGCGCTCCTACGCGCGCGTGGTCACCGGCGGCGGGATCCCCGAGGGCCTGGAGCACGGCGCGTACTACCTGCCCACGCTCATCGCGGACGCCGCGCAGGACAGCGAGGCCGTGCAGTGCGAGATCTTCGGCCCGGTCCTGGTGGTCGTGCCCTTCGACAGCGACGACGAGGGCATCCGGCTCGCCAACGACACCCCGTACGGTCTCGCCGCCTCCGCGTGGAGCCGTGACGTCCACCGGGCGAACCGGGCCACCCGCGAGATCAAGGCGGGCTGCGTGTGGGTCAACGACCACATCCCGATCATCAGCGAGATGCCCCACGGCGGCTACAAGGCGTCCGGCTTCGGCAAGGACATGTCCTCGTACTCGTTCGAGGAGTACACGCAGATCAAGCACGTCATGTTCGACAACACCGCGGTGGCCCGGAAGGACTGGCACCGCACGATCTTCGGGGACCGCCAGCCGTAGACGGCCCGGACCGGCCGAACCCTCCCGAAAGGGCACCACGAGCATGGAGCAGTACGAGCCCGATCGCCCGTCCCCGGCGAGCCCGGCCGCCCCGCGGCGCGGTCTCCGCGGGGGCAGGGCCGCCCTCACCCGCCGTTCGCTGCTGCGCGCCTCCACCGGCGGCGCGCTCGCCCTGGGCGGGGCCGGGGCGCTGAGCGCCTGCGGGATCCCCGCGGCGAAGAACACCGCGGGTGTCTCCTCCGAGGACCGCTCGGCCAAGGAGAAACGGGTCAGTTTCTCCAACTGGACCGAGTACATGGACGTCGACGACAGCGCGAAGCGCCACCCCACGCTCGACGCGTTCACCGGGCGCACCGGCATCGAGGTCGAGTACACCGAGGACATCAACGACAACGTCGAGTTCTTCGGGAAGCTCAAACCGCAGCTCGCGGCGGGCCAGGACACCGGGCGCGACCTCATCTGCGTCACCGACTGGCTGGCCGCGCGACTGATCCGCTTCGGCTGGGTGCAGAAGCTGGACGCGTCCAACCTGCCGCACGCGTACGCCAACCTCTCCCGGCAGTTCCGCGACCCGGACTGGGACCCGGGGCGCGCGTACTCGTACCCCTGGACCGGTATCCCCACCGTCATCGCCTACAACAGGAAGGCGCTGGACGGGGTGGAGGTGAGGTCCCTCTCCGACCTGCTCGACAACCCGAAGCTCAAGGGGCGTGTGGCCTTCCTGTCCGAGATGCGCGACAGCGTCGGCCTGACCCTGCTCGACCTGGGCAAGGACCCGGGGAAGTTCACGGACGACGACTTCGACGCGGCGATCGCCCGGCTGCAGAAGGCCGTCGACAAGGGCCAGATCCGCCGCTTCACCGGCAACGACTACACGTCCGACCTGGCCAGGGGCGACCTGGCGGCCTGTGTCGCCTGGGCCGGTGACGTCGTCCAGCTCAAGGCGGACAGCCCGGACATCGACTTCGTCATCCCCGACAGCGGCTACATGATCTCCTCGGACAACCTGCTGGTCCCCAACAAGGCACGGCACAAGACCAACGCCGAGCGGCTCATCGACTACTACTACGAGCCCGCCCCGGCCGCGCGGCTCGCCGCGTACATCAACTACGTCTGTCCCGTCGACGGGGTGAAGGCCGAGCTGGCGAAGATCGACGAGTCGGCGGCCGGCAACCCGCTGATCCTCCCCGACGCCGCCATGGCGGCCAAGTCGCACGCCTTCCGCTCCCTGAGTGCGAAGGAAGAGACGGCGTACGAAGAGAAGTTCGCAAAGCTGACGGGGGCGTGATCACCGTGATCAGGAAGAACAGCGCGAAGAACAGCAGCAGGAACAGCGCGAAGGACAGCGCGAAGGACGCCGGGAAGGACGGCCCGGAGGCCGGCGGCGACGTCCGCCTCTCCGGGATCAGCAAGACCTACGGTTCCTTCACCGCCGTCCGGCCGCTCGACCTGACCGTGCCGCAGGGGTCGTTCTTCGCCCTCCTGGGCGCGTCGGGCTGCGGCAAGACGACCACACTGCGGATGATCGCCGGCCTGGAGGAACCCTCCTCCGGCACCGTCTCCCTCGGCGAGCAGGACGTGACGGACCTGCCCCCGTACCGGCGCCCGGTGAACACCGTCTTCCAGTCGTACGCCCTCTTCCCGCACCTCGACATTTTCGAGAACGTCGCCTTCGGTCTGCGCCGGCGCGGCATCAAGTCGGTGAAGAAGCAGGTCGGGGAGATGCTCGACCTGGTCCAGCTCGGTGAGCAGGCCCGCAAGAAGCCGCACCAGCTCTCCGGCGGCCAGCAGCAGCGCGTCGCCGTGGCCCGCGCGCTGATCAACACCCCCAGGGTGCTCCTCCTGGACGAGCCCCTCGGCGCCCTCGACCTCAAGCTGCGCCGTCAGATGCAGCTGGAGCTCAAGCGCATCCAGACCGAGGTCGGCATCACCTTCATCCACGTCACGCACGACCAGGAGGAGGCCATGACGATGGCCGACACGGTCGCCGTGATGAACGCGGGCCGCGTCGAGCAGCTCGGCCCGCCCGCCGACCTCTACGAGAACCCGCGGACCACGTTCGTCGCCAACTTCCTCGGCACCTCCAACCTCATCGAGGCCGAGGTCGACTCCCGCAGCGGCGACGAGATCGTCCTCACGGCGGGCGACTGCAAGCTCGTCCTGCCCCGGGCGCGATGTTCCGGCCCCACCGCGTCCGGCGGCAGGGTGCTGGTGGGCGTGCGCCCCGAGAAGACGTCCCTCACGCACGCCGACGAGGCGGGCGGGATACCGGCGGGGCGCAACCGCGTCACCGGCACGATCGCCGACTCCAGTTTCCTCGGCGTCTCCACGCAGTACGTCGTCGACAGCCCGGTCTGCCCGGAGTTCGAGGTCTACGTCCAGAACATCGACCGCGACCCACGACTGGTGCCCGGAGCCGAGGTCGTCCTGCACTGGAGTCCCGCCCACACCTTCGGACTGGACGCCGCACAGGACATCGACGCGGGTACCGGGACCGTCGGGCCGGACGAGGGGATGGCGGCCTGATGGCGACCGTCACCGGGGCGCCACCCCTGGCGCCCGCACCCGGGCCGGAGGAACGGTCCCCCCGGCGCCGGGGCCGCCTCACCCCGTACTGGCTGCTGCTCCCCGGCATGCTCTGGCTGCTCGTCTTCTTCGCCCTGCCGATGGTCTACCAGGCGTCCACGTCCGTGCAGACCGGCTCCCTGGAGGAGGGCTACCGGGTCACCTGGCACTTCGCGACGTACTGGGACGCGGTCACCGACTACTGGCCGCAGTTCCTGCGCTCCGTCGCCTACGCAGGCGCCGCCACGGTCCTGTGCCTGCTGCTCGGCTACCCGCTCGCCTATCTGATCGCGTTCCGGGCGGGCCGCTGGCGCAACCTGGTCCTGGTCCTGGTGATCGCCCCCTTCTTCACCAGCTTCCTGATCCGTACGCTCGCCTGGAAGACGATCCTCGCGGACGGCGGCCCGGTCGTCGGCGCCCTCGACGCGCTGCACGTGCTGGACGTCACGAGCTGGCTGGGCGTCACCGCGGGCGACCGCGTCCTGGCCACGCCGCTCGCGGTGGTCTGCGGTCTCACGTACAACTTCCTGCCGTTCATGATCCTGCCGCTCTACACCTCGCTCGAACGCATCGACGGGCGGCTGCACGAGGCGGCCGGCGACCTGTACGCACGGCCCTTCACGACCTTCCGCAAGGTGACGTTCCCGCTGTCGGCGCCCGGTGTCGTCTCCGGGACGCTGCTCACGTTCATCCCGGCGAGCGGCGACTACGTGAACGCCGACCTGCTCGGCTCCCCCGACACCCGTATGGCCGGCAACGTCATCCAGACGCAGTTCCTGCGCGTCCTCGACTACCCGACGGCCGCGGCCCTCTCCTTCCTCCTCATGGCGGGGATCCTCGCGATCGTCACCCTCTACATCCGCAGGTCCGGAACGGAGGATCTGGTCTAGATGACCTTCTTGCGCTCGCTTTCACGCCGGCTCAAACGCCGTCTCGTCGTCATCGCGGGGCTGCTGACCCTCGGCTACCTGCTGCTGCCGAACATCGTCGTCACGGTGTTCTCCTTCAACGACCCGAAGGGGCGGTTCAACTACGAGTGGCAGCGGTTCTCCACGGACGCCTGGACCGATCCCTGCGGGGTCGCCGGCCTGTGCGGCTCGCTCTCGCTGAGCCTGCAGCTCGCCGCCTGGGCGACGCTGGGCGCCACCGTCCTCGGCACGATGACCGCCTTCGCGCTGGTCCGCTACCGCTTCCGCGCGCGCGGCGCCGTCAACTCGCTGATCTTCCTGCCGATGGCGATGCCCGAGGTCGTCATGGCCGCCTCGCTGCTCACGCTCTTCCTCAACCTGGGCGCCGAACTGGGCTTCCGGACGATCCTGATCGCCCACGTCGTGTTCTGCCTGAGCTTCGTCGTCACCGCCGTCAAGGCCCGGGTGATGTCGATGGACCCGCGTCTCGAACAGGCCGCGCAGGACCTGTACGCGGGGCCCCTGCAGACGTTCCTGCGCGTCACGCTGCCCATCGCCGCGCCCGGGATCGCCGCGGGAGCGCTGCTCGCCTTCGCGCTCTCCTTCGACGACTTCATCATCACCAACTTCACCGCCGGCTCGACGGTCACGTTCCCCATGTTCGTCTGGGGTTCGGCGCAGCGCGGCACACCGGTGCAGATCAACGTCGTCGGCACGGCCGTGTTCCTCGTCGCCGTGCTGTGCGTCCTGGCCGCGATGGTCATGGGCAACCGCCGCAACCGCCGCAGGGCGTCATGAGCCGCGACGGGAGCCGCGCCGGCACCGACTGGGCGAGGTCGTTGTCCGACGCCCGGCCGGTCCCGTACTGGCTGGACGACCCCGCCCGGCCCCGCCCCGAGCCCGCGCTCACCACCGCCGAGACCTGCGACCTGCTCGTCGTCGGCGGTGGCTACAGCGGACTGTGGACCGCGCTCCTCGCCAAGGAACGCGACCCGGCGCGCGAGGTCGTCCTGGTCGAGGGGCGCGAGACGGGCTGGGCCGCCTCGGGCCGCAACGGCGGCTTCTGCGCCGCCTCCCTCACCCACGGCCTGTCCAACGGCCTGGACCGCTGGCCCGACGAGATCCACCGGCTGGAGGAGCTGGGCGCCCGCAACCTCGACGCCATCGAGGCGGCCGTCGCCCGCCACTCCCTCGACTGCGACTTCGAGCGCACCGGTGAGATCGACGTGGCCACCGAGCCGTACCAGGCCGCCGAACTGCGCACCTGGCACGGGGAGCTGCGGCGGCGCGGCCTGGCCGGCGGCGTCGAGTACCTGGACGCCGACGCCGTACGGGAACAGGTGGACTCACCGACCTTCCTCGCCGGGCTGTACGACCGCCGGGGCGTCGCCATGTTGCACCCCGCCAAGCTCGCCTGGGGACTCAAGCGCGCCTGCCTCGGGCTCGGGGTGCGCGTGTACGAGAACACGCCCGCCCTGGAGCTGCGGGCGCACGGCGCCGGGATGGCGGTGCGCACCCCGTACGGCAGTGTGCGCGCCCGCCGGGTCGCCCTGGGCACGAACGTCTTCCCGAACCTGGTCAGGCGCGTGCGGTCGTACACCGTCCCGGTCTACGACTACGCGCTGATGACCGAGCCGCTGACCGCCGGGCAGCTCGCCTCCGTCGGCTGGCGCGGCCGGCAGGGCCTCGGGGACTCGGCGAACCGGTTCCACTACTTCCGGCTCTCCGCGGACAACCGCATCCTGTGGGGCGGCTACGACGCGGTCTACCCGTACGGCGGCCGGGTGCGCGCCGAGTACGACGACCGGCCGCGGACGTACGCGAAGCTCGCCCGGCACTTCTTCACCTGCTTCCCGCAGCTGGAGGGCGTCCGCTTCAGCCATGCCTGGGGCGGCGCGATCGACACGTGCTCGCGCTTCTCGGCCTTCTTCGGTACCGCGCACCGGGGGCGGGTCGCCTACGCGGCGGGCTACACGGGCCTCGGTGTCGGCGCGACCCGCTTCGGCGCGGACGTGATGCTCGACCTGCTGGCGGGGGAGCGCACGGAGCGCACCTCGCTGGAGATGGTCCGCAGGAAGCCGCTGCCCTTCCCGCCGGAACCGTTCGCGTGGGCGGGCATCGCGCTCACCAAGTGGTCGCTCGCCCGGGCGGACGAGCACGCCGGCCGGCGCAATCTGTGGCTGCGGGCGATGGACCGGGCGGGACTCGGCTTCGACAGCTGAGGAGGGTCGCGCGGGACGGACCGCTGCCGGAATCCTTGACAACAGGATTGGTCTGGACCAAGTTGGGCGCGCGCCACCCTCCCATCCCCCACGCCGGAGGCACCCGTGGACCGCTTCAGATCAGTCCTGGCCGTGTGCACGGCCGCCGTCCTGGCCGTACCCGGCCTCGTCACCCTCTCGTCGGCCGCCCGTGCGGCCGACGCGGACCTGGCCCGCAACGGCGGGTTCGAGACCGGCCTCGACGGCTGGACCTGCACGGCGGGCACGGCCGTCGACTCACCCGTCCGCAGCGGCCGGTCGGCGCTGAGGGCGACCCCGGCCGGCGGCGACAACGCGCGCTGCGCGCAGACCGTGACCGTCCGGCCCGACGCGCAGTACACGCTCACCGGACACGTCCGCGGCTCCTACGTGTACCTCGGGGCGAGCGGCACCGGCACCACCGACGTCTCCGTGTGGACGCAGTCCGCACCGGACTGGCAGCGGCTCGCCACGACCTTCCGCACGGGCCCCGCCACCACCAGTGTCACGATCTACACGCACGGCTGGTACGGCACCGGCGCGTACCACGCCGACGACCTCTCCCTGGTCGGCCCCGGCGGCGACACGGCGCAGCCGCCCGCCGCACCCGCCGCCCCCGCGGTCGGCACGGTCACCTCCACCGGCGTGACCCTGTCCTGGCCCGCGGTGCCGGGCGCGACGGGCTACGCGGTCTACCGCGACGGGACGAAGGTCCGGACGGAGACCGGGACGTCGGCCACCGTGAGCGGCCTCGCGCCGTCGACCGCGTACTCCTTCCAGGTCACCGCCGTGAACGCGGCCGGGGAGTCCGCGAAGTCCCCGGTGGTCACGGCCACCACCGCGGCGGGTCCGGGCGGCGGCGACCCCTCGGACCTCCCCGCGCACGCCCTGGTCGGCTATCTGCACGCGAGCTTCGCCAACGGTTCCGGCTACACGCGGCTGGCCGACGTCCCGGACAGCTGGGACGTGATCGACCTGGCCTTCGGCGAACCGACCTCCGTGACCTCGGGCGACATCCGCTTCGACCGCTGCCCGCCGGCCGAGTGCCCGGGGGTCGAGTCCGACGCCGAGTTCAAGGCGGCGATCAGGGCCAAGCAGGTCGCGGGCAAGAAGGTGCTCATCTCGATCGGCGGGCAGAACGGCCAGGTGCAGCTGACGACGGCGGCGGCGCGGGACACGTTCGTCTCCTCGGTCTCGAAGATCATCGACACCTACGGGCTCGACGGCCTGGACATCGACTTCGAGGGCCACTCGCTCTCCCTGAACGCGGACGACACCGACTTCAGGAACCCGAGGACCCCGGTGATCGTGAACCTGATCTCGGCACTGAAGACCCTGAAGGCCAGGTACGGCGACGACTTCGTGCTGACCATGGCCCCGGAGACGTTCTTCGTCCAGCTCGGCCACCAGTACTACGGAACCGGCAGGTGGGGCGGCCAGGACCCGCGCGCCGGCGCCTACCTCCCGGTCATCCACGCCCTGCGCGACGACCTGACGCTGCTGCACGTCCAGGACTACAACTCGGGCCCGATCATGGGCCTCGACAACCAGTACCACTCCATGGGCGGCGCCGACTTCCACATCGCGATGACCGACATGCTCCTCACCGGCTTCCCGGTGGCGGGCGACGCGGGCAGCGTCTTCCCGCCGCTGCGCGCCGACCAGGTGGCCATCGGCATGCCGGCCACGACGAACGCGGGCAACGGCCACGTACCGCCGTCCGAGGTGAACAAGGCCCTGGACTGCCTGACGAAGAGGACGAACTGCGGCTCGTACGCCCCGCACGGCACCTGGCCCGCCCTGCGCGGCCTGATGACGTGGTCGATCAACTGGGACCGCTTCGGTGGCTGGGAGTTCTCGCGGAACTTCGACGGGTACTTCGGCTGACCGCCCGGAGGCCCAGCAGCAGCGCGGCGCCCAGGCACCAGCTCCCCGCCACGTCCAGCGGCCAGTGGTAGCCGCGGCGGACCAGGGCGAAGCCCACCGACGCCACCAGGAGCACGCAGGCGGCGACCAGTGCGCGGCGCGGGCGGCGGCCGCGGAGCCGGGGGAGCAGGAGGAGGACGGCGGCTCCGTAGGCCACGGCGGCCGTGGCGGTGTGGCCCGAGGGGTAGTAGCCGTCGCCCGCCATACCGGGCGGGCCGGTGCGGCCGACGGCCTCCTTCAGCGGGACCACCAGGACCGGCACGGCGGCCATGGCGATCAGCGCCGCGAGCGGCGGGAGCCACCAGCGGGGGAGCGCCGCCCGCCGGGCGTGCCACGCGGCGTACGCGGCGGCGGCCAGCAGGACGGGGACGGCGACCGCGATGCCGCCGAGGTCCGCGAGGAACTCGGCGGCGCCCTCGGGGAGGCGGCTGTCCCTGACGGTCCGCGCGAGCCGTTCGTCCGCGCGGCGCGACGGACCGCCGACGGCGGCCTGCCAGGTGAGGAAGCCGAAGAGGAGGGAGAGGGCCAGGAAGGGGAGGGGGGAGAGGAAGAGGGCCGAAGCGGAACGCCGGTCCGGGACGCTGGTCATGCCCACAGCGTGCCAGGAGCACGTGAGGGGGGACGACCGGCAGCGCCCTGCCCGGGACGCGCCGAAGGGCTTGCGCCAGGGGGGCGGGTGCAAGCCCTTCGGTGGTGGAGGACCGGGTTGTCGCGCGCCCCGGGGGGTTTGGGGCGAGCGACCGTCCGATCGGTGAGGAGATCCGGGGCACGCGGCCCCGGGTGTGCGCGAAGGCACGACCAGGGCGAAGCCGGGGAGACCCCGTCCTGGTGTCACCCACGGTCTCCCGCGGGTGGGGTGCATCTCTCATCCGCGTAGAACCTACGACAGGGGGGAGGGCGTTCGACAGACGGATCCGGTTCCCGCCATGCACCTCGCACACCTTCTTCACACGCCCCGCTCCTCGGGCGCCGGGAACCGGAACCGATGAGAGGGACCCCGCTCAGATGCGGGAAAAAGCCTGCTCGATGATGTCGAGGCCCTCGTCCAGCAGGTCCTCGCCGATGACCAGCGGAGGCAGGAAGCGCAGCACGTTGCCGTAGGTGCCACAGGTCAGGACCAGCAGGCCCTCCTGGTGGCAGGCCCTGGCGAGCGCGGCGGTCGCCTCGGCGTCCGGCTCCTTCGTCGTACGGTCCTTGACCAGCTCGATCGCGATCATCGCGCCCCGGCCGCGGATGTCGCCGATGATGTCGAACTTCTCCGCCATCGCGCCCAGACGGGCCTTCATCGTCCCCTCGATCGCCTTCGCCCGGGCGTTGAGGTCCAGCTCCTTCATCGTCTCGATCGAGCCGAGCGCGCCCGCGCAGGCCACCGGGTTGCCGCCGTAGGTGCCGCCGAGGCCGCCCGCGTGCGCGGCGTCCATGATCTCGGCGCGGCCGGTGACGGCGGCGAGCGGCAGCCCGCCCGCGATGCCCTTGGCGGTGGTGATCAGGTCCGGGACGATGCCCTCGTCCTCGCAGGCGAACCACTGGCCGGTACGGCAGAACCCGGACTGGATCTCGTCCGCGACGAAGACGATGCCGTTGTCCGAGGCGAACTTGCTCAGCGCCGGCAGGAAGCCCTTCGCGGGCTCGATGAAGCCGCCCTCGCCGAGCACCGGCTCGATGACGATCGCGGCCACGTTGTCCGCGCCGACCTGCTTGCTGATCTCGTCGACGGCCTGCGCGGCGGCCTCGGGACCCGCGTTCCCGGGACCGGTCGGCCAGCGGTAGCCGTACGCCACCGGGACGCGGTAGACCTCGGGCGCGAACGGGCCGAAACCGTGCTTGTACGGCATGTTCTTCGCGGTCAGCGCCATCGTCAGGTTGGTCCGGCCGTGGTAGCCGTGGTCGAACACGACGACCGCCTGCCGCCTGGTGTGGGCGCGCGCGATCTTGACGGCGTTCTCGACGGCCTCGGCGCCGCTGTTGAAGAGGGCGCTCTTCTTGGCGTGGTCCCCGGGCGTCAGCTCGGCGAGGGCCTCGGCGACGGCCACGTACCCCTCGTACGGCGTGACCATGAAACAGGTGTGGGTGAAGTCCTGGAGCTGGGCGGAGGCCCGGCGCACGACGGCCTCGGCGGAGGCGCCGACGCTCGTCACCGCGATACCGGAACCGAAGTCGATCAGCCGGTTCCCGTCGACGTCCTCGACGATGCCGCCGCCCGCGCGCGCGGTGAAGACGGGCAGCACGGACCCCACACCGGACGCGACCGCCGCCGTGCGGCGGGCCTGGAGCTCCTGCGACTTCGGGCCGGGAATGGCGGTGACGATGCGGCGCTCCTGCGGAACTGCGCTCATGAGGGGCTCCCTGGGGGTCGTGCGAACGGCCGGCTGGCTGCTTCTGCCTTCTTCTTCGCAGGCTAGGTCCGGGAACGGGAGGTGGGCATGCTCCATCCGGGCGTTGTCCGGGGCGCGGCTTGTCCGTCTTGGACAGGGAGCGGCGGGGGCGCGCGGGGGCCCGGAGCCCGCCTCGCCGCGTACCCGGCCCGGCAGGCGGGCAACTCCCCTTGCGAGGGCGTTAGATTGACTCGCACACCACGTACGGAGCGGCTGGTCAGGGATGGCAGAGGCGATGGACAGCGACGGCACGCACGACGCACGGGGCACGCACGCCGATCGTGTGCCGCGGCCGGCCGGGCCTCCCCGGGTGCCGCCGCGACCCGCGCAGGCACCGGGAATGCCCCCGCCGCCGGACGGATCCGCCTTCCTCACCTGGCTGCGGACCCCCCGGCCCGAGGCCGCGCCGGGCGTGTGGCGGTTCGGGCACCGGCCCCGGCCCGTGCAGGAGCCGGCGGAGATCCCGGGCCGGCAGCTGGTCAGCGGCGCCCTCATCGCGTTCCTCGTGGGCTGGCTGATCTGGTCGCTGCTGTGGAACGGCTACCTGGGCGGGTGGTGGCTGCTGCCGCTGTACGCGATGATCCCGGACTCCTGGGCCCAGCCGCACAGCTTCGCCTCCGTCGTGGTCGTCTACGCCTACTACACGGCCGTCGCGCTGGGCATCATGGTCGGCGTCGGCCGGCTCGGACGGTGGAGCGAGGTCTGGCGGCGGTACGGCCCGCCCGCCTGGCGGCGCGGCGCCGCCGTGAGCGAGCGGCCGCCCGTTCCCGAGGAGGACCCCGCCCAGTGGAACGCGCTGCGGGCCGCCGGAGCCGTCGACGCCGCCGAACGGCTCGGCGCCGACGCCCGGGCCGGGCTGATGCGCGACGTCGACCACGCCCGGATCACCCGCGCCTGGCAGGGCGTGCGCAACGGACGGCACAGCCTCACCACCTTCACCGAGGCCGTGCTGCGGGCGGGCGCGGCCGCCTGCCCGCACCCCTCCGGAGCGCGGGACCTGCCGGGCCGCCTCGCCCGGCACGACCTGGTCACCGGGCAGGTGCGCCTCGGCACGACCGCCGACGACCCGCGCAACCCGTACGCCTACCGCTCCACGGGCCTCGCGCTCGGCCCCGAGCTGCTGGGGACCTCGCTGCTCGCCGTCGGGCCCGCCGGCTCCGGCAAGACCGGCGGGATCGTCTGGCCGCTCACCGAGTCGCTGTGCCTGCACGCGCTCGCCGGACAGGCCGCCGTGGTGGTCGTCGGGGCCGCGGGAGCCGGCCTGGGACCGGTGGACGCGTACGACGTCGTGGTGCGCGTGGGCAGCCCCGAGTCCGTGTACGACCTGGACCTGTACGGCGGCACCACCGATCCGGACGAGGCCGCGGCCGTGCTCGCCGAGGCGCTCGTCGGCGATCTCGCCGACCCGCACCCGAACGGGGACAGCCGCCGGTCCACCACCGTGCTCGCCCAGCTGCTCGGACCGTTCCGGGCCGTCCACGGGCGCTTCCCCTCCGTACCCGAGCTGCGGCAGCTCCTCGACGGCGCGCCCGGTCCGCTCGGGGCGCTGCGCAAGGCGCTCACCGAGAGCGGGCAGGAGTCCCTGCTGCGGGAACTCGACGCACGGGAACGGCAGCTGGCGCATCCGGGCGACGTGGGGGGCGTGCTCGCGGACCGGGTGGCGCTGCTCGACCGGCCCGCCTTCGCCGGTTTCTTCGACACGTCCGGGCAGTCCCGGCCCTTCTCGCTGCGCGCGCTCGACCACCCCGTGCGCGTACGGATCGATCTGCCCCGGCGCGGGCACGCGGACGCCTCGAAGATCCTCTCGCGGCTCGTGCTCGCCCAGTTCGCGGCCAGTGCCGCGGTGCGCGAGGACCGGTCCCTGTTCGCCTGCCTCGTGCTCGACGACGCCACCGGCGTCGTCACCCCCGAGGCCGTACGGGGCATCCAGCGGCTGCGGTCCGCCAACGCCGGGGTCGTGCTGACGCTGCGCACGCTCGACGACGCGCCGCGCCCGCTGCGCTCGCCGCTGCTCGGCGCGATCGGCTGCCGGGTGGCGCTGTCCGGGCTCACCCCGTGGGACGGGCAGGACTTCGCCGAGGTGTGGGGCAAGGAGTGGATCGAGGCGCGGGACGTCACCGACCGGCAGATCATCGCGGAGACACCGGCCGGGAAGGCCGTCCACCTGCTGCGGAAGGTGATCACGGGGAACGCGCCCACCGCGCGCGCCGTGACCGTGCGGCAGGTCGAACGGGAGCGGTGGTCGGCGTCCGAGCTGGCCCACGGGGTGCCGCCGGGGCACGCGGTGCTCTCGCTCACCAGCGTGCGCGGGGAGCACGCGCCCCCGCTCCTGGTGGACCTGCGCGATTCCGGGAACTGAGGGACGGGGGCCCGCCCGGGGCGGGGCGTCCGGGGGCGGGGCACCCGGGGAAGCCCGGGGAAGGCGTCCGGCAGGACGTCCGGACATATGGTCACCGGCCGACCGTACGGTGAGGCAGAATCGGCAGAGGCCGTTCATACACCGCGGCCAAAAGATCACACCGTCCGTGACCGCCGAACCCGTGAAGACCTGAAGACCTGAAGACCTGAAGGCATCATGCCCCCGACGCTCGCCTCGCTCGTCCACCACTCGGCGCTCAAGCTCACCGTGCGCGCGGGCCGGGAACGGCTGGACACCCCCGTGCGCTGGGTGCACGCCAGCGAGCTCACCGACCCCGTGCCGTACATGGAGGGCGGGGAGCTCCTGCTCATCACCGCGCTCAACCTGGACGTCGAGGACGCCGACGCCATGCGCCGGTATGTGCAGCGGCTGGTCGGGGCGGGGGTGGCCGGGCTCGGCTTCGCCGTCGGCGTGCACCACGAGCGGATTCCCGAGGCGCTGGCCGCCGCGGCGGAGGAGGAGGGGCTGCCGCTGCTGGAGGTCCCCCGGCGCACCCCCTTCCTCGCCATCAGCAAGGCCGTGTCCGCCGCCATCGCCGCCGACCAGTACCGGGCGGTGACCGCCGGGTTCGCCGCGCAGCGCGAACTGACCAAGCAGGCGCTGAGCGACGGGCCCGAAGGGCTGCTGGCCGCGCTCGCCTCGCAGGTCGACGGGTGGACCGCGCTGTACGACGCCTCCGGGGCCGTGGTCGCCACGGCGCCCGAGTGGGCGGGGCGCAGGGCGGCCCGGCTGACCGGGGACGTGGAGCGGCTGCGGGAGCGGCCCGCGCCCGCGAGTGCCGTCGTCGGCGGCGGTCCCGACGACGGGAGCGGGGCCGGCGGGGACCGGGTCGAGCTGCACTCGCTGGGGACCGGGCGGCGCGCCCGCGGCGCGCTCGCCGTCGGGACCGCGGCCGCGCCCGGCACGGCCGAGCGCTACGCCGTGCACTCCGCCATCGCCCTGCTGACCCTGACCACGGAACGGTCCCGGTCGCTGTACGCCGCCGAGCAGCGGATCGGGGCGGCCGTGCTGCGGATGCTGCTCGCCGGGCAGCCCGACCACGCCCGGGGGGTCGCCGGGGACCTGTACGGCGGCCTGCTGGACGCGCCCTACCGGATGGTGCTCGCCGAGGCCGCCCCGGCGTCCGCCGGACGGACGCGGGCCGGTGGCGGGCCCCGTACCGGCCGGGCGGACGCGGCGGGTGCCGAGGCCGCCGCCGTGCCCGCCGGTGCCGGGGGCGACCTGGTGGCCGGGCTCGTCGAGGTCGCCGAGTTCGCGGCGGCCCGGTCCGGGGAGGCCGTGCTGGTCGTGCCCGACCGGGCGCGGGTCGTGGTGCTCGCCGCCGACGGGGGCGCGGTGGTCGCCGCCTGCGCGCGGTACGCGGAGACCGTGGGGATCGCGCGCAGCGGTTCCGAACAGGGGACGGACGAGGACGGGCTGGTGGTGGGGGTGTCCGCGCCGGCCGGCCCGGTCGCCGCCGGGGCCGCGTACAAACAGGCCGAGCAGGCGCTGTCCGTCGCGCGGCGGCGGGGGCGGGTGCTGGTCGAGCACGAGGAGGTGGCCACGGGGTCGGTGCTGCCGCTGCTGGCGGACGACGCGGTGCGGGCGTTCGCCGACGGACTGCTGCGGGCGCTGCACGAGCACGACGCCACCGGGCGCGGGGACCTGGTCGCCTCGCTGCGGGCGTGGCTGTCGCGGCACGGGCAGTGGGACGCGGCGGCGGCGGACCTCGGTGTGCACCGGCACACGCTGCGGTACCGGATGCGGCGGGTCGAGGAGATCCTCGGCAGGTCCCTGGACGATCCGGACGTGCGGATGGAGCTGTGGCTGGCGCTGAAGGCGACGGGGGTGTCCGCGACGGCCGGGGGGGAGTAGGCCGGTTCGTGTCCGGGCCCGCCGGCGGGTGCGGGCCGGCGGGAGAGGGCGTTCTGCGCAGTTCCCCGCGCCCCTGGGGGAGTACCCCCGCGCGGTGTATGACGAACTGGAGCGGGGTCTGGGGGCAGTGCTCCTCGTTGGACAAGTGGGTCCGGGGAGCCGCGGCCCTACCGTGGGGTGGTCACACAGCCGACTTATCCATGGAAGGGCCGGGGACCTCATGACTTCCAGCCACGCCTTCTGGCTCGCCGGGCGCCGGGCCACCGGTGAGACCGCCTTCGACGTCACCTCGCCCTGGGACGGGCACCTGGTCGGCAGGGTCGGCGTGCCGGACGACGCCCAGATCGAGGAGGCCGTCGCCGCCGCCCACGCCGTGCGGGACGAGTTCGCCGCCACGCCGGCCCACGTACGGGCCGCCGCCCTGGACCACGTGGGCAGGCGGCTCGCGGAGCGGACCGAGGAGATCGCCCGGCTCATCTGCGCCGAGAACGGCAAGCCGGTCAAGTGGGCCCGCGGCGAGGTCGGCCGGGCCGTGTCCGTCTTCCGGTTCGCGGCCGAGGAGGCCCGCCGGTTCAACGGCGGGGAGGCCCAGCGGCTCGACACCGACGCCGGGGGCCAGGGCCGGCTCGCCCTCACCCGGCGCTTCCCGAAGGGCGTCGTGCTGGGCATCGCGCCCTTCAACTTCCCGCTGAACCTCTGCGCCCACAAGGTCGCCCCGGCCGTCGCCGCGGGGGCGCCGATCATCCTGAAGCCCGCCCCCGCGACCCCGCTGAGCGCCCTGCTCCTCGGCGAGCTGCTGGCCGAGACGGAGCTGCCGGCGGGTTCCTGGTCGGTGCTGCCGGTCCCCAACGACCGGATGCCCGCGCTGGTGCGGGACGAGCGGCTGCCCGTCATCTCCTTCACCGGGTCCGACAGGGTCGGCTACGCGATCATGGACTCCGTGCCGCGCAAGCACCTCACCCTGGAGCTCGGCGGCAACGGCGCGGCCGTCGTGCTCGCCGACTGGGCGGGCGACGAGGACCTGGACCGGGCCGCGGCCCGTATCGCGACCTTCAGCAACTACCAGGGCGGGCAGTCCTGCATCTCCGTGCAGCGGGTCGTCGCGGACGCCTCGGTGTACGACCGGCTGCTGCCCCGGATCGTCGCCGCGGTCGAGGCCCAGGCGACCGGGGACCCGTCCGACGACGCGACCGATGTCGGCCCGCTGGTGAACGAGGACGCGGCGAAGCGCGTGGAGTCGTGGGTCGAGGAGGCCGTCGCGGCCGGTGCGGAGCTGCTCACCGGCGGCGTGCGCGACGGTGCCGCGTACGCGCCGACCGTGCTGGCCGGTGTGCCCGCCGACGTGACGATCGCCCGTGAGGAGGTCTTCGGACCCGTCCTCACCGTGCAGCGGGCCGAGGGGGAGGCCGCCGCCTTCGCCGCCGTCAACTCCTCCAAGTACGGGTTGCAGGCCGGTGTGTTCACGCACGACCTGCAGGCCGCCTTCCGTGCCCACCGGGCGCTGGAGGTGGGCGGTGTGGTGATCGGCGACGTCCCCTCGTACCGCGCCGACCAGATGCCGTACGGCGGTGTGAAGCAGTCCGGCGTCGGCCGGGAAGGGGTGCGGTTCGCCATGGAGGACTACACGTACGAGCGCGTGCTGGTCCTCACGGGGCTCGCCCTCTGAGGCACCGCGGCGGTCCACGACGGCCGGAGCCCGCTGCGCGCGGCTCCGGCCGTCGCCGCCGGACCGCTCCGGGCCCTCAGCCGGAGAAGCCGACGTGCGCGAGCCGCAGCGGGCCGCGCAGTCCGACGCGCAGGTCGTGCACCCCGGCGGGCCGCAGCCGGAGCGCGGTGACGGCGGTGCTGTAGGCGTACGGGCCCCCCGTGGGCCCGATGGTCAGCTCCGCGAGCACCCGGCCGTCCCCCAGGGCCAGTTCGATGCTCCCCCCGCCCGCCACCTCGACCGTGGCGGACCGGACGCCGGCGCCGAAGTCGCAGGCCCGGTAGGTCAGTTCGGCCGTGCGGTCCCGAGCGTCCGTGACCGCCGGTGACGCGGGCACCTCCGGTGACGCGGACGACCCCGGTGTCACCGCGTCGCCCGACTGTTTCGTGCGGTCGACGATCAGGGCGCCCCGCTGCTCGTCGAAGTCCACCGCCTCCAGGCCGTGTCCGAGGACCGGGCGTGGCCGGGCGGGGGTGCCGACCAGCCCGATCGTCCCGCGCAGGCGGATGTCCTCGCTGGACGCGCCCACGAGGAGTTCGTACGCGCCGGGCTCCAGGCGCCAGAGGCCGTGCGCGACGTCCCAGAACCCGAAGGCGGGGAGCGGGACGTCGAAGGACAGCTCCGCGGTGGCGCCCGGGGCGAGGCGGACCCGGCGGTGGGCCAGCAGCGCACGGCGGGGGCGCGGGACGGACGGGGCCACCGGGCGGCCGTAGAGCTGGACCACCTCGTCGGCCGCCGGGCCGCCGGTGTGGGTGACCGTGAAGGAGACCCGCACGGACTCCTCGCCGACGTGCGCCGCGAGGTCCCCGTACCCGAAGGACGCGTACGACAGGCCGTGGCCGAACGGGAAGAGCGGGGTGCCCTCGAAGTACAGGTACGTCTGACGGCCGCCGATCACGTCGTAGTCGAGGAGCGGGGGCAGGTCCGCGTCGGAGGCGTACCAGGTCTGGGGCAGGCGGCCCGCCGGGGAGACGTCGCCCGCCAGGACGCGGGCCAGCGCGGTGCCGGCCGCCTGGCCGCCGTGCGCGGTCCACAGGACCGCGGGGAGGTCCGCGGTGCCGGTCGCGTAGGGGTACGAGGACGTGATCACCAGGGCCGTGCGCGGGTTCGCGGCCCGCGCCGCCTCCAGCAGGCGCCGCTGGTGGTCCGGGAGGGCGAGGGTGGTGCGGTCCTGCGTCTCGCGGCCGTTGATGTGCGGGTCGTTGCCCACGACCACGAGGACGGCGTCGGCGGAGGCCGCGGCGTGCGCCACCGCGTCCTCGCCGCGCTCCGTGACCTCCACGCGGAAGACCGCCGGACCCCCGCCGTCCTCGTCGGCAACCTTCACGCCGCCGGCGGTGACACAGACGTGGCGCCCCGTGCCGAGATGTCTCAGGAGGTGACCGGTGCCATGAGGATCGCGGGACACGTACGGCTCCAGGCGGAACGTCTCCTGGACGACCCAGCCGCCCGGCCGGTCCGCCGAGGCGCGGACGAAGCCGTCCTCGGCGACCGAGAGGTAGCGGCCGTCGGGAGCGCGCAGTGTCAGGACGCCCCCGCCCCAGTCGACCAGCGCGAAGTCGGTGCCCACGGCGTCCGTGGTGAGCGGGGGCAGGTCGGTGCGGCCCGCGAGGAGGGCCGGGTCCAGCGCGCCCCGCTCGCCGCGCGCCCCGTCGGCCGGGCCGCCTGTCCCGTCGTCGGCCGGCGCCACGCTCAGGTACGTACCGGCCGGGGTCCGCAGCCGTACGCGGTCCACGCCCTCGGCGAAGTCCACGCGGTCGGCGCCGAAGCGCTCGTACAGGCCCTCCAGCGGTGTGGACCGGTGGAGGAGGGTGCCGCTGTACCAGTCGAGCTTGCACTCGTCGGCGAGGAGGCCGACCACCGCGATCCGGGTGTCCTCCCGGGCGAGGGGCAGCAGGCCGTCGTTCCTGAGCAGGACGACCGCCTGTTCCGCGGCCTCCCGGGCGAGGGCCCGGTGCGCGGGGGTGTCGAAGTCCCCGGGGTCCGCCCAGGGGTCCGGGCCGGGGTCGAACTCACCGAGCCGGAAGCGGACCGAGAGCTGGCGGCGCACCGCCGTGTCGATGTCGGCCGTGGTCAGCAGGCCCTGGTCCAGTGCCTTCCGGACGCGTGCGACGATCCGCGAGCTGTCCGTGCCGTGGTCCGTGAAGCTGTCGACGCCGGCGCGCAGAGCCGCGGCCGTCGCCTCCTCGTGCGTGTCGAAGTAGTGCTCGTGGTCGACCAGGTTCGAGGGCGCGCCCGCGTCCGAGCAGACCAGCAGGTCCTGGTCCGTCCAGGCGCGCAGGTGCTCGGCCAGGTACGGCGAGACGTGGTTGGGGCGGCCGTTGACCAGGTTGTACGCGGGCATCACCCCGGCCACCGCGCCCGCCTCGACCGTCGCGCGGAAGGCGCGCAGGTCGTACTCGTGCAGCACGCGGGGCCGTACCGAACTCGACGTGGTGGCCCGGTCCGTCTCGTTGTTGTGCGCGAGCCAGTGCTTGAGGACCGGGGCCGTGCGCCAGCGGACGGGATGGTCGCCGCGCAGACCGCGGGTGTACGCGGTGGCGATCGCCGAGGTCAGCGCCGGGTCCTCGGAGTAGCCCTCCTCGTTGCGGCCCCACAGGGGATGGCGCAGGAGATTCACGGTGGGTGCCCAGACGTTGAGGCCGACCCGCTCGTCACGGGAGCGCATCGCGCGGATCTCGGCGGAGACCGCCCCGCCCACCCGGCGCACCAGTTCCTCGTTCCAGGTCGCGCCCAGGCCGACCGCCTGCGGGAACACCGTCGCGGGACCCATCCAGGCCACCCCGTGCAGCGCCTCCTGGCCGGTACGGAACGCGGCGATGCCGAGCCGCTCCACCGCCGGTCCGAACTGGTGCAGCATCGCCACCCGCTCGGCCGGGGTGAGCCGCGCCAGAAGATCGTCGACGCGCTTCGCGAGCGGCAGCCGCGCGTCACGGAAAGGCGGTGTCTGTGCAGTCACACGAGGTTTCCTTTGCGAAAAACGAGCGAGGCGGGTGAGGTATTCGAAGCGCTTCGATGCTCATTCGACCGACGGTCGGGTGTCAAGACGCCCGGCTGTGGCAAGTCCGGATCTGCTTGAAAGTACTTGAAGACAAAGGGGGTTGCGGACGATCACCGGGGTCCGGACGCCTACCGGGAATGTTGGAATCGACCCTTGTGCGCCCTGAGGTGTTCACCTAACCTCGCAACGACATCGAAGCGCTTCGACTGCCTTCGGTCATCGACGATGCCGCTCCCACGTGCGGATACCTCCGAGGTCCGCTTCCGCTCGGCCAGTTCCGATCGAGACACCGCAGCCGACGGCCACACCGCCGGGCGTCCCGCTGCGCGCCACGAAGGGTTGACGCAATGACGCCGAACACCTCCGCCACCGGTCCCGGCCGGAGAAGCTTCCTCGCCTCCACGGCGGCCGCCACCGTCGCCGTGGCCGGCGGGACGCCGCTGCTGGCCGCCTGCGGCGGCTCCGGCGGCGGCTCCAAGGAGGGCACGACCTCGGGCAAGGACGCGAAGAGGATCCTGCCGGCCTTCGTGGCGCAGGAGGTGGTGACGCCGGACATCCCGTCGCGGAACGGGTCCTCCCTGGGCTTCACCGGCAAGCTCGTCGCGGCCGACCTGAAGACCTCGGTGCCCGGGAAGCTCGGCAAGGGCAGCACGATCAGGATCATGTCGCCGTTCTGGGGCTCGCCGCCGAAGGGCGACAACCCCTACTACGAGGCGATGAACGCGAAGATCGGCGCGAACGTCGTCTGGCAGAACCAGGACGGCAACACGTACGACGAGAAGCTCGGCGCGGTCCTCGCCTCCAGCGACATGCCGGACGTCGTGGTGATCCCCGGCTGGAACATGGGCGGCAAGATCCCCGGCGCCATCATCAGCAAGATGGCGGACCTCGGCCCCCACCTCTCCGGCGACGGGGTCAAGGACTACCCGAACCTCGCCGCGATCCCGACCGACGCCTGGCAGCGCTCCATCTTCGGCGGCAGATTACGCGGCCTGCCGATGCCCAGCTCGTACGTCCCCAACATCGTGCCGTACTACCGGAAGGACGTCTTCGACGAGAAGGGGTACGAACTCCCCACCTCGGCGGCCGAGTTCCTGGCCCTGGCCAAGGAGATCACCAGCGCCAGGGCGAAGGTGTGGGCCTGCGACGACATGAAGTGGACGGCCTTCAACAGCTTCGGCGTGCTGTCCGGCAGCGAGAAGTCCCTCGGCTGGCACCTCGTCGACGGCGAACTGGTGTACCGCGCCGAGACCGACGCGTACCTGGAAGCGCTGGAGTGGACGCGCAAGCTGTACTCGGCGGGAGTCGTCCACCCGGACGCCAGGGCGCAGAACCAGGGCGACTCCGGGCTGCGCTTCACCTCGGGCGAGGTCCTCGTCTACAACAACGACCTCTCGCACTGGTGGGCCAAGACCACCGAGCAGGCCGCCCAGAACAAGGACTTCCGCATCGCCGGCATGGACATCTTCGGCCACGACGGCGGGGACCCCGCGCTGTGGGCCGTCTCGCCCGCGACCATCTTCGCCTTCGTCAACAAGAAGGCGTCGAAGGCCGTGGTCCGCGACGTGCTGGCCGCCGCGAACGTCACGGCCGCCCCGTACGGCACCGAGGAGTACATGCTCACCAACTACGGGGTCGAGGGCACGCACTACACGGTCGAGGACGGTACGCCCACCAAGAACGACAAGGGCAACCAGGAGGTCCTGAACGCCTTCGTGATGCTGGCGAGCCCCGCCTCGACGATCGCGCACCCCGACCTCCCGCGGATCGCGAAGGCGCAGGTCGAGTGGCAGCAGCGGATGGGTGCCCGCACCAGGAAGTCCTCCTTCCACGGCCTCCAGGTCATCGAGCCGGCCCGCTACACGAACCTGTCCAACGACTTCGAGCAGCTGGAGGACGACGTCGTCCGGGGCCGCAAGAAGATCGCCGACGTGCAGCGGGCGGTGTCGGACTGGAAGCGCCAGGGCGGCGACGGGCTGCGGGACTGGTACCGCAAGCTGCTGGACGACAACGGCTCCGCGCAGGGGTGACGAGGTGGCACACGGCACCACGTCGGACGCCGCCGCGCCCTCCGGTCCGCAGGACGGGCCCGCCGGACCCGCCGGACCGGCCGGGACAGGACGGCCCACGAGGTCCGGCGGGTCCGGGTCAGGCTCCAGCTCCGGGTCCGGGTCCGGGTCCGGTGGAGTCTCCGGGGCCGACAGGAAGGCGCTGCGCAGGGCCGCGAAGGGCGGCACCTTCAGGGTCCGCTTCCGGCGGGACCGCACACTGGTCCTGATGACCCTGCCGGCCGTCCTGCTCGTCCTGGTCTTCAACTACGTACCGATCCTGGGCAACGTCGTCGCCTTCCAGGAGTACGACCCGTACGTCAGCGACAACGGCCTCGTCGCCGTCCTCCACAGCCCCTGGGTCGGCTTCGAGCAGTTCTCGCGGCTGTTCGAGGACTCGGCGTTCTGGGACGCCGTCCGGAACACCCTCGTCCTGTTCACCCTGCAACTGCTGCTCTTCTTCCCGGTCCCGATCCTGCTCGCGCTCCTCATCAACAGCGTGCTCCGGCCCCGGGTGCGGGCGGTGTCGCAGGCGATCCTCTACCTGCCGCACTTCTTCTCCTGGGTGCTGGTCGTCACCGTCTTCCAGCAGATCTTCGGCGGCGCCGGCATCATCGCGCAGACCCTGCGCAACCACGGCCACGAGGGTTTCGACCTCATGACCGACCCCGGGGTCTTCAAGTTCCTGGTGACGGCGGAGGGCGTGTGGAAGGACGCCGGCTGGGGCGTCATCGTCTTCCTCGCGGCACTGGCCTCCGTCAGCCCCGACCTGTACGAGGCGTCGGCGATGGACGGAGCCGGGCGGTGGCGCCGTATGTGGCACGTCACGCTGCCCGCCCTGCGGCCGGTGATCGCCCTGCTGCTGGTGCTGCGCGTCGGTGACGCGCTCACGGTCGGGTTCGAGCAGATCCTGCTCCAGCGGGACGCGGTGGGACCGGGCGCGGCGGAGGTCCTCGACACCTATGTGTGGTGGAACGGCGTCCGCAACCAGGACTTCAGCTACGCGGCGGCCGCCGGGCTGATCAAGGGCGTGGTCAGTCTCGGCCTCGTCCTCGCCGCCAACAAGATCGCCCACCTCATGGGCGAGCAGGGGGTGTACAAGAGATGAGTGCCGTGACCGGAGAGCGGCCGCCGTCCGCCGCGGGCGTGCCCCGGCGGCCCGGCCGCCGGTCCGCGCCGCCCAGGCCCGTCTGGGAGGAGGCGCCCGGCCGCGCGGGGCTCGCGGGCAAGGGCGCCGTGCTGGCCGTCGCCTGCCTGGCCGTCCTGTTCCCGCTGTGGATCGTCGTCGTCACCAGCCTCTCCACGAAGCGGACCATCAGCGAGGCCGGCGGTCTGGTGGTGGTCCCGAGGGACATCACCTTCATCGCCTACCAGGAGCTGCTCGGCGGCGGCCAGGTCACCCGCGCCACCGTCGTCAGCCTCGGCGTCACCGTCGTCGGCACGCTGTTCTCGATGACGGTGTCCGTCCTGTGCGCGTACGGGCTCTCGCGCATCGGGTCCGTCGGGCACCGCTGGTTCCTGCTGACCCTGCTCGCGACGATGTTCTTCGGCGCCGGCCTCATCCCCACGTACCTGCTGGTGCAGTCGCTGGGGCTGACCGACACGTATCTGGCGCTGATCCTGCCCAGCGCGGTCAGCGTCTTCAACATCCTGGTGCTGCGCGCGTTCTTCATGGGCATCTCGCAGGAGCTGACCGACAGCGCGCGGATCGACGGGGCGGGGGACTGGCGGATCCTGTGGCAGATCGTGCTCCCGCTCTCCCGGGCCGTCATCGCGGTGATCACGCTGTTCTACGCCGTCGGGTACTGGAGCGCGTGGTTCAACGCGTCGATCTACCTCAGCGACCAGGACATGATGCCGCTGCAGAACGTGATGATCCAGCTCGTGCAGAAGCAGGAACCCCCGGTGGGTCTGGGGCAGGCGATCAGGGCGGGGGAGCTGTCCGCGCTCGCCGTGCAGATGGCCGTGATGGTGCTGGCGCTGCTGCCGGTCGCGTTCCTCTCGCCGTTCGTGCAGAAGCACTTCAGGAAGGGGATGCTGACCGGCGCGGTCAAGGGTTAGCAGTGGCCCGGTGACCGCGGGCCGGTCGTCACGCGCGGCTCGTGTGCGGCTGGTCGCGCGGTTCCCCGCACCCCTGACGGGGCACTCCTCGCCCCTCCCGGCAGAACGAGGTATGTCATGCGCACGACTAGCGCTACCGGCAAGAACGGGCGGTCCGGGCTGGCCGGCGTCACCCGTGGGCGGCTCCTCTTCGGCGGTGACTACAACCCCGAGCAGTGGCCCGAGGAGACCTGGCACGAGGACGTGCGCCTCATGAAGGAGGCGTGCGTCAACTCCGTCACCCTCGGCGTCTTCTCCTGGTCGAGGCTCGAACCGCGGCCCGGCGAGCGGGACTTCGGCTGGCTGGACCGGCTGATGGACCTCATGCACGGGAACGGCATCGGGGTCGTCCTCGCCACCCCCACCGCCTCGCCCCCGCCCTGGATGGGCCGGCTCCACCCGGACACCCTGCCCCGCGACCGGGACGGCCGCACCGAGTGGTGGGGCGGCCGGCAGCACTTCTCGCACTCCAGCGCCACCTACCGCCGGTACGCCGCCGCCCTCACCGAGGACCTCGCCGCCCGCTACGGCGGCCACCCCGCCCTCACGATGTGGCACATCAACAACGAGTACTGCACCTACGACTGGGGCGACGAGGCGGCCGTCACCTTCCGCCGCTGGCTCCGGGACAGGTACGGCACGCTCGACGCGCTCAACACGGCCTGGGGGACGGCCTTCTGGAGCCAGGGCTACGGCGACTGGCAGGAGGTCCTGCCGCCGCGCCGCGCCCACCACCTGAACAACCCGACCCAGGTGCTCGACTTCAAGCGCTACACCTCCGACCTGCTCCTGGAGTGTTACGCCGTCGAGCGCGACATCGTCCGCCGGTACTCGCCGGACGTGCCGGTGACCACCAACTTCATGCCGATGTGGGCGGGCCAGGACGCCTGGAGGTGGGCGCGGGAGGAGGACGTCGTCTCCGTCGACCTCTACCCGGACCCGCGCGACCCCTTCGGCGCGCAGGAGGGCGCGCTCGTCCAGGACATGACCCGCTCCCAGGCCCGCGGGCCGTGGATGCTGATGGAGCAGGCGGCCGGTGCGGTCAACTGGCGGGACGTGAACCGGCCCAAGCCGCGCGGCCTCAACCGGCTCTGGTCGCTGCAGGCCGTCGCCCGGGGCGCCGACGCCGTCTGCTACTTCCAGTGGCGGCAGTCCCGGCAGGGCGCGGAGAAGTTCCACTCCGGCATGGTGGGTCACGCGGGGGAGCGGGGGCGTACCCACCAGGAGGTCAGGCGGCTCGGCGCCGAACTCGCCCGTATCGGCCCCGCGGTCGCCGGCCGGCACTCGGCCTGCGAGGTCGCGGTCCTCCACGAGTGGAACGCCTGGTGGGCGGGCACGCAGGACGGCCGGCCCTCCCGCGAGGTCGACCCCGCGCAGCTCGTGCGGGCCTGGCACCGCGCCCTGTGGGAGGCGCACCTCACCACGGACTTCGCCCACCCCGAGCACGACCTGTCCGGGTACCGGCTGGTCGTCGTGCCGCAGCTCTACCTCCTCACCGACGCCGCGGCCGACAACCTCGTCGCGTACGTGCGCGGCGGCGGCACCCTGGTCTGCGGCTTCCTCACCGGGATCGCGGACGAGGACGACCGGGTGCGGCCCGGCGGCATGGACGCGCGCCTGCGCGACCTCTTCGGCATCCGCGTCCTGCACGAGTGGTGGCCGCTCGACGCCGGGGAGCACATCGGGTGCGACGGGTTCCGGGGCACGCTGTGGTCCGAGGAGATCGAGGCCGGGGACGCCGTCGCGCACGCCCGCTACCGGGGCGGCGAACTCGACGGACTGCCCGCCGTGCTGCGCAGGGGGCGCGCCTGGTACGTCTCCACGCTGCCCGAGCCCGCCGCGCTGCGCGAGTTGCTGGCGGACGTGGCCGCCGGGGCGGGGGTGCGGCCGGTGCTCGACGGGCTGCCCGCGCAGGTGGAGGCCGTACGCCGGGGGGACCTGCTCTTCGTCCTCAACCACGGGCGCGACCCGGTCGGGGTGGCGCTGCCGGGCACCTACCGCGACCTGCTCGGCGACCGGACGGTGACCGGCCGCCTGGAGCTGCCCCGCCACGGGGCGGCGGTGCTCGCCCCGTGAGCGGCAAGGCCGGTACGGCGGGCACGACCGGCACACCGGGCACGACCGGCACACCGGGCACGACCGGTACGGCGGGTGTCCCCTACCCCTCGCCGCACGGCACCTGGGAGCCGGGCCCGGCCGGTCGCTGGGAGGACGCCTTCCTGAGCGGCAACGGCCGCCACGGGGTCCTCGTGTTCGGTGATCCGTACGACGACCGGGTGATCGTCACCCATCACACCCTCGTCCGCCCCCACGACGGCGGGCACCCGGGGCCGCCGGAGCTGGCGGCCGGGCTGCCCGCCGTCCAGGACCGGCTGCTCGCCGGGGACCCGGCCGCGGCCGAGGACTTCACGGACGGGCGTCCCCTGCAGTGGGTGCGGCCCTTCCACCCCGCCTACCGGATCCGGCTGCGGCGGCCGTCCGGCCGGGAGGGCGGCTGCCGCCGCTCGGTCGACTTCACCACGGGCGTCACCGAGGCCCTCGGCGCGGGCGGGCGCAGCCGCGTCTTCGTCTCCCGCGCCGACGACGTGATCGTCCAGCACGTGAGCGTGCCGGGACCCGTCCTGGACATCACGCTGGACCACCGGCTCCCCGGCGCCCCCGACCGGCTCGCGGTGGGCGAGGGCGCGTTCCTCACCCCCGGGGGCGCCGTGCTCACGCTGAGCGTGCGCCACCCCGGCAGCGACCGGGCGTACACCGGCGTCACCCTGGCCCTGGTCACCGGCGGCCGTACGACGCTGGCCCCGCCCGGCCTGCGGGTGACGGGCGCCGCGTCGGTCCTGCTGCTGACCCGCCTGGAGCGGCACACCGGGGACGTGGACACGGTGGCGCGGGCCCGGGCCCTGCGCGGGCTGCTGCCGGCGGCCGGCGACGACCCGTACGAGCGGCTCCTGGAGCGCCACCTGCGCCTGCACCGCACCGCCTACACCCGCGTCTCGCTCACCCTCGACGCCGACGACACCGAACGCGCCCTGCCCGGCTCCGAACTGCTCGCGCGGCCCGGCAGCCCGGCCCTCCTCGAACGGCTCTTCGCGGCCGGCCGCTACCACCTGCTGTCCTCCAGCGGGATGCTGCCGCCCCGGCTCACCGGACTGTGGACCGGCGACTGGGACACCGCGTGGTCCGGCGCCTTCACCACGGACGCCAACCTCAACCTGCAGACGGCGTCGGCCGTCGCGGGCGCCCTGCCCGAGGTCGTGGAGGCCCACGCCGCGCTGGTCCACGGGCAGCTGCCGCACTGGCGGGACAACGCCCGCGCCGTGTTCGGCGCCCGGGGCGCCGTCGCCCCGGCCCACACGGACGGCGAGTGCGGGCACACGTACCACTTCAGCCGTGAGTACCCCCTGCACCTGTGGACCGCGGGCGCCGACTGGCTGCTCAAGCCGCTCGTCGACCACGACGAGGCCCGCGGGGGGCGCGACCCGCGACTGGCCGCCGCCCTCGCCGAGGTCGCGCGCTTCTACGAGGACTTCCTCACCCGCACGGACGAGCACGGCCGACTCGTCGTCGTGCCCTCCTACTCGCCCGAGAACCGCCCCGTGAACGCGAGCTGGGGCACGCTCAACGCCGCCATGGACCTCTCCGCGGCCCGCCACGCCCTGCTCACGGCGGCGGAGTACCACCCCGGCACCGACGCCGACCGGTGGCGCGCCCTCGCCGGGCGGCTGCCCCCGCACCGCGTCAACGCGGACGGCGCGCTCGCCGAGTGGGCCTGGCCCGGCCTCGAAGACCGTTACGACCACCGGCACCTCAGCCATCTGTACGGCGTCTGGCCCCTCGACGAGATCAACCCCTACGACACCCCCGGACTCGCCGCCGCCGCACACCGCGCCCTGGAACTGCGGGGCACCGAGAACGACTCCGCGCACGGCCATCTGCACCACGCCCTCGTCGCGGCCCGCCTGCGGGACGGCGGTCGGGTCGCGCACGCGCTCGGCCGGGTGCTGGCGGGCGACTTCTTCCACGCCTCCCTCATGAGCGCCCACTACCCCGGCCGCGACGTCTACAACGCGGACGCCGCGCACACCCTGCCCGCCCTGCTCGTCGAGATGCTCGTCCAGTCCACCCCCGGCCGGCTGGCCCTGCTGCCCGCGCTGCCCGCCGGCTTCCCGGCGGGCGGACTGCGGGGGGTGCGCACCAGGTTCGGCGCCGAGGTCGACCTCGACTGGAGCGGACGGGAAGCGCGCGCGGTGGTGCGGCCCGCCCGCACCTGCCGCGTCGAGCTGAGAACCCCCTCCGGAGCGCGACAGCTCTCCCTGCGCGCCGGGGAGGACCGCGTCCTCACCCTGGGGCCGCGGCAGACGCACCGCAGACCCACCCCCCACATCCCCCCACCCATGGAAGGGACACCATGGCACCACGCACGCTGAACACGAAGAGGATCACCAAGGCCCTGCTGGCCCCCGCGCTCGCCCTCGGCGTCACCGTCGGCCCGGCCTCCGCCCCCGCCTCCGCCGCGGTCTGGAACTCCTGCGACCAGTGGGGCAACACGACCCTGAACGGCTACACGCTCTACAACAACATCTGGGGCTCCGGCGCCGGCAGCCAGTGCGTCTGGGCCAACTCCGGCACCAACTGGGGGGTGTGGGCCGACCACCCCGACACCGGCGGCATCAAGTCGTACCCCAACTCCAAGAAGGTGATCAACAAGCCGATCACCTCGATCGGCTCGCTGTCCAGCAGCTACAGCGTCACGGTCCCGCCGGGCGGCGCGTACAACACCTCGTACGACATCTGGGACACCGACTACGACTACGAGATCATGCTCTGGGTCAACCACAACGGAGCCGTCGGCCCGCTCGGCACCTCCCAGGGCAACGTCACCCTCGGCGGTCACACCTGGTCCGTCTACAAGGGGAACAACGGCGCGAACGAGGTCTTCTCGTTCCTGCGCACCTCGGACTCCAGCTCCGGCACCGTCAACATCCTGCCGATCCTGAAGTGGATCAAGGACACCAAGGGCTGGATGGGCAACGAGACCATCGGCGACGTCCAGTTCGGCTACGAGATCACGTCCTCGTCCGGCGGTCTGGACTTCCGCACCGACAACCTGACCGTCAGCAGCAGCTGACCCGCGTCCGGCGGACGTGACGGTGCGGCCGGCCCCCTCCCCGGAGCCGGCCGCACCCGCGTCCCGCCGCCCCCGCCGCCTACTCCGCCACGGGCAGCCGCGCCCCGTCCCGCAGGAACAGCGGGATGCGGTCCAGCGGCGCGTCGACGGTCACGGCCGCGCCCCCCTCGTACGGTTCACCGGTCCACGCGTCCGTCCAGCGCGCGCCCGCCGGGAGGTACGCCGTGCGGACCGTCGCGCCCGCCGTGAGCACCGGGGCGACCAGCAGATCGCGGCCGAAGAGGTACGCGTCGTCCACCGACCAGGCCGGCTGGTCCTCGGGGAACTCCAGGAACAGCGGCCGCATCACCGGCAGCCCCTCCTCGTGCGCCTCCCGCATCACCTCCAG
This sequence comes from Streptomyces beigongshangae, assembly GCF_019710745.1. Classification (GTDB taxonomy): domain Bacteria; phylum Actinomycetota; class Actinomycetes; order Streptomycetales; family Streptomycetaceae; genus Streptomyces; species Streptomyces beigongshangae. The sequence continues at coordinate 127,280 of NZ_JAHKJW010000023.1, forward strand.
CACGTACGGCTTCAGGCGCTCGCGCAGGTGGAGGTACTTCTCCAGAATGATCCCGGCCTCCTCCCCGTACGACCACACCTCGTTCGGGCCGCCGGTCATCGCCGGGCCGAGCGGGGTGCCCGGGTCGCGGAAGCCGTGCAGGCGCATCAGGGGCGACAGCGCGCCGAACTGGAACCAGCGGATCATGACCTCGCGGTACGCCGGGTCGTCCGGGTCGCCGCCGTGGAAGCCGCCGATGTCGGTGTTCCACCAGGGGATGCCGGACAGCGAGGTGTTGAGGCCCGCCGCGACCTGGCGGCGCAGGGTCGCGAAGTCCGTGCCGATGTCTCCGGACCACAGGGCGGCGCCGTAGCGCTGACTGCCCGCCCAGGCCGAGCGGTTGAGGGTGACGACCTCGCTCTCGCCGGCCGCCAGCATGCCCTCGTGGAAGGCGCGGGCGTTCTCGCGCGGGTACATGTTGCCCACTTCGAGACCGGGGCCCGCCCAGTAGCGCAGGTTCTCCTGGAAACCCGGCTTCAGCTCGGGCTCGCAGGCGTCCAGCCAGAAGGACGTGATCCCGTACGGCTCCACGTAGTTCTCCCTGATCCGGGACCACAGGAACGCGCGTGCCTCAGGGTTCGTCGCGTCGTAGAAGGCGACCTGGACCGTGGAGGCGACCTCCTTGTCCGGCCAGTCGGCGTGCGCCACGGGTCCGTACTGCGTGCCGACGAACCAGCCGCGCTGTTCCATCAGCCGGTGGTTCCCGGAGAGCGGGGAGACGGACGGCCAGACGGACACGACGAGCTTGATGCCGAGCTCCGCCAGCTCCCGCTGCATCGCCGCCGGGTCCGGCCACTCGGCCGGGTCGAACTTCCAGTCGCCCAGGTGCGTCCAGTGGAAGAAGTCGCAGACGATGACGTCGATGGGCAGACCCCGGCGGCTGTACTCCCGGGCCACTCCCAGGAGTTCGTCCTGGGTGCGGTAGCGCAGCTTGCACTGCCAGAAGCCCGCCGCCCACCCGGGCAGCATCGGCGTGCGGCCGGTCACCGCGCTGTACCGGCGCTGCGCGTCGGCCGGAGCGCCCGCCGTGATCCAGTAGTCGATCTGCCGGGCCGAGTCCGCCACCCAGCGCGTGCCGTTGTGCGCGAGCTCCACGCGCCCGATCGCCGGGTTGTTCCACAGCAGGGTGTAGCCGCGGTTCGACGTGAGGACCGGGACGGTCACCTCGGCGTTGCGCTGGACCAGGTCCAGGACGGTGCCCTTCTGGTCGAGCAGCCCGTGCTGGTGCTGCCCCAGGCCGTACAGCTTCTCGCCCTCGTACGCGGCGAAGCGCTGCTCCAGACGGTGGTACCCGTTGCCGACGGGGGTGTAGAGGCGCGGGCCCGGCCACTAGAAGTGAGCGCGCTCCTCGGCGAGGAGCTCGCCCCCGTCGGCGGTGCGGACGAAGCGGACCAGGCCCTCGGCGTCGACCTCGACGGTCAGCGCGCCGACGGTCAGCAGACCTCGCCCGTCCTCGATCCTGACGGTGACGCTCCCGGCGGCGGGCGGCTCGTCGAGCACGGCGGCGGGCAGGCCCTCCAGGACGGGCCCGCCGAGCCTGGCCCGGACCCGGACGGCGTCGGGGCCCCACGGCTCGATGCGCACGGTCTCCTGGCGGCCGCTCCACTCCAGCGCGCCGCCGTGCTCGCGGAACGTGCCGACGGTGGGGGAGGACTGGGCGAGACTCGCGGACCCCTGACCGGGCTGCCCGTGCCGGCTCTGGCCCGGCTGTTCGTGCTGGTTCTCGACAGGATGATTCATACGGAGTCCTCCTGGAGGAAGGAGTGGCGACGGGCCCCGGCGGCGTACGCGGGGGAGGCGGTGCGGGACGAGGAGGCGCGGGACGGTGCAGGCGGTGCGGGGTGGCGCGGTACGGAGGGCGCGGCCGGCTCAGGGGGCGGCCGGGGCCGGACCCGTGCTCGCCCGGACCGTCAGCTCGGGCGCGATGAGTACGACGTCGTCCGTGCCGCGCCCCTCCAGCTTGGCGATCAGGTGTTCCACCGCACCGCGGCCCATCTCCTGGGCCGGGATGGCGACCGAGGTCAGCCGCACAGAAGCCTGGACGGCGACCTGGTCCGGGCAGATCGCGATCACCGACACGTCCTCGGGCACGGCCCGGCCCTGCCGGCGCAGCAGCGCGAGCAGCGGCTCGACCGCGGACTCGTTCTGCACGACGAAGCCCGTGGTGCCGGGGCGCTCGTCGAAGACCCGCGCCAGGGTCAGGGACATGGCGTCGAAGCCGCCCTCGCACGGACGGTGCAGCACCCGCAGGCCCAGCTCCCGCGACCGGGACCGCAGTCCGTCGAGCGTGCGCTCGGCGAACCCCGTGTGCCGCTCGTACACCGCGGGCGCCTCGCCGATGACGGCGATGTCACGGTGCCCGAGCATCGCGAGGTGCTCGGCGCACAGGGCGCCCGTCGCGCCGAAGTCGAGGTCCACACAGGTCAGACCGCTGGTGTCGGCGGGGAGCCCGATCAGGACGGACGGCTGTGTGGTGTCGCGGAGCAACGGCAGCCGCCCGTCGTCGAGTTCGACGTCCATCAGGATCATCGCGTCGGCGAGCCCGCTCCCGGTGACCCGGCGCACGGCGTCGGGGCCCTCCTCGCCGGTGAGCAGCAGCACGTCGTACCCGTGGGCGCGCGCCGAGGTCGTCACCGCGATGGCGATCTCCATCATCACGGGTACGTACATGTCCGTGCGGAGCGGGATCATCAGCGCGATGATGTTGGACCGGTTGCTTGCCAGTGCCCGGGCGCCCGCGTTGGGGTGGTATCCCAGCAGCTGGATGCTCTGCTCGACCCGCTCCCGGGTGCCCGCGGAGATGGACCGCTTGCCGCTGAGGACGTAGCTCACCGTGCTCGCCGAGACTCCGGCGTGCTGGGCGACCTCGGCGAGGGTGACCATCCGCTCTCCAAGCTGTTGGTGAAGCGCTTCGACAGCGCACCCGAGGGACAAAGGGGAAGTGGAGTGGTTCGACAGTAGCTTGAAGGGGGGAGGGTGTCCATAGGTTGTCGAAGCGCTTCGACTCCGTCCGTCGGTCGCCGTCGGTGCCCGCGCGGGCGGGCGCGGGGTGCGGGTGCGTGTGCGGGGACGGCTGCGGACGAGTGGGACCCGCCCTGCTCCGAATGGTGTGCCAGGACTGGTGGGGACGCCCGGAATCCGGTACATACGATCGAGTAGCACCGGTCGGTAACGTACCGGACCAAGATCCCTATTCGCGGCGAGGTGATCCTCTTGTCCGCAACACCCCACCAGCCCGCTGTCACCGAACGCGAGGCCCGGCAGGTCGCCGAGGCCGCTCGGGAGCAGGACTGGCGCAAACCGAGCTTCGCCAAGGAACTGTTCCTCGGCCGCTTCCGGCTCGACCTGATCCACCCCCACCCGATGCCCCCCGACGAGGACGCCCGCCGCGGTGAGGAGTTCCTCGCCAGGCTGCGCGACTTCTGCGAGACGAAGGTCGACTCCGCGCTCATCGAGCGGGAGGCCCGGATCCCCGACGAGGTGATCAACGGCCTCAAGGAGCTCGGCGCCCTCGGCATGAAGATCGACACGAAGTACGGCGGCCTCGGTCTGACGCAGGTCTACTACAACAAGGCGCTCGCCCTGGTCGGCTCCGCGAACCCGGCGCTCGGCGCGCTGCTCTCCGCGCACCAGTCGATCGGCGTGCCGCAGCCGCTGAAGATCTTCGGCACCCAGGAGCAGAAGGACGCCTTCCTGCCGCGGCTGGCCCGCACCGACATCTCCGCCTTCCTGCTCACCGAACCGGACGTGGGCTCCGACCCGGCACGCCTGGCGACCAGCGCCGTGCCGGACGGTGAGGACTACGTCCTCGACGGGGTGAAGCTCTGGACGACCAACGGCGTCGTCGCGGACCTGCTGGTCGTGATGGCGCGGGTGCCGAGGTCCGACGGCCACAAGGGCGGCATCACCGCCTTCGTCGTGGAGGCCGCGGCGGAGGGCGTCACCGTCGAGCACCGCAACGCGTTCATGGGGCTGCGCGGCCTGGAGAACGGCGTCACGCGCTTCCACCGGGTCCGGGTGCCCGCCGCGAACCGCATCGGCCCCGAGGGCGCCGGACTGAAGATCGCCCTGACCACGCTCAACACCGGGCGGCTCTCGCTGCCCGCCATGTGCGTCGGCGCCGGCAAGTGGTGTCTGAAGATCGCCCGCGAGTGGTCGTCCGTGCGGGAGCAGTGGGGCAAGCCGGTCGCCCACCACGAGGCCGTGGGCGCGAAGATCTCCTTCATCGCGGCGACCACGTTCGCCCTGGAGGCCGTCCTCGACCTGTCGTCCCAGATGGCCGACGAGGACCGCAACGACATCCGCATCGAGGCCGCCCTCGCCAAGCTCTACGGATCCGAGACGGCCTGGCTGATGGCCGACGAGCTGGTCCAGATCCGCGGCGGCCGCGGCTTCGAGACGGCCGACTCGCTCGCCGCCCGCGGCGAACGGGCCGTCCCCGCCGAACAGGTGCTGCGCGATCTGCGCATCAACCGCATCTTCGAGGGCTCGACGGAGATCATGCACCTGCTGATCGCCCGCGAGGCGGTCGACGCCCACCTCTCCGTGGCCGGTGACCTCATCGACCCCGAGAAGTCCCTGACGGACAAGGCGAGGGCGGGCGCGAACGCCGGGGTCTTCTACGCCAAGTGGTTCCCCAAGCTGGTCGCCGGCCCCGGACAGCTGCCGCGTTCGTACGGGGAGTTCCACCCGCCGGGCCACGTCGACCTGTCCGGCCACCTCCGGTACGTGGAGCGCTCCGCCCGCAAGCTCGCCCGCTCCACCTTCTACGCCATGTCCCGCTGGCAGGGCCGGCTGGAGACCAAGCAGGGCTTCCTCGGCCGGATCGTCGACATCGGCGCCGAACTGTTCGCGATGAGCGCCGCCTGCGTCCGCGCCGAGCTCCTGCGCACCACCGAGGCGTACGGCCGCGAGGCGTACCAGCTCGCGGACGCCTTCTGCAACCAGTCCCGCATCCGGGTGGAGGAGCTCTTCGGCCGCCTGTGGTCCAACACCGACGACCTCGACCACAAGGTCGTCAGGGGCGTCCTCGGCGGTGCCTACACCTGGCTGGAGAACGGGATCGTCGACCCGTCGGGGGAGGGCCCCTGGATCGCCGACGCCACACCCGGGGCGTCCGGGAAGGAGAACGTCCACCGCCCCGTCCGCTGATTTTTCCCCCAGGAATTCACTGCCGTCCCCGTCGCCCTTCTGCTGCTTGCCGCACCGGAGGTGTGCGTCGACAATGAGAGGAATGGCGAACGGGGACGGGACATGCGCCACGGTGCGGGGGAAGAACACGGTCGGGGAATTTCTGTCCAGTTGGCGCGGGCTCGCGGGGAAGCGCGACGGCACCTGGCGGAGGCCGAGGTCGTACGGGCGCTGCGGACGGTGCGGAACGAGGTCCGGCCCCTGGCCGACAAGCTGCGCCAGAGCGCGCCGAGGACCTTCGAGGCACACCGGGACGCGCTCGCCGTCCTGCTGAACGACTGCGCGCTCGCGCTCCTCGACGAGGAACCGCGGCCGTCCGTCGCCTCCTTCGACCCGCTGCCCGTGCGGCGGATGGATCTCAGGGACGTCGATTTCCTGCTCGACGCCGGACGGCCGGGCGAGCGGCCCGTGATCCACCAGCTCTTCGGCGGCGCGCTGGAGTACGCGCGGGATCCCGTGCTGCGCGAGGTGATCAAGGCGAATCAGCAGGGCGTCCGCATTCTCCAGCGGGCGAACCGCTGGATACGCATGTGCGTGGACGCCGGCCGATGAATCAGGGATCCGCGAATTCAAGATCCGTGAATTCGAGATCTGAGAACGAGAATTCAGGATCCGAAAATTGAAGATCGACGGATCAGGGGTCGGTGAATAAAAGATCGGTGCATCAGGAGCAGGCGGACCGATTCGGTCCGCGTCGGTGAGATGGGGGTAATCCAGTGCCGGTACTCGGTCTCGACAACATCACCGGCCGGATCATGCGGGCCGGCGAGGGAAGGATCCTGCGCAGGCTCCAGCGCGCCGCCGACCAGGTGAACTCCCTCGAAGAGGACTTCCGGGCGCTGACCGACGACGAACTGCGGTCCCTCACACCGGAGTTCAAGGAGCGGTACGAGGCCGGGGAGAGCCTGGACGACCTGCTGCCGGAAGCCTTCGCCGCGATGCGCGAGGCCGCCCGCCGCACCCTCGGGATGCGCCACTTCGACGTACAGCTCATGGGGGGCGCGGCCCTCCACCTCGGCAACATCGCCGAGATGCAGACCGGCGAGGGCAAGACCCTGGTCGCCACCCTGCCGGTCTACCTGAACGCCCTGACCGGCAAGGGCGTCCACCTCGTCACGGTCAACGACTACCTCGCCCAGCGCGACGCCGAGTGGATGGGCCGGGCCTACCGCTTCCTCGGACTCAGCGTGGGCGTCATCAGAACGCAGTCGACCCCGGCCGAGCGGCGCGCGCAGTACGCCTGCGACATCACCTACGGCACCAACACCGAGTTCGGCTTCGACTACCTGCGCGACAACATGGCCTGGTCCAGGGACGAACTCGTGCAGCGCGGCCACCACTTCGCGATCGTCGACGAGGCCGACTCCATCCTCATCGACGAGGCCCGCACCCCGCTGATCATCTCCGGCCCGGCCGACCGGCCCACGCACTGGTACGAGGCGTTCGCCAGGATGGTCACCCGGATGCGGGGGGTCGCCGTCCAGGACGAGAACTTCACCACCCCCGCCGACAAGGAACGCCTCGCCGGGCTGCGCGCCACCCACGACTACGAGTACGACCCCAGGAAGCGCACCGTGGCGATCCTGGACCGCGGGGTGGAGTTCCTCCAGGACCAGCTGGGCATCGAGAGCCTCTACGAGTCCGACCACACGCCCCTGATCGGGCATCTGAACAACGCGCTCAGGGCCAAGGAGCACTTCAGGAAGGACAAGGACTACGTCGTCGTCGACGGCGAGGTGCTCATCGTCGACGAGCACACCGGCCGCATCCTCGCCGGCCGCCGCTACAACGAGGGCCTGCACCAGGCCATCGAGGCCAAGGAGGGGGTGACGGTCAAGGAGGAGAACCAGACCCTCGCCACGATCACCCTCCAGAACTTCTTCCGCCTCTACGGGAAGCTCGCCGGGATGACCGGCACCGCCATGACGGAGGCCGCCGAGTTCCACCAGATCTACCGGCTGCAGGTGGTGCCGATCCCCACCAACCGGCCGATGGCCCGCACCGACGACCCGGACCAGATCTACCGGACCGCCGAGGCCAAGTACACGGCGATCCTCGACGACATCGCCGACCGGCACGACAAGGGCCAGCCGGTCCTCGTCGGCACCACCTCCGTCGAGAAGTCCGAGCTCCTCGCCGCACGGCTGAAGAGGCGCGGCATCCGCCATGAGGTGCTCAACGCGAAGAACCACCGGCGCGAGGCGCAGATCGTGGCCCAGGCCGGCCGCAGGGGCGCGGTCACCGTGGCCACCAACATGGCCGGCCGCGGCACCGACATCATGCTCGGCGGCAACCCCGAGGCCATGGCGCTCGCGGAACTGGACCGGCGCGGGCTCACCCCCGAGGAGAGCCCGGACGAGCACCGGGAGATCCTCGGCCGGATCAAGGAGTCGGCCCTGGCCGAGCACGGCGAGGTGAAGGAGCTGGGCGGGCTGTACGTCCTCGGCACCGAGCGCCACGAGTCGCGCCGCATCGACAACCAGCTGCGCGGCCGCTCCGGCCGCCAGGGCGACCCCGGGGCCTCCCGCTTCTACCTCTCCCTGGAGGACGACCTGATGCGGCTGTTCCGCGCCCAGGTCGTCGAGCGCGTGATGTCGATGGCGAACGTCCCCGACGACGTCCCCATCGAGAACAGGATGGTCACCCGGGCCATCGCCTCCGCCCAGTCCCAGCTGGAGCAGCACCACTTCGAGTCCCGCAAGGACGTGCTCAAGTTCGACGAGGTGCTCAACCGGCAGCGCACCCTCATCTACGCCGAACGCCGCCGGGTGCTGGCCGGGGAGGACCTGCGCGAGCAGATCCTCCACTTCATGGACGACACCGTCCGGGCGTACGTCGCCCAGGAGACCGCCGAGGGGTTCCCCGAGGAGTGGAACCTGGAGCGGCTGTGGGGCGCCCTCGGGCAGCTCTACCCGGTCGGGATCACCGTCGAGGACCTGGAGGACGCCGCGGGCGACCGGTCCGACCTCACCGCCGAGGGGCTCGCCGACGCCGTCATCGACGACGTCCACGCCCGCTACGAGGAGCGCGAGGCCGAACTCGGCGCGGACGCCCTGCGTGATCTGGAGCGGCTCGTGGTGCTGTCGGTCCTGGACCGCAAATGGCGCGAGCACCTGTACGAGATGGACTACCTGCGGGACGGGATCGGTCTGCGGTGGACGCTCGGCCGGGAGCCGATCGTCGAGTACGAGCGCGAGGGCTACGACATGTTCGGCGCGATGAACGAGGCGATCAAGGAGGAGTCCGTCGGGTACGTGTTCAACCTGGACGCGGCGGGCGGGCCCGGCGGGGGCCAGGAATCCCTGGAGGCCGGCCGGCGGACGGACGGGCTGCGCTTCAGCGCGCCCACGCTGGACACGGCGGAGGGGGTGGTCGAGGGGGACCTCGCACCGGCCGATTCCGTGCCGGGGCCTCCGGCGGGNGGTGGTCGAGGGGGACCTCGCACCGGCCGATTCCGTGCCGGGGCCTCCGGCGGGGGGTGTGGCCGGCGCGCAGCCGCGTCCGCAGCGGGGTGCCCGGTCCCGGGGGCGGCGGAAGCGCAAGAAGTAGAGGGCCTGCGGGTTCGTGGGCGGCTGCGGGGTGGTGGGGGCTTGTCGCGCAGTTCTCCGCGCCCCTCAGTGCGCTTCGCGCCCCTCGTGGGCGGCCCCTGCCCCTCATGGGGACACGGGCCGGACGCCCCTGTCCCTCTGCCGTGCGGTTGCGGCGACAATGGGGGGATGACCGACAGTCCAGCCCCCCTCGCCGATCCGCATCTCGTCTTCGATCCCGTGACCGGAAGCCGGGACGTCGTGATCCTCGGCTCCACCGGATCGATCGGCACCCAGGCCATCGACCTCGTGCTGCGCAACCCCGACCGGTTCCGGGTCACCGGGCTCTCCGCGGCCGGCGGACGGGTGGAGCTGCTCGCCGAACAGGCGCACCGGCTCCGCGTGCGGACCGTGGCCGTGGCGCGCGAGGACGCCGTACCGGCACTGCGCGAGGCCCTGACCACGCGGTACGGAGCAGGGGAGCCGCTGCCCGAACTGCTGGCCGGACCGGACGCCGCCACCCACCTCGCCGCCTCCGAGGGCCACACCGTCCTGAACGGCATCACCGGCTCCATCGGCCTCGCCCCCACCCTCGCCGCCCTGGAGGCGGGCCGCACCCTCGCGCTCGCCAACAAGGAGTCGCTCATCGTCGGCGGCCCCCTGGTGAAGGCACTGGCCGCGCCGGGCCAGATCATCCCCGTGGACTCCGAGCACGCCGCCCTGTTCCAGGCGCTGGCCGCCGGCACCAGGGCCGACGTACGCAAGCTCGTCGTCACCGCCTCCGGCGGCCCCTTCAGAGGACGTACGAAGGCCGAGCTGGCAGACGTCACCCCCGAGGACGCCCTCGCGCACCCCACCTGGGCCATGGGACCGGTCATCACCGTCAACTCCGCGACCCTCGTCAACAAGGGCCTCGAAGTCATCGAGGCGCACCTCCTCTACGACATTTCCTTCGACCGCATTGAGGTGGTCGTGCACCCGCAGTCGTATGTCCACTCGATGGTGGAGTTCACGGACGGATCGACGATGGCCCAGGCGACGCCCCCCGACATGCGGGGGCCGATCGCCATAGGTCTGGGCTGGCCCGGGCGCGTCCCGGGCGCGGCGCCCGCCTTCGACTGGACGAAGGCGTCGAGCTGGGAGTTCTTCCCCCTCGACGACGACGCGTTCCCGTCGGTGGGGCTCGCCCGGCACGTCGGGGAGCTCGCGGGCACGGCCCCGGCGGTGTTCAATGCCGCCAACGAGGAATGCGTGGACGCGTTCCTGAACGGCACGCTGCCGTTCAACGGGATCATGGAGACCGTCACGGAGGTCGTCGCCGAGCACGGCACCCCCCGTACGGGAACCTCGCTCACCGTCGCGGACGTCCTCGAAGCGGAGACCTGGGCCCGCGCCCGGGCCCGTGAACTGACAGCACGGGCGACAGCCCGGACGAAGGCCCACACGACAGCCATGACGACGGCGGAGGCCCGTGCATGACGACCCTGATGATGATCCTCGGCATAGTCGTCTTCGCGGTCGGCCTGCTCTTCTCGATCGCCTGGCACGAGCTGGGGCACCTCTCCACGGCCAAGCTGTTCGGCATCCGCGTGCCGCAGTACATGGTCGGCTTCGGCCCGACGATCTTCTCGCGCAGGAAGGGGGAGACGGAGTACGGGATCAAGGCGATCCCGCTCGGCGGCTACATCCGCATGATCGGGATGTTCCCGCCCGGCCCGGACGGCCGGCTGGAGGCCCGCTCCACCTCCCCGTGGCGCGGCATGATCGAGGACGCCAGGGCGCAGTCGTTCGAGGAGCTGCAGCCCGGCGACGAGAAGCGGCTCTTCTACACGCGCAAGCCGTGGAAGCGCGTCGTCGTGATGTTCGCCGGCCCCTTCATGAACCTGATCCTGGCCGTCGTGATCTTCCTCGGCGTGATGATGAGCTTCGGCGTCCAGACCCAGACCACCACGGTCGGCAAGGTCTCCGACTGCGTCATCGAGCAGAGCGAGGCCCGGTCCGAGTGCCGGGCGGGCGACACGCCCGCACCCGCCAAGGCGGCCGGCCTCCGGGGCGGTGACGAGATCGTCGCGTTCGACGGCGAGAAGGTGACCGACTGGTCCGCCCTCCAGTCCGACATCCGCGCCAACCCCGGCAAGGACGTCACGCTGACCGTCGAGCGCGACGGCAGGCGGCTGGACCTCTCCGCCCACCTCATCCGCAACCAGGTCAGCGAGTCCGACGGCGACGGCGGTTACGTCGAGGGCAAGTACGTGTACGCCGGCTTCCTCGGCTTCACCCCCGCCTCCGGCATCGTCCAGCAGTCGTTCGGGCAGTCCGTGGACCGCATGGGCGACATGATGCAGAACGGCGTGGAGTCGCTGATCGCCCTGCCCTCCAAGGTCCCCGCCCTGTGGGACGCGGCCTTCGGCGACGGCGAACGCGAGGCGGACTCCCCGATGGGCGTGGTCGGCGCGGCGCGCGTCGGCGGCGAGGTCTTCACGCTGGACATCCCGCCGGAGAACCAGATCGCGATGATGCTGTTCCTCGTCGCGGGCTTCAACCTCTCCCTGTTCCTGTTCAACATGCTCCCGCTGCTGCCCCTCGACGGCGGGCACATCGCGGGCGCCCTGTGGGAGTCGCTGCGGCGCAACGCCGCGAAGGTGCTGCGGCGCCCGGACCCGGGCCCGTTCGACGTGGCGAAGCTGATGCCCGTCGCGTACGTGGTGGCCGGGATCTTCATCTGCTTCACGATCCTGGTGCTGATCGCGGACGTCGTTAACCCCGTCCGCATCTCCTAGTCATACCCGGTTGGCCGCGGCCGGACACGATACGTGTCCGGCCGTCCCCCATCGAGTGCTCGTACCCGGGGAATGTGCTCCTGTCTTCGTGGTTGCCGTAATCTCGGTGACTGGAGCCCGTCAGCTTTCAGGACCGACCGAATCCTTACCTTGGGGTTGCACAGCAGATGACCGCGATTTCACTCGGCATGCCGTCCGTTCCGACCAAGCTCGCCGAGCGCCGCAAGAGCCGCAAGATCCAGGTCGGGACCGTGGCCGTGGGGGGAGACGCGCCCGTCTCGGTGCAGTCGATGACGACGACGCGTACGTCGGACATCGGTGCCACGCTCCAGCAGATCGCCGAGCTGACCGCGTCCGGCTGCCAGATCGTCCGCGTCGCCTGCCCCACGCAGGACGACGCCGACGCGCTCGCCACCATCGCCCGCAAGTCGCAGATCCCGGTCATCGCCGACATCCACTTCCAGCCGAAGTACGTGTTCGCCGCGATCGACGCCGGCTGCGCCGCGGTGCGGGTGAACCCCGGCAACATCAAGCAGTTCGACGACCAGGTCAAGGAGATCGCGCGGGCCGCCAAGGACACCGGTACGCCGATCCGCATCGGGGTCAACGCCGGCTCCCTCGACAAGCGCCTCCTCCAGAAGTACGGCAAGGCGACGCCCGAGGCGCTGGTGGAGTCGGCGCTGTGGGAGGCGTCGCTCTTCGAGGAGCACGACTTCCGGGACATCAAGATCTCGGTCAAGCACAACGACCCCGTGGTCATGGTCAACGCCTACCGGCAGCTCGCCGCCGCCTGCGACTACCCGCTGCACCTCGGCGTGACCGAGGCGGGCCCCGCCTTCCAGGGCACGATCAAGTCGGCGGTCGCCTTCGGGGCGCTGCTCAGCGAGGGCATCGGCGACACCATCCGGGTCTCCCTCTCCGCCCCGCCGGTCGAGGAGATCAAGGTCGGGATGCAGATCCTGGAGTCGCTGAACCTCAAGCAGCGCCGCCTGGAGATCGTCTCGTGCCCGTCCTGCGGACGCGCCCAGGTCGACGTCTACAAGCTCGCCGAGGAGGTCACCGCGGGCCTGGAGGGCATGGAAGTGCCGCTGCGCGTCGCGGTCATGGGCTGCGTGGTGAACGGTCCGGGCGAGGCCCGCGAGGCCGACCTCGGCGTCGCCTCCGGCAACGGCAAGGGCCAGATCTTCGTCAAGGGCGAGGTCATCAAGACGGTCCCGGAGTCGAAGATCGTGGAGACCCTGATCGACGAGGCGATGAAGATCGCGGAGCAGATGGAGGCCGACGGGATCCCCTCCGGGGAACCGTCCGTCTCGGTCGCCGGCTGACGGGTCCGGCCTGCGGGGGCGCGGAGGTCCCCCGCCTCCGGCCGGGAGGTGCCCCCGGGCCGCGCCCGTGCGGCGGAGCCGCACGACGCCGGTGCCGCGCCTCGGGACCCCGGGGCACAGCCCCGGGGACGGCAGGGGCGGGACCCGGCAGGTACAGTGCGGGAACCAGCAGATCTGATGGTGAAGGCCCCGTACGTGTTGACGCAGACGACCACCAGGGTCCTCGACCCGGGCGACCTGGACGCCGCGCTCGCCGTCCTCGACCGCGAGCCGGTGGCGAACGCCTTCGTCACCTCCCGCGTCCAGGTGGCGGGCCTGGACCCCTGGCGCCTCGGCGGCGAGATGTGGGGCTGGTACGAGGACGGCATGCTGACGTCCCTCTGCTACGCCGGTGCCAACCTCGTCCCGATCTGCGCCACCCCCCGGGCCGTCCGGGCCTTCGCGGACCGCGCCCGCAGGGCGGGCCGCCGCTGCTCCTCCATCGTGGGCCCCGCCGAGGCCACGTCCCTGCTCTGGCGCCTCCTCGAACCCAGCTGGGGCCCCGCACGCGAGGTCAGGCCGCACCAGCCCCTGATGGTCGCCGACCGGCTGCCCGCCGGCCTCACCCCGGATCCGTACGTCCGCCGCATCCGCAAGGACGAGATGGAGACGATCATGCCGGCGTGCGTGGCGATGTTCACGGAGGAGGTCGGCGTCTCCCCGCTCGCGGGCGACGGCGGCCTGCTCTACCAGGCACGGGTCGCCGAACTCGTCGGCTCCGGGCGCTCGTTCGCCCGCGTCGACGGCGACGGCCGGGTCGTCTTCAAGGCGGAGATCGGCGCCGCCACCCCGCGGGCCTGCCAGATCCAGGGGGTCTGGGTCGCCCCCGAGTACCGCGGCCGGGGCTTCGCGGCCCCCGGCATGGCGGCCGTCCTGCGCTACGCCCTCGCCGACGTGGCCCCCCTGGTCAGCCTCTACGTCAACGACTTCAACACACCTGCCCGGGCGACGTACCGGCGGGTCGGCTTCCAGGAGACCGGCGCGTTCATGAGCGTCCTGTTCTGAGGGGCCCGGACCCCTCCAGGGCCCGGGGAGCCGCGCGGTCGGCCACATCGGACCCGCACCGGACGAAACCACGGCCCGCGCAGCCCGAGCAGTGCAGACACCCGGGTAGTCTCCGGTCATGCTGCGCTTCCCCGGTCAGCCCGGTCAGGGCCCGCCCACCCCCGACGACATCGTCATCGGCCCCCTGGACCTGTCGGCCCGCGTCGACGAGGCGCTGAACGTCCAGGCCGTCGCCTTCGGACTCGGCGCGGACGAGGTCGCCGTACGGCGCCAGATCGTGCTGCGGCACCTCACCTACCCCGGCGCCCGCGCGTTCGGCGCCACCACCGCCGACGGCCGGCTCGCGGGCTTCGTCTACGGCATGCCCAACGACCGCGCGCACTGGTGGTCCACCGTCGTCGAGCCCTGCCTGCGTGCCCAGGGGCACGAGGACTGGCTCGACGACTCCTTCGTGATCACCGAACTGCACGTCCACCCGGACTTCCAGAACCGCGGGGCCGGCCGCGCCCTCATCACCACCATCACGGACGGCGCCGCCGAACCGCGCTCGATCCTGTCGGCCATCGACACGGAGAGCCCCGCCCGCGGGCTGTACCGCTCGCTCGGCTACCAGGACCTGGCCGTACGGGTCCTGTTCCCCAGCGCGCCCAAGCCGTACGCGGTGATGGGCGCCCCGCTGCCCCTGCGCCGCCGCTGACGAGGTCCCCGCCGACCTCGCCGACATCACCGAAACGGATTTCCGGCGACGCCGGACACCGGGCTAACCTCCTAGCCATCACCTATACGCAGCAGGAGTCGAGAACCATGGCCCAGGTCCAGCGCATGTCCCGTTTGATGGTCAAGACACTGCGTGACGACCCGGCGGACGCCGAGGTGCTCAGCCACAAGCTGCTGGTGCGCGCCGGCTACGTCCGCCGCACGGCCGCCGGCCTGTGGTCCTGGCTGCCGCTGGGCAAGAAGGTGCTGGCCAACGTGGAGCGGGTCGTCCGCGAGGAGATGGACGCCATCGGCGCCCAGGAGGTCACCCTCCCCGCCCTGCTTCCGAAGGAGCCCTACGAGGCGACCGGACGCTGGGAGGAGTACGGCCCCGAACTGTTCCGCCTGAACGACCGCAAGGGCGGCGACTACCTCCTCGGCCCGACGCACGAGGAGATCTTCACCCTCCTGGTCAAGGACCAGTGCACGTCCTACAAGGACCTGCCCGTGATCCTCTACCAGATCCAGAACAAGTACCGCGACGAGGCCCGCCCGCGCGCCGGCATCCTGCGCGGCCGCGAGTTCCTGATGAAGGACTCGTACTCCTTCGACACGGCGGACGAGGGCCTGGCCGAGTCGTACGCCCTGCACCGCGAGGCGTACCGGAAGATCTTCGCGCGCCTCGGTCTGGACTACCGCATCTGCGCGGCCACCGCGGGCGCCATGGGCGGCTCCAGGTCCGAGGAGTTCCTCGCCCCGGCCGCCGCCGGCGAGGACACCTTCGCCGACTGCCCGAACTGCGACTACGCCGCCAACACCGAGGCGATCACCCACCCGCTGAAGCCCGTCGACGCGGCCGGGACCTCCGCCCTGGAGGAGATCCCCACCCCCGACACCCCGACCATCGAGACGCTCGCCGCGCACCTGGAGGTACCGGCCTCCGCCACCCTGAAGAACCTGCTCGTCAAGGTGGACGGCGAGATCGTGGCGATCGGCGTGCCCGGCGACCGTGAGGTCGACATGGACAAGGTGGCGGCGCACTTCGCCCCCGCCGCCGTCGAACTCGTCACGGCCGAGGACTTCACGGGCCGCGACGACCTCGTCCGCGGCTACGTCGGCCCGCAGGGACTGGAGAAGGTCCGCTACCTCGCCGACCCGCGCGTCGCCCCCGGCACCGCCTGGATCACCGGCGCCAACAAGGAGGGCGTGCACGCGAGGAACGTCGTCGCGGGCCGTGACTTCGAGGTCGACGCGTACGTCGACGCGGTCGTCGTGCAGGAGGGCGACCCCTGCCCCGTCTGCGGCACCGGCCTCAAGCTGGACCGCGCCATCGAGATCGGCCACATCTTCCAGCTCGGCCGCAAGTACGCCGACGCCCTCCAGCTCGACGTGCTCGGACAGCAGGGCAAGCCGGTCCGCGTCACCATGGGCTCGTACGGTATCGGCGTCTCGCGCGCGGTCGCCGCGCTCGCCGAGCAGCACGCCGACGAGCAGGGCCTGGTCTGGCCCGCAGAGATCGCCCCGGCCGACGTCCACGTCGTCGCGGCGGGCAAGGCCCTCCAGACCGAACTGGCACTGGACGTCTCGCAGCGGCTGGGCGACGCGGGCGTACGGGTGCTCGTGGACGACCGCGCGGGGGTCTCGCCCGGGGTGAAGTTCACCGACGCCGAGCTCATCGGCGTACCGAAGATCCTGGTGGCCGGCCGGCGTTCGGCCGAGGGCGTCCTGGAGCTGAAGGACCGCCGTACCGGGGAGCGCGAGGAGCTGACGGTGGACGAGGCCCTCGCCCGCCTCACGGCGAAGTAGTCCGGGCCCCGGGGCCGGCCGTCACCGGACGGCCGGCCCCGGGCCTACAGCCAGGAGGCGAACTCCAGCAGCAGGTCGGCGTCGCGCGGCCGGCCCACGCGCCGGGCCCGCACACCCGACTCCACGGCCCGGAACAGCGTCCAGCCGCGCAGCCGCTCCTGATCGAGGTCCAGGGACTCCGCGAGCCGCTTCACCCGCCTGCGGGTGGTGACGGCCCCGGACGGGGAGGCGATCAGGTCCTCCACCCGGTCGCGGACCAGCCGGGCCAGGTCGAAGGCGCACTCGCCGACCACGGGGTCGGGCCCGACGGCCAGCCAGGGGCTGCGCCCGCCGGCCAGGACCTTGCTCTGCCGGAAGGTGCCGTGCAGCAGACGGGTCTGCGGCGGGTCCGCCAGCAGCTCCCCGCGCACCGCGAGGGCCGCGTCGACCAGCGCCGCCGCCTGCGGGTCGGCGCCCGCGCCGGCGTCCGCCCGCATCGCCGCGGCCTGTCTGCCGGTGCGCTCGGCCACGGTCTCGAAGACATGGTCCGCGGGCGGCTCGACCCAGAGCCTGCGCAGCGTCCCCGCCGCCTCCAGCATCGACCTGGCCTCCGGCAGCGACCGCACGGACACATCCGGATGCAGCCGTTCCAGGAGCAGGACGCCCTCGGCGCCGGCCGGCTCCAGGAGGCGTACCGCGCCCCGGCCGTCCCAGTGCGCCAGCGCGGCCCGCTCGCTCTTCGGACGGGCCCGGCGCGGTGCCAGCTTCAGCACGGCGGGGGTGCCGTCCGGCAACCGGACCAGGATCACCAGACTGCTGCGCCCGCCGGGGACCTGCACACGCTCCACGGCCGACTCGCGCTCCACGAGGGCCTGTTCGGCCGTCCGGGGCAGCTTCTCCAGCCAGTCGTCACCGCTCGGCGCCGTCTCTCCCAGCGCCCTGACCAGACGCGGCGGCGGTTCGAAAGGCATGCGCGAGTCGTTCCCTTCCCTGGCTCCCTGGACGCGTCACGAGGTCGGTGCCGCCGGCGCGGTGGTGGTGGCCGACCGCTCGGCGAGACCAGGGAAGGCTACGCTCCCGCCGCGCCAGCGCACCGCCCGCACCGCTGCCTCCCGCAGGGCCTGCGCCGCCGCGTGCCGCCGCTCGCCCCCGGCGGCCCGCACGAGATCCGAGTAGACCCCGGCCACCCGGTCCTCCAGCTCGGCGGCGAACCGCACGGCCGACTCCGGGTCCGTCACCGGGAACGGCAGCGCGTACGCGGCCGCCGCCGGCTCGGGCCTCCCGCCCAGGTCCCGCACGGTCCGCGCCAGCTCGTCCCGGCGCGCCCGGTGCGCGTCGTGGGCGGCCCGCGCCTCGGCCCGCCGCTCCTCGCGGACCCGGCCGCCCACGACGCCGTAGCCGTACACGGCGGCGTGCTCGGCCCCGAGCGCGGCCTGCGCGGCCGTCAGCTCCGCCGACGCCTCCGCCCGTGCCGCGCGGACCCGCTCCGCTGCTCCCGCCCCGCCGGAACCGCTCACTTCTCGTCCTCCGTCAGCAAGAAGGCGTGCCCCGCACCGGCCGCGGCCACCGAGGCCAGCAGCCGGGCCAGCTCGCCCGGTACGTCGGCCAGCGCCTTCGTGCGCCGGTCCGTCAGCTCCCGCTCGGCCGCGGCGAGGGCGCTCAGGGCCTCCTTCCGCGTCGCCGGCACCTCGGGGACCTCGGGCGCCTCGGGCGTCTTGGGGGAGGAGGACGGCGAGGCGCTCGCGGACGGCTCCGCGGAGGATCCCTCCGAGGGGTCGGCGGCGTCGGCGGCGGGGGTCGCCGACGCCGAGTCCGGGGCCGGTCCGCCGCCGCGGAACGCCTCGGCGTGCCGTACGACCTCAGCCAGCAGCGGTGACAGCCGGTCGCCCAGCGCGGGATGCGCGGCGAGCACGGCCTCGTACCGCTCCGCGAGCCGCTCGCTGTCACGGGCCGCACGCGCGCGTGCCCGCGAGGCGGCGGCCGCGTCCTCGTCGGTCCCGGAGGGGGAATCGGTGCCGGAACAGCCGGCGAGCAGCGCGGCACCCGCGCCCGCGGCCCCGGCGAGCAGGCTCCTTCGGCGCGGGCCCGCAGGGGTGCGCGACGGCAGGGTGAACGGCACGGCAGACGTCCTCGTCAGGGCTCGTACGGACGGAAGCGGGCGGCAGGCCCTTGATCACGGTACCCGTGTGCCGCCCCGGCGCCCACCAGCGGCGCCGCCCCGCCGCCGGGCGGGTCCCGGTGGACGGCAACACCCCCCGCGACCGGATACCCTTTGACCTGACACGCGACCTACCCACAACAGCACACGCGGCCGAGGAGTCACCCGGATGAGCACCACCCAGAGCGACAGGCTGCGAGAGCTCCTGGAACCGCTCGTCAGCTCGCAGGGACTCGATCTCGAAGAGATCGAAGTGGACTCGGTCGGGCGTAAGCGCGTGCTGCGTGTCGTCGTCGACTCCGACGGGGGAGCGGACCTCGACGCGATCGCCGATGTGAGCCGCGCGCTCTCGGCGAGGCTCGACGAGACCGACGCCATGGGCGAGGGCGAGTACACCCTGGAGGTCGGGACGCCCGGCGCCGAGCGCGAGCTGACGGAACACCGCCACTACGTACGTGCCACCGGCCGCCTCGTGAAGTTCCGGCTGAGGGATGGTGACGAACTCGTCGCGAGGATCATCACGGTCGACGACGGGGGTACGGACGTCGAGGTGCCCGGCGTGAAGGGGCGCAGACCCACCGCCAGGAGGCTCGCCTTCGAGGACGTCGCCAAGGCGCGCGTCCAGGTCGAGTTCAACCGCAGGAACGACACGAACGACACGAACGACAAGAGTGGTGACGTGGACGGGAACGCCGCCATGGACCAAGAAGAGGAGGCGTAGCCGTGGACATCGACATGAGTGCCCTGCGGGGTCTGGTGCGGGAGAAGGAGATCTCCTTCGACCTGCTGGTCGAGGCGATCGAGTCGGCCCTCCTCATCGCCTACCACCGCACCGAGGGAAGCCGCCGCCACGCGCGCGTGAAGCTCGACCGGGAGACCGGCCACGTGACCGTGTGGGCGAAGGAGGACCCGGCCGACCTGGAGGAGGGGCAGGAGGCGCGCGAGTTCGACGACACGCCGTCGGACTTCGGCCGGATCGCCGCGACCACCGCCAAGCAGGTCATCCTGCAGCGCCTGCGGGACGCGGAGGACGACGCGACGCTCGGCGAGTACGCGGGCCGCGAGGGCGACATCGTCACCGGTGTGGTCCAGCAGGGCCGCGACCCGAAGAACGTGCTGGTCGACATCGGCAAGCTGGAGGCCATCCTGCCCGTGCAGGAGCAGGTCCCGGGCGAGTCGTACCAGCACGGCATGCGGCTGCGGTCGTACGTCGTACGGGTGGCGAAGGGGGTACGCGGTCCGTCCGTGACGCTCTCCCGCACGCACCCCAGCCTGGTGAAGAAGCTCTTCGCCCTGGAGGTGCCGGAGATCGCCGACGGATCCGTCGAGATCGCGGCCATCGCCCGTGAGGCCGGCCACCGCACGAAGATCGCCGTCCGGTCCACCCGGTCGGGGCTGAACGCCAAGGGCGCCTGCATCGGCCCCATGGGCGGGCGTGTGCGCAACGTCATGGCCGAGCTGAACGGTGAGAAGATCGACATCGTCGACTGGTCGGACGACCCCGCGGACATGGTGGGCAACGCGCTCTCCCCGGCCCGGGTCTCCAAGGTCGAGGTCGTGGACCTCGCGGCCCGCTCCGCGCGCGTGACGGTCCCGGACTACCAGCTGTCGCTGGCGATCGGCAAGGAAGGGCAGAACGCCCGGCTCGCCGCCCGGCTGACCGGCTGGCGCATCGACATCCGCCCCGACACCGAGCAGACGGGTGACCAGGGCGGCGACCGGCCCGGCGGCCGCGACGCGGACTGACCGGGGAACGGATCCAAGCCGCGGGTGGTGTGGATCACGACAGTTTTATGCGCGGCAACTGTTCGATACTTGCCCCAAAGGGGTGAGGTCGGTGCAGGGAGGTAGACTTAGAAGTGTCTGGCCGGACGCATGCCGGAGCATGCCCTGAACGCACCTGTGTGGGGTGCCGGAAGCGGGCGGCCAAGACCGATCTGCTGCGCACCGTGGCGGCCGGGGTCGACTGCGTCCCCGATCCTCGCGGTACGCTGCCCGGCCGGGGTGCGTATGTACACCCCGCCCTGGTCTGCATCGACCTGGCGGTCCGCCGCCGGGCGTTCCCGCGGGCGCTGCGTGTCCCGGGGCCGCTCGACACAAAGGCGTTGCGCCATCACGTCGAGCGGCAGACAGTTGCCGAGCAGGCAACACCGTAAGGAGAGCCGCGCGGAACCCCGTGCGGCCCTGGTACCCCGCGAGTTGGAAGTAGGTCGAGATTGCGATGAGCACTCGATGAGCACGCGATGAGTACGCCCATGAAGTAGCGACGGTCCGGACGCAACCCGGACCTAAAAGGAGCGAAGTGGCTAAGGTCCGGGTATACGAACTCGCCAAGGAGTTCGGAGTGGAGAGCAAGGTCGTCATGGCCAAGCTCCAGGAACTCGGTGAATTCGTCCGTTCGGCGTCCTCGACGATCGAGGCGCCTGTAGTACGCAAACTGACCGACGCCCTCCAGCAGGGCAGCGGCGGCGGCAGGCCCGCCCCGCGCAAGGCCTCGCCCGCCAGGCCGGCCGCGCCCTCCCCGGCGCAGGCCGCCCGTCCGGGCCCGGTCACC